>JAWKRD010000035.1:0-90503 GCA_041389805.1 Polyangiaceae bacterium | reverse complement strand
CAGTCGAGCAAGCTGGAGCACAGCCTGCTCGAGGCTCCCGACGCGCCGCCGGGGCAAGTGGTTGGCACGCCGGCCTACATGGCACCCGAGCAGCTCAGCGGGCTGGCGGTGGACCAACGCGCGGATCTTTGCTCCCTCGGCATCGTGCTGTTCGAGCTCTTCACCGGCGTCCTCCCGTGGCGAGGGGAGACACCAAGCGCCACGGCCCTGGCGCGGCTGCGCGAGGACGCACCCGACCCCCGTGATTTCCGCAAGGATCTTCCGCCAGCTCTCGCCGAGATCACCCTGCACTGCCTCACGCGTGCGCCGGAGCAGCGGCCGAGCTCCGCAGCCAACGTCGCGCTGGAGCTGAAAGCCTGGCTGCGCACGACGGATTCGCATCCGAGTCGTCCCTTGATCTGGCTCCCACCGATCGCTGGCGACGAAGGCCCAACCTTGACGTCCCACGGTCTGAGCGAAATCAACGCCGCCCTGGAGCCGCACTCGGCGGCGCTCGCTCCGCCTGGGCCGCCGAGCTCGAAGCCGTCGTCTGCACCCGCGAGCTCCGGAGCCCAGGCGTCGAAAACGCGCAGGCCAAGCGTCGCGGTCGTGCCGCACATTCCCCTCGAGCCAGCGGAAACCTGCGAGCTGCTCGAGGAGCTCTGCGAGGAGGTGGTCGATCAACTCTCCACCACCTCAGGCCTTCGCGTGCGCTCCCTCGGAAGCGTGATCTCGTTGCAGCGGGAGCACCCAACGTGGGACGCCGAGCGCCTTGGCCGGGCGCTGCAGGTGGACTTCGTGGTCGAAGCGGGAGCCACTTCGGTCAGTGGCGAGTGCGTGCTGCGGACGCGCCTGCTCGACGTCGACCACGACGTCCAGCTCTGGGCCGATCGCGTCCGCGCAGACCGCTCCCAGGCGATTGAGGCGTGCGAGCGCGCGGCGCGCACGGCGGTCGCTGAGCTATCGGCGCGCACCCTCGAAGACCCCGAGTTTGATACCTGGCTCGATGAGGACGCCGAAGCAGCCGCGGATTCGTTGCCGCACGAAAGCGCCGATGGCGGAGCTGCCGCAGAGCCGAACAAGGCTGGGCCCGGTGAATCAGGCTCACGGGGTGGCCCGCTGCTGGGCGCCATCGCCTAGACCGTTAGAGAACGCACGACGAAATCCTGCGAGCCATGCACCGTAAGGAAACGCACACTCCATTCCAGCAAACGTTTTCGCTTGTTGGTTTGGGGGTGAGGGATACGCTTCGCGCACGTCCCGATGCGTACGGTCTTCGTCTGCCTGTTGCTCTTTGGTTGTAGCGAGTCACCCACCTCCGAGGCGTCCAGCCAGGACGCTGGCAGCGATGCCGCTCTGGATGCCGCGGGCGACGCTCAGTTCGATGCGACGAGCGATGCTCGAGCCGACGCCGCGCAGGATGCGGCGAGCGATGCTCGAGTCGACGCCGAGCCGAGCGGGGTCCACGCTGGGCAAGTCACCACCTGGCTCAAAGACTCCGGCGCCGGCGACGACCTGACGTGGCACCCGGATGGCTACCTGATCGCATCGGATCCGAACGGAAGCGGGCTGACAGCCAATGGCAAGTCGCTCTTGCGTATCAACCTGGACGGTAGCGTGAGCGTGCTGAGCGACCAGCTCCGCAAGCCTCTCGGCAACGCGCTCGCCCCTGATGGGACCATCTACGCCTGCGAGTGGGCCGATCCGAACGGCAGCATCTTCAAGGTCGCGCCTTCAGGCGTGGTCACGGAGATCCCCAACGTGAGCTGCAGCAACCTGGTGGTGCGTGCCGATGGGGCGCTGTGGGTCTCCGCTTGGAGCACCAACCAGGTGCTGGAAGTTCGAGAGGGCCAGGCCCCGGTCGAGGTCGCGTCGCTGAACGGCCCGGTGGCGATGGAGTACGACAGCGACGGTCAGGTGATCGTCGGGAGCGCGAACACCGGCGAGGTGTGGCACCTGAATGACCTCGGGGAAACGACGTTGCTGGGTCAGGTGCAGGAGACGGGCTCGATCCGCGTGGCGGATGTGACGCCGGCCTACGGTGGGATCTACGCGACCAGCTTCAACGGCCAACACATCTGGCGCATCACCGGAGGTCAGGCGACGGTCTTCGCTGGCACCGGCGCGCGCGGCACCGACGACGGACCCGGCAGCTCAGCGACGTTCAACCAACCGAACGGCATTGCCGCCAGTCCCGACGGGCGCACGCTGTACGTTCAGCAGTTTGGTGGCGCCTTGCGGGTGATCCCGATCCTCGGCGACTAGCTGTCACGCCCCGACTGCGGCGCTCTGAATCAGCTCTCTCGGAAGGGATTCTGCTGACACTGTCTCTGACCAACTGAGGGGAATGGATGGGTGCTTCAACTGTCGCGCCACACGGGCGAGCGTGTCAGACAGCCCTCCCGCGCACCACGCTTCCACGTCGAACAACGCGAAGCTACGAGCGGGCAAGCGCTTCAGACTAACGAGTGGATCCACTAGGAAACGTAGCCCGTAATATTCTGCACGGTAAAGCGTAGGCGCATCGTGATTCGACCGCGACGGAACTGGGCCCCATTCCAGCTTGGCAACCGGAACCCTCTCCACCTCGAAGTCGAAGCCCGAGCGCAGCGGGGTGAGTTCTTCGTCGGCCTCCCGCACCGCTGCGTCGCGCCAGTTCGAAGCTTCCCAAGCCTCAACGTGACCACCGATCAGGCTCCAATCGGACCACTTCCGATGCCAGTGCAGCAGGTAATACTCCCGTCCCCCCACCTGAAGCTTGGGCAAGACGAAGGCGAGATCCGACTTTCGCGTCACGGCAAACTCTCTAGGTACGACTTGGACCAGCGCTCAAGCCCAAAAGAACCCTGGAGCAACTCGCTGGCGTTGCGAAAGTCGCCGCGTATCGTCGCTTGCCTGGCTAAGCGCTTGAACTCCTTCTGCTTCATCGAACTGGCCACCGCGTCGGATACCTCCACCGTGTATAGCACGCCAACGTGGTTGTCATCCGGGTGCCACGCCATTCCAACCAGGTGCGGCTGCAAGCGGTTGGCCAGATGAAGATCATCTCGCACCCTCTGATGCAAGCAATCCTCGAGCCGATCAAGGATTGGCCCCGTTCCGCTGACGTGTGTCCCTTTCCACAGAGTGTACTCGCCGTAGGCCCTTAGCTTCTCATCCTTCGAGTTTCGCCTGAAGGTGAAGTAACGACCGCGATGCATCGGAAGCGCACAAGCCACTAGCTGAACCTGGGACTTGTCGGATTCGAGGACGGATCTGGCACGTTCTGTGATCTCTGCGTGGGAGAGCAGTTGGCGCGCGGGATCGGCACGGAGAAATGTCTCAGATCCGAAGGCAGCTCGGACGTCCTCGGTGGAGAGCGCGGCAACTTCGGGGTCAGCCCACGCTTGCACTTTGGGCAGGATCAACTCGAGCAGCGCAATATTATCCTCCCGGATATTTTGAGCGGTCGGCTGAAAGTCGAGAATCGAAAACTTGTGTCTGTGTTCTTTGCGCGCGGAATCAAGTGCCTCATTGAACTGCTTCAGTGTGTCGGGATTCATCACGCCGCCTTCACGGCGCACAACCAGGTTGTTGTTCTCGCGACGCATCGCGAGAACGGGATCCACACTAACCGCAACGGTGAGATCGACCAGTGACCGCCAGCGATCCAGAAGCACAAACTTGGTGAAGACCTCACGCTCCTCCTCAGTGACCTGCTCGCGACTCTTCTGTAGTTCAAGCCATATCAACGCGTCGAAGAAGCCGCGGTCCAAAATCAACAGGTCCACTTCCGTGTCGTAGGTCTCAAGTACCTCCGACAACATCGTCGCGGTCGTCCAGGCGTTGAAGAAGAAATGCCCCTTCATCGGGAGCGGACAATCCGCCGCGCGTTCGTTCAGCAGGTGCACGCGGTAGCCGCACTCCTTGAAGAACGACCGCAGTGTATTCACTGATGTGGTCTTGCCCGCCTTGGGTGTCCCCGTCAGTTCGAGCACGAACGCGCGCCGCGCCTGTCCTCGAAGAACTGGCAGTAGATCCTTCGCAGACTCGGCGAGCGTAGTCGCCCGATTGTCCATGTCCCCCTCCGAATGCCCCATGTCAGCATTCTATCGACGCTGGTTGAGCAGCACAACTCGAATATGGATCCGCAGGGCAGCGCGTCGATCACCTCCCATCTGCGATCTTCCTCAGCTCCCAGGAAGGGATCCATGCCTGGCACTCTGTCTCAGAAGTCGAGCGACCGTTGTCCCTGGTCAGCGGCCGGCTTCTCCCGCACCCTATGTGGCCTATGGCACGGGCTCCTCACCTGCGACTGTCGATTCAGTCCGCGAGCGGTCGGCGCGCAGGCGCGCTGGACCTCGTTCAGGCAGTGTTGGCGGAGCAATCCGCGGGTCGTCTGCCGCCGGGCGCACGCATGCCGCCAGTGCGCGCGCTGGAGCACCAACTCGGGATCTCCAAGAACACCGTTCAAGCAGCCTACGACGAGCTGTGTCAGCGCGGCGTGCTCGAGGCGCGTTCGCGGGCTGGAGTCTTCGTCAGACAGCCCGATGACTACCTACCGCCGCCGGAGCGCGATCTGAGCGCACCAGCGCCCCACCTGAACAGCCTCGCTGTGGACCACCAGGCGCGGCTGGCGAGCGGCGACACCTACCTGAGCGCGGTCTTCGTCGACCCCGAGCTCCTGCCCCACAAGCAGCTCTCGGACTGTATCCGCTCGGTACTGAGCTTGCCGGGGCTCCCGACCTTCTACGACGCTCAGGGTTATCCACCGCTGCGCGAGCTGATCGCCGCGCGGCTCTGCGCGCGTGGGATCCGTACCTCTGCGGACGAAGTGCTAGTCACCACCGGCTCCCAGCAGGCGCTGGACGTGGTGAGCCGGGCGCTGGCACCGCGCTGCATCGCCTTCGAGAATCCAATCTATCGCTACGCGCGCCTGCTCTTCGAAGCTCACAATCTGCGCCTCGTGCCCCTCGACCTGGATCCATTCGAGAGCATCGATTTCGCGACCTGGGAGCGCGACCTGGCGAATAACCGGCCGGGCTTGATGTATGCGATCACGTCGTTTCAGAACCCCACGGGTCACTCCTACTCGAGCCACGAGCTCGAGCGCCTCCTGGAGCTGGCTCAGCGCCTCGATTTCGCGTTGCTAGAAGACGACTGGGGCTCCGACATGCTGAGCGAGAACGACTACCGACCAAGCCTCCGCGCGTTAGGGGGGGAGAACGTGCTGTACGTCAACTCCTTCACCAAGAAGCTGCTCCCGAGCCTGCGCCTCGGCTACGTCCTCTGTTCCCGCGTGGCAATGCCTGCGCTGCTCGCCGCGAAGCGCCTGGCAACCCTAGGCAACGCGACCTTGATGGAAGCTGCCCTGGCGGAGTTCCTGGATCGTGGCTACTACGACACGCACCTGAACCGAGTGCAAAAGGCCCTCGACGAGCGCTATCACGCGTGCCTGGACGCCCTTGAAGAGCTGATGCCGGAAGGCGTGCGCTGGACCACCCCCGGCGGAGGACCGATCCTCTGGCTCTCCGTGCCTGACAGCGTGAACTTGCCGGCGCTCGCAGCGCGCATGGCAGAGCAACACATCCGTATCGAGCTGATGCCACAGGCCTTCGTCGGAAGGCCGCACCTGCACGGCTTTCCCATCGGCTACGCATTTTATCCGCCGGAGCGGTTGCGCGCGGCCCTCGAGTGTCTCAGCAAGGAATTGAGCCGCGCATGACTCCTCCCCCCCAAACACCCGCAGGCAACGCCGAGCTGATCGAGCGCCGTATGGAACCCAAGGCGGAGCTAGACCCGCTACAGATATTTTCCGCGTGGTATACCTTGGCACGCTCAGGGGGTGACCGCGCTGACGCCGCCGCCCTCGCGACCTACGGTGAGAGCGGCCCAGCGGTGCGCATGGTGCTGGTGAAGAGCTGCGTGCATGGGCAGTTCCGCATCTTTACCAACTACCAGAGCCGCAAGGCACGCGAACTGGAAGCAACCGGCCGCGCGGCGTTGGTCTTCCACTGGCCGAGCGTCGAGGCGCAAGTGCGCATCCAGGGCAGCGTCGAGCGGCTCTCGGCGGAGGCGAGCGACGACTACTTTGCGTCGCGGCCGCGAGGGAGTCAGCTGAGCGCGCTGATCTCACCCCAGAGCGAACACATTCAGAGTTTTGCAGAGCTAGAAGCCGAGCGCGAACAGCGGCTTGCTACCCTGGGGAATCAGCCGATCGCGCGCCCTGACCATTGGGGCGGCTACGGGCTCACTCCGGACCTGGTCGAGTTCTGGTGCGAAGGCGAGAACCGCCTGCATCGCCGCTACGAGTACCAGCGGGGCGCAGACGGTTGGCGCTTCAGGTTGCTCGCACCGTGAGCGGCTACTCGAGACCGATCGCTTTGCGCAGTTGCTTTGCCTGGGCGCTTTGCGGCTGGTTTGCAATGACGGGCTGAGCCAGAGCCCGCGCCTCCTGCGTCCGCCCTAGCTGACTCAGCGCGCGCACCCGAAGCACCAGCGCCTCGGGCGCGAGGCGCTTCGGACCGACCAGCGCATCGTAGATGCACCAGTCAACAGTGAACGACGCTGGCTCGGGGCTGCGCTGCTCGGCGCGCTCGGCACTTCGTCCTCAGTGGTTGCGCGAATCAGCTCGGCGAAAGCGAGCCCCAACTAGGAACCGCGACCGCGGAGGTGACGGCCAACGTCGTCGCCTACAACGACCTTCGCGCATTGGTTCCTTCGCCTGGAGGCGACGAGGTAGTAGCTGTCCAGGGGCGCGTGGACCGCGCTGACGGCGGTGAAGGTCTGTT
Organism: Polyangiaceae bacterium; assembly: GCA_041389805.1. GTDB lineage: Bacteria > Myxococcota_A > Polyangia > Polyangiales > Polyangiaceae > JAHBVY01. Next base: position 83,754 of record JAWKRD010000035.1, on the reverse strand, counting down.
CGTTTGGGCGGACCAAGACGTGAGTTCAGACAACGACGGCACGATCTTGAAACCCACCTCGAAAGCGGCGAGCTCGCCGGGGAGGTGGCGTCGCGTCTTCTCTGGTGCGGTCAATGTTCGCTGGTTCGGGGCAGTGTCCGATACCGAGGCAGAATCGGGTAGCGTCGCGATGGACAGCACTGCAGCCGTGGTCGCAGCCATCAAGGCATCGGCTCCCTACGGGAGAACGTATTTTCCACGTGGCGTCTACTGGGTCGACGCCGACGCACTGACGGCAGCGAACTACGTGTTGCACGGAGGCGCCAGACTGATTGGGGAGAACCACTCGTCTGCACCACTGAGCGTGATCAAGGCCCGCACGCCTGGGATCTGCTTGCTCGAAGCTACAGTGCGCCTGATGGTGGAGAGCCTGACTATCGACTGCGCCGGCGCCGTCGATCAGGGGATCAGACTTCTCACTGCGCACTCCTCGAGCCTCCGCCATGTGGTCGTGAAGAACGCCAAAAAGAACGGCATCTTCTCAGGCAATGCGTCACCGCCGCCTCCTCAAGGCTGGACGAGCGGAGAATCGGCAGGCTTACACTTCGAGAAGGTCGTCGTGACCACGTGTGGAGAGGCTGGCATCAAGTTGCTGGGGGCAAGCGACTCGATGCTGCTCGGCTGCATCGTGACGTGGAATGGTGGACCTGGTCTTGAGATCCACGGTTCTGCATCAACCGTGGAGCAAGTACGGCAATCCGGAGGCATCATCTGGATCGGTGGTGAGGTCTCCCTCAACGGTTTCACCGGCTACAAGACCCCGCCCACGCCTGGAACGATGAACTTTCCACAGATCGTGATTCGGGGCGTCGAATGGGCCCGCCTCGAGAGCATCTACATGGAAGCCGGCGAGCAGCCCGCTGTACGTATCCAAGACTCCTCGCGCGGGGTTACTCTGACGGGCTTGCGAGTGGGCGGCGCCGGTACCGCGAACCGCGCATTTCACCTGCTCGGTGTTCAGGCTTGCACGGTCTTTGACTGCCATGCACAAGGGGGCGACTACTACCCTGCGGTTCGCATAGAAGACGCGGGCAGTTCGATTGCGCACGGAAACACCGTAATAAATGGCGCAACGCTAACTCCTGGCGTCTACTTCCCCCTAGCCGTTGAGAGGGTGACGGCCGAGGGGACATGGACCGGCCATTCGGTGGAAGGCGCATTGATGTCGGCGGAACCACCGACCGTCGGCCGCTGGAAGGAAGGTCAATTCGTCAGGAACAGCGTCCCCTCTGACGACTACGTCTACGTCGAGGAGAAGCCTCTCGGGTGGGTGTGCCAGCACGGGACGGACAATTTGTGGGGTGCCATCTACCCCAAGAAGGCGCCTTGCCCGCCGGACTACAGCACCAATCCGCTAAACGCGAACCTGACGGATACGCTGCTCAGCACGGGCGGCTACTGGTACTGGATCGGCGGCGGCTACGACGGCAAGCGGCTGACCATTATCAATACACACGCAACGCTCAACATGACGCTGCGCCACATGGATCCGGGTTCCCCTAGCTCCAACGTGCACCTGACCGGAAGAGTGCATGCAGCGGTGCCACCCGGAGGTAGCATCACGTTAGCGCGAGTCACGATCGATACCGCCAGCACCCAGAGCTGGGGCGATTCGGTGCCGACGGCCACGCGTTGGCGTGAGATAGGTCGCTCGTTCTAGTCTGGACCCAGCGCTCTTCGCAGTTGCCTCGCCTGGGCGCTGTCGGGCTGGTTTGCAATGACCGGCTCAGCCAGCGCGCGCGCCTCTTGAGTTCGCCCAATTTGACTCAAGGCGCGGACTCGAAGCACCAGCGCTTCGGGCGCGAGACGCTTTGGACCAACCAACGCATCATACCGCCCGAGCTCGAGCAGCGCGCCCTGAGCATTGCCCGAATTGAGCGACCGCCGCGCGGCGTCGATCAGCTGAACCTCAGCTCGCAAGTCGGCCTGGCGGATGGTGCTGGGAAAGCTCGCCGCGCTGGGAGCGGAGTCGGCTGACTCAGGTGCTTCCGAGGTTCTTTCGAGGTCACCACGCGCCGCACTACGACGAGCCGGCTCCGCATCGTCCAGGGTCGGAGCGGCTGGTTCGTTCCTCGGGGATTCAGGCGCGGCAGGCTGAAACACGGCGTGAGTCGGAGGTGGCGAATTAGCCTCCACCGCGGACGCGCTGGGCTCCGTGGGCGCCGCAGCCTGGCTCTTCACCAGTGCCACCCCGGAGCTCGAAACACCACCGACCAGGAGCCCGATGCCAAACCACTTGAGCAGCCAGGAAGACGAAGCACCCTTCAAGAGCCCCTGACCAGCCGCGCCTGCAGCTGCAGCCTTCGTGGCGCCAGCGGACAACCCGAGGGCCAGTGCAGCCGCCTGCATGCTCTCGAGGCTGGGACCATCCTCCAGCCCAGACTCCAGCGCGCTTCGTAGCTCCGGTGCCAGGTCCCCCGCCAGGAGCGGCCGTAGCTCATCATCCATGAGTCGCCTCCTCTTGCTTGCTCTGTGCTACCTCGAGGAAACGCTCCCGAGCCCGCCGCAGGCGCGTCTTCACGGTGCCGAGCGGCAGGTCCAATAGTTCGGCGATCTCCATCAGGCTGAGCCCCTCGAGTTCGAAGCAGACGAACGGCGCGCGCAGGTCGTCGTCCAGCTCGTCTAGCCAACGGTCCAGCTGTTGCCGCCGCTCCTTCAAATCCACCAGCTGCTCAGGGTTGCGGCCTGAGGCTGGTTCGAGGTCCAGCTCGTCGCTCGCCGTATCGCGGTTGCGCCGCGCACCACGGCGAGCGTTCGCTGCCAAGCGCTGAGCAACGCCAAACAGGTATGCCCGCTCCGCGCCCGGCCGAATCCTGTCCAGCTGACGATTCACCGTGATGTAGACCTGCTGAACCACGTCATCCACCGCGCTCTCCAGCACGCCGAGGCGCCGCACGGTTCGCCACACCCAAGCGTAGTGCTCGGTGAACAGCTGCTGCAGGCGCGCGTCGTCGACTTGTGGCTGCGCCGTGCTGAGTTCGCTCACCATGCGAGCTCCAGAGCCAGACCGCCATGGCCGACCACACCGGGCTGCTCGAAGATGCGCGCCTCCTCGCCATCTATATCCTCACGGAAGTAGAAGTAGTCCCGCGCGAGGCTCCAGGTTGCGCCGCCGCGTACACCCACGGCAAGCGCGCCTCCGAGCACCTCTGCGAATCGCCGCTCCACCAAGAGCTCCACACCTGGACCGAGCCACGGCGCGCTGTCGGTTGCGGCGTTCGGAACACCTCGCCCCTCCGCCTCAAGGCTTCCGAAGTCGAAGCTGATGCTCGGTTCGAGCAACCACTGGTCGGTCGCCGCCACGTACGGGCTGAGGCCGACACGGGCTCCGAGCAGCGTGAGGCTGGCGCTCCCGAGCGCGGCGCTCGCGCTTCCGCGCGCATACATCCCACGCAATGAAACCCCAGCCTGCCAGTCTGGCGTCAGGCTGGCGCGCACAGCAACTCCGAGGGACCACAGCGCCGCCACGCTACCACCGACGCCGCCTGTGAGGCCGGCGCCAGCAAACACACCCAGCGTCGGCTCGTCGGGATCGCGTCGTTCCACAGACGGGCCAGGAGCGTCGCGCGGCGGCGTGACAGTCGGAGGCGGCGCTGGCGGAGCTGCGGGGGGCAACCGCGCCTGCCGCGGCTCTGCGCTGGCACCAGGATCCAGCGCCAGCGCGACGATCAGCGCGGCGGCGTTCACGAGCTCATCGCAACTCCCCGCGGAAATACTTCTCTGCGGCGCCTCGACGTCTCCCGTGATGCTCAGGCGCGCGATGAACGGCTCGGCCCCGCTGCCCCGGTCCTCAATCTGAAGTCTGACCCGTACGCCGTGCGCATCCGGGACGTGGCGCGCAAGGGCCGTGCGCCCCTCCACGCCCGCGACGAAGCGCTCCTCGGTCGGACACCCAGGAGCGCTCACGTACTGCACGCTGAACTGCTGGATGGGCTCGGCGCTCACCTCCCCCACCCCCTGAACTCCCGCAAAACCGCATAGCCACCCCAAGGAGGCCATTGCCACACGGATCAAGGCGCGGTTCAGGGTCACTACGGTGTCAGTTCGCGGCGACGCACTCCGCCCCGTTGAAGCAGGTGCCTTGAGGACAGTCGCAGACTTGCGTGTCTTTGCTGTTGTCCGGCGAACAGCCGCAGGCGCCCGTCGAACACGTGTCGGGAAAGTCGCTGCCAGCAGCGCAGCACAGGCTGGTGCTCACGACACCTCCCGAGTTGACGCAACCACTCGCCGCGCCACCGCCAGAGCCACCACTGCCGCCGGAGCCACCACTGCCTCCAGCTCCGCCACCACCGCCAGCGCCACCAAAGCCCGCGTCGGCGCACTTCGTGCCGTCCCAGCACGTGTTCCCAGGGCAGTCACAGATCTTGGTGAGCGTGCTGTCTTGAGGTGCGCAGCCACACGCACCGACCGAGCACAGGTTCGGGAAGTCCGCAGTTCCGCTGCAGCACTGCGACTCCAGGACGGTGCCACCAGCTTGCTCGCACGCCGTGGTCCCGCCGCCGCTGCCACCGTTACCTGCGGTTCCGCCATTGCCAGCAGCGCCGCCATTGCCAGCAGCGCCGCCATTGCCAGCAGCGCCGCCATTGCCAGCAGCGCCGCCATTGCCAGCAGCGCCGCCATTGCCAGCAGCGCCGCCGCTACCGCCGCCGAGGTCGTGACCATCGTCGGAGCAAGCTGCACCGCCGAACATCAAGAACGCGCCACATGCGATCGCACCCAGCAACCGCCACGTCGATCCAAAGCCAAGGTTCATCATCGAAAGCACTCCTCTTCAAGGGTTCGCTCGATAGATGTCCGAGGATCGCCCGAAGGTTTTGTCTCGGCGACTTTTTTTCTGTGCAGAGGGTTCGGGGGTGAGGCGCACCAGTCCCCAGACCGGGCGCCCACCTCTCAAATCCGTGCCCTCAGGCTCTACTCCGCGGCGCGGCCTAGCGCCTCGCAAAGCGAGTTGATCAGGAACTGACGCATATCCACCGCCGGCAGGATGCGCTCCAGGGAACCGACCTTCAGCGCGCGCTCGACGCTGTGAACGGCGTCGAACTCCTGCGCGACCTCCGCTTGCTTCTCGAGCAGCACGTCCTGGCTCACGCGTCCGAGGCGCTCACGAGCCACGGGGCTGCGCTCCTCACGCAGCTGTTCGAGCGCCTGCTTCACGCGGGGGTCCGCCTGCACGCGACCACGCACCTCGCGACCGAACACGACCTTCGCCGCAGGGCCGCCACCAATCACGGAGGCGTAGCTGCCTTCGAGGGCAAGGGCGCGCAGGCTGGGGTTCAGCTCACGGCTGAACACCACGTAGGCACCACCATGGTAGCGAGACACCACCAAGAACAGGATCGGGCCCTTGAAGTTCACCACCGCGCGGGCGATCTCTGCGCCGTACTCCAGCTGGAATTTCCGCATGGATTCAGGCGAGCCATCGAAGCCGCTGAGGTTCGCCAGGATCACGACAGGGCGGTTACCGCTCGCGCTGTTGAGGGCGCGGGACACCTTGCGCGAAGACTGCGGGAACAGCGTGCCGCCGTTCCACTCCGCGGGTCCGTCCAAGGGACGGTAGCCGTAGCGTGGCACGTTCTGGCTCTCGATGCCGATCAAGCAAACCGGCTGACCGCCGAGGTGCGCGTCCCAGACGATTGCCGTCTCCGCGCCGACCTGATTCTTCCAGCGCTCGAGGAAGCCACCGTCTTGATCGATGACCGCGCTCATCAACGCGCGCATCGAGAACGGCTTCTTGCGCCCAGGGTTGGTCGCGTCGTCGAAGATCTCTCCGACGCGCTCGAAGGTCTCAGCGTCAGAGCTCTTCTGGTAGGGCGCCTCGGTCACGCGACGGTCGGCGGGATCCGTCGTGTCCAGCTCACGGGGCCGTTGCTCTCCAGGCACCACGTAGGTGTAGGAGTAGTGCTCGTACAAGATGCGGAAGGCCTCCTTGAGATCGGACGCGAAGTACTGGCCCTGACCGTTGGGTCCCATGATGCGCTCGTGCCCACCGATGGCGACCTCGTCCTCGGCAGAAACGGAGCCTGACGCAGCCAGCGCTGCGCGCCCCGTCAGCACCATCGAAGAGCGCGGAGTCATGATCAGCACGCCGCGGGTGTGGAGCAGCATCGTGGAGAGCGCATCCCAGTAGCTCTGGGCGCCCACGTTGACGCCCGCGACGATGATGTGAATCACGCCGCCCGCCTGAGTGAACGTCACGATGCGGCGCACGACGCGCGCCGTGGCGTCGAGGTTCTCGGTCCCAGAGTCCATGGCGATCTTGGCGCCGCTGGAGACCGGGATCCACTCGAGGGGCACCTGGAGCTGCTGAGCTAGGTCGAGCGCAGCGATCACGCGATCGCACTCGGGACCGGAGAGCGCACCCATGTCGCGCGTCGGATCCGAGAGCACCAGCACCCGCTTCATGCCTTCGGGCACCTTCTTGGTCGGTGTGGAGATCACGCCGAACACGACGCCAGCCTGGTTCTGCCCGTAGGGCCTGCTGTCGACGCTCACCGCCTTCGGTGCCTTGCTCTGGGGATCGAGGTCGTACTCCTCGAACGTCCCAGACGGCAGAGCGCGCTCCGTGGCGCGCACGGAGCGAGGGCCACCATCCGGCGCGAGCATGCGGATGATTTCGTACGGATACACGAGCCCGCGACGCTTCGCCGCCACGACCGCGCGCTCGTATGCCTGAACCGGCACGAGGGGCTCGGTGTGAGGCTCGCGCCACAGGATCTCCATGGAGCTCCCGGTGATGTCACTGATCAACATCTCGCGGCGGCGCGCCGATTCTGAAGGCGCCGTGGGGTCGAGGATCTTCAGGCGCACCGCGACGCGCTCGAGCCCGAGGTGACGGGTGGCGGGGTGCAACTTGCGGGACAGCCAGCCCGCCGTGTTCGCGTCGAGCACCACCTCGTGCGCCAGGAACAGCGTGATGCGGTTCCACTGCAGCCGACGGCGTGAGTCGCGCTCGAGCAAGATGTGGCGCAGCGTCCGCGCCGCCTCGTGGAAGGCGCGCTCGACGATCGGTACGTAGTGAATCGCCGCGGGGCCATCCTCTGGCGGGCGACCCCGCACATCGACCAGCACGAAGATGCGCTCGTCTTCGGGCACCTCACGGCTCTTGCCGTGGAAACAGTAGATCCCCTCGGGCGACACCAGCCGCTCGAGCTCGAAGCTCTTGTAGCGCTCGAAGTCGACGCGCTCCGCAGCCTCAGGATGCAAGAGGTGGAGGTCGAGCGCCTGAGTATCGCTGCCGGAGAACGAGTAGTGACAGGTGCGAAGCTCGGGGTTCAGCACGGAGATCGTGAAGCGCTCCGCGGGTACGCCGTCTGCGGCGCGCGCCGTGAGGCGCTCGATGAGCGGGATGACTTCGCCTTCGTCTTCAATCGTCACCACCAGCTCGAGCGCAAACACCGGCTCCGTTGCCTCGCGGATCAGGGCCTCGAAGGCTGCGACGGCGCCCTCCAGGTCGCTCAGGCCGGCGATGACCACGCGACGCTCGGCCTCCGCCAAGCGCCGCCAGTCACGGGACCCAGCGAACTCGAGACGAGTAACGGGAACTTCGACGTTGCCCAGGCTCACGCGCTTGCTCCTCTGAGAGCTGGGCTGCTTCGGGGCGTAGTTGCGGCGAATGCAGGCAGAGAGGGCGATCCCTCGCTGCCGCATCGGCGCGTCGCGCAGCCACTGCTTGACCTGACGGAACACCCCGGATGGAGCTAGCGCCAAATCCGCGAGCACCGAGTCGTCGATCGCTTCGTTGCTGCGCTCGAGCCACTGCTCGACGCCCCGCGAGGTCCGCTCCGCCTGACGGCTGAGCTCGGGGCGCTCGAAGATGGTGTACGCGGCGTCGATCGCGGCATCCGCGACGTCGTCGGGGATCTGACCGCGCATCTGCGCCATGCTCGAGAGCGCGAGGCGCAGATCCGCGTCACGGTCGAGCTCGAAGCCAGCGTCAACCAGCTGCATCACGCGCTTGAGCAACGCGCGCACCAAGCGGAAGCGCAGCTCAGGATTGCCCTGAGAGGCGAACAGCCGCAGCACCGCGCGCTCGAGGGGCACGCTGTAGTCGAGGGAGTCAACGCCGTAGTGCCCGAGTGCACGCTTCAGGTTGTCCAGGAACTCCGTGGGCAGCTCGGCGCCACCGGCGCGCAGGCGCCGCACGTAGAGACGCATGCGCGCGTTGTTGGATGCTCCAACGGAGCCGGCGTCATCCGCCGCGCGACGACGGGTGAAGATGCGCTCGATGTCGGCAAAGACCCCGAGCTGGCGCTTCACCTCCGCGAGCTGCTTCAGGTAGGTGGGCGGCATCGTGTCGGGAATTGGTGCCTCGAGGAAACCAATCAGGCGCTCCACGCGCTCATCGAAGGCGTCGTAACCGAGCATGATGCGCAGCACTTCTTCGTCGACCGCGTCCATCGCTCGGCGCCACACGGCTGCCGGGGCTGCCGCCGCGCGCGCCAGGTTCGGCTCCGCCAGCTTGCCTTGCTCGTCTTTGCTGAAGAGCAGCGCCAAGGAGTCTTCGACGACCGGTAGCGCCAGCCGCGTACTCGCGGCGGCGTCGCCTTCCTCGCTCGCGGGGTCAATCACGAGAATGACATCGCCGGCGGCGACTTGCTGGCCCTTGCGCGCGCGGATCTCCTTCACGGTGCCCGCGACCGGGGAGTCGAAGCCGATCTCCATCTTCATCGCCTCGACCAGGCCGAGCTGTTGTCCAGCCTCGACGCGCTGACCAAGGCTCACGTGCAGCGCGACGACCATGGAGGGCGCGCTGGCGCACACCTGGCCCGCTGTCTGGCGACCGAAGCTGTGCACGCGGCCTTCAATTTCCACACGGATGTTCGTGTCGGTGATGTCGTACAGCACGCGCAGGTCGCGGTCGCCGATCACCAGGCGCGCCGCGTTCTCGCTGGAGGCGTTGATGCGAGCCGCCACGACGCGATCTTCCAGGTGCACGCGGTACTGCCAGGAGCCGGAAGCGAACACGCGCACGCGGTAGGGCTTACCCAGATACGTCAGGTCGATCTCCTGGCCGAGTGACGGCGGGATCTTCTCTGGTGTGATGTTCGCGGCGTCGGCATAGAAGTTGAGCCGCTTGACTTCGCGCTGCACCTGGTAGGAGAGCAGCGCCGCGAGGATCAAGCCTTCGCTCGCCAGGTCATCGGTGTGCTTGCGCTCGGCGTTCCAGCGATCGAGCCACAGCGTGTCGACGCCGCCGGCCTTGTAGTCCTCAGCCTCGAGCAGCTCGAGCAGGTAGCCCTTGTTGGTTGCGCCGCCCTCAATCACGAGATCGAAGTCGCGCAGGGCACACGCCAGGCGGGCGCGCGCCTCTTCGCGGGTGTCGCCGTAGGCGATGACCTTTGCGATCAGGGAGTCGAAGTCTGCAGGCACTTCACTGCCAGAGGCCACGCCCGTGTCGATGCGCAGCCGCGGCCCCAGCGCCGGGTCGAAGCGCACCACGCGCCCAGGCGCAGGGAGGAAGCCCGCGTCGGGGTCCTCCGCACACACGCGCGCTTCGATCGCGAAGCCGCGCTCGCGATAGTCGAGTTCTGGCAGGCGCTCGCCCCGCGCGATGCGGATCTGCGTTTGCACGAGCTCCGTACCCGTCAGCTCCTCGGTGATCCCGTGCTCGACCTGGAGGCGCGGGTTCATTTCCAGGAAGAAATATTCCGCGTCGCGCACCAAGAACTCGACGGTGCCCACGCCCGAGTAGCCCACGCTCTGCGCCAGCTCCACCGCCGAGTCCTTCACGGCTTTGATCAGGAGCGGCGGCAAATGCGCGGGAGGCGCCTCTTCGATTACCTTCTGGTGACGGCGCTGCACGGAGCAGTCGCGGCAGCCCAAGGCGATCACGTTGCCGTGCTTGTCCGCGACGATCTGTACCTCGATGTGACGCCCACCCTGGACCATGGCCTCCATGAAGAGCCGCCCGTCGCCGAACGCCGCCTGGGCCTCGGAGGCCGCCGAACGGAACGCAGCCTCGAGCTGCCCAGGTTCGCGCACCACACGGATACCGCGACCACCGCCGCCCGCGGAGGCCTTGATCACCAACGGGTAGCCAATATTTTCCGCATGGCGACGCGCCTCTTCGACGCTCGCGACCACACCGTTGCTCCACTTGGTGACCGGCACCTCGCTCTTCTCGGCCAGCTCCTTGGAGGCGATCTTGTCTCCCAGCGCACGCATGGTGGCGCTGGTCGGCCCGAGGAAGCGGATCTTCGCGGCGTCCAGGCGATCGACGAACACCGGGTCTTCGGCGACGAAGCCCCAACCGGGCCAAACCGCGTCCACTCCGTGGCGCTCCAGTGTGCGTAGCAACAGATCGTGGTTCAGGTACGACTGCACTGCCGTGCCGGGTGTAGGCAACATCACCGCGATGTCGGCATGACGCACGAAGGGCGCGTTGCGATCGACGGCGGTGTACAGCGCGAGCACTTCGATCTCGGAGTTCTCGAGGGCGCGCAGCGTCTTGACTGCGCGAATGCAGCGCATCGCGGCCTCACCGCGGTTCACGATTGCCAAACGTCGAATGGGTTGCAACTCGGTCATGTTTCCGTGGCTCTTCTCTCTTCAGCTTCGCGGCGATTGCCTACGAGCTTCGCGTCCGGTGCACTCGCTGCTCATGACCCGATCGAAGGGGTCGACGAGGACGCGCGTTACGGCTCGCTGAGTACTCTAGTGGCAGCAGGTTTCAAGCGACCTTTACGCTGAATTGCCTCGAGAATCGTGAAGCACCCAACACGTTGTCGAAACACTCGGCGCATGACGCCATGCGCCTTCAGCGGCGGTCGTGACGCGTTGCTACACATCGCGCAGACACACGCTGCGCCGCGAACCAACGTTCTCACTCTCGAAAGCGCCCTGAGCCAGCAGAAGCACGCCCGTGCGAAGCACAGTTCGCAAAGCAGCCTCGGCATCCCTCACTGTGGAGTCCGGCGCGACAGCGGACGCCGCGCTGCCGCACAGCGTCACGGCCGACCCGAGGTCCGAAACACACCCATCACATCCTCGAGCGCAGCGAAGCCGCACCCAAGTGCCATCAGGCGCCAGCCCTCAGAGGTAGCGCCCAACCACCTGGACCGCCCCGGCCCCAGCCATGAGCCCGGCAGCCCCGCCGAAGCCGCTCCGTCCCCTGCCGTCTCCATTTTTGGGGGAGAGGTCAACCAGGTGCAGCCCGCGTCCCATCCAACCGTCGCAGCCCTGGTGCCGTGCGGCAGCATCGATTGCGAGTGGCCCAACGCAGCGCGTTTGATATGAGTCAGAGCGTGAAGAAGCTTGCTGCGCTGTGTGGGTCGATCGGTTTGGTAGCACTGGCCGGTGCTGGTTGCGTCACGCCTCTCGAGCAAGGCCGCGGCGTTGAGATGTCGGGTGGTCCTCCCGGCATGTCAGGGTTCGATCCCTCCAACTGCGTCCAGCTCGGCTTCGTGGTGGGACACGCAGGTGGCCTCGGTGGACAGTGGATCACGAACGACACCTTGATCGAGTCCGCGATGAACGACCTGCGGAACCAAGCTGCAGAGCTTGGCGCCAACTTCATTCAGTACGACACGCCGACGCTGGGTGTGCTCGAAGGCAACAGCGGCTCGAACACCACGACGGCAACCGTCAGCGGCGTCGCTTACCGGTGTGACGATCGGGGCAGCCCCGAGACCGCCAGCGACATCGCGTTGGCCGCATCCACGGACGACTCACCTCCCCCCCAAAAATCCGAGAAACCTCCGCCGAAGCAGACCAAGCGCGCAGAGCGCGCCAAGACACCCTCGAGCGACGCTGAGGAAGGTTGCAAACCCAAGTCGCCCCGCGCGTGTGTTGGCAAGGACAACTGCGCCGGCGCGCAGGTTTGTCAGGACGACGGGAAGGCGTTTGCGCCCTGCGACTGCAACCTCGGGCTGATGCAGTAACCGGCCTTGCTCCTGGCGGCGTGAGCGGGTAGGCGAACCGGGCGATCGGGCCCTGGGGTCCGGCGCTAGCTCGCTCTGCGAGCCAATCCGACGAGCGCCCGACGGCGCTCTACCCTTAGGAGCAAAGCCATGAAGATCTTCATCGACAGCGCTGACATCGGCGAAATCAAAGAGGCCGCGGCGATGGGCGCCATCGACGGCGTGACCACGAACCCTTCACTGTTGGCGAAGACTGGACGCACGCTACAGGACTCGATCCCTGAAATCTGCGAGCTCGTGGACGGCCCCGTGAGCGCCGAGGTCATCGCGACCGATACCGCGGGGATCCTGGAAGAAGGTCGGAAGCTGGCCAAGCTGCACCCGAATGTGGTGGTCAAGGTGCCGCTGATCATCGATGGCCTGAAGGCGGTGCGTCAGTTCACCAGCGAAGGCATCAAGACCAACGTGACACTGTGTTTCTCGCCCAGCCAAGCGCTGCTCGCCGCGAAGGCCGGTGCGACCATGATCTCGCCCTTCGTCGGACGCCTCGACGACATCTCGATGCCGGGCATGGAGTTGGTCGAGCAGATCATCAACATCTATCAGAACTACGGCCTGGAGACTGAGGTGCTGGTCGCCAGCGTGCGTCACCCGATCCACTTCGTAGAGGCCGCACTGATGGGCGCCGACATCGCGACGCTGCCGCTCAAGGTGATTCAGCAGCTGACGCAGCATCCGCTGACGGACATCGGCCTGGCCAAGTTCCTCGAGGATGCAAAGAAGATCCCGAAGGCCTGAACATGCCTAGCTACGTCTCGCGCCGTGCACCGGGCTCTGCAGCACTCGCTGCACGGCGCGTGAAGTCTCTCGCGGATCAGATGCTGCGTGCGCTCGAGCTCGAGAGCGCCGAGCTCTCCGTGCTGCTGACCAACGACAGCGAGATCCACGAGCTCAATCGGGTTCACCGCGGAAAGGACAAGCCGACCGATGTGCTCGCCTTCGCCTTGGAAGAAGCAGACACCGGCGGAGAAGAGCTGCCCTTCCGCGTGCTCGGCGACGTGGTGATTTCCCTGGACACCGCGGAGCGCCAGGCTCGCCAGCGGCGTCACGAGCTCGTGGACGAGGTGCGCTTCCTGCTGGCCCACGGGCTACTCCACCTGATCGGCTACGACCACCAGACCGACGCCGAAGAAGCCGAAATGGACGCGGAGACCAGACGCTTGGTGGAAGCCGCTGGGGGGCCGATCCGCCCCAAAACCCCCCCTGCCACGAAAAAAAAACGCCAGGCCGGACCGCGCTCACGGAAGCACGGAAACGCCCGCCGCTGAGCCCGGCCGGGGGGGTGAGCTAGGCCTCGCCAAGCGGCTGAAAAGCCCTGGCTGGAGCTTCGTGTACGGCTTGCGAGATGATCGCTAAGCCTTCGTTGCGCAACGATTTAGGCTGCTTCCTTGCTGTCCGATGGATGCGGCGCGTCGTGGTGCTGATCGGCGGAAACGCCCCATGGCGGATGCAGCCGGTTTTCAGCCGGATCCGCATACGTGGGGCAGCACCGCTCGAGACCCGATCGCGAAACACCCTATTTTTTTCGCTTGTATGGCCCATGGCTCCTTGATAGTCGTCATGCCGCCTCACGGATTCAGCAGCAAAACCGCTGTGAACCCGTTTGGGCCAACCGCCGAGGTTGTCTGACTGCTTCCACATTCGTGGGGTGGAATGCCATCGAAGGCGTTAGGACGGGGTCGCTTAGGTAACGTGCCCGGGGGGCACGAACCAACAGCAAAGCACTAGTTCGTAAGGGTTTCACTAGGAGGAAGCGCAATGGCTGGTAAGAGGCTGACGAAGGCGCAGGTGGTCGCGGAGCTAGCAACGGCAACGGACCTCGACAAGAAGAGCATCAACAAGGTTTTCGAGGCGCTCACGGATCTGATCCGTAAGCAGCTCACGGGGCGTGGACCAGGCGAGTTCGTGGTCCCCGGTCTGGTGAAGCTCCGCGTGGTGAAGAAGCCCGCGACCAAGGAGCGTCAGGGCATCAACCCCTTCACCAAGGAGCCCATGACGATCGAGGCCAAGCCCGCGAGCAAGAAGGTGCGCGCAACCGCACTGAAGGCTCTCAAGGACCTGGTTCAGTGATCTTTGGAACTGCAGCGATCATCTTCGCTGCAGTTCATTAGAGTCCACCGGACTCACGCAACGAGCCCATGGCATTCGCCATGGGCTCGTTGCTGTTTGTGACTAGCTCTGCGGGTCACTGGAAGCTGCGCGCCGTCCCCTTGCCACACGGAAAGCACGCAGTCCAAGCAACAAGCCGAGCAGCGCGAGCAAGGGATAGTCGCCGAACCGCACGTAGAACGTCGGCGGCGAGTTGTGCATGCTGGGCGTTACCAGGGTGAAGCCAGCTGGGCTGGGTGAGCCCAGCTCCCGCACGCGGCCGCTGCGATCGATCCATGCGGGCAACCCGAGGTTCACCGCCCGCACGAGATCACGCCGTGTCTCCACCGCGCGCAACACGCTGAGCCGCAGGTGAAGCGCCGACTCGATGCTGCCCTCGAACCAGGCGTCGTTGGTCACGTTGACCAGCAGGTTCGGCCCCTCTGCCGCCATCCGGCGTCCAATCCCAGGCAAGATGTCCTCGTAGCAATTGAGCACTGCCATGCGCAGCTCGCCGCTCTGAGTCGGATGCGTGAGGAGCACGACTTCGTCACCGGGTACCAAGCCGCCAGCGCGGAAGAACACCTTGCGCAGCCAGGGAATCGACTGAGCGCCAAACGGCAGGCTCTCGCCAAACCACAGCAGCTGAAGCTTGGCCTGGACGCGCTGCTGGTGACCCTGAGCGTCGATCAGCGTCGCCGCGTTGTACTGCCCTTCAGGTCGCTCTCCGGCGGGAGCTCGCGCTGGCGTGAGCGTGCCGAGCAACACGGGGCCCTTCACGCCGTTGATGTGGATCGCGCGTCCACCACGGGGTTCGTGAGCCGCTTCGGGGCTCAACAGGAACGGGTACGCCGCCTCCGGCCAGATGCTGAGCTCGGCACCGGCCGCTTCGGCTTCTGCGGTCACGCGCCGCAGGCGACTCAGGATCTCCATGCGCTGGCTTGGCTCCCAGCGTAGCCGCGCATCGGTGGCCGGCTGGATGAGGGCGACCTTCACACTGCCGCGTGGGGCCGGGAGCATCTTGAGACGCACGACGCCGTAACCCAACAGTGCAGCCCAGACACCGACACCCAGGACGACGTTCACGGCCGGGCGGTGAAAGCGTGGCGTGGAAGCCCGGGCCGTCTCCTCACGGAAATGCCGGCGCAACGGCCAGGCAATGCATCCGACGCCGAGCGCCATCAAGAAGCTCAGCCCGCGTTCCCCCACGAGCTCCGCGATCTGGATCACTGGCACCCACTCCGAGAGCAGCGCGCCGGGCGTCCACGCGAAGACTCCAGGCCACATGCAGGCGAAGAGCACACCGCAAGGAAACGCGAGCCGCCGATCCAGCTCGAGGCGCGCTTCCAGGAGCCAGGCGAGCAGCGTCCCGAGCCCCCAACCCAAGGCCTGAAACGCGGCGAGCAACAGCAGAGCCAGCAACCCGCCTGCCACACCGAGGGGCGTGAAGCGGTCGACCACGGCCGGCACGAAGCGCAGGCCCAGTAGCCCTGCTGAGGTCGCCCATAGCCAGCCTCGGAAGAACGCCCGCCGCTTACCCCTGGGCGCTGTGGCTGGCAGCTCCGAGGCGAGGAACAGCGCAGCCAACCCGAGCGGCACTCCCAGATGAAAGTTGATGGGAGGCGCCGTCAGCGCAAAACACAGCCCGCCCAGCACGGCTGCGGTCGTCGGTCGGTGACGTTGCTCGATGCGGGCAGGCTTAGGGCCCGCGAACGGGGAATTCAATCCCTCCCGTTCTCGGGCCCTTACTCAGTCAGAGCGCGGTCACCAGTAGAAGGTGAGACCCAAGCGCGCCAAGCCGCCTCCGGAGGAGTTGGTTTGGCGTCCCGTATCCGGATCCGTGTACTCGTACTCGTACTGAGCCGCGTCATCGGTGCGGCCACGCACGAAGCCAATCACGTCGAAGTTCAGCGCCGTCTTGCTGGCCAGGCGCCACTCGAGACCAAGGCCCGCCTGGAGACCGAAGTAGCTGTAGTCCCTCTCCTCGGCGCTTCCGTTCACCAGCGCCTGACTGCGATCCAGCTTCACGTGAGCGCCGGTGAAACCGAAGCCACCCAGGGCGTAGAGCTGGAACTTGTCCTTCGGATTGAAGAACACGAGGCCATTGAAGGTGAGAGCGGTCTCTTCACGCTCATCAGCCTGGTAGTCGCGGCCGCCGAAGAAGTCCAAGCCCACCTCGAACGCGAAGTGCGGCTTCGGACGGTAGCGCAGGCCCACGCCAAGACCGCCCATGCCGCGGTCATCGACACCATCGCCGTTCGCGTAGTTGTCGTTCTTCTTGCTCATCATCACGCCTTGCAGGCGCAGGTTCAGACCCCACTCCCGCTTCCAGCGCGGCTTCTTGGGCTGGGGCGGTGGTTCAGGCGCGGCGCGGTCCTTGACCACGACGACGGTCGGCGGTGGCTCGCCCTCAGGCTGATAGACGACGATCGGCGGCGGACGCTTCGTGCGCCGCTTCGGAACGTCGACGCGCTCCGGAGGAGGCGGCTCGTCCGCGGTGTCCGCTTCGTCATCGACGTCGACGTCGCCACCTTCATCCTCACAGAACCAGGATCCGGGAGGACATTCCTCTTGAGCATAGGCAGTGCTGCTGACCAAAACAGGGACTGCACAGGTGGCTAAGACAACGCTGAATGCGGTGAGCCGCGTCTTCATGGAAGGCTCCTTTCGGATTCTGGGGTCGCACCCCCAAGCGCCGCGAGAGCCCCGCGGCACTCACAGAGGTTAGCAATCCGAGTGCCAGGCGCTAGGTCGGCCGGTTTCGCGTTCAATCCTCGAGAAAACTCGATGGTTTCCGGATCTGGCCAATCACGCCAGCGTGGAGAGCCGTTTACACCAGAGTGAACTGCCGGTAGGGAGCAGCGTGGTTGCACAGCTGCGACTCAAGCCTGGTCACGTTCAACCCGTCTGGGCCGGGCACCCCTGGATCTACGCTCAAGCCGTGGATCGCATCGAGGGCGAGCCGGCCGCGGGCGACGAAGTGGATGTGTTCGACCCGCGCGGCCAGCACCTGGGTCGAGGTCTGTACTCGCCTGGCTCAGCGATCGCGGTACGGCTGTTCACGCGGCGCCAGGAGTCCCTAAACGCGAGCTTGCTGAACCAGCGCATCTCGGCCGCAGCTCAGCTTCGGCGCCAGCTCGGGTTCCCCAACGCGGACACCACCGCCTACCGCCTGATCCACGCCGAAGGCGATCAGCTTCCCGGGCTGATCGTGGATCGCTTCGGAGACGCGCTGGTCGTGCAGTTTGGCACCCGAGGCATGCACCGATTGCGGGAGACCATCAGCGCGGCGCTACAAGAAGTGACCGGCTGCTCGGTGATCCTCAACCGCACCAGCGGGCGCACGGCGAAGGCTGAAGGCTTCGAGGTGGGGCCGACGTTCATCGCCGGCCAAGCGGATAGCCTGCAGTTCCGTGAGCGCGGCTTCGACTTCGAACTGCCGAGCGAGCTCTCCCAGAAGACTGGCTACTACCTGGACCAGCGTCCGCTGCGTGACGTGATCGAGCGGCTCGCCGCGAGCGACGTGCGCTCCGGAGGCAGCGGTCGGGTGCTTGACGGCTATTGTTTCGTCGGAAGTGCGGCCCTTGCGGCGGCTCGCGGCGGCGCAAAGCACGTGCACGCGGTGGACTCGAGCGCGCCAGCGCTGGAAGTGGGCGGACGCGTGGCAGAGCGCAACGGACTCTCCAGCATCCAGTTCGAGCGCGAGGACATGCGGCGCTACCTCGACAAGGTCGAGCCGGAGAGCTTCGACTTGGTGATCTGTGACCCGCCCAAGCTGGCACCGAACCGCAACGCCAAGACCAAGGCGCTCGATGCCATGCGGAAACTCGCCCAGGGCGCCACACGGACCTGCACGCAGGGCGGCATCGTCATCCTCTGCTCTTGCTCGGCGGCGATCGGACTCTTCGAGCTGCGCAGAGCGATGGCGCTCGGCGCCCGCGACGCAGGTCGCCGGGCGGTGGTACTGGAGCGCGTCTTCCAGGGAGGGGACCATCCGGTGCCCGCCGCCTTCCCCGAAGGCCAGTACCTGACGAACCTGGTAGTGCAAGTGAGCAGCTACTGATGCTGCCTCTCGCACAGCTCTCCCAGGCAGAAGCCCAGGGACTCCGTGGGCTACTCTTCGACCTGGACGACACGCTGCTCGACCACGGTCAGCTGACGCGCAAGGCGTACCAGGCGCTTTGCAACCTCGCGGAAACAGATCTTTGGCTAATCGCCGTCACGGGTCGCCCCGCGAGCTGGGGTGAGCTAGTCGCCGGAATGTGGCCCATCCGCGCCGCCCTGAGTGAGAACGGTCATCTAGCGCACGCTCGTTTGGGGGGGAGGGTACGGCGTTTGGACGCTGTCCCGACCGCCACACGCGCGGCACACCGAGAGCGCCTGCTCGAACTCAGTGAGCGACTGATGGCGGAGTTCTCGGAGCTGGTGCCAGCAGACGACGTCCACGGCCGCGTCAGCGACTTCACGTTCGACATCGGTGAGTTTCGGAAGGTGGACCCTGAAGTAGTAGCCGCCGCGCGCCGCGCAGCGGAAGCCAGAGGCGCCAGCACGACGGTGTCCAGTGTGCACTTCCACATCACATTCGACACCCATGACAAGGCGAGCGGCAGCGTCGCCTTCTTGTCGCAGCACGAGGGCGTCGACAGCACGCGCGCGCTGCAAAGCTTCGCGTATATCGGTGACAGCGAGAACGATGCTGCGTGCTTCGCCGCTTTCCGCACGACAATAGGCGTCGCAAACCTGAGCGGCGCGCCAAGCGTCGTGCCACGCTACCGCTGCAGCGGCGCTCGGGGCGCTGGCTTCGCAGAGCTTGCCGATCAGTTGCTCCGCCTGCGTTCGTAACCCCTGCCAGCGTGTGATAGGGTCTGCCTTCGAAATGGCGCGCCGCTCGTTTCAGAGCGTGCGCCGGGAGGCAAACGGCGCCCGCAGAGGCAGGCGCATGCATGCAATCGCATGCAAAGCAGAAAGGAGCTCCTCGTGAGCGAACTCAGAGTGAACTTCCCGCGCCTGCAGGAAGACATCGAGAGCCTCGCGCGCATTGGACGCGCCGCGGACTTCGGCATCCACCGCATGGCGTTCAGCGACGCAGACATGCAAGCACGCGCCTGGTTGAGGCAGCGCATCGAAGACGCCGGCTTGGAATTCTTCAGCGACGGGGCCGCGAATCTGCACGGGCGCCTCGGCTGGGATGGCAAGCGCCCGAGCGTGATTACCGGCTCCCACATCGACTCGGTGCCCGGAGCTGGACATCTAGATGGCGCCCTCGGCGTGCTCGCAGGTCTCGAAGCCCTCAGGCGCCTCAAGGAATCTGGCGCCGAGCTAGCGCGCCCTCTCGAGGTCATCAGCTTCACCGACGAGGAGGGGCGCTTCGGAGGCATGCCCGGGTCCATGGCGCTCGCCGGGAAGCTGACCCCAGAAAGTATCCGCACGGCAAAAGACTTGCAGGGCCTCCGCCTGATCGACGCCATGGAGCGCCATGGCCTCGACGCGAGCCATCTGTTACGCGCGCAGCGCAGCCCGGATTCGATCCACGCGTACGTCGAGCTCCACGTCGAGCAAGGTCCAGTCCTCGACCGCCGTGGCCTGAAGGTCGGTGTGGTGGAGGGCATCGTGGGGCTGTTCAAGTGGAACGTGAAGTTCCTCGGCACGCCGAATCACGCCGGTACGACTCCCATGGACATGCGTCAGGACGCTTTCCAAGGCGTGGCGGAGCTATCGATGGCCATTCCGCGCATCCTCGAGGAAAACGGCGGCGGTCGCAGCGTGGCGACGATCGGACGCATTCAGCTGCAGCCCGGCGCTCCTAACGTGGTCCCGGGCGTCGCCGAGTTCAGCCTGGAGGTGCGTGACATCGACTCCGCAGTGCTCGAAGAGCTTGGCGGTGCGTTTCGCAGAGCCATGAGCGCGATCGCGCGGCGACGCGGCCTGATGTTCGAGTTCGAGGTGTTGAGCGAGCTCTCGCCAGTAAGATGCGACACGAGCGTGATGGACGCGATCGCGAGCAGCGCTGAGGCGCTGGCTGAAGAAGCCCTGCGCTTGCCGAGCGGCGCTGCTCACGACGCGCAGCAGTTGGCGAACGTGACCCGCGTCGGTATGATCTTCGTCCCTAGCAAGGATGGCCGCAGTCATTCCCCCGCGGAATGGACTTCCTGGGAGGCCATCGAAGCTGGCGCGAATGTGCTCCTAGGAACCCTGGAGCGGCTTGCCAGCTGACCTCCCCCCCAAGAAAAACCAGAAGAGTCAGGCTATGGAAATTGAATTGAGCTTGGACGCAGCCTCGAACATCGATCCGCTTAAGGACGTCTACCGCGAGGCGGTCACCGAAGCGCCCGAGGCCCAGGAAGCGATCGCGCATCGCACCGTCGCATTGCTGGTGATCGACGTGCAGTACCTGGACGCCGCGCGGGGTCATGGAGTGTTCGCGGACGCGATGAAGTCCGGCGTGCCGGCAGATGCGCAGGAGTACTACTTCAATCGCTTGGAAACGCTCACGCTGCCCAACATCCGGCGGTTGCAGGATGCGTTTCGAGGGCATCACCTGGAGGTGATCCACACGCGCATCATGTCGCTCACCCGTGATGGCCGCGATCGCAGCCCCGGGCACAAGCGCCTCGGCCTACACGCCGCGCCGGGCTCGAAAGACGCGGAGTTCATCGAACAGGTTGCACCTCAAGGCGACGAGATCGTGTTCAGCAAGACCGCGAGCGGCGTCTTCGTCTCGACCAACCTCGAGTTCGTGCTGCGCAACATGGAGATCTCCGCGCTGTTCATGTGCGGCGTCTACACCAATGAGTGCGTCGAGACGACCGCGCGCGACGCGAGCGATCTCGGCTTCTTCACGAGTGTGATTGAGGATGCCTGCGCCACGGTGACCCCGGAGCTCCACAACTCATCGCTGAACACCTTGCGCGATCGCTACGCCAAGATCCTCACGACGGATGAAGCGATCGCCGAGCTCGAAGCCAACGCTAAGTTGCGCCCCCGTTGAGCTGGCTCAACCGGACTGGCTGCTGCTCCGCAGCACGGCGGCGCCAGTCCCAAGCAGCGCCAGGATAGGCGTCACCGCTGGGCTCAACGCACCAACCGCCATCGTCGCCACACCGACCACCCCAGGCAGCACTGCGATCAGCACACCGAGGCGCGCCTCGCGACGCGCGCGCCCGGCAACGGCGACCGCGAAGGCAGCATCTCGAATCGCGTCCGTCGCGAGCTGCACGTTCCACTCGGCGCTGATCGATCCAGCCGAGGCGAGCGCCACCGACACATCGGCCGCCCCCAAAGCGACGTCATCCGCTGGGCTACGCCCAAACACCACCACCTGCGCTCCAGCATCGGCCAGACGCTTGATCTCCGCGCCACGGTCCGCCGGCAATATTTCCGGGCGGATATGATCGATGTCCAGCGAGCGCCCAAGCGCTTCGCAGGTCTCCCGCGCGTCACCGCTGATCAGCACCGGCTCGATGCTCGCATCCAGCAGGTACTGCACCGCCGCGCGCGCACCAGGCCGCAAGCCATCTTGCAGGCCCACCAGGCCGACCAGGCGCTCGCCCACCGCGACCAAGAGCGCCGTGCGCCCCATGCCCTCGAGCTCGTTGATGCGCGCTTCAGCGCTGGCCACGCCGATTCGCTCGCGCAGCATCAGCGCGCGGCTGCCGACGGCGAGCGCCTCACCACCTGAAGTGACGCCCACGACGCCTAACCCGGGCAGAGTCGTCAAGCTGCGCACGCCATCGGCGCGCACGCCGCGATCTCGCGCGGCGCGGGTGACCGCAACAGCTACAGGATGTGTGGAACCCGCCTCGGCGCCAGCAACCCATCCGAGGATGCGCTCCGGCGGATCGCTGCCGAACACCTCGATACTGGCGACCTCGGGCTCGCCCAGAAGCAACGTGCCGCGGGCACAGAACGCACCGACCGTCGCGTGTCCCGCCTTCTCGAACGCCGCAGCGCTGCGGTAGGCAACCCCGCGCCGCAGCGCGGACAACACGCCGAGCCCCACGTGGAGTCCACCGATCTGCGCCACACCTGCCGTCGCCACGGCAGCTTGGGCTGCAACCACGTAGGCGATGACACCGACCCAGGATGCGCCAGCTGCAAGCGCAGCAAGCCCCGCCACCAGACCGAGCGCAGGACCGCCGCGCTCGGCGAGCAGGCGACCCGCGCGCGCGCTGGGCGCAATCAATTCCGCGCGGCGACGCGGATCGTTGGTCAAGCGTACCCAGGCTCGGTCGAGACCCGACCACGCGACCACCGCGCGGACCCGACCCTGCACGACCCTCGCGCCTGCGACCAGGGAGTCACCCTCGCCCCGCGCTTCGCTCTGGTTCGCGCCGAGCCACGGCAGCACCTGCGCCTCGCCCGCAATGATGCTGACGTCGGCGGGCACCGTCTCTCCGGCTTCGATCAAGATCTCTTCGCCGGGATGTAGTTCGTTCGCAGTCGCTGGCGCCAGCTCCTGCCCGACGACGCGCCGTGTCGCCGCCGAGAGGGACGTCTGGATGTGTTCCCGCTCCGCCTCGATCGGACGCCGCGCGCGCTGCACCAGCCAGATCCCCGCCGCGCTCGCGACCAGCGCGGCACCCGCGACGTTGACGATTTCGTTCGGACCGGAGCTGAGGGATGTCCCCAGCGTGACCAACGCCGCGGTCAAGGGCGCGCCCATCAGCGCTGCCGGGTGAGGCTCCGTCGCGTCTCGAGCACCGGCGAAGTAGCGCGCCA
Organism: Polyangiaceae bacterium; assembly: GCA_041389805.1. Classification (GTDB taxonomy): domain Bacteria; phylum Myxococcota_A; class Polyangia; order Polyangiales; family Polyangiaceae; genus JAHBVY01. The sequence goes on along the minus strand of JAWKRD010000035.1, from coordinate 60,991 downwards.
CCAGGGCGGCATTGCCCACCACCAACACGATCGCGCGGATGAAAATCAACGCGCGGAAGTCACCCGCAAGGGACAACAAGAGCGACAGCAGGCCCGCGAGGCCCGCCATCAAGACCATCAAGGTGGGCAGGTCCGTCGGCTCGACCACCTCGACGGCTGTTCCCCGAGGATCTGCCGTCGGGCCGAGCTCGTCCAAGTCCGAGAGGCCACCGCCTTCGATACCCGCCTCGACGATCTCGCTGAGCGCCTCCGCCGTCTTCTGGCGCAACCCGAGATCTTCCGGAGTCTGCGCCAGGGTCGCGATCACGTCTTCCTGACGCAGCGCCCCCATGCGCCGCGGCGCAGGCAGCTGCGGTGCCGCGTTCTCTGGGTCGAACGTCTCGCGACAATCCGCGGAGCAGAAGTAATGAAAGCGATCATGGAAGATCGCGACACGCGGCGCCCGCAGCGGATCGACGGGCTTGCCGCAGCGGTCGCAAGGCCGCTCAGCGACCCGCAGGAGTCCCGCGGAGTCCCTCGCGCCCGCTGCCGGCGACGGCGTCAGCTCCGTATCCATACGCTAATTCTAGCCACCAAACGCCCAGGCGAAGAGCGCCTTGGAAGTGTGCAGCCGCGCCTCTGCCTCGTCCCACACCACGCTGTGCGGACCTTCGAGCACCGCCTCGGAGATTTCTTCTCCGCGGTGCGCCGGCAGGCAGTGGAGCACGATGGACTTCGCCGCTGCCTTACCGAGCAGCGCTTCGTTCAGCTCGTAGCCGGCGAACGCCTTGAGCCGCGCGGCGCTCTCCGCCTCCTGGCCCATGCTGGTGAACACGTCGGTGCTCACCACGTCAGCGCCTTCGATCGCCTCTTCGGGGCGCCGCACGATGCGGAGCCTGGCGCCGCGCTCCTTGGCCTTGCTGACCACGGCAGCATCCGGGTCGTAACCCTCGGGGCACGCCAGGGCGAGCTCCAGCTGCAAGAGGCCCGCCGCTTCTATCCAGCTGTTGGCCATGTTGTTGCCGTCGCCGAGCCAGCAGTACTTGAGCCCCGCGAGCTTGCCCAGCTTGCGGCGCACCGTCTGCAAATCCGCGAGGATTTGCATCGGGTGACCCGCGTCGGTCAAGGCGTTGAGCACCGGCACACCGGCGTAGTCCACCATCTCCATCAGCTCGGCGTGACTGAAGGTGCGGAAGGTGATGCCGTGCACCATGCGCCCGAGCACCCGCGCCGTATCCTTGATCGGCTCACCGCGCCCCAGCTGAGAGCCGCTCGAGGTGAGCACCACCGGGTGACCTCCGAGCTCACTGACCGCGACTTCCAGCGAGAGCCGCGTGCGGGTGCTGGCCTTCTGGAACACCAGGCCGATGCTCTTGCCCGTCAGCGGGCGAGGATGCTCCGCGGTGCCCCGGGTCTCCAGGAAACGATCGGCGCTATCCAGGGCGCGCACGATGCCCCCCTCACCCAAATCCGCGAGTTCAATGAAGTGCCGAGTCACGCCACACCTCCGAGGACCTCGTCGACGATCTTCAGCGCCTCGTCGAGCAGCGGCTGCTCGATGTTGAGGGGCGGAGTGAAGCGCAGCGCGACGCCACCGGCCACCGTCACCAGCACGCCCTTCTCGCGCAGCGCTTCCACGACACCCCGCGCGTCCACGCCTTCCTTCAGCACCAGCGCCTGCAAGAGGCCGCGACCGCGTGCGCCAGCGGCGATCTTCCCGTGCTTCTCCGCGAGATTCGCGAGTTGCTGACCAAGGTAGCCGCCGACCTTGGACACATGCTCCATCAGCTGGGTCTCCTCCATCACGTCGAGCACGGCGTTGGCTGCTGCCGACGCAAGCGGGCTACCACCGAAGGTGCTGCCGTGGCTTCCGGGAGGCAACGCGTCGATCAAGAAGGGCTTACAAGCCATCGCGCCAATCGGCACGCCGCCGCCGAGGCCCTTGGCGAGCGCGATCGCATCAGGCTCCACGCCGAAGCTCTGGAAGCCAAGAAACGTTCCGCAGCGCCCGACGCCGGTTTGCACCTCGTCGCCGAGCAAGAGCACTCCAGCGCTCGTGCACAGCTCACGCAGCCCCTGGAGGAAGCCTTCTGGCGCCGGCGTCACGCCGCCTTCACCTTGGACCGCTTCCACGATGATGCCGCACACGTCGTCGCCCATCGCCGCCTTCACCGCGTCGAGGTCGCCGAAGTTGACGTGAGTCGTCGGAGAGAGCGGACCGAAGCCCTCCTGGTAGCTCGGCTGACCAGTCGCCGCGAGCGCGCCCAAGGTTCGACCGTGGAACGCCTTGTTGAAGGCGATCACACGCACGCGGTCTTTCTGATCCTTGGCCCAGTAGTGGCGCCGCGCGAGCTTGAGCATCGCCTCGATGGCTTCCGTGCCTGAGCTACAGAAGAACGCGCGCTCCATGTTGGTCAGGCGACACAGGCGCTCGGCCAATCGCACGTTCTGCTCGTTGTAGTAGTAGTTCGACAGGTGCAGGAGCTTGCCAGCCTGTTCGCTGATCGCGGCGACGAGCTTGGGATGAGCGTGTCCCAGCGTGCTCACGGCGATGCCCGCGAACAGATCGATGTAGCGCTTCCCATCGAGGTCGAAGAGCTCGGCTCCACGACCGTGACCAAAGACCAAATCGGGCTGGCGGTAGTTCGGATACAGGTTCGCTTTGGCAACCTGCACTAGCTCGGAGGTGTTGCTCATGGCGGCCGAACGCATACCCCAGCCCGCGGGTGGGGGCCACATGGCGCGCGTCTGTCCACGAGGCAATTCAGCCGCTGTCCCTGGAGGTGCCGCGTACGTTGCCCCAAATCAGCGGGATGCAACACGTCGCTTCACTAACTGGCGAGCCACGCCGCTGGTCGCGGCAGAGCTCCCAAGGTGCTCACGTGATCAGCACCGAGCGGGCCCGGATCCAGCTCGACTGGCTCACTTGGCAGCTTCAGCACAGCTACTGGGCGCAAGGGATCCCGCCCGAGGTGGTCGAAGGCGCCGTGCGCGGCTCCTGGTGCTTCGGCTTGTACGAACTGCCGGAACAAGCCGGGGCTCCCGAGCGTCAGGTCGGCTTCGCGCGGCTGGTCACCGACGCCGCGACCTTCGCCTACCTGTGCGACGTGATCGTGGGCGAAGAACATCGGGGGCGTGGCCTAGGCACCTGGCTGGTCAAGACGGTGCTGGCTCAGCCGGAGCTCGAGCCGCTCAGGCTGTGCTTGCTCGGCACCCATGACGCTCACGAGCTGTACCGCAAGTTTGGCTTTGCGGAAGCGCCGCCCGGCCGCTTCATGAGCCGCCGCAGGCACTACATGTAGTTCCGCGAGGATTTAAACGAAGACGCTGAGCACCAAAGAGGTGACGACCAGCGCCGCGACCAAGCCAGCGACCATCAGCCACACCCAGTCGCTGGGCGTCGCTGCGGGGACTTGCAGCGGCGACTCCGGAGCGCTCAAGCTACTCGGCGGTGCGCTTTCTAGCGTCACTGCGCGCAGCGAAGGCGGCGATGGCAGCGTGCGCTCCTGGATCGGCGACCGCAGCGTCCACGTGCCGTGGGTCAGCTCACGGGTTTGGGGGTGAGGGTCCTCCAGGTGCCGCTCGCTCTCCCCCCCAACCCCACGCAGCCAAGCAGTCGAGGCGGTGGGAAGCGTGACCGCAGGTTCCACTAGGGTGTCCGCCTGCGAACGCCGCAGCCACCCGCTGAGTGCCTGCGCAAACGCAGCGACATCCGCAAAGCGATCCTGAGGCTCGCACGCCATGCCCCGCTCCACGATGCGAACGAGCTCTGGATCCAGGCTCGGAGCGCGCGACGAGAGGGGAGTAAAACCGCTCAGCGCCACGCAACTGACGAGCTGACTCAAGTTCCCTCCGGAGCGCGGGAAGTTTCCGCACAGCAACACGTAGAGCGCTACCGCGAGGCCGTGCTGGTCCGCGGCAGGCCCTATGTCGGCCTCGCCGCGCGCTTGCTCAGGCGCCATGTACTGAGGAGTCCCGAGCAGACTCGAGCGAGAGTCCAGGGTGAGCGCCGTGGCACCGAGCAAGCGTGACACGCCAAAGTCGACGAGCTTTGGGACCACGCGGAAATTACCATCAGCCAACGGCTCCCGATGCAGGACGATGTTATCGAGCTTGATGTCTCGGTGGATCACCCCCATCGCGTGGCCGTAGGCGACCGCCCCGAGGACCGGGAGCATCAGCCGAAGCGCCTCCGCGGGTTCAAGCGAGCCGCGCGCGACCAGGTGCGCTCGCAAGTTCTCTCCGGAGAGCCACTCCATGACCAAGAATGGCACCCCGGCGTGCTCTCCCGCGTCGTGGACGCGCACGATGTTCTCGTGGGCGAGCCGAGACGCAATTCTATTTTCCCTACGGCAACGTGTTGCGAGGCTCTGGTTCGCGCGCAAGCGCGGCAGCGCCGTCTTGAACGCCACGACGCGTCCGCTGGCGAGCTCGACCGCCTGAAACACCTGAGCCGTTCCGCCGGTACCGACGCGAGCGAGCAAGTGGTACCCCTGGACGACGCTGCCGGGCTCGAGCGCCGTCCCCTCTTCTCCTCCGTGAAATGTCAGGTCGACCGACCGTTGGCGAGCGACTTCGAGGACGGGTGAGTTCACACGCGGCGCGCTGCAACCCGTGTGCCGGGTGGGACGCGAGGGCCGACCCGGCTGGTGTGGCACAAGCGCATGTTCTGGCGGGCGGCCCTGCGAATCACCTGGGAAATCCCCATGGTCCGCTGGCCTAGAGCGAGCGTACCCCTGCGTGCTGCGACGGCGGAACCCGGCTGCGCTTTGCGCGCGATGTCGCGAGTGTCGTTTCGAACCGACACCCCGTTGCCCACGACCTACACAGCGGACGCGGCGAAGCCGCGCACTCGCCAGCCGGAGCCGGGCCCGGGCGACGCGCGCCTGGGCGGCTTGCTCCGGCAGGGATATTCACACGGCTCAGCCGACCAGCTTCGCGGTGACCTCGCCGCCCATCTTGTAGGCCTTGGCGCCGGTCATGTCGCTGATCTTGTCCCAGGCACCAGCGACGTCATCGACGCTCACGGAGTCCCCGAGGTTCACCCCAGCGCTCTCGATCACCTCGACCTTGGCGTAGTGACCGGCGCCCGCCTCGATGGTCACGCCGTTCGGCGCACCTTCGCTACACAGGAAGAGCACCGCCGGCGTCACCAGCTCGGGCTTGAGGCGATTGAATATTTCCTCAGGGATCCCAAGGTTCTCCGTCATGCGCGTGGCCGCGATGGGCGCGATGCAGTTCACCTTGACGTTCTTTCGCTCGCCTTCGAGTTTCAACGTGTTCATCAACCCTACCAGGCCGAGCTTCGCGGCACCGTAGTTCGACTGCCCGAAGTTGCCGTACAGGCCGCTCGAGGACGTGGTGAGCACCACGCGTCCGTACTGCTTCTCCAGCAAGATGGGCCACGCCGCCTTGGTCACGTACACGCCGCCGAGCAAGTGCACGTTTACCACCAGCTCGAAGTCGTCCAGGGTCACCTTGGCGAAGGTGCGGTCGCGCAAGATCCCGGCGTTGTTGATCACGATGTCAACGGTGCCAAACGCGTCAACCGCCGTCTTCACGATGCTCTCGGCGCCCACACGATCAGAGACCGAAGCACCGTTGGCGACGGCCTCGCCTCCTTCCGCGCGGATCTGCTCGACGACCGCGTTCGCCGCGTCGCTCGAGCCGCCGGAACCATCAACGCTGCCCCCGAGATCGTTCACGACGACCTTTGCGCCTAGCTTGGCGAGCGACAACGCATGGCTCTTGCCCAAGCCGTTGCCTGCTCCGGTTACGATCGCGACTTTACCCTTGAAATCAATTGCCATTCGAGCCTCCAAACGTGGATGAAGCGGGCGCTACCGTACAGGAGGTTGCGCCCGGAGCAAGCCCCGCGGCGCCTTCTGGCGGTGCTTGCTCACTGCGCTTTGGCGCGGCCCGGGATGCGCGAGCGTGGAGCTTCGCCCGCAGCAGGTACGTAGTCGCTGGCGAGCAATTGCTCGAGGTCGAACGCGACGAAATCACCGTCGAGGTTTGGCCCTTCGCTGACCCAGAGGCGATGAGCGCCGGAGTCCGCGATGATCGCGTGAGTCGCGATACCTGCATCAATCGCCCGTCGATCCCCGCGCTCGAGGCTCTGCCCGCCAGCGAGCTTGCGATCTCGAAGCCAGTCAGCGGCGACCTCTGGAGTGAGCGGCGTCGGGCCCTGCTCCGCCGTGAGTTCATCCCCCCGCTTGCGCCGCGGCAGCGTGGAGGTGATTTCACGAACCCTGCGGTTCTTGGGATCCTTGGAACTCGGCCCCTCCAGGTGATTCGTGACGCAAGCGGCGCCCTCGAGTCCACGCACGACGTTCGGCTGTCCAGGCACGCGCTCCACCACGCGTGCATCGCCGCGGGCGTCGTTCAAGATCACGAGATGGCTCACGAGCGGCTCGCGCTCAGCAAGTAGCGCCACAGCCTCGTTCGTGGAGTGCGCTTCGGACAGCACCCGCCGCAGCGCGTGCACGACCGGCTCTCCAACGACGCCAGGCTCACCCGCCCGCGCGCCGTGAACCACCACGGAAACGCCCTCCGAGTTCATGCCACTCACCACGCCCACGAGCCCCGCCCACGCGACGGAGGCAAACGGCAACTTACCGTCCTCACGCACGAGGAACACGATCTTCTCCTTGTCGAAGATCGGATGCACCTCGAAATCAAAGGCGCGCGCCAGCATTCCGGCGCCGCTGGCGGTCCTTCCTGTGAAGGTCGTGCAGCCGATCAACGGCGACTGCTCGAAGCTCAGGCTGATGTCATAGAGCGCGTTCAGGAACACGAAGCGCTGGTAGGTTGGCAGCTCGGAGTCGAAGGGATCAGGCTGATACGCCGCAGCCTGCGCCGCGATCTCCTGGCGCCGGTCGCTGCTGAGCTCACTGTCCAGATCCGCATAACGCAGCCGCGCCATGTCCAGCAGCAGCGCGCGCGCCAAACGGCTCGAGACGTGTTGGCGAAAGAGGCCCCACACCACCTCTTCGGTACGATCCATCTCCGCCTTGAGGAGCGTCGCGTGCGCCTGGCCGATTTGGCTCGCAGTACCAACGAGCCGTACTTCTTCGAGTTTGCCGATGTGGCGCGCATAGTCACTCGACATATCGAGCGTTGCCTTCTCACCCCAGCTCGCATGCCGAATCCCCGCGGATTCACCCAGCGTCAGCAGCCGCAGCTCGACTTGCGGCGGCCGCATGCGGCTCCTCAGCAGGACGTAGCCATGAAACACCAGAGGGACGGCGAGCAACACCAAGAGCGCCAGGAGCTTCTTTGGGTGCCTCCGCACCCAGCCACCAAAGCTGCCAGGCAAGGGCCGCTTTGCCGCGCTTGGATTTGGGGGAGAGGAGCTCATGGCCTAAGCTACTTGGTACCGTCGCGCAGCCTGGGAGGACTGAGCCGGGTGTAGACCAGCGTCTTCAACACGCGCCGCACGATCCGCGACGGATCTTTTACCACATGAAAATGTGTCTGCCGGAGTCCCGGTGGGGGGTAATACACCTCGATCGGGACCTGAATGATCGGGATGGCAGCGCGGGACGCCCTGAGCAAGATTTCCGCCTCGAAGGCGTATCCTCGATCCCGCGTGCCGAGATCCAAGGTGCGCGGCAGCGGGTAGCGCCGTAGGCCGCACTGCGTATCCGCAAGGCGATGCCCCGTGAACGCAGACAGGAAGACGTTCGAGATGGCGTTCGAGACCTGAGAGTTGGCTGGCGCTTGATCTCTCTCGAGGTTGCGAACACCGAGCACCAGACTCTCCGCTGGCGCTGGATACTCCGCCAAGCGAAGCGCCTCATGGGCTAGATGCTGTCCATCAGCATCGACTGTCACGGCCATGTTTGCGCCGCGTCGGTGGGCAACTTCGAAGCCGGTCATCAGCGCCGCGCCTTTTCCGCGATTGACGGGGTGGCGCACGACCCGCGCGCCGGCTGCCCTAGCGCGGGCGGCGGTAGCGTCCGTCGAACCGTCGTCCACGACGATGATGGGTACCCCGCTCTCCAGCAGTGAGAGCTCGCGGACCACTTCGGCGACGCGATCTTCCGCTTCGAAAGCGGGGATCACGAAGGCGTAGCTCGCTCGAGACATCCGGCTTTGTATACGCCAATCGTGCCCGCTGGGGTGCGCACAAACAACACTTCCCTGCGTCAGCGCGCCCGCGCCACCGACGTTGGCGCCGACCCGCGAGCTCGAGGACGCTTTTGCGCGCCACAGCGCAGCGAAGTGGCGACCTGCCACGCTGCAGACTATAGCAGGGTCGTGAGCCGTCCAGAGTTGCCCGAAGCCCAGGAGCGCCTGCTCGCGACGCGCATTCGCAAGCATTTGCGCGACCGCGTTCGCAAGAACCGCGCTGCGCTACCCGAAGGGGCAGCTCGAGCAAGATCCGCACGGATCATCGAGCGGCTGGTCAGTCTACCAAGCTACGCGGAGGCGTCGGGAGTCGGGCTCTTCTGGCCCCTGGAAGGCAAGCGCGAGGTCGACCTGCGCGCACTGGACGAGCAGGCTCGGCAGGCCGGTAAGCGGGTTTACTATCCGTTCCTGCGAGGACAAACCACCGGCTTTGCTCGCGTCGACGACCCGACAGAGCTGGTCGATTCAGCCTGGGGCTTTCGTCAGCCCGCGGACGCTGTGCCGGCGGCTAGCAGGGGCGAGATCGACTGGATCGCGGTCCCGGCGCTGCTTTTGGCCAACGACGGTCATCGCCTCGGCTATGGCAGGGGCTTCTACGACGCCACGCTGCCAGACTTCTGTCCGCCGGGTGTGGCGGTCGGTGTTGGTTTCGAGTTTCAGCTCGTGCCCGAGGTGCCCAGCCAACCCCACGACGTCCGAGTGGACTGGGTGGTGAGCGACGAGCGCATTTTCCATACGGAATCTAGAGAGATCTCCACTGAAGCCTCCGGCGCGGCAGCGCGCTGGCGCCGCCTCGACGGGAACGAGTGAACGGCCGTCCGCTCACTAGCCGGTCGTGCCAAACCAGGCGCCGACACAGGCAAGTAGAAACGCCACCGGGGCCAACCCCAGAGACATCAGAACTCCCGACGAAGTGCTGACAGCCAGGGTGAGCGCCAACAGCACGATGGCGATGCACGCACCCAGAGCGGGCTCGAGCACGCTGCTCGCTTCGCTCGCCCGCGCCACCAGAAACGCCGCAACGGGGAAGGAAACCAACACGGCGCTACCCAAGAGCAACAGCGGCGCTCCCGCCTCTGGACCACTGCTCTCCGCATGACTGAAGTCGATCGCGAGCTCGTGTCCCAGCCACACGGCAATGCCCACGCTCACGAGCATCACGCCCAGCGTCACGAGCCCGCCGATGAGGATCCAGTGCAGCATGATGGGACGGTCCGATCGACGCAGGGACCGACGCATCGCCCGAAGTGATGGAGGCTCCGGGAGCGAGCGTAGAATGCCGCGTCGCTCATGACCGATGCTCCCCTCCAGCGGCGTCATGTCACGCAACGCCAACCAACCAGTGGCGCCCATGCTCAACGCCAGCGGAAGCGCAGAAGCCACGAGCTTGGGCGAACCCGAGCTGATCAGGAGAGCATAGAGCCCGTGGATCGCGACGGCGACAAGCCAGGCGACTCGGAACCACTTTCCACGCGGTCTGTCGCCTCTGCCGAGCCAGTAGCCCCACAACCCAGACGCGAACAGTTGTAGCGGGATCCCGAGCAGCAGTTGAGCTCCCGTCAGCCCGCTCAGGTCGACGCCACGGCTCGCCCAAATGAGTTCCACCACGCTCAAACCGACGCCAGCCGTCACTCCGTAAAGCAGACCAACTCGCGGGCTCAGCAACCGGCCCGTGGCGTACAGAGGCCAAACGCAGCCGACCTTGGCCGCTTCCTCCAGCGGAGCTGCGAGCAGAAACATCGCCAGCGCGGCGGTGCCCGCGTTTCCGCTCTCGACTCGTAGACTGAGGTCGGTGAAGCGCAGCAACAAATGTTCGAGGTACAGCGCCCCCGCGCCCAGACCGACGCTCGCGCCGAGCACCGCAAGCACGATGCGCGAGGAGACTGGCCGCAGCCGCCCCACTCGCAGCCACACCAGACCGCCGATCAGCGGCGCCGGGAGCGCGAGCAGAAGGGCGACGCCGATGTTCACGCAGTCGGCTCTGCCTGGGGTTGGCTAAAAGTGCAAGCCAAGCACGCCAGTCAGGGCGACGGAAGTGCCCACGCTAGAACCGTCAGCCTCTAAAACCTTGGCCTGAGCCTCCTGCGTGGTCCCGGCAGAAGCCGAGGTATTCAAGCTCGCGCCCGGTCGCGTCAGCCCCAGCAACTCGCCGGTGAGGTTCGCACCGATCGAAAACGATGGGCTCAGGTACAGGTCAAAGCCGGCGCCAGCGCGCACGTCGTAGCCGGTGATCTGGACGTCACTTGAGTTGATCTGGGCCCCGATGTTGTCGGAGCTAAAGCCGCCAATTGAAGCGTAGCCGCCTCCGAACGTGAAGTATGGCTCAAAATTTCCGAGTGGAATATGGATACCCAGCTCGGCGTTCAGCGACCACATGTCGTACTCGCTGAACTTGTTCAGTCGAAAGCGCGGTCCGATGGTGATGAAGACGAGGCGGAGGCCGAGCCCCGCACCGATGACATACCCGCTGTCAGTGGTTTTTTGCGTCCCAGCGTCGACGATGTTGTTCGCCTTGAAGGTCTGCAGGCCGATGTGGGCATACCCCCCCTCGACGTTCAGATAGATGAACTCCAGACCGCGGCCCGAGTCTTCCTTCTCTGACTTCTCGAGGTCGGCTTCGGTGGCCTGGGCCGCGCTGTCTGACTGGCCGCTCGGTGGCTGCAGCCCGCCTGAACTCAGGCCCTGCTGTCCCGGCGCTGGCTGCCCGTAGCCCGGTTGCCCGTAACCCGGTTGCCCGTAACCAGGCTGCCCGTAGCCGGGTTGCTGTCCGTTACTCGGTTGCTGCCACTGGGCGAACGCTGGCCCGCTCAGCGTGAGCGCACTCCCGACGACTACGAACTTCAAGAAAGACTGCATGACGACAAAGCGTATGGGCCCGAGTCTCGAACCGCCAGCCAAAAACCATGACGGATCTCGGACGCATACGGAAGCAGCGCGGGACGTCGATTCTCGCCGTGCTGCAGATTCTTGCGGCGCTGCAGATTCTCGCGGCGCTGCAGATTCTCGCCGCGCGCGCCGCTATGGGAACCTTGAGCTTTCCAGGTCAACGCCGGTGTGCTGCGTAGACCCGATCACGCCAAGCCAGCAGGTCGGCGTAGTCTGCCAGCTCTGGATCCGACCAGGCTTCACGGCTCGCGCGCCCCAGCCGGATGTAGCTATCAGCCACGGGCTGCACGAACTGCAGCGCGGCACAGAAAGCAATGTCGACGTAGGAAAAGCGCCCGAGAACGTAGGCATCGGGGTTCGCCACGGGCGCACCCATGTGTCCAGGCGCTGGAGCGAGGGCCGCCCGCAGCTGGTCCAGCGCACCACGCATGCGTGCCAGGTGCTGAGCGCTCGTACGCTCCCGCGTGACGTACTTTCTGCGCAGAAACTCTACGCCGAGCCTGCCTACGCGGGGCGCCAGCGCACCGCCCACGCGAAAAGCAGGTGGGAGGCTCTCCACCAAGACATCCTCTCGCTCGGCGGCGCGCTCGGCAGCGCGAGCTCGGCCGGAGTTCATGAGCTCGTCCGCGAGCCGATCGAACTCGACCAGTCGCGGGTCTGGAGTAATGATTCCTCCAGGAAATAGACTCGACCCACGACCAACCGACTCCGCGTAGCGAGCGATCGACATGGAGTCCTCCCACAAGTCATGGCCACCGAAGAGCACCGGAACAGTGACGGGACCGCGCCATTTCTTCAGCTGGACACGCAGTAAGGGTTCGCCGATCAAGGGCAGGTATTCCCGGCGCGCGTGCACGACACGATGATGGTCAAGAGCCCAGGCGGCTTTCTCGGACCAGGGAGAGTAGTGGAGGTAGAGCAGCGTGAGCACGCGCTGCCAATAGCACAGACTGCCGGTAGCGCAGGGCCCGACATCGAGCTGGCCTAGCTCAGGTCGTCGACTACCGCGCGGAGCTTCTTCAACACATTATCAGAACCGATGATCTCACTCAGCGCGGCCAGCGCTTCGAAGTTCGGGCCGCTCCAGCGCAACTCATTCAGGCCCTCCTCGAGTGGTACGTCGCGCCGCAACGTCGCGAGACGGCGATACAGCAACGCCTGCTCGCGCGCCGACTCCAGTTCTGCACTCAGCCGCGCCGCACCTCTGGGTTTCACGCTCCAGTCCTCGACGCGTGCGGGGATGCGCTCCAGGTGCACATACTCCGAGAGCACAGCCCCGGCCGACTTCGCGCCCCACTTGGGGATGCCAGGGATGCCATCGGCCGCATCCCCGACCAACGCCAGGTAGTCAGGGATCGACTCCGGAGCGACTCCGAACTTCTCCCTCACCCCCTCCACGTCCAACCACTTGTCCCTGAGGCGATCCCAGCACACGACGCCGTCGCCCACGCACTGGGCGAGGTCCTTGTCGGGCGAACACAGCACGACCCGCTCGACGTCCGGAGACTGCGCATAGCGAGCAGCACCGGCAGCAAGCGCGTCGTCCGCCTCGAACTCCACCATGGGCCACACGACGACGCCCAGCGCGCGGGTCGCCTCCTCGGCGAGGGGAAACTGTGCGAAGAGATCGGGATCGATGCCCTCCCCCGTTTTGTAGCCGTCGAACAACGCGTTTCGAAAGCTCTCGATTTCGTGGTCGAAGGCCACAGCGACGTGGGTCACGTCAGTGCTACTGACGAAATTGGCGAAGTTGCTGAGCAGGGCGCGGGTCGCGCCAACTTCACGTCCCCCGACGCTCGAGGAAGGCGCGCCATAAAACGCGCGGAACAACTCGTACGTGCCGTCTATCAAATGGACTTGCATGGACCCGTGCACTCCCGATCCATCTAACGCGCGTGGAATGTCCCAGCAAAAGCGCTGGTACATCAAGCTCCGTCAGACCTTCGTCAACCCTCGACGACCCGTTGGTACAACACAACGCCGCGCTTGGGTGCCGATCCAGTGTCCTGTCTCCGTAGTTCGCTGCAAAACTCGCACGCTCGACTCCTGACACGGCGGTGGCAACAGCTGTGTGAGAAACCACTGCCCACGGTGGACGTATGCCCCTATCCCGTGCAGGATGCCCGCTGAGGGAGCGTTGCTGCGTTTGAGCCGCCTTTTGAGGTGCCTCTGGCGGGGACGTCTGCTTCCGCGGGCGCGACTGTCGCGCCCCATGTGCTGACGACGTGAACGTCTCCAAGCGAGCCAACCTACTCCGACTACCGCTCACCCGCCCCGCCGCACCGAGGTATCCATGCTCACCACCGACACCTGTGGTTCACGCCTGTTGGTCGACGTTCACGTTCGCCCCGGGCAGTCCAATACGCTCCGCCAAGACGCGCTCGCGGGGCTCACGCGAGATCCCAAACAGCTACCGCCAAAGCACTTCTATGACGCCCGGGGCTCTGAGCTGTTCGACGCGATCTGCCGAACGCCGGAGTATTACCCAACGCGGACCGAGCAGGCCCTGCTGGAGCAGGTCTCCGAGCGTGTGATGCGGAGCGTGCGTCCGACTCACCTGGTAGAGCTCGGCAGCGGCATGGCAAGGAAGACCCACGTGTTGCTTTCGGCAGCCGCAGCGCAGGGCCTGCAGCCGCGCTACGTACCGTTTGACGTCAGCGAGACTGCGCTTCGTCACAGCGCCGAGACGCTCTTGTCCAGCTATGGCTGGCTCTCAGTTCACGGAGTGGTCGGTGATTATGACCACCACCTTCACCTGCTTCCCCGGGGAGACCGCAGGCTAATCGCTTTCCTTGGCGGAACCATCGGCAACTTCGAACACCACGAGGCAATCCGCTTCCTCCAGCGTGTGGCGAAGACGATGGGCCCAGGTGACGCGCTGCTGCTCGGCACTGATCTGGTCAAGCAGAAGGTCACGCTCGACCGCGCGTACAACGACGCAGCAGGTGTCACTGCGGCCTTCAATCTCAACGTGCTGCGAGTCATGAATCGTGAGCTCGGCGCGAACTTCGATGAGGCTCGGTTCAGGCACGTGGCTTTCTACGACGAAGACACCCGCCGCATCGAAATGCACCTGGAAAGTCTGGCTCCGCAACGGGTGCACCTGGAGGCGCTGGAGCTCGATGTGGAGTTCAAACTCGGCGAGCGCATGCGCACGGAAATCAGCCGTAAGTTCTCGGAAGAAGCGGTCGCGGAACTGTTTGGAGCCGCAGGGCTCGAACTCACCCACTGGTTCACCCCAAGCGACCAGGCGTTTGCCCTGAGCGTCGCGAAGCTCCCGAGTCGCAACTAGGCCCGAATCAAGCGCTTGCATGACACGAAATTGGGCTCGCCGGCGCTCGGTCCAAGCCGGCGTGCGGTGGGCGCAGCTTGCCGCCGCAGCCGGACGGGCTGCCGATGGCTTGGTTGTGGAGGTTCATGTGTTTCCGTATGGTTGGGTGTTCGGGCCAAGGATCCAAGGCTGGGCACCATCGCGTCAGCCTTGGAGTTCGGTCACAGGCTGTCTTGGACCTGCAGCAGCGCGGCGACATCCGGACGCCACCCGAGCAAGCGAAAAACTCGGGAGCGCCCGTGCACCAAGATCTGCGCGGGGATGAGGATCAAGCGATTGACGAAGGATCGGAACGCCATCGTGAGGATCCGTTGTGTCGTGGCTTGCGCCTTCTTCGATGATCGTGAGGGCTGGAGCAACCCGAACCACGCCTTGAGCGACCAAGCCAGGGAAGCGATCACCATGTACGCCCAGTTTGCGTTGAGGGTGTTGAGCGGTGCGTGGAGCGCTCGTACGCCCGTCTTGAGCTGGCTGATGATGTTTTCCTGCTGGCAACGCAAATTTGACTCGGTAACGACTTCGGCCTGAGTCATCTCCAGGTCGTTGGTGACGTAGAAAAAGTACTTGAAGTCCGTGCTGAGCGAGAGCTGCCCGCGCTCCTCGGTGATCATCTTGCGCAGCACGACGACGCGGTACTCACGCTTCGCCTTCGCGGGTTTGTGCAGAAACTCCGCGGTGTCTTCTGCCTCGAGGCGCTTGTTGAGGTACCCGCGCTCTGTGACGATCGCTTGCTTCACTCGTGGCTGCTTCGCGCGTGATTCCTTGCGGATAAATGCTTGGTCCGCCTTTCGCGCGAGGTCCGCGTAGTCGCAAAGCTCTATGTTTTCTGCTCGTTCGACGAACTGCGGGCTGGCATCGTAGCCAAAGACGAAGCGGACGCCGTCTTCGTGCCAGCGATCGAGGTGCGCGGTTTGCGTGAAGTCCGTGTCGCCTCGCAGGAGCACGTCGCTGAAGCCCGCTTGACGTACCAGATCGATGGCGCGATCCAGGTAGGCAGCTGCGCCGTCGTGTGAGGGTCGGTTGCCAGGTCGGTTGATGATGAACAGCGGCTCCTGCGTGTTGGCGAGGGAGACGAGCAGCGGATGGTAGCCCCACACACCTTTGTAGGAGACGTCCATCCCCTCCTTGCACACCTGTGGGTGGTCACGACAACGCGTAGCGGATCCGAGCGGTGTTTTCGCGACAGGTGCGCTCGCTTCCACACTGCCACGCGGATACGATTCACGATGTCCATGAGCTGCTGGATGTCTGCCTCCGCGAAGCGGCGGCAGAAGTCGCCAGCCGTCGTGGGGTCCGGGATGGCCCGCGCCCCGAGTGCGCGGAGGAACGCGATGTCGTTGCGTCGCAGCTCGATGTCATCCAGCACCTGGCCGCCGCACAGCAGGTTGTACGCGATGTTGAGAACATGGTCGGACTCGCGGTAGGGCCGGTGGCGATACAGGATCTTCAACTCGCGATCGATGGCACGGGGCAAACCGACAGCGTGCGCGAGCTGATGCATGACGCCGATGCCGCCGCAGGGGATCGCCTCGACGCGTTGGCTCGCTTCGTAGCGCGGCCGATCTGTGGCGAACTCAGGCCGCTCGAGGCGGGGCCGAGCACCACCGTGAAGCGCGCGGAGCCGCGCAGCGATTTTTCTCTTTCCTCGCGAAACCCATATGGCTAGCGTCTTCTTCACCTGAAAAGGGACCCCCGGTGTGGTTGTTTGGTGTGGCAACCCCAACAACACCGGGCTTTTCAGACAAATTCCCGCTCGACGAAGATTCGAGCGCTAGATCGGGGACTAGTTGGGACCGCCTCCCCCTGGACATGCTGGGCGTCAATACCTCGAGCCGTCAACCAGAGCCCGACTTCTGCAGGCTCCGCTGCATCGTCCTTGGCGAAGATACGCGAGCTCGCCACGCTACGGGTGCTCGGGCTAACAGTTGGGGACGCTTCCACCAGGGGGGGCGAACTGGGCTCATCGCAACCAAACGCGAGGAGGGCGAACAGGATTGAACACGCGGTTCTGGCGAGCATCAGTCAGCCTTCTTGACGATCAGCGGAGTCATTGCCTGCCCCAACATGCCGCCCCCCCCGTCGTAGCAGCGAGCGATGTAGCCGCCCGGATCGAGCCCTTTGGTGTGGAACCTCATCTCTCCAGACTGCGAGGTAGTCAATGGCTGGTAGTTCAGAGACGTGAGTGCTGTCGATTGACTCGATGCCAGTCCAATGCTTCCCCCCTTCGGCACAGAGGATTCATACTGAGGTCGACACACAGCGCGCCTCATGGCTCGTGCTTGAAGCCGTGGCCGTCCCACTCGTGTGCTCCCCATTGATCGCAGAAATCATCGCGTGCGTGGCGCACTTGGGAGGGGACTACGCGCTGAATTGGGTTGTGGTACTGACTGTACTTTCGCTGCATCCTTCGCTCGATCTGTCGGCACGTCGTCGCTGGGCTTCCGCCGATGTGGAAGCGCCGGGGTGTCTCCCACTCGAGCGTCAGCGACAGGCCGTCGAGAGTTTGGCGGCCTTGCCAAACCCGGTTGAGCCTGCCCTGCTCGACGCGCCAGAGCTCCCAGCGTGTGTCATCTGGAAACCGCGGGTCGTTGTCCGCGCCCAAGCGCTGAACGCAGAGTAGACCCGCATGCGGTGGCGATCCGACCTGCACCGCTTCGCAGCTCGGATCGCCTGCTTTCGGTTCCCCGCTGATCCAGCTTCCAGGGATCTCGAGTGCGTTGATGTCTCCTGGATGGATCCCCTGAGCGGCGAGCCAGTCGGGAATCAACACCGGAGTCGTCCACTCGCGACCCTTGCTTGCCGTGGGGGCCCCCGGTTCGCAAAAGCATGTCTTGATCGGGGGGGAGGGTGCACCAGCGCTAGTCAGAGGGGCGCCGCTGGAGACCTGTACTGGTGTCGCATTCTGCTCGCAGCCGTAGAGAGTGATGCACACGACGAGCAAGCGACATCTCGAGACGTGGACCCAGTGTTCATTGCTGGAAGACAAAGCGACCCCCATCCCAGTGATAAGCGCCAACCCGATTGGACATCGTGCCCCGGTGTTCCGACCACGCCTTGTCTGAGACTCCGATGGCGACCTTCTGCTCCCACTCAAGTGCGATCTTTGCCCGGTCGCAGTCGACGTCGATGAGCAGGTCTTCTGCGTTCGAGACGTTGACCTGTGCGTGGCACAAGGTGTGAACTCTGAGAACCTGTCTCAGGGTTCCGCCGTCCGTTCGCCAGGCGGTGACGATTGAGTCTCGCTGCCAGGGTGAATCCCTGGGGATATAGCGACACACCAAGCCGTCGTGTGCGGGTGCTCCCAACTGTGCTTCGAAGCAGGTGGGCGCTTCGCTCGGCTCAGTCGTCCTAGGGCAGAGCCAAGCAGTGGGCACTGTATCTCCCGCGATGTCGGCGGCCGCGATGCGTCGAGAGCTCAGCCAATCGCGCACCACGACGCCCTCGCGATCGTCTCCAAAGTACGGCTTCGGGGGCGTCGCCTTGGATGCGGGCGCGCTCGCAGAAGCCGAAGTGGCGCTACGCACGCCGGGCTCCGGTTCGCAGGCAGTGGAGAAGAGCACTAGAAATGCGACAGCAGGACGTGCGGAGTGAGAGGTCACGTGATCTTGATGATGAAGCGAGTTCGAAAGACCATGCGACTGACTCGAATGTACTCGCTGACGCTTCCTTGGCGAGCGGAACCTTATCTCGCATGGAATTATTGCCACGCGGCAACGACCGTGCGGTCGCTGGGAGGGGTGACCGTGCGGACGTCGCGCCTCGTGAGACCCAGCGCGACCCTCACCCCCAAACCCGGAGACAGCAAGAACACGCGGACAAACTCGGTGTTTGGCGGGGAGTGCCGAATGGCGCCGGAATCCCGACACAGTTGTAACTCACACCGCGGCGCCTCGCTCGCCATGCTGAGTGGCGTGCCGGTGCTGACGCCGGCGGCAACTTGAAACAGGAGAACTCGAGAATGTTCGACATCATGCATCGCCTGGGTGTGCAGGCTTCGCCTCGCGCTGTTTATGACTCTCTCGCCGACTGCCAGCGCCTGAGCACCTGGTGGACGAGCGACACGACCGGGGACGCTGAGGCCGGCGGCGTGATCCACTTTCGCTTTGGTGACCGCGGTGGCTTCAAGATGAAGGTGCTCGAATCGACGCCCGAGACGCGCGTCGTGTGGGAGGTCATTGAAGGCCCGGAAGACTGGGTCGGTACGAAAGTGATTTGGGATCTCGCGCCCGAGGGCAAGGGCACCACGATTCGTTTCAAGCACGCAGGCTGGCGCGAACAGGTCGACTTCATGGGGCACTGCAGCATGAAGTGGGGAACCTTCCTGATGAGCCTCAAGCAAATGCACGAGTCCGGCAAAGGCGCGCCGTTCCCCAGCGACGTGCTGATCAGCATCGACTGGGATTGACGCTTCGAACCGGCGCCTCTCGTCGCCGAGAGGCGCCTTGCGCTAGGCTGCCGGCCTCTGATGGGTACGGGTTCCAAGCAGGCGGGAAGCGAACGACGCTATGGGGCGTTCCTGCGAGGCGTGAGCCCGATGAACGTGCGGCCCATGAGCGCGCTCCAGCGCCTGCTGCGGGCGGATCCATTCGCTGCCTGGGATCTCGATCGGGGGGAGAGGTGCACCGTCACGTTTCTGAGAGTTGCCCCAAGGAAACGTATCGAGCTTCCGCTCCAACACAAGGGCGTGCGTATCCTGGAGCGAAAGGGGCTGGAGGTGCTGTCGAGCTACGTGGAAGGCGCCAACACCGCGTTCATGCCATTCATCGAGAAGACCTTTGGCAAGGACCTCACGACACGCACCTGGGAGACGCTGCAGAAGGTTGCGCGATGAAGCTGCGCTGGGTGCTTATGAGCGGCGTCCTGGTTGGCGGTGTATACGCCGCGTGGATCTACTGGCCGAGGGAACCAGACAAGCCCACCGTGACGGCGCCGTCTTCATCGTCCAGGATTGAGCACTCGACCTCGCCGCCGGAGCAGGCGCTGCCCCCGGCAAGGGTGCAGTCACCGAACGCTGCTTCGAGTGCTGCAGAGCAAGACGCTAGGGCGGCGACGCTGGCGCAGCGCCTCGAGTCCAATCGGCTGCTGAAGGAGGCTCGAGAAGCGGAAGGGATAAAGCAGCTCGAGCTGTACGAAGACGCCCTCGAGGCCAACCCGAGCAACGTGGACGCACTGATGGAACTCGGCGAGCTGCGACTCCACGACGAAGACTATGCAGACGCCGAGGCGCTCGCGAAGCGTTGCCTGAAGCTCGACAAGGATCGCGTTCGCTGCCAGGAGACCCTCGAGCGCCGCTACACGCGGACCGGTGACTTCGAGTCCGCGGCTAAACTGTATGAGGGTTGCCTCGAGGAAACATTCGTCAAGGTCGGTTGCCTCGCCTTCAACATCGGAGCCGCGCTGCGCGCGAAAGACATTCAGCGGGCAAAGGAGCTTCACGTCAGGCTCGCCGCTCTCTCCCCCCAATCCATCGACACCATCGTCACTGAAGCAGCGATCGCGACGGCAGAAGGCGACGACGACGCGGCTCGCGCTGCCTATGCGCGAGGCTGCGAGCTTGGTAACGAGTTCGCCTGCACCTGGCTGAGCAAGCAGCCGAGAGAGTAGCTCAGTCGTCTCTGGCGCCGAGCGTGCGCTGCAGGTCGACGTAGCTCAAGACCGCTCCGATCACACCCAGAGAGCCGAACAACAGGCCCTTCCACAGCGTGCCTGGCGGCTGGTTGACGCTGCCGAGGACCAGCGCAGCACCGAACGGACCCGCGCCGACGACGCCGATCAGGTTGAACAGCGCCCCATCCACGAACTCCAGGCGACTGCTGTGCGGAACCAGGCGTTTCCGTGCGGCGTAGCCCAGCGCCACGAAGCGCCAGGTCCCTAGCGCGAAGATGCTGAGCCACAGGGCGAGGCTCACGCGGAACAGCTGGGCCGGGACGGTGTAGACGCTGATCAGCGCTGCCAAGAGCGTGTAGGCGACGCCCAGCACCAAGCCCAGTTTGGCGAGACGGAGAAAGCGCATGGCGGAACACCACAATACGGCAGTTCGGCCGGGTCGACCTCTCCCTAGTCCACGATTGCTGAGAACGGGCACCACGTCTCGATCACTTCGCGCTCGCAGCCGTTCCTGCAGTCATACGTCTCGGCGCAGTCGGGGTTCTGGCGGCAGCCGCACCCGCAGTCGTCGCCCCAGCCCTCGGTGTTGGCGGGGCACGCGTAATCGATGACAGCGCATTCCTGCGGACTCTTCGCCACGTAGCTGACGCCGCTCAACTCTTTGCACCCACCACAAGCTTTCAGAGTGCAGCCCCAGCTCGTCCCGATGGGGGTCCCAACGCACTCGCACTCGTTGCAGTCGTAGGCGTCGAAGTGTGTCGTCCCGAGGGGAAACACACGGCCGTACATGCTGCAGCCCGGGTCTTGTGGAGGCTGCGCGGCCCAGCAGCCACCAATGCAGTACTGGAAGGCATCAAGCACCGTGCGCTTGCTCCCCTCGGCACATGGGTAACATCCGTGGGGATCTGTACAGGCTTCACCACACATCGGCGTATCGCCGTTGCCGGAAGTCGCGCCCCCACTGCTGCCGCCCCCTCCGCCAGCGCCGCCGCTCTCGTCCCCGCCGCCCGTCGCGTTACCCGAGCATCCAAACAACAGGCACGCTGCTAATAGCCAGCTCACTCTCATGGGGGGAAGATAGCTCACGCGCGAGCTCAGTGATTGTCCGGCGGGTCGAATAACATCATTCCGCTGAACAGGCAGCTGAACGCCGCCCGCTCGTCTTTGCGCAGGTCGCGCCGCAGCCAGACCCGACCTGGTGCCACCGCCTCGGCCGCGGCAAGCCCGGACTCGCCTTCAATGCGATAGCCGATCGCGTCGCTCACTCGAGCGCCACCTTGAGCGTCGTGCACCGAGGTGATGACCAGCGTCTCGTCCCCAAAGGACACGTTACCCACTGCCTTGCCCCCGTCGCCTTGGACCCGCGCGTTGATGAACTCACCGCTCGGCGCCTGGCAACGGCAGGTCAACACACCGTGCCGAGAAGTGATGCTCAATGAACCCAGGTCCGCCTCACCCTTGTTTTGACGGTAAGCGCACAGCCCCTCGTAGGCTGGGGAATCCCCGCCCCCGAACTTGTAGGTGTAGCCGGCTCGCAGGTTCTCGTGGGATAGATTCCCTGAGGAAAAGCTCTGGCTCGTCGTCCAGTCGCGGTCCACGGAGCTGACGGCGTAGGGCCCGAGCTTGAAACTCTCGTCGACGAGGGAGCCCCGGGCGCTGCTTCGGCCACTGGTCTCGAGGACTTCGACGTCTTGGCCGAGGTCAGACGGGGCTGCCATGCGCAAGGGCGTGCAAGCGCCAAGGACCAATAGAACGAAGGGGACGAGTTTCTTGGGGGTGAGGGTAGTCAAAGCAAGTCTCCTGAGCTGTGCAGAGTTACGGCTACGAATAGCCGCCACTTCCTCTGCGTTAATCAGACGCGAGTCTTCAGACGTTTGGTCGATTCGGGGCTTAGGACTGGGGACCGATTCGTGAGAAGCTCTCACGTCATGGCAGGTCGTCGTCCGCTCGAGTCGAGCGTGCTTGGGCGTTTGGGCCTTGGACTTGGGCTCTTGATGGCCGCGTGTGGTTCTGTGCGGAAACAGACGGATGAGCCGCCGCCGGTGTACGCGGCGCCTTCAGCGACGCCCGGCGCGCCCCTCACCCCCGAAATCAGCGAGCCCAGCAGCTCTCCTGCGCCTCCGGCCACGAGCGGCGGGGCGGCACCTCAGGTCAAGCCGCTGTTACCGCTGCAGCCAGGGCCGAGCCGCTTCAAGCTCGTGATCTCCGGCGGTGACCTGCGTTCCCAGGTTGGGCCGACGCACTTCATCTACGATCGCAATGGCGTCGTGGTGCGTGTCGACGGCCAGAGGTTGGTTCCGGAGCTTGGGCTATCGAAGGTGATACGCGGTGCGATCCGGCAAACGAGCGGCTCGCTGTGGTTTGTATCGGGGCGTTGGCCCGGGGAGACTTACGTCTCGGTGCAAGGCGCCAACCCGGGGCCGCCGAGCTTCTCTGCTTACAAGAGTGGCGCGCTGCGTGGTGCCAGTCTTGGCGGACTGGGGAGCGTGGAGGCGGTGGGGGCCTGGAAAGGTCACCCGTTGTTCGTGATCGAGGACCAACCCACGACGGACGGACCGTGGATCTTCATCGATGTGCGTGGGCAGCCGAAGATCGCTGTCGACGAAGGCGAACGCTCACCGTTGCTCGTCGACACCACCGCGGATGGGGCGCTGTACTACGTCGGTGATAGCAGCTCGCGCATTCACCGTTACCCCGGGGATCAGGTGATCGATCTGGGGTCCGACACCCGGATAAGTCAGATCGTCGCAGTGAGCGCGACCGAGGTGTTCGCGCTGGTGGAACGCGCCAAGCGCCTCGAGCTGCTGCGCGTCGATGGGCACCAGGTGAGCCAGGTTGACTTACGTTTCCCCGCGATCACGTCCCTGGACGCGCAGCCGGACGGCACGCTGTGGGCGATTTCAGACGGCGGGGTGTATCTCAAGCCAGCGAGTGGCAACTGGATGCATGCGCGCTTGCCTGAAGGGGAAGAGCCGAGTGGCTGGGAGCGCGTCGAAGTGGTCGATGACGACGATGTTTGGCTATTCGGCGCGCGCGGCGTGCTGAGGAGCACTGATCAAGCGACCGCTCCCCTGGATTGGCCCGGTTTGCTCGGGCGGGTCGCTCCGGAGCTCAACTGAGCGTTGCCTCGCTCGCGGCGCTGCTTGACAACTTCGGAGTCCTAAGTTAGGACTCCGAATATGAGATCGAAGCGCAGCCTGCCGTACTTCGAAGAGCACTCCGAGCCCATCGAGGCTCGCATCGCTACGGGCTTGCACAAGATCGGCCTAGCGATGAAACAGCAGGACTGGCAGCAGGCCAATCAAGCTGGGCTATCCGCCACGCAAGGGCAGATCCTGGCCGCGCTGGTGGGAGAAGGGCCACTGACTGGCTCGGAGTTGAGCCGGCGGTTGGGTGTGACGCTGCCCACCATCAGCGAGTCCGTGAAAGTCTTGGTCGGCAAGCAGCTCGTACTGAAGAAGCCGGATCCCCGGCATCCTCGGGCGAGCTTACTCGAACCGACGAGGCGCGGCACTCTGCTCGGAACGACCGCGCGCGGCTGGCCCGAGTTCCTGGCGGAGGCGGTGGGGGAGCTCAACGGTGACGAACAGCAAGCCTTCTTCGCCGGCGTGGTGAAGATGATTCGGAGTTTGCAAGAGCGTGGCCAGGTGCCGCTCAGCGGTATGTGCGTGACCTGCACCCACTTTCGGCCTCACGTTCGCAAGGGATCGGCGCCGCATCATTGCGCCCAGGAGGACGCACCACTTGCCGCGGCTCAACTGCGCCTCGATTGCCCAGAGCATGAACGAGCCGAGCCAGTGCAACGTGAAGCCGCCTGGGAGCGCTTCCGCGCCGGCGCGTAGATCCGCGCTGAAATATATTTCCATATAGATATACACGGGCCCGGCGCAGCACCTTTTGGCGTGAGCTGACTCACAGCGTCCGAGACCGTCTCGGTCGACTGCACAGCGGAGCTATGCCCCGCGGGAGTGACTAGCAAATGACCTCGATCCTGGTTACACCCACGGGAGTAGCGCACTCGCGCGCTCTCCGATCACGCTGGCCGACTTTCAGCGCATGCAACAGAGTGTTCTGTTTGACTCAGAAGACGTGCGCTACCTGCACATCTCCCATGACGTGGTGAAGGACTACGTCGAAGACATCCTGGATGTCTGGTATGGCTTCGTCGGGAGCCAACCTCACCTGCTGGCTTCCTTCTCCAACCCCAAGGATGGCCAGCCCTTGCCCGGCTATCTTGAAGCCGTGAGGAAACGTTTTGGGCGCTGGATCCTGGACACGGCTCAAGCCCGCTACGACCAAGCGTGGCTCGACTACCAGCACGAGATCGGGTTGCGACACCACCGCGCCAAGAAGAATCGGACCGATGGCGCCGACTCCACGGCGATCGTGCCCTTCCGCGATCTGTTCGCCTTGATCTTCCCGGTGACGTTCACGCTGCGGCCGTTCCTATCCAAGGGCGGTCACTCGCCAGAGGACGTCGAGCGCATGTACCAGGCTTGGCTCAAGGCTTGCCTGCTCCAGCTAACTCTCTGGAGTCAGCCCTACGTGAAGGATGGTGACTTCTAGGGCTAACGGGGCGGTCCCCTCGAGACCGCCCCGGTTCGCTGGCGAACGCCCCTGGTAACTCTTGGGCTTTTAGTAGTTACCTCGGGGAAACTTCGCGGAAGTTGCGCGCTGTCATGTGCAAGTGCAACCCCTCCGACACGGGCGTCGAGAGTACCTCGAATGACACGATGGGTGCATCCGGGCACCCTTTGCACGTTGTGACATCACGTGTCTGCGCAGCGTCGGTGAGACTTGAAAATAGCGAGGGCAAAGGACACAACCAGAGTGTGGCCGGCAACTCCCATCCACCACGTCCGGCGCACGTCTTGTTGGTCGACGACGAGCCGATGCTGCTGCGTGCGCTGACGCGGCACCTCGAGCATGCTGGGTACCTCGTCACGTGCTGCATCGACGGCGCGAGCGCGGTGGAGGCGTTGGAGGAAACGCAGGTCGACGTCGTGATCAGCGACGTGACCATGCCTGAGATGTCCGGGGTGCAGCTCCTGCGCGCGATCCGTCGTCAGCACCACACGCTTCCCGTGGTGTTGATGTCCGGTGCGCCCGACGTGAAGTCAGCGGTGGAGGCGCTCGAACACGGGGCGTTTCGCTATCTCTTGAAGCCGATTGCCGCATCCGAGCTGCTAGGTGTGGTCGCGCGCGCCGTGCGCCTGCGAGCGCTTGCGCTGGTGCAACAGGAGACCCTCGCGGTGCTGGGCACTGGGATTGGTTGCCCCGGGGAAATGGCATCTCTGGAGGCAGAGTTTGCCCAGGCGGTGGGTTCGCTATGGATGGCTTTCCAGCCCTTGGTCTGCGCCCGCGAGCGCCGAGTGTTCGGCTACGAGGCGTTGCTACGCACCACGGGCTGTAGCCTGATCGAGCCGTCCGCGGTGTTGAACGCAGCGGAGCGTCTCGACGCCGTGTGGTCGCTGGGGAGAGCCATTCGCGCGCAGGTCGCCAGGCAGCTCACGCGCACGGATCACGACGCCGTGATGTTCGTGAACTTGCACCCGTGGGATCTGATGGACCCGGATCTGTATGACGACGACGCGCCGCTGACGCGGTTCGCTCAGCGAGTCGTGCTAGAGGTCACGGAGCGCGCCGCGCTGGACCGAGTGCAAGACGTGCAGGGGCGTGTAGGCCTGCTGCGCGGGGTTGGCTTTCGCATCGCGGTGGATGATCTCGGCGCGGGTTACGCGGGACTCGCGAGCTTTGCTCAGCTCGAACCGGACATCGTCAAGCTCGACATCTCGTTGATTCGCGGGATCCACGGGAGCCTCGTCAAGCGCCGCTTGGTCTCGTCGATGGTGACGTTGTGCCAGGAGCTCGGCTCGCTGGTCGTGGCCGAGGGTATCGAGACCGAAGCCGAGCGAGACGCGCTCGTCGACCTCGGTTGCGATTTACTTCAGGGTTTTCGCTTTGCGAAACCTGGACCAGCGTTGCCACGAGCATGTTGGTAGCGGCGCTGCCGAAAGCTCGAGCTAGAGCATCGCAAGCATCTGCGCTTCGGCGCACCGTACCCTGAGCCGCGCGATGGGTGGACCTGGCGGTACGACCACGAAGTACTGTCCGGAACGGGACTTCCACAAGGGAACGGAAGCGAGTGAGTCATCGAGGCTACCGAGGCGCTGAGCCGCAGCTTCGAACTCTGGATCTTCGGCGCAGGCGAGGAAGATGAGCCAGCTTGCCTTGCGCAGGGACGGCACCTCGCCTTCCAGCAGGGCGCGCGCTGTGAGCACGACTCCGAGCGCGCGTGTTTCTACGAAGCAAACCAGCGGCGGCGGACCCCCAGCGAGGAAGCGCAGCTTTTTCAGGTAGTGGACGTAGGCCTCGATCGAGTTGTTGGGCGCGTCGATGATGCGCCCGAGATCGCCTTCGGCGCTCCACAGTGCCGAGCGTACGAGTTCGTCTTCTGGCAAGCCCTGAGGCGCCAAGATGGGGCGTAGTGACATGGCGAAGGAGCGCTGGTGTGGCGCGATGCAGCGAGAGGAGCCGCGAGGCGAACCTAGGGGCAACGCTCGCGCGGCGCTACCACCCTAGTGGGTGTACCCGAACGCTGATATCGCACTAATCGTAGTTTCCGCGGAGATCGGTCGGACGGTGCTCCCGACGCCGTCGTTGGGCAGCGACGGGGGTGCTGGGTTGTAAAATTTCCTTGGGGAAATGGGAGCTGAGCCCCTTCGTCACAGGGCGGCGAGCATCGCGAAGGCGTCGGGTGGCTCCGCTGTTGGACACGTGCCGGAGCGTCAACCCTACGATGCCGGTAGGTGCAGGTCCGCCGAGCGGAGCCGCAGACGATGGGGCTCGCTGCCCCCGGGCGAACGCGGCCTCCGCCTGGCGTCTTGCACGAGCGAAGCATCCGAACCCTTGCAACTTGCAAGCAGAACTCCCGGACGAGCACGCAGGACACCGCTGGCTCGAAGCTTGCGTGTACAACTGGCTGATGACCGCCTCTCTGGAATCGGCCAACTCTGCGTCCCTCCGCGTGCTCGTGATTGACGATGAGCCGAACATCCGGTCCACGGTCTCGGTCTGTCTCGAGTCGATGGGGTGCGAGGTACACGCCGCCGCCGGAGCTCGAGAGGCGCTCGCGATCGTGGAACGCAGGCCGTTCGACGTTGCGTTTCTGGACATTCGCCTCGGCGCCGCCGACGGACTCGAGGTGTTGGGCCAGATCCTCGACCTCAATCCCAACCTGGGTGTCGTCATGATGACCGCCTACGGGAGCATCGAGAGCGCGGTCACGGCCATGAAGCGTGGTGCGCAAGACTACCTTCAGAAGCCGTTCACCCCAGCCCAGATCCGCGTGATCGTGGAGCGCCTGGCTGAGCGACGAGGCCTGGAGAACCGCATCGCCGATCTGGAGGGCCGTCTTGCAACCTCGACGCCCCAGGTGGTCCTGGAGACGAGCTCGAGTGCCATGCAGAGCGCCATCGATGTGGTGACTCAAGCCGCCAAAGCCAACTCGCCGATCTTGCTTCGCGGTGAGAGCGGTACGGGGAAGGGAGTGCTCGCCCGCCTGGCTCACGAGCTGAGCCCGCGGCGCGGACGACGTCTGGTGACCGTGAACTGCCCGACGTTGACCGACGACCTGCTCGCGAGCGACCTGTTCGGCCACGCGCGGGGTGCTTTCACCGGCGCGGTGCGTGACCAGCGAGGGAAGGTGGAGGAGGCCGATGGCGGCACGCTCTTCTTGGACGAGATTGGAGAGATCTCACCAGCGCTCCAGACGAAGCTGCTGCGCTTCGCGCAGGACCGCGAGTTCGAGCGCGTTGGGGAGACGCAGACCCGGCAGGCTGATGTTCGGCTCGTGGCGGCCACGAACCGCGATCTCCAAGCCGACGTCGAGCAGGGTCGTTTCCGACTGGATCTACTCTATCGACTCAATGTGATCGAGGTCGTCGTGCCCGCTCTGCGTGAACGCCCAGAGGACCTGGCGCGCCTCGCGCAGCACTTCTTGAGATTTGCTGCGTCCGATGCTGGGCGTCCAGCACCACGCTTGAACCCCGACGCACAGGCGCTCTTGCTGGGGTACCAGTGGCCCGGCAATGTGCGGGAACTCAAGAACGAGATGGAGCGCGCGGTCGTGCTGTCCGGAGATAGCGTGCTGACTCCGCAGAGCTTTTCCGAGAGGATCCGCGGATCCGCGTCGGTGACGCCGCGAGTCGGTGGAGACTTCACGCTGGCTGAAGTCGAGCAAGAGCACACGTTGCGCGTGCTCGCTCGCCTGGCGACACGAGATGAGGCGGCCCGGGTGTTGGGCATCGATCCCTCGACGCTGTGGCGCCGACTGAAGCGTTATGAGACAGGCGGTCAAGGCTAGCTAGCGCTCCGGCTGCGGTAAGGAGTGCCTGATGATGCGCTCGCACTGTGACCCACACTCGGGGAACTGGCGAATGAACCGCGCCTTGTCTTCGCAACGGGCCTCGAGCGCGTCATCAGCGAGACGCTCTGGACACAGGCGAGCGTACGCGGCGAGCTCACGCTCGAGGACCTCCTGGCGCTGTGCGGGGGCGAGATCGTGAATCGCACGAGTCTCACTCGTCCGCTGCCAGAGCCAAACGCCCAGCGCTAGTCCGACAAAGAGGATCACGGCGGAGCCCGCCGTGAGTCGGTGTTTGGTTGCTGCGTTCATACTCGCCGGCTGGTGCAATGGGCGTTCCAGCGCGCGTCGCGCTCCGGCTGTCAACGATATCCGCGCGGTATCGAGTGTCTCAACCGGTGCCCCGCTCCGACCAACCTCATGTTGCAACAGGTCGCTTCTCGCAACCTTGCAGCCTGCATGGCGCCGCGTCCCCGTTTCCCACCTTGAAGCACAAAAACCCCAGCAAAACGTGGCGAGTGTCCGGAGCCCCAGCTGGGTACACCAATTGCTATGTGGGTCGTAGAGGAGTTCATGATGAATGTAGTCGCGTACCTGGCTCTCGGTTTGCTGCTGTTCGGCGCTCTGTATGCGCTCACCTCGACCCTGGATCGGGCCTGAGACCATGTTGCTCCTCGCCGCTGCCTTGGCTGCCCTCACGTTTGGCTATCTGCTCGTGGCTATAATCCGCCCGGAAAAATTTTGAGGCCTGTGATGCTGTATGGACTTGCACTGTTTGCCAGTTGCTTGCTGCTTGCCTGGCCGCTCTCTCGCTACATGGCTTGGGTCTTCTCGCCGACGTCGCGCGGCCGCTTCGACTCCTGGCTCGAGCGGCTGGTGGGGGAGGGAGCCGTCGCCTCGCAAGACTGGCGACGTTACGCGTCGTCCCTCGTCGTGTTCAACGCGCTGATGTTCGCCTTGGTGTTCCTGGTGCTGGTGTTTCAGCATCGACTGCCACTCAACCCTGACGCCAAGCCAGGGCTCGAGCCTAGCCTCGCGTTCCACACGGCGATCT
Source organism: Polyangiaceae bacterium (assembly GCA_041389805.1). Lineage (GTDB taxonomy): Bacteria > Myxococcota_A > Polyangia > Polyangiales > Polyangiaceae > JAHBVY01. The sequence continues at coordinate 31,636 of JAWKRD010000035.1, read as the reverse complement.
CATTTGCGACGAACACGAACCTGCAGCACTACTCAGGTGAACAATCGCTGAGCTATTTCTCGCAGGTCGTCGGCTTGAGTTGGCTCCAGTTCGTGTCGGCGGCTACCGGGCTTGGCGCGCTCGCCGCGATCGCGCGAGCGCTGGGACCCAGCAGGTCGGTTGGGAACTTCTACCGTGACCTGTTGCGCGGGAGCTTGCTGCTGCTGCTCCCTATTTCCGTGGGGTTTGCTAGCGTGTTGGTGTTGCTTGGCGTCCCGATGACGCTGGATGGCGCCGCGGTGGCTCACACCCTCGAGGGCACCACTCAGACGATCGCGCGGGGCCCAGTTGCCGGGATGCTGGCGATCAAGCAGCTGGGCACCAACGGCGGCGGCTTCTTCGGCCCGAACAGCACCCACCCGTTCGAGAATCCATCACAGCTCACCAACGCGCTGTCGAATGTCGCGATTCTCCTGCTGCCGATGGCGAGCGTGTGGATGTTCGGACGCTTGATTGGCCGTATCAGGCACGCCACCGTGATCTTCGGCGTGATGGCCGTGCTGTTTCTGGTGACCGCCGTCGGTGCGCTGCACTTCGAGGCGCAACCCAACCTGGCCGCGAGCTCAGTGGTCGATCAAGGCTTGGGCAATCTGGAGGGCAAAGAGCTGCGAGTGGGTGCGGGCCCCGGGGCGTTCTGGGCAGTCTCCACCACGGCCACGAGCAACGGGTCCGTCGCTGCGATGCACGACAGCTTGAGTCCTCTCGGCGGCCTCACGGCGCTGGCCGGTATGTGGCTCAACGTGAGCTTCGGCGGCGTCGGCGTAGGCATGATCAACATGTTCCTCTACGTCGTGGTCGCGGTGTTCATCGCAGGCTTGATGGTGGGGCGCACTCCTGAGTACCTCGGGCGCAAGATCGAGACGCGCGAGATGAAGATCGCGGCGCTCGCGCTGCTGCTGCATCCGCTGTTGATCCTCGGGGGAACGGCGCTGTTCGCCGCGACGCCCTGGGGCGTTCACAGCGTAGCCAATCCAGGGAGCCACGGCTTCAGCGAGATCCTCTACGAGATGAGCTCGGCTGCAGCGAACAACGGGTCTGGGTTCGAGGGCCTCGGAGACAACACGGTGCCCTGGAACACGCTCACCGGGGTATGGATGTTTCTGGGACGCTACCTTCCAATCGTCTTGCCGCTCGCGATCGCAGGATTCCTTGCGGAAAAAAAAGTGGTGCCCGAGACGGCAGGCACCTTCCGTACCGACACGCCGCTGTTCGGCTTCTTGCTGCTGGGTAGCGTATTGCTACTCGGTGGCCTGCTGTTCCTACCAGCCGCGGTGCTCGGCCCCATCGCCGAGCACCTCGGGATGCTTGGAGCGCGTTGACAATCCTGGGAACGAAGAGATCCAAATGACCGACCAAGAGGCTACCTACGACGCCCTGCTCTCCTACGCACGCGAGGAGATTCGGGCGAAACAGCTCGACCGAGGCGAAGCGATTGCGCGTCAGGCGCTCTCGGTGTGCCCAGACAAGGCGGATGCGTACAACGTTTTGGCCGTGGTGCGCGAGCGACAAGGGCAGCACGGGGAGGCCGTGAACCTGCTCCGGGCAGGCCTGGCACTTGCACCCATGTACGCGCCCGCGCGTGTGAACCTAGACGCTCTGACAGCGTTTCCTCCGGGGAATATCTTGCTGCTGGGTGATGAGGCGCGAGAGGGCGGTCATGAGTAGCATCTCCTCGGCGCGTCGCGGGCCTGCACCCCAGGGGTTGTTTGCGCCCGCGTTGGCTGTTCCGGCGCTTCGCGAGGCGGTCGTGATGCTGTCTCCGCGGCGTTTGGTGCGAAACCCCGTGATGTTCGTCACGGAGCTGGGGGCGGCCTTGAGCACCCTCTCCGGTCTCAGCGCGCTGGCGAGCGCTCATGAGAGTGGCGGCTACCAACTCCTCGTCAGTGCCATTCTTTGGCTGACCGTGCTGTTCGCCAACTTCGCTGAGGCCTTGGCCGAGGCGCGTGGTCAGGCTCAGACTCAGGCGCTACGAGAGACTCGCAAAGCGACGCCAGCGCGGCGTCGAGGCCAGAACGGCAGCATCGAAGCGACTAGCTCGACCGAGCTTCGGATGGGAGATCTGATCGTGGTCTCCGAAGGCGAGGTGATCCCCGCGGATGGTGAGATCGTCGAAGGGATCGCGAGCATCGACGAGTCGGCGATCACGGGAGAGAGCGCGCCGGTCGTACGCGAGGCAGGCGGCGACCGCAGCGGCGTGACCGGCGGTACACGCGTGCTGAGCGACGAGATCGTCGTGAAGGTCACGGCCGAGCCTGGAGACTCGTTCCTCGATCGCATGATCGCGCTGGTGGAGGGCGCGAAGCGTCAGAAGACACCGAACGAGGTCGCGCTCACGGTGACCCTGGCGGGCCTCACCTTGGCGTTTCTCATGGTCACGGTGTCACTCGTGCCCATGGCCGCGTACTTCTCCGCGAGCATCGACGTTGCGACGGCGACCGCGCTCCTCGTCTGCCTCATCCCCACCACCATCGGCGGCCTGCTGTCTGCCATCGGTCTCGCGGGGATGGACCGAGCGCTGAAAGCCAACGTGCTGGCGAAGAGCGGGAAGGCCGTTGAGCTGGCAGGCGACATCGATACGGTGCTGCTGGACAAGACGGGAACCATTACCGAGGGGAATCGGCGAGCGACTGAGCTGTTCGTGGCGAAAGGGGTGCGGCGCGACGACCTCGTGGAGGCTGCGCTCCTCACGTCGCTCACGGACCAGACGCCCGAGGGCAAGTCGCTGGCGGAGCTTTGCCGTAGGGAGCGGCAGATCGCGGCGCTCCCCGATGCGGCCGAAGGTATCCCCTTCACGGCACAAACTCGGCTCTCCGGGGTCAACCTGCCCGATGGTCGCCAGCTGCGAAAAGGCGCTGTCGACGCCGTCAAACGCTGGCTTGGCGAGCAGGGCGCGGCGCTCCCGGAGGGAGTGACGGCACACGTCTCCGCGATCGCTCGGGGGGGAGGCACACCGCTGGTTGTCGCCGAGCAAGGTCGAGCGCTGGGAGTGGTCGCGCTCAGCGACGTGTTGAAGCCCGGCATCAAGCAGCGCTTCGAGCGCCTGCGTGCGATGGGCCTGCGCATCGTCATGGTGACTGGAGACAATCCTCTCACTGCGGAAGCGATCGCCAAGCAGGCTGGAGTCGACGACTTCATCGCTGAGGCGACGCCCGAGGAGAAGCTCGCCTATATCCGCAAGGAACAAACTGGCGGCCGCCTGATCGCGATGATGGGTGACGGCACCAACGACGCCCCCGCGCTGGCTCAGGCTGATATCGGGGTGGCGATGAACTCCGGCACGCAAGCCGCCAAGGAAGCCAGCAACATGGTGGATCTGGACAGCAACCCCACGAAGCTGATCGAGGTGATCGAGATCGGAAAGCAGCTGTTGATGACGAGAGGCGCCCTGACCACGTTCTCGATCGCGAACGATGTCGCCAAGTACTTCGCGATCGTGCCGGCGCTGTTCATGGCAGCGATCCCAGCCTTGGCAGCTCTGAACGTGATGGGGCTCACGTCTCCCCGTAGCGCGATTCTGTCCGCAGTGATCTTCAATGCCCTGATCATCCCGGCCTGATCCCAGTTGCCATCAAGGGTGTGCGCTATCGTCCGGCGAGCGCCGACAAGCTCCTGCAACGGAACCTCTTGGTCTACGGCCTGGGGGCCTCGTGCTGCCGTTTGCTGGCATCAAGCTGATCGATCTCCTGCTAACGGCTGTCGGACTGGTCTGAGGTGTGTTGTCATGTGGAAAGATATCTCAATAAGCCTTCGTACCTGCCTGGCTACGCTTTCAATCTGCGCAGTGGGCTACCCAGCGTTCGTCTTTGGATTCGCTCAGATCGCGGTGCCTGGGCGCGCCAACGGGAGCTTGATTCGGGACGACCAGGGCCGCGTGGTCGGGAGCCAGCTGATAGCCCAGCGCTTTCAGCGTCCGGAGTACCTCTGGCCGCGCCCTTCGGCGGTCGACTACGACGCTGCAGCGACTGGAGGGAGCAACCTCTCCCCCACAAACCCTGTTCTGAAGGAACGCATTGGAAAAGACGTCATGCGTTTCGCCGCGACATCGAGTGACCCGGTGCCCGCCGAGCTGGTCATGGCTTCGGGCTCGGGGGTCGATCCGCACGTGACCCTCGACGGCGCCCTCTATCAAGCGCCTCGCATCGCGAGGGTGAGGCGAGTGTCCTTGCCGAGCGTGGAAGGGGTGCTTCGAAGTTGCTCGGAGTCGAGTCTGGGATCGCCTGCGTTGGTGAACGTGCTCCAGGCGAACATTGCGCTGGACCGCGCTTTGGGTTCGGTATCACGGTGACTCATGTCCGAGCCGCAAACGCGATCTGACGAGTTCTTGGAGCTGGTTCGCCGCTCGCGTCAGGGCCGCTTGAAGGTGTTCCTGGGGCCGGCGGCGGGGGTCGGAAAGACCTACCGCATGCTTCAGGAGGCGCAGCAGCTGAAGAAGCGCGGCGTAGATGTAGTGGTGGGGGTGGTAGAGAGTCATGGCCGCGCGGAAACGATGGCGCTCGTCGAGGGGCTCGAGTGCGTTCCTCCCAGGAAGATTGAGTACCGAGGGGTCGAGTTAGCGGAGCTGGATTTGGACGCGGTCAAGCGCAGGGCTCCGGAGATCGCACTGATCGACGAGGTCGCGCACACCAACGCACCAGGTAGCGGGCACAAGAAGCGCTACGAAGACATCCTCGATCTGCTCCGAGTGGGAATCCACGTCTACTGCGCGTTCAACATCCAGCACCTGGAGAGCCTGAACGACGTCGTGCGCAAGGCCACGGGCGTCAAGGTGCACGAGACCGTCCCGGATTCGTTTCTTCGCCGCGCGGATCAGATCATCAACATCGACTTGCCCCCGGACGATTTGCTGGAGCGTCTGCGGGCCGGGAAGATCTACCCTCAGGATCGCGTCGCCTGGGCGCTCGGGAACTTCTTCCAGGTACAGAACCTGACGGCGCTGCGAGAGCTGTCCCTGAGAGAGGTGGCGGAGGCGGTTGGGCGTGCTCAGCCAACAGATGGATCCCAGAAACTCGTACAACCGGCGGAGCGCGCGACCGGAGGTCGCGTGATGGTTTGCCTGAGCTCGCGCTCGCCCCGGACTCGGTCGCTATTGCGGCGAGCTTCCCGCATGGCGGGTCGCCTGAACGTGCACTGGTACGCGCTCTACGTGGAAACACCGAGCGAGGGGCCGACGCGCATCGATGCGTCGACCCAGAGGCATCTGTTCGACGGCCAGCAGATGGCGCGGGACCTGGGGGCGGACGTACAACACATCAAGGCAACCGAGCCAGTGGAGGGGATTCTGGAGTTTGCTCGGGCCAACGGCGTGACCGACATCGTGATCGGGGTGACTGACCAGCCCTGGTACAAGCAAGTGTTTGGGCTCACAGTACCGCAGCGTCTGGTGCGCCGCGCGCAAGGGTTCGATCTGCACCTGCTCTCTTCGGAGGAGGTGCCCCGATGACGTTGCGCGGCAAGTTGCTGCTGACCACGCTACCGCTGGTCCTGGCCCTAGTTCTGACTACTGGTGGGGCCTTGTACGCGGCGTTTCGCTTCGGGAGCGCACCGGACGCGATCCTGCAGCAGAACTTCAAGAGCTTCGACGCGGGCCGCAACATGGTTCACGCGATCGATACCATCGACGGTCTCGTGTTCGCTGCAGCTCTCCGCAGGGAACCGTTTCAGCGCGAGACTGCGGCGCAGGCGATCGCCGACTTTGATCGAGAGCTACGCACGCAAGAAGGCAACATCACCGAGACCGGCGAGAGAGAAGCTACCAAGGCGTTGCGCACGCGCTGGGAGCGCTACGTGGCGGATCTGGATGAGGCTTCGTCCACGTCTCGGCTGGAAGGTTATCTCAAGCGTTCCGGCGAGCTCCAGGCGGCAGTCGACACCATTCTGGATACGAACCGCGGGGCAATGCATCGGAAGAGCGACCTCGCCCGGGAGGAGTCTCGTCGCATCGGCGTGATGCTTGGGAGCGCTGCCCTCGTGGCCCTGTTGCTCGCGTTGGTGTTCACCGGCACGTCCCTGCGACGCACCTTGGCCCCGGTGCGAGTCCTGGAGCGCGCGGTAGGCAGACTCGCTGATGGGGACTTCGAGGCTCGCATCCGTTTCTCTGGGAGCGATGAGATCGCGTCGCTGTCGCGTTCGTTCAACGACATGGCGGAGCGACTGCTCAGGTATCGACAGAGCAGCGTCGGCGAGCTCCTGGAAGCCAATGGGCGCCTCGAGTCGGTAATGGACAGCCTGGCGGATGGAGTCATCGTCTACGACCTGGACGGGACGCCCACGGCAAACAATCAAGTCGTCGTTCAGTGGACGGGGCACGAACTGACGCTGGAAGCCCTGCCAGAGGCGCTGCAAGATGCCGTGCGGAATGCATTCGAGACGGTGAAGGAGACGGGCCAAGCCTATGAACCGCGATCGATTGCTGACGCGGTCGAGGTACCTGGTGCGCCAACTCCCCGCTGGCTGCTTGCGGGAGCGACTCCGGTGCGGGCGCGCGATGGGTTGCTGTCCGGGATCACGGTCGCGCTTCGGGATGTGTCGACGATGCGCCGCCTGGAGGGCTTTCACGGCGATCTGGTCGCCGCGGCGGCCCATGAGTTGCGGACGCCGCTCACCTCGCTCCACATGGCCGTGCACTTGTGCCTAGAGGGCGCTGCAGGACCTATCACGGATCGCCAGCAGGACTTGCTGGCGACGGCTCGCAGTGACTGCGAGCGCTTGCAGTCGGTGGTCGAGGAGCTCCTCGAACTCGCGCGTCTCGAGTCTGGCGCAGCGACACTCGCGCTCTCCAAGGTGAATGTGGCCGAGGCACTGCGTGATGCCGTCGCGCGTCTCGAACCTCGTGCGCGACAGCTCGGTTCGCGTCTCGTCGCCCTTCAAGGCGATGGTCTACTCGAGGTGGATGCGGATGCTGCGCGCCTGGCGCGGGCTCTGGACAACCTGATCGAGAACGCACTGGTCCACAGCGGAGGCAGCGACGTCGAGGTCGGTTTCGAGTCGCAGCACGGAACGGTTCGGATCTTCGTGGACGACGCGGGGCGCGGGATCCCTCAGGAGCTCCGGGAGCGAGTCTTCTCGAAGTTCTTCCGCGTGCCGGGGACGACCAAACAGGGCAACGGTCTCGGTCTGAGCATCGTGCGTGACATCGTCAACGCGCATGGGGGAGAGGTGGGCGCCGCGGACTCGCCCCTCGGTGGCGCACGGGTCTGGTTGACGATCCCCAAGGCACGGTGAGAGTCGGCCCAGCCCTCGAGGCCATCGAATTTGCAAGGCGCCACCAGGTGGAGGCGTACGCCATCGATCACACCACCTTCTTCAATATCCCCACGGAACGCGTGATGGAGATCGGGTCACAGGTCCAGATGGCGGATTGCTGGCCGGATGCAACGTAACGTGACTCACGGGGACGTCCGACGTTTGCCGGATGGTGTGCGCCTGCGAACGAGCCCACGTTTAGCCAAGACGTGGAGGTCAGTCATGGACTCGCTGTTTTTTCATCCCAAGTTGGTTCACTTGCCCATCGCGCTCGCGGTGTTGATGCCGCTGGTGACAGCTGGGTTGCTCTTCGCCTGGTGGCGTGAGTGGCTCCCTGGCCGCGCGTGGTTCATCGCAGTGCTGCTCCAGCTGGTGCTCGTCATCTCGGGGATCGGGGCGTTGCGCAGCGGAGAAGCGGACGAGGAGCGCGTGGAGCGCGTAGTCGCCGAGAGCTACATCGAGGCACACGAGCACGCCGCGCAACGCTTCATGTTGGCGAGCGGCGTGGTGCTGGGGCTGATGCTGCTCGGTGGCGCGCTGTCGCGGAGACCCGCTGGGCGCGCCGTCGCTGGCCTTGCGACGGCGGGCACGCTTGGGGTGCTGGCGCTCGGCTACCTGACGGGAGAGGCCGGCGGCCGCCTGGTTTACCCGGCGCAGCCCAGGCCTATCAAGGAACGAATTTCCAGAAGGATATGCCAGCGGTCGCAGCGACCGGTGAGGATGACGACGACGACTGACAGCGTGCCGCGGGGTGAGCCAGTGTGCCTCACCCCCAAACCTGAAAATCGGCCGTCGGCGCTTGCGTGGCTTAGTGTTGGTGCTACACCAAGGGGGCTATGTCACTCAAACAGGTCGCTCGCGATACTCTCGCGATTTGCGACGCGGGGTCCTACGTCGGCCCTCGGGTGGGCGAGTCGAAATCGGCTCGCAGATCGAGGCGGCGGTTGTAGAGACGCGTCTCTACACACCAACTGAGCTCGATGATCTGCTGGCCCTGCCCGGTGGTCCTGGAACGGCGCCTCGCGTCGAAGTCAGCGACGAAACGACTCAGATCGGGGCCCGGCGTCTGGTCAGTGAGGGCGAGACCCACGTCGCATTGCTCAACTTTGCTTCCGCTAGGAATCCAGGCGGCGGCTTCATCAACGGCGCCAAGGCGCAGGAAGAGGACGTAACCCGCTGTTCGGCGCTGCACCCTTGTCTGACGTCTCCCGCGGTGGCGGCGTACTACAAGGTGAACCGGGCACTCGACTCGATGCTCTACACGGATCACATCATCTACTCGCCCGCGGTGCCGTTCTTCCGCTCGCGGAGCACCGACTTGATCGACGAGCCGTTCTCCGCTGGTGTGATCACGGCGCCCGCGCCCAACGCTGGCGAAGCGCTCAAGCGGGACACTGGCTGTCTGCCTGAGGTCGAGGAGACTCTGCGTCGCCGCGCGGCAAAGGTGCTCATGGTTGCAGCGGATCAGCGGCACCGTGTGCTGGTGCTTGGAGCCTGGGGTTGCGGTGTATTCCGTAATCAGCCTTCGCAGGTAGCGGACGTTTTTGGTCAGCACCTGACCTCTGCGCGCTTCGCAGGGTGCTTCGATCGCGTGTTGTTCGCGGTCCACGACCGCAGCAAGGATCGCGGAACGCTGGCGGCCTTCAAGCGTCGCTTCGCCACTACGTAGTCGGCACCAGGCGCCGGAGCAGCACGTTCTCGGCAATCCGGTAGCCCTCCGCGGTGCTCTGCACGATGGTGTGCTCCGAGCCGATCGCCTTGCGAATCGCCGAAACCGCCGTGTGCAGGCGCGCGTCATGGCGCAGGGGATGATACGCGTCGAGCTCCCAGGCTTGTACGATCAGCTCTTCCTTGCTCAAGGGCTCGTCACTATCGGCGAGTAGCTCGAGCAGCCGCCACAGCAGCTGCCGACTGCGCAGGTTGGTGACCTTGCCCGCGAACCACAGCTCTGCGCTTCGTGGGTCCATTCCCGCGGGGATCAAGTTCGCGCTGCGGTCCTTGCCCCGACTGCAGTTGGCGACCTCCACATGCATGCCGCAGCGCCTGCGATGGGCTGCCACGACCAGTTCCTCGTACGGGCTGAGCTGGACCTCGTCTCCAAGCAGTGCCAGCGCTCGGCGCTGGACGTTCGGAAAGGGGCTCTGCGCCAGGCGTTCGAGCCCCAGAGGGTCGACGTTGCCGAGGGCGCCGCCACAGCGCATCAGCTCGCCGAGCTGCACTCCCAGCTCGAGATCCATGGCGCGCGCCAGGCTCTCCAGCTCCCCGACGCTGCGTGCGAGCGTCGCCTGATCCAGATCGGAGATGAGCTCGCTCTCCACCTGAGTGACCAGCGCCGCGTGTTCGATCAAGCGGTAGTCGGTGTTGCGGGCCAAGGTGCGGGCGCGCCGTGACGCTTCGACCGCTGCGTGTGGATCACCACGGGTCAGGTCTCGAAACGCGGACACATAGGCCGCCGTGGCCGCGACCTCAGGATGCGCAGGCTCGGAGAGCGCAGGGGGTGTGTCTTCCAGCGCCCAGGCCCCACGTAGCGCGTAGTGGTGCAGCCGGTGCAGATCGTCGTGCTCCGAGGTGCTGGAGCCAGAAGGCGCCAGCTCCGCGCTCGGCGGCTCTCCCACGCCCAGGGCGATGCGGCAGCGCACTGCACCTACGGCGGAGAGCAAGTCGAAGCGCTGATACTCCTTCGCGGGTCCATCCACGCTGACGCAGGCTTCACGCGCTTCCTCGAGGTAACCTTGTGCGAGCAACTGCTGGACCTCCAGAAAGTGGGTAAAAGCACGCTGAAACGCGGAGCCGGACATCTTGCGCAGGCGTCCCAAGAATACGCTGGCCTCCGCTAGCTCACCACAGTCGAGGGAGGCCCCCAGGGCCAAGAACAGGAGCCGAGCTGGGCCGAGCCCGTGGAGCCGTGACGCGCGCTTCTCCGCGAGCAATGGTCGCACCACGTCTCGAGCGCGGCGGATCGCTCCAGCAGAGTAGAGCACCCAGCCGAGGCCACGGCGCAAGTCGCCGCTGCGATCCTCCAGATCTGCGAGGCGTGGTTCGATGCGCTTCGCCAGCCCGACCGAGTCGCTGTGCTCTCCGCATTGCCCCAGGGCAACGGCTAGCAAGATATCTCGCTCGACGCTCTCCAGCGGCGTGCTCGGGGCGAGTGACTCGAGCAGCTCTCGCGCGGACTGCGGTTGATGTCTGTCCAGCGCCAGGTTGGCGCGCAAGATGTTGGCGAAGAACGCCACCCGAGCGTCACCCAGGGTGTTTGCGTCCTCGACCAGCGAATCGACGGTCTCCAGTGCTTCGTCGAAGCGCCCGGCGATGCGCAAGAGCTTGCCCCAGCGCAAGCGGTCCTGGTGGGACGGGGCAGCGGGTAACGTCAGCTTGGGGACAGCCTTCGGATCCGCCAGCTCGACCGCGATTTCGATGCGCGCCGCCGCCAGGTTCGGATCGCTCAGGCCTTCCAGCAGACGCCACAAGTGGGCTTCATAGCCCTGCTCGATGAGCGCGCTCAGGTGTCGGTCGAGCAGCTGCTGCGCCGAGGTTATGTTATTGCCATGCAGAAATAAGCGGAGCGCCTCGAGCCAGGCGAAGGGCTCGCTCTCCCCCGCGAGCAGCTCTGCCGCTTTCGTCTCGAGGCGACTCGCGTCGGAGCGACTCAGCCCAGCTCGCATCAGGCTGCGCTGGGAGTCGTGGATGCGCACTCCGGCGGGGCCGCGTTCGAGCAGGCCCTGGTGTACCAGCGCGTCGATGTCGACCGGCGCGTGGAGGCGCTGCACGACCGCAGCACCCAGCGGTAGCTCGATCATCGACAGCAAGCGAAGCAGCGGTCGCGCGCTTTCAGCTACGTCTGCGAGGGGATCGTCTCCCGCTTCGAGCGCCGAGCCAGACAGCAACCTGAGCAGGCGCCACGGCGAGCCTCCGGCGCGGGCCAAGAGCTCCGGATCGTGATCGACGTCCGGGAACCACGCGCTCGCCATGCGTTCGAGATCGGGTTCATCGAATCCGGTCACTGCCAGGGACTGGCCGCGGGCGACGTCGAGCTCCAGGCGTTGTCGACCGATGGCGATCCAGCGACTGCGCGTCGCGTGCTGTGCGAGGGCCGCGAGCAACGCCTCGAGATCGGCAAGCGGTAGGTGCTGGACGTCATCGAGCACGATCCAGAAGCCGCCCGCGAGCGCCGACTGCGGGTCACCTTCGACTTCGAGCTCTGCCAAATCGAGGGCTGTCGCAACGAGCGACTCTCGGTTCGCAACCAGTGGCTTCAAGTCCATGGTGAGCTGGTGAATGCCAACCAGCGCGCTCACCAAGCTGCTCAAGGTCTGCTCGAGGGTCGCCTCGGGAGCCAGTCGCAGCACCAGCGTACGTGGCACACGGTCAGGGAAGCGGGTGTGCAGCGTGCGCTGCACCAACGCTGTCTTTCCAATCCCACTCGGACCCCAGACCATGACCAACGGTCCGCGCTCGAGCGCCTGCACCAACGCCTCCACTTCGCTCTGCCGCCCGACCCACACCGGAGGTGGGTTGGGCAGCCGCAACGAGAGCGGTAACGATCGGCGCAGGAGCTCCAGCTTGGACATTGGGATTCACGCGAGGCGTGCGTCCGTTGTTTTACGGAGCACGGTCCTCATTCTTCACGGAAAACAGTACTTGCCGCTGCCAACCTGGGTGCAATCCCAGAACGTCGGGCAATCTGCGAAGCTGGTGCAGGCCTGCGTGCAGATCCCATCTTCCAAGGTACTGCCGTTCTTGTTCAAGCAGTCGTAAGACCCTGGGCAGTCTTCGAGGATCACCGAGCACTTCTGACCCCACGCGTCGTTGGCCGTGCCGCCGTTGCCGCCGCCACCATTTCCGCCGTTGTCACTGCCCCCGTTGCCGCCGTTACCGCCACCGCCGTTGCCGCCATTGCCGCTACCGCCGCTGCCATCGGTGCATGGGGCTTCGCAGGTCGGCGAGTCGCAACCCTCGCTTACCAAGCAAGCACGACACGCTTCGGGGAGTCCATCGCAGACGCCCGCGCACTGGTCCCCGTCGACACCGCACTCGGCCAGTGCATCGCACACCTGATTACAGCTGGGTGCGTTGCCGCTACCACCATTGCCGCTGCCACCGTTGGTGTTGCCGGTGCCGCCGTTGCCGCTGCCGCCATTGCCACTGCCGCCCGAGTTGCCGCCAGATCCGTCTCCATCGCCGCCGCCACAGGCGACCATCAGCGCCAGTGTCAGCGCTCCAAGTGTCCAATGCCACACGCCTTTTTGCTTCAATCCAAGTTCGATGCTCATGGGAATTTCCTTTCGGCGAAGCCAAGCTCCGTTGGTCTGGCGTACGCCTCGGCCTCACTGAGCAAGCCCTGAGCTGCACCAAGCTCGACTGAGCTGGCGACTACCCTCTCCCCAAATCCAGGGCGCGAGCATTCTGCTCGAGGACGCGAACAAACGGCCGTTGCGGTTCACGGCGAGGTCGGACGCCGGGGAGAGATCGGAGTTGGATTTTGGGGGGAGGAGCAGCGCGCGCGAATGTTACCGCGAGGATATGGATCCGTGAGCCGTGAACTAGATCCGCTTGACCATCACCAGCACGTCGGCGTCCCGCTTGCGCGTCTCCACCACGGCGCGGTAGCCGATCTTCGCGTAGAGCCCGCCGTCCAGCTGCTCCGTCGCCAGGTACAGCTGAGCCACGCCACGTGCGAGGGCGACGCTCTCGACGTGAAGTGCGAGCTGCGTCGCGAGCTTGCGTCCGCGGTACTCCGGCTTGACGTAGACATTGCCGAGCCAGAACTCGAACTCTGGAAAGCTCTTGCGCATTTCCTGCTGCTTGAGCACCGCGGAGCCAATCGCGGCGCCGCCCTGGAGTGCGATCACCTGGATGGGTAACGTGTCGCGACTCAGCTCGCCTCGCAGCTCCTCTGCGACGCCCTCGCTCGATGCGTAGGGCCAGCCTTCCCACGCCTCGAACCACCACGCGGCGACCTCGGGGACCGCGTGCGGGTGGTCGTACAAGTACGCAAACTCAGTCATCGGGCTTGCTTCGCGTAGTCCGCATAGCTGTCGAAGAACGCGTCGTGGAGCATCTCCGCGGGCTCTGCTTCGTTACGAACCACAAGCCGCAGCCCCGACCAATGCCGCAGCGGTGTGAGCTGCGGATCGGTCACGCCATCGATTAGACTCAGGCATTGAAAGAGAACGGAAGCGGCGTGGTCAGCGAAGACCTTGCGGAGCGCACGGCGCTGAGACGGTGTCAGCTGGAGGCTAGCGAGCGCCTTGGCGTCGCTCTTTGTCCACGCACCCTCGGTGCCTTCGGGCGGATACGTGCACTCTCCGGCGTCCTCGCCAACGGCCCGAGTCACTCTGTGCGACGACTCACCGACGATTCGATGTAGTTCCAGCAGGAGTGCTCTCTCTTCGCGGGTCAGCATGGGGAGAGCATGTCCTGCCCGACCAACGCGATCCAGCGCGGGCCGCCTGGCCTGCTAGCATGCGCAAGGTGCGCCGGCAGGTACGCTCGAGTCTGGGCGCCTAGCCCTTCTTGCTGACTTCGTTCAAGTCCACGCCGTGGCGTCGCATCATGCGATACAGCGTACTGCGAGCCACGCCGAGTCGTTTCGCGGCGAGGCTGACATTGCCAGCGACCTCTTGTAGCGCGCGGCGCACGGCCCAGCCCTGGGCCTCCTGTAGCTGATTCTCTGCGGCGGTGCTCGGTGGAGCCGGCTCAAGATCCTCCAAGAGGTCCGGGGGCAGGTGCAACAGCTCCACGCTGGCCGAGCCCTGGGACAACACCAACGCGACGTCCAGGGTGCTCTTCAGCTCGCGCACGTTGCCTGGCCAGGCGTGGCGCTCGATGAAGCCTTCAACCTCTCTCGAGAGCGTAGGCGTTGGCACGACCTCATGCTTCGCGGCCAGCTGCGCGAGCAGGTGCCGCGCCAGGTTCACGCCGTCACTCCGGGAGCGCAGCGGCGGCAGCGTCACGGTGGCCCCCTTGAGGCGATAGTAGAGATCCTTACGGAAAGAACCTCCTTCCACCAGCCCCGGGAGATCACGGCACGTAGCGCACAGCACCCGCACGTCAGCGTGCTCCTGCTTGGTCTCCCCCACGCGGTGGTAAGTCCCGGACTCGAGGAAGCGCAGCAGCGCTGCTTGCATCGCCAGCGGCATCTCCCCAACCTCGTCGAGGAACAACGTGCCGCCTCGCGCGGCGTGCAGCAGGCCATGGCGGCCGCCCTTTTCGGCGCCCGTGAAGGCCCCTGGCGCGTAGCCGAACAGCTCGCTCTCGAGCAGCGATGGGGTGAAGGAGCCGCAGTTCACGGCGACGAAAGGGCCCGCCGCACGGTTGCTGGCAGCGTGAATGGCGCTCGCCAGGAGCTCTTTGCCCGAGCCCGTTTCCGCGAGGAGCATGATCGGGATGTCGCTCGCTGCGATGCGGGCTGCCCAGTCCAGGGCAGTGCGCGTCGGCTTGTCTTCTGCGAAGATCTCCGAGAAAGCGTCTCTCCGTGGAGCCCTGGGCACTCGCGGGGGCGGGGGAATCGTCGACAGGCGAGTGGCCGGATCCATGAAGACCAGCAGCGCGATCACGCGGCCCCCGCTCTCGATGGGCTCGGCGTGCACCCGATGGGCGCGACCGCTGACTGGTGAGTACACCTCGAGGGTCGTCGCCGAGAGCGCTAGCTGGGTCAGCTGCTGGAAATCCAAGCCCAGCAGCGCGCCAACGTCCCGCGTGGCTTCACTGCCGGTGAACAACTCTCGCGCCGGACTGTTCAATCTCGACACTCGCCCTGGCGGCTCCACCAGCGCGACCGGGCAGTTCATGCGCTCCAGGCTGCGACCCAGCGCCCGGGTCACCGCCGCGCCGGCCAATGAATAAGCGCGGAGCCGGAGCAGCTCCGTCAGCGCGGACGCGGCGGCCATGACCGCCGAGGCGATGGCGTTGTCCGCCCGTGAGACCAGGGAGGTGGCGTCGAGCACTGCGACCGGTGTGCCGTCTGCGTCGTGCACCGGCGCCGCGTAGCACACGAGTCCGTGATAGGGCCGAGCGAAGTGTGCCGTGCCGTGGACGATGACCGGTCTCCCCGCGGCAATGGCAGTTCCGATGGCGTTGGTGCCGCGGACCGACTCATTCCAGCTCGCGCCTTCCATCAACAGCACGCGGCGCGCCTCGGGTGCGAATGCACCACCGCCGTTGGCGCTGACGATCACCCCATCCATGTCGGAGACCAGCAACATGTAGTCCTGGCCACCGACGCTTGCCGCGGTACGCTGGAGCACCTCGAATCCATCATGCAGCACCGGTTCGATGCGCTCTGCTCGCTCCCTTAGCTCGTTTCCGCGGGTTAACGCGTCCTCGGGCTTTGGTCCGTCGATGGGGGCGCCCAGTGAGCGTGAGCGCTCCCAGTGGCCGACCACCGGCAGGTGTGCGCCGAACGCAATCCCGCGCGGGTGCTTGGCCTGGAAGTCGAGCCAAGTCCCTTCAGTCGCGTGATCGAGCAACAGCGGGTCAAGCACTGTTCGAGAAGCGTATGCCTCCCCAGGCACCCGAACAAGGAACCCAGGTTTCTGATTCGTTTCGCAACACCTGGCCTGTTGCAGGTCGCTCCAGTCGAGCGCTGCTCCCAAGCAAAGTCTCAACGCTTCCGCAGTGTTTCGTGTTGGCCCAGGCCGTGCACAGGTGGCGCGCAACCCAACGAGGGAGGAACTCATGCGATACGAACGACCCAACAGTGCCGGCTCGAAAGTGAACTACCAGTCTCGCTACGCGAACTTCATCGGTGGCGAGTGGGTGAAACCCAAGAAGGAGCAGTACTTCGAGAACATCTCGCCAGTGACTGGCAAGCCGTTCTGCGACATTCCGCGCTCCACCGCGGAAGACGTCGAGCTCGCCCTCGACGCCGCGCACTCCGCCAAGGTGAAGTGGGGCAAGACGCCCGTCGCCGAGCGCGCCCAGGTGCTGAACCGCATCGCCAGGACTTGATGCAGGAGAACCTGGAGATGCCGCCGGCTGTCCGAGACCTGGGACAACGGCAACCCATACGGGAATCACTCGCCGCGGACCTCCGCTGGCCATCGACCACTTCCGCTACTTCGCGGGCTGCCTGCGCGCCGAAGAGGGCAGCATGGCGGAGCTCGACGAGCACACCGTCGCCTACCACGTGAAGGAGCCCCTGGGCGTCGTCGCGCAGATCATCCCGTGGAACTTCCCGCCCTGATGGCCGCGTGGAAGCTCGCGCCGGCGCTCGCCGCCGGCAACGCGGTCGTGCTCAAGCCCGCCGAGCAGACGCCGTCCACCATCTTGCTGTTCGCGGAGCTGATCAGCAAGGTGCTGCCACCGGGCGTGCTGAACATCGTCAACGGCTTCGGCGTGGAGGCGGGCAAGCCCTGGCGCAGAACCGGCGCGTCTCCAAGGTCGCTTTCACCGGGGAAACGACCACCGGGCGACTCATCATGCAATACGCCTCGGAGAACCTGATCCCGGTGACGCTCGAGCTGGGCGGCAAGAGCCCGAACATCTTCTTCGCCGATGTCTGGGACCAGGACGACGCGTTCCGCCAGAAGGCCCTCGAGGGCTTCGCGATGTTCGCGCTCAATCAGGGCGAAGTCTGCACGTGTCCTTCGCGCGCGCTGGTCG
The DNA here is from genome assembly GCA_041389805.1 of Polyangiaceae bacterium. Classification (GTDB taxonomy): domain Bacteria; phylum Myxococcota_A; class Polyangia; order Polyangiales; family Polyangiaceae; genus JAHBVY01. Next base: position 14,752 of record JAWKRD010000035.1, on the reverse strand, counting down.
ACAAGAAGATCTACGGAGCGTTCATGGATAGCGCCGTGGCACGCGCCGCCCGCGCTCAGCCAGGCAACCCCCTGGACACCGACACCAAGCTCGGCGCTCAAGCGAGCAACGATCAGCTCGAGAAGATCCTCTCCTACATCGACATCGGCAAGAAGGAGGGCGCGAAGGTGCTGACCGGCGGTGAGCGCGTGCGCCTCGATGGGATGGAAGATGGCTACTACGTCGCGCCCACGGTGTTCGAAGGCAATAACTCCATGCGGATTTTCCAGGAGGAGATCTTCGGACCCGTCGTCAGCGTGGCTCAGTTCGACGGTTTCGACGACGCGATCAAGATCGCGAACGATACCTTGTACGGTCTCGGTGCGGGCGTGTGGACTCGCAACACGCACACCGCTTATCGCGCGGCGCGCGCCATCCAGGCGGGCCGCGTCTGGACGAACTGCTACCACCTGTATCCCGCGCACGCTGCGTTCGGTGGCTACAAGCAGTCAGGCATTGGCCGCGAGACTCACAAGATGATGCTCGACCACTACCAGCAGACGAAGAACATCCTGGTCAGCTACGACCCGAACCCGATGGGCTTCTTCTAGACCTCGTGGCCATGTCAGCTCCAACTGACAGCGATCCCGCGCCCCCTCCTGCAAGGGAGGAGGCGCAGATCAGCGCGACCCCCGCGGCGCTCGAGCTGATCGCGAAGCTAATCGGCATGCACGGTCCGCTGATGTTTCATCAGTCGGGGGGCTGCTGCGATGGCAGCGCGCCGATGTGTTATCCCCGCGGAGAGCTGCGCCTCGGTGTGCGCGACGTGTTGCTTGGCGAGGTGGGGGACACTCCGTTCTACATGGGCGGCGATCAGTACGAGCGCTGGAAGCACACGCGGCTGACCCTGGACGTGGTCCCCGGGCGTGGCTCGGGGTTCTCCATCGAGGCTCCCGAAGGCGTGCGCTTCATCATTCGCTCCGACGTTTGTAGCGTTTGAGCCTCAGCCTTGTCTCACCTGGGCAGGTTGCCACACCTGCCCTATGCCGAATCCGCGAGGATGAAGCACTTCCCGTTTGGCCCAGTGCCTGCAATGGCGCTGGGCATGACGATTTTTGAACGACTACGCGCCGATCACGATGTTCAACGCACGCTGATGAAGCTGGTGGTGAAGACCCACGGTGACTCCCGTGGTCGCCAGGAGCTCTTCGAGCGCCTCAAGAAGGCCATGGAGGCTCACGCCGAGGCGGAAGAGCGCGCCTTCTACGCGCCGCTGCTCTCCACGGAGCTGGGCCGTGAACACGCGGCCCACTCGGTAAAGGAGCACGAAGAGATCCGCAGCAAGCTCGAGGAGCTGGCGGAGCACGACATGAGCAGCTCGGGCTGGGTGGCGAAGGCCAAGGTGCTGTGCGAGCTCAACGAGCACCACATGGACGAGGAAGAGCACCAGATCTTCCAGGTCGCCGGCAAGGCGCTCAGCGCTGAAGAACAGCGCGGCATGGTGAAGGAATTCGACGCCTACTACGAGCAAGCTCAGGCGGCGGAGTAAGACGCGCGCGGGACTCAGGGCAAGGCGCGCGAGTTCGAGTGGACCTGGTAGGTGCCAGAGCGGTTGTCCACCCAGGAGACGACCACGGTATCCTGCGAGGTCCCTGGAGCAACGGCCACCGCCGCCTGTCGCTGGAAAATTTCCTCAGGGAAATCGTTGGCCAGGCTGTCGGTCGACCAGGTCGCGCCGCCATCCACTGAGTAGCTCAGGTAGGCGTCGTGATTGCCGGCGCCTTGTGCCGCGGAGGGGCCGCGCCGGTCGTCTGTCCAGACGACGTACAAGCGACCCGATCCACCTTCCGCTAGAGACGGGTAGTAGTCGGTATTCACCGAGGTCCCGGTGGTCACATCGTCATTGACGCGGACAGGCGGGCTCCAGGTCGCACCGCTGTCCCCGCTGCGGGTGAAGAACACGTCCGTCTGCTGGTCGCTTGCGCTGCGCTTGGCGTAGGTCAAGAGTAGCTCGCCATTGGTCGCTCGCCGAAGCACCGGGTGGCTCGTTTGTGCGCCGCTCACCCCCGCCGCGGCGGTAGCCATTTGCCAGCTGGAGCCCGCCGTAGCCGTGCGGAAAACAGTCAGCTGGCCATCGTTGTGCGCCACCGCGATCCAGGCCTCACCGGTGAACCCTGCGGCGATCGAGTGAGACCAGCCGAATGCGCCTGAGTCACCCGCTAGCGCGGTCGTGCTCCAGGTCGCGCCGTCGTCGGTGCTGCGACTGTAGAAGACGCCATCGTGGCTGCCGTTGACTCGGCGGGTCCACGCCGCCCACAGCGACCCGTCATCTCCTCGAGCGACGTCACCGTTCATTTGCGCGTTCTCGGCGTCCGCCGTCACCGTCGCCGAGCTGGCGAAGCTCGCCCCCTGATCGCTGCTCGAGGAGAAACGAGCCTCCTGAGGGGTCGTCCCGCGCAACATCCAGTAGACCCCGACGCGGGGGGTGCCATTGTCGAGCCACGTCAGGAGCGCGCCTCGTTCGGCGTCGCCCGCAGCAGCGTCATCCACTCGCACCTTGTTGCTCCAGTCGACGCCATTGCTGCTCGACCAGAGGAAGACTCGCCGGTTCGTGTCGCCCTCGTAGCGTAGGTTGTACCACGTTCCGCCGTGGTGGCTGAGTACGCGCTTCCCTACGGAATACTGGTAAGCTGGGACCGCGGTTACGGTTCCCCCGGTTCCTCCGGTTGCAGTTCCTCCAGTTGCCGTGCCGCCCGTCGAAGAACCTGCGGTTCCGCCTGTCGCGGTTCCACCGCTTCCACCCGTGGCCGAGCCAGCACTTCCTCCGGCAGCCGAGCCAGCGCTGCCACCCGTGGCACCTGTACTGCCGCCCGCCGCTGCGCCCGCGTTGCCGGCTTGACCGCCGGTGCCAGCGCTTGCGCCGGTGCCAGCGCTTGCGCCAGTCCCACCGCTGCTGACGGATCCGTCACCCGTGCCTGCGTCTGAGCCGCTGCGGCCCTTGTCTTCGTCTTCGTCGCTGCAGCCAGCCAACGCGATGAGGGCGAAGGCGGCGGACCAGCCCTTGGTTCGGCGATTGAACATCCGTCGAGCTTAGGTGCCAGGTTTTGCTGGGAAAACCCGCAAATGCCTGGCGTATTTCCGGGTGCATATCCTCACGCAAATCGGCAGACTTACGGACATGACGCCGCTTGCCCTCGCGCTGTGGGAGCTCCCCCAAAACCTGCTCGGCGCCGGCCTGCTCGCCGCGCACCGCGCGCTTCGAGGAGCCAAGAGCGAGACTCGCGAGCGTCAGCGGCTGTTCATCGAGTCGGAGTGGGTCGCCGTTTCCCTGGGGTACTTCGTCTTCTGGATGGAGCCCAAGGCTTCGCGACACTTCTTCCTGGATGAGGCGACGCGGGACCACGAGTTTGGCCACACGCTGCAGTCACGCATGCTTGGTCCGCTCTACTTGGCGCTGATAGGCGTCCCATCAGTCTCCCGCGTGGCCTACGCGATCGCGTATCGCGAGTTCACCGGCAAGCGCTGGCGCCACTACTTCGATGGCTGGCCAGAGAAGCAAGCCGACCGCTACGGCAGCGTCGACCGCGCGCGCATCCGCCGGAGCTGGCCTAGGGACTGACGTGCCGCTCGAGCCAGTCGCGCAGGTCTCTCATGACCTGTGCTCTCTCCGGTTCGTGCAGCAGGTCGTGATACAGCCCGCGATACAGCAACAGCTGCTTGTCCGCCGAGCCTGCGCGCCCCACGAACTCCACACTTCCTCGGGGATCCGTGGCTTTGTCTGCGGTGCCGTGCAAGGCCAAGAGCGGGATCTGGATCGTTTGGGGGTGAGCCCACACGTATTCCAGCGCCTCTAGCAGCGCCACGCCAGTTCGCGCCGGGCCCGCTGGTTGATACACCAGGTCGCTGTTATCCATCGCGGTCACGCGTGCCGGATCTCGACTGAACCACGCGTTCGGAACGTCCACCAACGGCGCGTTGGGCAGCAACGTCCCAAAGAAAGGCGTGGCTGCAGCCTCTACCGCCGTGCGATCCACACGCAGCGCCGGAGCCAGCAGGATCAACCCGTTCAAGTCGCTCTGGTGCTGCTCCGCGTACAAGGCGCTTAGCGCGCCGCCGACGCTGTGCCCGATGAGGAACACCGGCTTCGGCGGTGGCACTTCACGGCGCGCAAGCGTCACTGTTTGCTGCAGGTCGCGCACGAGCTGGTCGAAGTCATCGAGGGTCGCGCGTTGCCCCGCGGAGCGACCATGGCCGCGCATATCGGCTGCGTACACCGCGAATCCGCGGGCCGCCATGGCCCGTGCGAACGCCGCGTAGTCGCCGCTGTGAGATTTGAGCCCGTGCTGGATCACCAGGGCGGCCCGCGGCGCCCCGCTCGGCTTCCAGCTCTGGCGATACAGCTTCAGACCGTCACTCGCGGCGAAAAGAGTTTCCGCGTGGTTGGATTCAGGTGCAGCCTGGGTCACCTCGGGCAGCTTCGCAGCCCGCGTCGGCGGCGCACATCCGCCGCAGGCAAGCAGCCCAGCGGCGTAGACCAGCCCCGCGGCGTAGGTCAGCATCAACACCCTGGGCGCGGAGGCGGCGAAAATCAGCGAGGCAACTCCGCTCGTCCTGGTGCGCGTCATCACAAGCCTCCCGCGAAGTCGAAACCGAGAGACACGCCCAGCTGGCGAACTCCGGCACGGTCCGTGTAGTTCAATCCAAGCATCAACCCGCCCGCGGCAGAGAGCTCTTGCCAGTAGTGATGCTGGCGACCAAAGCGCAGCCAGAGGCCTGCTTCGAAGTCGTCGAATGGATAGTCTTCGTCCACGCGCCTCCGATCGCTCTTGAGTTGCCAGCTCGGCCGAAAGTAGATCAGCGGCCGCACTGGGCCGAGACTCGCCCCGGCGCGCAGCTCCGGAGTGAGCTTGAATCCGAACGGAAGCGTGTCTGCCAGGCGATCGAAACCTGCTCCTCCGCACAGGCTGATGAAGTCTTGTCTCTGCGAGCGCGCGCCAATTCCCAGCGCGAAGACTGTAGCGCCGTAGCTCACACCGGGCTCGCCGCCTCCCGCGTAGCCGTCCAGGCCGAGGCAGTAGTTGACGCTGCGCCCCAGATACACTCGGTTGCTGGTCGCCCCTTCGAACAGCGAGATATCGACGGGCGAGTCCTCCGTCGAGTGCTGATAACGCGCGAGCAGCGCCGTTTCCGCGAGGTGCGGTACTGGCTCTGGATTCAGCTCGCTGGCGTCCGCGTACTCAGCCCGCGGTTCTGCCAGCGCGAGGTGAGGGGACAAGAACGCCAGCGCAGTCAAGCTGCGCCACAGCCGAGTGGGTGACATGAACGCTTCTTGCCAGGGCCTCCGCGCGGCGTCTGTCAACTGGCGGACACCCAGGCGATCATTCTGATGTTTCAGTGCCAGCGGAAGTGAGGCGTTCCAGCCGCTCCAGGTGAAGCACGCAGATCACCTTTCCAACGCGCTGCACGTAGAGCTCACGGCTCAGTTCGCCGAGCACCCGGTTCACCATCTGGCGGGTGGCGCCGACCAGCTCCGCGAGATCTTGCTGGTTGATCCGCACGTCGACGGCGAAGCCGTGCTGGCAGGGACCGTGGTTCTCCCTTGCGAGCTCGAGCAACGTCTCGGCCACGCGCGCTCGCACGTCCTTGAACACCAGTGACTCGAGGCGCCGCACCAAGCGCTGCTGCCGATCCTCGAGCTCCTGCACCACCGAGAGCGCGAGCTCCGGGTGCTGGCTGAGCAGTTTGGCGAACGCCGCTCGGTTTAGTCCGGCGAGTTCACTTGCTTCAAGGCTCTCGACCGCGAGCGGCGTCGGCGTGCCGCCGGTGGATAGCCGCCCGAAGAGATCTCCCGGCGCAAGGATCGCCTCGACCAGGCGTCCGCCGAGGGAGCTAGTGCGGCAGAGCTTGATCCCTCCGGAAACGATCACCCAGACCCGGGTGTCTTGCTCCTCGAGGAGTAGGCTGCTCCGCTTGCTCAGCTCGCGGCGCTCGGCACCGCGAACCAGCTCTTCCAACGTCGTTCTGGCGACGCCATCGAAGAGCTGTGTGCCCCCGAGCGCCCACACGCCGCGCTGGGGCTGACGTGTGGGACGCCCCGTGCGCTCCTCACGCCGATTGAGCAGACCGACCAGCTGTCGGCCCAGCGCGCGCACCGGTGGGAGCTGCTTGAGGGCGGTGAAGGGCGCTTCGTCGGACACGACTCCGCGACCATATCACCGGCTGACGCAGATCAGGTCTCGAGCGCGGCTGCGACGAACGCCTTGAGCGGTTCACCTGCGGAGCGCGGTCGCTCGCGGCAACCACCTCGAAGATGCGGCGGCGCGTGCTGGCGTTAGCGCGTCCGGCGATCCAGCAGGTTCCGCACCCGCTCCGCGAGCACACCCGGGGCGAACGGCTTGCGCAGGAATGGGAAGCGCTCCGCGTCTGCGTATTCAGGCACCGCCTCCGCAAAGCCACTGACCAGCAGCACCTGGAGCTGCGGGAAGCGCTTGCGGAGCTCGCTCGCCAGGACATGGCCCGACATTCCGGGCAGCCGAACATCACTCACGAGCAGCTCGAACGCTTCGAGCCCCGGTAACTCCAGCGCGCGCTCGGAGCTCTCCGCGGACTGCACCTGGTAACCCAGCACCTTGAGGGCGCGCACCGTGGTGCGGCGGACCAGCGGATCGTCCTCCACCACGAGAATGCGCTCCAGGCCGCCGATACGTTGCCTTACGGAATTGGGAGAGGGGACAGGGATCGAAGCCCTGGTGATGGGTACCCAGATGTCGAAGCGTGTGCCTTCTCCAGGGGATGTATCCACGAGGATACTTCCATCGAGCTGCGAGATGATGCCGTGCACCGTTGCCAGCCCCAGCCCAGTTCCGCGCCCCTCGCGTTTGGTCGTGTAGAATGGCTCAAAGATGTGCGGTAGCACATCACCGGTGATGCCCACCCCGGTGTCGCTGAGCTGGACGAGCACAGACTCCGCGTCGGGCGACGCGACGACCTTCGGCGGCACGCCGCGGCGAGTGCTGATCTGGAGCTTCCCACCTTGAGGCATCGCGTCGCGCGCGTTCACCGCGAGGTTCAGCAACACGAGCTGGAACTGGCCTGGATCACCCATGACCGTCGCCCCGTCCGCGCCCAGGTCGGTCTCCAGCTGGATGCGTTCACCAACGGCGCGCTGCAGCAGGGTGCGTACCGAGGTGATCAGCGCGTCGATGTCGATCGTCTGGGAGACACCCACCTGCTTGCGACCGAACGCGAGCAGTGAACGCGTCAGCTCGGTGGCCCGGCGCAGCGCCGACTCCAGGTCTGCTTTTGCCTCGGTGGCGTCCGTGTCGCGCTCCGCTCCCCAGTGATCCGCGGCGCCCCACATCACGGTCAGCAGGTTGTTGAAGTCGTGGGCGACCGCACCAGCGAGGCGCGCCAGCGCCTCCATCTTCTGAGAGTGGAGCAGCTGCGCCTCCAGATTCTTCAGCTCGGTGACCTCTTGTACGCCACCCATGACCCCGACGGGCTTGCCCTGAGCATTCATCAGCGGCATCGCGCGGTCCTTCAACCAGCGCACCTGGCCGTAGCGATCGATCACGCGATACTCGCTCATGAAGGGCTTGCCTGCGTTGAGCGCCTTCGCCAGTTCGGCCGCGTCAGGCATGTCGTCGGGATGAATCATGCTCATCCAGCCTCCGCGCTCGGCCACGTCCTCGGGGCTGTAGCTCGTGGCTTGCTCGAGGGAGCCCGCAAGGATCTTGGGCACAAGGGACACCAAATCCGACTGATAGACGTAGTCTGAGGCGAGCTCCGAGTACAAGCGCAGCCGCTCTTCGCTCTGGCGCAGCGCCTGCTCGAACATCTTCTGCGCGGTGATATCTCGCACCGCCCCCACCATGCACTCGATTCTCCCATGCTCATCCAGCACCACAGCGCCGCGCCCTTCCACCCAGTGGTCGAGGTCGTCGTCATGCAGCACCCGGTATTGAATCGCCGCTTCGCCCAGGGACCCCTCGAGCGCACTCGCGATCACGCTGGAGAGGTGCTCCCGATCGTCGGGGTGGATCAGCTGAACGAAGTCCTGTAGCGTCGAAGAAGCATTTCCGCGCAGAACCGGCAGGATGTGGCTCGCGGTGTCCGACCAGCGCACGACGTCGGACTTTGGGTCCCAGACCCAGATCGCCACCCCCGAGGCTCGCAGTGCATGCTCGATCTCAGCGGTGGTGAAGCCTTGCAGCTCGTCCCCCGACATATCCCTTCGAGAAAGTACCGGAGCTAGCTAGCAGACACACTAGCGATCGCGACTGGCTCGGGGTCGTGCGTCGTTTCGTGACGGCTAGCGAGTGTTCGCCCGCACGACCTTGCCCACTTTTCTTAGGCGCTGGACGAGCTTCGTCTTGCCCGCGTGCTTCTGCCAGAAGCCGCTCGCGCCGCCGTTGCTCGTCATGCGGATGTAGATTTGATCGGCCTCGCCCAGCACTTGGCGCGCCGTCGGTGCCTTGGGGTGCTCCTCGAGCCACCCGGTGTAGGCCTCCAGAGCGCGCCAGCGTTCATCCCCACGCTCCATCGCTTGCTCGATGGCGAGGCGCTCCTTCTGGGACTTCAGGTCTCCGTAGTGGACGCTGAGGCCACGTAGGAAGCCCGCGTCCACGTCCGAAAAGAGCTGGGTGTAGTGCTCCGCCAGGTAGCGCGCATACGCCAGCGAGTCTGTCTTCTGCAGGCGCTCGGCCTCCTTGAAGCGCTGCTTCCGCTCCCGGTTTCCTACTACCTTCCGGGCTGCCTTCCAGCTCTTGGCGCGAGCCGCGAGTTCCGCGTCGATCATCTCCCGGAGCGCACCCTTGGCCCGCTTGCGTTGCTTCAGGAGCTGAGCGTCGGACAGCGCCACGCGCACCAGGTAGACCTGAGAGTCACTGGACAGCTGAGGCAGAGCCAGCGCCCGCTCCGGCAGGTTGACGCTCAGGTAGAGGCCACCGAGCAGCGCCGCCTGTTGAGCATCTGCCGGAGTGCGCTCGAGCTGTTTGCGTGCGGAAGTAGCTTGTCCGCGCTTCGCCAGTGCGATGGCGCGCGCCTTCCCCCAAAACGCAGTCGGCGCAGCGCTCTGCTTGGGAAACTTTGCGGGCAGCGCTTGCGCTTTGGGCTGAGTAGCCGCCCAGTGCAGCAGGCGCTCCTGCAGGTTGATCGACCACTTGGCCTTCGGCGCGCTCTCGCTGAGCGTCCACAGTTCGTCCCAGCGCCCTGCTGTCAGCGTGTCTTCGTTGCTGAGGGCAGTGAGCAAGACCGGGTCCGTCACTCGGCTCAACACGGCATGGCTTGGAGGGTTCCCGTTACGCAGCATGTAGTACATCTCGCTCGCCGCGCGCTGTGGATGTCGCTCGTAGACGTCCACCAGGATGTCCCACGCGGCGTCCAAGTTACCCGCGAAGAACTCGATGCGCACGCCCCACAGACGCACATCGTCCGCCAGCGCGTGTTTCGGATACTTGCGTAGCCAGTCGCCACGCTTTTTCCTTAGGGAATCGAAAGTTTGTTTGGGGGTGAGGCGCGCCACCTCACTCTTCCAGCCGTTGGGGATGTCGCTGGTCAGGGCCTTCTTGAGCGCCTCGCGTTCGTCGTTGGCTTTCCCGTTTGGTCGCTTCGCCCAGTAAGCGGTGCGTTTTTCCTTGCTCAGTGGCTTCAGCGCCGCTGTGGCGTCGAGGAGGTCGCTGGCTGCGTCGGCCACCGAGTTGAACGGGACGGCGCTGAGCGACGGCAGGTCGAGCCAGGCGCTGGTCAAACGTCGCGCTTCCGCCTCGGCGGCGTCGAGATCTCCCTTGGCCATTGCTGCATCTACGCTGCTGAGGGAGAGCTTGGCCTGAGACGGCTCGGAGTTCGTGTAGCGCTCGAACTCTGCGTAGCCCTTCGGATCGCTCTGGACCAATGGATGAGCGAACGTCAGCTCGGGCGCGCGAAGGTAGTCCCAGTCTTCCTGGGCCCAGGTCAGCTCGCTGAGCTGCGAGTCCAGGGGCCGCAGCACGCTCAGGTCGCCGTAGTCGGCGCCTCCACACGCGACTGCATCCGGCGGAGTGGTCGCGAACCACAGCACGCTGGCCACGACGCTACACCAAAGCGCTCGTTCAAAGAGCCAACCAGTAGCAGCCAGCCGCCGCCTCGCGTCGATACGAAGACTCACGAAGTACTTCCCAGAGCAGTGAGAGCATGAAACGCCCCCAGGGTGTCTTGATTGGCGGCGAACACCCAGGTGCCGCGATATAGTGGATCCTCGCGGAATGAAACGGAGCGTTGCAGCCAGCAGCCGTGGTCGCTTACCGCTTTGGGTTCGCCGCTTCCGCTGGCGGTGCGGGCACGCTCGAACGCGCCCACGCCGATGCGAAACGCCAGGCCGTGACTCGAGAGCTGGTGCCCGAGCTTGCGCTGATTCAGGCCCGTGCAGGGCAGCCCGGTGTCGAACAGCTGCAAGATCGTCCCGTCGACCACGCCGCGAAGGTGTTCCCCGTAGTGCGCGTCGGCGATGTGACTCGGCACGCTGGTGATCCATAGGGAAACGAGGCCGAGGGGGCCCTTGCGCAGCTCTCGCAGCGCCTCTGCCCACAGCCCAAGCTTGCTGACGGGTACGTCGTAGTCCAGCTGGAGCTCCGCCAGCTCGACGCCGCTCTTGCTCACCTCGAGCAGCAGCGGATTCAGCAAATTCTCGACCTGCTCAGCGAACTGCCTGGTGGAGTCCTTCGTCAACGCAGGGTGAACGCTGTCTTCCAGGCGCACGACGGCGGCGACGCGTCGCGCGCCGGTGGTCGCAGGGTCGATGCCCCGGCGCATGCGCAGCTGGCCGCTCTCTCGCCGCACACTACCGACCAGCAACGCGGGCATCAGCCCGTGGTCCTGGGCTCGAGCCGCCGCGAAGCGCTCCGCGTCGCGCGTCGTCCACACCCACTGACCAAGCTGTTTTGCCGGCGGGGCGCTGGCCATAGTTGGCAGCGGATCCGGAGTTTTCGCTGCGCGGAGCGTCAATGCCGCGGGTAAGACTCCCAGCGCGACTAGGAGCCCCACCCAACGCAGACTTCGGGGAGAGGGACGCATGGCTTCGTTCTCGTGGTTACCGGTGGAAAACGCCAGAAACCGACGAGCTTCTTCCCTGCGTCGCGCGCACCCGCGCCTTCGTCAGCGCTCCGGCAGCGGAATGAACTCCGCTTCGTCCCCCGGCACTCGCTCGAAACGGCTGCTTTTGCCGTCAATCGTCAGATGCTGCCACTCCGTCTTTGCTTCTTCGATGCGCTCTCGGTGGCTCGAGACGAAGTTCCACCACAGGTGTCGTTCGCCATCCAGGGGCGCGCCACCGAGCAGCATCACCCGGGCGTCGCGCGTCGCCCTGATCGTGGCTCCCTCACCCCCGGAAAAGACGGCCATCTGTCCTACGCCAACCGAGACGGTAGCGCCGTCTGGGCCCAAGGCTTCCACCTCGCCCACGGCGACGTAGGCGGCGTGCTCAGCGTATCCGTCGGGAAGCTCCACGGTGCTTCCGGCAGCGAGCTCTGCGTCCACATAGAACGTCGGCGAGTGGACCTTGACGGGTGACTGCAATCCGTAGGCTTCGCCGGCAATCACTCGCAGGGTGACGCCTCCCCGCTTCAGTGTCGGAATCACTTCCGCGGGGTAATGTTCGAAGCGCGGCTCCGTCTCTTCGTCTGCCTGGGGCAACCCGAGCCAAACTTGCACGCCATGCAGGTTCTCGACTGGCTCATCGGGCATGCGCTCCGAGTGAACGATGCCGCGCCCAGCCGTCATCCAGTTCACCGCGCCGGGACGAATCACTTGCGCCGAGCCCAGGCTGTCGCGGTGGTAAACAGCGCCTTCGAACAGATAGGTCACCGTCGCCAGATTGATGTGGGGGTGAGGGCGCACCTGCATGCCACCCGCGAGGCGCCCGCCTTGCTCTCCAAAGTGATCGAAGAAGATGAACGGGCCCACCCGGCGCTGCTTGATCGCGGGCAACACTCGCCGCACTTCCAGGCCCCCGAGATCCTTGCCGCGACTGTCGATCAAGGTTTCGAGATGGGACACGTGGCCGCAGTCGATGCACGCTGCGGGTTCCGGATCGCTGTGGACGCTCATGCAAAGCGTGTGACTCCGCCCGCAGCCGGTGTAAAGGGCTCAACCAACGGAGCAACCAGTGAGCTTGATTGACGACGACCTGCCGCCTCACGACATCGATAACGCGCTGCAGAGCCTCGCGGTGGAGCCGTCCACCCACGCGCCGCGCGTGCTCATTCTTTATGGCTCACTGCGGGAGAAGAGCTTCAGCCGCTACCTCGCGGAGGAGTGCGAGCGGGTGCTGACGCGCTTCGGTGCGGAGGTGCGCATCTTCAAGCCGAATGGCTTGCCGGTGTTCGATCGGCAGTCCAACGACCACCCAGAAGTTCAGAAGCTGCGCGAGCTCTCGAATTGGTCCGAGGCCCACGTGTGGGTGAGCCCCGAGCAGCACGGTTCCATGACCGCGGCGTTCAAGAACCAGATCGACTGGCTGCCGCTGAACGACGGCGCCGTGCGACCCACTCAGGGTCGTACGCTGGCGGTGCTGGAGGTGAGCGGCGGCTCGCAGTCTTACAACGCGGTGAACCAGCTGCGGATCCTCGGGCGCTGGATGCGCATGTACACCATCCCGAATCAGTCGTCGGTGCCCCAGGCCTGGAAAGAGTTCGACGACGACGGACGCATGAAGCCTTCGAGCTATCGCGATCGCGTGGTGGACGTGATGGAAGAGCTGTTTCGCATGACGCTGCTCTTGCGTGATCGTGTCGATGTCCTGACCACGCGCTACAGCGAGCAGAAGCAGCTCCGGGAGGCGGGTCAGCTGAAGAAGGGGCTGGGAGTCTGAGCCGGCTCGTTACCGCGCGGTACTAATACCCCGCCAGTCGCCGCGCGAGGTGTAGGAGCGCGAACGCCGCACCAGCGGTCGTGCCGAACGCGAGCAGAAATACGGGCAAGCGCTGGGCCGCCGGCAGCTCCGGCAGTGACATGCCGCCGATTAGCAGCGCCACCCCGGCGAACACGCCGAACGCGCCGAGGACGATCAAGATCGGGCCGTGCATACCCAGCGTCAGCGCGAGCACAGTGTTCACGCCCCAGCACAAGAGCCCCGCGGCGAGCGCTCGGATCCCTTGTCTGCGCGGTGTCATCGGCGGCTTGTAGCAGGAGGCGTTGTGGCGGCGTACGAAGAACTACATCTCCCGCGCAGCGGTAGAGTCACCGTGAGCCTCGAACGTGCGGCAAACATCGCTGACGCCCAAGGTCTCCGGGGGTCGAGGTCGTAGAACACCGCGGCTGCGGTGGCTTTGGGTGACAGCCCCAGCGCCAAGCAGAGCTGGCGATGGAAGTCTCGACGACCGAGTGTTGCGTTGTGGCAGTAGGTCCGACGAAAGCCTGCGTGCGGGAGACGACGCCGCAGGGCTCGTCGCGACCACACCGGTCCGACGAATGACCGTCTCGTTATCACACACGCCCACCGCCGTTCGATGACCGCGCGGCACCAGACGGATTTCTATGGGCTCGTTTCGTGACTTTGTCCAGGCTCGGACGGGACTGTTGGAGGCACGCGGTCAATCCTCGCCACCCTCCCGTCGCACAGCCAAACCCTCATTGAGGCACCCTCGCGAAGCACGCCGCCCTTCCTAACGGTTTGCTGGTACCCCGCCGCAAGGTGGAAGTAGTCAATCTCGAACGTTTGGCCCCCAAGCTTCACCACGTCACCCTGGGCGTGCCCTTCCTCTGGCTGGATATGCTCTAGGTGCACTGTTCCCTCGGCTATCTGGCACTTGCCGTCGGTGTACGCCTGGTACACCTCAGCGTTCATTCGCTTAGCGTCGAGCCACGTGAGCACGCCCACGACCGCGAAGAGACTGCCAGCGAGGAGAGATGCCACGCGTTCAGATCTCTCGAGGCCTGTGCGAGGGGCAGCCGCCTTGGGGTGCCCGAGCGGCCTCGGGGCGAAGATCGCCAAGAGGATCAAAACCGCACCCAGTACAACGAACACCAACTGGGTTGAAGACGGCGAGCTGGAGATCACGTACAGCGTCTCTCGCATCCCCTACTCCCCACAAGAATACGAACCCTCGCATGTTCTTGACGTACCAATACAATGGCGCGAGCTCCAACCAACGCGCGACCACACGACACTGCAGGACGAAGTCATAGACCTTCGACAGCCTCGCTCTCCATGGCCGACGCTACCGCAACTGACATTCGGCGTAGGACGCACGGCACGAAGCTCACTTTACCGCGCGGCAATCATATCTGTCGGGTGAGGCTGGTTGATTGCTCAAGCTCTTAGCACTCCGTCTTTGGGCTGTTCCGCAACGGGAATCGATTCATCCTGCGATAGAACCATGCATTGGGGCTTCCTGATTCCAGGTCCTAACGGAACCCACTATGGTCACTGTAGCCGCGTAGACGCGGGCAAGCCACCAATCCTGAGAAGGGGTCGCTTGCGCCCTTTTTGTCACGTGCCCGGCTGGAAGCAGCGGCGCACGGCAAGCCACGCGAGAACGAGGCAAGGTGACGGGAAGCCTACCAAAGGTGAATCCATTCGTCGTATTGGGATCGGGTGAGCGTCACGGACGCCGAGGACGATCAAGATCGGGCCGTGCATACCTAGCGTCAGCGCGAGCACAGTGTTCACGCCCCAGCACAAGAGCCCCGCGGCGAGCGCTCGGATCCCTTGTCTGCGCGGTGTCATCGGCGGCTTGTAGCAGGAGGCGACTGAAGGAGTACGACGAACTACATCTCCCGCGCAGCGGTAGAGTCACCG
>JAWKRD010000034.1:0-92442 GCA_041389805.1 Polyangiaceae bacterium | reverse complement strand
CGCCGGTGAAGAGCTCGAACAGCACGATGCCGAGGGAGCAAAGATCCGCGCGTTGGTCCACCGCCAGCCCGCTGAGCTGCTCGGGTGCCATGTAGGCCGGCGTGCCGACCACTTGCCCCGGCGGCGCGTCGGGCGCCTCGAGCAGGCTGTGCTCCAGCTTGCTCGACTGCGCGATCCCGAAGTCCATGATCACGACCCGCTGTGCCTCACCCTCGGGCACCTCGAGCATCACGTTCTGGGGCTTCAAGTCGCGGTGCACCACGCCGGCCCGGTGCGCCGCATTCAGACCAGCGCAGATCTGCAGTCCAATCTGGGCGATCGCGCGATCATCGAGCTGTGGCCCTCGGTTGATCCTCGCCAACGTGTTCCCTGATAGCGGCTCCATGGTGATGAACAGGTCGTCACCGTCGGAGGCGATGTCGTAGGTTCGGGAGACGTTCGGGTGAGTGACACGACGAGCGAGTTTAACTTCCCTGCGGAATCGATCGAGAGCGCCTGGGACATCGACGACGTCTCGACGCAGGAGCTTCAGGGCGACAGCGTCGTCTAGCTCGAGGTCTCGCGCGAGGTAGACCGTACCCATCCCACCCACGCCGAGTAGCTTGTCTACGCGGTAGCGTTGCCCCAATACCTTGCCGATGCGTGACGAAGCTGGAGGTTCCAGCTGTGCATCAGAGCTCGCCGTGGATTGCTTGCTTTCAAGCTGTTCTCGTAGCCGAGCGCGCAGATCCTTGTGGGCCACCGTTGGGGGATCAGCAGCTTTCATGCCAGCCTCCCGCTACTTCTACTCTGGCCCGGTCGATCCATGAGGGCACCTTGATTACGTGCGCAAATCACTGACTCCGGCGTTTCGTCTTCACGTTACGTGATGCCTACTCTGGCGGCCTCTCTCGATACTGCCCTGGAGCAATGCGCACATCTCGCTCCGACTCGATCAACATCCGCAGTCCTAGCGCAACCGCTCGCCTTGCCCGAATGTTCCCCAGCGCGAGGGTTCAGCACGCAGGGCAGCTGCAGGCCACGCCCTTCACGCCAGAGAAATCCTGGCAGGCGTTGAAACCTTGGACGCACACCGTCGGTCCGAGGCACTCACAGGTCGCTCCACCGTTGCAGCCGTCGGGAATTTCCACGCAGTGATACTCGGGACCGAGCTGGGTTTCGTAGGTTGCGCAAGCGACGTTTGCGCCGACGCAGTCACTGCAGGAGGTGACGGATGCGCACTCGATCGCGGGCACGCAGTCGCCGCTCCAGCATCCGCCGACGATCTCCGGCACCTCCCCGGGATCACAGATCGGCGTTGGCGTTCCGCACAGCGCCTTCCGACCGTCGCACTCGTATGCCGCCACGCAACGCCCCGCGACGCACTGGGGCTCCTTGACCCCTTGGCGGCTACACTCGTCGACGTTGCAGTCCAGGTCGCAGCCGGTGGGGTTTGCGTCGCTCGGCACCCCCCAGCAGTTGCAACAGTCGGAGAACAGCTTGCAATCCCCCGCGGAAGCGCACTCGGCTGCGGTGGAGCCACCCCCGCTGCCACCGCTCCCGGCGTTGCCTGTCCCTCCGCTGGCTCCGGTCCCGCCATTGCCTCCGCTGGCGGCGCTGCCCCCATTGCCAGCACTGCCGCCGTTCCCGCCGTTGCCAGCATTGCCGCCGTTACCAGCACTGCCGCCGTTTCCAGACGAGCCTCCCTCGGCCACCGATCCGTTGCCGTCGCCAGAAGTCTCGCCGCACCCGATGACTAGCGCCGTGAGCGCGAAAGCTAAGTAATGAACTCGCATGCAACCCTCCCCGAGGTAGTTTAGTCGCTGTGGGGGCGGGCGCCAGGGTTTAATCCATAGGGAAACTGGTAGGACCTGAGCACGAGCACGCCGCCGTTGCGCGTGGCGGCGCTTGGATTGTGGACCTTCGCGACATACTCTCGGCCCATGCCGAAGCGCCGCGCGACGCCGAGTGGGTTCAGCGTACATTGGCTGGCCTGGTGGAGGTTCCAGCAAAGGGATTGGTACGCTGCGCCCGAGCCGCTGGCGGCGCTGGTCGAGGCGGTTCAGCGCAGCGTCTACTGGCCGCACATGAATCGCATGGGCATTGGCTTCAAGAAGGGGGGCGAGATACCCCCGAAGCCTGCGTTGCTCCAGGCCATGCGCAGCAAGAGCCCCGGCGTGTTCAGCTTCGCGCGGGGAGACGCGGACGCTCCCACCTGGGGCGACGCCACGCAGTGCTTGGTGCGCATGGACGTGATGCGGAGCTACTTTTCCCTGCAGTGCATGTTGCGTGAGAACGCGCTCGCCGCGGCTGGCGCCGCGTGCCTCGACTCGGGCATTGAGCTGGTGTTGGAGTTGCGCCGCGCGTGGGCAGATATCGCATATCTGCAGTACGCTGAAAGTTTCCCTGCGGCAAAGACCGGGCTCGAGTACACTCGCCCCCATCCCAACCTGATGTCCAACTCGCGCTCGCTGTGTGCGCTGGTGCACATCGTCGACCCGGATGTGGTCGTCGGCGAGGACGAAGCCTGGCGCCAGGCGGAAAATGTGCGCCTCGCGACAGCCAAGCTTCCGAAGAGTATTTCCCGGGTGCAACGCGATGGCGCGACCATCATCCGCACGGTTAGCGACCCCACGGACCTCACCAAGCTGCGCCGGGCCGCGGCGACTCACGAGCGCTGGATTGTGCCGCTGATCGAGACACTACCAGCGGACGAGTGACTCAATGCTACGGCTCCAGCGCGTGCGCGCCGCCACGACTGCGGTGTTGGACCAAGACGTCCCTACTTGGTGCTGCTCAGCCTCACCTGGATCTTCTTGAACTTCACACCATTGATGCGCGTGTCGTCCTTACCGTTCGTGTCGGTGCTGATGTCGGGTCCACCGGTGTCGCCAACGATCGCGAACGCCTGCACCGGACCGGAGCTCGGCGCGACGATGTGCACGTGGTTGCCCTCGCTGGGCAGGTACGCGAGGCCCTTCATCACCAAGTCGTTGAGCCGCTTCATTTCTCTCTTCGCCGCTGTGTCCGCCTTGGCTGCCGGGTTCGCGAAGAAGAACATCGCCTGGGAGATCTCGTTGAAGCGCCCGAGGAACTTCACGAAGTCCTCCGTGGGTCCAAACAGCTGAAAGCCAGCCGGCTTGCTCACGAAGTCGACCTTCGAGTACGAGCCGCTGACGATGCTCTCGATCTGCTTGCCCTTGGGTGCGTAGTACACGGTCTTGGTCCAGCTGCCGCGGGTCTCGCTCCAGTCGGACTTGGTCTCCCGTGCGTTGAAATCCACGGTGGCCAGGATGCGCCGTTTGTCTCCCGTCACGCTCAGCGTCGTGCTGCACTTGATGCGCGGGCCGTTGCCGCCAAACTCGCGGTCGCCATGCACCAGCTCGAAGGGGACCAGCTGCTCATCGATGTTCCGCAGGGAAACTGTCGCAGTGGAAGTGGGCGCGGCCTGGGCCGGGGTGCTCTGCCCGATCATCAGGCAAGCGGCGGCGACGGCGAGGGTGGAAGCGACAAGGCTACGAACGGCTGCGTTCGACATGGCAAACTCCTGGTTGAAATCAGCCCGCGCTGACTGCTGCGAGCTGATTGGAGCCTACGGGTCGCCCACTACGTGTGCTTGAGCCCTAGCTCAGCGTTGTCTGAATCAAGCTTGAACTCACCTCATAGCGTGCATTCCCACGGCAATTCCGCGCAATTTTCAGCACCAGGAGCCTGGTTTGGGGGTGAGGCGCGCTACCTGGCTTGGTCACTGACGTTCAACTAGACTGCAAGCATGGCGGACGCCGCGAAACGCAACGCGACCTATGCGGATGTGCTGAACGCACCAGAGAACCGCGTCGCGGAGATCCTGGATGGTGAGCTCACGTTGAGCCCGCGTCCCGCCCTGGGTCACGCTTCCGCCGCATCGGCGTTGGGGGAAGAGCTCGGTCCGCCCTTCAAACGCGGGAAAGGTGGACCCGGTGGTTGGATCATCCTTGGCGAGCCTGAGCTCCGACTTGGAGACAACGTCCTGGTGCCGGACCTCGCAGGTTGGCGGAAGGAACGCCTACCTCATGTGCGCGCAACCCAGCCTTCAGTCTCCATCGCTCCCGATTGGCTGTGCGAGGTGCTGTCTCCAGGAACCGCGCGCGCAGATCGCGGTATCAAGCTCCCCATCTACGCACGCGAAGGCGTGCGACACGTGTGGCTCGTGGATCCACTCGAGCGCCTCCTGGAGGTGCTCCGACTCGAGAACGGCAGGTGGAGCATCGTCGCCGTGCATCAGCAGGACGAGAGAATCCGCGCGGAACCGTTCGAGGCGATCGAGCTTGATTTGAGCGTGCTCTGGGCCGATGTACTCCTCGAGGGTGAGGAACGCTAGCGCGGAAGCTCGAGCTCGCTAGACCAAGCTCTCGCGATCCATCAAGTCGGCGATCGCGGCGTTGAGGGGCACCGCGTGCTCTTCCAAGATCTCGATGCACAGCTCCACGGCGCGGCCCATGCTGGGCACCAGATGCTGAGGGATGTGCGGCCGGGTGATCCAGTTCACGGCCGTCAGCGACGCGCGCACGGCGCTGCTCGGGACGACGAGCACCGTACACAGTAACACGCCATCGACGTTCTCCCCGTGCCCCTGCCACTCCGCGAGGATGCGACGCTGAGTGGCTGAAGGCGCTTGGCTCATTGCGCGCGCGTCGACCAGCAGCACGTGCTTTCTAGGGAAGGTGGTGGTGATGCGGTAGGCTTCGATGACCTGCACCCAGTCATCGTCCGAGGCGCCGTCTCCTACCGTGAGGATCAACAGCGGCCAGCTGCGGGTTTGCAGGTCGAGGGGACCGAACGTCGCTGCCGGTGGCGGCGGCACGCTCGACTGATGGCGAATGCCACCAGGCTTGGGCCCTTCATCCTGGTTCACGGGCAGCTGCCGCCTTCATCTGGGACGGTCGGCACCTTGCCAGCGGCGAGCGTCGACAGAAAGCAGCGGTACTGCGCCTTCGGGACCTCGGTTTGGAAGATCACCTCGTGGCCGTCCTCGACGCCATCTTCGGGGTGCTGGAGCACCACCGCGGTGGTGCTGCCGTCGACGTTGCCCGACGCCGGGAGCGAAATAGATTGCCGCCCGGAAAATGTCAGCCGGTCACCAAGGGGAGCGAACTGGGCCAGCTCCGGGCTCATCGAGTCGAGCTCCGGCCCTGCCAGGTCCAAGCCGAAGGACAGGCTAGTGGCGTTCGCGATGGGCGGCAGGATGTAGTTGTCGACGATGCCCTGCTGCATCAGCACGTGGCGCGGCGAGTAACCTGGGGGCGGCTCGTGCACGATGCGCCGTCCGTAGATCGGTGGATCCGCAGGCTCGCCAGCCCACTGGAAGAGGCTGAGCGCTGGATCCGCTGCGTGCAGACTCCACTGGCTCGTGATGTTGAGCAGGATCTCCGCGAACACCTTCACGGCGACCGGCTTCTTCTTGTACAGCACGTTCTCGATCCAGCTGCCTCCGGCGCCGCTCAGGATGATGCCTTTGAAGCTTGGCTCGGTGGCGATGGTCAGCGGCGTGATGGTGGCGCCCATGGAGTGGCCCATCAGCATCTTCAGGTTTGCGTCGAAGTGTGCCGGCGCGCCCTGGGTGTCCGCTCCTCCGCAGTTGCTGACGTCCACCTGCAAGGCGTCGATGAGCCTGGCCGCCAAAGCGAGCTCCAGCGCCGACTGCCTCACGTTGTCGCGCAGCGCCAGCATGTTGCCCACGTTGAACATCAAGAACTGCTCGTCGCCG
Source organism: Polyangiaceae bacterium (assembly GCA_041389805.1). Lineage (GTDB taxonomy): Bacteria > Myxococcota_A > Polyangia > Polyangiales > Polyangiaceae > JAHBVY01. Next base: position 86,717 of record JAWKRD010000034.1, on the reverse strand, counting down.
CCAGTGACGTTGCGGATCCCGCCGTGGGGACCGTCGAGGCTCACGCCCGCGTAGCCCACGCGTGCGAACTCGAGAGCTGGGCCGGTTCCCGGCTCCAACGGCACGCCGTCTGCGCCGCGAACGCCGCGATCCACCAGGGGGCGATCACCGCCGCCTCCAGTGCGACTCATCAGTACCACAGGGAAACCAGCCGTGGGCATCGCGCGGCGGGGGATGGTCACGACGATGCGCGCTTCCTCTTGATGATCGAGGATCGGATCCCCTGCGGCGTCGAAGGTCCAGCCGCCACCGACCTCGTTGTAGGGCGGCTCGCCGGTTTGATACACGGGGAGGTTGAGCCGCGCCTCGTAGACGCAGAAGTCGTCGAAGACTTCCTTCGCTTCAAAGGGCTGGCTCAGGGGTGGCACGCCCTGGTCCTGGGTGTAGCGCACCGCTCGTTCCAGCGGCGCCACCGGATCATCCGTGCTGAAGACGCCGAGCCCTGCGATGTCGTCCTTCGCGACGCCGGCTTCCCCGAGGGCCGCGACGGCTGCTTGGTACTGCGCAAAGGCGGCGTCGCTGAGCCCCGGCGGCTTGATTCCGTGGAGCAACGACACGAGCTGCTTGCTCTGACCCAGGGGTACAGCGAACGCATTCCTCAGGAGTACCGCGGCGTGCAGCGTGCTAGCACGGAGCGGTCGACCCTGGAGTGGCAAGAGCGACACCAGATTGGGCGCCCCGAAAGGGCCGCCGTTTTTACGAAACTCGACCTCGACTGGCTGGCGTTCCAGGTAGCCTGGGCTGCCTTTGCCGACATTCAGCACGAAGGCGGGAGCAGAGCCGTCGAGCGACTTCGCGTAGTCTGCCAGAGTCAGCGACTCACCCGCGTCGAGCGCGGCCGCCTCAGCGGGTGTTTGATCCAGCGCGAGGAACATCGCGGAGCTGACGCCGAAGCCGCGCGCATCCTGGCGCAGTATGCCGAGCAACGAGTCGACGATGCCCGTTTCCGTGGGGTTAGGGAAGCCGTCCAGGTTGATGTGTCCGTCCGCCTGGCGCTGGTTCTCGTTGGGGAACGGCGCGCGGTAGATCTCCGCCACCTCGGCGTTCAGACCGAGCTGCGCCTCGAAGTCGTGCTGGACGGCGATGCCGGGCTTGGGCTCCTGGCAGCTGTATTCGTGGCAGCCGCTGGACGACGCGTCGTCGGAGCCGCATGCTGCCGCGAACAGCGCTCCTAACCCCCAAATCCAAGTGCTGGAACGCCGGCTGAGGCGGCGGGGATCTGCGTAAGCGAAGCTGCCCCTGTTGGTCACCGTTTCTAGTATGCGCCGGTTCCTGGCGCGCCGGTAGAGGCTGCTTTCGCGGCCACTACTCGGCGTGAATTACCTGTTCGGCGAAGCGCTTCATGCCGTCTTGCTTCTCCTGCAGGCTGCCGTTCATTGCCACACCGTAAAACAACCAGGGCTGGACGATGACGTCTGTGACGCCGATCTCCTCGAGCCGCTTGAAGCCGTCCTTGTTGTAGGCGTCCATGCAGGTGACCTGGTACTCGAAGGGGTCGTTCTCACGCCCCGCCTCTTTGAGCGCCGCCTTGATCTCGCCGACCAGCTCCGCGATCTGAGGGGTCGTCAGCATCGCGCTGGTCCAGCCGTCGGCGTACTTCACCGTGCGGCGAATGGCAGGCTTCGTGTGGCCGCCAACGTAGATCGGCACGCGCTGTTTCGGGGCTGGGGAAATCTGCAGGCGGTCGAAGTTGTAGTGCTCTCCGTGGTACTCCACCATGCCTCCTGCGAGCAGCAGACGGATGATCTCGATGGCCTCGTTCGCTCGGGGGCCGCGGGTCTTGTAGTCTGCGCCGCACCACTCGAATTCCTCGGGGATCCAACCCAGGCCGACTCCCAGGATCACGCGTCCTTCAGCCAGCACCGCACACGACTGCACGGTGCGCGCGACGAGCAGTGGGTTGCGAATGGCGAGCTTCATCACGCTGGTGCAGAAGCCGAGCTTCTGTGTGACGGCGGCCATGGCAGGGATCGCGACCCAGGGCTCCAGCCAGGGCGTGTCTGCAGTCCAGAAGCGCTTGCCGTCCGCGGTGTACGGATAGTCTTCGTCTACCTTTTCCGGGTAGAAAACTGCGTCCGGCAACGCCGCGTGGGTGAAGCCGCACTCTTCTGCGGTGCGCGCCAGGGGTAGGTAGTGATCGACCGGGGAGAGCGCAGGGGAAAACGTGTACTTCATGCCAGCATTCCTCCATCCACACGGATGTGTTCGCCATTGATGTGAGCTGCGTCCTTGGACGCCAGAAAACAGATCAGGCTCGCCGCGGCTTCCGGCGGGCGGTACTTGTCTTGCCCGGTGATGCGCGCCAGGAGCCCCGGGTCGGCGCCTTCGGGCAACACGAACGCGTTGTGCATCGGCGTCTTCACCGCGCCGGGGCACACTGCGTTGGCGCGCAAGCCCTGGTTCTTGTACTCGACGCTCAGGCCATGAGTCAGGGACAGGATGCCGCCCTTGGAGGCGGTGTACGCCAGGGTCCACGGGTGGCCGCCGAGGGCCGCCGTGCTCGACGTGTTCACGATCGCGCCTTTGACCTTCAACAGGTGGGGTATTGCCTCGCGACAAAACAAGAAGGTGCCGGTGAGGTTCACGTCGAGGATGCGTTGCCAGTCCTGAAGCTTTATCTGATGGCTGTGCTCGAAGCGCAGAATCCCGGCGACGTTGCACAGCACATCGAGCTGCCCGTAGCGCTGCACGGTGTCCGCCACGCACTTGTTGACGCTCGCTTCGTCGCTGACATCGAGAGCAAAGCTCAGCGCGTCTCCGGCGGCGGCGTTGCAGGCGCTGACCACTTCTTCCAGAGCCTCTGCCTGCAGGTCGACGCACGCGACCTTGGCGCCCTCCTCCGCGAGGCGCAGGGCCGTGGCGCGGCCGATGCCGCTCGCAGCGCCGGTGACGAGCGCGACCTTCCCGTTGAAGCGCGTCACAGGTCCCTCGTCTCCATGGGGAAATTGGAGGCGACGGCGCCCCCATCGACCTCGAGCATCTTGCCGGTGATCCAGGAGGCTGCAGGGGAGCACAGGAAGATCGCGGCGCTCGCCACGTCTCGAGGCTGACCGATGCGCCGCATGGGCAGCGCCTGCTCCATCTTCTCCCGCATGCCATCCATGCCGAGGAACGGCGCGAGCGCCGGCGTCTCCACCGAGCCGACGGACAGGCCATTCACGCGGATCTTCGGCGCCAGCTCGTGACCCAGAACGTGCGTCATGTGCGCGAGCCCCGCCTTGGCGGTCGCGTAGGCGACGAAGCCGCGCTCGACTTGGTGGTCCAGCGCCGAAGATATGTTGAGAACACTGCCAAGAGGTGCGCTGCCACCTCGCTCCAGCATCAAGCGCGCGGCGAGGCGTGTCAGCAGAAACGCCGAGGTCAAGCTGAAGCGCAGCGTGTGCTCGAAGGTGCGTTCGCTCGTCTCGAGGGCCGGCTTGTAGGGGCCACCTCCTGCGTTGTTTACCAGAATGCTGAGCCGCCCAAAGTGTTTCCGCGTGGCTTCGATCAGCGACTCCAGGGCCTTGCGGTCCGTCACATCTGTCGGCACGACCAGCGCCTCGGCTCCCAGGGCACGCACGCGCGAGGCGACGGACTCGAGGTCGGACTCGGTGCGCGCCGCGAGCACCACGTCGGCGCCCGCCTCGGCGAAGGCTTCAGCGATCGCGGCACCAATGCCTTTGCCGGCGCCAGTGATCAGGGCCACCTGGCGGTCCAGGCGAAAGTCATCGAGGATCATGCTTGCTCCACGTTTGAGTTCGAGGCTGCGTGGAGCACGCGCTCGCTGGTGTTGACGATGTGAATCCGCGAGAGGTCGATGAAGCTCGCGACGTCGCGGCCGATGCGCTTCATGTTTGCGATGTCTCCGCCGTAGAATCGCGTGAGATCGGTGACGTCTTGTTCCTCCCGGAACTGTAGCTCGACAATGGCGTCGTACGCAGGTGCGCCCTCGCTCAGCGCCTCCAGCACGACGCCCCGTAGGTAGCGCCAGAGTGGGTGAACTTCCAGCGCAAGCGGCGTGTGGACCAGGTGCCAGTGGTGCAGGAATGCGTCCTGGGTCAGCTCCGGCTTGCGATAGATCAGGCTGATCTGCTTGAGCCCGGGAGAGCGATCGCCGAGCGGCCAGGCACGCTCGTAGTCTCGCGCCACTGCCACTTGCAGCAAGTAGGCGTCCACGTGGTGGGCGTGGGGCGCGAGATTGGCCTCGAGACGGCGCCAAAGGTCCCCGGCGCGCTGCGCTGAGTCGTTGCCGCGCGGCAGCCGGAGCGTGAGCAGCGCCGCCACCTGGCTGCCGTCCTCCTGGGTGCGTTCGAGGGGCGAAGGCGGACCATCTGCGAGGTTCAGCGTCAGCTCACTTGCGTCGGCGCTGCCGAGTTCTCCGGGGCTCTCGAGCTCGGTGAGCAGCTCTGCGAGCGCGGGCTCGAGGCTCGAGGCGAAGTGTTCGATGGACGTGTCGGTGCCTCGCCACAGGACGCAGCAGAGCGTGTGATGGATCGGGTAGTCGTCGAGCGGCGGATGCATGGCCTCTCCTCGAAATGCGCGCGCAGCCAGGAAGCAGCTACGGCAGCGCGACGATAACTCAGCGCCCTCACGAGCCGCAGAGAAACCCATGGAATCGGCTTATCCCGGGTGGCTCTCGCGAGCGCCAGGAGATCGCTCGAGAGGGGCTTTGCAGAGCGCAGGCTGCGTCTTATCAGGCTGCGCGTTATCAGGCTGCGCGTTTGCCCAGGCGCGCCAGGCCTTCGGCGACGGGCGGATCGAAATGCACATCGACCTGAGGGAAGGAGATCACGATCGCTTGGGCCGCGAACGCCTCCCAGATCGCCTCTCGCACCTCAGACTGTTTCATGCGGAAACGCCAGGGGTTGCCGGTCCAGACGGCGACTTCCCAGTCCACGCTGGAGCTGCCGAAATCCATCATGAAGACCTGCCCCTCGCGCTCTTCGCTGTGCGCCTCGACGACCTCTTCGAGCACCTTGCGCACGAGCTTCATGTCACTCGAGTAGGAGACGCCCACTCCAACGCGGACGCGAAAGTGCGAGTCGCGCAACGTGTAGTTCTTCACCACCGATTGCACCAACGTGGAGTTCGGAACGATCAGGCTCTCCCCGTCCAGGGTCTCGACCAACGTGGAGCGGATCCCCATGTAGATGATGCGCACGGGCTCGTCATTGAGCTCGACGATGTCTTCCGCGTGGATAGAGCGTTCGATCAGCAGGATCACCCCGCTCACGAAGTTCTGCGCGATGTTCTGCATCGCAAAGCCGATGCCAACGGCGAACACGGCGCCGGCCGCGAACAACGCCCCAATCTTGATCCCCGCGGTTTGTAGCGCGACGCTGACGCCGATCACCATCACCGCGTAGTGTGTGAGCCGGTTCGCCGTTGCCAGGCCGCCTCCGGTCTCGATGCCACGCTTGTGGAGCGCCCGCTTGATCCCCGCTTGAATCAGCTTCGATGTGACGTGAGTCAGCAACAGAATGCCGACGACGATGATCACGGTCCCGAGGGTGATCTTCGCGTCGCTGAGCTTCACCAACTCAATGTCGAGGATCGCCTTGATGCGTTTCAGCACGTCCGCCCAGCTCACCTTGGAGGGAGTCGCACGCCTGCAGTGTTAGGGCCCAGTTTTCGCTCTCCGTGGTTCTTGGGGGTGAGGGTGCGCTGAAGCCGCCGCGTTTCGCCACACGGCGCATTGACGTGGGAGCCAGCGCGGGTCACATACGGCCATGGCTTGGCTTCCCCGCGGCGCCGTGACGGCGCTGTTTCTGGTCGTGCGCTGGCTGTAGCTCGCTGATCGGGCTCGACGAATTCAAGCCCGCAGAGGACGGCGGCGCCGGTGGCAGCGCTGGGAGTGGCGGTGAAGCTGGCAGCAACGCCCAGGGCGGTAACGGCGCAGGCGGAGCGGGTGCCCAAGGCGGAAGCGCGCAGGGTGGAACCGGAGCCGGCGCTCAGGGCGGCAATGCTGGAAGTGGTGGCGTGGTGACTGCGTGCAGCGGCCAGCCGGATGGCCAGACGTGCACCTTGGATGGCGCCGACGCGGGAGCGATGGACGCCGGTGCCGACGCAGCGGATGCGGGTGCCGCGACCGAACGCCGCATCTGCCTGAGCGAGCAGTGCGTGGTGAGCCGTTGCGGCGACGGCTACGCCGACGACGGGCGCGGCGAAGCGTGCGACGACAAGAAGAACGGCAACCAGACCGACGGCTGCCGTGACGACTGTCAGTACACCTGCACCACGAACGATCACTGCGTGGCTGGGCTCAAGTGCGTGCTCTCCCAGTGCAACCTGACGACTCACACCTGCGGTCCACAAACGGCGGACACATGTGACGACGGCGATGCGTGCACGGCGGACAGCTGCAACAGCAGCACGGGTGCGTGCGTCAACACCTTCATCGACGAGGACGGCGACGGCTACTCAAGCAAGACGTGTAGCGCTAGCGGTGCGTATGCCGACAAGGGGGGAGACTGCGTGGACAGCAGCAGTGTGACGGGTTCTGCGAGTGTTTTCCCCGGGGCAATGACTTACTACGCGACACCGCATAACATCGCGGGGCAGAAGCCGTTCGATTACAACTGTGATGGCGTGGAGGAGAGAAGGACGACTACCTACTACTCTGGAAGCGGAGCGTGCCATTCGGGATGGGACATCGCGATTCCGCTGCCGCTGCCGGCATGTGGAGAGACGGCAACCTGGTGTTGCATCAAAGACGACTGCGGATACTGCCAAATCTTACCGCCGTGCAAGGAGCTGACGCAGGAGTGTCGGTAGCTGGAGATCGCCGAAGAAATAAAACAAGGGAGCCCTTGCGGGCTCCCTTCGCTTCGACCTTAGCCGTGATTCAGTGAATCACTGGCAGGCGTTGCCGCAGGCGCCGACCGTGCTCTGGCCATCGCCGAGCACGCAGGTGAGTAGCGTCTGGTAGATGCCCGCACCAGTCTGGTGATCGGTCACACACTGCTGGATGCATGCCTGGTCCGCGTTGCCCTGGCCGTCGAAGCACGGGGTGAGGCAGTCGTCGAAGTCGATGCAGTCCTGCTCAGCGCCGCAAGCGTTGGCCTCGGACTCGCAGCAGCCACCAGCTGACTGAGCCGTTTGCTGGCAGGTCTGGCAGTCGCCGGTTCCGCCGTCCTGGCAATCGCCACCGCCGCCGGTGCCACCCGCGCCGGTTCCGCCGTTGCCGGTGCCTGCGGTTCCGCCGTTGCCGGTGCCTGCGGTTCCACCGTTCGCGCCGGCTCCGCCGGTGCCGCCGGTGCTGCCGTCGTCGTCAGAGGTGGTGCAGTTGATGAGCGTGCTCGAGAAAGCAAACAGACCGATGATCGAAAGGGTGGTGTACTTCATGATGAATAAGACTCCTCAATACCGGGTCCTCTGCGGCCTGCCGCGCATTCGGCTTTCCCCGCTGACCCAAACCCGAGCGATGGCTTAGCTGGCTTCCAGAAGGTTGACCAGATCCGGGCCCAAAGAATCTGAGCACTCGCGTTGCGTCAAATTTCAGCGTCTCGCAAATAGTTGAAATCCAAACCTTTTAGCGGGGGCGCTGGGGGCTTGAATAAGTTCCGTGAGCGCTGCGTCGCCACGGTCAGCGCAAAGCCGAGCGCTCGCGTCTGCGCGCCGCCGGGAAACGCCGCGGAATGTGGACCAATCAGTGTGGAATTTTGCTGCGAGGTCAAAGACTTAGCGAGCCCTCGGGGGCTGCTCGGTCAGTCGGTCGGTGGAGGCACAGCGCGCCTCACCCCCAAACGAGCCTGGCTAATAACCGTACGGAAAGTCGCGGCTCCTCACGCTGGACCCGCTTGCTCAGCCTTCGAGAGTGCCTGCGTGGCTGCCCGCAAGGTAGCCCCAGGTGAGCGCGACGCCGATGGTTGCTCCAGCGCCGGGATAGCCCGGGCCCATGATGCTCGCCATGGTGTTGCCCGCCGCGTACAGGCCGTCAATCGTGGTGCCGTCAGGTCGGAGCACGCGGGCGTGTTCGTCCACCTTGGGGCCGCCTTTGGTGCCGATGGTGCTCGGGTGTAACCGTACGGCAAAGAATGGCGGCTTGCTCAGGGTACCCAGGTTCGGATTGGGCGCATGCTCTGGGTCGCCGTAGAAGCGGTCGAAGGCGCTGATGCCGCGCCCGAAGTCTTCGTCTGTTCCCTCTGCCGCGTGCTGATTGAAGCGCGCGATCGTACCCGACAGTCGGGATGCATCGATTCCACACCGCGCTGCCAGCTCTTCGAGGGTGTCCGCGCAGAGCACCCACTCAGGAAGTGGCTTAGGCTCGACGCCGGGGATCAGTGGAGGAACGCTCAGGAGGGAGTACCTCTCGCGGTACTGTTGATCGACGATCAAATACGCTGGGAGGTTCTTCTGGCGGTAGCCAACCGGCGCGTGGTCGAAGAAGGGCTTCGTGACGTCGTTGTAGTTCGTTGCTTCCGCGGTGAACCGTTCGCCGCGCCCGTTGACGATGACGGAGTGTGGCAGGCAGCGCGCGGCAAACTCGGGGCGATACAGTGGCGCGCCGTCGTAGGTTTCGCCGGGCACTTCGACGGCGGGGCACCACCAGGCGTGGCTCATGTTGCCGAGCGCCGCGCCAGCTTGCATCGCCATCAGCAAGCCATCTCCACGCGACGTCGGTACGCTCGCCGGGTGAGTCGGCACCCCGAGCAGGAAGTCCTTGCAGAGCGTTTCGTTCCAGGCGAACCCGCCGCTCGCCAGCACGACTCCGCGGCGTCCGAGGAGCTCCTGGTGCTTGCCCTGGCTCGCGGCGCTGAGCCCAATCACCTTGCCAGCTGTATCGCGCAGGAGTGCTTCGCCGCGCGTCTCGAGTCGAAACTCCACGCCTCGAGCGAGGCAAGCCTCAAGCAAGCGACCGATCAACGCGGCACCCCCGTGCACGTAGCCGCGCTTGTAGCGGTCGTATACCTCGCGGAAAGGAAACGCCAGCGGCTTCGAGAACACCTGCCAGCTCATGGCCTCGCCGATGGTCATCGGCGCCTTGCCAGTGAGTGGATTCTTGCGCAACCTGGGTTGCCAGTCCTTCAGGCGATTGGTGTCGTAGAGCGGGTTGTCCAGTGAACGCCCGCCGGCCATGCCGCCTGGTAGCTCCGGCTGGTAGTCGGGGTAGGTGCCAAGGCACTCGAAGCTCTCCCCGATGGTCGACTCCACGAAGTCCAGCATCTGCGGCGCTACCTCGAGGTACCGCTCGAGGAGAGCTCGCGGTGTGTACCCCTCGCTGATGCGTTCGAGATAGGTCAGCGCCTGCGCTTTCGAGTCCTGGATCCCGAGCGGCGCCTGGTGCTTGTTGCACGGCACCCAGATCACGCCGCCGCTCACCGCCGTGGTGCCGCCGATGGTGTCGGCGACTTCGACGACCAGCACCGAGAGACCCTTCGCTCGTGCTGCCAGCGCGGCGCACAGCCCCGCCGCGCCCGAGCCCAGCACCAGCAAATCCCCACTCCAGTCGGACATGCCGCCGACTCTAACCCGTCGGCTCAGAGACCGGGGGTATGACTCCGGCTCCGCGCGCGCTGCGAGCCTCAGGCGCGAACAGTGAACGGGATCAGCTCACCGGGCTCCGGCTGCTCCGCTTCGACGCCGCTCAGTTCCTTGCTCACTCGCGCTGCGAAATCCGCGCCTGCGCCCGCGACCGTGGTCGAGAGCAGGTGCTGCGCGAGGGGATCCGAGTAGCCCGCCTGATGGTGGCTCGGGAACACCTGCTTGCTCTTCAGGCGCCGGGTCGCCTCCACGGCGAGCGCCGGATCCATCACCAGCAACGGTTCCCAGCGGATACGCGTGCCGTCCACGGGCAAGATCGACACCGTCGGTGCGAACTGTTCGCCGATGCGGTGGTGTGCGTCGATCAGCGTGGTGTCACCTCCGAAGTAGACGCTCGTGCGCTTGCCTTCGAGCACGAAGCCGACCTCCGGCGCGTCGTGCAGCGCAGGAGTGGCTGTCAGCTTCAAGTCGCCGAGCTTGCCCTCTTCCCACTCCCCGATGCGCAACACGTTCTTGAAGCCGAGCTGCTTGAGCTTCGCCTCGAGCACCGCCAAGCCGACGATCACCGTCGCCGATTTGTCCAGGCGGTCGAGCGCCTGAGGGTCGGCGTGGTCCGGGTGGTCATGGCTCACCAGGATGGCGTCCAGCTCGCCGACCTGATCCGCTGCAACCGGAGGCAGCACGGCGTGGTCCAGAGATCCGAACGCCGGATCGAAGAACCATGGATCCGTGAGGATACGCTTGCCGTCCAACACGATCAGGTGCGTCGAGTGGGACAGATGAAGCAAGCCGTTGTCGACCTTGCCGGCTTCGACCTGCGCCAGGCTCTGTCTGTAGCGCTCCGAGTCGGAGACGCCCACTGCGGAGCGATTGTCGAAGTCGCCGCGCAGGGACAGGTACTCGAGCAGACCGGCGCCTCCCAGCGCCAAGCCACCCGCGAGCCACGTCCTGCGTTTCATCGTCTGGGCCTACCCTGGCCGCCGCAGCGCGACGACCTCAGAGTTGCCGCGTGAGCTGCTTGAGTCCGCTCAGCGTCGGGCGTCGCTCCGCCCACCAACCTCGCACGCGGTCTTCCAGTTCCTTGCCCGTGGCGAAGCCGTCCCAAGCAGTGATCAGCACTTCGCCGAGCAGCGGCCGCTGACGCGGCCCATCGGGGCGAGGCGCGCGCGGCTGCCGGTAACGGATCACGTCGCGCTGTACGCCGTCCCAGAAGCGCCCGCGCGCTTCGAGACTCGCGAGCGCCCCGCGGCGGATCTCTTGCTGCGCAGCTTCCTTGTCCGCGTAGCGCTCGAGTGCTTCCTCGAGCCAGCTGCCGTGGTCGTCGTCTTGCTCCACGTGGAGCGTGAAGTACTGGATCTCGGTCTCGCTGAAGCCAGCTCGACGCAGCCCAGGGATCACCGCCTCGAACATCTTGGGGATCGCCCACTCGTGACCGGGCCCCACCGCGCCCAGACCCTCGAGGAAGGGCTTCTCTCGTACCAGGCGGCGATGGGTGGTGATGAAGCTATGCGCCGGTGCACGCAGGCGCTCCTGCATCACCAGCTGAGGGTCACCGCCCGTTGCCTCAAGGAAACTAGCGTAGAGGTTGCTGTGGTCGCGCCCTTCGGAGCCTTCCCCGTACTCGTCGACGAGCACCTTGGCGAGCCACAGCTTGGCTTCGCTGTCCGGCGCCCGAACCAGCAAGGACTCCAGGTAGCTCGTGAAGACGCAGACCAGCGCGTAGTGGTTCTCCGCGAAGACGCGGTAGTCCTGCTTGGCGAAGGGGCTCGTGGCCAGGCGATTCAGAAACAGGTGGTTCACCGCGGGATGCGACTCGATCTCGCGGCGTAGATCCTTGAGGAAGGCTTTGGCTGACTGGGTCATGGGCTAAGTCCTACTCGGCGGCGATGGTGGAGTCGGGGTTGTTGCGTTTGGGGGGAGCCACACCGGCCTTCGGTAGCTCGTCCACCCAGGTGTCGCGAGGGATGCGTAGCTTGACGAGGGTGGGCTCGGCCTGGGCTTGCTTGCCGTGCTCGTCTCCCTGGGGATACTGCACGTCGCGCCAGGTGAGCTGGGCCTTCGCGCCGGGCCCGTTGAGCAGGCCCTCCTCGTCGCGCAAGAAGGAGCGATAGTCCCGGTGCACGCGCTGATAGCGCCACGTCCGCGCGTAGAACCAGAGCATGTTCTTCGCGTACTTCTTCATGAAGTCAGGACGCCGCTTCGCGACGTTCTTCATCGCGCGATGTGCCGAGTCTTCCGTCGCGTCCAGCGCCCGCGCAAACTCCTTGTAGAACTCGTCGCGGGGCAGCTTCGTCGGCAGCACCGCGTGCAGCAGATCGAACAGCCGGTAGTCGTTGGTCAGGAGCTTGTCCTGGTACGCGCGATAGAGCTGGGTACCCGGGAGTGGCGTCAGGATGGTCACCAGGGGGATGCCGATTTCCAGCGTGTTGATGTAGTCGTAGAGGCCCTGGAACTGCTCCTTGGTCCAGTCGGCGCGCACCATGAAGATGCCCGTGGAGAAGATGCCGTTTTCCCTGAGGATTTGGTTGGCGCGCTTGTTCTTCTCCCAGGTGTTCTTCTTCCGCAGCGAGGCGAGGCTGTCGTCGTCGTTCGACTCGAAGCCGCTGAGCAGACCGATCAAGCCGTTCTTCGCCAGGCGCGCGATCAAATCAGGATTGTCAGCGACGAAGTCCGTGCGACCCTGGGTCATCCAGAACTTCTTGAGCTTGCGGCGATCGAGCTCCTCGCAGAGCTCGATCAGACGCCGCTTGCTGGTGAGGAAGTTGTCATCCAGCACGAAGATGAAGTCTTCCTTGCAGGCTTCCATCTGGTCCGCGATTTTCTCTGCGGATAAGAAACGCGTGCGTCGCTCGTAGAACTCCCAGATCGCGCAGAAGTTGCAGTCGAAGGAGCAGCCGCGGCTGGTGAAGATGCTCGCCATCGGTCGCGCCACAGTGAAGAAGTAGCGGCCGTAGTACTTGGCGACCAAGCTGCGGTCAGGCACTGGCAGCTCGTCGAGCGCCTGGGTCTGCTCACGCTTGGCGTTGACGACGTAGCCCGCCTCGTCCCGGTAGCGCACGCCAGGGATGCCGGGGAAGCGCCTGCTGGTCGCTTCGAGCTGGCTGCGCTGGCTCACGACCTCGTTCCAGCGGGCGATCAGCTCACGGAAGGTGTGCTCTCCTTCGCCTTGCACCACGACGTCGATGTAGTCGGCCTCGAACTCCTGGGGTTGCAGCGTCGGGGCATGTCCGCCGACCACGGTGAGCGCTTCCGGACGGATTTGGCGAGTCATGCGCAGCACGGCCTTCGCCTGGTAGACGTCGGTGGTCATGCTGGTGGTTCCCACCACATCGGGCTCGAACTCGACCAGCGCCTTCGCTAGGGCGTCTTCAGGCTCGAGCCGCATGTCGAGCAGGCGGATCTCGTGTTCCTTCGGGACCGCTGCGGCGATGCTGGTCAGCGCCACGGGTTCCGAGAGCCAGACGACATTTTCCAGTCCGAGACGACCGGTCTCGAACGGGGTAGGCATGACGAGCAGAATCCTCATGTCGACGTGTTGAGACCGCTGCGCCGGCACGTCAACGCCCTTTAGACCAAGCGCTCCTCACCCCCAAACCCGCCACGGGATCTTGGGGATCGGGATCGGGGGGAGAGGTGCGCTGGGGCGGCTCCCGAGTGGAGTGCGATTCGAGCCACCCGGAGCGGCGCAGAGCGAACCGGCGGGGGGCTCGTCAGGCGGGGGGCGTCAGCGGCGCGCAGGTCGACACGCCAGCGCCGACGATGCGGTAGCCGGTGTTGCCCAGCGCTTGAGTCAGGTTCTGGGTGTTGGGGTCGAAGAACCAGATGTTGGTGCTGGCCTCGAGGGCACGCTGCAAGAAGACGTAAAAGCCGCCGCCCCAGAACGCGAACGCCCAGGCGCTGGGATTGCCCGCAAGCTGACTCACGTTGAAGTTCTCGGCTACGCCGCCGCTGGTCTTGTCCAGACGCTGAATCGTCGGCGGGCTGGTGTTGGGGCTGAACGCCCACAGCTGTCCGCTGCCAGTGCCGGTGAGCTCCGGCCAGCCGTTGATTTGCCCAATCGGGGTGAGCTGAAGGCTCAGCGTGTCAATCGACGCCAGCGTTGCATTCCCCACGGTAACGGAAGTGCCGCCGGCGACGAACAGGCTCTCGCCGTCGTCGGTGTCGTTGGAGACGAAGCCCATGCCAAAGTTAGTCAGCCCAGACTGCCCCGGCTGGAAGCCTGTCGCTGTACACGCGGCGTTGCTGGTGTCCACGTGGAAGATGTTGCCGCTCTGATAGAGCACCCAGGCCGTGGCGTCGCGGTCGACTGCCATGGAAAACGGCGTATCCCCCCCGCTCGAGGGGCAGTTCAGGTTGCCGATGGGGGTCAGCGTGAGTGAATCCGGGCGGAACTGTAGCAAGATGTTGTTGCTGTCCACGAGGTAGATCCACTCCGCCCCGCTAGCGCAGCGGCTCTTTCCGCCGTCCGTACCGGAGTCCACTCCCAGGCTTCCGCCGAAGCCGTCTCCGCCAAAGCCGTCGCCGCCCTGGGCGCTGCCGCCTTGACCGTTGCCGCCCTGGGAGCTCCCGCCCTGACCCAAGCCGGAGCTGCTGCTGCCAGCGTCCCCACAACCGGCCGCGGCAACAAGCAGCAGGGGAAACAGCATGTTCCGGGCGTCTGGAATTCGAAAGTTGCGCGGAAACATTGAAGGAAACTCCTGGCTGGGAACGCGAGTTGCGACTTTAACCCAGCTTATCAAGGGCCACGCAAAAAGCGCCATTACGGAAGCTTGACGGCCGCGTGGTTTCAGCAAAAGTCCGCCCCATGACTACACCGTCGTACAACCGGTCACGCGCGCTTCGAGCGCTGCTGCGAGGTTGGGGACTCACGGCACTCTGCCTGAGCGTTGGGCTGGCGCAACTCGCGTGCGACGACGCGGATAGTAAGAAACGCAGTGGTCGAGGCCAGGACGCGGGCGCCGATGGCGCCGCGCCCGAGGGTGGAAGCGCCGGGATGGCAGGCGCCGCAGGCCTCGCGGGGACGGGTGGCATGCCCAGCACCGGTGGTGCCGGTGGCGCGCCGAGCACCGGCGGCACAGCGGGTGTTGGCGGGGCGACGGGAGGCACTGGTGGAACGCCGCCCGATCCGCCGGACCCAGGAGCGCCGGGCACACGGGCCGTTTCGGGCGGGGCCTACATGAAGTCCCCCCGCTTCCGCATGATGATTTCCGCGGGGCAATCGCCGGGGAGCAGCAAGCCTGCTTCGGGCGGCAAGTATTCGATGCATGGTGGGTTGGTCGGCAGCGTCCACTGACGCAGCTGAAAGGGTAAGCAGATGATGCGCAAGATTTCTCGCCTCAAGTTGACGATCGCCGCGGCCGCCGCTGCGGTGTGCTTTCAGTCGGTCGCGGTTGCTCAAGAAGTGCCGCCGTATCTCGGCCATCAAGGGCGCCTGTTTGACGACATGGGTCAGCCTGTCAACGGCACCCTGAGCTTCGTGTTCACGCTTTACGACGCGGCGGTCGACGGCAACGTGCTCTGGACGGAGACCGTGAACGTCACACTGGAAGATGGCTACTTCGCGCTCGTGCTGGGACAGACTACAGCGCTCAGTCCCGCGCTCTTCGACGGTTCCACACGGTACCTCGGCGTCGCCGTAGATGGTGACACGGAGATGAGCCCCCGCGAGCCCCTGGTGAGTGCGCCATACGCCCTGGTGTGTGAGAACGCGATTGGCGACATCTCCCCCCGCACGGTGAGCGTGGGCGGTGGGATGGTGATCGACGAATCGGGCAACTGGGTTGGCCCAAGCAGCGGCTTGATCGGACCGACTGGACCGCAGGGCGCAACTGGACCGCAGGGCGCAACTGGACCGCAGGGCGCAACCGGACCGCAGGGCGCAACTGGACCGCAGGGACCTGCTGGCACTGCCGGTGCGCAAGGCCCAACGGGCGCCCAAGGTGCGACGGGCGCTCAAGGCCCAGCGGGCGCAACCGGCGCCCGTGGCGCAACCGGGCCCGCCGGAACCACTGGCCCGACTGGACCTGCTGGGCAGACGGGCGCTCAAGGCCCAGCGGGACCGACGGGCGCAACGGGCGCCCGCGGACCAACGGGGCCGACTGGTCCTGCAGGCACGAATGGAACCAACGGTGCGCCTGGTCCGACCGGCCCAACGGGGCCCGCGGGATCGAACGGTAGCAACGGCGCAACTGGACCTACCGGTCCAGCGGGAACGAACGGCACCAACGGTGCTCCGGGTCCAACCGGCCCGCGCGGCCCGAGCGGCGTCGTCTACGTCGACTCGTTCATGTTCGACAAATCCGGCCGGGCGAACTTGACCCAGACGGATTTGCCGCTCTTCCAGACCGCCGTTTTCGACGTGAAGCCCGGCATGGTCGTCTCGGTGAACGGCACCTCCGGAATCACGATCGCCGGGAGCCCCGTGGAAGTAGCCGCCTGCCTGGTCAACGAGCAGGGCACCATTCTGGCGCCGTTCCACAACCCAGTGCCCACGGCCGCGATGCCCGGCGTCGTGCCCTTCATGTACCAATTCGTGAACTTGCCCGCGGGGCGCTACTCCGCGGCGGTTTGCTACCGGACCGCCGACGCCACCACCCTGAGCTACAACCCACAGTACTTCTCAGTGATGGTCGCGCAGATGTGATTCACGCGGGCCGCGCGCTGGTGCGGTCCGTTGTCTCACTCGCTCAAAAAGCGCTCGACCCGGGTTCGACGCCGTTTGGCAAAGCACTAAGCTAGCCGACGCATGGAGGATCGAGCCCGGGACTTGGTCAAGCGATTGTCCGCTGAGGGCTTTCAGAGCCCCTACCTCGAGCGGCTGCGCGCGAAGACCGCCGAGGCGCGCCGCAGCGCGGAGCTGGGTAAAATCCAGCGGGAAATTGTCGAGGAGATGGCAGCCTCTCTCGGTCGCGCCGAGGACCGCATCAACCGCGCGCTGCTGGAACTCGATGTGCTGACGGAGAGGATGCGCAAGGCCGAAGGCGAAAGCCTGGCGCTCCTCATCGACGACTTCAACCGCATGCGCGAGTACGCGAAGCTCCGCGTGCGCGACCTGCGCATTCAGCGCGAAGCGCTCGGCTTCCGCAACAACGCGCTGCTGGCGGAGCTCTACCCGATCCCGGCTGCCATCAAGCGCTAGCCAGCAAGAGCTCGATGCTGCGTTTTGTTACCCTGCGGTAACGAGCGCGGCTGAGGCCATGGTGGGTGCGGAGCAGCTCGTAGGTGCTGAAGGAAAGGGCAACGATGCAGGCCTCCAAGCGGTCTTCGCGTTCTTCTTCGCCGAAGCTCGCTAGCTCGTTTCCGAAGCTCGTCGTGACCTGGTGGCGTAGCTCCTTGCGCACCGCGCGCACGGCACGCGCAACCTCGTCGGAGGATGCCTCGAGGCTCAGCGCCAGCTTGGCGGAGTCTTGGATCTCGTCGTAGTAACGGTCGCGCTGCTCCACCACGGCAGCGACACGCGCCTGCAGATCACCCTCGGCGACGGAGCTCCCACCTGGGATCGGTTCGAGAGACTGTTTCGCGAGCTCGGCGAACAGGTCGTCCAGATCCGAGAAGTGCTGGTAGATGGACCTCAGGGAAACGCCGGCCTGTTTTGCGATTTGGTCGGCGGTGGGCTTGGCGCTGCCGCCAGCGATCAGTCCGCGAAGCGCTTCGATGATGCGCGCGCGCGTCTGCATGCGTCGCTTGACGCGACCGTCGATCGGGGCGGCGCTCATGCTTCGCTGCTCACAGCCCTTTTTTGAAACGCTCCGTGAAGCGCCTCACTCGGAGTAGCTCACCATCGATGGTCAGCCGTTTGTCGAGGCTTGCTGCGAGCGGGTTGTCTTTTCCCAGGGCCATGCGCTTCCAGGTCAGGCTGTCGGTGTGAAGGGTTGCGAAGGGCTCCGGAGTGCCCGGAAGTGGATCTCCCATGGCGATCTCCGCGACGCCCTTTCTTACGGTCACGAACACGCTTTGGTCCAGATCCTTGAACTCGACCTTGAGCGTCTCCTCCACGTCCTTGGCCTCTACGGTCTTGAGCCGTGTGGCCATGGTGTCGAAGAAGGTCGAAACCGGTAGCTCAGCCAGCAGCGTGTCACTCACTTCGGGCTTCAGGCTGCTGTCCTTGCCTTCGGCCTCGAGGGCTGACTGGAGCAAGTAGCCTCGCCCGTTCGTGTTGTAGACGTCCTGACCAACGGCGCGAGACGCCTTCGCGAGCAGCGGCTTGAGGTCTTTTCGCGCGGAATCGTCTGCCACGTCGTTCAGCTTTGCGAGCAAGTGCATCGCCCAGCGCGCGTCACCGCCGTCGAGGGCAAGTCGCGCCATCTCTCGCACCTTTGCGTCGCCTCCCATGGCTGCAATCTCGCGCTTGCTCAGGTCCTTACGAGGTAGCGGATACAAGGTCTCGGGAGAGCCATCGAACCAGCCGAGCTCGTTGTCGTAGATGGCACGCACCGACCAGTCCACCTGGCCATAGAGTTCAGCCAGTTCAGGCGCGTTGGCGAGGTGGGGGGGGAGGTGAATCGTATCGGCCAGCTCATCGACGCTGAGTCCTGCGTTCGCGCCCTGCACCACCGCATTGCGCACATAGGCGATGCCATCGCGATAGGTGACGAGCGCCTTCCTGATGGCGTCTTTGCCTGACACCGGAACGGTGTGCGAGGGCACCA
The DNA here is from genome assembly GCA_041389805.1 of Polyangiaceae bacterium. Taxonomy (GTDB): domain Bacteria; phylum Myxococcota_A; class Polyangia; order Polyangiales; family Polyangiaceae; genus JAHBVY01. Next base: position 68,568 of record JAWKRD010000034.1, on the reverse strand, counting down.
GATGTTCGGGCTCGAGGCGTCGCATGGCGTCCAGGCTCGCAATCCACTCGGACACGGGGCGCGCACGCGTACCACGGATGGTGTAGAGGTTCGGGAAGGCGCGGTAGAAGTTGTCTCCCGGCAGCAGCGCTTTTTGGCTCGGGATCCACACGAAGAGCTCGTCATCGGTCTCGCCGTGAGCTTCCACGAGCTGAATCTCCACGCCGCCCACCTTGAAGCTGGTCTTGTCGCTGAACGTCTTGTTGGGCATGCGGATCCCCCCTCCGACGTGCAGATCAAAGTCGGGATTTCGGCCCAGGGCGGAGCACTCCAGCGACTTGGGGTCCACGTTTCTCCCAAACTGTCTTACCCCGCGGATACGCTCTGCGCGCTGAAAGACCCCGTACTGTTTGATGAAGTGATCGCGAAAACGCGCGGTCGCCCAAATCTCGGTACCTTCGTCGAGCCAAACGCTCGCGCCGCCGACGTGATCGATGTGGCTATGAGTGAAGATGAGCGCCTTGGTTGGTCCAGGTGCGACCTTGGAGAGCTCTGCCTTCGCAAGCTCCGCGCGTTCGGGACTCATCATCGCGTCGACGACCACGTTTCCGTCGGGTGTGTGAAGCACGATGGTGTTGGCCAGGTCGTAGCCAACCGCCACGAAGAGCTGCGGGGTCACCTGCACCACCCGCGGCGCACCAACCGCACTCTGACAGTGTTCAGTAAGCGTCTTGGGTGTCGGCACAACGGGCGCCGGCGCGGGCTCTGATTTTGAGCAAGCCAGGCACAGCAGCGTAACCAGGAGCGACGAACGGGCGGAGTTCATGCATGGACGCTGATATATTTGCACGCATTGTGCAAATATGATTTTGCATGCTGTGTGCAAATTTGTGGCACCTCCCGCGTGTGATAGGAGTGTGCGATGATGACCACTACATGGCACCGAAGGGTGACGGTGTGGCTGCTGAGACGCGAGACGATGGGCTAGGGGCGCTGATCCCCAAGCGACTGTTTGGAGATCCGTCAGGGATCAGCCCAGACGCCAGCATGCTGCTGGGGCTGATCGACGACCGAACTTCGGTGGTCGATCTCGCGGCGTTGCTCGGCACTGGCGTCCAGCAGATCGCGCCTTTGGTGTCAGAGCTAGAGGTGCGGGGCTTGGTCGATATGGGGCGGCCCCGCCCAGGCGGCTTGGAGCGCGCAACGGAAGCAGAGCTCCTCGAGCACGGCACTGCGCGCCGACCGTTGGAACGCGCATCGGGGATTGCGGCTGCGCCAGCCGCTGAGGTGGAAGGCGAACCGCTCGAGGAGATCGTCGAGCTGCCGCCAGAGCTGCAGCAGGAGATCTCCGAGGTGGCTGAGCGCATCCAGTCTTCGGATCCGTATGTGGTCCTTGGATGCGATGTCGCTTCGTCACGGGAAGAGATCCGAGCGAGCTATCACGCCGGGATCCGCCGCTACCATCCAGACCGCTACTTCGGAAAACAGCTCGGCCCCTACAAGGCGCAGCTCGAGCGCATCTTCAAGCGTCTCACCGCGGCCTACGAGGCGCTCGAGAATGCGCTGGGTGCTTCGGAGCGAGCGTCGCGCGCGACGGCCAGTAGCTCCGCGCCTCCGGTCGATATCCCGAAGGCTCCGCGCGCACCGCAGGTTCAACAGCCCAGCGTCTCGTCGAGGCCGCCCGCGGCGGGCTCATCGCGCCCGCCGGACGCAGCTAGCCGGGACTCCGAGGCACGTCGCCGAGCGCTCGCCCGCAAGTTCAGCAACGCGGGGATGCGGCGGGTGTCTGTACCCCCAGCGAAGAACAGCGAAGAGGCCAAGGCTGCCGCACGCGAGTCCATGCGTCGGCTCCAGGCGGAGCGTTCGAGTGATCCGCGAGTGCGTATCCAGCGCTACCTGCAGACCGCAAAGGAAGCCGAGCGCGAACACGATCTGATTTCCGCTCGGAATGCCGTGAAGATTGCCGTCGGCCTGGACCCCGAGGACACGGAGCTGGCTGAGCGCCTCGAGAAGCTGGAACAAGCAGTCGCGGTCAAGCACGCTGACGAGTACATTCAGCGCGGTCAGGTCGCCGAGCGTCAGGGTCAGTGGAGAGAGGCGGCGCAGTTCTACGAGAAGGCGCACCTCGGAAGGCCCCACAACGGCCAGCTCCTGGAGCGCGCGGCGCTGTGCCTCCTCCAGACCGACGTGAACCAGGCGATCCGTCTGGCAAAGAGCGCCGTGCTAGTCGCGCCTCAGCGCCCCTCCCTGCGGGTCGTGCTCGCAAAAGCCTACCTGGCGGCTGATATGAAGAAGAGCGCGCTTGGTGAGTACGAGCGGGCAAAGGAGCTCGACCCGACGGACCGCGGCGTGAAGGAGCTAGGGAAGGCGCTGGGCAAGCGCTAGGCCCTGCTCACCCCGAGCGCTTCACGTGGAGCCCGCACTCGCGCTGCGTTGACTCCTCCCACCACCAGCGACCGGCCCGCTCATGTTCTCCGGGACGAGTCGCGCGGGTGCACGGCTCGCATCCGATTGAGATGAAGCCTTCATCGTGGAGTTCGTTGTAGGGAATATTTTCCGCACGGATGTACTCCCAGACCTGGCTCTGACTCCAGCCAGCCAGGGGATTGAACTTGTAGAGCACGGGACCCTTTCCCGTGAAGGCGGCGTCCTCCTCGAGTAGTTCCACGTCGCTGCGGGTAGGGCTCTGGTCTCTGCGCTGCCCCGTCATCCAGGCTGCGAAGCCCGACAGCGCTCGGCGCAGCGGCGCGACCTTCCTGACCCCGCAACACTCGTGATGGCCGTCGTCGTAGAAGCTGAACAATCCCTTTTTGCGTACCAGGCTCTCCACGCTGAGCGCGTCGGGGAAGAGCATCTCGATCTCCACGCCGTAATGCTGACGCACCTTTTCGATGAAACGATACGTTTCCGCATGGAGCCTACCGGTGTCCAGACAGAACACGCGGAAGCTCTCTCCGCTCTTCGCCGCCATGTGAATCAGCGCCACGTCCTCCGCGCCGCTGAAAGCGATCCCGAGGGTGGAGCCGAAGCGTGTGAGGGCCCAACCTACGACCTCCGGCGGAGTCAGCGTGGCTAGCTCCGCTCGTGCCTGAGCGAGATCGATCGTGGTTGGTGGTGATGGGGACGTCACGCCATCGAGGGCTGAGCTGCTCAGCTCCTTGGCGGCGCTCAGCTCTTTGGCGGCGCGTAGCGCACTGGTGACGACTCGGGCGTCTCCGTGGGCGTCGAACACGAAGAAGGGCGCGAGCGACACGGCGTGTTGCGCCGCCAGGCGCATGCCGGGGCTGTCTGGATCGCTCTCTTCGGCCCACACGATTTCATCGATGCGCTCCCAGAGTCCGCGCTCGCGCAGCATTTCCTCGGCCTGAATACACTTGGGGCAGGGCTCGCCGTTCGCGAGACGTTTCTTGACCATTATGATGTGCATTAGCGGCCTCAGCTGATGGGAGCGGAGCACAGTCCGTAGGGCTTGCCCAGAGCCGCGCCTGAATTTTAGGCGGATTTCCACTACTGTGGCTGAACCGGCGTGGGCTGGCGGGGTCGTGATCGCTGGACTGTCGCTCCAAGATTCTTGACCTCCACATGCGGTCGTCAGTCGGGTTCGGCAAGCCGCCTGTTGCTCGAAGCGGGCGCTGAAGTAGACTCAAACCTGTTTCCACGCTGCTCGTAGGGGGTAACGACCGAACGGATTTCCGCCAGGCTACGCCCTTGCACGTTCGACGAGCCAGCTGCGTCACGCCCATCGACTCATGCCCATCGTCCCGCGCTCTCCGACCCCCGGCCGTATGCCACGCGCCGCGAAGCCGTCTGACGACGAGCCGGAGATCTTGACCGTCGTTCGCACGGAGGTGCACGACAGCACGATCGGCGTCACGTCTGAGCCCACACCAGGGGCCACTCCGTTCTCCGGTGACACGCTCGAGCTCGAACCGCCGCTGTTCTGTGAGCTCTCGGAGTTGCTCACCCACTGGGAGAGCCTGCGCAAGCGCTGGTCGCTGTGCATGACGGGTGGCGGGATGGTGACGCGCTTTCCACCGGGAAGCAGCGTGCCGGAGCGGCGTCTGGTCTCGGATCCAGCGTCCGCGGATTGGGTGCTGCGAGCGCGCGCCCTCGAGCTGGTGTGTTGCTACGACGAGCTGTTCGTCGATTGGGAAGTTGCCGCGGTCCTGGTCTCAGGACTGGACGAAGCGATCGGCGTCTGGGTGCTCGGACCCGGGGAGCTGCACTGCTTGCTTACCCGGCGCGCGGTGTTTGTCAGCCCGGAGCTCGATGAGCCGAGCTGCCTGCTAGCCGCCCGCTGCCTCAGCGGCGGGTTCAGCGAGCTCGATCGTCCGCGTCTGTCTCGACTCAGGGGATTGCTGATTGGACCGAGCGCTGTGGCCGACTTGCAGAGCGTCGCGGAAGAGTTCAGCTCGCTCCGTGCGGTCAGCTTTCAGCTGTGACAAGCAGTCCACTGGAATAGCTCAACCCCGGCTGACACAATCGGCTGCGTGAAGTCCGAGCGCCGTGAGGAGATCCTGCGAGCCGCCGAGCGCTTGTTTCGTGAGCATGGCGCGGGCAAGACCACCGTTGGCGACATCGCCCGAGAGGTGGGGATCGGCGTCGGCACCGTCTATCTGGAGTTTCAGTCCAAGGACGCGATCGTCGCTGCGCTCTCGGATTCGCGCCACGACCGTGTGGTCCAGGCGATGCTGGCGGTGACCTGCGAGGAGCCTGCGCTCTGCCTGGAGCGTATCCTCGAGGAGAGAGTCCGTGTGTTCTTCGGCTTGGCCTCTGAAGGTACCCACGCATGTGACTTCGTGCTCTGCCAGTCTGCCCGGGCTGGCGTCGGGCACTTCTCGGAGGCGGAGTCCGGCTTGCTGGAGCAGGTGCTGCGTAGCGGGCGGGACATGGGCGTGTTCGCCTTCGCTGACCTGGCTGAGACCAGCCATCTGGTCCAGCGGGCATGCGCCGCTTACTCACCCCCGTGGCTGTTCTCCCTCGACCAGGCGACGGCCATCACCGAGGTCGTCGCGCTGGCGCGGCTGATTTCCCGGGGTTTGCTGACTCGGGGCGATTGACATCGCCGTCTTGGGACTCAGGCTTCTGCCGCTGTGATCTCCGTGCATGCAAGGCCGGAGCCAGTTTTCGGAGGTGGCGTTGACAGCCTCGTGAACGAATTTAGGTTCCGTTCACTCAGCTGTTCATAACCCCAATCCGGGTCGGGCCTCGCTTCGGAGGCCCAACCGGCCCCATGCTCGCGCGAAGCATCCGCGCGGAATAGCGGGACAGAGCAACACGCTTGCGATGTCCAAACGAGGTACGCGTTCATGACCAAACTACGCGGCGGCGCACCTGCGCCCAGTTCACCGTTTGCTTTGCTTCCACTGCGCTCCGGCGTGGTCTTTCCCGGCACCACGCTCGGCCTGAGCGTTGGGCGTCCCCGCTCCCTCGCGCTGCTCGGAACCCTGCACGAGGGCGACATCATCGGCGTCGCCACTCAGCGTGATCCGCGGATTGACGCGCCCACTCTCGAGGATTTGTACCCCGTGGGCAGCTTCGCCAAGGTCGTCGGCATCAGTCGTCGCAACGAGAAGGTCTACCAGCTCGTGCTGGAGGGACTCGATCGTTTCTCCCTCGATGCCGTCGACGATCGTGCGCCGTTCTGGCGGGCCGATGGCGTGCTGCTCGCGGAAATCGGCAACACCGGTGATGCGGCGTCGATCCTCGCAGAGGAGCTTCACACGCACCTCGAGGAGCTGACGCAGAAAGGCGGCGCGCTGGGCGAAATTCCTTCCCCCGAGGGGGACCCCTCGAGCTTCGCGGATCGCATCGCAGCCAGCCTTGGCCTGGACACCGAGGACGCCATCGCGGTGCTCAGCGAGCTCGATGTCGCGGAGCGCCTGAAGGGCGTGATCGAGCTCCTGACGCGCGCGCGAACCCGTGCGGAACTGCGCACGAAGATCGAGCAAGACGTGCGGAAATCACTTGGAAAGACCCAGAAGGAAGCCATCCTGCGCGAGCAGCTCAAGGCCATCAAGCGTGAGCTAGGTGATGACGAGGAAGAAGACGAAACGGACAACTTGCGCGCCCGACTGGACGCAGCAGGTCTGAGTCCCGAGGCGCGAAAAATCGCTGATCGGGAGCTCAAGCGCCTGGACCAGACCGGCGGTCAGGGCCCCGAAGCCAACGTCATCCGCAGCTACCTGGACTGGCTGGCCTCGCTTCCCTGGAGCAGGCGCGCGGAGTCGACGATCGAGATCAACGCGATCTCCGACAAGCTCGAGGCGGACCATTACGGCATGGAGGACGTGAAGAAGCGCATCCTCGAGCACATGGCGGTGCAGCAACTCTCGGGTAATCCGCGCGGCACCATTCTGTGTCTCGTCGGCCCGCCTGGCGTTGGCAAGACCAGCTTGGGTCGCAGTATCGCCGAGGCGACGAAGCGACCGTTCGTGCGCATCGCGCTCGGCGGCGTACGAGACGAAGCGGAGATCCGCGGCCATCGCCGCACCTACGTCGGCGCGATCCCCGGACGCATCGCGTTTGGTCTGAAGCAGGCGGAGGTGAAGAACCCTGTGGTGCTGCTCGACGAGATCGACAAGCTTGGGCACGGCTACGGTGGATCGCCGGAAGCCGCACTGCTCGAGGTGCTCGACCCGGAGCAGAACAAGCACTTCACGGATCACTACCTGGAGACGCCGTTCGACCTGAGCGAGGTGATGTTCGTGTGCACCGCGAACAGCCTGGACACCATCTCCGCGCCGCTACGCGATCGCCTCGAGATCGTCGAACTCAGTGGCTACACCCAAGCCGAGAAGTCGCACATCGCTCGTCGGCACCTGATCCCAAAGCGCATGAAAGAGGTGGGCATCCCCGAAGGCTCCTTCTCGCTGACGGACGCGGCGCTCGAGAGCATCGTCGAAGACTACACTCGTGAAGCCGGCGTGCGGCAGCTCGACCGCGAGCTGACTCGCCTCGGTCGCTCCCTGGCTCTCGAAGTGGCCCGAAACAAGGACGTCGAGCACCGGTTCGTGGTCGATCGCGATGACGTCTCTGGCTACCTAGGCAAGCCGCGTTTCCGCAGTGATGTGGCAGAGCGAGTCGCCTACCCAGGTGTCGCGACGGGCATGGCCTGGACGCCGTTCGGCGGCGACATCTTGTTCATCGAGACGTCGCGCATGCCCGGCAAGGGACGCCTCGAGATCACGGGTCAGCTCGGCGACGTGATGAAGGAGAGCGCTCGCGCCGCACTGACCTACGTCAGGAGCCACGCTCCGGAGCTTGGGCTAGACAGCAGCGCGTTGGACACTCAGGACCTGCACATTCACGTGCCTGCGGGCGCGGTGCCCAAGGACGGTCCGTCAGCTGGCGTCACCATCTTCACCGCGCTGGCATCGCTCCTGAGTGGCCGCAAGGTCAGGCCCGACACCGCGATGACAGGCGAGTGCTCGCTGCGCGGCCGTGTGCTGCCGGTCGGCGGCATCAAGGCGAAGGTGCTCGCGGCTCACCGTGCGGGTATCCGCAGGGTAATCTTGCCGAAGCAGAACGAGCGCGATCTGGCGGATGTACCCGAAGTGACGCGAGAGGCGCTCGAGATCCACCTGGTCGAGGACATGAGCGAGGTGCTGAGCCTCGCGCTCGAGACCGAGCACACGGATCCGGTGGTCGGTGGGAGCGGGGTGGATAGCAACAGCGACTCCCTGCTGGCTTAGGCCTCTATCAGTGCAATGCCGGGGCTCCGCGCGAACATCGCGCGGAGCCCCGGCGCGTTTGTGGGTGCTGCATAAGCAAAGCGATCTCGAGCATCTAGCGTCGACGTGCAGATGCAAACTTGGCCCCCAATCGAAGCGCATGGCAGCCATCCAGTGCGAACTATGTCCGTCAACGACGCCCGTGAGGCGATGCCCACACTTCCTGAAGCGTGCGAACCCGTCAGTCAGGTTCGACGTCGAGCGGAGCTTTCAGTCGTGGTTGCGCAGCGACCTCCGGGGCAGAAGTCGCGCAAGTCGAAGTCGCGCGGACGCATGCCGACGCTGATCGGTGTTGGCAGTGAGCTTTGGATCGAACTGGAGCAGAGCGCACACGACGGTGATGAGGCAGAGGCCGGCGCTCCTCTCCCCCAAAATAGGCGACCCAAGACGCTCCGCGAGGACCAGCCGGAACTCAACGAGACCTACCGTCGCGAGGCCGCGCGAATTATCGCACGGGAAAAGCTGAGCTGGGACGCGCTCGAGGCCGCGTGGCGTGGCGCGCGCGAGACGCTGGCTACAAAACACGCGACGGCGAGCTCCGAAGTGGAACTCGCCGCCGAGTGAGCTTGACGCTAACTAGTTGGCTCAGCCGCCGTCGTAGAACAACTCAACGTACTCGTACTTGAAGTTGCCGGTGCCTGACACGTCGCTGATCTCGCTCATGTAGAGCCCGACCAACGTACCCGGGATCGTCTGACCGCTGCCAGGTGAACAGACTGCGACGCTGTCCGCCTGGTCCGTCCACGAACTCGTCATGTTGGCGGCCCCCACAGGCTGGATGCGTGAGAAGTTTCGTCCGCCACCTGCGGGCTGCGCGATGCTCGGCCCGTCGACCACGGCGCTGGAGGCGTTCTGCAGGCTGTAGGTCTCATCGCCGTTGATGGTGATGCCCGCGTCACCCGCATTGAGGTAGGTGACGTTCGCTCCCAGGGTGATGCCGAAGTAAGTCTCGAACTCCGCCTTGGTTGCCGTGCGCGAGATGATCACATAGCCGCCAGCTGGCACCATCGTGCCGGACGGGATGGTGTACGTCTTCGCGCTGGTGGTCTGAACGAGCTTGTAGCCACCGATGTCGAGATCTGCCGGCTGATCGATGACGTTGACGTCCGCGGTCGTGGTGCCATTGATCTGCACCTGGCCCGTGCCTGCCGTGCTGCCCGCGGTGAAGGTGAACACGACCTGCATTGCATTGGCCGGGACGGCGATCGGGTTCGGTACGTTGCCGATGCCGCCGGTGACCGCCGCCGCGAGGTTCATGCCACCGACGGGCGCAGGGTGCTCCAGGGTGACGGTGAACTGCTGCGTATCACTGACCACCACGGTTGCCATGGTCGGCGCGATGGACACGATGGCGGGCACTGCGTTGTCCGTCAGCACCTGGATCTGCGTCGTGACCTCAGTCGTCTGACCTTGGATCTTGGCGCGGAGCGTGGTGGTGCCGACGGCGACGCCGTTGACCGGGATGGTGACCATGTCTTCACCGGCGTTGACGGTGAAGGGGCTGCCGGGAATGGTCGCGGTGCCGGTGTCGTCCGAAGTCACCTCGACCAGCGTTGCTGCCGCCACCTGACGCGTCAGCTGAACGACGAGGGGCGCCGGCAGCGTGTCACCCAAGGTGCCCACACGCTGGAAGACCTGCGGAGAGCTGAAGGCTGCGACGTCCGCCGCGGCGAACACCAGGTCGCTCGGAGCGCGCGGCAACAACTTGAGGTAGTCATTGCGGAACGACACCGGGCCGGTGATCGACACGAACCCTTCGCCAACCGTGGGGAACGGATCGATGAACGTCTGACCGGTGGGCCACACGGCATCATCGACGCGCAGACCGCCGGTGAGCTCGAACTCGTTGACGTTGTTGGTGTCGCCGGAGCCGCCGACGGGGTCGGCGTCACTCACCGTTACATTTTCCACCTGGATTAGCTGACCTTCGAGGGGCGAGGACGCGCCGTCGGTCACGAGCTGGGTGAGCTCACCAGCGGTGAGCACGCGGGGTGGCATCTGGAAGGTGCTGCCGGTTGCGGCCCAGGTCACCGTGTTCAGCTGAATCTGGCTGAAGTAGGTGGTCAGGGTCGCGCCCGTGACGTCGACGATGTCATCCAGCGCGGGCTTCGTGTCGGTGCCGTTGAAGACGTAGACACCCGCGTTGTCCTTGAACGCGGTGGTGTTCTCCTGGATGAAGAAGCCTTGTGGACCTACCGCGGTCACCACCGCGCCTTGAACGGCAACGCGCTCGCCTTGCAGCGTCGCGTCCGTCTTCAGCGTCGGGATGTCAAACGGGCAGCCAGCGTCGCCAACGTTGGTGAAGCTGGGGCAGAGATCACACGCGTCGCCCTTCTGGTCGTTGTCGGCGTCGGCCTGATCGGCGTTCTCGACCGCTGGGCAGTTGTCGCTCAGGTTCGCTACGCCGTCTCCGTCGGTGTCGTTCGGATCGAAGGTCTTGCAGGTCGTGGACGCCGCCTCGAGAGGACACGGGTCACACACATCACCGACGTTGTCGTTGTCGTAGTCGGCCTGCTTGCCGCCATCGAGAGGACGCACCGGGTTGAAGATGCTCGGGCAGTTGTCCTCGCTGTCCGGGACACCGTCGCCATCTGCATCGCCCGCGACGCTCATGCCGGCGTAGTTGCCGGAGCCGCTGACAGAGTCACCGGGCAGCGTACGCGCGGGCACGCAGCTCGGCTCGCTGTCAGGCTCGCCGCAGAAGAACAGCGGGTATGCCGGAGAACCGACGGCTGATTGCAAGGCGCTCCAGCTCTTGCCGATGTCGCGGGTGAGGCACGCGCTCTTGTTGGAGCCGCACACATCGCCGAGGTCATCGCAGCCGGTTGCCAAGGCGTTGACCACGGCACTGTTGCCCGTGACCGGGAGGCCACCGCGCAACACCAGCGCCACGTCACCCACGCCAGCGTCGATCACCGCGCGGTGATGCTGACGGCCGGAGTTCGCGAAGATCGCGATGTCCGCCTTGTGTCCCGTCGCCAGCACACCGATCGCGTCGTCCATGCCGAGCGCGCGGGCGGAGCCGAGCGTCGCCATCAACCACAGCGCCTGGTCGCTGAAGTACTTGTCGAAGTTGACGGTGTTGAGATCGTCCGCGCACTTCAGCTCGCGCAGCATGTTCATCGAGCCAGATGGCATCCAGTCGGTGCCGAGCGCGATGCTCACCCCAGCGCGCGCCATCTCGGTGACGTTCGCGGTGTCGCCGTAGAGCGAGATGTTGGAGCGTGGTGACCAAATGAGGTCGATGCCGGTCGAGGCCATCAGCGCCACGTCCACCGGGTTCAAGCCGATGCCGTGGATGATCGCTGCGCGGTTGTCGAGCGTCTGCTGACTACCCTGGCCCTGCCCCGTGAGGCACAAGAACTCATTGCGCGCCTCGGCATCGATGCCCTCCGAGACATGGGGCGCATAAGCCTGGATGCTTGCGCCAGGAGGACCACTGACATCGGGATAGGCACACCCGTCAGCGAGCTGGGTACCGTCACTGTCTCCGAGCGGAAACGTGTCGTAGCTGGCGCCGGGCTGACCGAGGCCGTTGTCTCCGCTACCGGTTCGATCGAGATCCCGCAGGACCCCAGCGATGTCGCCGGAGCCGAACACCGCCGTGGCGCCGCCGAGGGCGAAGCGCAGCTCGCCATAGGCCTTCTCGTCGGTGCTCGCGCCGCCACCATCCTCGTTGATTTCCGGGTTGTTCCGCTTGCCGCGGCGCCAGTCGTGGCGGTGCTCCCAGCGCAGCGCGGGATCGACGTTGTGATCCGCTGCGACCCACGGGCTGCCGTTCATCCAGCCGACGTGGTCGTGAGCGTTGACTAACCCCGGGGAAACGGTCGCGTCGGGGCAGATGATCTTCGTGGCGTCCGCCGCTTGATCGTTGCAATCGCAGCCGACGCAGCTGATGTTGCCCGTGCTGTCGTACAGCACGCCACCACCCTCGAACACTTCGCCCGGGACGAGCACGTCGCCAACGACCAACGTGTTGGTGCCGCTGCCGCTCTCCACGGCGCACACGTTTGCGCCAGGATCCGTGCCGGGCGCCGGGGTGTTGGTGCAGGTCGTGATCTTCAGCGTGTCCGGGTTACCCCCAGTGCCGCCCGTACCACCGGCGCCAACGCCCGCGGTACCACCGGTTGCGCCGTTACCCGCTGCGCCTGCCGTGCCGCCGACACCGCCGGTGCCACCTTTGCCTCCAGAGCCGCCTCCGTCATCGGAGCCACAGCCGGCGGTGGTCAGCGCGAGTAAGCCCGCGGCGACTGACGCCTTGATCAAGAAAGACCGCATATCGATTCCTCGTTGTTGGTGCGTCCGCGGTGTCCCAAAGCTCGTTGCTCTCAGGCAACGCGGGACCCGTCAGGCGAAGGGAGCCTGAAGGGTTCACCCGGGCGCCGCGTCAGGGACACGGCGGGGGGACACGCTCCTCATGCCGAAAGACACTGAGCAGCGTTCCCATAGAACAATCCAGCAAACGCAGAGAAGGCGGGAGCATGATGGATGGTGGAGCGTCGTTCAAGCGATCGCGAGCGCGCTTTCCCGAATGTTTGCGGGCTGTAACCCAGCTTTGGCGGCTGATTTGCCGCCGCGTCCGGAACTCCGCGGCTTCTCCGGACTTTTGTTGATTGCGAGTCAGCGTTCGGCGTGATGCGTCAGAGCAGCGCCGTCACACTCCCGCTGAATTTCAGCATCGACATGCGTGTCGCCGACCGCTGCAGCTGCCGATCGCGCCGCCGCTCGCCCTGTGCGCGCGGGGTTTGGGGGTGAGGAGCGCCGCTCAGCGAACGTGAGGCGCCACTCAGGGAATGAACAGTCGCCGCTGGATGGCCACTTTCGTCGCCTCGGCCTTCGAGCTGACGTCGAGCTTGCGATAGATGTTCTTCACGTGGGTGTGCACGGTCCCGCGGCCGATGTGCAGCATGTCAGCCACTTCGGAGTAGCTCGTGCCGTGACACAAGAGCTCGAGGATCTCGCGCTCCCGAGGCGTCAGCCCCGTTCGCTGGGCCACGCTGTCAGGGCGAAAGCTATCCACCACCGTGCGGGCGACCTCCGGGCTCATCGGTGCGCCACCAGTTTCTGCGTGGAAAATTGCTTCGACCAGCTCCTCAGGGCTGCTCTCCTTGAGGATGTAGCCACGAGCGCCAGCGCGCAGCGCGGAGAAGATGGACGCTTCGTCCGCCAGCACCGTGAAGACAAGGCTCACGCAGTGTGGTCGAAGCTCGGTGAGCTTTGCGACGACGTCTGTCCCGTGGCCGTCGGGCAACGACAGATCGATGATCGCAACGTCCAGCGGCTGGCTGGCGTCTTCGATGTAGTCCAGCGCCTGACGTACCGTCTCGCAGGCGGCGACCAAGTCGAGCTCAGAGCGCGCAGCGACGGCTTCGCACACGCCCAGGCGGATCGGGGCGGTGTCTTCGAGCACCAAGACGGAGGTGACGGAGTTCACGGCGATTCCAGGAGAAGAAGCTACCCAAACTGACCCGGGCAGTCACAGATTGTTGGGCCCGACGTCAGACGGCGAGAATTGCAGGGTAATTCGCGACTGCCTGCACTTACCGGCGGTTCACGAGGTGAGCAAGGATACTCAGACAGATTGAGCACGTGCGCGGATAGTGGCGTCGCCCTTCGCCTGAGATGTTTTAGAGATGATCCACGGGGGCTGGCAGGGGTGGTCGCGTCGACTCGGGGTGCTGGGTTGCGTGACGCTGATTTGGGCGCTTGGGCACTGGCTGCCCCCGAAGCTCAGTGTGTGCGGGCTCGCGCTCGGCGGTATCGTCGCCTTGTATTGGGTCGAGCGTCTGCGCGCCCTGGATCTGAAGCGGGCGCGCCAAGCGGAGCGTCAACGTCTCGCGGCGGATCTCCACGATGGCGTGGCGACGAGCCTCGCAAGCCTGAGCTGGAGCCTGAGTGGTTTGCGTTGCGCGCTGCAGCGTGGGGAGGCGAGCGAGGAGCGCGCGGTGCGCCTGGAGCGTGACGTGAAGGAGCTCGCGCGCGACCTACGTGGCGTGGTGCTCGAGCTCCGTGAGCCACCACGGGTGCTGGCCGAATGGAGTCGCGAGCTTGGTGCGCGCTTGCAGGAGCTCGCGCAGGCTGAAGCGGACGCTCGAGGGGTACCGTCCCAGGCATGCCGGGTGCACTTCTCTCCGACCGGTGCTCTCGAGCAGAACCTCGCAGGTGGACTGTGTAACGAGCTGGAGCGCATCGTCGTGGAGGGCGTGTACAACGCGCTCCGCCACGCCCACTGCCAGAACATCTACGTCGTGATCCGTGCGGAACAGACTATCGAGATCGAGGTTCGGGACGACGGCTTCGGCATCCTGGGAGTCACGCGGGACGCGCTCCCCAGCAGCGGCGGGGGACTCACGAACCTGCGCCAGCGCGTCGAGGCGCTGCGGGGCCAGCTCTCGGTGCTGACGGGCAATCGCGGCACCAGCGTGCGGCTGCGCGTACCCCTCGCTGCGTGACGCTCGCCGCCGCTTGCGGCGCAAAGCGCGCGACTATTCGGGGCTCAAGCGCTCTCGATTTTCGATCGCGAACTCCAGCAGGCGATTGCTGCCCTTGAGATCGAGCTTCGCGCAGATGTGAGCACGGTGGTTCTGCACGGTGCGATGGCTCACGCCGAGAGTCGCCGCGATCTCGCGGCTCGTCTTGTTCAGTGAGAGCTCCCTCAGCACCTCCAGCTCGGCCGGGGTGAGCTTCTCGAAATCAACCGAGTCCGCCGCGGGCGGTTCCGTGCGGAGAATCCGCTCCATCAGGCTGGAGCTCAAGTAGCGATGGCCGTCCAGCGCGGCGTCGACGGCGAGCAAGAGCTCCGTCGTCGCGGCCTCTTTGAGCAGGAACACCTTCACCCCCAGGCTCTCGGCCTTGCGCACGTAGGTGAGGTCATCGAACATGGTCAGCAGGATGAAGTGCGTCGTGAGCGCCAACGCGTTTGCGTCGCGGATCACACTGAGACCGTCGAGGCCGGGCATGGAGATGTCGAGCACCGCGAGATCGATGTCCCCCGCTCGCAAGCGCTCGAGCGCCGCGTCGCCACGCCGCTCCTTCGCGACGATCACGAGGTCGTCGCGCTGGCTCAGCAGGCGCTCCAGGCCTTCCAGGATCAGCTCGTGGTCGTCGGCCAGGAGCACGCGGGTGTGCTTCGTTTCCCCCACTGCGGGCGCTAGTTTCGGCTGGCTCTCGCTGTCTCGCAAGGTGGTCAGCCGCCGGGCTTCTTCAGGAAGAGGAGCGCCTGCTGTTCATTGTCGAACACCACGGCTTCGATGGCGTCCTGACGGTTGAGCCGGGAGATCTGCAGCTTTCCCACCACGGTGCGCACCAGGATGGCGAGCGGGTTGAAGCGTGCTGTGAGTTCCTTGCGGAATGCGATGGTCTTCCTCTCGAAGGCTTCGTCGTTCCAGCCGGGAGACTCCCGCAAATCTACCAAAGCTTTAGGTGCCATACTCTTTGGTAGGCGACGGATGCACAGCTGGAGGCGATCCAAGGACTCCTCCGCTTCGATGAGCGAGGTGTAGCCTTTCGCCAACCTCGTGATGCGCGCGATCCCATCGGGGTCCACCGTCACGGCGTAGAAGTCGTCCCGGAATAGCTCGCGCAAGGCTCCTTTGCCTAACGCGGCCGCCGGTTACAGCCAAGCTGTTTCCCTCTGGGAAACGCCGCGTACGGCTATTGGAGCTGCTGGCTGCACCCAGGTGCAGACTTTCCACTCCAGGCGGCGTTTGGACGGACAAGTGTAAAGTGTAATGTGTTGCTTGACACTTTGCGCTTGGCGGAGCACAGTGGGTCATGGCTACGGTTGCTGTCGCTTCACCCCATCCGGTCACTCGTCGGTCCAGCCAGTCCGCGCTGAGTGCTGTCGAGTGGGCGTGGCCCACGCTGTTGCTCACCGGTGCTGCCTGGGCAGTTTTCCTTGTGGCAATATTGGCCGCCTCGCTCTGGGCTTGGCCCCTTGCACTGCCTGCGTTCTTCCTGGCGGGGTTCGTCGCCTTCACGCCGATGCACGACGCCGCTCACAAGTCCGTAGCCAAGGCGCGTTGGGTGAGCGAGCTGGTTGGGCGCCTCGCGGGGCTGCTGCTGCTGGCACCGTTTCCGGCTTTTCGCTGGATCCACCTGGAGCACCACAAGCACACGAACGAGGCGGACAGCGATCCTGACTTCTACAGCGGCGCGGGGCCTCGCTGGCAGCTACCGCTGCGCTGGGCGACGCAAGATCTCCACTACTACTGGCTGTACCTCCGCGCCGATCGCCCGCGCCGCGAGCGCGTGGAGGCGATCACCACGCTGCTCGCTTCCTACGCGCTGCTGGGGCTCATTGCGCTGAGCGGGCACTGGCAGTTCGTGGTCGCGTGGCTAGTCGGCGCACGCCTGGCGATCGCGGCGCTTGCCTTCGCCTTCGACTATCTGCCGCACGCGCCCCACGATGTGATTCAGAAGCAAGATCGCTTCCGCGCGACAACACTCATCGACCACACTTGGCTGACGCCGGTGCTCCTCTATCAGAACTACCACTTGATTCACCATCTGTACCCCGGCGTGCCGTTCTATCGCTACGCCAAGGTGTTTCACGAGCGGCGCGCTGACCTGGTGAAGAAGGGCGCTCGCAAGCGGCGGCTGTTTGCTGACCCCACGCCCCTCACCGAATAGGTACACAAAACGCAACCGGGAGCGCGTCAGCGCTCCCGGCTTTGCTTGGTGCTTCGCGAGCTAGCTCAGAAGCTCGCGCCGCCGAGGCACGCGTCGAGCTCTGCCGTCTGCGTCCAGCCGCAGCTGCCGTCCTTCTGACGCTCGCAGGTGGCGGTGTCGTAGCAGGCGTACTCGTCGCGCCACTCGCAGGTGGTGTACGTCGGCTCGTCGGCGCACACCTGGCCGGAGCAACCGGTCACGACGCACTTGGCCTCGGCGCGTGGCGTTACCTTGCGGTAAAACTGCGCGGCGTCCAGGCCGGGCATGCTGCCCGCGGGGCCAGTCTCGGTGTAGTGGGTGCCGGCGATGAGGATGCCGTCTGCGCTGGTGATCGCGGCGTATGCGTCGCTGATGGCTTCGTCGCTCGCGCCCACGTGGCTCAGATCGATGCCGGCCAGCGACTGCTCAGCGCGGCGGTTCAGCTTCGCCTCGTGGAAGGTGGGGCAGGGGTAGGTGAAGCAGCGGACGCCGGTGTTGGTCACGCGGTAGAACTTCCCTGAAGGCTCTGCGCTGGTGGCGGGCTCCCAGGCTTCGCTCACCTCGAAGTTCCCGAGCTTGCCGAAGCCCTGGTACTTCTTCTTGGTGATCTTGCCACGCAGGATCAGGCGGCCAGCGCGCAGCTCGTCCTGCACGTCCGCTTCCTGGGTCTCCGGCAGGCCGAGGCTGCTCAGATCCGTGTCCGCGACGTAGCACTCTTCAGCGAGGCTGCCGTCGGCGCAGCGGGTGTTGGGGCGGTTCACGCGGCTCACCCACAGGCCACCGCACAACGGGTACACGCAGCGGCGGAAGTCCTGGCGCACGCTGTAGTAGGTGGACTGATCGGCGATCAGCTCTTGGCTCTGGCTGTCAGAGACCTGCTCGCCTTCGCCGGGGGCCTGGGTTTCAGCCGAGCAGCCGAACGCGGAAACGGTCAGGGAACCAATGAGCACGAAATGACGGATACGCATGATGGAAAAACGTCTCCTGCAGGCGTCCGCGAGCGTGGTGTACGCGCGCGGCAACCCGCCGGTTAGGGGATAGTAAGGAAGCCACCTACACCATCTGGAACGGGATGCGAGAGGTTTCCGACGCGTGTCGTGATTTTGTTTCCGGGCGGTAGCCTTTGGAGGTTGGGTCGGGCGACCGAAGCTGCAGCGTGATGCAGCTTGCTGGGAAGCGCGTATTGGCCGCTCGCTGGCACTCGCTGTCACCGGCTGTCTCTCCGTCAGGGGTTTGGGGGAGAGGGATATCCGTGAGGAATTATTCGTGTTCGCGGCAGGCGCTGCGAGTCTGAACGCCGACGTGTTTTGCGAGCCGCCGTCGGGAGGTGCTCCTCACCCCCAAAACGCTCGTAAGCTTCGGAAGGGTGAGCGCGGCGCGGGGGCTCTTGGGCTGGCAAGGCGCGCCAGGCGCTCCCGCGTTCAGTACGGAACACGCGGTTTTCACAGGGAGTTCACGCCCCGGAGCGCCGGCCGGCTTGCGCGTCGCCACGCGGTTGGGTAACTCACGACGCGGCGCGGCATGCAACTCCGGCAAAACAACATCGAGAAGCTCGACGATCGAGTCTTCGACGTGCTCATCGTTGGTGGTGGCATCAATGGCTCGGTCACGGCCTCGGCGCTCACCAGTCAGGGCGCCCAAGTTGCGTTGATCGATCGGGGGGACTTCGCAGGGCAGACCAGCCAGGAGTCCTCGAACCTGATCTGGGGCGGCATCAAGTACCTCGAAGGCTTCGAGTTCAGCCTCGTGCGCAAGCTGTGTCGTTCGCGCAATCACCTGCTGCGGAGCTATCCATCCACGGTGAAGGAGATCCGCTTCTTCGTCAGCCTGGAGAAAGGCTTTCGCAAGCCGCGCTGGATGATCTGGTTCGGCACGCTGCTGTACTGGCTGATCGGGAACTTCTTCACCCGCCGCCCGCGGCTCCTGACCCGCGGCGATATCGGAAGCGATGAAGGAGTCGTTTCCCTGGAGAACTGCGTCGGCGGCGTCGAGTACTCGGACGCATACCTGGTGGACAACGACGCTCGCTTCGTCTTCAAGTTCGTGCGTGAGGCGCTGGACCACGGCGGCATCCTCGCGAACTACGTGAGCGCCCTGGGCAGCGAACGCAAGGGCGATGTGTGGCACACCAAGGCGCGGGACGAGGTGAGCGGGCGCGAGTTCGTGATCCGGAGCAAGACGCTGGTCAACGCCTGCGGGCCCTACGCTGACGCGCTGAACGGTAAGAGTGGCGTGACGACGGAGCACCGCCACCTGTTCTCCAAGGGTATTCACCTGATCACCCGGCGCATCACCGAGTCGAAGCGCGTGCTGACGTTCTTCGCGGATGATGGTCGCATGTTCTTCGTCATCCCGATGGGCAACAAGAGCTGCATCGGTACGACGGATACGCGCGTCGAGCATGTCCCCGCGGAAATAACCGATGAGGACCGGCAGTTCGTGCTGGAGAACATCAACAAGCGCCTGCAGTTGCCGTCACCGCTCAGCGACGCGGACATCATCGCGGAGCGCTGCGGCGTGCGTCCACTGGTGGTGAAGACCGACAGCCAAGGCAACAAGGGCGACTGGACGTCGCTCTCGCGCAAGCACGAGATCGATATCGACGCCGCGCAGGCGCAGGTCACGATCTATGGTGGCAAGCTCACCGATTGCCTCAACGTGGGTAACGAGGTGACGCGGGCGCTGCAGCGGATGGGGGTCGAGCTGCCGTACGGCGGCTTCAAGTGGTACGGCGAACCCGCCGATGAGTTCCGTGACGAGTACTTCCATCAGGCGCGGCTGATGCGCCTCGACGAGATGACCTCGCCGGAGTCCTCGGAGATGCTCTCGACGCGGCTCTGGCGGCGCTACGCCGGGCGCGCGCTGGGCCTGCTGGAAGACATCCGGCGGGACCCACGCATGGCCGAGGTGCTGATCAAGGGCACCGAGTACATCCGCTGCGAGCTTTACCACGCGGCAAAGCACGAGATGGTGACCCACCTGGAAGACTTCCTGCGCAGGCGCTCGAAGATCGCCCTGGTGGAGCGCACGGACTTCATCCGCAGCGCGCCGGGCCTGCGAGAGGCGGCACGCATCCTGTTCGGGGATCGCGCCGAAGCAGAGCTTGCAGCCTACTTCGGCGCGGTGCCACCTGCCTCACCCGCGTCGCTGGCGCCGCCGGCGCTGCAGCGCGAAGCCGAAGACCAGCAGGCCGCCTACTAGCGGTAGGCCATTGCGGTTCTTGCTGCCGCCGGGGGTGCGGCAGCCACAGCCACCGTCATCACCACCGCCGCCGCTCTTGCTGGTGCCGCCATCGGGGCCCGCGTCCACGTCGGTGCCGCCGGTGTTGCCGCTGCCTCCGTTGCTGCTCGTACCAGCGGTGCCACCGTTTGCGGCGCC
Organism: Polyangiaceae bacterium; assembly: GCA_041389805.1. Taxonomy (GTDB): domain Bacteria; phylum Myxococcota_A; class Polyangia; order Polyangiales; family Polyangiaceae; genus JAHBVY01. The sequence continues at coordinate 48,829 of JAWKRD010000034.1, read as the reverse complement.
GCCGGTGCCCGCGCTGCCGCCGCTACCGCCGCCACCGCCAGCGCCGCCCGTGCCCGGGACCACGCATGCGTTGCCTTGACACTCGAAGCCCGTCTTGCAGTCGGAGTTCGTGGTGCATTCCGTGAGGCAACGCTCACCGAAGCTGTCACACACGTACGGCTCGCACACACCCTCCGTCGGGGGTAGACACGTGCCACCACCGTTGCAGGTCGCGGGGTTCGTGGAAACGCCGTTCGAGCAAGTACCGACGCCGCACTCCGTGCTGCTGTCGGGGAACTGGCAAGCGTCTGCTTGATCGCCGATGCAGGTCGATGCGCACGGGCCAAAGCCGCTGCAAGCCTGACGACCGCCGCGGGGCGCGCCCACGATGATCTGACAGGCGCCTGCCGCAGCTGGCTCGTTGCAGCTCTGACACTGGCCGTCGCAGCGCTCCGCACAACACACGCCGTCGGTGCAGAAGCCACCGAGGCACTGGTCGTCGGAGGTGCAGACGTCACTCAGGTTCAACTTCCCGCGACACACGCCGCCAGCGCAGAACTCCGAAGCGCCGCACTGGGCATCTGTGGTGCAGTTGCCGTTGCACTTGGTCCCGCTGCACGCGAACGGTGTGCAAGCTTGCTGCTGCAGACCCGAGCACGAGCCGGTGCCGATGCACTTGCCCGGCAACGTCGCGATCCCCGAGGTACAGGTCGGGGCACGACACTCGACCTCGTTGCCTGCGTAGAAGCAGCTGGCGCCGTCGGTTCCGTTGCACACGCCGCCACAGGCGCTGCCATCGGAGTTACACGTCGGGCGGGTGCCGTGAGGCGCGCCGCTGACTGGCGTACACGCGCCCTCCTGGCCACCCACGTCGCAGGCCTCGCACTGGCCGTTGCAAGCGCTGTTGCAGCAGAAGCCGTCGACGCATTGGCCAGAGATGCACTCCTTACCGCTCGCGCAGGCCTTGCCGTTGAGCGCCGGGTCGCGGCACACGCCGGCGACGCACACCTGACCCAGGTTGCAGTCGCCGTCGATGCTGCAGTCACCCGCGCACTGCGAGGCGCCGCACTGGAACGGCGCGCAGTTCTGGCGCACCTCGGGAGGACACGTGCCCGCGCCAGTACAGAACGCGGCGACGGTCGCGACGTCCGCGGCGCACGAAGCGTCGCGGCAACGCACGCCAGAGCCTGGGTACTCGCAGGTGAAGCGCGTGGCGCCGTTGCAGGTGCCGCCGCACTGGCTGCCGTCGGTGTTGCAGGCTGGGCGCGCGCCGTGGGGATCACCCGTGACCGCGCTACAGGTGCCTTCCTTACCGGTGACATCGCAGGCCTCACACTGACCGTTGCACGTGCCGTCGCAGCACACGCCGTCGATGCAGTGCCCGCTGCTGCACTGGTTCCCTGCGGCACAGGTTGTGCCGTTGCTCAGCTTGTCGACGCACATGCCCGCGGAGCAGTACTTGCCGTCGAGGCACTCGATGTCGCTGGTGCAGGGGCCGAAGCACCCCGTCGGTCCGCACAGGAACGGATCGCACTGCTGGGTCTGCACCGCCGGGCAAGCGCCGGCGCCGTTGCAGAAGGCTTGCAGCGTGGCCTGGTTGCTCATGCTGCAGTCCCAGCCGCGGCACTCAGTGGTTCCGCCGGGATATGCGCAGGAGGTGGTGAGGGTGCCGTTGCAGCTGCCGCCGCACAGCGTACCGTCGCTGGCGCACGCTGCGCGTGTGCCGTGGGGCGCGCCGGTGACGGCTGAGCAGGTGCCCGCGTTGGGGCTATCACAGGCTTGGCACTGGCCGGTGCAAGCGCTGTTGCAGCACACACCGTCGACGCAGAAGCCGCTGGTGCACTGGTTGGCCCCGCTGCACGAGGCGCCGTTGCTCCGCTTGGGCTGGCACGCGGTACCATTGCAGAAGTTGCCGGTGACGCAGTTTGCGTCGCTGCTGCAGGTGGTTCCGCAGGCGGTGCCGCTGCACAAGTAAGGCGTGCACTGGTTCGTGGTCACGCCGGGGCAGCTCGGGGAGCTCCCGGTGCAGTTCGCGGCCTGTGTCGCGGTGCCGTTGCTGCAGCTGGCGTTGCGGCACGAAGTGCTCGCCGACTTGAAGCCGTCCGCGGGGCAGCTCGTGGCCGAGCCGTTGCACACCTCGGCCACGTCGCACACGCCGTTGGCCGCGCGGCAGGTGGTGTTGGACGGCAGGGGACGACAGGTGCCTTGAGAGCCGCTCTGATTGCACGACTGGCAGTCCGTGGTGCTGCCGTTGCCGCACGCGGTGTTGCAGCAGACGCCGTCGATGCAGTTGCCGCTGGTGCAGCTGTTGCTGGTGGTGCACTGCTTGCCGTTGTCGAGGGTTGGTCTGCACGTGCCAGCGTCGCAGTAGTTGCCGGCTTGGCACTGGCTATCGATGGTGCAGCCGCCCGAGCAGAAGTTGCCGGGCACAGAGTTGCTGGCGCAGTTCGGCGTTTGCACCGACGGACAGGCCGCGAAACCGGTGCAGTTCGCGGGCAGCGTGGCCACCGCGGGCGGTCCGTTCGCGCAGCTGGGCGCTCGGCATTGCACGCTGTTGGGTTGGAAGGTGTTCGCTGGGCACTGAGTGGAGCTGCCGGTACAGGTCTCGGCGACGTCGCACACGCCGGCGGAGGGATTGCAGATCGTGCCCGCGTTGCCCGCGGCGTGAATGCACGCATTGCTCGAGCCGTTGCAGCGGTCGGTCGTGCAAGGCAGCCCGTCGTCGGTGCACGCGGTGCCGTTGGTCTTTTTTGAATCCGCGGGGCAATTGACTTGGTTGGTCTGACAGAACTCCGCTAGGTCACACTCGCCACCCGCCGGCCGACACTGGGCGCCCGTGTTTGCTGCCGACTGAGTGCAGGTTCCGCTCTGGCACTTGCCGACGTCGCACGGATTACTGGGGTTCGGGTCGGTGCAGGTGGTGCCGTTGGCTTTTTTGCGGGGTTGGAGCAGACGCCGGTGCCGGCCGTGCAAGTGCCCGCGTTGTGGCATTCATCCTGAGCTGTGCAGGCAGCGACGTTACAGCAGACGTTGTTGGTGCAGTGGCCCGTGGAGCATTGCGCATTGGACGTGCACGCCGTTCCTTGCTTCAGGGTGTAGGTCAGGACCAGTTGAGGAAGAACGCTTCCTCGGCGGTACTGGCTGGGGTGTAGTCCGCTGGTGAAAAGCTTCATGTGCTTCAGGTACCCGAGCCGGTGAGCAACCAGCCTCGATTAACCTCGGTGCCATCGAGCCAATCGTTCACGTCATCCTGGAGTCCTGTGAAGTAGACGTAGCCCGTGGTGGTGCCCACACTCGTCGTGGTCGTTGCTGCTGCAGATGCAACGGAGCCGGCAGTCCCGCCGGTCATGGTGTTGTCCCCCGAACACCGACCGGGTTTATGCTCGTCTCGCCCCACGACGTTGTAGTCACACGCCTGAAGGAAACGTTGTCAGCCACCTCGACGCAGGTGCTGCTAGGGTTGAGGTCCTTACAGTGGCGGTAGCGCAACCGGACGTACGCCGACGAGACCGCGCCGGACGAGACCGAAGAGAGGTTGAAGCGCAGCAGGCCGTAGCCCGGTTGCCGTCGGAAGTGGTCGTACCCACGCAGAAATAGTCTGAGCCGCCGTTGATCCGGTATCGCGTGTTGCTCATATGGTCGTCGAACGTGTTGGACGGGCCGTTGATGGTTAGGCTCTCAGCGCCTGAAAGTTGTCATACCTCCTCCACGCCATCCATCGGCGCCGGGCAAAGCGACCACGCCACTGGTCAGCGCCACCAAGCCAACCAAACAACGCACTTGCTGGCGCGAGCGGACAGCTGACCGAAGACGGATCCCAAGCGGACCTCGCCGAGCCGGGAGGAGTGAGCCATGCGCAGAAGGCTAACAGAAGGCCGTTCCGCACGGTCTCCCCAAGGCGTTAGACGAGTAAAATCCGCGGGAAACAGCACACCCGTTTCCACAGATCCGAATCCGTTTGCATACGCGAACAGTGGGGCAACTTGGTCTCTCTCTTGTGGTTTCGCGCTGTTGCCTGCTCTCGCGGCTAAGTGGCGGAGTCGGGGGAGACATTGCTTTCCGCAGAAAGGTGTGCTCCGGGGCTGCGCCGGAAGTCTGGAGGGGAGAGGGCGATTTGCCGTGCGGAACATCTGCCTGGCGCCGCCGACTTCGAGAACTACACCCCGGCGCCTTGAGGCGACTACCCTCACCCCCGAACACGCTGGGAGAGTCTGCGGGGAGTTTCCTGTGGCCGCTAATTGCCGCGCGGAAATCAATGCGCGACGATCCCGCCGCGGCCGAAGTGCCTCTGCTCTGGTGCGCTGCTGCGCCACTGGGTTAGAGTGTCGCGATGTACCGTAGGTCGACTGCTCAGGTGACGTTCAGCGCGCTCCCGCCTGGGATCCGGGAGGTGCTCGAGCGTCACGCAGCGGAGCGGCAGCTGGTGCTCAGAGGCGACGAGCCTTGCTGGCTCACCCATAGCGAGAACCCACCTGCGGAGGGCTTCTTTGGCAAGCTGCTGAGCAGGCGCGCGAACCATCTCGATCCCGACGTCGAGCACGACTCCGCGCTCGTCCTCCACCCGACGTACTTGCTGGTTGCAACATCGGGAGCTCAGCGTGGCGCCTCCGCGTTGTCGGTCCCGTTGCTTCAGGCGTCGGTGGCGCGGGGCTCGGCGATCGCCGCGCGCCTGGCGGCTAGCGTGCCTGGCCTGGACGATGGCATGAGCATCACGGGTTTTCCGGGAGATGAAGGGCGCCCGGGAAGTTACTTCTTTGGGCTGGGCAAGGAGCCGGCCGCGGGAGACTGCTTGCGGCGCGTTGAGTCCGCGATCATGGCAGCGAAGAACCCAGGTTGAGAAGAGAAGGCGAGTGAGCGCTGCTGGCTTGTCCGAGCGTCGCCGGGTTAAGGTGCTCCGCGGATGACGACTGAACGTACCTCGCAACTGCGCGTACTTGCGCTGGTGATGTTGCCGATCGCGCTGTTCCTGGAGCGGGGCGTATACTATCAATTCCGCGCGGCATTTGCTGTGCGTGCGATTGACGCGGGCGCGACCAGCAAGGAATTTGGCGCCGTCCTGGCGATTGGGATCTGGGTGGGCGTCGGCGGGTATGTGGTTGGCGGGCTGCTCAGCCTGGTGCGCGGGCACCTCGCCTGCTTGATCGGCCTTGGGATCGCCATGCTTGGCTACCTGCTGATGTCAGTGGCTCCGTCTGGCTGGGCGGCGGCCACGCTCCTGGTGTCGTTTGGAGCTGGCTGCACCACGCTGGGTTTCTATGCAGCTGTCGCCCGCGCTTGCTCGACCTTCGGGCAGCGGGTCGGGGGCGTCGCGCTGTTGTTGGTGGCCTCCAACATCGGCGGCTTCATCGGGCCTTTGGGGGCGACCGCGACCCGCGTGTCACCGTGGTTGGCCTACGTGGGTCTGCTCCCAGTCCTGTTGTCGGTGCTGCTGGCTGCCGTGGATTGGTGGATGGCCTCGACCTGGGAGCGTACGCATCTCCGGGAGGAAACGTCTGTGAACTGGGCGCACGCCGCTGGCGTGACGGCGGCTTGCATCGCCGTCGCGGCGCTCACGGCGCCCATCGACGAAGTCGCCGGGAGCGCCCTTTTCCAGGCGATCGCCAAGGGTGGCGGGCCTCCCAGCCTGTATGCCGTGGGGACCTTGGTCACTGTCGTGGGCGCCCTCGTCGGTTCCCTTGCGCTGGGTCTGACTGGGCTGGTCGCGCCCCGCGCGCTCCCGCCAGCACCCGTGTTTGGCTCTGGCCTGCTGTGCGCCGGGCTAGGGGGCGGCATCGGAGCGGCAGGCGGCGCGCTGGGGATCACGGCCGCACTCTGGGTGGCCACGTTCTTCGGCGGCCTGGGCACGACTCTCGTGGATATCCTGCTCTTGGCGTTCGTCGCGAGCGCGCTTTCTCGCCGCTACGTTGGGCTCGGCCTGCTGGTCTACTTTGCGGTGAGCCGCGCCGTTGGTGGGGTGCTGTTCGGTTTGAGTTCGGCGAGCCCCGATGCTGGCACGGTGCTGGGTGCTCTGTGCGCCGGAGGCACGCTGTTGCTCGGGGTGGTGGTGCTCGTCCTGAGCAAGGTGCTGAGCGCTTGGCTCGTCAAGGAACCCGAGGCAGAGCCTACCTCGGCGTGACGAATCGGCGCGTCGCGTCGTCGGTTGCCTCGTCGGTTGCCTCCGCCGTTCGGCTGAGCCGACGGGCTTCGGCGCTTTTCCCGTGTGGTTTTGATGCGCGCTCACTCGGTCGAGTGACGTAGGTCGCTGTTTGCCAGAATCGAGCTAAATTTGGCTCGATTTGCCTTGTTGGCAAACGTCTCGCGCGGAGCGGCACACTCCGCGTCAACGCGCGTAGCTTGGGGAGTGATGACTCTTCGGCGGCTACTGCCACGCGGCGGATGGGTACTGCTCGGTGTGCTCCTTGCGGAGCGCTTCGGCGCTGGACTATTCCAGAGGGAATTGGTGGAGCGAGCGACGGCAGCCGGTCTCTCTCGCCTGGACGCGTCGGTCGTATCCGTGCTCGCGCGCTTCTGGGCGCTGCCCGGGTTCGCGCTCGGGGCGCTCGTCAGCTGGTTCTGGCCCCGCGCTGCGCTTGGCTTGGGCCTGGCGCTATGCCTGAGCGGAGCGCTGTACTCGATGCGCGGCGGCTGCGATTGGCGGGTGGTGAGCGCCGTGGTTGTGGTGGGCAGCGCGTGCAGCCTGCTTGCGGTGTTTGCGTCCCTCGCGGCGCAACTGCGGCAGGCGAGAGGAGTCACCGAGCGCATGGCTCCCGTTGCTCTGTTCGTTTCCGTGGAGCACCTGGCAGCGCTCCTCACCCCCAAAATAGGCGGCTTCGGCGGGTGGGCTGGCGCCGCGTGCTGGGCGCTGGGCTTGGCCCTCTCGTTGCTTGTAGCGCGCGGATCGACGCCTGCGATGGACGGCGGCGGGCCAGCAACGCGTCGTGGCCAGGCTTGGCTCGGTGCTGGAGCGCTGGTGATCTTCGGAGCGATCTTGGTGCCGAACTCGCTCGCGACGCCCGGTGAGTTCGAAGCGAGTCGAGCGCTGGTGTTCGAGTGGGCGCTGTGCCTCGGGCTGCTTGCGCTGAGCTTGTTCCGTGCTGCCTGGCTCTCCGCGTGGCGAGCGCTCCTGGTGGCCTCGTGTGAGCGCAAGTTGCACCACAAGGCGCGCTCGTCACCTACGAGCTCCATTCGTGACCCTGGGGGTGGGTCGCGGTTGCTGGCCTCGCGGGAGCTCTGCTCTATGCCTTACGTTTGCCGTGTTGCTGGCAGGCGGGCGCCGCGCTTCCGTGATGATGCTGTTCTGGTTCTTCAGCATCGCTGCGCAGCGCGTCCTGCTTCTACTACTGGATTCAGAACAAGAAATGCCAGGCGGATTTCTTGGTCTGCTCGTGGCGCTGTTCAGTGTCCCGTTGCTCGTCGCGCTCACCAAGTGGGAGCGCCGCTTCCAGCCGACTGTTGATGCTGGATGCTTGATTGGGGGAGAGGGCTTCGGGAAGCGGCGCCGCTCGGCGCGAGCTGCCACTGCGGCCAGGAACTCTGTCACGGCGCGCACCCGTGCGTTGTTGCGCATATCCGCGTGAATCGTCTGCCACACCTCGCGCGGTGTTGGGAAAGTTGCCGTGCGGATGCGAACCAGGGTGAGTCTCGCTCAAGCCACGCTGCGAGGCAGAGCGCGATGCGAGGCCACAGCTCGCGGCGGCATATGAATCGAGGACACGCTGTCCGAGCGAAGGCGATGGTGGCGCCGTCAGGCGCTCCTCCAGCCACTGGTTTGTCGGTGTTGAAGGCGCGAGGTCAGACGTCAGCACTCGGTACTGGTGACTTCTCTGCCATCCCTCGGGGATACCCGCAGTCCAGGTAACGCCCGCGGCGCGCGGCGACCAGGTCAATCGCGGTGCGCTTGGTGATCACGTTGTCTTCATTTGGGCGACTCAAGCGCAACGCCGTCCGCTTCGCGGCGCGTGGTCCTTTTTGCTGTTTGGAACCAACTCCAGGGTGATGCCCGGGTGCTTCGCGTGGAAGGTCCGCAGGTGGGACGCGATGAAGCGCGTCGCGAGCATTTCCGTGACGCTGACACGCACACTGCCTTCGAGGCGCGTGTCTGCGCCGCTCAAGCGCCGCTCGGCCCCGAACGCCTCCGCCTCCATGCGCTCGGCGTGGTGCACCAGCTCCACGCCCGCGCTGGTCGGGATGTAGCCGTCCGGGGTGCGATCGAAGAGTCGAGCGCCGACTTGTTCCTCCAGGGCACTCAAGCGCCGACCCACCGTGGTGGCGTTGACCTTCAACTCCGACGCGGCTCGCGCCAGGTTGTTGTTGCGGTGGAGAGCCAGAAAATAGCGCAAATCATCCCAGTTCAGCATCGCTCGCCACGCCTCCGCAGGTCCTGAGCTGCATACTTGCAGCAACCGATCCGGGTTTGGGACCCCCATGTTCGACCCATCACAGCGCACCTGGCGATCGCGCCGGGGCGCAAGTGCCTGGAGGCGGTCATGGGTGTTTTCCACAGCGGCAGCATAACGCAAACCTCGACCAACACTGCAGCAGACTTCGGTCCCGGCGGGAGGTCTGGCGCGGACGAACCTCGTGGTCGCTTGAAAATCGTGGAACGCGAAATCGAGCTCGAGGCCGCCGACGGCTACCTGCTTGGTGCAACCAGTTTCGAGCCAATCGGGGCGGTGCGCGCGACACTGCTCATCCACGGCGCGACAGCCGTACCCCAGAGTTACTACGCGAAATTTGGTCGCTTTGCGGCGGCGGAGGGTTTCCGTGTGGTGACGTGCGACTACCGTGGCATCGATCGCTCCCGCCCGACTTCAGGCACCCTGGTTATTCGACGCGACGATGCATGACCTGACCGGAGCTGGTTCGCACGCGGCGATTCGCTGGGCAGGCTGACGTTACAGCTCTTCAGCATCGGGCACGCTTCGGCGGAGCAGTTGCTTGGACTGATCGACGAGCCATGAGTCGATGCGATGCTGCTGGTCGGCGCGCAGCTCGGCTACTTCGGCCACTGGGAGTTGCTCATTGCGCGAAGCTCAAGCTTGGTGTGGCACCTGCAGGTGCAGGCGACCACCAATGTGTTCGGCTTCTGGCCGGCCCAGCTGGGGAGCTGGGAATTCGATTTGCCGAAGGGCGTCGCCGACGAGTGGGCGCGCTGGTGTCAGTCTCAGGATATTTCCTGGAAAATAACGGAGGCCAGGAGCGCGCGCGCTTTGCGTGCCGGCGCGTCTCTGGCTTCTCCGATGACGACTTTGCTCCGCGTCGGGCGGTTGAGGCCCTCGCCAGGATCTTGAGGCTCGTCGGACTGGTGCAGCTGCGGCCCCGCGATCTGGGGTGGGGGAAGTCGGCGCCACTTCGGCTGCCCCAGTCTCAGCTTCAGCGCGGACAGCTTTGGCGCGATGCGTTGGATTACTTCGCGTCGCGGCTCAGCGGAAGCGAGGCACCGCTGCTCCAGGGGAGGCGCAGGACGCTAGAGGTCGACTGGTCTGAGGTGCTCGCTGACCTCAACTTTGGCCGCAATTAGCTCAAGACCCGCTCGGGCGCTCCGAGCGCTGGGGGAGCCAGTCTCCATCGGGCAGCAGGCGTCCGTCGGGCATCTTGCCCTGGGACGCGAGTTTGTAGCGCTCACAACGCTCGAAGCGCGAGTAGCAGTACTGGTGCTGGAAGACGCGCAACGCTGCCCGATTCTGGAACTCGGAGAACATCGGGCAGCGGCGGGTGTTGGGGCAGCTCTCGCGTTCTGGGCGGTCGTTCATGGGTCCTCTAGAGAGCGGATGCTCCCGTTAATGGAAACGGACTGGGGCGACGATGCTGAAGCGTGGATGCGGCTTTGCGTGGTACAAATCCGCGATGGCTCGTCGGGTATATCTTCGTGGTAATGACCGTTCTCGCTTATCGGACCGAAGCTGCAATTCGTCCAGTTCCCACCCACTGCGCCTCAAGCTGAGACGTAGCCTGGGGTTGGGTACGTTGCTTACGGCGGTGGCGCTGCTCGGCGGTGGCTGCGGCGAAGACGAGATGGTCGATGGGGGCAGGACCAGCGGCCCGCCCGCCAATTCGCCCTTTGCGGCCAATCGGGACCCCGATGAAGTGACCAAGCGCCCAGGCATCAACAAGCCCGTCGAAATCGTCACCGATGAGTTCGGCGTTCCGCATATCTTTGCGGAAAATGAGAAGGACGCGATCTACGCCAACGGCTACATCCACGCGCGGGACCGGCTCTTCTTGATGGATGCCTTCCGCATGCTGGGACAGGGCCGAGTAGCGGAGCGACTTGGCGACGCAGGCCTGCCCTTCGACTTGACGTTTCGCGCCACGTTCATGACCGCAGACGGAACGCAGGTGGCGGACGCCGTGGTGGCGCAGCTTCCGGCGGAGACCATCGCGCTCCTGGACGCCTACTCGGCGGGCGTGAACGCTTACCTCGCGGAGCTCCGCGCAGGCAAATACAAGCTGCCTCCGAGCTACGGCACGCCACTGCTCAAGAACGTCACCGCGGCGGACATCGACGAGTGGCAACCGCGAGACACCATCGCGGTGGCTCGCGTGATGGAGTGGCAGCTGACGGACGGCGGTGGCGACTTCGATCAGTACATTGCCGAGCGGATCCAGAAGCTGCCGCCGGACTTGTTCGCCGACCTCGTGCGTTTCCAGCCCAGTGACCCGACGGTGATCCTGCCCAATTGGTTCGGCTCTGCTCAGAAGGTCACACCCAGTGAGCCGAGCTTGCTCGGCCTGAACCCGAAGGACCCGAGGCAGCTAGCTGCTTATGCCAAGGCGCAGAAGAGCCTGGCAGGCATCGACTTCAGCAAGATCACTCATCATGACTCGCCACTTCTCGGTGGCGGCATCGAGCGCGACTCAATCGGTTCCAACAACTGGGTGATCGGGGGAGAGCACACCGAGAGCGGCTACCCGATCATCGCCAATGATCCCCACCTGGCGTTCGTGCAGCCTGCGCAGTTCCATCATGCGCAGATCGACACCGCGCTGTACGGCGGCGACACCGGCACGAGCGCGATCGGTATCAGCGTCGCCGGCGTGTCAGGCATCGTGATCGGGCACACCCAGCACGTGGCCTGGGGCGGCACGGTGGTCGGCTGGGACGTGACGGATATCTACGTAGAAACTCTGAACGACGCCGGAGACGCCGTGCTGTTCAACGGAGAGTACGTGCCGATCAAGCGCTACGAGCAGACCTTCAAGATCGGTGTCGGCGCGGCCGCTCGGGAAGAGAAGCAGACCATCGAGTACGTGCCTCACCACGGCCCGATCCTCGATGGCTCCAAGGGCAACGGCAAGGCGCTCACCATCAAGTGGACCGGCCGCATGCTGGACAACGAGGTGAAAGGCGTCATCGGTTTGCTCCACTCGAAGAGCGTCGATGAGTGGGCCGCAGCGCTCGACAACATGACCGTGCTCGCCCAGAACTGGAACGGCGCAGACGACGCGGGCAACACCGCCTATCATCCTCACGCGCTGATCCCAGTGCGCAAGAGCGTGACCGGCGACTGTGCCCCCTACAAACCAATGGACGGCACCGGCCCTTGCGAGTGGGAAGGCTTCATCCCCGACGACCGCATCCCGCAGAACAAGAACAGGGAAAACGGCTGGCTAGTCACTGCGAACAACGACGTCGCGGGCACGCTGCAAGACAACGACCCGACCAACGATCCGCAGTACCTCGTCGCGGAGCGCGCGATTGGTTTCCGCGCGGGACGCATCACTCAGCTGATCGAAGAGCAAATCGCGGCCGGCAAGAAGTTCACCCTCGAGGACGTGCAGAAGATCCAGGCGGACAACCTCAGCCTCGAGGCGGAGCGCATGCGCGACTTCTTGCTGGCGGCGGCGGATGCCCTGCCGGCGCGGGTGACCGAGCTGAACCTCACCGATGCCATCGAACGCATCCGCAACTGGAAGCTCACGACGCCGAGCGGTGTGGCCGCCGATTACCGCACGGATTCCGGGCCGAGTGCAGAGGAGATTGACGAGAGCGTTGCCTCGAGCATCTTCTTCGCCTGGCTCCCGCGCTTCCGCAACTCGGTCTTCGACGATGAGCTGAAGGAGTATGGCACGAGCCTTGGGTCGACGGACAAGGCGCGCGCCATGTTCAACTTGCTCGAGCATCCGGATCTCACCGCGACTGGCACCAGCCTGTTCGATGACGTCACGACGACGGATGTGGTGGAGACCAAGGACGAGCTGATGCTCCAGGCCATGGCTGACGCGTTGACCTTCCTGGCAGGTAAGGACGCCTTCAACTCCAGTGACATGACCACATGGCGCTGGGGCCAGCTGCACGGGATGCAGATCAAGGACCTGTTCGGCCTGTTCTCCGATACGGCGTTCATCACCCGCGGACCGTATCCGCGCGGAGGCAGTAACTACACCGTCGACGTGGCCGGTCAAGGTGGCAGTACCACGAACTTCATCTACGGCAGTGGCCCGCAGATGCGCTTCGTGGCCGAGCTCCGTCCCGATGGCATCGTCAGCCGCAACGCGCTGCCCGGCGGTCAATCGGATGATCCCGAGTCGAAGCACTACGAGGACTTGCTCCAGATGTGGCTCCGCAACGAGAGCTTCCCCTACTACTTCAAGCCAGAGGACGTCGCGCTACACATGGAGACGTACGAGCTGTTCTCGCCAGAGAAGTAGCTTCAGCTCCGGGGCGGGTCGCTTCCCACTTTCTTGCTGACCTGAAGCCGCCCGCTGTGGCGCTCTGCTGCCTTCATTTTTCCGCTCGTGCGCTCGCCGCTCGACGACACCGGCGCCGCCGCACGCATCTTGCCGGAAGATGAGCGGCTATCGGGCACCAGTGCTCGCAGACGCCACAGCCTGACCAAGAGCTGCCGCTCCACCTCCGCGATGCTGTCGAGCGCTGGCCCAACCAGGGCCACGGGCAAGATCACGCACAGCAAGCTGCCGAGGGCGATGAAGCCGAGCACCACAGGCTTCGTCATCCGCAAAGTTTCCGAACGGATAATCAGTGCGTCGCCGGTGAACTCATGAGTCACCGGTAAGTAGCCGAGCTGACCCACGGCGATGGTGCCGGCGAGGGCCAAGCAACCAATCCCTGCCAGGAGCACCCGCACGCTGGAGCCAGAGCGAGCGTTGACCGTCGAGACGAAGGCCAGCGCGACTAGCAGCGTCGGCACGAAGAGCAACGGACCCACGAACAGGGCGAAGCTCGCGGCCAGAGCGGCCACGAGCAGCGTGCTGAAGGCGTAGTTCCAGCGCGAGTTCCAGCCGCGCTCGCCTGCTTGCCAGACGTAGAGCGAGGTCACGCTGATCAGCACCGCCGGCGGCGCAAGCACCCAGTACTGGCGCACACCGCTCGCGAGCCACAACAGGAGCGCCGTCGAAGCCAGCATGAAGAGCGGCGCCGAACGCCGAGCGCTGATCCTGCGCTGACGAACTTGCGCCTTGTTGACCTGCTCTTGCACTTCGGGGGGCGCTTCTCGCGCCGGTGCCATGAGCAGCGCAAGCATGGTCTCGGTGGCTTCCGGCTGATCCGGATCGAGCACCAGCGCGGTGTTCAAGCGGCGCAGCGCGACGGCGCGCGCCTCCTCCACACCGCCGGGGTGAGTCCCGACCATGGCGATCCGTGCGGCAATGCGCTCTTTCTGGGCCGCCTCGCGCCGACGTTCGCGTTCCGCGTCGTCGTGGATGATCTTCTCCAGCTCTTTCACCAGCTCGCCGGCGTGCTTGAAGCGCAAGCGCGACTCGAGCTGGGTCGCGTGCACGCACAGCTCGTCCAGCGGCTCGGAAATGCGCGCGTTCGGTGCCCGCTCGCTGGGGCGACGATCAGCGATGCGCAATGTGGAGTCGAGCAGCTCCTCGGTGGTGTCGCCGGTGTGCATGCGATCGAGCGTCAACACCTCGAACAGGATCGTGCCGAGCGCGTAGACGTCAGCCGCGGGAGTCACCTCCGCGCTGCGCCCGAGCGCTTGCTCCGGCGGCATGTATCCAGGGGAACCGAGCTGCACGCCCACTCCGGTGTCATCCGGGCGAGGGGGCTCACTCTCCATGCCGACGCCGCTCCAGCGGATTTCGTCCTCCGGGTCGAGGATCTTCGCGACACCCCAGTCGATGACGTAAACCTCGCCGAAGTCACCGACGATGATGTTCGACGGCTTGAGGTCGCGATGCACGACCCCTCGGCTGTGGGCGAACGCCACCGCCTGACACGCCGAAGCAAACACCGCGAGCAATTTGCTGCGCGGAAAATCTCGCTCGGTGCCGAGGTCGCCTTGACGCAGCTTCGTGATCACGTCAGCGAGCGTCTTGCCGTGGACGCGCTTCATCACGAAGTACGGAACGCCGGCTTTGGTCTGGGAGATCTCGTGGACCGGCACAATCGAGGGGTGCTCGAGTTGTGCCTGGATGAGACACTCGCGCTCGAAGCGTCGACGTAGCTCCGGCTTCTTCGACGTGCGAAGCGTCATCGTCTTGACGGCGACGGTGCGCCCCGCCACGCAGTCATGGCAGAGCCGAACTTCGCCCATCGCGCCTTTACCGAGCAGGCGCCCAACCTTGTACCGGCCGTCGAGCCAGCTGTTGGTCTCAGGTTCTACCAGCGGTGTCGGTGTGTGCGAGGACGCGTGCGAATCCGGCAGGTCCGACGGCGTGATGGGTCTCACCACTTGCCGGTTTCGGAACTGAACGCGGAGGTCGGAGGACGAGTCGTGCCGCACCAGTTGGAAATCTTAGCGCCAAGGCTCGAGTCAGAGCGGGCACTTTTCCGTTTCGGGTCGGATCCGCCTTAACGGGTGGGGGCAGGTGGGTGGATCGGAGTCTTTTGACTCAGTGGGTCAAGCCAGGTACGCGCTCGAATATCGGGATGGAAACACCGCGGCTGAGAACGCGACTCATTGGTCCGGCTTTGCGGAGAGCGTCCAGCGGTTTCGTTGGTAGCATGGGTCATGGGCGGGTTTCAGCTACGGCATCACTTCCGTGCCAAGAACCAGGCGCCGGGCGAGACGGCGCAGTTGGTCGGCGGTGAACTCGAGCGGCGGGTTCACGCGGGTGACCTCGTGGTCTTCCAGCGCAACGCACTGACAGCCGAGCTGGTTGCGCGGGTGCGTGCCGAGATACGTGCCTGCTTCCCAGAGTTGGAAACAAACTGGGATGACTTGAGCTTGTGGCCCTGCAGCCTGCTCGAGTTCTCGAAGCTGGCCGACCTGCGTGAGCGGCTGTACTCAGACCCCAAGCTCCATCAACTTGCCGCACGGATCATCTCTGCGGCTGGGTTCGACGCGGTGACGTGTGTGGACGCCCCGCGCTTGCGGGTGATCAACCACGAGGCGGAGCAACGTCCCGAGGCTGCGCCTCTATTCGTCGTGCATCGCGACACCTGGTACGCGTGCCCGGAGTCACAGATCAACTGGTGGGTCCCGATCTTCAAGACTCCCGTCGAGCAAGCGTTTGCATTCTACCCGGAGCACTTCGATCGCGAGGTGGAGAACACCTCGAAGAGCTTCGACTACGGCGACTGGATGGAGCGCGTGGGCTGGCATGGCCGTACGGCGCTGGACGACTACCCGGCGCCGACCCGTTATGAGCCTCAGACGACCCCGGTGCGCTTCGACTTCGAAGCTGGCGACTTGCTGCTGTTCTCCGCGGCGCACCTGCATCGCACGCTGCCGAATCCGGTGGCGGGATCGAGTCGCGTGAGCCTTGACTTCCGTACGGTAACGCCAGGGGTGCGTGGGGCGCGCAACGTCGATAATGGCTCCGGCGGCGCGCTCGAGCGCGTGCGGCGGGAGTTCGTGCCGCTGCGCTATCTGGTGTGAGCGCTACCTGGTTTGCGTGGCAGCCCACGGGAGCGTGCGCTGAATGGCCTGTAGCGCAGCTTGGTAGCGCGCCTCCCAGTCGCCGCTCAGGTGGATGACTGGCTGGTCGTGGGAGAGCGCTTGCAGCAGCAGCGCATGGTAGGGCGCGCGGGTGCTTTCGGCGACGCGATGAGCGTCCCTCACGAAGGGCACGTCGGGTGCGCACACGAGGGTCAGCGCATAACGTCGGTCACGCGCGAGACCTTGGATCTGGGGGTGAGGAGCCTCGAAGAGCAGCTCATGCCAGAGCGCGGTGGTGGTTGCGCACGTGTCACAGACCAGGAGGCGGTTCGCGTGGCGAGCTAGGCTGTCTTCACTGGCGAGCTGGCCCTTGGCAAAGTCGAGCAGCAGCTCGGGGGTGAGCTCGCGCGCGGGCTCGGCGCGCAGCAGGCTCTCGGCGAACTCAGGCACTGCGCGCGTTTTGAAGTGTTCGGCGAGGCGCCTCGCGAGCTGACTTTTCCCGGTGGATTCAGCGCCCATGAGCCGAACACGCGCCGCGAAGTGAGCGCGGACGGGCGCAGGCAGGTACTCCCAGTGCTCCCAGGGTGCCTTGCGGATCGCGGTTGCTGAAATTGGGAGCGCGCTGCGCCACCCGTCGAGGGGAATGAAGCGCGCGCCGAGCTCCGCCGCCAGGCGGCCGCCGTAGGCTTCTGAGGCGATCACGTAGGCTGGAGGGCGCCCGAGGACGCGCAGCAGGCTCTCCCGCCAGATCTGCCAGAAGTCCGGGCACTGCTCCGAGGGCTCCTGGGGGTTCCTGTCGTGGAGCGTGAGGATTTCGCTCTCGGGGCACAGCTCGCGCAGCCAGGCTGCGCGCAGCGCGACGGGAATTGGTTCCTCGGGGATTTCTTCCACGACGACCCGTGCCTTGCCGGCGAAGCGCTGCGCGAACGCGATGAGGTGCAAATGACCGGCGTGCGGCGGCATGAACTTGCCGAGTACGAGTGCCTCAGCCACGGGCGCCCTCGAGGAGGTGGGCTGCGTAGCTGCTCAGGAGAGTTTGGGTGGCACCTGGCGGCCTCACCCCCAAACTCGCGAGCTGCTCCTCGGCGTGCTTGCAATCGAAGCGCACGCCGGTTGCTTGAAAGAGATCGAGGCCGCGGCGCGCGTCAAGGCGTGACGGCTGGTGCGTGCGGGTGGTCGCGAGGGTGAGGTGGGCCTGCTCGGTGCGAACCGTGTGAGTGCCAAGGCGCCCTTCGAATGTTTCCGTGGGGACTTGTTTGATGTGTGCGCCGGCTTCGTTCAGAGCGGCGACCCAGCGCGCGAGGCTGACGCTGCCGTTGCTCACGTGGTAGCGAGTGAAGGCGGCGGGTCGAGCGCGGTCAATCAGCGAGGCCCATGCGTGCGCGGCGTAGTCCACTGGCGTCAGATCAAACGCGAGGTCGGCTGAAGGTGCGCACCCGAGGGCGACGAAGGCACGACTGACGCGGGTGAGCCAGTCGTCACTCGGAGCGTAGCCGGTGTGGCTGTCTCCCGTGATCAAGCCGAAACGATAGCAGCTGATGGGCACGTGATCGGCGCAGAGCTCGAGCAACCGCTCCGCAGCCCATTTGCTCTGGGCGTAGCCACCGCTGACCTGGGCTGCGAGGTCGAGCGGGTCACGTTCGAAACATTCCGCGGGGCAACGATCGGTGGCCGCAAACACGGACAACGTCGAGGCATAGTGCAGTCGTGAGACCTGCGCCAAGCGACAGAACCGCAACACCTCCGCGGTGCCCAGCAAGTTCGCCGGGCGCATCACCGCGTAGGGCAGCACCAAATTGACGCGGGCGGCGCCGTGGATCACCTCGTGAGTATTCGCGAGGAGCCACGCGTAAGCCTCCTTGCTGAGCCCCAGGTCAGGCCGTGACACGTCGCCCGTGATGCAGCGCAGGCGCTCACCACTCAGGTGCGCGAAGGCTCCTGGTGCGTGCGCATCGCAAGCCGCCCGCAGGCGCTCTCGGGCCTGCTCGGGGTTCTGGGCGCGCACGAGCGCGACGAAGCAACGCGCCGGATCCTGTTCGAGCAGCGACAGCAAGCAGCGCGCTCCGAGGAAGCCCGTGGCGCCGGTGACTAGCGTCCACGACCGCTCACCTGAATTGCCTCGTGGAATAGCTGTCGTGACGCGATCCAAGCAAGCACGCGCGTCTGCGTCGAGGAAAGCGCCCGACGCGGTGTCCTCTGACTGAGCGTCGCCCGCCTGGAGCGCACCGAGTGGACGATCCGAAGCGAGCTGCTCTGGCTTGAGTCGGAGGCCCAGGCTCTCCGCTTGGCTCAGCACCTCGAGCACGCCGAGGGAGTCACCGCCCTGGGCAAAGTAGCTCTTGCTCGGGTCCACGTGACCGAGCTGGGTGCGTACGATCTCGAGCAGGTCTTGCGGAGGCGACTGCGGCTCACCGTTGGCTGCGACCTGCGTATACAAGCTCGAGAGGTCTAGCTTGCCGCTTGGCGTTTCCGGGAGGTCAAGCTGGAAGCGGTAGTCCGTCGGGTGCATCCAGCGCGGCAGGCGCTCGCTCAGATGATCACGTAGTGCGGGCTCCGCGCTCACGTCGGCCGAAACCACTGCGACGAGGCGGTCCTGGTGCACCCCAACGTAGGCGCGGGAGCAAGCGCCGCTCCTCACGAGCTCTGCCTCCACCTCTTCCGGGGCGATCAGCTGTCCGCGCCACTTGAGCTGGCGATCGACCCGCCCAACGAAGTAGAGCTGCGCGTCGTCGCGGCGCACGCGATCCCCCGTGCGGTACCAACGCTTGCCGGCATGCTCGACAAAGCGCCTGGCGTCGAGCTCGGGCGCTTGCCAGTAGCCACGAGCGAGTTGCTCCCCAGCGATCCAAAGTTCGCCCTCGTCGCCGTCCTCAGCACCGACTCGGTACTCCACCGCCGACAACGGCTCACCGATGTACGCGCGCTGATAGCCAGGGCGCCAATAGAGCAGGCTCGTGCAGATGCTGCACTCGGTCGGGCCGTACACGTTGATCAGCGTGAGCTTGCGCGCCCACGCCGCCGCCGAGGGAAAGTCGGGAGCTTCGCCCCCGATGATCACGCAACGCAGGCTGCTCGGGAGTTGATCCGCGGGGATGCGAGGGAGCAAGCTGGGAGGCAAGTCGGCGTGAGTGATGCCGCGCTCGCCGAGCGCACGTAGCAGCCGCTCTTGGGTGAACGCGGAGTCAAGCTCTGGTGCGAGATGCAGCTCACCACCGGCCAGCAAGCAGCTAAAAACATCGGACAGGCTCGCGTCGAAGGCCGGCCTGAGGAGCCACAGCGAACGAGCGCTTGGATCGAGCTCGAAGGCGCGCACTTGATCGGCGATCACGCGGGGGAGCCCGCGGTGCTCGAGCATCGCGCCCTTTGGCGAGCCGCTCGAGCCAGACGTCCAACACACGTAGGCTAGCTCCTCGGGCTCACGTCGGGCGCGCCGAAGCGCTTCATCCCAATCGGGTGTCGCCCGTGCGTGCTTGTGATCGCTGAGCGAGAGCTCTGGGATCCCGCTGCCGCCACAGCTGGTTCCCCGGCGCCTCTGAGGAGCAACCTCGGTCGCAAGCGCTCCAAGATCCCCATTGCGCGCGCTCGGGGCAGGCTTGGATCGAGCGTGGAGAAGGCCGCTCCCGCCAGCCAGCACCCGAGCCAGGCGACGACCAAGTCTCTGGACTTGGGGAGCGCGACGGCAACCAGCTGGCCCCGCGCCGGAGCGAGCCGATCGGCGAGGCTCAACGCATCGGAGAAGAGTTCGCCGTAGCTCGTCGTTTCCGTGGGGCTCACCATCGCGACAGAGTCTGACCGCCGCGCCGCTGAATCGACGAGCAACTCCGGGAGGCTCTGCCAGCGTGCCGCCCCAGACGTCAGCTTCATACCCGCCTCGCCAGCACCAAGCAGCGCGGGCTCGAGAGGCTCAGCGCTTCGCCCTCGGCGCTGCCAAACAGCGAGAGCGGCGCGAAGCCCGCTGCCTCGAGCATGCCGCACAGCTCTCGAGGTAGGTAGAGCCGGGTGGTGGTGCGAGGTAGCTCCGTCGGCGCGTGCCCGGCCTCTTGTAGTCGCCAGATCTGATGCAACGCGCCGCGCCTGAGGTCGAGCTCCGAGGTACGCGTGATCTGCACCTCACGGTGGTCCGCCGCGTCGCGCTCGCCCCGCTGGCGGGTGTAGCTGAACTCGGGCGTGAAGCTCGCGAGGACACCGGCGACGTTGTAGTAGTCCAGCACGAACAGCGCGCCTTGCTTCAAGCTGGCGGCTGCAGCGACGAGCATTGCCTGATTCCGCGAATCCTCGAGGAAACAGCCAAAGCCCGTTCCCCAGTTGAAACCGGCGTCACAAGGCTCCGGCGTGCGCCAGGCGCTGGCGTCCGCGGCGCTGAACTCGACGTCGAGGTTTGCTTCGGTCGCCATTCGCCGTGCCGTCCCGATGAACAGCTGACTGATGTCGACGCCGTAGCCGCAGGTTCCGCGTCGTGCGAGCTCCAGGCTCAAGCTCCCGTCTCCACAGCACTGGTCGAAGACGCGCGCTCCGGGTGCCAGTTCGAGCCACGACCATAGCCGGCTGGCGATGCGCGCGGTGGCTTCTCCCTGGGTGAGCACCGCCTGGGTCAGCGGGTGTTGATAGAAGTCCCTCACCCAAAGATCGCGTTCGTTGCTCATCCTCCCTCCAAGCCGAAGGCTCGACCCAGAGCGTGGGCCGTGGCAACCAAAAACAACGGCGGTCCCCAGGCTCGGTGTGCCTCTGGCGGCGCCCCCTCGAGGGCGTCGAGGCGTGCTGTCACCGCGTGCGGGTCGAAGAAAGTCCGTGCGGAAAATCCTTCGGGCTTAAGTAGCGTGCGCAGTGCAGCGCGCACCTCGGCGTGTTCGGTCAAGTTCGGTGCCAGGAAGGGGTGCTTGCGTCGAGTGCGAATCGCCTCGGGTACGAAGCCCCGCACGGCCTCCCGCAGCAGCCACTTCTCCTCGCCATTGCGGATGCGTCGCCCGATCGGCTGGCGACTCATGAAGCGATACAGCTCGGCATCGAGGAACGGGAGCCGTGACTCGAGCCCTTGAGAGCCGAGCAAGCGGTCCGACAGCGTGGGCAGGATGTAGCCACCAAGCGCGAGCCGCGTCCACAGCGTCGCCCCGATGTCCACGGGTGTTCGTCCCCGAAGTCGAGCAAGCTCTGGCCGCTCCGCGAAGGCCCCCAGCGCCAGTCGAGAGCGCGCCGCCTGCCCCTGATTGCTCAAGCTACAGATCCGTGCGCCGAGCTCGAGCTTCGCCTGTAGAAAGGTCGGCATGCAGCCCAGCCGAGTTTCCAGGGGGTGAGGGTCGAGGCGAAAGTCAGTGCGTGCGCCGTCGAGCTCCGAGTGCTCTGCCAGCATCAACCCGCGCACCGCCTGTTCGAGACCGTTACCGTCGGGATCCGGTGGCGCCAGCACTCCGAGGTCCGCACGCAGGTGCGGGTAGCCGTACAGGAGCTCATCCGCGCCCTCTCCCGAGAGCACCGACTTGAAGCCGGCAGCGGCTATGGCGCGGTCCAGCGCATGGTGAGCCACCAGGTGCCCATTCACGGCCAAGCCCTCACCAGCCGTCGCCGCGGCCTCGAGCCCGTGGACCAGATCGAGCGGCGTGAGGCTCACGACTTCGTGCCTCGCTCCTACCGCAGCGGCGCTGGCCTGAGCAAGCCGCAGCTCGTCGAGCGGACTCCCTGGAAAGCTCGCGGTGAACGTCACCAGCTCGCTCATCGAGGTGCGACCGCGGCGCTGGAGCTCCCGCGTCGCACCGAGCACTGCCGCGGAGTCGACGCCGCCCGAGAGGTGAAAGCAGACTCGCGCATCGCTGATCAGGCGCTTCTCGACGCTGCTCAGGAAAACCTCGCGGAACTGCTCCACGTCTTCGGCCTCGCTGCACTCGCTGACTTCCGGGGAGTCGAAGTCAGCGGACCCCCAGTCTTCGAGTTCGAGTCCTTGTGCTCGAAGCGAGAGCAAGTGCCCGGGGGGCAGCATGCGCACGCCGGCGAACGGCGTGCGCTCCGGGGCGAGGTACTGCATCGCCAGGCCGAGGCTCATGGCCTCTACGTCCCAGGCCCTGGGAACGCCGAGCGCGAACAACGCTGCGGCGGTGCTCGCGAGGTAGAGCGAGCCTTGGTGCCAGGCGTAGACCAGCGTGCGCGCGCCGAAGCGGTCCCGGTACGCCCAGAGTTGCCCCGTGTCCGCGTTGTACGCGACCGCGCAGAGCTCCGCGTTGAGGCGTTGAAAGATCGCCTTGCCCCAGCGGGCGACACCGTGAAGCAGGATCTCGCTGTCTGAATTCGTGCGGAAACGGCCGCCCTCCGCCTCCAGCGCCTGCCTGAGTTCGCTCCCGTAGATTTCGCCGTTGGCTGCGACCACCCAGGGGCCCGATGTGAGCGGCTGAGCGCCACCGATTGGGTCCATCACTGCCAGCCGCGTGTGAGCGAGCGCGAAGCGGCGGTCAGGCGACACGTAGCAACCATTGCCGTCGGGGCCACGGCTCGCCAGGCTGTCGAGCGCCGGGCGAAGCGACTCCACATCGAGGCCGCCTGCTGGGCTAAAGATCAGCGCGATGCCGCACATGGCGCTGGCGCTCAGCCTCGTTCGAGGTTGAAGAAGAGCTTCTGGCGCTCACTCTGCGCCGCGCGTGCGAAGACGTCCTCGAACGCTTCGAGCGGCGCTGCTGGCGCGAACAGATCGCGGACTTGGAGGCGCCCTTCGGCCACCCAGCGCAGGCCGAGTTCCATGTCGCCGTAGTCGGCGCTGAGCAGGCGAATGCGCTTTCGGACGCACAACCCAATATCGAGTTCAACGGGGCGGTGAGAGCGGCTCTTCAACACCAGTGTGCCCCCAGGCGCGAGCGCGAGGAGCGCGCTGCGGATCAGTCGTGAGTCGGCGCGGGTTTCCACGCAGAATGACTGGGAGCCTTCGGCGTGGTTCGCGCTCGGCTCTGCCAGAGTCACTCGTTCGAAGCCTGCGGCGAGGAGCACGCGGTGAGTTAGCTCCGCGATGCGTCCGCTCCCGAGGACCACTCCCGGCTCGCACCTCGGGAGACCCAGGTCGAGCACGGCCATCGCCGCCGCGACGGGTTCGGCGAACGCGCCCGCCGCAAAGTCGAGGTCACGGGGGAGGGGACGCAGACACGTCTCGGGGACGCTGACGAACTCCGCGAACGCGCCGTCGAGATCGACCCCGAGCTGAAGCTTCTTGCTGCAGTCGGCGCCTGACTTGCAAGCAGCGCAGCGACCGCAAGCGACGAAGGGCATGCAGGCGACCGACTCACCCGCCGTGATGCTGCCGCCAGCAGCGGGGGACTCCACGATGCCCGAGAACTCGTGTCCCAAGATCAGCGGGTCCCGGGTGCTCAGCCTTCCCGCCGCGACCTCGCAATCCGTGCGGCAAAGGCCTGCGCTCATCACCCGCACCAGTGCGTGACCAGCAGCCGGCGCTGGCATCGCCACCTGTTGCAACCCGACCGTTCCCCCGGAGCGCACCAAAGCCCTCATGGTGTATAATTTACACTATTGGGTTGGGTGAGCCAGGGAGTTTTGCGACGACCTGTATCAACTAGTTCAAAGCGCTGATTTTACTGGGAGTTTGACTCTTCGTTGGTCCGCTCGCCCGCTCCAGAGCGGCCTTCTGCATCACTCGCATGCGCTTGGCCGCGGGACCGTACAAGAGGCGCAGGACGAAGCGAGGTGTGAGCGCAGACATCGTGGAAGAGATCTTCATCAGCGCGCCGGGGATGATGATCGCTTTGTTACGCCGGAAGCCAGCGACCGCCGCCTTCGCGCAGTGCTCGGCGCTGATGCTGATGAATTCGGGCAGCTTGGGCGTCTCGAAGTCTGCGGCGACTTCTTCGAACTCGGTGCGCACCGGGCCAGGGCAGAGCTGACTGACCACGACGCCCTGAGACGCGACCTCGAGGCGCAAGCACTCCGTGAAGCCGGTGACGTAGTGCTTCGTGCCGACGTAGGTGGCGAACCCGGGCATGAAGTTGAGCCCAAAGCCTGAGCTGACCTGGAGCACGCCGCCACGCCCGCGCTCGACCATTCCCGGTACGAGGCGATGGGTCAGGTAGGTCAGCGCCGTCACGTTGAGATCCAACATGCGCTGGTTCTTTTCCCACGAGGAAAGATCAAACATCGAGATGTCGCCGAGGCCGGCGTTGTTGATCAGGACATCGATGGGCCCGACCTCGCGCTGAATGCGCTCGAGCGCAGCGTCCGTCGCAGCACGATCCAAGAGGTCGCAACTCTGTACGAAGACCGTCAACTTGGAGTGCGCCGAGCGCAGCTCCTCCGCGAGCTGTTCGAGACGCTCCGTGCGCCGCGCGAGCAGCACGAGCGCTTTCGCTCGCGACGCGAGCTGACGCGCCAGTTCACTCCCGATCCCCGACGACGCGCCGGTGATCAGGATCACCCCATCCAAAGGCGGCTGAGCCATGGGAAGCAGTATGGGAAGCGGCCCTTCGGACCGCAACCCCGCTGTTGAACGGAGTTCAGTTAGCGTGGATTGGCGAACTAGTGGCTGTGTTCGAAGCCTGGCGCGTAGCAGAGGCCGTCCTGATTCAGGTGGCCCATGGTCGAGGCGTTGAAGACCAGGAAGTCGTGAAGGTCGGTGATGGAGTCATTGCCTTCGGTCTCGAAGGTCACCTCCGAAGGCAAGCTCGGCAGCGTGTACTCACTCGCGTCGACGCAGCTCCTCCACGGCAGTGCCGCATCGCTGCTGTCCGTCACGGGAGCCAGCGGGACACCGACCAAATCCTCCGTCGTGACCACAAACTCGCCACCCACGTCCTTCGCTTGTGCCGCGAACTGATTGAAGAGCGGGATGGCGCCATGGTCAACCGTGTCCCAGAACAGATGATCCGTGTGGATCGTCGCTTGGACGGTGGTCTCACCTCCCGCCTTGACCTGGATGCCGCGCTGGAACTCCTCGCCGTCGAACGCGCTCCCGGTGTTCTCCGGGTTCTGACAATTCTCCATGGAAACATCTGCTTCGAAGCCGAAGCGGAACTTCACTTTGGTGGGTAGCGTGCTGAAGTCGTAGCCGTCTTTGCTGGCTGAGCAGTCCATGCCCTTGAAGGTAGCCGTGCCCACGAGCAGGTGCGTCCAGTGGTTCTGCTTCATCTCCGCCCAGTCGGCGTCATCCGCGGTGAAGCCCTGGAGGTTCGTTACCTCATCTGATGCGTCGATCAGACTGTATCCGAAGGCGTAGCGCTGGCTCGCGTCGAACGCGCCGCCACCGTTCAGGTTCTGATTCTCCAGGCGACCGAGTGTCCAGGCTCGCTCGGCGCCTCCGCCCTTGCCGACGAGATCCCCAGGCGCAGCGAGGTTGACCGCAAAGGGACCTGGAAGGCTCGCAACGCGCTTGCCGACCTTGGACTGATCGGTGGGCGATGTGTCCGGAGATTCCGAGAGGTGTACGTCGCTGATCACGACTAGCACCTTGGAGAATTTCACCTCCCACCCGTCTCCGAAGAACGCCTCAACGCCTGGCTGAGGTGGAAACGGATAGCCCTCGAGAGCGAGCTCCTCTCCTGACGCCGAGACCACGATCGCGCCTCCGTTGCTGCCGGTCGTCTCGTCCTCTGCGCTGCTACACGCGAGAGTCGCGAACCCTCCAAGCACCAGCAGAGCTCCAACTCGAAGCGTTGCTTTGCGAATCATGCGGACACATCTAGCGGGCTCCGTTCGCTAATGCAACTGTGTTGCAAATAAAAATATGTTACATCGGCTTGCCGATAGCAAAAGCATCGGTTAGGCAGCTGGCCACTGGATTGTAGGCACCGTGACCCCAGAACAACATCGTTTCCGTGGCGTGCCCTCGAGGCGCCGTGTTGCGCTTCGGCGCTGGCTGTCAGCGCTGCCCGTGTGCGGCATCCTGGCGCTGACCAGCGTGGCGAGCGCTCAACCTGCTGACGTGCGACCGCCGGAGGTGGTGGAGCGCGTCGACGCCGACTACCCCAAGGCGGAGCTCGACGCGAAGCACGAAGGCCAGGTGGTGCTGTTCGTCACCGTTGGCACCGATGGCTTGGTGATGGATGCCGTCATCGAGAAGTCAGCGGGCGACGAGCTGGACAAGGCAGCGCTCGACGCCATCAAGCGGTGGCGCTTCAAGCCTGCGACCAGGGGCGGCCAGCCCATTGCCGCGAAGATCCGCGTGCCGTTCGACTTCAAGCTGCCGAAGCCTGCCGCGTCACCAGCCGGGGGCACGGCGGCGCGACCTGCGGCTGATGCAGCGGCCCCGAAAGGCGCCTCACCCCCGAAAAAACCAGAGCCTGCTCACACCGAAGACGATGGCCACGATCACGCGACGTTCCAGGATGACGGCGAGATCATCGTCGTCGGTCGCGCTCGGGCTCCTCAGCGTGGCGCTTCTGACATCAACATTCGACTGGGCGCCCTTGGGAAAGCTCCGCGAGGAAACGCGGCGGAGCTCTTGAAGCTGGCTCCGGGCATTCTGCTCAGCAACGAGGGCGGCGACGGGCACGCTCAGCAGGTCTTTCTGCGTGGCTTCGACGCGCGAGAGGGCCAAGACATTGAGTTTTCCGTGGATGGCGTGCCGATCAATCAAGTGGGTAACATCCACGGCAACGGCTACGCGGACACCAACTTCATCATTCCCGAGCTGGTGGAGGAACTCAGAGTTCTCGAAGGGCCCTTCGAGCCGCAGCAGGGCAACTTCGCTGTCGCCGGATCTGCGGACTACCGCTTGGGGCTCGACCAGCGGGGCCTGACCATGAAGTACATGGCGGGTTCCTTCAACACCCAGCGGCTGCTGCTCCTGTGGGGACCCGCGAACGAGAGCCACCACACCTTTGGCGGTGCTGAGCTCTACGACACCGACGGCTTTGGTCAGGGACGCGCGTCCCGTCGTGGCTCGGCGATCGGTCAATACGAGTGGCGTATCGGCCGCACCGGTTTGTGGCGAGTGACCGGGCAAGCATACAGCGTGGACTACAAGAGCGCCGGTGTGCTGCGAGCCGATGACTACTATGCCGGGCGGAAACGTTTCTACGACACGTACGACGACTGGCAGGGCGGCCAGGCGTCACGCTTCAGCATCTCCAGCGCAGTGGAGCAGAAGGCTGGCGACACGCTGTTCAAGCAGCAAGTGTTCGTGATCGACGGCTCGATGCGACTGCAAGAGAACTTCACTGGCTTCTTGCTGGATACCCAGCAGCCTCTGCAAGATCCTCACACTCAGCGCGGGGACCGCATCGACAAGAACATCGACACCACCACCATCGGCGCTCGTGGTTCAGCGCGCTGGAGTGGCAAGGCCCTCGGGCAAAAGCAGGAGTTCGAGCTCGGCTATTTGGCGCGTGGTGACCGCGCTACCGGTGTGCAAGAGCGCGTCCAGGCGAGCAATGGCGTGCCGTATGCGAAGGACCTCGACTTGGAGTCGAAGACCGCGAACGTAGGAGTGTACGCCGACGCTGCGGTGAAGCCGATTGGTTGGTTCACGCTGAAGGGTGGCGTGCGCGGGGAGCTCTTCACGTACGACGTGCTCAATCGCTGTGCCGTGAACGATGTTCGTTTCCCCGCGGGAGCGGGTTTCGACGGAGACACCGGCTGCTTCTCTCAGCAACCAGCGGGGGAGTATCGCCTGCCGACCCAGCGCACCACCACCTCGGGCTCGACGGTGCTGCCCCGTGCGGTCGCGTTGTTCGGGCCTTTCGAGGGCTTCGCCATGAGCGTCGGCTGGGGTCGCGGCGTGCGGGCCATCGACCCCCAGTTCGTGAATCAAGACGGGCAGGCGCCGTTCTCGGGCATCACCGCGTACGAAGGCGGCGTCATCTACGCTCATCAGCTGGGAGATGTGGCGCTCGTTGCGAGGTCGATCTTCTTCCAGACCGAGGTCGAGCAAGACTACCTCTTCAGCCAGACCGCGGGTCGCAACACCCTCGCGAACGGCACGACTCGCACCGGCTGGGTTGGCGCTGTGCGTGCGACGGGGGACTTCTTCGACGTCAACACCAATCTCACGCTGGTGCGCTCGACCTTCGATGACACGGGGCTCGCCATCCCCTACGTGCCCAGTGCGGTTGCCCGCGCCGACGCGGCGTTCTTCGGTGACCTGCCGATCGAGTTTGGCGGCAGTGCGCTCAAGGCGACTTCGAGCCTTGGCGCGACCTACGTCGCCCCGCGCCCGCTCCCTTACGATGAGCTGTCGGACTCGATCTTCACCGTGGACGCAGCGGCGACGCTCGGCTGGAAGAGCCTCGAGCTCGGGCTCCAGGTGTCGAACCTGTTCGACAACCAGTACCGCCTTGGCGAGTACAACTACGCAAGTGACTTCCATACGGAACCAACACCGACACTCGTGCCGGAGCGGCACTTCACCGCTGGACCACCGCGAGCCGTGTACGCGACCTTCGCGGTTCACCTGGGAGAGGACTGAGCGATGCGAAGCTGGATCCTGAGTCTGGGTTTGCCGCTGTTCGTCGCCTGTGCGCCAAGCACCGGCGGCGGCACGTTGCAGTTCGACGCCTACGCAGCCGGTCCGGAGTCCCTCGCCGGGGACGGCACGTATGCCTTCGACACGGCGAGTGGCTATCACGTGGAGTTGACGCGGGCCGACCTGCGCGTGGGTGCCGTGTACCTCAACGAACAGGTCCCGCTGCCGGGTGCGGCGGACCGCGACTGTTACTTGCCCGGGGTCTACGTCGCGGAGGTGAATCGAGGCGTCACCGTGGACACGCTGAGCCCGACACCTCAAGCGTTTCCAGAGCAAGGGATCGCCCTGGAGGAACGCGCGTACACCGGCGAGGTTTGGTTATTGGGGGAGGGGACAGACATCGACGCGGCGGAAGATCCTCACGTCATCTTCGCCGCCGCCGGCACCGCGACGCGCGGCGCTGAGAGCTGGCCCTTCGACGCGAGCCTCAGCATCGGCAGCAACCGACGCATCACACCGACGGATCCAAAGCAGCCGGGCGACAACCCGATGTGCGGCGAGCGCATCGTCTCGCCCATTCCAGCCGACATCCTTCCCAAGTCGGGGGGCGCGCTGACCTTGCGGGTCGACCCAGCAACCTTCTTCCGCGATGTGCAGTTCGACCAACTCGAACAGGTGAGTGACGACCCGCCCCTCTATCGTTTCCGCGATGTAACGGATGGTCAGCCCAACATCAACGTCTATCGCGGCCTCCACAGCACCAAGAGCGCGTACTCTTTCAGCTGGGAGTAGCGGATAGACAGCATTCTGTCGGAGGATTGGCTGCTCACCGGCGCACGGGGTGACGACTTCGCCGCGCGAAACCGCGGGTAACTCGCCGAACTCGATTTTGCGCAGAATCTTCGGGTTGCCGCCGTCGGTGCGGGCCCTACGATTGGCCCGCGAGGCTTTCGTGCAGCGAGCGACCGGTGAGCGCGTCCTCTGGACGCAGCAGGTAACCAAAGTCTACCAGATGGGTGAGGTGGAGGTGCGCGCGCTGCGCGGCGTCGACTTCGCGCTGCACGCTGGGGAGCTCGTGGTCCTGCTCGGGCAGAGCGGCAGCGGGAAGTCTACGCTGCTCAACATCTTGGGGGGCCTCGACGAGCCGAGCGAAGGTCAAGTGTTTTACCAGGGCCGCGACATGAGCCACGCCTCGGGTCGCGACCTGACTAGTTACCGCAGGGAAAATGTTGGGTTCGTCTTTCAGTTCTACAACTTGATTCCTAGCCTGACCGCCCTCGAGAACGTCGCGCTGGTCACCGACATCGCGAAGGAGCCCCTCGATCCGCTGGAGGCGCTCGACCTGGTGGGGCTGAAGGAGCGCGCCGATCATTTCCCAGCGCAGCTGTCCGGCGGCGAGCAGCAGCGCGTGGCCATCGCGCGCGCCGTGGCCAAGCGCCCGAAGGTGCTGCTGTGTGACGAGCCGACGGGCGCGCTGGACTTCGAGACGGGGATCCGCGTGCTGTCCGTCATCGACCGCGTCAACCGTGAGCTTGGTACGACCACCGCGGTGATCACCCACAACGCGCCAGTCGCCGCGCTGGCGGATCGTGTCGTGACCTTGGTGGACGGCCGCGTAGACAGCGACCTGGCGAACGCGGAGCGCAAGCCTCCGGAAGCGATCCGCTGGTGAGGGCGCTTGACCAAAAGTTGCTCCGCGACTTGGTCGGGCTCAAGGCGCAGGTACTCACGATTGCGCTGGTCGTGGCCTGTGGGATCGCTAGCTACGTCACCCTCCACAGCGCGTACGACTCGCTCATTTACAGTCGCGACGCGTACTACGAGCACAACCGCTTCCCGGATGCCTTCGCTCACCTCGAGCGCGCGCCCAAGCCGTTGGCCAAGCGCCTGGCGCTGCTCCCGGGCGTTTCGAGCGTCGAGACGCGCATCCAGGAGGTCGCGCTCGTGCCGATCAAGGACCTGGACCGCGCCGCCACTGGGATTCTGGTGTCCATACCCAATGAGGGCTCGAGCCAGCTCTCTCGCTTGCACCTCACGCGGGGTCGACTGCCCGACGAGAAGCGCAGCGACGAGATCGTTGTCCTCGACGCATTCGCCGAAGCGCACCAGCTCGCGCTCGGCGACTCCCTTGAGGTCATCCTGAACAGCAGCCTGCGCAAGTTCCGTGTCGTGGGCGTGGCGATGTCGCCGGAGTTCGTGATGACGATGCCCCCCGGGGGCATGTCCTACGACCCGAAACGAGCGGCAGTGCTCTGGCTCCGAGAGCGAGTGCTGGCGTCGGCGTTTCAGCTCGAGGGTGCCTTCAACGACGCGCAGTTCAACCTGGAGCCCGGTGTCGACCCGAAGGTCGCGCTACAGGGCATCGATCGCGTGCTCCAGCCGTACGGCGGCCTCGGCGCGGTGGCGCGGGAAAAGCAAGCTTCCAACTACATGTTGAGCGGCGAGCTGACCCAGCTCGAGAGCATGGCCACCGTGGTGCCAGCGATCTTCTTGTTCGTCGCTGCGTTCCTCTTGAACGTCGTCTTGTCGCGCTTGATCACGCTGCAGCGCTCGCAGATCGCCACACTGAAGGCAGTGGGCTACGACGATCGCGCGATCGGCCTCCACTATTTGGAACTGGTCAGCGTGGTTGTCGTGCTCGGCGCGCTGGGCGGAGTTGCGCTTGGCGCATGGCTCGGCGACGCGATGACCCAGATGTACACCGGGCAGTATTTTCGCTTCCCCGAGCCGGAGTATCGGCTCGAAGCGCGGGTGGTGGTGTTCTCGCTTGCGGTGAGTCTCGTTTCCGCGGTGATCGGTGCAGGATCCAGCGTTTGGGCGGTAGCGCGCCTCCCCCCGGCGGAGGCCATGCGGCCGCCGGCGCCTGCTCGCTACCAGTTCGGCTTCCTGAATCGGATCGTGGGGTCGCGTCTGATCAGCGTCGGTGGGCGGATGGTAGCGCGGGAGATCCTACGCCGGCCGTTGCGCGCACTGCTCTCCGCGGTCGGAGTGGCGTTCTCCATCGGTATCGTCGTCGTTGCAGGCTTCTGGTTCGACGCCATCGACAACCTGCTCAACGTCCAGTTTCACGAGTCCATGCGTGAGGATCTGAACGTCACGCTGATGAAGCCGGTGCCGGAGCGCGCCGTGCGCGAGCTCGGGCACTTGCCGGGGGTACGCTACGCGGAAGGCTATCGCAACGTCTCCATTCGTTTTTCCGCGGGGCATCACGCTCGGGACGGAGTGCTGATCGGTATGCCTCGTCACTCGGAGCTGCGCCGGGTCGTCGACAGGGAAGGCGCGAAGAAGGCGGTCCCCGAGCAGGGGGTGCTGCTCTCGAAGGAGCTCGCGAAGCGCCTCGATGTGCGAGTGGGTGATGAAGTTCGCGTAGAGCTTCGGGAAGGCGACCGAAGCACGAAGCGGGTTGCCGTGGCTGGCCTGGTGGATGACGCGTTCGGACTCCAGGGCTACATGAACCAGGCGTCGCTCTCGTCGCTGCTCGGGGAGACTCCTAGCGTGAACCTGGCGGCTTTGCGTATCGACGCTCAGCGCCGAAGCGAAGTATTGAAGCGTCTGAATGACTACCCGGGGGTGCTCGCCGTCGCTGCCCCGTCAGATCTCCGCGAGCAGTTCGAGGCGCAGAGCGGCGAGATCATGTACGTCTACACGTTCATCATGGCGCTGTTCGCGAGCGTGATTGCGATTGGTGTGGTGTACAACGGAGCGCGGGTGTCGCTGTCTCAGCGTAGCCGAGACCTGGCGAGCCTGCGGGTGCTGGGCTTCACACGCGGGGAGATCGCCGGCGTGCTGTTCGGCGAGCTCGTGGTCCACATGCTACTGGCAATTCCTCTCGGAATTTGGTTCGGAGGCGTGCTCTCGAAGGGGCTGATGGCTGGAGTGGATCCAGAGATTTACCGCCTGCCTATCGTGCTGTCGCCGCGCACCTACGCCTTCGCGGTTAGCGTGGCGATTGGCTCCGGGCTGATCAGCGCGCTCCTGGTGCGGCGCAAGTTGGACAAGCTGGATTTGATCGGAGTCTTGAAGACTCGTGAGTAGCGGGCCCTGACATGAAGAATCGTAATCAACTCGCGCGCTGGATTCGTCGCATTGCGGTGCTGACGCTGGCGCTGGTGTCCCTTGCCGCGATCGTGATGGCATGGCTCCCAAAGCCGGTGCCGGTGGACTCGGTGAACGTGCTGCAGGGTGAGCTGACCATCACCGTGGATGAGGACGGTCGCACCCGGGTGAAGGATCGCTACACGGTCTCGGCTCCCATCGCCGGCAACGTCGCCCGCATCGAGCTGAAGCCGGGCTCCGAGGTGGAGAGCAAGCAGCTCCTCGCGCGTATCGTGCCGGTGAGTTCACCGCTCCTGGATCCACGCAGCAAGCAGCAAGCGGAGGCGCAAGTGCTCGTCGCCTCTGCGGCACAGCGCCAGGCGCGCGCGCAGATCGACCGCGCGGAAGCAGCGCTCGAGTACGCGAAGAAGCAGGTGACAACCCGCAAGGCGCTGGTGTCTCAGGGGGCCTCCCCCCAAGCCGAGCTGGATCGTCAAGAGCTCGAGCTGAGATCGCGGAAGGCCGAGCTCACCTCAGCCAAGTTCGGAGCCAAGGTCGCCGACCACGAGCTGGGGATGGCGCGCGCGGCCCTTGGACAGGTATCCGGAGGGAAAAAGGATTCGCAGCAGCTGGATGTGACGAGCCCAATCAGCGGTCGCGTGCTGAAGCTGATCCAGGAGAGCGAAGGCGTGGTGCAGGCGGGCTCACCCTTGGTTGAGCTGGGAGATCCTCAGGCGCTCGAGATCGTGATCGACGTCCTGACCAGCGACGCCGTACAGATCAAACCGGGAGCGCCGGTGCGCATCGTTGCCTGGGGAGGACCCGACCTGCGCGGGCACGTACGTCAGATCGAGCCGTCCGCCTTTACCAAGCTCTCGGCGCTGGGCGTTGAAGAGCAGCGGGTGAACGCCGTGATCGACCTCGATGAGCCCTACGAGAAGTGGAAGGCGCTCATGGATGGCTACCGCGTGGAGGCGAAGATCATCGTGTTCCAGGCGAAGAGCGTGCTCAAGGTGCCCGCGAGCGCGCTGTTTCGCAAAGGGGACAGCTGGGCGGTGTTCAGCGTCGAGGGCGGCAAGGCGCAGCTCCGTGAGGTGTCCGTTGGGCGCAGCAACGGGCTCGAGACGGAGATCACGGCGGGCCTCGAAGCGGGCGACGTCGTGATCCCTCACCCCAGCGATCGCGTGACCGACGGAGCCAGCGTGTCGACGCGCTAGCCCAGCCGGTTCTTCCTGGTCATATCCCTGAGGAAAATCAGCGCTCAGCCGTTGGGCGGTGTCTCAGCTCTTCGCCTTGAGCAGGTCGCGGATCTCCGTCAGCAGCTTTTCTTCTGCCGAGGGCTCCGGAGGCGGAGCAGGCGCCGCCTCTTCCTTGCGCCGCACGCGGTTGATCACGCGCACCATCAGGAAGACCGCGATGGCGATGATCAGGAAGTCGAAGATGTTCTGCAGGAACATGCCGTACTTCAAGGTCACCGCCGCCTTCTCGCCCTCCGCCGCCTTGAGCACGTACTCCAGCTTGGAGAAGTTGACGCCGCCGGTGGCGACACCCAGCGGCGGCATCACCACGTCGGCGACGAAGGAGCTGACAATTTTGCCGAAGGCGCCGCCGATGATCACACCGACCGCAAGGTCGACCACGTTGCCTTTGACGGCGAACTCTTTGAACTCGCTAACGATGCCCATACTGGACCGGCTCTATGAGGCCAGCGAGCTGGCGCCGTCAATCCAATTGAGGTCTGGCGTCAGACCCCGTGCGGCACCGCCTGTATGTTCGCTGGCTTGGTGTCCCGTTTTGGTACGGAAACGCGGGTCAGGCCTCAGCCTGCGTTCGCTGAACCGCTGGCCGAAGCGCTGGCCTTGACCGAGACGTTGATGCTCACAGCGGCATCCGCTTGCGCCTTCAGCGAAGCGGCTACGCACGCGCCTGCCTTGATCGCAGCCTGACCGCCGCCACTGATCGCGGCCTTCGCTCCCTCGAGAGTCGTCTGCACGTTGGCCACGGCTCGCTCGAGCTTGCCCTTCAGTCCGAGAGTGACCTTGAGCAACGCTGGCAGGTGTGCCTTCAGCGCGGCCTTCAACTTCATCGCGGCCTGAGCGTCTGCAGCGCCTTGGATGTTCACTCGCACCTGCGCGGGCACGCACTCCACCTTGCCGCTGACCTGAGCGTCGCAGCTGGCTTCGCACTCGGCGCTCATCTTCGGTGGCTTCACCTCGCCGCTGCACTTCGGCTCCTTGATCTCCACGCTGCAACCACCGGAGCACGAGCCTTCACATTTGGCTTGGCCCTTCATCTCGCACTGGGCGCTGCAGCCGCCCTTGCAGGTGCCTGCGCAGCTGCCCTCTGCTTCGCCCTTGCAGGTGCCGTCGCAGGTGCCGTCGCACTTGCCGCCGCTCATCGCGGCGCCGTCACACTTGCCGTCGCAGGTGCCCTTGCACTCGCCGCTGAACTTTCCGCTGCACTCCCCTTCGCAGCTCGCGGTGCAGGTGCCGCTGCACTGCGCGCCAGCTTCAACAGTGCAGGAGCCCTTGCACTCGCCGTCGCACTTGCCGCTGATTTCGCCACCTTCACACTCGACCTTCGCCGAACCCGGCTCGACCTTCGCGTCGCACTGCGCCGCGCAGTCCGCCATCGCGCTCATGGAGGCTTCGCACTTCGGCGGAACGACTTTGACCTGCAGCGTGCCCTTTGCCTTCGCTTTGAGCTCACCGATGGCCTTGGCTGCTGCGTTGCAAGCGGCCTCCGCCTTCTTGCCGGGGCCGTCTTCCTTGGGCTCGATATCGGTCGCGCCCAGGTCCTTCGCCAGGTCTCCGCACGCCGTCGCCACGTCGGCTTCAATTTCCACGGCCATATTTTGCAGGGCCGCGCCGGCGGCGAGCGCTGCCTTCACCTTGCCTTCGGCTTCCGCTGCGAGGCCGAAGTTGGCTTTCATTGCCCCCTCGGCGCTGTCGGGACAACCACCGCCACCGGGGAAGCCAGGCACACACTGTACGAACGCAGGAGCGACCAGAACCGAAGCGATGACGGGCCAGTATTTGAAGGACTTCATGCGGGCGATTGTCACCCGAGCCTTCGAGATTGGCCATGCAGAAACGCGGGCCATGCGCCGCGCTGCGTTTCCGCCGTGTGTTGGACTGAGACGACCCTAGCGACAGTAGCGGTCTTCACAAGCGGTACGACAAGGACCCCGAGTGTCCGCCTGTGGCGGAGTTGCGTTGCTCCGATCGGACTCGGGGGAGTTCTCTCCGCAGCGCTGCATGCACGCGTCGACCTCCGGTGTGCAGCTCCGCCGCGCGGGGCCGCAACCTCCAGAGCCGAGGAGGGCGAGGAACGTCAGACCGCTCAAGATCAGATAGCGAGACACGTCGAGGAGCCTAGCAGAGCGACGCAACAATCAGGGAACGCACACGCCAAAGCTGCCGAGCACGAACTGGCAGTGGTAGCCCTCGCTCACTCGGCACTCCTCATCACGCATGCATGGAGGAGTACACATGCTGAGGGTCACGCTGCTCATCCCGCCGGAAACGGAGGTGGTCGTGCAGCCGGCATTCTCGCCGCATTCGTTGCCCCCTTCGTTGGAACAAGCCTTGCCGCAATATCCTCCGGGAAACGTGACTTCGGGCACTGGACCGCCGCCGATGGTCGTCCAGCACTCGCTACCCTCGACGATCGTGCAGTCTGCGTTGTCGGTACACGGATCGCCGATGTCACCGCCGCCAGTGGTACTTCCCGCGCTGCCCCCGTTGGCGCTTCCGTTGCCGCTCCCGCCGTTCGCGCCACTACTGCTGCCGCCGTTGCTGCCCGCAGCGCCACCTTGTCCCGAACCGCCCGCGCCCGGACTGCCGTCGCTCGCGCTGCAGCCAGCCATGATCGCAAGTCCTGCCAGAACCACACTGGCGCACACTCGGAGCCACACCATGCTCCTCTGTACCGCGTTTCCGTGAGGGGTTCTAGGTCGCGCGACCGGTGCTCCTCTCCCCCCAAGAAATACTCACTAGGACTTGTCTTTGCCCCGTCGCCGCGACTCGAGTTCTTCCTGCAGCTGTTTGTGCTTCTCCCGCTGCGGCGGGGTCAACAGCGCGTCGATTTCTTCGGTCATTTTGGCCTTGAGGGCCTCGTGCTCCGGACGGCACTTGTCGAAGGCTTGCTTGCGCTCGCCCTCGTGAGCTTCGAAGACCTTGCGTACGCCGTCGGCTTGTTCGGGGGTGAGGTCCAATCGACGGCGCATGACCTCGACCATGAAGTTTCGTCGGGCTTCCGGTGTAGGTCGATCCATCAGACGCCCAACACGGTCGAGCTGCGTGGCGCGCATGCCGAACGCCCCGGCGACGCCACCCAGCCCGAAGGCCACGAGCAGCGCCAGCATGTTCTTTCCGCGGGGAGTCACTGCGAGAGCTCCATGCTGTCGATCAGCGTGAGCGTGGTCGTGTCCGCCTGCCGTTGCTCGATTTGTGCGACCCAAATTGCGATCGCCGCAGCCGCAGCAAAACAACCGAGCAGGATGCTGCGTGACCTCCACGTCTCGCGTTCGACGCGCTCGCGAACCCGAGCCATGACGCGCCCTTCGAAGCCCGGACTCGGCGCGAGGCTGTCCGTGGCTCGGGCGAGAGCCGCTAGCTGCTGGAGATCCTCGTCGCTGTTCATGTCTCGCCTCTTCGTTTGCTCAAGTTGGCGCGCGCCCGGATCAAGCGTTGCTCTACTGCGCCCTCGGAGCAACCCAGGATGTCAGCGGTCTCCGCGGTGGAGAAGCCTTCGACCGCTCTCAAGATCAACACCGTGCGTTGTTCGACGGACAGCTCCGAGAGCCATTCATCGAGCTCGCGCAGCGCGAGGCGACCGTCGGGATCGACGCTGGTGTCTGCCTCGGGTTCGTAGTCGTCAGTATCGCTGACCGGTCGCGCCTTGCGCCGACGGGTGGCATCAATCGCTGCGTTGCTGACGATACGATAGAGCCACGTTTGCACGCTGGAGCGCCCATCGAAGCGGCCGTCGGTGAGCGCGTTGAAGGCCTTCACGTACGCCTCCTGGAGGACGTCCTCGGCGTCATGAGTGCTGCCAGCCAGGCGCGCGGCGAGCCGGTAGAGGCGCCCCTGGGTCTGCTGGACGATCCCGGTGAACGCCTCGACATCGCCCTTGGAGACGCGTCGCGCGAGCAGGCTGAGGTCGGGGTCAGCCATCGGTTCGGGTGAGCAGGGGTTCGAGCGGACATGTCAATGCAGCGCGCCTCGTCCCCCGCCGGACGCGTAGCTGCCGGAGCAAGGCTCGAGGTGTGCTGTTTGGACGCACCGTCACTGAACTTCCCTACTCCGGAATGACAGTTGGCAAACTGGGGGGGTTAGGCACCGAAGCGAAATAGGACACCACAAGCAAGCGCGACGGGGTTCATAGCCGCCAGAGGCTCGTGCGTTAACTCGACCCAAGCGCTGAAAGCCACGGCGGAATTTGTCTTTAGCCCAAGGTGTTTGCGTAGGGAGAAGGCTCGTGGTTGCGTCCATGGCTCGATGACGAGCGCACCCCCCAGCTCCCGCTCCGCCCCAGACGTCGGCGCCGAGCTCAAACAGAAGGTCCAGATGACGAAGTCGCGGAGCCGGAAGTGGCTCTGGCGCATCGGGATCTTGCTGGTGCTGGTGGTGATCGGGGTAGGCGTTTGGAAGTGGCGCCAGGCGGCGGCAAAAGCGAAGGCTCCCACGTTCCAGACGGAGCCGGTTCAGAAGGGGGAACTCAAGGCGACCGTCACGGCAACGGGCACGCTGGACGGGCGTGACTCGGTCGAGGTGGGCGCCGAAGTCACCGGCAGCATCAGCAAGATCATGGTCGACTTCAACGACCGGGTGAAGGCGGGAGAAATCCTGTGTGAGATCAACCCGGAGACGCTGATCGCCAACAAGA
Source organism: Polyangiaceae bacterium (assembly GCA_041389805.1). GTDB lineage: Bacteria > Myxococcota_A > Polyangia > Polyangiales > Polyangiaceae > JAHBVY01. The sequence goes on along the minus strand of JAWKRD010000034.1, from coordinate 10,777 downwards.
ACTCGGCGTCAGCCCGCCTGAGCGCCGCCCGCGCTTCGTACAGCTCGGCCAAGGCGAGCGCCAAAGAGGCCAAGACCACACTCAAGCGCACGCGAGAGCTCGCGAAGAAGGGCCTGGTGTCCACCGCCGAGCTCGAGTCCGCGGAGGCTGCGGCGGCTCGAGCCGAAGCACAGGTGCGCTCCACCTCGGCGGATATCCTGGTCGCGAAGGCCTCGGTCGACTCATCGGACACGGCGCTGAAGAAGGCGACGATTCGCTCGCCCATCGACGGTGTGGTGCTGTCGCGCAGCGTCGAGCTGGGACAGACGGTGACGGCTTCCTTGCAAACCCCGGTGTTGTTCTTGATCGCGAAGGATCTGACCAAGATGGAGCTCTCGGTGCAGATCGACGAAGCGGACATCGGTCGGGTGAAGGAGGGGCAGGACGCCACCTTCACGGTCGATGCGTATCCCAAGCGCGAGTTCAAGGCGACGCTCCGCTCGCTGCGAAATGTACCAACGAACACCGATAACGTCGTGACCTACGAGGCGGTGCTCGACGTGACCAACGACGACCTCTCACTGCGTCCTGGCATGACGGCCACGGCGACCATCGTCACCGAACACGTGAAGGACGCCGTCCTGGTGCCGAACGCCGCCCTGCGCTTCACGCCACCCGCATCGGCCAAGAAGTCCAGCGCCCGTAACCCGCTGATGATGGGTGGGCCTCGAGGTGGCCGAGGGATGCGGCGACCCAAAGGTGCTGGTTCAGCTGGCCCGGAATCCGACGCTGCGCCCGCGGAAGACGACGGCGTCGTGTACATCTTGAACGGCCCACGCCCCAAGCGCGTGAAGGTGAAGATCGGAGTCAGCGACGGAACCCTGACGGAGATCAAGTCCGGCTTGGAGCCTGGAGGCGAGGTCATTACTGACTACCTCACCAGTGAGGAGAAGTAGTGCAGCTCACCGAGGTCCAGCGACGCAACGCGACCATCCCCTGGTTTCAGCTCGAACAGATCACCAAGGTCTACGGGCGAGGGGAGTCTGAGGTGCGCGCCCTCGACGGCATCGATCTCTCGATCTTTGCAGGCGAGTTCGTGTCGGTGATGGGTACCAGCGGCTCGGGCAAGAGCACCTGCATGAACATCGTGGGCTGCCTGGATCGGCCGACGAGCGGCCGTTACCTGTTCCATGGCGTCGACGTAGGTCAGCTCGACGCCGATCAACAGGCGTTGCTCCGGCGTCACTACATCGGGTTCGTGTTCCAGGGCTTCAACCTGCTCGCGCGCACTTCGGCGCTGGAGAACGTGGAGCTGCCGCTGGTGTATCGCCGAGTCTCGAAGTCGGAGCGTCGGGAGCGCGCCATGCTGGCGCTCAAGGACGTCGGCCTCGATGGGCGCGAAGATCACACGCCTGCGGAACTGTCCGGCGGTCAGCAGCAACGCGTCGCCATCGCGCGCGCGCTGGTCTCCGAGCCCTCCCTGCTGCTCGCTGACGAACCGACGGGCAACCTTGATTCCGCGCGGAGTGAGGAGATCATGCGACTGCTCGTGCGCCTGAACGAGGAGCGCGAGCTCACCATCGCCATGGTCACTCACGAACCTGACATGGCGGAGTTCGGCACCCGCATCGTGACCTTCAAGGACGGCCACATCATCGATGACCAGCCTACCCAGAGGATGCGTCGCGCATGATCTGGGCCACCTTCCTGATGTCGCTGCGGGAGATCCGCCGCAACGCGATGCGCTCGATGCTGACGATGCTCGGCATCGTGATCGGCGTGGCGGCGGTGATCACCATGACCATCATCGGCGAGGGCGCGACTCAGAGCGTGAAGAACGACATCTCGGCGCTCGGCGACAACATGCTGATCGTCTCGCCTGGTTTCTCCCGTCGCGGGCCACCCAGCGGTGGCTCGAAGAGCTTCGACGAGGCCGACGTGAAGGCGATCCAGAAGCAGATCTCCGGCATCGCTGCGATGGCGCCTGCGGCGAACCGCTCGGCGACCGTCGTCTACGGAAACAACAACTACACCACCCAGGTGACGGGCACGACCGAGGGATTCTTTCAGACCCGTGGCTACAAGATCGCCGAAGGCCGTTTGCTGAACGACATCGACGTGCGCAACGGCCTCTCCGTTTGCGTGATCGGCGAGACGGTGCGCAAGAATCTGCTCGAAGGCATAGACCCGATTGGCGTGGCCCTGCGTGTTGGCAAGATGACCTGCACCGTGGTCGGTGTTCTGGAGTCCAAGGGCTCTTCAGCGATGGGGTCGGATCAAGACGACTTGCTGGTGCTCCCGCTGCGGCAGTTCCAGCGCCGCATGGCAGGCAACCGCGATATCCCCACCATCTATATTTCGGTGGCGAGCAACCGATCGACCACTTCGGTCAAGGAGCGCATCGAGTGCTTGCTGCGCGAGCGCCGCAACATCACCCCACCCGCCGAAGATGATTTCAACGTGCGAGACATGGCCGAGATCGCTCAGACGGTGTCGTCTGCGACCGGCGCGCTCACCGCGCTGCTCGGCGCGATCGCCGCTGTGAGCCTGGTGGTAGGCGGCATCGGCATCATGAACATCATGCTGGTGTCGGTGACGGAGCGAACCCGGGAGATCGGCATCCGCGTGGCCATCGGAGCGCTGGGGAGCGAGGTCATGATGCAATTCCTCACGGAAGCGGTCGTCCTGTCGACCCTGGGAGGCATCATCGGCATCCTCTTCGGCGTCGGGATGGGCTTTGGCATCACCAGCCTGATGAAGCTGCCGTTCGTGGCCGCGCCGGGCATCATCATCATCTCCTTCCTGTTCTCCGCGTTCGTTGGCGTGGCTTTTGGATATCTGCCGGCTAGAAAGGCCGCCCAGCTGAAGCCCATCGACGCGCTTCGCCACGAATAGCCGCCTCTTGGAGCCAGAAACCGACTCGTGCCTCACCCCCAAACCCAGGATAGCCGGCCGAAAGGTGTCCCATGACCGGGACGCGGTGTCCCACTCTTGGCACTTCAATTCGTCCAAATCCAGGGTTCCTGAGCCCCGGATTTTTAAGCAACCGTCACTCTGGTGAGTGACATCTCGCAAGAACGGCCCCAGGTACCCCCCGAGTTTTGCCTCCCCTGCTCACGGCCTTAGGAAGACCCCTCAGATGACTAGACGACGAACTCTGCGCCTTGCTCGCGTTGCGATCCCAAGCCTCGGCGTGCTCCTCCTGAGTCAGTTCGCCAGCGCTGCGCCCCGCAAGCTGTCCGAGCGCCAGACCGTGGAGCTGGCCATCAAGGACAACCCGTCGCTCCAGGCGTCGCTCCTCGACGTCGAGCAGTCGGAGGCGGAAGTGGACTCAGCGGAGGGCATCTTCACGCCTACGTTCTCGGCGGACGCTGGTTACACCCACACGACGAACCCGCGCGCCGGAAGCGACGGCAGCTACACCTTCACCAAGAGCGACGTGTGGACGGTGGGCTCTGGCCTGGACCACCGTTTTCCGTGGGGTACCGCCGTCGGCTTCCGCCTGGAGGGCGCTCGCTCCACCACTAGCTTCTCCGGCACCACTGCCGGCGCCGCCACCGCCGGTGGCCTTGGCGGTTTGGGCAGCACCGAGAGCGGTCCGATCTACAGCCTGACGGGCCGCGCGAGCATCGTGCACCCGTTGCTCCGGGGCTCTGGGCGCGACGTCAACGAAGCGCCTATCCGTACGGCAAAGCTCTCGAAGACGGCGGCCGAGCGCAGCCGCGACCAGGCGGCGAGCAGCTTGTTGCAAGACGTGCTGAATGGCTACTGGGAGCTCTGGTACCAGGACCGCGCCGAGGACATCGAGCGCCAGGCGCGGGACACCGCCAAGCGTCAGCGCGACGAGGCGGACCAGCGCATCAAGGCCGGTGCGCTCGCCCCGGTCGAGCTGCTCAGCTATGAGACGCGCCTGGCTCAGCTCGATCAGTCACTGGTGAGCACCGAGGCGGTCACCAAGCAGCGCTCGGTGGAACTCTCGCGCCTGCTCGGAGCGGACGACAGCAGCGAGGACCTGAAGACGTCCGCGGACTCGGTGCCGAAGGACCTCGCGCTGCCGCTGTCGAAGAATGAAGCTTTCCGTGCGGCAGAGGAAGAGTCCCCGGATGTCAAGCTGCAGGAGGCTCAGCTCGAGCTCGCACGGGAGCGAGTGGTCACCGCCGGTGAGTCGGAGCGCTCGCGCCTCGACCTCGAAGGCTACGTTCAGGGAGACAGCGCAGCGTATCGGGAGGTGCCTCCGGTCCCGGATCGCTTCGTCACCGAACCCGCGGTGAGCGTCCATGTGGGGATCACCTTCGAGATGCCGCTCTCGGGGCAAACTCGCAGCGCTGACCGCCGCGCGGCTTCGCTCGCCGTCGAGTCTGCGCGCTCCCGCCTACGCGCCACGCGCCAGGCGGTGCGCTCGCAGGTCGCCGCAGCCTACGTCACCGCGGAGACAGCCCGGCGACGCGTGGAGCTTGCAGAGAAGACCGTGGTCGTCGCGGCGAAGCAGGTCGAGGCGCAGAAGGCGCGCTACGAACAGGGCAGCGCGATCTTGCTCGAGGTGCAGCAGGCTGAAGACTCCCTGCGCTCCGCGCAGCTCTCCGTCCAGCGGGCTCGCGTGGATGAGGTCAAGGCGCTGATCAGCCTGGAGCACCTCACTGGCGGGCTCTTGCAGCGCTACGGAAACCTGGTGCCCAAGAAGGTGCGTGAGGCTGCCGCGCGGAAAAAGCTCCGCGCGGTGGCTCAGATTGGGCCGCTCTGAGCCTCAATCCTCGTTCGCCGTCGGCAGCTTGTAGTCCTTGAACTGTTCCCGCAGGGCCATCTTGAGGATCTTGCCGGTTGCGGTGTGGGGGATGGCGTCGACGAACTGCACGTCGTCGGGCATCCACCACTTGGCTACCTTACCCTCCAGGTAGCCGAGCACGCTCTCCTTGGTGAGCTCCGCGCCCTCACGCTTGACCACGATCAAGAGCGGCCGCTCTGACCACTTCGGGTGCGCGATGCCGATCACCGCGGCCTCCGCGATGTCAGGGTGCCCGACGGCGGTGTTCTCGAGGTCGATGGACGAGATCCACTCGCCGCCTGACTTCACGACGTCCTTCGAGCGATCCGTGATTTGCATGTATCCGTCGGGATCTAGCGTCGCGATGTCGCCGGTGTCGAACCAGCCTCCCGCGTTCAAGATGTCGCCACCTTCGCCCTTGAAGTAGCCCTTGGTCACCCAGGGGCCACGCACCAGCAGGTGCCCGAATGCCTTGCCGTCCCGGGGCATGGACTTGCCGTCATCGTCCACGATGTCGAGCTCGACGCCCCACACGGCGCGGCCTTGCTTGACCTGTACGTCGAGCTGCTCAGCCTTGCTCAGCGCCGTATGCTTCGGCAGCAAGTTGCCCACGGTGCCGAGGGGGCTGGTCTCCGTCATGCCCCAGGCGTGCACCACGGTGGCACCGTGCTTGTCCTGGAAGGCTTCGATCATCGAGCGCGGAGCCGCCGAGCCGCCGATCACCACGCGCTTCAGCTCGGGCAGCGTCAGGTTGTGCTCCTGCATGTGATTCAGCAGCATCAGCCACACCGTGGGAACACCAGCGGTCAGCGTGACTTTCTCTGTGGAAAGTAGCTCGAAGACACTCGCGCCGTCCAGCCTGGCGCCGGGGTTCACCACCTTCGCGCCACACATCGGCGCGGCGTAGGGCAGCCCCCAGGCGTTTGCGTGGAACATGGGGACCACGGGCAGTACCGCGTCCTGGCTCGATAGCGCGAGACCTTCGCCGGTCAGCACGATGAGCGAGTGCAGCACGGTGGAGCGGTGCTCGTACATCACGCCCTTGGGGTTACCCGTAGTGCCGGACGTGTAGCAGAGCGACGACGCAGTGCGCTCGTCGAAGTCGGGCCAGGCGTAGCTCGCGTCTCCCTGCTCGATCAGCTCTTCGTAGCAGATCGCGTTCTTGAGCGACGTCTCGGGCATGTGCTCGCGATCCGTCATCACCACGTAGCCCTTCACCGTGGGGAGTTTATCCGCGAGCTTCTCGAGCAACGGCACGAACGTGAGATCGATGAACACGTACGCGTCTTCGGCGTGGTTCACGATGTAGACGATCTGCTCCGGGAACAGCCGCGGATTGATGGTGTGACACACAGCGCCCATGCCGGAGACGCCGTAGTAGATCTCCATGTGGCGGTGCCCGTTCCAGGCGACCGTCGCGATGCGATCCCCCAGCTTCACTCCGAGCTTGCCTGAGAGGGCACTCGCCAGCTTGCGGCTTCGCACCTCGCACTCTCGGTAACCGTAGCGGTGGATGGGGCCTTCCACCGTGCGCGACACGATCTCCGTGTTTCCGTGATAGCGCGCCGCGTACTCGATGAGTGAGGAGATGAGTAGCGGACGGTCCTGCATCAATCCCTGCATGTGAACTCCCTCTTTCCCTCCAGCTGCTTTTCGCTCAGCCGGTCCGCGGTCATGGTAGACGGATCCCATGCAGCTCGACACCCAGAAGGCTCATCGCGCGTTCGGGGGGACGCAGGGGTACTATCGACATCAGAGCGCCGTTACCGGTACGCCCATGGACTTCGCCGTCTACACCCCCGATCCCGAGCGCCATCCGGGGCCTTGGCCCGTGGTGTGGTTCCTCTCCGGCCTCACCTGCACGCCGGACAATTTCGTGGTCAAGGCGGGCTCTCAACGCGTTGCGGCGGAGCTGGGCCTGTGCATCGTCGCTCCGGATACCAGCCCACGTGGGATCGAGATCGAGGGTGACTCGGAGCACTACTGGTTCGGAAAGTCGGCGGCGTACTACCTGGACGCGACCGCGGAGCCCTGGCGCAAGCACTACCGCATGTTCTCCTACTTGAGCCAGGAGCTGCCTCAGGTAGTCGAAGCGAATTTCTCTGTGGATTTAGATCGCCAAGGGATCAGCGGTCACTCGATGGGGGGCCACGGCGCACTTCTGCTGGCGCTCAAGCAACCAGGGCGGTTCAAGCGCGTGTCAGCTCTGGCGCCGATTTCCTCCTTTACCCGCTGCCCCTGGGGAGCAACAGCGGTGGAGCGCTTCTTCGGCGGAGATCTGAAGGCGGCGGAGGTCTACGACCCGGTGCGGCTCTTGGAAGCTGGCGGCAGCTTGCCGCGCACGCTCATCGATCAGGGGAGCGCCGATCAGTTCTTGACGGAGCAGCTCCGCACCCCGCTCTTGTCCGCGGCGCTCGATGCGCGCGGGGTAAAGCACACGTTGCGTATGCAGCCAGGTTACGACCACAGCTACTTCTTCGTCGCGACGTTCTGCGAGGAGCACCTACGTTTTCTCGCGGAAGCGCTAGTCTGAACGGAGCACCATGGCGCAGGACCCTTCCGACGTCGAACCCAGCCAGAAGGCGCCCCAGTCTTTGCTCGAGCAGCCGACGAAGCTCGAGCAAACGCCCGAGGCGACGCCAGCGAAGAAGAACCGGCTCCCCTGGATCCTCGGGGTTTCGAGCATCGTGCTGGTGCTGGGCGGCTTTGCCAGCCTGTGGCTGTTTCAGAGTCCGCTCGACGTCACGGAGCAAGCCTGTGAGGACGGCACCCTCGAGGTCTTGAGAGCCAGCGAGCACCCCGTCGAGGTCGCCTTGTTCGCCAGCCCGGAGCCTCCGCAGGTAGCCCAGAGCGCCGACCGCGTGGGACAGGAGCTCGAACGCATCGCAGAGCGCTCGGGTGGCAAGCTCAAGTACACGCGAGTCAGCGTGAAGGATGACGCGACCCGCGCTCAAGCCGCTTCCGAGGGGATGCAGCAGGCGCTGCTCGGTGAGGCGTCCAGCGCCGGCACTGCGCTCAACGCGGCGTACTTTGGCGTGGTGCTGAAGAGCGCAGACCAGCGTGCAACGATCCCCGCCATAGACCCCGAGAGGCCGCAGGATGTTCCGTACTGGTTCGCGAACCGCCTGCGGGAGGTCGTCGCGCGAGCCGAAAAACAGAGCTTTGGGATCGGTCTGGTCAGCAGCCCCGGAGGCGTGTCCCTCGAGGAGCCTTCGCTGTCCGCCAAGAGCGAAGGCAGCATGCTCAACCTGCTGGCGAGCGCATTCCCTTACTACCGCTTTGCGCTCTTCACGCCCGATGAGCTCGACCCCGCGAAGCTGGAGTCCATCGACACGCTGGTCATCACTCAACCCGGGCGCGACTTCACCAAGGCAGAGCTAGAGCGCATCGATGACTTCCTGATGCGGGGTGACAGGAGCTTGGTCGTGCTCGCGAGCGCCGTGAACATCCCGCCCGGCGACCCCACGATGAGCGTCACCCTGAGCCGTCACGGCCTGGAGCCCTTGCTGGAGGGCTATGGAGTCGACCTCAGCTCCGATCTCGTGGTCGACTCGGAGCGTGGCATGAAGCTCAAGGGGAGCTTGGTCGGGGGGGGAGAGATCCCACCGGATCCGACGTTGATAGTCCTCGAAAATATCCGCACGGAAGATAAGAACGCGAACCTCGTCAGTAGCTCGCCGCTCTTCCAAGGCGTGTCTCAAGTGACACTGCCCTTCGCGTCCACGTTGGTGCTCCACCCAGAGAAGCAAAAGGACACGACCTTCACGCCGCTTCTGTTCTCGAGCGATCAGGCCCGGGCCGCGACGAAGGGCGGTGTCTCGACGTATCCGGGCAAGCCGCTGCCGGAAGATCTCGGTCCACCAGAGCGCCGCACCCTCGCCGTCGCCATAGATGGCGAGCTCAAGAGCGCCTTCAGTGACAAGCGTGCGCGCGCCCGCGTGCTGATCATCGCCGCGTCACAGCTCGTGACGAACCCACTGGCTCGCGCCGGTAAGCCGGCGACGCCGGAAGCTGCCAAGCAAGGTGGCGGGAGCGGCGATGCCACACTGGCGAGCATCAGTCAGTACTACGACGGCTCAGCCGCCGCGAGCAGCCAGCTGTTGCGCAATATCTTGGACTGGTCGACGGAGCCCAGGGCCACACGCAAGTGCGCCCTCCTGCTCCGTCGCAAGGCGAGCGACTGAGCTGCAAACATGCGGCGCATCAGGCGCTGCGGCGCAGGTGAAAGCGCGCGCGGTACTCCCTCGGCGTTGTGCCAAGGCGCTTGGAGAATGCGCGGCGGAGAGACTCACTGCAGCCAAAACCGGCTGCGCTCGCCACCTCCTCGATGGACTGATCCGTGTCCTCGAGCAAGCGCCGGGAGACGTCGATGCGCACGCTCTCGACATAGGCTGCGGGCGTGACACCCAGCTCGCGCTGGAAGACACGGGCAAAGTGCCGTGGGCTCATTGCCGCCCTGTGGGCGAGCGCAGGCACCGAGTGGTCGGCGGCGGGCTCCGCGAGGATGCGCTGCTGGAGCTCTCGCAGACGTGGGCGCTCGCTGAACTGCGCCGCTAGCTGCGGGCTGAACTGGGACTGACCACCGCTGCGCTGCACATACATGACTAATTGCCGTGCGGTATCAAGCGCCAGATCGCGCCCCATGTCCGCTTCCACCAGCGCGAGCGCTAGATCCATCCCCGCGGTGACGCCGGCCGACGTCCAGAAGCGACCATCGTGGACGTAGATCTGATCGGGTTCGACCTGCACGTCGGGATACAGCTCTGCGAGCTTGGCGCACCACTGCCAGTGAGTCGTGGCGCGGCGACCCTTCAAGAGCCCCAGCTTCGCCAGGACGAACGTACCCGTGCACACGGAGCCTACTCGCTTGGCCTGGCGTGTTAGAGCGAGCAGCTCAGGTAGCCACCTGGTTTCTGTGCGGATGTTTCTGGAGCCGGCGCCCCCGCCTATCAGCAGCGTATGGAAGGTTCCGGGGTTCGCAATGCTCGCGTCAGCCACCAGCTTGAGCCCGCTGCTGCAGCGGATCGGGTCGCCGTCAGGGCTCAGGACGGACACTTCATAGCCGCCGCGGCGCCCGGCGAGCTCCGCCAGGCGTGTCGCGCTGGCGAACACCTCGAGTGGTCCCACCAGGTCCAAGCTCTGCGCATCGTCGTACCCGACCAGTGCCACCCTCCGCCGCTGCATGCTGCGAGACTAGCCCGGTAGGCGCTTGGCGCAATGTCAGTGATCCCACACTTCCTGCCAACGGCCCTCCAGCCTCTCGGCTGCTATCCCTCGCGGGGGATGGCGTAGCGCTCGATGTAGTCGGCGAAGCGCTCCCTGGTGCGCTCGGCGCTGAGACCGAAGTCTTCCAGCTGGTACTTGTGCACGCCGTGCTTGTTTTGCTGGTTGTGACCTCGCGCCTGCTGGAGCTTTGCGCGGTCGCTCGCTGTCCACGCGAGGCCTGCAAAGTCAGAGATGCGCTCGAGCTCTGCCGTCGGGTCGCGCATCAGCTCCTGGTAGTAGACGTCCAGGAAGTGCTCGGTGCCGTTCCGATGTCCGTCTCGCACCTCGCTGCCGCGGGTCACCATGCGCAACGTCTTGCGCTCCCAGTCGTGGCCGATCTCGGCGGCATCCACGCGATCGCTGAACACCGCGCGACCGTGCCAGATCATGCTGCAGAACGACGCGAGGGTGCGCGTCGGATCGCGATGTGTCTGGATTATTTTTGCGTCTGGAAAAACATGCAGCAGGGTGTCCAGCCACTCGAGGTGATGTGGCGTCTTGAGCACCCAGCGCTCCCTTGGGTGTTGCCACTGGAGCGCCTTGAGCAGCCGCTCCAGGTAGCGGTACGCTGGCAGTTGATCCGCACTCTCCAGCCAGCGGGAGAAGCTCGGCACCCGCAGCGTGGCCTCCGCGACGGTGCTGCGGAAGGAGTAGTCGAGCAGCAGCACTTCCTCCTCTGGAGCCTCGGCCTCCACGGGGTGGATCGCGAAGAATGTCGGGGAGAGGTAGCGCAGGGCCCGCTCAGCGAACTGAGCCTTGCTCAGCCGGCGG
>JAWKRD010000033.1:0-92873 GCA_041389805.1 Polyangiaceae bacterium | reverse complement strand
GGGTGCTGGGCTACGCCGTGCAGATCTACTGCGATTTCTCCGGCTACACCGACATGGCCATCGGCTCGGCGCTGCTGCTCGGTGTGCGCTTCCCGTTGAACTTCGACTCCCCGTACAAGGCGCCTGACATCCAGGACTTCTGGCGGCGCTGGCACATCTCGCTGTCCACCTGGCTGCGCGACTACCTGTACATCCCCCTTGGAGGTAATCGGAAAGGCGAGGCACGCACCTACATCAACTTGATGCTCACGATGCTGCTCGGTGGCCTATGGCATGGCGCGGCTTGGACCTTCGTCGTGTGGGGCGGGCTCCACGGAGGCGCGCTGGCGCTGCATCGTGCCTGGCATTCATCGCCTATTCAACGCGCGTTCGTGAACAACGCACGGGAGCGCCACGCCTACTGGGTGTGGGAAGACGGAGAGTCGAGGAAGCGCCTGCCAGGCAAAGGTTGGAGCCCTCCGCGGACCTGGTGGGGCACGCTGATCGGGGTGCTGATCACCTTTCACTTCGTGTGCGCTTGCTGGATCTTCTTCCGCGCGGATAATTTCCAGAAGGCGTGGCTGATGTTCTCCCAGCTTGGACAGCTGACCCACTTCCACCCCAACTTGCCAGCCAAGGTGCTAGCGGTGCTAAGCCTCGGCTTGGTCAGCCACTACGTCCCCGAACGCTTGTTCGTGTGGGCTCGCGAGACCTTCAAGCGGGCGCCAGCGTTCACTCAGGGCGTGATCCTGCTCGCCTTGCTGCTGTGGGTGCGCGAGATGGTCAGCGCCCAAGCGGTCCCCTTCGTGTACTTCCAGTTCTGAGCGAGGCTGTTTTCAGCCGTTCCGCGCAGAAAGTGCCCACAACCACGGGCTGGCCTCCGCCTGCGACGCAAGCGTTGCGTAAGTGGCGGTTGCGCAACGTGCATGTGACGGTATGGTGACAGGATGTTCTATCTGTCGCGCGCCAGTTCCCGGGCGGCGGCTTCGAAAGTGTCCCCAGGTCCGCATCCTGGACCCGTCGAGCCGGCGCAGTCGGCGGAGCTGCGCGACGTAGAGGCTGATGAGCCTGTCGACCCTGCTGCTCCGTGGTCGTTGCGGCCACCCCCCGTACCGTCGAGAGCGCCTGGCAAAGACCAGAGCGTGCGCTGGAGCATCCACGATCGCACCCACCTGCAGTGCTCACTCGTGTACCGAGCGCGCAACCTGCTCGACCGCTTCAAGCTCTTCGAACGCTTCGAGTGGGAAGTCTACTTCTTCGTCCCCGATAGTTTCCGCCTGGATAGTCAGACCTACCGCCAGGACGACATCTACGCGGATCTGAAGTCCTACGTTCGCCTCGCGCCGCGGGAAGAACCGCTCAGAGACCTACTCCAGGAGCCGCTGACCCGCCTCACTCAATCGCTGAAAGGTGACTCCGCCGAGGCCCTGGACGGGCTGCGGTTGATCTCCTGTCTGTTGCGCGACGCCCTCGCCAACGCCGAGCGTCACATCCTCGCGGAGCTCGACAGCTGCGTAGAAGCAGAGACCCGACGCCAGAGCCGAGCGCGCGACGCCTCAGGTGTCGTGACGAAACCAGGCAAGGGCACCCCTCTGGTGTTGTCCCGCAGCCTTGACCTGCAAATCCGCGGGGCAATCAAGACCGGCCCCCAGGTGCTCGCTGGTTTGCTCGAGACTATCGACACCGCTCTCGCCGCTCGGACAGACATCGATGAGACGACGCTGACGGCCGCAGACTGGGTGAAAGCCGAAATATCGTTGATGTTCGAGGCGTTCTTCGGACGCACCGCGCGCAGATTGAAGGCCAGCGGCGGACCCCGCGAGTGCATTCAGGCGTTGACTCAGGCAGCGCTGGACGCGGTGGAAGCTCGTCAGGACTGCAGCCTGGATTTGGAGCTCTCGGGTCCGCTGCGACCGGAACGGGTGGAACACTTCGAGTTCCAGCGTCACGTGTTGAAGCGCTTCACCTCGAGCGTGCTGTGGCTGCAGACGCGGGTTGGCGAGCCGGGGCGCTGGATCAAGCACGCGCTGTACGCCATTGCCGCTGGCGCCGCGATGGCCTTCGCCGTCGCGGCGGCCTTGTGGAACGGCGTTGCACCCAACGGGCAGCTGATGCCCTGGCTGGTCGCAGCCGTGATCGCTTACGCGGTGAAGGACCGCATGAAGGCGATCTTGCAAGAGACGTTCAGCAACGTGGTGGCGCGTCACTTTCCAGATCGGCGCTGGGACATCACTGGCCGCGACGGAAAGCGGATCGCGGTAGTGGATGAGCACTCGGGCTTCGTGCCGTTTCACAGTGTCCAGCCTGAAGTCTTGGCAGCCCGCCGTCGGACGAGGGTGCACGCCATCGAGGAGGTGGCGCGGCCGGAGACCGTGCTCTGCCACAAGAAGTCGTTCGTGCTGGACAACGAGCACCTCGCCGCGCTCGGCCCCGACTTCGACGGCCTGGCGGAGATCTTCCGCTTGGACCTGCATCGCTGGCTCGCGCACACCGATGACCCCAAGCAGACCGTGGTCGTCGCCGATCGCGAAACCGAGAGCATCCGCAGCTACAAAGCGCCACGTGTCTACAACATCGCGGTCGTCTATCGATTGCGCTACGCGGACCAGAACTCGCCCTGGCATCGCCTGCGAGTGGTGGTGAGCCGCAAGGGGCTGCAGCGGGTCGATTCCATCGACTGACCGCCGCGCTCGATGTAGGTTCCCCGCCATGAGCGAGGCCTCGAGAGAGACCACTGAGGCGTCTGGGGCCGAAGATGACGCGGAAGCTGGGCCACGCAAGCGCCGCCGCAAGAAGCGCAAGCGTGCCCCGACCGACGCGGGCTTCAAGCGCGAAGAGCTGGACGCCAATGGCCGAGAGCGACCCCGCTTTCTGTTGAACTTCCCGGAAGATCCGCAGCTCGAGCAGCTGATCGCGGCGTTCGAGTCTGGCAACTATCAGCAGGTCAGGCGCCTGGCGCCCGACCTCATCTCCAACGGCAAATCCCCCGAAGTCCGCAGCGCGGCCCGCGAACTCAGGCGCCGAATCGAGCCCGATCCGCTGCTGAAATACCTGCTTCTCGCAACCCTGCTGCTGCTCGGTGCGCTAGTCTGGTACGCGTATGCTCACCACGGTGCCCACGCCCACTGAGCACTGCGCAGCAGTCGTTGGTCGTCACGTCCCCGAGCCGGGGAGGCAGCTATCCGCGCGGCAAATCTTGCGTGGGTCGCTGATGGCCATGGCTACGGGAGCGTTGCTCCTGGCTGAAATCGGCTGCGGCGGTGGAGACACCCCGCCTGCGGAGACGCCGAAACCGGTCGTTGCGGACACCGCCGTCGCCCGCTATCTGCCGCTACCGAACGACTTCGTCTACACGTACGACACCTACAGCGAAGGTCAACGCATCGGCAGCCTCTGGATCCAAGTGACCCATGTGCGAGACCAGCGGGTCGACCTCAAGATCGGCAGCCGGGTCACTCACCTGGAGTTGGCCAAGGACGGCGTAAGAGACATTGGCGGCGGCTGGGTGCTGAGAGCGCCACTCCAGGTCGGTGCGGAGTTCGCCGGCAAGAACGGCAAGGTCCGCATCACGCGAGTGGATGTCGCGATCGAAACCGCCGCTGGCAGCTTCAAGGGCTGCCTAGAGACTCAGGAAGACGCGGGTGGCGCCGAGGCCCAGAGTCGAGTCACTACGCTGTATTGCCCCGACGTCGGGATCACTCGACTCGACATCATGACCCAAGAAGGCAACGAGCTCGTCGAGGAACGTGCGGTACTGCGTTCCTTCAACAAGCGGGTCGACATCAACAGCCTGGGCGACGAACCGTTGCCCGAGACTCAGTAGTCATTGCCGCGGGGCAATGTCTTCCATCAACCCAAGCAAGCGCAGAAGCTCGCTGGGATCGATGGGGGACTCCAGGTAACCTTGGGCGCCAGCGCGTAAATAGGCGGCCCGTTGAGAATCCGAGGGGCTGCGACTCGTGATGATCACGCGCACCGGGTGCTCCCAGCCAGTGCTGAGGCGGCGACACGCCTCCAGTGCATCCAGGTGGCCGAGCGCCGCATCCAGCAGCAGCACATCCGGTGGACTCGCGCCGCACGCGAGCAAGCCGTCGATGGGGTTCGCGTAGCCCTCGACGTCCACCTGAGGGGCACACTGTTTCAACGCATCAATGGCGGCGCGGAGCGTCGAAGCATCCCCGTCGACGATCAGCAGCTTGTGAACCTCGCTCAGCTGAGCGGGCAACGGCATGCTGTGACTGCGCAAGAACTCGATCAGCTGATCACGCTGGACGCGCCGGTGCCCTCCCGGAGTTCTATGGGCGGGCAATAGGCCACGATCGATCCAGTTGAGCACCGTTGATGGGCTCACATGTGCCAGGCGGGCTACCTCATGCGTGGTGAAATAGTGTCGCAACGTTGGGTGAGCCTACCGCGCATCGTCCACCGCTGGCCACTCCTAGGCGACCAGATTCATAGCTAGAAAAACCACACAACCTCGAGATCCAAGCCTCAAACCAGACAAACCTCTCGGAAGCGCTCAGCTTCTTCGGCTCCCCACCCACGAACCGAGAGCGACCTTAAACCAGCACCGGATCCACACCCCTTGGCAAATCCGCCGGGAACCAAAAACCACGCGCGCGCTCCATGGCACAGAAGGCGGCACAACGGGGTCAACCTCACCCCACGGGGTGTCCGAAACGGCCACCGAATGGTTCATGGCCGAGCGTCATCAAACCGCAGCTCGTTGCTCACGCCGCATGACTTCGCGGTTGGGACGCGTGACCTGGCCGAAATGCAGCTTCCCGAACGCGACGGTGGGTTTCAGACCCGGCGCCAGGGCGGAACTCTGCACCTCGCTCGAGGCGAACATCTGCACGAAAGCGGGGGCGTACTCGACCCGGTCAACCAGCGTTCGTTCCAGGACCATCGAGCTATACTGCAGAGCCCCTAGCTCGGGCGTATTTGCGTTGATGACGACGTCGAGGTCCTGCTGACGGCACACTCTGGCGAGCCCGGGGATCTTGCTGTCGAGAGGGCTCCAGTTGTCCGCACAGGTGCCGTTCTCGCTGCATCCCCACACCCCGTCTGGGGTATTGACGAACAGGGTCTGGTTCCCCGAGGTATGCCCGGGTGTCCTCAGGAGCAGGACGCCGTCACCCAGGGCGTGATCCCCATCAGTGAGTAACACGTTGCTGGTCTTCACGTCGCGCTTCCCGTCAGCGACGAACCATGCCTTCTGCATGGGGTGAAGGTCGTCCCAGTCGTCCCACTCCTTCGCCGGCGCCAGCAACACCGCGTTCGGGAACCGCGCCGAGCACGTGGAGGTGCCGAGCAGGCTTCGCAGATCTTGCGTGTGAAAATGGTCGAAGGCGACGTAGTCGATGTCGCTGCCTTCGAGCCCCAGCGCAGAGAGCTGCGACTCGAGGCTGTCGAACTTCTGCTGGAGCACGTTGAACGCCACGTACTCTCCGACTTGCTCGATCATGCGCTTGAAGAACGGCGTCTCTCGAGAAGCGATGTCATCGGTGGGATTGAAGAGCAGGTTCTTCAACTCCCCGCGCTGCAGGAACTGCACGAGCAGGCACTGATGCTTCATGATTACGTACGGAAACGGAAGCAGCGACGCGGACCAGAACGCGTACTTGGTGGGATAGGCCAGCGTCGCGACAGGCAGCGTACGCACGGCAACCACGCGCGGCCCCGCGGCGAAGCGCTCACGCAAGGCAAAAGCGGCTTTGCGGATCGCTTTGAGCTTGGGACCGTGGCCTGAGACCTGCCAAGCAGCGTCGAAGCAATCGAGGCGCTCGAGTCCGCTAGTGTCGGTCAGGTATCCATCGCGTCGAATCATGCTTCCTCCATCTGCGTTCAGCTGAGCCAACACGAGCAAGACGGCGCTCGCGAGTGACGCCAACGTCGCGCATCCACGAAACAAACCGAGCGCGAGCGGCTGCGCTCGTTCTAGTACCGCGCGCCGTCGCTGTCAGGTTCCGGTTCGGTTACCGTGGGCGACCCCCTATACTGGGCAAGATGAAGAACCTGCGAACGCTCGCTCACTCGGCCCTGGCGAGCCTAAGCTTGCTCAGCGTCGCGCACTTCGCTCACGCCCAGGCCACCGTGGTCAGTGACCTGAGCCTGGCCCGCACAGTGACCCTCACCGGCGCCGGAACCCTGCACGGCCTGGATGTCGCCGCGGATGGCCGCGTGTTCATCATTGGCGGCGGCGGGACAGACCTGTACGTGCTGAACACGGACGACTCCTTCAGCCGCATCGCCCAAGCAGTCGGCACCTTCAATGGCGTGCTCTCGGACCTGCGCATCGGCCCGGATGGCCTGCTGTACGCGATCAGCACTGGCGCTAACCCAGCACCCGTGCAGCGCTTCGCTTTCGATGGCACCGCCCAGGCGAATCTTGCGAGCTTGAACGACGGCGCAGACGGCAACGCCGCGGGGCTCGACTTCGACTGCCAAGGCAACCTGTACGCATCGGATACGTCGACGAGTCTGGCGCGAGTCAGCCCAGCGGGGGTTGTGTCCCTCGTCAACTCGACCCCGTTCGCCTTCCAAGACGTCGACGAAATCGAAGCAGCCGGAAACAACGCGTTCTTCATCTCGGATGGCTCTGCGCGGACGGCAGATCAAGACACCATCTGGCGTATGGCCCCCGATGGTCAGGTGACGAAATACGCGGAGATCAGCGGGACCCAGCTGTACTCGGGCGCGTACGACTTTGCCGCCGGCGTGTACTACGTGGCCTCCTACAACACCGGGCAGATCTACCGCCTCACCGACACGAACGGCAACCAACGCATCGACGACGCCAGCGAACAACAGCTCGTCGCCAGTGGCTTCGCGAACAGCGAGGCGTCCGACATCGGCATCGGTCCGTCGTCGTCGGGCAGCGGCTACTCGCTGTACGTGAGCGGCACGAACAAGGTTTACGAAATCGCCGGCCTTGGCGTGCCGAGCGGCGACTGCGGAGACCGCATCGACGACGACGGCGATGGCTTCTGCGAGACTGGCAAAGACAGCAACAACGACGGCGACTGCCTGGACAGCGGAGAGACGGACCCCGCCAGCGTCGACTGCGACGACACCGATCCAACTCGTTTCCCTGGGGCAACAGAGCTGTGCGACGGTAAGGACAACGACTGCGACAACAGCACCGACGAAGACTTCAGCACGCTGGGCGACACCTGCAGTGCGGGCATCGGCGCTTGCATGGCATCAGGCTTCTTGGTGTGTGATGGCGCCATGACCGGAGTCGAGTGCGACGCGGTGCCCGGCACGGCGACGACGGAAGTCTGCGGCAACACCGTGGACGAGGACTGCGATGGCGCCCTGGACAACGGCTGTGGCACTGGAGGCACCGGCGGCACCGGCGGAGCCAGCACCGGCGGAGCCGGAGGCACCGGGACCGCAGGAACTGCTGCGGGCGGTGCAGCAGGCACCGGCGGCGCGGCGGGTGCGACCAGCGGCGGCGCTGCGGGCATGAGTAGCGGAGGCGCTGCGGGAACGAGCGCTGGCGGCGCGGCGACTGGGGGAACCAGCGCTGGCGGCGCGATGACCGGCGGAACGACTAGCGTGGGCGGCACGGCAGGCGCGTCTGCCGGCGGCAGCGCCGGCACGGCGAATGGTGGCAGCGCTGGCGCGGCGAATGGTGGCAGCGCTGGAAGCTCGGTTGCAGGCAGCGCCAACGGCGGCAGCAACGCAGGCGGGAGCGGCAACGGCGGGAGCGCCGGGCTGAGCGCCGGCGGAACCGCCGGCACAGCTGGAACCAACGCTGGAGCCTCAGAGACGGTCGAAGGTGGTGGCTGCGGCTGTTCTACGCCAGGTCAGAAGGCACCTGGCGAGTTGGCTGGCTTGCTCGTCGCGCTCGGCGCCGTGGTTCTGCGGCGGCGGCGGCGGGCAGCTCGATAGGCACCTGGAGGGCAGCTCTGAATGGACTGCCTCTCCCCCCCGAAAATAGGCGCACGCGACGTCACCCCCGCACCTGGCCAAAGGGTTTTCGGGGGTGAGGTCACACGTCAGGCAGCCACACCTACTTCAGCCGACGTATATCCCAGCGGATACGCCGCGCGACGCTACCACCGCTGACCTTCAGCTGCACGTCAGCCACGCTCAGATCGCTCTCGGCGGTCATCCCCGAGTTCGCTCGCAGACGCTGCACGTCGCCTTCACTCGAAGCAACAAAGCAACTCGCACAGTCGCCGATGTCCGCCTCGGTGACCTCGCTCAGACCGCCAGCCCCGGCGTCGCTGCCGAGGCGCGTCGCTTCGAGCACGGTGCCGTCCGCCAGCGTGAAGGTCGCGCTTCCTCCGGGAGACAAAGCGACGAGCACGTCGAGGCGGTCCGCGACGTCGGCCGGAGTGACCACCGTCGGGTCTTCGGCGGGAGCGAGGGTGTCGATGGTCGGGTCCAGCAGCGGCAAGATGCTGTTCTCCACCTGGAGCAGCGGGAGCTTGTCCAGAGGCGCCGGGATCGTCACCTGCGCTCCGCCGGTGTACACAGTGAAGTCGTCCACGTCGACGAAGCGCCCGGGAGGCAGCCACGTCACGCGCTGCGTTTCCCCGCGGCGCACGATGGGCAAGGCGTACAGCGAGCGACCGACATAGAAGGCGTCTTCAATCGCATAGGCCTCGGTCGCCGTCGGGTTGAGCAGCCACGGATGCATGGTGATGGGCGTGCCCTGTTCGTTCGCCACGCGCGCGAGGGCGCTGAAGTAAGGCATCAGTCGCGTGTGCAGCCGCGCCATCTTGGAGTAGACGTCGATCGTCTCCTGGTCGTTCCACAGGTTCCACTTGGTGGGCTTGGTAGAAGCCGTGGGGTTGGAGCAGGCGTTTTGCTCCATCATGATCGGGGAAACGGCGCCAAACTGCACCCAGCGCAGGTACACTTCTTTATCGTGTGGGAAATTCGTAAGGCACTTGAAGCCGGTCATGTCGCTGCCCCAGTAGGGCACACCCGACATCGATAGGTTCAAGCCACCGCGCACCGCCGACGGCAGCCCCTGGGTCTCGTCGAAGGTCGCTTCCGCGTCTCCACCCCAAACCGCAGGCGTGAAAGCCTGAGTGCCGCTGCCGCCGGAACGCACGAAGTAGAGGTAGTCACCTGGACGCTGCTTCTCCATCAGCTCATACGCCGCTTTGGCACTGAGCACCGGGAACTCATTGTGTACTTCGTCGCCGCGCCGTCCGTCGAACAGCACCGCGTCGCGGGGAATGTACTCCCCGAAGTCATGCATCCAGCCGTCGTAGCCAAGGTCCAGAGTGCGCTGCAGCAGGCTCTGGAACCATGTCACCGCCTCCGGATTCGTCAGGTCGATGGTCGCCAGCTGCAGGTTCTTGCCGGATATAAATTCCGTAAGGAAAGGATCCTTGTCCGGCGTCTTGACGAACAAGCCGTGCTCCACACCGTACGCGTAGTCGGCTGCTGCGTTTTCATCGGACTCGGCGACGTAGGGGTTGTTGTAGGCCATCACCTTGTAGCCAGCCGCATGGCCAGCTTTGGTCCAGGCAGCGAGCTCGGCTTCGCGACCCGTCTGCGACGAAGCTGGTAGAAAGTGAACCGCGTCGTCCACACCGGTGATCGCGATGTCGGCGTCGCGCATCGCCTGGATCTCCGGCACGCCGTTCACCATCGACCCGGAGCCCACACGGCGCCGCGGCCCAAATACCCAATCCGCGGGGATGATCGGCTTACCACTGTCCTCGGTGTAGTCCCGCAGGCTGAGCAGCGGATCCTCGTGCACGTAGATGGTCGTACTGAAAGCCTGGCGATTGACCGCCACACGGTATGCGTCGTCACGCTCGCTCGCGAAGTGCGCTTCCGAGCGGAAAGTCGTGTCGAGGTGCATGCCGTATCCGTGAGTGGACAGGAAGAAAGGCACCGGGAAGTAAGTCATCGACGGACCGTTGGGGAACGGATTCTGCTCGTCCACCGGCGCGTTCTCACCACGACCAAGCGCGCCTTCCTCTGGCCAGCTGTAGAGCGACCACCCGCGGTGGTCCGTCGTGGCGAAGCGCTCACCCATGCCGAAGAAGTGCTCGTCCGGGCTGCTCTCAAAGGCGATCGTCGACTTGTTCAGGGGATTCTCCGCGGCCTCGTCCGCCTGCTCCCGCGCCGCGAACTCGAAACGGACACGCGCGTTGCTCAGGCCCACTGCGAAGTCGGCGTGAAAGTTCTCACCACTCAGCGTCAGTTCGATGCGCTCGTTTCCGCGCGAAACCACTTCAGCCGTCACGCCGTGGCGCCAAGCGCCTTCTTGTGCCAGGTAGCCGTCCCAGCCGGGTAGCGGTCGCGCCAAGGCGAGCGGGTCGTCGATGGTCGCAGAGGGCGCCCCGTAAGCATCCTTTCCGCCCCCTTCCAGCGTCCTGAGCACCAGACCCCCGTCGGGCCGGAAGATCTCGACGTAGAACGGGTCGAGGTGAATCAGTACGCGCGCGTCGTCGCTGACCAACTCAGGGGGCCCAACGGGCCCCTCACTCACTGCTTCATCGCTCCCGCAACCCAACGCAAGCAAGCCGAACAGCGGCGCCGCGAACCAAGTCCTCATGGGCGGGAGTCTGCCACAAGGTGTTCGGCCGCAGGACTGACACCAAACCAAAAACGCGGTGTTCAGGGTTTGCCGCCCGCAACCCGAGCCCAGCTCACATTCCGCGGTTCACTCCACGGGCGGAAGCATCAGCTCGAGATCGGCGCTCACCGTCTTGATCCCGCACTCGTCGAGCTCGTGCACGAGCTCCTGCTTGAGTTCTGGATAGCCACTTGCAGTGATCGTCACCGTAGCCGGACCGTTGGTCCAAAGCGCGCAGTCCAGCGCAAGCGGAATCTCCCCGTCCAGCTCTCGTGAGCAACGCACGGCTTCGAGAGGCACCTCCGGCTGGTCCATCTGATAGACCTCTTCCCCGGAGCTGAACATCACGTCCACCTGGGTGTCGCCGGGCAAAGGCCCCTCTGCGGCGAATATCCGCACGTCAAACGTGGCCTGAGGTCCAGGGCATTCGTTGACTGGCGGACTGGGATCGGCCGAACAACCAGACAAAGCGAACACGCCCGCCAACAAGCAGACGCCCAGGGAGACCCCGCACCGGGGAGCCCCTGTATGGAACACGGAAGAAACAAAGCAGTTAAGTCGCACTAGAACCTGGGGCACATACGGCACGTTTGGTCGACTCGCAAGGCGTCCTCTGGAGTTTCCATCGGTCAAGCTCACCGCGGCGACCTCGTCGTACGTTCCTCTAGCTTCGGGCATTCCCGGAGGGCGAGGAGGAACAAAAGGCCAACGGAGCCAATTCCGCGTGGGAACTGACTCCGTCTTGGGCTTGACTCGCACCGCACGGCACGAATCACTTGGGTCTAGGTTCTAGCCTAGAACTCCGGGCCGTGGCTGTGGCCACCGCCAGCTGCCTTCTCCTCCTTCGGCTTCTCGGCGACGAGAGCCTCGGTGGTGAGCAGCAGGCCAGCAACGCTGGAAGCGTTCTGGAGCGCCGAGCGCACGACCTTGGTGGGGTCGATGACGCCCATCGCGATCATGTCGCCGTACTCGCCGGTCTGAGCGTTGTAGCCGTTGGCTCCCTTCGACTCCTTGACCTTCTGCACGACGATCGAGCCCTCTTCGCCAGCGTTCGCAACGATCTGACGCAGGGGGTACTCGATGGCACGACGGATGATGTCCACACCGGGCTGCTGCTCGTTGGGAACCTCGAGCTTGTCGAGGGCCTTCTGAGAGCGGATCAGCGCGACACCGCCGCCGGGGACGATGCCCTCTTCGACCGCTGCGCGCGTGGCGTGCAGCGCGTCTTCGACGCGGGCCTTCTTCTCCTTCATCTCGGTCTCGGTAGCAGCACCGACCTTGATCACCGCAACGCCGCCGACCAGCTTCGCCAGGCGCTCCTGGAGCTTCTCGCGGTCGTAGTCGCTGGTGGTGTTCTCGATCTGGCCGCGGATCTCGGTCTGACGAGCCTTGATCTTGTCCTTCTTGCCAGCGCCGTCGACGATCGTGGTGTTGTCCTTGTCGATCTTGACGGTCTTGGCCTGGCCCAGGTCGCTGATGGTGACGTTCTCGAGCTTGAGGCCAAGCTCCTCCGCGATCACCTGACCGCCGGTCAGGGTCGCGATGTCCTTCAGCATCTCCTTGCGGCGGTCGCCGAAGCCGGGCGCCTTGACGGCGGCGGTCGCGAGCGTGCCACGGAGCTTGTTCACGACGAGGGTCGCCAGGGCCTCACCCTCGATGTCCTCGGCGATGATCAGCAGGGGCTTCTGCTGACGAGCAATCGCCTTCGAGCACCGGGAGAAGATCCTTCATGTTGGCGATCTTCTTCTCGCTGAGCAGGATGTAGCAGTCGTTCAGGACCGCTTCCATTCGCTCGGGGTCGGTCACGAAGTAGGGGCTGAGGTAGCCACGGTCGAACTGCATACCCTCGACGACGTCGAGCGTGGTGTCCGCGCTCTTCGCCTCTTCGACGGTGATGACGCCTTCCTTGCCGACCTTCTCCATCGCCTCGCTCAGGAGCTTGCCGATGGTGGTGTCGCCGTTGGCGCTGATGGTGCCGACCTGAGCGATCTCATTCGCGTCCTTGGTGGACTTGAGAGCTTCTTCAGGGACTCCGTGATGGCCTCGACCGCGGTGTCGATGCCGCGCTTGATGTCCATGGGGTTGTGCCCCGCGGCAACGAGCTTGGAACCCTCGCGGAAGATCGCCCGGGCGAGCACGGTGGCGGTGGTGGTGCCGTCGCCAGCGACGTCACTGGTCTTGCTGGCACCTTCGCGCACCATCTGGGCGCCCATGATCTCGAACTTGTTCTCGAGCTCGATCTCCTTGGCGACGGTCACGCCGTCCTTGGTGATCGTGGGAGAGCCGAAGCTCTTCTCCAGCACGACGTTACGACCCTTCGGGCCGAGGGTAACCTTGACCGCGTCGGCCAGGGCGTTCACACCCGCCAGGATCAGGTTCCGCGCGGTTTCTTGATAGACGATTTCTTTTGCAGACATCAGTAGTTCCTCACTTCTCGATGACGCCGAGGATGTCGTCCTCGCGCAGAATCAGGTGCTCTTCGCCGTCGAGCTTGACCTCGGTGCCGGCGTACTTTCCGAAAAGGACGACATCGCCCTTCTTCACGTCGAGCGCACGCACGGTGCCGTCCTCGAGGACCTTGCCGTTACCGACGGCGATGACCTTGCCCTCGATCGGCTTCTCTTTGGCGCTATCGGGGATGATGATGCCGCCCTTGGTCTTTTCCTCTTCCTGCACGCGCTTGACGATCACGCGGTCTTGCAGCGGTCGGATGTTCATGTCGTTTGCTCTCCTCTGAAGTCCAAAGCCCCGTCGCGGGGCCGTTGATGGGTGCAAGGGTAGAAACCGGCTGGGTCCCACTGGCAGGCTCACTGAACAAGCCCGCAGGAAACCGGTAACACCCCGAATTAGTTTAGGAATCAGTGACGCTGTTAGCAGTCGATTCGGACGAGTGCTAAGCGACGGGCGGAAACTAGCCACCTGCCGTGGGGAGTCAACCCTGGCCTGCGCTTTTTAGTCCCAGCGCCTCGTGGGTCCGCTGCGTTTCGAGGCTGTCACGCAAGCCTCCCCCAGCGCGCGTTTAGCAGCCACGCCCTGACACTGCTAAAAATCTCGGTGTTTTCCGCTCGTTAGTTATGCCCAGTTGAGGCTCTGCCGTACACACTGACTAGCAGTGCACGAATGGTGCTCGACCCCGACCCAGTCGATCCCGCGAAGGCGGGGGACGGGCAGGTCTCACTCCACTGCACGGTCGCGGCGCCAAATGCGCCGAAGGGTCGGGCCGCGCCCGACGGGTGCTGGAATCTCAATCGAGCAAAGGAACAAGCGGGATGGCTGAACACACAAGCAGTCCCGCCATCGAGCTGGGTACAGACGTTGGCGGGTTCTTCCGAGAAGCAGTGGACGAGACTCTGGAGCGCGGCGGCTACGAAGCCTCAGAGGCCACGGTGAGCTACGTCGGTGCGCTGCTGGCGGACTATGCGAAGCCGGGCCAGCTCAACCAGGAGACCCTCGCGCGCCCCGTCACCCTGCTGCTGAGCGAGGCCAAGCAAGCCACGGGGTACGAGCGATTCGAGCGCCTGCGAACCCTGGGAGATGGCGTGCTCTACATCTCGAGCTTCTTCCGCGAGCACCTCGAGCGCCGCGGCGTCGAGGTCCACTACATCTACCAGGTCGGTGCGAGCGCCTATGAGTCTGCGTCGGTGATGATGGGGCGCGACCAGTCCGGCTTGGACGTCTTTGGAGAGCTCTCCCACAAGTTCGAGATGTTCACGGCGCTGCTCAGCGACGTCGCCGAAAAGCTTCGCGCGAGCCAGACGGCAACACCCAGCGACGTGCTCAAGCTGTACGAACGCTGGACGAAGACGGGTTCCGCGCGGTTAGCTGAGGAGCTCGCGCGCCAGGGACTGACCCCTGTGGTGGGCAATGGCACGATCCACTGACCGACCCCTGAGCCAGGAGCGCTCATGAGCGAGACGCCGCTCGCGCGCACCGTGAGCCGCGTCGCTCAGGCGCTTCGCGAGTACTACCGCATGGAGCACGCGCTCGACATTCGCGACTTCGTCCGCGAGGGTGAGCCCGGCAGTCGAGAGTCACTGGTGCTGCGGCAACGAGCAGAAGATCTCGAGCTCTGCCTCGTGTTGCCCCCGCAAGAGGCAACCGAGCCAGACGACGCTGACCACTTCTTGCAAGTCGTTGAGGGCGTGAGTCACTTCCTGCTCGTGGTCGAGCGCGCCAGCGTCGATCGCCCCACGACTCAGCTCGAGCTGGAGCTCCAGGCGGAGGTGGATAAGTTCGTCATCCTGTCTCAAGACACCGAAGCTCAAGCGCGCCGGCTCCACACCCGCCTGTATGAGCAAGTGCGCTTCATTCACGCGGAAGGCAGCGAAGCCGGAGCGCGCTATCGCCTGGCGAACTCGCTGGCTGCTCGTTTCGTACACCGCCACCTGAAGCACGCGCCGCACGCGCGACGTCAGAGCTTCCGGCACTTCTATCGCGTTGGTCAGAGCGAGAAGATCCGCCTCGCGAGTTGAGTGTTGAGTGGCGTCCGCTTGACCAGCCGGCTACTCCGGGGTCAGCTTCGAGGATGCTTATTCGATCGCTTTCGCTCATCGCGCTAGCGCTGCTTTTCGCCGCTTGCGGTGAGTCCACGTCGGCGTCGACGAGCGACGGCGGCTCCAGCGACGCTGGCTCGGACGCACTCATCGACGCCGAAGCGCCGATCGAAGCCGGTGCCTGCAACGCCCTCGCTCAGCACTGGCCAAACTTCGGTCAGACCCACGTCGAGATCTGCTCCGAGGTCAGCTACCCATCGAGCCCGCCGACCTCCGGCAACCACTACGGCAGCTGGCCCCAGTTCAAGACCTACGCCAATCCATTGCCGTACGGATTCATGGTCCACGGCATGGAGCACGGCGCGGTGGTGTTCTCCTACAACTGCCCCAGCGGGTGCGCCGACGAGGTAGCGCGAGCGCAAGAGCTGATCGACGCACAGCTGCCCGGTGATGTGTTCTGCGCGGCTCAAGGCATCGATCGCCAGCGCGTCATCTTGACGCCCGACCCCGGACTCAAGTCGAAGTGGGCAGCCGCCGCGTGGCAGTGGTCGCTGAACGCCGACTGCTTCGACGAGCAGACGTTCCTAAACTTCTACGAAGCACACTACGACCAGGCACCCGAGCACATCTGCAGCGACGGCATCGACGTCAGCCCGGACGCCGGCATCCCCGAAGACTGCGGTCCGCCTCGCTGACGTTCGACTCAGGTCGACGCGATGCGCTCCAGCGCGCGTTCAACGAACACGGCCTGAGCCGGATTCAGCTTCACCTTGGCGGCCTCGGGGCTGAACCACTCGAAGCAGTCGATCTCGGGGAAGCTCTGTTTCCTCCCGGATCGAGGCGGCCACTCCACCTCGAAGGTGTTGCTCACCAGGCTGGCGGCGTCGCAGTCTCCCTGCGCAGCAAAGCCCAGGACGCGCTTGCCGCTCTTCAGCTTCACCTCTCCGAGGCTCACCAGCGAGAGCTCGATTTCGAGCCCGGTCTCCTCTCGAAACTCGCGAAGGGCGGCGCTCTCCGCGTCTTCTCCTGGCTCGAGCAGGCCCTTGGGGATGCTCCAGGCGCCTTCGTCCTTGTTCTTGAAGTAGGGGCCGCCCGGGTGAGCCAGGAGGAACTCGTAAGCTGCCTCCTGGTTTCCTTGCGGATCTCCTCCCCCCGAAATCAGGGAGGGGCGCCAGAGTAGGATGCCCGCGCTGACTTGTTGAACTTTGGCCACGAGTCTCCTGCGATGGTGCGATCAGCGCGCCTTGGGCAGCAGCAGCCAGTAGTCCAGGTCGAGCACGACGCTCGAGTTGTAGACGCTCTTGCCGTCTTGCTCGACCTTGAGCGGTAGCTCGCTGGAGGGCTGATCGACGTTCTTGCTCGCCACCAAGCGTACCCGAAGCGCCCCGACGTCGGGGCGGCCGAGATCGGCTTTGTCCAAGACTTCGCTGTACGCGAAGATGGTGTCGCCAGCGAACGTCGGGTTCGCGTGGGCGCCGGCGTTGAAGGCCAGAATGCCGAGGGCGCGCTCCATGCCATTGAAGGACAGGGCGCGGGCGACGCTGATCACGTGACCGCCGTACATCAGGCGCTTCTTGAAGCGCGTCTTCGCGGCGTTGTGACCGTCGAAGTGCACCTTCGCGGTGTTCTGATATAGCCGCGTGGCAATTGCGTGCTCGCTCTCCTCGATGGTCATGCCATCGACGTGATCGATCTTCTCGCCCTGTTCGTAGTCTTCCCAGTAGCTGCCGCCAGCAGGCCATGGCTCGTACTTCTCGAGGCTGAGGCAGCTGGGCACCACCAAGTCTTTCGGCTCCACCAGCGCTGGCATGCTCGGCTTGTCCGACGCGCCAGTCGGCGTGCCGGGGTCGCGCTTGTTCACCATCACCCAGCGGTAGTACTCGAGCACCGGCTCCCCGCGCTGATTGGTGCCGAGGGTCTTGACCCACACGATGCCGTTCTTGCCGCTGGTGTTCTCCTTCTTGCCGATCACGGTCGACACCGAGCGCAGCGTATCCCCAGGGTACACTGGCTGGAGGAAGCGCAAGCCCGCGTAGCCCAGGTTCGCAACCGCGTTCAGCGAGACGTCGTTGACCGTCTTCCCAAATACCATATGGAAAGTTAGCAGGTCGTTGACCGTCTCGCGCTGGTAGCCGAGGCTGCGGGCAAACTCCGCAGAGCAGTGCAGCGGATAGCGATCCCCCGTCAGGCCGATGTAGAGCGCCTGGTCGCCTTCGGTCACGGTGCGCGGTACGGCATGCACCAGCTCACTGCCGGTCTGAAAGTCTTCGAAGAAGTTACCGGGGTTGGTCTTCGCCACAGCTCAGCTCTCCTTTGCTGCGAGTCGTTCAAACGCAGCGCGTGCTTCAAGGGTTGGGGGTGAGGTCAGCCGCAGCGCCCTCTACGGCGCAGCGCGGCGAGTGGTACCACAAGCGCCGGGCAACGCCGAACACTCTCAAAAGTGACTGGTGACCTTTGGCGTGATCACTTCACAAGTGCCCGAAGTGCAGTCCACTTCCGACTCGATCGTCGTGTCGACGTTGCCGTCGAAGTTCGCGTCGCCCCCGGCGATCACCCGGCCCTTTTGGTCGCTCTCCTTCTGCCAGCGGAAGCGGTACAGCTGTGGCTGCGAGGGCGTGAAGGTCGCACCTCCGCAGGTGAATGCGGGATCCGACCAGTCGGCGGGACCGCTGTTGAAGGGCTTCGCTGGCACTTCTTTCGGCACCGCCTGGGTCGACTCGGGCAGCGGAGCGCCACACGCCGCCACCCGCTTGGCGAGCTTCGCGGTGTCCTTCTCTGCTTGCTCCAGCAAGCGCTGGTCCTTGACGTAGAGGTAGCCGCCGACCACCAAGAGAAAAGCGCATCCAAAAAGCAGCAACCCGCCGACGCCGAGGACGATCCACAGCGCTGTTCGGTTCCGGGGCTCAGCGTTCATCCGTTACCTCGCGGCAATCAGTTCGGGTGCCAGACCTCGGGTGCGGCAGCGCACACGCCATTGCCGCAAGACACGCGAACCTCCACGGTCTCGTCGGTCTTGCCGTCGCCGTCCAGATCCGCGATCCCGACGATGCGCCCGTGGGACGCGTCTTCCTGCTCCCACCAGTATGAGAAGTACTGTTGCGTGGAGAGCGTGCACCCGCCGCCCCCCACAACGAAAGGCCGGCTGATCCCAGTCGCTCGCCGTGCTGAGGTATTTTCTGCCGTGCGACCTTGGCGTTGCGCATGACCAGTTCCATTATTTCCTCGCGGCAAGCTCTGAGAGCTAGCGCATCGGAAGCACGAGCAACAGCGGCACTTCTTCGGGCGGGGTCGCAACGCAGTCGCCCGCCGAACATCTGATAGTCGCCTGGACTCGCAGTTCAGCGACGCCATCGCCGTTCAGATCCGCGTTCGCGACGACCCTGCCGCTGCTACTCGAGTCCTGAATCCACTGATACGAAAAGTACTGCGGACCGGACTGCGTGAACCCGCCACCGCAGCTGAAGGCTGGCTGTGCCCAATCGCGTGGCGAGCTCATGTACGTCGTACCTGGCGGGGCCGTGGGCGGCACCGCCACGCTGGTTGGCGGCAGCGGTTCACCACAATCAGCGATCGTCGATGAAATCGCGTAGGTCGCGCTCAGGCCCTCGGACGTCTTGGCGTGTAGCGTGTAGCGGCGCACCCCAAAGATCGCGAGGGCGGCCAAGATGCCAATGACGAGCAGCGCGCTGACCGAAGCGATCACGATCAGCGCCGTCTTGCCTGTCTTGTTCGGCGGGCCCGCCTGGGGCCCCCCGTAACCTGGAGGCGGTGTGTAGCCTGCGGGCGGTGGCGCTCCGGCTTGCTCGTCGACGTCGTCCACCGCGCTCATGATCTCACCCACCGGAGCTTCGAACCGCACCGCACGCTTGATTGCCACACGGCAATATCAAGGCCCAGTGGCCCGCTGAGCGGTGCACGTCGAGCCGGCGCACTCCACCACGACCTCGACCCGCTGCTCGGCCGTGCCATCAGCATCCAGATCCGCCAGCGCCACCACCCGGCCGCGCGTGTCCGATTCCTTCACCCACTGATAGGAGAAATACTGCGGCGTGCTCATGTCGAAGTAGGCACACTTGAACGCCGGGTCGTTCCAGTCGCTCGGCGTGCTCATGTAGTTGATGCCAGCAGGCGGAGTGGAAGGCACCGCGACGCTCGTCTCAGGCAGCTTGCCTGACTCCTTTTCACCGCAAGCAGCGATGCCACGCGCCAAGGCGCCAGCCCCGTTGAGGCCTTCGGAGGCCTTCGCCTTCACCATGTACGAACGCGCGCCGTAGATGCCGATGGCCGCGAGCACACCGACCAGGACAACCACCGCAATGCCGACAACGGCGAGCACGATGAAGATGGTGGCAGTGGACGAAGACTTTGGCGGCGGACCGCCTGGACCAGGTGGATAGGGGGCTTGAGGTGGGGGCTGGTCAACGTAGGTCACGAGCGGGAGCGTAGCATTGTGCTGGCGGCCAAGGGCAGAGCGGTTAGGGTGGGCGCGCATGACGCCGGACCTGCTCATCGACACCTGCATCAGCCTCGACCCACTGTCAGAGCTGCCGCGCACCGGTTGGCTACTGCGGGGCATTCGCCCTTGTGAGTCTCTCGCAGATCACAGCTACGGCGTCGCCATCGTTTCCGCACTGTTGGTCGATGGCCTGCGCGCTCAGGGTGAACGTGTGGACGGCGAGCGCGTGCTGCGCCTGGCGCTGTCTCATGATGCTCCTGAGGCGCGCACGGGTGACATCCCGATGCCCTCCAAGACACCAGAGCTCGACGCGGAACTGACCAAGCTCGAGTCGTCGCTGTTTCAGAGTCTGCTGCCACCCACGTGGCACGCGCTGCACGCCGAGCTGGAGCGCGCCGAGACGCTGGAGGCCCGCATCGTGCGCGCCGCGGACAAGCTGCAGATGATGATCAAGGTGCTGGTCTATGAATCCCAGCAGCGCGGCCGCCTGGAAGAGTTCTGGCGGAACCCGAAGAACTTCCGCGACTACGACATCACCCTCGCGCGCGCGTGCTTCGATCGGGTGTGTGAGCGCGCCAGCAAGCCAAGGCCTACTTGAGCTCGAAGATGCCATAGCCCTGAGGCGGGACGCTGAGGCTAGCGCTATCGCCCTCGAAGCTCAGGCTCGCGTTGCCCAGCACTGCTTCGGCCTGCTTCGCTCCGAGATCAGACACCGCAAGGCTCGTCTGGCTGTCCACGAAGCCCATATTCAGCACCACCAGGTAGCGCAGGTCAGCGTCGTAACGCAGGTAGGCGAGCACTGCGGGGTCGGAAGAAGTGAGCAGCTGAAGCTCGCCGTTACCCCACACCGCGCGTCCACGCCGGAGTTCGAGGATCGAGCGATAGAAGGCGTACATCGAGCTCGAGCTGGCCTTTTGAGCCGCAATGTTCGTTTCCGCGAGGTCTGGCCCGAAGGCCAACCACGGCGTCCCGCTGGTGAAGCCATAGCCCGGCGCTTGATCGTTCCAAGGTAGCGGCGAGCGCGCTTGATCGCGGAAGTCGATGATGCTGTCGTCGCTCGGCCGAATCGCGACCTCCTCGCCGTAGTAGATGAATGGAGAGCCCTTCATCGTGAGCTGGACGAGGGCCGCGAGCTTGTAGCGCTCTTCGCTGGCGTTCGCGTTCACCCAGGCGCG
This sequence comes from Polyangiaceae bacterium, assembly GCA_041389805.1. Classification (GTDB taxonomy): domain Bacteria; phylum Myxococcota_A; class Polyangia; order Polyangiales; family Polyangiaceae; genus JAHBVY01. The sequence continues at coordinate 72,215 of JAWKRD010000033.1, read as the reverse complement.
CGAGACATCGTGGCTGCCAATCACCAGCGCGTCCTGGGCTCCCACTGGGTACTCGTCGAGTGTCCGTTGAAACACGTCACGGATCGGTTGCGCCAACCCTCCCCCAAAATGAAAATTCCAGAAGTAGCCGTAACCGAAGTTGAAGGTCATGTGAAACATGTCCTGACCATTGCCGAAGTACGCCGTCGAGTTGCTCAGGTCCGTCGGTTCCGCGAGGAGCACGGCGTCCGGATACTCGTCGACGACGCCCCGTAGCTGCTTGATGTAGTCCTTCGTCTTGTCGAGGAATCCGCAATCATTCGCCGACTCGTAGAGCAAGCTGATCACGTCGCAGCGAAAGCCATCCACGCCCTTTTCCAGCCAGAAGCGCGCAATATCCAGGGTTTCCTTCACCACCTCGGGGTTTTCGTAGTTCAGGTCCGGCTGCCCCGGATAGAAGCGGTGGAAGTAGTACTGCTGGCGCGTCTCATCGAATTGCCACGCAGAATCTCCAAACACCGCCTGATGGGTCCCGCAGCCGTTGTCCGGAGTGCCCTCCGTATCGGACCAAACGTACCAATCCGCCTTGGGGTTGTCCTTGCTCGAGCGTGACTCGGTGAACCATGAATGCTGGTCCGAGGTGTGATTCAGCACCAGGTCGATGATCACCCGAATGCCCTTTTCGTGGGCAGCCTCGAGGAACGTGTCGAAGTCCTCCAGCGTGCCGTAGTCCGGATTGATGCCGCGATAGTCCGCGACGTCGTACCCCGAGTCGACGAACGGCGAGGGCATGATGGGCATCAGCCAGATGCCGTCGACACCCAGTTCCTTGAGGTAATCGAGCTTGGACGTCAGGCCCTTGAAATCGCCGATGCCGTCGCCATCGGAGTCCTGGAACGAGCGCACGTAGACTTCATAGAACACCGCGTGGCGATACCAGTTCGGACCGCTCAACAGCTCCGTCGCCTTCGCGTCCCAGTCGGGAGTTTTTTCTTGGGGGGGAGAGCTCTCGTCGCTGGAGCAAGCCGGCACGCCCAGCGCCGCAACCAACACAAGGGACGTCGCAGTGAGCGTTCGTGTCAGCCGCGAGGCGCGGACAGCAGCGCGTTTACCCATGGGAGAATAGTGCGCCGAAAGCGAGCGCCGCGTCACCTGGGTTGAGCGCAGGGCTGTTTGGTAGTCTGAGCGCGCCATGCTGTTGAACGCCTACGCCACCCATCGCTCCCCGCCCCCGCTGAACTTCCCCCATCAACTCCGGAGCAGCGCAGTGCGCGCCGAGCTCGGGGAGCACCTCGACGGCTTCTGCGGCTACATCTTCAGCCGCGGCGAGGAGCAGATGGATCAGCGAAAGTTCCACCTGATCCAACACGTCCAGCACGTGCAGCACCAGTTTGCGTTCGAGGTCGAAGAGGACGCGCTGGACGCGGTAGCGGCGTGGGCCGAAGAGGCCAACGCGATCCTGTTCTCCACTGACGGCAGCATCCTAACACCCAACGGGCTGGTGCTGCTGGGCCCCAACGGAGAGAGAGACGAGGAAGCTCGAGAGCCTTTTCCCGAAGACGCAAGTGAACGCTACGGACGCACCCATGAACAGTTGTGGCGCCTCGGGATCCGCGTCCCGCCTAGCTTGCCTCCCGTAGTCGGAGAGTGCGAGGTCCTGCTCCGGGAGCCTCGCGAGGTTCACGAGCACTGTCTGGGCCTCGCCGCAGTTGCTATCCGCGCGGAGACAGCCCTCAGCTCACCCCCACTAGTTCAGGCCGCGGAGCTCTTCGAGCTGGTACCCGGAAGCGAACAGGCGCTGACTCCCAACGAGCGTGCTTTCGTCGACACAGCAGAGCCAAGCCAGCACGACGCCACCCAGTTTCTGTGGCGCTACGAAGGCCTGTACACGCTGCTCTGGGCCCTGGGCGTCTTCGAGGACCTACGTTTTCCTGAGGGAATTTGCGATGTCCCTGGCTGCGTACGCGCCTTGAAGGGCTCCAAGGCCCCGCAACGGTTGCGCCCGACGGCGCAAATTCTAGACGCCTTGGACCTGCACTACCGCCTGCACTGGGCCACCACCGAAGCGCGGGTGCGAGGTACGGAGCTGGACGCTGATCTAGACCCTGGCGTCGTCTTCGAGCGCCACTACGCCTTGAACTGGCTCACCCGCTTTCAAGACGCGGAGTGGGACGACGTCGACACGCCTACCTGAGGGGCTCACGTTGGCACACCCAGGCCAGGCACGCAGTTTGCTTTATCCGGAGCATGACCCAGCTCTCCTCCGCGTTCGTGTTGCTCACCATTGGCCTGTGTACCGTGGCGCTCGGCGCTGGCTGCGGTGAAACCAGCGACAGCGGCGCCGGGGGCTCTGGTGGGAGCGCTGGCAGCGCTGGCAGTTCCGGCGCCGCTGGCACCGGCGGAGGTAGCGCTGGCACCGCTGGAACGGCGGGGACGTCGACAGGCGGCGCAGGAGGTAGCCCCCAGTGCCCGGAGAAGGCGCCCGAGAACTACGAAGCGTGCAGCCAGGACGTCAATCCAGAGGGTTGCACCTACGGCGCCCTCTGCAGCAGCGGCTCCCACCCCGCCTTCACGTTCACCTGCGGCAGCGACGGGCACTGGCTCCTCGCGGAAAAAGCCTGCGAGCTCCAGGCCGAGCGCTGCGAGGGGCTCCCCATCAGCTGCGACCAGGGCTACTGGAGCTACTGGACCGGCGTGAACCCGCAGCCGACGTGTCCCGCACTGCGCCCTGAAGGAGACAGCCCATGCACACCGAACGACGGCGAGTGCGGCTACTACTGCACCGACGGCGTCACCTGGAGCGTGCTCTACTGCAACGGCTCCACCTGGGTCTCCGACGGCGCGTGTCCATAGTCACCTCGCCTCGAGTGTCCCTGGCGAATGTCCGCCCCCTTCGGGTGAGGGCGGACATTCGCTTGAGCAGGCCACTCGTTGCTCGGCTCTATGGACCTTCTCTGAGGGGTCTGGCGGCAGACCCCTCCTCTGTTATCCTCGCTGCCGCTCGGAAACAGAGTCTCCTCCCCAACCGCAAGCTTTGAAAAGCGCCCGGCGCGTTCGCGCCTCTCTGGCTTACCCGGGCATTCGCGCTTGGCCCTCTGTGGCGAGCCGAGCCGGGTCAGATCCCGAGCATCTTCGCTAGGTAGTAGCGCATGGTCTCGGTGCTGCCGCCGCCGATGCGGATCAGGCGTGAGTCGCGCCAGGCGCGGGCGATGGGGTACTCCTCGATGTAGCCCCAGCCGCCGTGGAACTGCAGACAGGTGTCCATCACTTCGGTCACCAGATCGCCCGCCGCGATCTTGCACATGCTGACGAGCTTGACCGTCTCCATCGAGATGGCCGCCTTGTTCACGTAGCGCTCGGTGTTGAAGGCGTCGACGGTCTTGTAGACCAGCGCCTTGCACATCTCCGTCTTGGTCATCATGTCGACGAACTTGTGCTGCCACAGCTCGCGCTTGATGATCGGCTTGCCGAAGGCATGGCGCCCCTCGCCGTACTTGCGACTGAACTCGATGGCTTGTTCACACGCAGCCACCGCGTTGACCGCTCCGATCAGGCGCTCGCTCTGGAAGTTCTGCATCAGGTACATGAACCCCATGCCCTCCTCACCCAGGCGGTAGCGCTGGGGCACTCGGACCTCGTCGAGGAAGAGCTCCGCGGTGTCCGAGGCGTAGTGACCGAGCTTCTTCAGCTTCTTCGAGACCTGGAAGCCCTTGGTGTTCGTCGGCACGAGGATGAAGCTACAGCCGTGAGCGCCAGCGTCGGGATCCGTCTTCACCAGCATCGTGATGAAGTCGGCGCGGGTCCCGTTGGTGATGAAGGTCTTCTGCCCGCTGATGACGTAGTCGTCGCCATCCTTGCGCGCTGCCGTGCGGATACCAGCGACGTCGCTGCCAGCGCCTGGCTCCGAGACGCCGATCGCTCCGATCTTCTCGCCCGTGAGCGCCGGGCGCAGGAACTCATCGATCTGTTCCTTGGTGCCGATCTCGCTGATCACCGGCGTCGCCATGTCGCCTTGCACGAGGAGCGATAGCGAGACGCCGCTGGTATTGCACCGCGGCAGCTCCTCGGCCTTGGCGACACTGAACCAGTAATCGCCACCCGCGCCACCATGCTCTTCAGGGTAGTGGGCGCCGTGGATCCCCAGCTCACCCGCCTTGGTGAAGATCTCACGCGGGAAGGAGCCAGCCTCCTCCCACTGGTCGGCATACGGCGCGACCTCCTTTTCGGCGAACTGACGGACGGTCTTTCGGAAGGCTTCGTGTTCCTCGGTGAAGGGATTCCACATGGCTCGGCACTCCTGTTCACGCGCCGTTGTTTAGACGCGACGTAGCGTCGCCACGATTCCCCTGCCCAGGCTCGGGCTCGACGGCTGTTCTGCCGCGGCGACCTGGAATGATTCGTACACGAAACGTTTGCCTACGCAACGCTACCCGCTCTGGAACCCGATTCCTGTAGGCGGAGAGCCGCTTCAGCTCCTGGCGCCGGGTGAGACTCGAGCGTCGCGGCGCGGGCGCCGCTTACAGCGCGCCTTCCACGGCGCCGAGCACGCGCCTCGCCTCGGGCAGCACTTCACTCACTCCGACGCGGCTGTCCACCAGGGTGACCAACACGATGTCCTGGTTTTGTTTTCCTCGCAGAAATAACTGGATGCGCCGACTCCCGACCAGGAGCACCTCGCGCGACGCGGCGCCTGACCCAGGCTGACTGGCGCTCAAGGCGCGATCCACATGCGCGAGGCTCCGCTCCTCGAACAGCCCGACGGTCGCCGGGAGCAGAGCGTCCAAGTGCTGAGCTGCGTCGGCGTCCAGAGTGTGGGACGCCAGCACCATGCCCGTAGCAAGGTCCATGACGGCCGCAGCCTGGCACTCGGGGATTTGGTCAATGGCGCGCTCGAGCAAAGGTTGTATGGGCATCTGGGGACGACTCCGTCTGGGCAAAGGACGCTGTTTCCGTACGCAACCGTAGTCCGGTATCGGACCGACCTTCGAGTCTGTCCCACGCGCATAGGCGGACCCAGATGTTCTCTTTCGACAGGGGCGTCGAGACAACCAGGGACCACGTAGGCAGATGTCAGCACGAACCAGAGCTACGTCGCTGGGGGCTGCGGCAAGCAACGTGAGGGGGCACGTCGCTCTCCAAGATTAGCGGACCTCGGCATGTGCGCAATGTCCCCGCCGCACAAATCCGTCGCTCCCAACCTGAGACATCAGGGATCCGCGCTCGCTCTCGACACACACACCCGCATGCCTTGCCCTGCGGATCTAAGTTTCCGCACAGCTCGCGCCGGGATGCAGCGCGTTTCAGCCCAGCCCGTGGCAACTTGCTGCGCCGCGAAACGTGGAGCTTCCTGCGCCTTTTGCTGTCAGCTTCCCGCCACGCACGGGGGATGGTAGCTCTCTGACTCATGCTGTCTTCTCGGGTCCACGGCGCGCGGTTCCTCAATTCTTGGGGGGAGAGGCGCAACGCAGCTGGTGTGGCGCTCCTCACGGCGGCGGGTCTATGCAGCGCCTGCGGAGGCCCTGGCCAAGCGGAAGACCCCCGCGACATCCTGGGCAGCGATTTGTATTACGATGGGCAAGATGGCGCTGCCGGCGGTGCTGGAGCCAAAGATCCGTTGGACCGCGAAGCCAGCGAAGCGGAGTGCCGTAAGGCGTTCACCCACATCCAGCGTATCGGTGCGGAAAACGCCGCACGCGCCGAGCGCGATCCCGCCAAAGCCAAGCAGATCCGCGACGCTGTCAACTCGAGTGAAGCGAAGGCTGCCGTCGAGCGCGACGTGAAGCGTTGCCTCGCGGAAGGAGTTAGCGCCCGCGAAGCGCAGTGCTACTCGAACCTGCGAGCTAGCTCCAGCGAAGAGGAGCTGGAGCGCCAGTTCGAGCGCTGCGCTGACTATCAATAGCGGCTGAGATCAATCGTCGGAGCAGCAACGGAAGCCCGTCGAGTAGTCGCCGTAGCTGAACGCGTGGGCCGTCGTGGTGTAGCCGCAGCCTGCGCCGTTGGTGGTCGCGTCGACGTAGAAGCCGCCCTTGAAGGTGCCTGCGGGGTCAGCGATCCACTCGTGGAGGTTGCCTACCAAGTCGAAGATGCCTTCGGGCGTCTGGCACTGGTCGAAGCTCCCGGTCAGCGCCAGCGTGTCCGGCTGTTGACTGATGCACGGGTTGTCGAGCTCATTCCAGATCCAGCTGTCGGTCGTGCCGAAGAGCTCCACCACGGGATGCACGGCGCGATAGTCGTTGCAAGCACCCGCCACACGCATGAACCCGTACGGATACACGCGCGCCTCGCTCCCGCGGCAGCCGAGCTCCCATTCATCGCGGGTGCACAAGCGCTTGCCAGATTCCACGCAGGCTTGCTCGGCTTGCGCACCGCTGATGTAGCCCTGGGGCACGGCGCTTGGGGCGCTGCGGGCGGCGACGGTCGCGCTGCCAGGATTGAAGTACGGCGACCACGACTGCTCCACGCCGCCGCTCACCTCCACGAGGAACGCCTCCCAGCGGTCCATGCAGACCTGCGTGTCGATGCGCGCCATCCCGTCAGGACACCCGTCGAGCCCAGCGGGCTCCATGAGTCCTTCATTCGGGAGCGGCATGGCAGCCTCGTCGCACATCCAGGGCACCTCACCCCCAACCCCGCCGGCGCCTGCAGCGGCTCCAACGCCGGCCGCGCCGCCGCCAGCTCCGCTGCCTCCCTGAGCTGCTCCGCCTGCCGCGACGCCACCCGCGCCAGCGCTGGCTCCACCGGCGCCACCCGACGTCGCACCTGCGCTCGCGCCCGCTGCGCCCGCGCCTCCGCCAAAGCCCGCCACGCCACCGATGGCGGTGCCTGAGTCACTGCAACCGCCCAACACCCCGAGCGCCGCGAGCGCTAGCCAGCCCTTGTTCACAGCGGAGATGTAGCAAAGGCCGCTTCGCCTGGCGAGGCAGCAAGCCGGTGCGCAGGCTACTCGGCGGAGTCCCGCGCGGCGCGTACCAGCTCGCCCAGCTCACGCAGATTCCCGTGGAAATGCCGGCGCTTCAGCCGCTCCACCTGGCCCGCCCCAAGCGGCTCCTCAATGCCAAACAAGCCTTCGAAATGCCGCACCAGAAGCTCGAGATCCTCCAGGCGGTCGCGCAGCGGCGGTACCTCTACCCTGGCAGCAGCGATGCGGAAATACAGTTCCTCAAGGAAATAACCTTGGTTGACGGCGCGTCGCAAATCCTCGCCACACCCAAAGACCCAGCGTGCCGTCACTGGATACGCCTGGTTGCTACCGAGGGGCGCTGCGGAGCCGTCTCGCAGCACCCGCGCGAGCATGCTCTGCACCTCGGGCGCGAGTCGCTCGACGTGGCTCACGTAGAGCGTGCCCGCCTGTGTGCGCTGGATCGCGCCCGTCCCTCCGGCATCCGCGCAGCGATGGCTACCCGGCAGGTGACCAAACAGACGCGCGGCAACGCTGGTCGCGTCGCCCGCCGCGCTGCACTCGACCCAGGGTCCTTCACGCCCAGACCACTCGTGGACCACTCGCGCGAGGCGGCGCTTGCCAGCGCCGGCTTCTCCCTGGACCAGCACTGGCACCCTACCCGGGGCGAAGCGGGCGGCCAGGGCGAGCACCTCACGGTAACGACGCGCAAACGAGACGACGGGCACGGCGAGCCCGGGCAGTTCTTCACGCGGGAGTTCCACGGCTGGCGCCGCGTCGACCCGCAGACGGTGTTCGCTAACCCGCAACTCACTTCCGTAGGGAATCACTACGCGCTCGATACGCAGCTCGTCAATCCAGGTGCCTGAAGTGGAGCCGAGGTCGTCCACGCGGACGCCCGCCTCCAGAGCCGCGAGCTCGACGTGGTACGCGGCGACGTCTGCTCCTTTGAGCTGAAGCTCGTTGTCGGTAGCCCGGCCGATCTGCAGCCTGCCGCTCGAGCGCGATTCGGCACTCAGTCCCAAATTCGGCCCACCCGTGAGTTCCACCACCAGCCGAAACTGGGTTCGGGGACCAAGCCTGAGCGGACGCCCAGCATCTTGAGGCTCGGAGTTCATGCCGCCGTGTTTAGCTCATTCGCCACGCCATCGAATCAAATCCGCCATGAACTCGCTTGGAACGCGCCGGCGCGCGCGCAGGCAGCCCCGCTCACGACCACTCGGTCGGTTTTCCAGGTCGAAATTCCGACGTCCTCGTGGGGTGTGAGTTCCAGCGGCTCGCGTGTGACAGCCGCGTTTCAAACACCAAGATCCAATACGCGTTTGATCGCCAACCCCCATGGACTCTTGCCGTTGCTCTCGGCTTTCAGACTTGCAAGGCGCCCTTGGCCTGAGCCCGGAAGCTATTGAAGCGCGTCCACGCGTGTGGCCAGAGCGACTACAGCGCCGCGCATTTTCCTAGAGTCTTGCTGGCCAAAGGTCATCGAGTGGTACATTGAAGCGCTCACCATGCGTTCCCCAAGTCGTGATCGCGGGCCCTTTTCTCTGCTTACCCTCTTTCGCTCCGCTGAGGTGCGACGCGTCCTCTACTTTGGCGCGACGTTGAGCGCGTTCGCGTGCTCGTTCCCTGAGCGCACCTTCATCCCCGCCGACGAGTTCGACAAGATGAAGGCAGCCGGAGGCACCGCAGGCTCAGGCGGAAGCGCCGCCAGCGGTGGAACGGGTGCGACGGGCGCGATGGGTGGAGACTCCGGCACGGGCGGCATGAGCAGCGGCGGCAGCTCCGGCGCAGCCGGGGTCGGGGGTGAGGGTGGAGCCGCTGGCAACGCTGGCAATGCGGGCACCGGCGCCGCAGGTGATGGCGGCACCGCAGGTGAGGGCGGCACCGGCGCCACGACTGCAGGCGGCATGGGCGGTTCCGCGGGGAACCCCTCCGGCGGCATGGGCGGCACCGCAGGCACGACCGGCGGCACCGCGGGTACCGGCGGCTCCGGAACGACGAACGGCCTGATTTTTAGTGAGTACGTTGAAGGAAGCGCCCTCAACAAGGCGTTGGAGATCTACAACGCCGGTTCGCAGAGCGTGTCCCTTGCAGATTGCCACCTGGACAAGTACCTGAACGCCGGAACAAGCGCCGAGTCGATTTCGTTTGTGCCCGCAAACACTCTCGCCCCGGGCGAGGTGTTCGTAATCTGCAACGCAGGCATGACTGTCACCAGTGCGTGCGACCAGACCACGAGCGGCACCTCGACGGGCATCTCTCACAACGGAAACGAAGTGTACGTCCTAGTCTGCCTGGGTGTGATTGAGGACAGCATCGGCCAAATCGGAAGCAACATATCGAGCAAGTGGGGCACGGACCCCATCTCCACGCTCGATCACACCCTCCGTCGGCAGTGCAGCGTCACCATGGGCGACACCGACCCCTACGACGTCTACGACCCGGCAGCTGACAGCTGGGACGGCTACGACAAGGACGACCTCACCGACCTCGGCATGCACTGCGGAAGCGGCGGGACCTGAAATCCGCGTTTCCGCGCGAATCCGCAGCGGAACCTGAGATCGCGACAACGGTGCACATTGCTCTGGCTGGGCCGACGTAGGCTGCTATTTAGGGGTTCGTGTCCCCCCGCACATCGCTCGCTTTCATTTTCCCGCTGTTGCTAGTCGCCGCCTGCTCCTCTTCGAGTCAGACGGTGAGCACCACGTGTACCCAGGGCGAAGTGCGCGCTTGCCTCACGGCGGATGACTGCAAAGGCACCCAGACCTGCGACGCGGAGGGTCACTTCGCAGCTTGCATGTGCGGCGCCGGCGCTGGCGGGACCAGCGCCGGTGGCAGCGGGGGTTCATCCGGTTCCGCAGGGCAAAGCAGTGGTGGCAGCAGTGCGGGTGGCAGCAGCGCGGGCGGCAGCAGCGCGGGCGGCAGCAGCGCGGGCGGCAGCAGCGGCGCAGCAGGGGCCAGCGGCAGCTCCGCAGGCGGCAGCTCCGCAGGCGGCAGCTCCGCAGGCGGCAGCAGCGGCGCAGGCAGCGGCACGCTGTTCTTCAGCGAGTACGTGGAAGGCGCGACCAACAAGGCGCTCGAGCTGTACAACGCCGGTCCCAGCGTCGACTTGAGCCAGTGCACCATCTCGGCCTACGCGGACGCCGCGAACTTGTTCGCGACGATTCCGCTGAGCGGCACACTTGCCCAGGGCGGCATCTACATCATCTGCTCCACCACCACAGGCGGCGCCGTGAACTGCGACAGCACATCGACGGACATTCAGTTCAACGGGAACGACGCGCTGATCCTGCGCTGCGGCACCACGATCCTCGATCACATTGGGCAGTACGGCGTGGACCCACCCAACGGATACTGGGGCACCGAGCCGTACACCACCTCGGACCACACCTTGCGTCGCAAGTGCAGCATCCGATCCGGGGACACCGACACCACCGCGGCCTACGACCCCTCCGTAGAGTGGGACAGCTACAGCGCTGACGACCTATCGGACCTCGGCAAGCACTGTCAGTAGGCGAGTAGCCCGCCAAGCGCCCAGACCGCGCGGCAGCGCCGGGAAGCGCGCCCCTCGAGCAAGTTGACGCCTGAGCGTCGCTCACTCAAGCTCACGAGTCCGATGCTCGCCATTCTCGCTGTCGTGATCGTGCTGGTGTACTTCGCGTACAACCACAAGCCGAGCACCTATGGAGTCAATCCGCACCCCCACTCGGTGAGCTTCGATCTCCTGGCGGAAGGGGTGATGTGGAAGGTAGATTTCTCCACCGCACGCATCTGGCGTTTGGCCAATCAAAGCAACGCCTGGATCGAGTTTCACATGTGGCGCCAGGACGCGCAGCGCTGGAGTCTCCGACTGAGCGACTACGCCTGGCACGCGTTGAGGCAACAGGTCCTCACCCCCAACCCTGTCGACGGCGACGGCGACGGACCGATGTCTGACGTCGGCGAGGCGCCAGACTGGAAGCCTTGCCCTGCGGAACTACGACAGCTGCTGGAGCTGCGCTACCAGTACCTGCACTCGGGCTACACGCACTCGACGCGTTACGACGCCTACGCGGCGTGGCTCCAGGCGCCGAACCAAGGCTACGTCGATCAGCCGCTGAGCGACCAGGTCGCCTCCGCCCAGGCGCAGCTGCCAGACAACGTCTACGCGCCCCCAAGGCGCTAGCAAACGGCCCGATGCAGCGTGTGCGGGCTGTGAAAGCGCTCGCGTCGACCCGCACTGGGTTTGTGTTCGCCGCGCGCTGGGCTAACACACACTCATGCGCCTCCGGCTCCTCGTTCTGCTGGCTCCAACCGCGCTCGTAGGTTGTTCCAAGCTGATCGGGCTGGATGATTTCCATCCAGCGTTTGAGGGCGCTGCCGCGTCTGGGGCGGGTGGCAGCGCCGGGAGCGGGACGGCTGCATCGGCTGGCGTGGGCGCTGCGGCAGGGCTCGGTGGAGTCGGTGGGCTTGGCGGAGTCGGTGGCCTTGGCGGGGTGGGCGCTGCCGCGATGGGTGGCGCTGCCGCGATGGGTGGCGCTGGAGCCAGCGCGGGCGACGGCGGCAACGGAGGAACAACCGCGGGAGCATCAGGTGCCGGGGGCGCAGGCACCGGGGGAACAGGCAACGTTCGTCTGATTTTTAGCGAGTATGTCGAAGGGCACAACTACACCGCCCTCGAGATCTACAACGCAGGCAGCACCCCCATCGACCTCAGCGCTTGCTTCGTTTCGGCGTATGGCGATGGCAGCTTCTACTCCGACTTCCCGCTCACGAGCACCCTGCAGCCTGGCGCAACCTACGTGATGTGCTCCAGCGCCACTGCGTCGGCGGCAACCTGCCAGCAGTCACCCGGAGGCATGAGCTTCAACGGCAACGACGCCCAGGTGTTGAAGTGCGGAGGCAGCGTGATCGACGCGATTGGTCAGGTCGGAACGACACCCGCCAACTACTGGGGCACGCCGCCCAACACCACACAAGATCACACCCTGCGCCGCAAGTGTTCGGTCACTCAGGGAGACACGAACACCGGCGACGCGTTTGATCCTGCCACGGAGTGGGACGCGTTTGCCGCCGACGACCTCACCGACCTGGGCAAGCACTGCGAGTAGCTTCAGACCCTGCCCCGCTCGAGCACCGCAGCCATCAGCTCTGCGGGTGTGGCCGAGCTCAGCCCCTCAGTGAGCAAATCCGCGGGCATCAAGCCGCGCTCGAGGAGCTCGCTGATTGACTGCAGGTGAATCGTCTCGTCGCGCCCCTCGGCGTCCAGCCTTGCGCGCCGTGAGAGCCCACCGCGGGCGATCTCCACCAGTTGCTCCGCGAGCGCTCGCACGGAGCGGCCATCGAATTCCGCACGGATACCATGGGTGACCAGATCGACGCGCGCGTGCATCAGCGCTTCCAGGTCGTAGGACAGGCTCAGGTCTTCGGCCTCCGCCAGAGCCTGCTCATCGTACAAAAGACCAGTGAACAGCGCCGGAACGGCGGTGACGAAGCGCGTGGGTAGCGAGTCGCAGGTCCGCACCTCGAGGGTGCGCTTGAGGCGCGCGTCGGGGAATAGCGTGTTCAGGTGGAACTGCCAGTCGCCCAGGGTCGCGCGCTCCCCCTGGAAGCCGTCGCGCATGAAGCTGCGGAACGTCTGCCCAGTGTTGGGCACGATTTGTCCGTTGCGCTTGAAGAAGAACATCCCAGCGTCGAGCGCCCACTCCGCGTAGTCGGAGTAGGTGGCGCGGGGCTTCCGCGCGAGGTCCAGGATCATGCCGGAGCGCTCTGGATCCATCTCCAGCCACACGGCGCCCCGTTCGCTCACCTTGCCAGCGAGCTTGCCCTCGAAGAAGGGAGAGTTGGCGAAGAGCGCGTTGACGATTGGCCCGATGCGCAAGCTCACTCCGAGTTTCCGCATGGCATCTTGCTCGTCGGAGTAGTCGAAGTTCGCCTGCACCGTGGCGGTGCGCCGCATCATGTCCACGCCACGACGACCGCGGGTGGGCAGGTACTCACGCATGATGGCGTAGCGCTGCTTCGGCACCCAGGGCAGATCCGCCTGACGCGCAAACGGGTGAAAGCCCAGACCGAGCCACACCAGATTCATATCCGCGGAGATACGCGAGAGCTCCGCGAGGTGCCCGCGAACCTCGGCGCACACCGCGTGGATATCGTCGAGGGGTGATCCGGAGAGCTCGAGCTGCGCGCCTGGCTCGAGGGTCACAGACGCCACACCGCGGGTGAGGCTGATGATGGGACCATCCGCCGACTCACGCCCGGCGACGTAGTCGTACTCCGCAGCGAGGGCGTCCAGGACGCGCAACACCCCGCGTTCGCCGTCGTAGCCGATCGGCTCGCCAGTGCGGGCGTCGACGCCAAACTTCTCCGCTTCGGCTCCAATCCGCCAGCGCTCTACGGGTTGCTGGGATTCGTGGAAAATCTGCAGCAAGTCGTCAAAGGACTGGATCGGTGCCTGCGCCGGATCACCCAATTCGGCTGTCGCCATCTGTTGTGCGCTCGAGTTCTTTCGGAAGGGACGCGCTGTTTCGTGGGGGCGCGTGGGGGTTCTACGTCGCTCGGCGCTAGATTGAGGCCGGGACTGGGATGGAAGGATGGAGAGCACCCAGGGCGTGCGCAAGTGCCGCCGTGTGCGATTCCGTCGTGCCTGCTCCCCCACCAATCACTCGGGCGCCCGCAGCATCGAGACGTGACGCCCCGTTGGCCCACTCCCCAGGGCGCGTGTCGTCGTCCGGAAAGCCACGCACACTCCCCACGCCTCCGGCCACGAGCACGCCGTACACACACTCGGGCGTTGCGGGGGCAACCTCACGGGCTGACTCGAGAATTCGCTCGGCGGCGCTGACGCCGCTGATCTCGAACAGCACGGCGCTGACGCCCGCGGTTCGTAGCTCAGTCACCGACTTCTCGATGGAATCTCCCGTGACCAGCTGCCCGTCCACGCTGGCCTCCAGCACCGCCCAGATCGGTAGACCCCGGGTCTTCCCCGCGCGCACCGCAGCCATCAGCTCGAAATGCGACCCCAAGCCGCGCGCCAAGAACAGCTCACAACCCGCGACTGCCAGGCGCTCGGCGTGCTCGTCGAGCTCCGCTGCCAAGCGGTCGCTGCGCATCGCGCTCACCATGTCGGAGCCGAGAACGCCAGCCACGCCAACCGGGCGCTCCGCGGCCTGAGCGACTTCGAGCGCGAGATCCACGCTCAGCCCCGTCAGCATCGCGGCGCGGTGTTCCATGCCCACCTCCGCCAGCGCGCGCGGAGTCGTGTCACTGGTCAGAGCGCACAGCACGTCGACGCGGCTGTTCACCTCCGCGAGGTAGTGCTCGATGATCGCGTCGGGGTTTTCCCGCAGCAACTTACCGAGCGCCCCTGCCCGCGTCAGCGCGCGCCCCCGAGAGCGAAAACACGCGCCCGTATCGGCGTCCAACACGAGGGGACGACCAGACAACAGACGGTGCTGGAGCTCTGCGAAACTCATTGGGGCGAGGCCTGCGGCAGAGGCCGCAGCTGGGAAGAAGAACTTACCAAGCGGTAGGCACAACGACCAGCGCGAGCGACCTCTGAAGGCCCATGAGCCGCGAGGGTCACATTACCAGCCGCACTTTTGGCCTTTGTTCTTCTCGGTCAGCCACTCCATGAGAGGCGCGTAGTAGTCGAGGATGGCCGAGGCATCCATCTTGGTCTCGCCGCTGATGGCCTTGAGCGCCTCGGGCCAGGGCTTGCTCGCTCCAAGCTTGAGCATGGCCATCATCTTCTCGCCGGCGGCTTTGTTTCCGTAGAAGGTGCACTGGTAGAGCGGCCCCTTGAAGCCCGCCTCGCGGCACAGCGCGCGCAGGAACTGATACTGCAGGATGCGCGCGATGTAGTAGCGGATGTAGGGCGTATTGCCCGGGATGGTACTTCGCGCCGGGGTCGAAGTCCTCTTCGGTGCGCTCCGCACTGGGGGCACGACGCCCTGGAAGTCCTTGCGCAGCTTCCACCAGTAGGAGTTGTACTGACTCGGCGGCACCTTGCCGCTGAACATCAGCGCCACTGGTCGATCATCTTCCGTTGGCAAAGAACGCAACGCCCTCGAGCGCACGACTCATCAAGAGGTTGATGTCGGCTTCCTTGCTCTCCTGCACCTTGTCGATCAGGCCAATTTGCTTCAGGTACGCCGGCGTCACACCGAGCGCCAGGGTGTCACCAATTCCCTCATGAGAACCATCATTGGCCCCCTGCTGAAACAGCGCAGGGCTGGTCGTGGTAGTACATGAAGTAGTAGTCGTGACCGAGCTCGTGATGAATCGTCACGAGATCCTCGTAGTCGACCTTGATGCACATCGCCCACGATGCGCAGATCGCGCTCATGCCCACGTCCCAGGCGCTGGCGTGGCACACGACGTCGCGATCCGCGGGCTTAAAGAAACAGGCTGCGCTCCCAGAAGGTCTGAGGCAGCGGCTTCATGCCGAGGCTGGTGAAGAAGCCTTCTGCCAGCTTGACCATCTTGATGTGGTCGTACTTCTGCTTCTTCCATCGCAGCCGTCAGATCCGGCTGGCCCTTACCGGGGTATGGCTCCACGTCCTTGTAGAGGGCTTCCCACTCCTGCGCCCACATGTTGCCGAGGAGGTGCGCCGGGATGCCGCCGGTGGGGGAGACTTTGTCCTTGCCGTACTTCTCTGACAGCTTGCCGCGGACGTAGCAGTGGAGCTGCTCATAGAGCGGCTTCACCTGGACGTAGAGGCGATCCATCTCCGCCACGAAGTCCGCGTCGGACATGTCGTAGTGGCCCTTCCAGATCGCACCCATATCGGAGAAACCGATCTCCTTGGCGCCTTCGTTCCCCAGCTCGACGAAGCGCTGATACATCGGGCGCATCGGCTTGCTGATGGTGCGCCAGCCCTTCCACGCCTCGAGCAACAGGTCGTAATCGCGGCTCTCAGCGATGATCTGGGATAGTTCCTCGAGGGAACGGCAGCCGTCGTCGGTCTTCTTGTCCTTGCCCTTCGGCAACGCATGACCGACCAGCTTCTTGGAGCAGTACTCGCCCTTGCCGTAGATGCTGTCCAGCTTGGTCACGATGCCCGCGAACTCTTTACGCTTGGCTTCGTCGTCGGGGGCAGGCAATTCCGCGGAGAATTTTAACAGGTAGAGCTGGCGAGCCACGTCAGGCGGCAGATCGAGCCCCTCGAACACGCCTCCTTGATCTTGCGCGACAGGTACTCATCACCTGCTCCTGGGCGTTCGCTTCCAGGATCTCCGTGTCGTGGGTGATGTAGGTCATCTTCACCCAGGAGACTCGCTCGGCGTTGCCCATCAGCTCCCGCAGGTCCTTGTCGACCTGCTCCACGAACTTGCGCGCCTCTTCGGGCGTCGCCGTGGCCTGCCCGTCCTCGATGATGTTGTCGTTGATCGGTGCAGACACCGGAGGCGGCGGCGTATCCGGCTCCATGGTGGGCCCACCGCAGGCGCTCGCGAGCAGCGCAGCGGTGAACAACGAAGTGACTAGCCCAATACCCCGACGCAGAGTCATGGGTCGGAGCTAGTGGCAAAGCCGTGGGGAATCAACCCGCAGTACGCTTCACGTCAGCGTCGGAACTTTGCAGTTTTGCGCACGATCAGAGGGCCGAGAGTGGCGCGTGAAGCTCATCGAGTGATTGCACCATCACTGAACTCCGGTAACGGAGACGTAACACGTTTAAGATCCCACCCCGTTGACCCCGGACTCAGGTCACACCCTAAGCTTAGTAAGTGCGTACTGGAGAACTGGCTCGCGAAGCGGGCGTAAACATTGAGACTCTGCGCTACTACGAGCGCCGAGGACTATTGCCGCCTCCCGAACGGGCGCCCAACGGGTACCGGGTGTACACCGCAGCGGCGCTCGATCGCATCCGGTTCATCAAGCGCGCCCAGGGCCTGGGATTTAGCCTCGAGGAAATCGAGGAGTTGATGAGCCTGCGGCCGGCGAAGGGACGTCAGCGGCAGCGCGTGCGTCGCATTGCGGAAACAAAACTCGAGACCATCGAGTCGAAGCTGGCGGAGCTAGAGGGCATTCGCGAAGCGCTGCGTCAATTGGTCAAGGACTGCGAGGCCGGCTGCGACGACGCCGACTGCCCGATCATCGAGGCCCTGAGCCAGCCAGGCAAAGTGCCCTGCCACACCTAGCAGACTTCCGCCCCAGAGCGCTCGGAGCCCAGTAGCTAGCCGCGGCGAGCACGTTTCGACGACCCACGTTACCGCGCGGCAATATGACCTGGCGCAGCTCTTTTTTTTTGGGGGGGGAGACTGCACCGCGCCAGCGTAAGCCTCAAACTGGAGTCTCATTCCGGTACCGAGCGCCGTTCCAGAAAGCCGCGCGGGAAACCCGAGCGCGCGAGGCAAGGACTGAGGCCGAGCCGTGCGCTGAGCTGCGCGGGAAACCCGAGCGCGCGAGACAAGGAGTGAGGCCGGCGCGCTCCGTGAGCTGAGGCGAAGTCCGAAGCGAACGGAGCGTGACGCGCCGAACGAACGCCGAGCTGCGCGGGAAATCCAGAGCTGCGCGGGAAATCCAGAGCCGAACGAACGCCGAGCTGCGCGGGAAACACAGTTCTGTTTAGGCTTGAAGTACTTTACACTCCTCCAAGCAGTTGGTCGTGGCTGCTGCTTTGCCTGAGTCACCGCGGATTGATTCGCGGTGGTCGCTTGGAGGATGTCATGCGCTTGAAGGAACTCTCCCTCGCCAGTCTTTCCGCAGTCATCGGCGTCTCGCTCGCCGCCGCCTGCTCTGCATCAGGCAATGACCCGAGCAAGGTCAGCGGAGGCAACGGAGCAAACGGTGGCAGCAGCGCCAGCGGTGGTAGTGGCGCGAGCGGCGGCTCGGGCAATGCAAGCTTCGGTGGCAGTGCAGGTGACGGCGGCAGCGGCTTCCTCGACGGCGGCGGCAACGGCGGCAGCGGCGGTGGCCTCGACGAAGACGCCGCCTGCAGCACCACCAGCGCCCAGGCGCTCAGCGCGGTCGACATCATCTGGGTGATCGACAACTCGTGCTCGATGGGGGACGAGATCGACAAGATCCGCAGCAACGTGAACGGCAGCTTCGTGCCCACGATTCAAGCGTCTCCCATCGACTGGCGCGTCGTCATGTTCACCAAGCGCGGCGCCGGGGATCTCTCGGTGTGCGTGGATCCGCCCCTCGGCGGGCCCAGCTGCGGGGACAACGCGCCCCGCTTCTTCACCACCAACTGCGAGGTCGGCAGCACCAACTCGTTCAACCTGCTGCGCAACAACTACACCGCGATCGCCAACCCGCTGTTCTGCGCTGGCGCCACGCCTTGGTACAACCACCTGCGCTTCAACTCGACCAAGGTGTTCGTCGAGGTGACCGACGATGAACCGATCATCGCCACAGCGGCGCAAGACTTTGACTACTGGCTGACCGATCAGTCAGATCCTCCCGGAACCCCCGCTCCCGGCTACTTCGGTACCCAGGCGGAGCGCAAGTACATCTGGCACTCGATCATCGGCTACGACCCGAGCGCCGCAGACGAGACCTGCGAGAGCGCGGACTACGACCCGAACACCATGACGGGCAACGCCGCAGCCAGCCCAGGCAAGCAGTACAAAGCCTTGTCTGACGCAACCGGCGGCATCACCGCTAGCATCTGCGACAACGACTGGTCGGTCATCTTCAACGACATCGCGAACGGCATCGTCGATCGCCTGAGCTGCGAGTACACACCGGTGCCGCCCCAGGGCGAAGAGCTAGACCCGAGCAAGGTCAACGTCACCTACACGCCGAACGGCAACGGCACGCCAGAAAAGGTGCTCCAGGATCCCAACGACCCGTGCGTCGATGGCTGGCAGTGGAACGCCGATCAAACCAAGATCATCCTGTGCGGCGCCCTGTGCGACCGCGTGCGTGACGACGCGAACGCGAAGGTCGACATCCAGCTCGGCTGCAAGACGGAAGTCGCTCCGCCGAAGTGATCCCAGAAGTCTTTTCCGGGAGGATTCACGCAATCGCAGAGACCGCGGTCGCCGGCGATGATCAGGGCGCCGTGTCGCTGGTTGCCAACCAATATTCGTTCAGGAAGCCGATTCGGTAGCCTTGTCGGCTCTTCCACGCCTCCTCGCCAGCATCCCAGTCAACGCAAGCAACAGCCTCCCACTTGAGTTGCTCCAGGTCGCCCTTGGAGTTCCCATGGGGCTTTCCAGCCTGGTCTGACCAAGAGCGAATGCGGCCTCTGACCCCCTGGTTCGGGTGGATGTCCTTGGCTCCCCAGGCCCCATCCCACTTGGGATTCCGAAAGACGACCATTCCTTCCCGGATGTTGTCGACGGTTACGGGCACGACCACGGAAGTTTTCTTGGATTCCGTGGAGCTCGCTTGCTCCGGGGCATCAACCTTTGGCCCCTCTCGCTGACGCTCAGTGCAGGACACCAGAAGCACCAGTAACATCGGAATCAT
Source organism: Polyangiaceae bacterium (assembly GCA_041389805.1). Lineage (GTDB taxonomy): Bacteria > Myxococcota_A > Polyangia > Polyangiales > Polyangiaceae > JAHBVY01. Next base: position 52,932 of record JAWKRD010000033.1, on the reverse strand, counting down.
CAACCTTGAACGCACAACAGGCTATCGTAGCTCGCGCCAGCACCTGGGAACAGCTGAGACGCCAGAAGAAGGACATGCTGCTCGGCTAATATGATCCGCACGGATTCAGCGCCGGCTCAGGGCAGCGCCTTCAAGAGCTCGGCCTGAGACTCGTCGAGCGCCTTGACCACGGCCACGTTCGCGGCCAGCTCGATGGCGCCCTGAGACAGCTCCACGACATCGCCAACCACGTCGGCGGGACCGCCCACGCTGCCCTCAGCACCGCCTTGCGCGAGCCGCGAGCCCGCTTCAATGACACGGTTTTGCCCGCGGTTCGCTCCATCTAGGGCGGCTGAGTAGGCGCTAGCGATCCTCACATCGCTCTGAACGGCAACGCGTCGCAGAGCTTGAGGAGCCTTGGCCTCCACGCGCGTGATCTCAGTGGGAGTGATGGTTGTGGAGGCGGCCCAGGGTGTGCTCGAGCATGCGCTCCAGCTTGTGCATGGCGCCCTCGATGGCCTGATCCACATTCGACGCGTGATGTGTGACCGCGACCGGTTGGCGGCCTTCCAGGCGCACTTCCATCACGCAGCGCTTGTCCGCCTTGCCGTTGCTCTCACCGTTTTCATCACTCAGATGCACCTCGACCCGAGTGATCTGCCGGTTGAACCGACTCAGGCTGTCCTCCACCACGCCCTTGATGTGGACGACGAGCGCCTCCCTGCCGTGGATGTTGTGATCGGTGTTGATTTGAATCGTCATCTTGGACTGCATGAAATCGTCGTCCTCCTCCTGCCTAAAACACTAAGAGCGGTCGCAAGAAGCATGCCCCTCGCGCCAAGTCAGTCCGATGTGGTGGCCCATCAAAATGATGGGAACGGCTGGCTCTAACCCTTGCCCAGTCAACTAACCGTGCCGAGGCTTGCTGCTTAAAGGTCAAAGCCAGACTCAGGCGCTTTGGGCGCCGCCGGCGAGGTCTTGCCGTACTTCTTGAGCTTCCGATACAGAGTGGCAGACCCGATGTTCAACTGCACCGCCGTGCGCGCCTGGTTGCCACCATTGAGCGCCAGAGCAGCGATGATGTAGCGCTTCTCCATCTCTTGGAGACTGACGATCGATCCCGCCACGGCGCTCAGTTCAGGAAACGCGGTGCGCGCCTCCTCGGGTAGATCCTCGAGCTCCACGCGGGTGCCCTTGGCGAGAACGACCGCCCGCTCCATCGCATTTTGCAGTTCTCTTACGTTGCCCGGCCATCGATAACGCAGGATCTGGTCGGCCACCTCGGGTGAAAAGGCCGTGACGCTGCGCCCCAAGCGCAAGCAGGCTTCCGCGAGTAGCAAGCGAGCCAGCGGGAGGATGTCTTCCGCCGCGTCCCGAAGCGCCAGCAGTCGCAGCCTGATGACGTCTGTATAGCGGCAGAACAAGTCCTGACGAAAAACACCTTCATGAATTACCTCGCCAGGTTGCGGTTGGTCGCCGCCATCAGCGGAAGACGATCTTCCGATTCGTTTTCTTCGATGCGCTGACCTCGTGCCCTGCAGGACGCAAAGAGTTTCACCCGGGACGCCGACTGGCTCATCACCGAATCTCGTCGAGGAGCAGAGTGCCGCAGGTTGGCCGCCTCGAATAGTCCACCGGTCGCTGGTAGCCTCCAGAGAACGCGCCGCGCACGTGGCCGAACAAACTCGTCCAGCATTGTTCCAGACAGCGCCGCAGTTGAGGCTCACGAAGGGTCCTTCGCGGCGCAGATCATCGAATGACCCGACGCGCCCCTTGCCAGACCCGCCTCCTGGGGTGATCAGCACCGTGGAGTCCACCTTGGCGACGTGGACGCGATCAAGCAACCGGCCGCATCTCTGAGGCTCTTGGCGATGGTGCCCACCCGTTCCTCGACCTCCTTTACGACTTGAACGATGCCTGGTGTGGCGCTGTAGTTTGCCCTCTCCGCCCTTTCGAGATATCACCGTTGCACCGACATCGAGGCTGCTCTTGCATATCTGTGGGTCGAAACGAAGATCGCGGGCTCGCTCGTCGCCCCACTCCGCGCGAGTCCTGCCCACCACATGACAAGCGGGATCGCCCCGGCGCAACGCACCGATCCTCGAGCACGTAGATCCGCCTGGAGCGATCCGGCTCATGTATCCACTCAGAGACCACCGTCCAGCACATAAGGCGAATCTGACCGACCAGCGAAGCAGATGCTGTTCCGCTTCATAGGACGCCATCAGCGTCGAACTGTTGGAGAGTGGATTTTCACCAACGGTCCTGAAACAGAACAGCCCCTGCAGACTCCCCAGCTTGACGCCCGCCGCGCGCCGGTTCCGGCCTCACTGAGACGCACGAAGCAACCAAACCTTCGGCGTTACGCCAGCCTTGAGCGAACGCAAACTGCGTCAGTACCGTTCGCGTTGGGGTGTAGCCGAAGCTTCCACCAAGTACTTCCCGATGTGCCCCAACGCCACCGCGTCCACGATTACCATGCGTTGGTTCAAGAACCTGAAACCACCCCGACGCCGGGCCTGAACTCCGTTATTCGTCATTCAAACTCAGTCGCGATGCCCACCTTCAATTGAAGGGACCGTACTCCGTCGGATTGCCTTTGCCACGCGGGGCTCGGCCGTCGGCTGCTTGACGCCGCGGCCACGGCACGGTTGGTGCACCACATGCGAGCGCACGCTCGCCTGTGCTTCAGCGGCAGCGAAGCTCAGCAGGGGCCGAGGATGATCGCGTCCGCGCCACATCGGCATATCGGCACGATCCAGCAACAGGGAGCACATGACAGCCGCCAAGAAGAGCAGATTAAAAATAATGAAAGCGAATCCGGCATTGGGGTGCAGTACCAGAATCCTTTGGTTGCGACTGCCGATGCCGCAGAACCCGCTGTCTCAGTGGGATATCGCCACGACATTGACGACCTGAAACTGAAATTTCAGGTCATTCAGACGAAGATCGAAACCCTGAAAGCCGTCGGCGAAAAGAAGTGGGACACGCTAAAAGAAGATATCGAATTATCGTGGCGCGACCTGCACAAGACGTTCAAAGGCCTCGGTTCGCCGGTCGAGGAGTAAGCCCAGCCAGACATGTCCGGATCACCTGAGAACGGTTCCCGTCCCCCCAGCACCGCGGTACGCAGCAAACCACTCGAAGAGTGGGAGTCGGAAGGGGGGAGAGTGCTCCCGCCGGAGGAAGAGCCCCGCCCCCTCGCCTCAAAGCAAGCGGCGCTACACGCTCGGGACGGCATTGGAGCTCGGACGCCAGAACCTGAGCGCAGCGCCGGTACCGCCGTCAAAGACATACAAACCCGGCTAAGGGAGCACTCAGCCCGCAACGCAACGACCTTGCTGGAGGCAGTCCGGCGCAGGGGCGCGGACTCGTCAACGTCCACTCCAAGGGCGCGCGACGGCAGCCAAGCGGACTACCCCACGACGCACATCCTGCGCTCGTGCGAACTGGAGCCAAGCGCAGAGGCCCGCTTGAACGACGTGTTTGCGCAGCGCTACCGCCTGAAAGAAGTGCTCGGGAGCGGCGGCATGGGCGTCGTTTATCTTGCCCGAGATCTCGAACTCGAGCTGGACGTCGCACTGAAACTGCTGCGCCGAGACGTCACCAATATTCCGTCCGCCGTGGCACCTTTCCGCAAGGAAGTGCGGCTGGCTCGCTTGGTGACGCATCGGAATGTATCCCGGACGTTTGACATCGCCTTCCACGGCGCCGACTTGTTCATCACCATGGAGCCAGTAGCTGGTCGCACCCTCAACGCGTGGACGAGCGACGCCCCCCTCACCCCCGAAGAAGTCGCCGAGCTGGGTTTGCAGCTCTGCTCAGGACTCGCCGCAGCTCATCGAGCCGGGGTCGTGCATCGGGATTTGAAGCCGCAAAACGTGATGGTGGAGCGGGAAGAGTCGGGAAGCATCCGGCGCGTCGTGATCATGGATTTCGGCGTCGCTCAGACGCTGGATCTCGAGCTAGACGAGGTCACTTCGCCAGGACAGGTGGTCGGTACGCCTTCGTACATGTCCCCAGAACAAAGCGCTGGGCTGCGCGTCGACCCACGCGCGGATCTGTTCTCGTTTGGCGTCATCCTGTTCGAGCTGCTGACCGGACGTCTCCCCTGGGAGCGCCCAGATCCGACAAGCGGGTCCAGCGCTCGGCTGAAACTGAACGCGCCGGATCTGGGGGAGGCGCGGCGTCTGGTCCCCGACGAGATCGCAGCGCTCACCATGGCCTGTCTGGCCTTGGCTCCCGAGCAGCGACCTGCGTCCGCCGAGCTGGTCAGGACGATCCTGACGCCCTGGGCCGACAGCTTCGAGAGACGCGGTCGACCGAGCATTGCGTTCAGCTGAGGTCGGTCGAGGTCGCCGTCGGGCCAACGCAACGGCCGCAAGAGCCGCGTCAGGCAGTCTGCTTGCGGCGCTTCTTGGGCAGGAACTTGCGGTCGAAGAAGCGCACGCGGCGCACCAACAGGTCGAGCAAGAAGACCACGAAGGCGGCGTAGATGAAGTTGCGCCACAGCTGTTCGTAGTAGGTGATCTTCTCGTTGCCGGGGTCGTAGAGCTGCGCTGGCGTGGGGTCCACCTTGCCGCCGCCGGCGATGGCCGCGCGCTCCAGGCGTTCGATGTCGGGCTCGAAGCTTGCGTATTCGCGCGGATACGGATTCGAGACGTGGCCGTAGCTCACGCCGACGCGATCCAGCTCGCCGTCTGAGCCTTCCTGAGAGTGCTCTGCTTCCAGGCGGAATGAGCCGTACTCGTCGAGTTCGAAATTCGCTTCGTAGCGACCAGGCGCGGTCTGACGCATGTCGAGCTCGCGGCGCTTGCCACCCGGCTCGGGGCCGATCACGAACAGCTTGCTGGTCATGTCGTTCTCGAAGCGCTCATCGACGGTGAAGGCGTCGACCACCGCCTTGACTTGCCCGCCGCTGGACTCGGTCTTCATGTCGAGCTCGCGACGGTGCTTCTTGCGCATGTGCTCGCGGATCAGCTGACCCCAGAACTGGGAGTAGCCCTTCCAGCGCAGCCAGTCGACGGCCCACATGTTCTTCACGTCGCTGGTCCAAGCCAGGGTCCAGCCGAGGCCGAGGCGGGAGCGCGCCAAGATCGGCTCGCCGATGTCGCTGGTGAGGATCTCCTGGGAAGGAGGCCCCTTCATCTGAGTCGCGACATAGCCGTGCAGCAGCGGGGCGGAGCTCACGGACAAGCCCTTGAGGAAGTCCGCGTTGCCGACTTGTTCCACGGGGAACCACTCTTCGACCGCCGCCTGACGCGCGATCATCTCGGTCTCCCGGGTGAAGATCTTGGGCAAGCTGTTCGGGTCGGGCACCGAGTGGTAACGACCGCCGCCGGTGTCCGCGATCATGCGCAGCAGGTCTCCGTCAGCGCCTTCGCCGAGGCCGACGGTGGTGACGGTGATGCTCTCGGCGATCATCGCCTGCACCAGATCCTTGATGCCGCCGGTCGGGGCCCGCCCGTCGGTGAGCAAGATCACGTGCTTCTTGCGCGCTTGAGCGACCGAAACGTCCTGATACGCCTGGTCGAGCGCCGGGAAGATGGCGGTACCACCGCCCGGCTGGATGCGCAGGACTTCGTTCTGGATGCGGCTGCGGTAGCGGGCAGGCTGCATCTTCACGTAGCGAATCGGCGTGTCGTCGAAAGCGATGATCTCGATCAGGTCGTCGCCTTGCAGGGTGCTCACGGTCGCTTTGCAGGCGGCCTTGGCCATCTCGAGAGGCAGCCCCGTCATCGAGCCGGAGCGGTCGATCACCAGCACCATGGCGACGCCCGGGTTGTCCTTCCGGCGCTCGACGTCCATGCGCACCGGCAAGATGCGCTCGAGGGTCGTGTGCGCCCAGCCGCCGAGACCGAAGCCGCTCTCGCCGCCAGCCATCAGGAAGCCGCCCCCCAAGTCGCGAACGTAGCGCTCGATCAAGTCTTGCGACGAGATGCTCACCTTCTCCTTCGGTACGTCCGAGAGGATCACGAAGGCGTAGCGCTCGAGCTCCTTGATTGACCCCGGAAACGCGGTCGGATTGCGGACGTCGACTTCGAACTGCTGCGCCTGCAGCGCGCTCATCAAGTAGTTCGCCCGCGCTGGCTGGCCCTCGATGTAGAGCACCGCAGGGCGCCCAGGCACGTCGATGGTGACGGCGTAGCTGTTGTTCTCTTTGAAGCGGTCGTGCTGGATCTGATCGAGCTTGAGCGCGTACGTGACCTCGCCGCCGATGCGCACGACGCTCTTGAACTTGATCTCGTTCTCGCCGGGAACGAGGTCGAGCTCGCGGGCTCCGTCGAGGCCGTTCAAGGTTTCGCCTTGATATAGCCTCGCGCGCGCCTTGGTGGCGCGGCTCGAGTAGACGTACGCGGTCAGGTTGAAAGGCTGCCCAATCTCCACCTTGTCGGGCGCGCGTAGCTCCTTCAGCGCCACTTCGCCGGGCGCTGGCCGCCGATAGGGCACCGTGAAGAGCTTGATGCCGAAACCCGAGGCGCGATTCGCCTCCGCCAGCAAATCGCCCTCGGTCTCGACGCCATCCGTGAACAGCACCGCGCGCTTCAAATATCCCGGAGGAAATACTCCGTACGCCAGCTGCAGCGCCGACTGCACGTCGGTTCCAGCGCCTGGCTTCTCGACCTTCTCGTCCTCTGCATTGTGGCGCAGGTCTGCAACGGACGGCACCTCCGGCAGCTTGCCCTCTTCTTCTTTCAGCTCGATCAGCTTCGGCCGCTTCGCGAAGGTGACGATGCGGATCACGTCGTCCTTGGGCTTCTCCGCGATGGCTTTTTCGATGACCTCGCGCGCGTCGTTGAGCGCCGCGTCAGGCACGGAGTCACTGACGTCCACCACGAACACGGCGCACAGCTTCTGGGTCTCTGCGGTCTTCGCCAAGCGCGCGAGGGACGCTGCGAGCAAGGCGATGAAGCCCACCCGCAAGATCACCGCGAGCACCCGTTGCTGCCACGGCAAGTCGGCGAGGCTCCAGCCGATGATGGCCAGGATCAGCGGCGCGAGGAGCACCAGTCCCAGAGTGCGCGGCTCGAGCAGCTCGTAGTTCGTGCCGTCCTTCACCCACTTGAAGGTGGGCTCCGGCGCGTGAATGATGAAGCGGTTGTAGGCGTACGCTAGCCCTAGCCCCACAGCCAAGACGAACAGCCACCAGACGATGCGCTGCCATCTCATACGGTGAGCCTCCGGTGATACGTGAACCACTCCACGGTGGAGGCGATGATCGCTGCAATCAGCAAGTAGAGCCAGATCTCGCGGCGCACGCCGGCGCTGAAGTTCGTGACTGACGTCGCCTCGGTCTTCCCGATCTCGAGCTTCTCGGTGGGCTCGATGCGGCTCTCGTCGAGATCAACCAAGTTCGCGGCGAACATCGTCTCCTGGGGTTCGCCGCCCTTGGCCGCCGAGTCTCCGTCGCCGTCGGCCTTGACCCGCAGCGTGTAGAAGCCGGCCTGGTCGCCTTGATACACCGCCCGTCCTTGCTTGATCGGGACGGTGCGCTTGGTGCCGTCCGGCAGCTCGAGCTCTGCCACCTCAGCGCTGCTCGGCGCCGGAATGCGCCACACTTCGCCGGTGCGGAAGGACGAGATGTACCCCGTGTCTTCCTCGACGAAGTAGTTGATCGTGTTGAGCACGAACAGTGGCCAGGCCACGCGCATCACGAAGTCGCTGTCACGGGGATCGAAGCCGAGCGCCATGAAGCGGCGTCCGCTCCGCCGGCCTTCCACCAGGATTGGCCCCTTGAAAGACGCGCCCACGATGCGATCGGTCTTCTCCGGCTTGAAGCTGAAACCTTCGGCGACCTGAATGTCGCCGAGCTCCATCCAGCGCACGATGGGGTGCTTCTTGTCCCAGGTATCGAAGCCAAACATCTTCAGCTTCTTTCCGTGCGGTACTGGTGCTTCCTTGGTATCCGGCGGATTCAGGTAGAGGGCCGCACCGGAGCCGTCGGCCAGGGGTGGCGCCACACCGTCGAAAATCGTCACGTCGAATGTGCCCTGAGGCGGGTATGCCTTGGGCTCGACGTTCGTGACGTCCAGGTACTCGTCCAGCAGCAGTGCAGCCTCCAGATACGTATTGGTCTTGGTGACCATCAGCACCTTGGAGCGCCGGCGCTCAGGCATCAGCGCATACGCGTGGTCGTCCGCCGGGAGGTCGTCGGGCTCGCCGTCGCCGAGCTTGATCACGGCCTCGAGGGTGCGACTCGCGCCGGCCAGATCCTTGTAGAACCGCGGCAAGCGCTCGTTCGGTCCCAAATGCAGCTTGGTCACGTCCACCACTTGGCCGTCGCCGAGCAGCGTCAGCTCGACGTCCGTCGGCTCTTCGTTGGTGTTCGTGACCTCGAGCATCACCTCGTAGCGCGACTTGTCGAGCGGGTATCTCCGCACGGAAAATTGGGTAATCGCGACGTTGCGGTTCTTGCTGCCGACGGGGATGTAGGAGAGCTTGGTGTCTCCCAGGTCGATCCCCTTCGTGACGTCGTCCACGTCGCCAAACGCTCCGTCACTGACCAGGACGATCTCCGTCTTGTTCAGGCCGCGCAGTGAATCCAAGGCAAAGTTCAGCCCGCGCCGCAGATCAGCGCGAGTGTCGGTAGCCTTCAGCTGCTTGAGCGCCGCCTGGAGATCCGTAGTCTCTCCGGTCATGGTGGTTAGCGGGCTCACCCCGGAGTCCATGCTCGCGATCAGCATGCGGTCGGTGCCGCCCAGGCCGGTCACCAGCTTGGAGACCTCGCGGCGCGCCGCGTCCAGGCGAGTGGGAGCCTGTTCATCGCCTCCGTCGGTCGCCTTCATCGAAGCGCTGGTGTCGATCAGCACCAGGACGTTGCGCCCCTCCACCAGGTTCTGACTCAGGCGCGGGTCTCCGAGCGCCATGATCAGCAACGTGAGCAGAGCCAGCTGAAACAGCAGCGACAGCAGCCGCTTCAGCTGGGAGAACCAGCTCGTAGCTTCCTTGTCGCGGAGGATGCGTTCCCAAATATGGCTGAACGGCACCGCGATCGGGCGGCGCCGCAGCTTGAGAATGTAGAAGACGACCGTGAGGCCACCCACCACACCGGCGATGGTCATCAGCGTCGCGAAAGGCAGCCCCGAGAAGATCACCTGAGGAAGCCTCCGCGGCGGAAGACCTTCAAGATCAGCTCGTCGAACTCGACGTTGATATCCGCAGGGAAGTAGGTCACCTGGCGACTCGCGCAGAAGCGCTCGATATCGTGCTGGTACTCCTTCCAGGCGGATTGCATGCGCTCGAGGAGCTTTGGCGTGACGGTGACCTCGCGCTCGTCACCCGTCTCGCAGTCGTAGAGGCGGATGTCGCCCTTCAAGTCAGGCCGCGCCTCCTGGGGGTCGAGGATGTGCAACACGAACGGCTCGAATTTGTTGTAGCGCAGCACGTTGATGCCGCGCTCGAAGCCTGCGTGGTCGTAGAGGTCGCTGATGAGGACGGCCAGGCCGCGGCGCTTGTGCTGCGCCACGAAGGTCTTCATGCCTTCCCCGAGATCCGTGACGCCGCTTGGCTCCAAATCTCGAAGGAAGTTGAAGACGCGGAAGATACGGCCCTTGCCGCGAGTCGTTGGCATGCGCGCCACGACCGCGTCGCTGATCGCCACCACGGTGACGCGATCGAGGTTCGCGAGGCCGACGTACGCGAGCGCCGCTGCGAGCTTGCGCGCGTAGTCGAACTTGCGCGCCGCGGCGCCTTGCGTCGTCGAGAAGCCCATCGACGTCGAGCAGTCGATGATGAAGTAGATGCTCAGATCTTCTTCTTCCTCGTACAGGCGCACCAGCAGGCGACCGAAGCGCTGGTAGACGTTCCAGTCTACCGCACGGAAATCATCCCCCGCGGTGTAGTCGCGGTGGTCAGCGAACTCGACGCCGCTGCCCTTCTTCTTGGTGCGGCGCTCGGCCTTCAGCCTCCCGGCGAAGACCTTGCGGCTGACCATCGCGAGCATCTCCAGCTTGCGCTGGAACTCCTCGTCGAAGAGGTCCTGCTTCGCGCGCACGTTGGGCACGAAGCGACGCGATACTGGCGCCGTTGCCCGCTTGAAGATGTCGAAAATCCCCATTGCCGGATGGCCCGATGTCGCGCCTAGGCCTTCCCTTCAGGGAGCTTACTCAAGATCTCTTGGAGCACAGCGTCCGCGGCGACGCCTTCGGCCTCACCCTCGAAGCTGAGCAAGATGCGATGACGCAAGGCCGGGAGCGCGCTGGCCTTCACGTCGTCGATGCTGGCGGCGAAGCGACCGTCGAAGAGCGCGCGGATCTTGCTGGCCAGAAGGATCGCCTGCACGCCGCGCGGCGAGCCGCCGGTGCGCACGTAGCGCTTCACCTTGTCCGTCGCTTCTTCGCGATCGGGGTGTGTGGCTTGCAGCACGCGGATTGCGTAGTCCTGGACGTGACGCGCGACCGGCACCTTTCGCACCAGCTCCTGCATCTTGACGATCTCCTCGGCGTCCACCACCGGTTTCACTTCCGCGTGGTAACCAGTGGTGGTGCGGTCGATGATGGTGTGGAGCTCCTCCCGGTTGGGGAAGGGCACGTGGAGCTTGAAGAAGAAACGGTCGAGCTGAGCTTCGGGCAGCGGATAGGTGCCTTCCATCTCCAGCGGGTTCTGTGTGGCGAGCACGAAATACGGCTCAGGGATGACGTGTGTGGTACGTCCTACCGTCACGCGGTGCTCCTGCATGGCCTCGAGCAGCGCAGACTGCGTCTTTGGCGTGGCGCGGTTCACCTCGTCCGCGAGCACGATGTTGGCGAAGACTGGCCCTTTGCGGAACTCGAACTGGTGACCGCCGCCTTCACGCTCCTCCATCACCGTGGTGCCGATGATGTCTGCCGGCATCAGGTCGGGCGTGAACTGAATCCGGGAAAACTCCAGGTTTACCGCTTCCGCGAGGGTACGCACGAGCATCGTCTTGCCCAGTCCGGGCACGCCTTCCAGCAGCGCGTGAGAGCCGGCGAGCATGCAGGTGAGCACTCCATCGACCACCTCGCGGTTGCCAACGATGACTCGCCCGATCTCCTCGCGCAGCTTCCCGACTTGCTTCTGAAAGTCCTGAACTTCCTCGCGGGCTGCCTCTGCTTCACTCATGCGTCTCGCTCCCAAAAACGCCTTACAAGGCGCGTCATCGTACAACCTGGATCGCCCTGCGCGTCACCAGAGAAGTGACGGCGAAGGCGGGCGCTTGCTCCCACTGCTTCAATCCCGGGGCCGAATCAGTTGGAAGTAGCGCCGCACGTAGAATTTGTATCCGGGCGGAATGTCATCGCGGTTCATCACGTCTTCCGCCACCGTCTGGTAGTCAGTGTAGATCTGCTTGTAGCCACGGCCCACGAAGCCGCGCTGAGCCGCTCCGGAGATGACCTGGCTGGAGGCGGTGCCTTGGCCAGTGTCGTTGGCGACAGCGGTCACGTCCTTGGTGGAGCCTTTGATCTCGGACTTGTCGCCCTTCACGTTCGGATCGTGACCCGTGCCCCAGCCCTCGCCTTTGCCCTTACCAGAGCCGCCCTCGGCCATGCCCTGGCCAGCACCTTGGCCTGCGCCTTGACCTTGGCCTGGGCCTTGTCCTGAGCCCTCGCCAGAGCCGCCCCCTGGGATTGGAATGCTCTTTCCGCCTTGGCCTTTGCCGAGGCTGATGCCACCGGGACCATCGCCGGGCTGTGAGCCGCCCTTGCCTGGCCGCATCTTTCCGCCCTGGCCGCCGGGCTGATCGCCGCCGTCACCTTCTTGTCCGGGCTTTCCGCCGCGCGCCTTCTGGCCGAAGCGCAACAGGCGCTGCAGTTGCTTCTTGTCGCCCTTGCCCTGCTGGCGCAGCAGCTCTCGCATCTCTTGCAGGCGCTTGCGGAGCTCCTCCTTCTCCTTGTCGCTCATCTCCTGCTTGGCCATGCGGTTGATGTCTTGTGCAGCCTCCTCGAGGTCCTTGGCGCTCGCGCCCATCTCCTTGAGTAGGTCTTGCGCCGCCTTCGCGAGCTCGCGGTCGAGGCGCGATAGCTGACGCTTTGCGCGGTCCGCCTTGTCTTTCTCTCGGTTCAGGCGCTCGAGCTCGCGCTCCTTCTTCTTCAGCAGGCTCTTGTCCTTGCTGGCGAGCTTGCCCTCGTCCTTCTTCTTCTTGAGCAGCCGCTTCTTCTCTTCCTCGGCGTCCTTCCGCGCGGCATCAAGCGCCTTGGAGCGACTGGCGTTGGCTTCGCTGGCCTTCTGCATGGCCTTGCGCAGCTTCTCCAGCTCAGCCTTGTTCGGCGGGTTCTGCTTGTCCTTCAGCCGCTCCGCGAGCTTGCGCATCGCCTTTTCGGCGTCTGCCAGTTTCTTTTCTTCTAGCTCTTTGGCTACCGGCTTGCTCAGGTCGCTCTTCTTCAGCTCCTGAGCCATCGCCTTTAGTCCCTCGTCGAGGCCTTCCTTGTCGGCCTCGGCGCCCTTCATCAGGTCTCGCTCCAGCTCCTCCAGGCGACGGAAGACTTCCTGGCGATCCAGGCGACGCTCCGCGATGTCCTCCACCAGCTGGTTGAACTTGTTCACCGCGGCCAGGGTCTCGGGGTCCTTGTTCTCCTGCTTCATCTGCTCTGCGATGTTGCGGAACAGATCGACGTCATCCGGGCTGAGGATCAGCGGGTTGTTCTGGGGCGCGACCTCTTTGATCTCCACGTACTTCGGGACGTAGAGGCACGAGCCGCCAATCAGCCCCATCAGCAAGCAAACGATGATCACCAGCTCGAGGGCGTAGAGGTGGATGGGGGCGGCGCCGCCCGGCTGGAGGTCCTTGGCGGTCAGCACCGCGTCCTCGATCGCGGCCTCCATGAAGGGCGAGCGCTGGTCCTGGGGTACCTTCATGAACTCGAGAGCGCTCGAGATGCGATCGTGCAGCCCGTGGTGCTTGTCGAGCCGCATCGCGCCGGCGTACTTGGGCCGGGGCGTGAGCCACGCATGGAGTGTCCCAAAGAACCAGATCGCGACTGGCACGGCTCCGGCGAGCATCACCTGCGCCATCTGTGCGCCGCCTGGCTTCCAAATCTTGATCCAAATCAGCGCCGCCAGCGCGTACAGCAGCACCAGTGGGAACAGGATCAGCGTCCGGTGCAGGGCGTGATCGAAGCGCATGCGAAGGCCGGTGCGGTTGGCGGCTTGGGCGAGGCGCTTCAGTTCTGCTTCTCGAGACAAGTTCGACCTACTGGTTGGAGGCGAGATGCGATGCGGCGAAAATCGATGCAGGGGGCGAGGCCGCGACTTCACGCGGGTCTACGCAGTGACGGTCCTAACGCTCGAAAGTTCCGGTAGCTTTCGCTGAAGACGCACGGGCCCCGCTGAGCGGTCCCCCTTGCCCCGCAGGGCTGCGTCTGGCTCGAACTCTAGCAGCAGACCCAGACCTAAGCATTTTCATTTGATATTTCGCGAGCCTGGCAGCGTCCTGGCCCCAAACGGCCACACCCAGGCCCGCCTCAGGCTCATCCTACGCCCCAGGCTTGAGAACCTCTCACCGGACTGGCGCTTGGCTGGCTCCGGCCACTGCTCATGCGAGCGGTGGCAGACCACGGTCCGGGCCACGCGACGCCGCGTCCGGGTCAGGGGGTGAGGAGCGCCACACCCACCCAGCGGTCACCGTGGTTCCCCCAGCGCAGAATTTCCCTTGTGGAAAACGCACTGGGTCACTTGACCAGCGTGCCTCCCCCCCAAAAAACCGCGAGGGAAGCCAAGGTTGGGCCAGCGTCGTTCCCCTGCTTGGCAGCGTTCGAAGCCCGCACCGCGCGACACCGCACGGCCGATTCGCGTCTCGCGGCGATTGTGCAGCGTGGCTGGTGCCTCAACGTGTCTCAGCTGCGGCTGCCCCACGAAACTACGTCGAAAAAGCCTTTGTACGCGCCTCGAACCGATGGGAAACCCAAGCCCGACTTCTGGCTGGGTGAAGCGCGCTGCCATCACGAGCGCTGCGCGCACTCGGCAAGATCCGTAGCCAAGCGAAGAGATCCGATGCGCCGTACTTTGAATGCCCACGCCCGCCCGATTGCCCCCCGCTGGTTGTTGCTAGGAGGTGTCGCGGCGCTTGCCGCCGTCACGAGCAACGGCTGCAGCGCTGCGGGCGCCGAGCACAGCAGCACCAACGCCCAGGTTAGCAACCTCGAGTGGCTCCCCGCGGCACCACCCCGGGACCTGACCCACGCGCCCTTCGTGCTCGGGCTGAGTGACCCCGACCCGAACCGCATGGTTCAGGTGTACGTGCTGCTCAGTGAGCCAGCGCCCGCGGCGTTGCTTCCTCGAGGAATCGACTTCAAGGCAAACACGTTCAAGGTGCAGCGCTACAAGCAGAGCTTCATGCAGCAAGTGGCCATCGTGCGAGCCCAGCAGGATCGCGTCGTGCCTCAGCTGCAGAGTTACGGCGCGGAGGTGATCGCGCGCATCGGCAAGGTCGGCAACCGCGTCCACGTGCGAGTCCCCGCTGACAGAGTGCGGAACCTGCAGCGCATCGGCGAGGTGGTCGGCATCGAGCCGGTGCCGTACTACAGTCGTAACCTCGCCTCCGCCGTACCGGCAATCGGCGCGCCGAAGGTTTGGGAGCGGATCTCTCCGCTGGACGGCGACGGCATCACGATCGGCGTGATGGACTCCGGCATCGACTACACCCACGCAGACTTTGGGGGCCCTGGCACGAGCGCAGCGTACAATGCCAATGACTCCTCCGTCATCGAGTCCAATAGCTTCCCCACGGCAAGAGTCGTCGCTGGCACGGACTTCGCGGGTGACGCCTACGATGGAAGCACCTCGCCCAAACCCGACCCGGATCCCCTCGACTGCGCCCGCCAGGTCGGCGGTCGCATCTCCGGTGGACACGGCACCCACGTTGCCGGCATCGCTGCTGGCAACGGCGTCTTGAAGGATGGCAGCCCGTACACGGGCCCCTACAACGCCAGCCTCGACCCCAGCGCGTTCGAGGTGTACCCCGGCGTGGCGCCCAAGGCGTCGCTGCATGCGATTCGGATCTTCGGTTGCGACGGTGGCACAACGCTCACCGCCAGCGCCTACGACTACGCGATCGACCCCAACGGCGACGATGATCCCAGCGACCGTCTGGATGTCCTGAACGCCTCGCTGGGCAGCGACTTTGGCCTGGGCGGCAGCAACTCGACGCTCATCAAGAACCTGGTGCGCGGCGGGACCGTGTTCGTGGCCGCGGCGGGCAACGCTGGCAGCTCCTACTTCATCGCAGGTCAGCCGGCAGGCGTCGATCAGGCGCTGAGCGTCGCGGCAACCAGTGAAGGAGCGCTGCCAGAGCTCACCGTGACCTCCCCAGCCGGCATCGCGGGGAGCTACGCCGCGGTGGCGGGCGGCATCTCAGCTCCTATCCCCACGGATACGCCCATCAGCGGCAAGCTGGTGCGCACGCAACCCGGAAACGGTTGCTCAGACTACAGCAACGCCGCCGCGATCTCCGGCAACATCGCGCTGATCGACCGTGGGACCTGCACGTTCGAAGACAAGCTGAGCCGCGCCGCTGCGGCCGGCGCCATCGCGGCGGTCGTCGTGCAGAATAGCCCCGCAGAGCCGCCGTTTCCCATGGGAGGGGACAACGCAGTTGGGATCCCCGCGGTAATGATCGGAAACTCCGATGGCGCCCTGCTCAAGGGAGCAAGCAACGTCCAAGCCGAGCTATTGGCGGTCGAAGGGAAGTCGCAGCTCTCTCCCTTCAGCTCCCGCGGCCCCGAGTCGACGACCGGCGGCTTCAAGCCAGAGATCGCGGCACCTGGCGGTGACATCAAGAGCGCCGGCGTCGGCAGCGGCTACAAGGGCGTCGTCAACTCGGGCACATCCATGGCTTCCCCGATGGCCGCCGGCGCGGCAGCGCTGGTACGGCAAGCGCATCCAACCTGGCTCCCCACGGAAGTGAAATCGGCGATGATCAACACCGCCGTGCCTGCGTTCGTGAACGGCATGCAGGCGCCGATCAGTCACGTTGGCGGCGGACGCGTGCAGGTCGATGTCGCGATTGACACCCAGGTCGTCGCGGCTGCTGAGCCCTCGGAAGGCTCCGGCATCGCCTTCGGCTTCATGATCACCGGAAGCACCAGCACCAGCGCCCGCACGTTGCGCATCACGAACACGAGCAACGCCAGCGTCGAGTTCGATGTGGCGCCCGCGCTGCAATATCCGGTCGCAGGAGTCAGCGTCACCGCCAGTCAGACCAGCGTCAGCATCCCCGCCGGTGAGAGCGTCGACGTCGAGGTCGCGCTCACGTTCGACCCGAGCCAGGTCACCGCGCTCGCGCCAGATCCGACCACGCCGCCCACGGTCCGACTTGGATCAGACGCGGAGTACGGGCGCCACTTCTTGATGGAGGCCGCAGGTCAAGTGAACCTCACCTCGAAGACCAGCGGCCAACCGGACCTCCATGTGCCGTTCAACGGAGCCGTCCGGCCTGCCGGGGAGCGCAGCCTCGCGTTCTCCGCGTGCGGCGAGGGCAGCACACTGACACTGGAGCCGGTAGGCGAGAGCGCCACCACCGCGCCAGTCACTGGAGTGTTTCAATTGGGCGTGACCGAGGAACCTGAGACGTCCCTCGACGCGACGGACGACGTGATAGCGACGGGCGCTGCTACGGATCTGAAGTCCCGGGACTTCGCCGATGCCTCAGCGTTCATCGCGCTCGCGGTTCGCGGCACGTGGACTACCCCCGCGCCCAACAGCTACGAGACCTTCTCGTCGGGTTCGCCCGGTAGATACGTCGTCCAAATCGACACGAACCTGGACAACAGCTACGACTACCAGCTCGTCGCGCTGTCGTTCAACGACGTACTCATCACCTACCCGATGTCTCGTACGGGACAGCAAGGCCAGGGGCGCTTCTTGAACATCGTCCCCGCGGACGTGCTGAACACCAACGCCTACCTCAACAGCGTGCTGATCTTCCCGGTCTTTCTCGAGGACCTCGGGCTGACCGCGGAGAACGCCAAGTTCCAGTACCGGGTGAGTTCGGTCACCAACAGCCTCGTCAACAAGGGTGACACCGTGGGTTGGGCGACATTCGACGCCAATCGCCCCGCCATCGACGCCAGCCCCTATGGGCTCGACGGCCGACCGCTGTTCGGCGGCGACGACCTGATCCGCGCCGACGTCGACCGGGATCAAGGCGCCCAGGCGCTGGTCCTCCACTTCGACAACATCGAGGGTCAGCGGGCTCAGGTGCTCGATGTGCCAGCGCCAGGTACTGACGAAAGCAACCTGGTGTTGACCAGCAACACACCAGCAAAGGCGAGCGCAGGCAGCGACGTCACGAGCCAGCTCACGGTCTCCCACGTCGCAGCGGGCGGCTCCACGACGCCTCGCCAAGTAAACCTCAAGCTCGATGTCAGCGGGCTCTCGCTCCTGAACGCGGTGCCCTCGGTTGGCGCCTGCAACGCTGCGGCGCGCTCCTGCGATCTGGGAGAGCTCGCCCCAGGCGAGAGCGTCACCATCGATCTCACGTTGCGCGCTCTGGAAGACGAGACCACAGCCCAGCTCACAGCCCAAATCAGCTCGGACCAGGGCTGCGGTGCGTCGGCCGAAGACGACTCGATCAGCGACTCTTTGAGCATCGAGCAGGTGCAATCAGCCGACCCCAACCAGGTCCCCACGGTGTCTCCTGGCGGTGGCGGATGCAGCTGCCGAACCGCGCGGAACAGTTCCGAGCCGAGTCGCACCGCGACCTGGATTGGGCTCGGCCTTGGCCTGGTCTGGTGGCGTCGTCGCCATCAGCGCAAGAGCGCCTGAGCCTTGCTTGGGAGTCACGTTCGTGGACACGTGACTCCCAGCTCCGACATCGGCGCCACTGATCCGCCAACTTGTGGGGTTGACCGCTCATCAGCCGTGGACTCGAATACGCCACGACAGACGGTTCGCGGAGCAAAGGCGGAACACATGACGGATTACTCAGACAAGTTGGTGCTGGTTGCGGACGACGAGCCCGGGATGGTCGCGATGGTGGGTGGCTACCTGCGTGGCCAAGGCTTCCAAGTCATCGAAGCGTCCGACGGCGCACAAGCATGGGAGCTAGCGCATGAGCGACTCCCCGACCTGGTGATCCTCGACGTGATGATGCCCGGCATGAGCGGTTGGGAAGTGTGCCGCAAGATCAAGGAAGCGGTGAGCTTGCACCACACCGGTGTGATCATGCTCACTGGCATCGGCGAAAACCTGAACGAGATGACGTCCCCGCTGTACGGCGCGGATGCGTACCTCGACAAGCCGTTCGAGTTCGACGATCTGCAGAACCGTATCGAGGAGACGCTGAGCGCTCGCGCTGGTTCCCCCGCGGAACCGGAGCCCGCCGCGGAGGCGAAGAAGCCCGCCAAGAAGCGCGCCAAGAAGGCGAGCCCGAACCAGGGCAAGCTGTTCGAGGAAGGGGAAGCTCCGGCAGCAGAAGCCGCGCCTGAAGCGCCCGCGGAGTCGACGCCAGTAAAGGTCGCAAAGAAGGCAGCCAAGGCAGCCAAGAAGGTTGCGAAGAAAGCAGCCAAGGCAGCCAAGAAGGTTGCGAAGAAAGCAGCCAAGGCAGCCAAGGAAGTTGCGACGAAGGCGGCGGAGCAAATCGTGGAGGCCGCGAAACCGGCAGCCAAGCCCCCGAAGAAAGCAGCCAAGAAGGTTGCGAAGAAGGCAGCCAAGCCCGTGAAGAAGGCAGCCAAGAAGACAGCCGAAAAACAGCAGGCAGCCGAGCCCGCAAAGAAGGCAGCCAAGCAGGCAGCCAAGCCCGCAAAGAAGGCGGCGAAGAAGGCCGCAAAGCCCGCAAAGAAGGCGGCGAAGAAGGCCGCAAAGCCCGCAAAGAAGGCGGCGAAGAAGGCAGCCAAGCCCGCAAAGAAGGCAGCCAAGCCCGCAAAGAAGGCAGCCAAGCCCGCAAAGAAGGCGGCGAAGAAGGCCGCAAAGCCCGCGAAGAAGGCAGCCAAGCCCGCAAAGAAGGCGGCGAAGAAGGCCGCAAAGCCCGCGAAGAAAGCCACGGCGAGCGCAAGCAAGGCTCCGAGCAAGAAAGCTGCTAAACCTGGCAAGGCAAAGGGCGGGAAGGGCAAAGCGAAGAAGTAAGCAGCCAGCGCTGCTGCTCTCGCTTCACACACGGGAAAGGCAGCGCCTCGATGAACGAGGACACACGGATTCCTAAGCGCGAGGCGGCGACCGTTCGGGGAACAACACCCAGGCGTTCAAGCCTGCGCCGAGCATTTCTGGGAGCGAGCGCGCTAGCACTCGCTCCGCTGCTTGGAACGGGCTGCGGTTCCGGTCCGACGCCTGGCGGTGATCTCGACCAGCTGCGCCAAGCGCTCAGCCCCGAAGCGCGCAAGGATCGCGCCGCGCAAATCCGCGCGGCAGCGGAAGCGCGAGGCCTCTACAATGGCCTGTTGCTCGCTGGCATCGCGGACACGGAGACCGGCATGTCCCACTGCCACTCGGAGCTCACCTGGGCCTGCGAAGGACCCAATAGCCCTGACTGCGACGGCGGCCCGGTGGTGGCTGGCGCGGGAGATGGCCCTTGCTCGTTTAAGCAAGGCGGCCTCGGCATGTTCCAGTTCGACGCCGGGACATACGACGACACCCTGGCGCGTGAAGGCGATCGCATCCTGACCATCGCGGGCAACACGGACGCTGCGGTCGACTTCGTGATCAACATGGTCAAGCGCTCCGTCTACTTCACGGTGGACACCGACGACGAGGCCATCGCCGTGATGAATCAGATCCGGCCCTGGAACGAGCTGTGGGACGCGTGGGTGAAGACCGTCACTCGCTACTACAACGGCTGCGTCCCCGGCAGCTGCAGCGTCTACGACCAGCGCTATGCCAACTACTCCAAAGGCGGCCGTGGTCTCCTTGCGGAAATGGGCGTCGACTTTTGGTACGGCCGTCAGCCGGCGTGCGAATCCATCGGCGCGGACCCCACGGTGCTCGACGAACAAGGCTGGTGCTTCGGCGCGGGTGGTGACCCAGTCTACTGGCGCAACGAGGTCGCCGGCGCAGACGACCACTTGCTGTGGACGAACACGACGGCTGACCTCGAGGCGTCCAACTACGCGAAGTGGTTCTTCTACTTCGATACTCCCGGCCGCTATGAGCTCGAAGTCTACACCGACGCAGGCTTCGCCGACTCCCAGGAGGCGCGCTACACCGTCGAGCATGACGGCAGCTACGAGAGCGTGATCCTCGATCAGACTGCGGCAGACGGCTGGCAATCCCTCGGCGAGTTCAATTTCGGGGGTGAGGGCACGCTCCAGGTCGACGACAACACCGGAGAGCCCCTGGACGGCTCGCAACGGCTCGTTGCGGACGCCGTGCGGGTCACGCTGAAGCATGCAGATGGCGGAAGCGGCGGCTGCACGTCTGTTGACTGCTCAGGCGGAGCCGGCGGCGCCGTGGGCAGCGGCGGCGCGGCGACGGGCGGCTCGAGTGGCAGCGAAGGCGCGCGCCCTGTGACACGCACAGAACCTGGCGAGGGCTGCAGTTGCCGCACGGTAACGGGCGGCGACCGGCGCAGCACCAGCGGCTATGGCTACCTCGCGCTCGGGCTCTTGCTCTTGCGACGACGCCGCACCAAGTAGGCCAGGCCTCCAAGGGCTAGCCAAGCTGAACTCGAGCTGCTGCTGTGGCCGGGCGTGGCGCAGCCACAGCCACCGTCGTCTCCGCCGCCGCTGGCGCCGCCCGAGGCGTTGCTCGTGCCAGCAGCGCCGCCGCTTGCGGAGCCGCCGCTGCCACCAGCACCGCCCACCCCGTTCATGGGCTCGAGGGGCACCAGCAACACCGCCTCCGCGATGCGGCCGTTGCTGTTCCAAGCCTGCACCTTGAGTCGCAGCGGTTCGTTCGCCTGGACGAAGTCGCGCGCGTCGGCGGCGCCAAGCTCCGTGTCCCAGCTTCCATCGTACCCATCGTCCCAGCGCAGCGTGATGCCGCTACCGGTGACCACGGGCGTGACCGTGACGGTCTCGCCCGGCGCGGCTCCGGCGGGCTTCGCGCTCAGCTCGATCTTCGGCGCCGCGGCATCGACAGGGACACCGAAGCTGCCAGCCGCGCTGAGGCGCCCGTAGCCGTAGTCTGCGTTGGGCACGTTGCCGGTCAGCGCGTCCACCTCGGCGCCACTGCGCAGCGCTTCGATGGCCGCGGCCCCGGTCTGTCCAGCCTGAGCCAGCAGCACCGCGACACCCGCTGCGTGCGGACCAGCGCCGCTCGTGCCTCCGAAGATCATCTCACCTCCGTGCGGAATCACGGAGTAGCCGGGGTACTGGGGAAAGATGTCCCCTTCAGGCGCGGCCACCCAAGGGTTGTCTGGTGCCGCGACGTCCAGCACTTGCTCGCCGTCGATCCGCGGACCGCGCCCAGAGTATTCACGGATCTCACCTTGCGCTTCGTCACCCGCTCGAGCCCAGTCGCCCTCGTTCGACAGGTGACTCGGCACCGCGCCCACACCAACGCAGGTGGACGCCACCGAAGGTACCGCGGCGGTGCTTGAATCTGTCGCGATCGCCGCGTCCCAGGCAGTGTTGAGGGAGAAGCCAGCTTCATCGGCAACGAAGCCGTGCACGGTAGCCGTCGCTCCGGGGTCGCCCTGGATCTCGACCACGTAGTCGCCGCCGCCGGGGCTGATCAAGTAGTTGTAGAACACACGAGTCCCGCCGTCGGAGACGTCGTCGCCGTAAGAGTAGAGCTTGCCTCCGGCGTCCAGGTTGGCGGTCGCTGAAAGTGGATGAACGGTGCCGCCCGGCTCCCGCAGGCTGAGCGTCACGTCGGTGCCGCCGCGCACGTGCATCGTCAGCTCGACGCTCTGAGTGTCGGCGGGAACGTTGAACCGCATCTCACCACTGGCGGTCGCGGCGACGTCGACCACCGCGTGCTTGCGCGCGCCACCAATGTTCCCTGTGGGGCAGATATTGATCGCGCCGGCGGCGCTGGAGCTGTCGATGAGCTTGGACCAGGCGTCGCTGCCGTCCATTTCCATGCTCGTCCATACCGAGGCCTCGTGGAGCAGCACATCCGGCTCCTGAGACAGCGCCCAGATCACTGGCGCCGTCACCGAGTTCGAGATCCCGAACGCCAACACCAGGTCGGCGTCCGGCGCCATGCCAACCCAGCGCCTGCTAGGTAGCGGCACGCCGCCCGCCGCGATGGAGAGCACCCCGGTCGCGTGCAACGCGTCCGCGTATCCGTACACACCATGCGTCAGGTCGATGGGTGCTTGACCCATGTCCACGCCCCGCTCGTAGACGTGGTCGTGCTGGATCCCCTGGTAGTTGACCTTCGCATAGAGCTTGCGGAACTTGCTGGTGCCAAGGCGAACGAGGCGCTCCGCGGGTCCGATCACGCCGTCACCGTTGACGTCGTCCGGCACGAACAACGGCTCACCGAAGGCGGGGACGTCTTCCGCAAAGCCAGCATCTGCGCCGTGGTTGCGCTGCTTGTCCCCGTTCTCGTCGAGGTAGACCCAGTCGACGCTGGGGTCGAAGGCAGTGATGTGGACGCCTCCGGCCTCCTTGCCTGAGGAGATGTTGATCGGAGCGGCGCGCAGCGGCTGAGCGATCTCCGTCACGTCCGCCTCCCCATTTCGATTCAGGTCCACGGCATCGACACCCACGTCGAACGTACCGTTGTCATTCACGTCGATCCAGTCGAAGTACCCCGCATCCCCACGGAAAAAATCCGGATGGAAGACGTCAGCCAGAGTGTCGACGTCGGCCAGCACCATCCCGCTACCGGTCAATGCTCCCGCCGCCGGACGCGACCCCCTCACCCCCGCCAAACCGAGCAACGCCGCCGAGCGGTCGAGGCTAGGCAAGCCGGGGCGCAGCGCCGGCAACACGCGCTTGACCGACTTCAGCAGCGCAACTCGATCTAGCGCCCTGGGATCCGCGGTAACCACGACGAACTGATGGTACGCAAGCGGTTGGCCTGCGGCTCGCACGACGCGCACGCCAGACGCTTCGAGTTCGGACACGGCGTGCAATAATTCCGTGCGAGAATTCGGCGCACGAGCTAGCTCAACCAGCAGCTGGGGCGCCTCGCTGGTGGGACGAATCGCTCCCAGGCTCACCGGAGACAGCCGCAGCTCCGCCGACCGCATCACCTGCGTAGGGAGCTTGCTGGAGAGCTTCGGAGCGGCACTGACCCCGGGACTGGCGAGCAGCAGA
This sequence comes from Polyangiaceae bacterium, assembly GCA_041389805.1. GTDB lineage: Bacteria > Myxococcota_A > Polyangia > Polyangiales > Polyangiaceae > JAHBVY01. The sequence goes on along the minus strand of JAWKRD010000033.1, from coordinate 29,854 downwards.
AGGGAGCTGAGCAGCGTCAAGGAACGAATACGCATCGCCTTTTTATGGCAGCGCTCAGGGCGATTTCACAGCGCTTCGCGAGAGACGCGAATAGCGTTAGGCGACTAACGGCTCAGACCTTCCCCCAAGTCGAACCGGCCTCACACTGTGGGTTCCGCGAGGTATGGCTCGAGCCCAACCGCGACCCGCAATTGGCGAGCTTCTAAGCCTTTTCCGCGTTCAATCGAACGGTGGGCTGAAGGACCCGCGAATATATGCACGCTCGAGCGCGCAGCACCGCTCACCAACTTTCCAATTTCGTGCCAAACCAAAGCAAGTCTCCGTGCGCGGGAAATCAAGCGCTCATTCCGGCGTGAAACAGCGGAACAGGACCAGGATCCGTTTGCAGCAGATCATGCACGTAGCTCTCGGGTGGCATCTCGAGCAGTCGGAAGTGGATCTGCCGCGTGTGCATATCCTCGTCGAGCTCCAGATAGCCCTCGTCCGCGAGGGTACACAGCATGCCGAACACATGGCTCGGGGTGGACACCGGGTGGGCCCCGGCGCTAGGGATGTACGGGTTCAGGTCACACGCCCGGAAGGGCTCCTCGCGGCTCCCCCGTGATTTATCCGCAAGGAAATCATCCAGGAAGGCTCGATAGATCCCCTCGAAGTAGCGCTCGGCAAACTGAACCCACGCGAGGGGCTCCGTCACGGCGAAGCGGCCGTGGGGAGGCAACACCGCTCTCACTCGGTGACGCGAGAAGAAAACCCGCAAGTGGCGAATGGTGCGCAGGTAGCGCTCGTACGCCATGCTGTAGCTCTGCCCACCGACGGTGAAGATCGGGATCACGAAGTCCCAGCTCTCCGGCGCCTCCGGACGCCCAGTGCAGATGATCGTGTCACCCGGAACAGCGACGCCCAGGGCCGAGTCGAAGTACAGGACGCAGTCCTGGGAATGGCCCGGGGTCGGTACCGCGAGGATCCCATCAGGCACCTCACCGTGGTCGACGAAGCGAAGCGCCCGCTTCGGCGTGCGCGTGAAGTAGCCACGGAAGCGCTTGCGCAGCGCATTCTCGATCATCTCTTGATCGCTCAAGGTGTTGTACTCACGCAGCCCCCAGTGGCAGCGCGAGAGGAAGATCTCGTAGGTTTCGTTGAGAAAGCTCGGGGTGGGGTGAGTCAGGCTGCGAAAGGCGGCGGAGTGCAGATAGATTGGCGCGCGATCGTCAGCCTCGCGCCCGAAGCCTGCAATCACGCCGGCGCTCCCTGCGTGATCCCCGTGGCAATGGGTCACCAGGAGCGCATCCAGCTTCTTCACCCCGCGCTCGGTCAGCAGCGCTCGGGTCGCTTCGACGATCTCGGGGCGCGAGGCGCTGGCTTCAAACTGAAAAGTCAGCCCGCCAACTCGGCGCAGCACCAGGTTGATGATCTTCGGGCTCGGATAGCCACTCTGCACCGAAAGGATCGAGAGCTCCTTGTCTACCCCGAGCTCCTTCAGCGCTTCGTCGAACGGCTTGAGCATGCCGCACGATTACCCCGCACACCCAAGACGGCAAGCTCAGGCGTCAGCCGTAGCATCACTCCAAAAACGCCGAACCTCTTCCAGGTCCCCTGTGCGCCGCGCCGGGGGGAGCGCAGACAGCAGCTTGCTGCCGTAACCCTTCTTCGACGCGCGCTCGTCGAGCAGCGCCACGATACCGCGATCCGTGCGCGTGCGAATTAGGCGCCCAAAGCCTTGCTTGAGCGTGATCGCGGCACCTGGCACGTGGAGCTCCATGAAGCTGTTGCGTCCCTCCGCCTCGAGCGCGTTGCTGCGCGCTCGCACGATGGGGTCGCTGGGCACGGCGAACGGGATCTTCTCCAGCACCACCAAGCGCAGCGCCTCGCCAGGCACGTCAACGCCCTCCCAGAAGCTCAACGTGGCCACCAACACCTGGTTTTTGGCGGCCTTGAAGCGACTGAGCAAGCTCGCTTTGGGTGCCTCGCCTTGGAGCATGACCCGCCCCGCACCGATGCGACTGAGCAAGCCGCGATGGATCGTGCGCATCGAGCGAAGCGACGTGGTCAGCACGAAGGCGCCGCCGCCAGTCAGCTCGCACAGCGCGTGCACCCGCTCGACTACTTGATGCAAGAAACGCGGGTCACGTGGATCCGGCAGATCATTCGGGGTGTACAGGAGCGCCATGCGCTCGAAGTCGAACGGCGACGGCACGATCAGCTCGTCCACCTGAATCGAGTCGTCTCCCAGTCCGACCCGCGAGCGCAGATACGCGAGCTCGGGCAAGCCAGGGCTCTTCGGAGCGTCGCCCTTACCGCTCTTCGAGCTGCCGACGCTCGCCAGCGTGGCGCTCGTCATAATTACCGCGGGGATAGACTCGAAGATGCGCTGCTTGAGCACCGGTGCGACGTCGACCGGGGCCGCGGAGAGCCGAGGAGTCTTCGCGCTGACGTCTACCCAGGTGACCCTGCCAGGGCCGCCTTCGATCACCGACGCCAGATCTTCACGTAGCCCGCGGCCTTTGCGCGACAGCACCTCACACGCGTCTGCCAAGCGGCCCCAGTTGCTCGCGCCACCGGCTTCGGCTTGCTCGCCAGTCTCCTCGGCAAAGCCGCTGAAAGCCTCGAGCGAAGCGTCCAGGCTGTGCCAGCGCTGCTCGAGCTCGCCGCGCCAGACATCCGGGTCCACGGTGGTGCGGCCTTCCTCCCCACGGAAACGCTGCACGAGCTCCGAGAAGAAGTTCTCTGAGCTGGCGCTCAAGCGGTCGGTGAGTCGCCGGGCGTGCTCTCCAGCGCCGCCGCGCGCCAGCAACGGCAGCTCGCTGCCGGTGGCCACCAGCATGCGTTCGGCGTCTCTCAGCAGTGAGTCGACGCGACCTCGTGAGACGCTCACGCCGAAGAAGTTCGTGGCGATGTCTTCGATCTGATGCGCTTCATCGAAAATCACCGCGTCGTAGTCCGGCAGCACTCGCCCCGGGTGTGGTCCGCGCAGCGCAAGATCAGCGAAGAACAAGTGGTGATTGACGATCACCACGCGCGCTGACTCGGCCTCACGCTTCATGCGGGTGACGAAACACTCGTCGTAGTGCTCGCAGCCCACACCGACGCGCGTGTCGCTCGACGACGTGACTTCGCGCCAGATCGGGTCGCTCTCCTGTAGCGCGACCAACTCGGAGATGTCCCCTGTCTCCGTGTCCGGGACCCAGCGTTGCAGACTGTTGAGCGCCAGCGCGTAGCCGGGCCGAAGTCCTTCGGCCGAGTCCTTGAACTCGCGCAGTCGCCGCATGCACACGTAGTTCGCGAGCCCTTTCATCACGGAAACGCGTGGCTGCACACCGAGCGCACGCGCCACGAGGGGCACGTCCTTGTACGCGATCTGATCCTGCAGCGCGCGAGTGGCGGTGGAGATGATCACCTTGCGCCCACTCGCGAGAGCGGGCACCAAGTAAGCGAGCGTCTTGCCGGTGCCGGTGCCCGCTTCACACAGCAACACGCGATCTTCGGCGAGCGCGCGCTCCACGGCTGTCGCCATCTCGAGCTGTCCGCTGCGCGACTCGTAGGAACCGAGCGCCGAGGCGAACGGACCGCTGGGACCGAGCAACTCCGCTGCTGAGGGCCAGCCGGTGTCGGGGTGCCTGCTCACGTCGCACCCTTAGCCGCTCTCAGCGCGGTGGGCGAGGTGCGGCTGCGGGGCGACGCGTTATCGAGCAGCGCCGATCAGTCCATTGGAGGCGGCGGCTGGCTTGGTGGGATGGAGCCTTCGACGTCAAGGTACTGCACGCCGACGATCTGTCCGTCCGCTTGTTCCTTGATCCACACCACCCGCGCCGGGTGCGAAGGTTCCCCTTCGTCACCTACCTGGACCTCGACCTCGTCCCCTTCAGTCAGAGGGTCCTCGACGATGATGCGCACACCACCGCGACTCACGTTCAGGGTCCATCCGGTGATTTCCTCGTTGCCGCGGCGCAGCAACACGCGCTCCGACGCCTCTCGCCGGGCGCCTCCAGACGAACGTCGAGCCTTGTGAGTTCCGGAGTCAGCGTCGTTGGGGTCGCTCACGTTGCCTCGAACCATAGCAGAATGACCGGCCGCTCCGTCAGCACTCGTCTTGAGCGCATCGCCGATCCAGCTGGCAATTCGGTAGAGTTCCGCTCGCGGCGGTGTATCTACCGGAGCGAGCTCGCTGATCAACACGTCGCGGACCGCGCGCAGTCGCGTGTGCGAATCACGCACCCGAGCTTCGGGAGCGCGTGGGGATTTCGACGTGGGTGACTTGAGTTGCGCCATAGGAAACCTCTCGGCAACCTCCACTTGTGCAAGTGGTGTGCCCCCTTGCCACAAATCGAGACGCATCGGTCAGGATTTTTAGCGAGACTGTCCCAGGATCGGGGGTGAGGGCAGTCACTGCATGCCCCAAACGCCGCCTACTGACTGAAGCAAAGTGCGGAAACTGTTCGGGTAACCGTCCGGTGGACGAAGTGCCACCCACCGTCGCTGCCGGTTTTTGAAACCGCGACTCGGCGGGCGAGGCCAGGTGGGAGACGGCTGACCTCTCCCCCAAACCTGTGGGCGACGAACCACACCCCCCCGGATCCCGCCGTCACACCTGGTTACAGGTTGCGGTATCTGCCGTTAACGACGTAGCGGCCGAAGCAGCGCTTTCGCGCACGACTTGGTGTGAGCTGTCGAGGGCGTGACCCCCTCTGCTCTGCGTGGTATGCGCGGCGCCCCGGGAAGACTCGTACCGCGCTGGCTCGAGACACCCCGCGGACCCTTCGCATCCGCGCGAGCGCGCGACTCTAAGAACGACTCATGCTCAGAATGCTTCGCTCAGGCGGCGTCTCCCAGTGGCTGATGGGAGGTATCGTCGTCGCAATCATCGTTGTCTTCATGGTGCCCGCGATGAGCGGCAGTGGCGGCGGTAGCCTGGCCATCGAATATGCCGTGAAGGTGCGCGGCAAGAGCGTGCCGATCAAGGACTACCAGGCCGCGTACGGGCTGATCATGGCCACCAACGGCTTGACCGCGAAGAAGGCGAAGGGGCTGGGCATCCCGCAAGCAGCGCTGGATGGCCTGGTGGAGCGTGAGCTATTGCTCAACGAAGCGGACCGCCTGGGCATCCGTGTGAGCGAAGACGCCCTCAACGACGAGCTCAAGAACGGGCGCATCCACGTCTCGATCCCCGTCGAGCAGCACGGCTACCTCGCGCGCTACATCGGCATCGGCGAGGACATGGTGCGTTACCTCCCGGTAAAGAACCGCAAGACCGGCGAGTTCGATATGAAGGAATACGAGCGCATGATCCGCAACGTCGCGGGTCGTAGCGCCAGCCAGTTCCGCGAAATGCAGCTCGAGGAGCTGCGCGCAAACCGCGTGCGTGAGCTGGTGAAGTCCCGGGTGCGTGTGAGCCCCGAGGAGCTCTGGTTCGAGTACCAGCGCGAGAAGGCGCGCGCCACCGCGCGCACCGTGAGCGTTCAAAAAGCCTGGGTGGCGCGCTACGTCGTTGACGTCTCCGACAAGGCCGCCGACGCGTGGATGAAGGACAATCAAGCCTCCGTCGATGAAAAGTGGGAGCAGGCAAAGGCCGAGTGGGTCGCGAAGTGCCCCGTGGTGCGTGAGATCGTCAGCCCCTTCCCCGAAGGCGCGAGCGACGACGAGAAAGCGACCGCAAAGACACAGCTCGAGGGCTGGGTCGAGAACCTGAAGCAGCCCGGCGCGAACTTCAGCGATCTGGCTCGCGAGTACAGCATGGGCGCCTCAGCACCGGTTGGCGGCATGCTCGGGTGCTTGTCGGAGAAGTACGGCCCCGGCGCAAAGGTGCTGCTCGCGGCGGTGGAGAGCATGAAGCCTGGCGATGTGTCTCCGGTGCTCGAGACCCCCAAGGGCTACGTCGTCATCAAGCTCGACCGTCGCCTCGCGGAAGCAGACATCGCGAAGGTGGGCAAGCGTGAGCTGGCGCGCGCCTTGATGGCAGTGGATGTCACCGAGAAGCTCACCAAGGAAATCGCGGACAAGCTGCTCGAGGCCGCCAAAGGCGGAGAGGGTCTGGGAGAGGCCGCGGATCGCATCGCCTCCGAGTACGCGCTCGGCGACAAGAAGCTGAAGGAAGGTGAAGAGTCGAAGGCGCTCACCGACCCGAATCGTCCGAAGCTCAACATCACCGCCGCGTTCGCTCAAGGCAGCCGCCCGCTGCGGGATGCCACTGAAGATATCGCGGATCTGGCCTTCAAGCTGGACAAGGCCGACACGGTTCACCCGAACTTGATCAAGCTCCAAGGCGGCTACGCCGTGCTGCAGCTCAAGGAAAAGACGCTCCCGACCAAGGCTGACCTGGAGAAGGAGAAGTTCGAGTACAGCGAGCGCATGCGCCAGGCGAAGGAGCAAGAGGCGCTGCGCATCTACGTCGAGCGCCTGAAGAAGAACGCCGAAGGCCTGATCGACACGAACAAGACCCTGATCGCTTCCGACAAGGCGGACGACAAGGGAGACGACGAGGGCTGAGCCCCGCTCGGCCCCGGCTCCCCCGATGGACGCCGCACTCGAGCGCCTGAAAGTTCAGACCCGCGAGCTCGCGAACGGTCTTCGCGTGTTCGCGGTTCGCCTGCCCCACGTCCAGCGTGCGATCGTAAGTGCTCAGCTGAACGTGGGTCCGCAGTTCGAGACCCGGGCGACTCACGGCCTCTCGCATTTCCTCGAGCACATGCTGTATCGGGGCACGCAGACGTACCCCACGGCGCACGCGTTGGTGAGCGCTATCGAGCGCCTGGGCGGCTACCTCGACGCGATGACCTACGCCGATCACGGCGTGCTCAGCCTGTCTGCTCCAAACGCGAACCTGGCGTCGCTGATCCCGATCTTCGCGGAAGCGTTCCAGCGCCCGCGCCTGGGTGAAGACGACACCGAGAGCATCGAAATCGAGCGCGGCATCGTGCGTGAAGAGCTGCTCGAAGAGCTCGACGCCCGACATCGCCAGGTGGAGCCGGACAATCTGGTGAAGCGACTGGTGTTCGGTGACCACGCCCATGGGCTGTCCATCACCGGTAGCCTCGCGAGCCTCGAACGTTTCGATGCGCGGGCGCTGCGGCGTCATCACGCTCGCCACTATACCGCACGGAACAGCGTGGTCGGCGTCGTGAGCGCCCTCCCAGCGGGGCGCATGCTGGACGCGCTGGCGCGCTCATTTCGTGACTTGACCCCGGGCACTGCGCTCGAGGCACCGCTGGTTCCGAAGCTCCCGGTCAAGCCGTGGCTCCACGTACCGTACGAAATCAGCCAGACGAGCATCCGACTCTGCTTCCGTGGGGTATCCGCCAGAGACAAACTCGAGCCAGCAACGCAGCTCCTGCTGCGCACTCTGGACGACGGGATGTCGACACGGCTGTACGCTCGACTCTGCGATGAGCTTGGCCTCTGCTACGACGTCTCCGCACAGTACGAGGGCTACAAGGGCGCCGGTATCCTCGACCTCGCTGCAGACACCGAACACAGGAAGCTGCGGGTGGTGGTGAGGGAGCTACTCGGCTTGGTCTCGGAGCTACGCACCCGCGGTCCCAACGCTGAGGAGCTCGAGTTGGCGAAGCGCAGGCACGGCTGGCAGCTCGCGGCCAGCGCCGAGTCAGCCGAAGACCTCGCCGAGGTACTCGGCTTCGACCTGCTGACCCAAGGAGCACTGGCCCCCAACCCGCTGGCCTCACGCCAGGCCGCGCTCGAGGCGGTGAGCCTCAAGCAGGTCCGCGCTGCCGCCCGTGCAAACTTCGACCCAGAGCAGGGAGGCTTGGTCACCGTCGGTCAGCTCGGCCGCGGGGATCGCGATCAAATCCAGAAGCTTCTCGCGGAGTTCCACTAGCCAGGCCGAGCCGTGGGGGTAGAGCCTGCGGGGGAATCGCGTAAGATGGGCTCATGACTGCTCGCGTATGGATGGTGTTGGGCTTTCTCTCTGTTGGCACGCTCGCTGGTTGCGTCATCAAGAACTCCAGCCCCAGTCAACAAGGCGCGCCGCCCCCGCCCCCACCGCCCGGACAACAGGCGCCACCGCCCGCGCAACCCCAGGCGCAGACACCACCTCCCGCCCAGCCCGCGCCCGGTCAGCCGGCACCCGCTCAGCCAGGCCAGCCCGCTCAGCCTGCACCGGGCCAACCGGGCATGCCCGCAGGGCTACCTTCGGGGCTCCCGTCCGCCATTCCGTCCACGTTGCCTTCGGGGATCCCTTCAGGTTGGATCCCGCAGCAACCCGCGCAGTGAGCAGCGTTTCCACACGGCAAGTGACCTAAGGCGCGGGCATACCGCGCCGTGGCTCGATCGGCTCCGGGCGCACCCGGTCGGCGATCCCTCGCATACGCAGGTGTGGCAGCGCCTCGTCCGCCCACAAGCCGAGGCGCTCCGCCACCACCCGGTCGGCACCGGTCCCCCGCGCACGGGTCTCGAAGAGCACCGCGAAACACCGGGTTGGGGCGGCGCCGAAAGCAAGCACCCGGCCTTCGACCTCCAGCAGCTCTTCTGGCGCGCTGAGAGGCACCGCGAATAGCTCGATGTGCGTGATGAAGCCTTCGGGCACCGTCAGACTGTGCTCCGCGACACGCTGATCTTCTGTCAGCTCGCGAATCGCCGGAACCCACAACGAGGCCTGCTCCCTGCAGTCGACGGGCCGCGCCCTGCGGCCGGCACGCCAGGTCCGAATCCGCACGGATGAACTGCTGCGCGCGTGGGTCAGCGTTAGCCAGTTGCGATCCCCCTGATCCACCTCCCAAGCGCGTGCTTGGGGCACCCGAACCACCAACGGATAGTCTGGCGACTCCACCTCCCCCCAGTCCTCTGCCAGCAAGTCGACGCTGGCTTTAGGGGGCTCTGGGGCCTGAGCCGAGGTCGGAGGGGCGGGAACGGTCGCTGCGGGCGCTGGGCCACCACAGCCTGGAGCCAGGCAACTCAGCAGCATCGCCACCGCCACGCTGCATGAGTTGGCTGAGCCAGCCCGGGCTGGCCGCAGGAATTCGTCGATCAGTGAGCACATGGTTCGCTGGCAGGGATGGAACGAGAGCAAGGAACAGCACAACTACGGAGCAAGGCCAACTACCAGCAAGCCAGCTACAGAACTGCGAAGTCGCTTTCTCGCCTACTGGATGCTTGGCTCACCTGATTTGTTCGCCGTCTGCTTGCTTGACCTCGACCGCTACCAAAATCGTGTGCTAAGCCCTTGGGGTCAGGCTTCTGGTGGGTGGAGTTCCCAATCCAGCTGTACCTTCTGACGCGGCGAAGCCCCAAACGACGCGCCGGGTCGGTCGCTCTCAGCTGCTCCCGCACACAGAAACTCGGTCTCAGAGACCGGCACTCAGTCCTTACAGGGACAGCAGTCGCAAAAGACTGGCTTGCTCAGCCATTAGCAATACGGAGCAACTCGGTCGCTTTCGAACCAACGACTTTTTCGTAAACGAAGGTAGCAACACCCACACAAACGTTGCTGAGTCGACTCTCCGAGGGGTGGGGATTCGAACGCGAAGACCTCAATCTTCGCGCCGTGAGCAAGCCACGACCGCGCCCACTTGGCGCCAACCACACAGAGCGTGCCGTAGGCGCGACGATTACAGAGCGCGCCGGACGGGCGCATTCGCAGGATGCCGCTGAATCACGCCTGAGCGCGGCGAAACCACAAACTGGAAGCGTTCCCTGACCAGATCAACCCGCGCGGGTTCCGCCGCGAACCGAGCGAAACGCTTGGTCGCGGCCTCCAACGAGAGACCTCGCGGAAAAGCGACAGAAGCTACTGGAAGGATGGCGCGATGCCCGCGCCAACACGCGAAGCAAGCAGCTACCCAGCCGCGAACCAGCGAATCATTCGCGAAATACGGAATAAAACATGATGGAAGGACAACGCCACAACGCACCCGGCGGTCGCCGGCGGCGTCGCAACAAGGGACGAAACACGCAACGCGCCGCGGCGGAGCCGCTCTTGATCGTTGCACGCCGTCCCAACTCACCTCTGCTAGCGAAGCCCAAATCTCGGGCGATCGCGGCCTCTGCAGCACCCAAGCCGCAGAAGAACGGCAGCGCAGAGGATGCCGCGGAGCAGCCGAAACGCCGCCGCGAAGCGGTCGTGAAAGACCGCAGCGCCGCGCGCATCGTGCAGCGCACCGTAGGTGAGTTCGACGCGCGCGAGGCGGAGCGGGAGCGCCTGCTCGAGCGGATCTTGCTCTCCGAAGGTCGGAGCGCGGTCTCCAGAGCCGTGGACGTCTACGTCGAAGCCGGCTTCGAGCTCCCGATCGAGCAGGAAGTGCAGCTTCAGCTCCTGGAGCACGTTCGGGAAGACCGGGCTCGCGAGGCGATCGCGAACATGACGGCGCTCCTCGAGCACGCGATGCCGATCAAGAAGCCGGTGCTAGTTCAGCGGCTGCGGCGGCTCGAAGAGTACGCCGACGAAGACACGACCCGCGACGCCGCCGCCGAGCTGCGTCGGTCCATTCGCTAGCGGAGCAGCAGCTTCCCGCTCGCGGTGCGCGTGCAGCCGTACTAACGATAGGTGCGTGAAGCTCGGGGACTTCGAACGCGCTTACCGTGACTTGCTCCAAGCGGGCCGGGCGCGGCGGGACAACTTCGCGTGCGTCGAGTGCAGCGGTTGCGTCGGCTGTCACTCCTGCACGTTCTGCCGCGACTCGGAGAGTCTGACTCGCTCCTCCTACTGCGTGCGGAGCAAGCGGCTGACGGACTGCTCCCACTGTCATGACGCCCAGAACCTGATCGGCTGCCATCACTGCCAGCTGTCCGAGGACTGCAGCTCGAGCTCTTACTTGGTGCGCTGCGTCGGGCTCTCGGGCTGCAGCTACTGCTTCGGTTGCGTGGGCCTCAGCGGCAAGGACTTCCACATCCTGAACGAGCCCTACGAGCGCGCCGAGTATTTCAAGCTGACCCAGGCGCTGCTGCGCGAACTGAAGCGCGGCTAGCGCCGCCGTTTATTGCCGCGCGGCAACATTACTCCCAGGAGTGCCAAACCCTGACGCCACGGGTCTGTTCCCCTATCAACCGCAGGTAGACCAGGGCAGAGCACACGCCGAACAGCGCTTGAGCGGCGAAGACGCCAATCAGACAAGCCAGCACACCAACCAGGCTGGCGAGGATGCCGAAGATCCCCAAGACCACGATGTTCAGGCGGTGACCCTTCGTGAGCCCCCATGAAGTCCTGAGGGCGCGCAACGGGCCGAGCTGCTGGTCAACCACCAGAAAGTCCGCGATGAAGAACACGCACGCAAAGAAGACGCCGGGGACGATCAGCAACACCAGCCCCAACCCGATCGCGAGCTGCGCGATGAGGAGGCACGCCAGCATGGGCAGCACGCGGTCGAAGCCGCTGAACAGCATCCCAAACTCAGGGGACGTCTCCCCGCGGGCAGCCTGAAGGAACATCCGAGCGAGCCCGACCGCCATGAGGCAGTCGACGAGCCACCCTAGGAAGCTGGCGCCATAAGCGATCGCCAGTGACACCTCCGAGTGCAGCTCGAGACCGCCGTACATCTGAATGAACTGAGCAAGCCACTCGGGGACATTGCCGAGGAACTCAGCGAGCAGCACCGCGAGGAAGAGCACGATCCAGTGCTCTTTGAAGCGATCCCAGGCGATGCCGAAGATCTCCGTCGGATTCCAGGGCAACGCCGCGGAGTTGCCCTGGGCTGGTCCGGCCGGTGGGAGCTCCTCGAACTCAGAAGCCGCGTAGGGGTTGTCGACATCCATCGGACGGCGCCAACGCTAGCACGAAAGAAGCTTCGAAACGCTGCCCAAGGGGGGGTCCAGTCACCAAGCGTTGCCGCGCGGTCCCGGGCCGCGCGACTCGTCATGCGGCGAATCAATCCTTAGCTACTCGGCGCCCCATACGGCGGGGGCCCGAGTCTGCTCCCCGGTGAGTCGCAGGAAGATGATCGCGGTCGCCACGCCAACGACGGCCTCTCCCGCGAAGATACCAACGAAACACGCGAAACACCCCGCCAGCACGACGAGCCCGCTGAGGAGTGAGAAGACAAAGATATTCGTCTTGTGGCCGTTGGTTACCTCCCAAGACTTCTTGAGCGCATCGATGCCCCCTTCGCCGTGATCGACGACGAAGTAGGAGGCGACGAACAAGCCGCAGCTCAGAATGATCCCGGGAACGATCAGCAGCACCATCCCGAGCAAGATGAGGATGCCTCCTACGAAGCCAGCCAGGAGGACTGACCCGAAGCGATCCATGCCGGAGAATAACACACCGAACTCCGGGGTCTGACCTCGCGCCGCTTGTAGATACAGCCTAATTTGCCCCACGGAAAAGAATAGCGCGACGACGTTATTGAAGACGCTGCCCACGACCTGCAAGCCCGCATACTCGGGGGTCCCCGGTTCGAGTTCTAGAGCCGCCTGAACGGCGCTCGTTACATAGCCCGGAATGGCTGCGATCACCGACACCAGGAAGGCGGCACCAAACAACACCGCCCAGTGACGCTTGAAGATCTCCCAAGCAATGCCAATCACCTCGGAGGCATCCCAGCCTGCGGGTGGTCCGTGCATGGTTCCTTGAGTGGGCGGCAAATCTCCAGGGAATTGAGGCGCTGCGTATGGGTTGTCTGACATGGGAGCGAGCAACGGTATCACGCCGACGAGTCTCACCGACAGCCGCCCGGCATCAGCTACACTGGGCCCGTCTGAGCCCGCCGATGAGTGACCCGATCCTGGAAGCACTGTGGAAAAAGGTCCTGGATAACTGGGACGACGACGCCGTCCACGGCGCGTTCATGACCCACTGCCAGGACACCCAACAGCTGCCTGAAGCCGCGGCGCGCTACAAGGGCATGACGGGGGATCACGAGCGAGGCGCCAGCGCGGAGAAGCGCCTCGGCGGTGTCGCAATCCTCGCCATGGCCTCGCTGCAGCACGAGCCGCGCTCGGATCCGAGCAAGGCGCCCCGGCTGATCGCCGTCGTCGTCAGCGTGCTGTTCGTGGTGGCCACGGCCTACTTGCTTCACTGGCTAAACAACTCTTGAGCCAGCAGGGGAGACACTCGCACGCCTGCTTTTCCGTGTGGTTAGAAGCCGGTGTTGGATTCTCGTAGGGCGCGGCCTGGGGCCACGGCAGCTCTGACGCAAGCTCGCGTTTGGGCCCTGGCTGCGGCGCGAAGGCAGGATGGCTGTGGCCGTTGACCGAATCTGCAGGAAGCTGGGCGCGTCACGCAAACGCCACTGGACTGTCGACCGGCCGAGCCCTATTCGAGAAGCATCATGCCTCGTGTCGTCTTCGAGAACTCCCTCGTCACCATCGAAGAAGATCCCTTGGAGCACATCGTCTGGGTGCGTCGCTCCCCGGAGCGCGCGGAGGTCTCGGAGCTGTTCGCCACCTACGCAAACGCCATGACCCAGCTCACCGAGAGCCACCGTGAGTGGGCGCTGATCCTGGATATGCGCAACGCGCCCGGCAACAACTCCGACGCCTTCGAGAGCTCCACGAACGACCTGCGTACGAAGCTCCGCTCGATCTTTCCCCGCGTGGTCGTGCTGATCAGCACGACCGTTGGCGAGCTCCAGGTAAAACGCATGGCGAGAGAGAGTGGCCTCGAGACTCTGGTCACCCACAACGAGAGCCAGGCCATCAGCTGGTGCAAGAGCTGAGCGCGCCTTCCAGCAGCTCACGGCACGTTCGTTTCCGCGCGGCCCAAGAAGCGCGCTCGACGAACGCATGCGCGCGCGGCTGCGGGCCCTGTTGCTCGGCATTGGAGTCCTGATGTCGACCCCGGTCGGCGAGCTGCCCGTCAAACCCATACCCGTCAGGGCGGTGTCGGGTCCGGGCGACGCGGGAAAACCGAGCCAGCCGCTGCACGGACTGAGCTCGCCCAGCGTTTTTTGGGGGTGAGGTCAGGCGTCCAGCACCGCACCTCCCCCCAAAAAAAGCTCGTGGCCCCTCGCTATTGAGCCTCGGAGCGCGCTGGGTCGTGCGTTCGGACGCGCGCTCGTCAGTGAAACCGGGGGCAAGAATGACTCGTTTGCGCATGGAGATCTGCTCGGGTCAGGGGCGAATCGTCCCGGCTCTCCCCGCGGATTCCTTTGCTGCTGCAACGTTCGTGTTTCCTTTCCAGTGGGACTTGAACCCGCACAGTTGGCCCAAATTGTGGGGGCTTTTCAAAGTTTGGGTTGGAAGACATGCTCCCCGCGAAGCGCTAAGCAAAGGCGCTCGCGAGTCTTGGCCAGAGCATCGAATCGACTGTAAGGCCGTCCCCGCTCCCCGCGGTTTGTATCGAGCACGCAGCTATTTCAGGCGCGGGCCTCGATAGCCGCGTGGCAACTCGCAACTCCCCGAGATATCCAACAACCCGCCGAATCCGGAGCAATCCGTCAGGAGGTCGCATGAAGAAATTCCATCTGCTGAGCACGCTGCTGCCCGCCGCCCTACTACTCGCCTGCGGTTCCGATCCCAAGGAGCCACCCGCCGCACCCACCGGGGGCACCGATGCCGTCGCAACCGCCACTCAGCCAGCGGGTGACGCGCTGCCAGCGGACGACCCGGACGACGACCCCAAGAAGAGCCAGATCAACATCTCCGATGAGATCAAGAAGGCTTGCGGCATCAGCGACTCCGACGCGCACTTTGCCTACAACTCGGCGAACATCCGGCCGCAAGACGAAGCGGTCTTGAAGAAGCTGGCTGACTGCTTCGCCACTGGCCCGCTGAAGGACAAGGTGATGCAGCTGGTGGGTCACGCGGATCCTCGCGGAGACGAAGAGTACAACATGGTGCTCGGCGGTCGTCGCGCGGAGAACGTCAAGTCGGCGCTGAACCAGCGCGGGCTCGGCAAGGACAAGGTCAAGACCAGCTCTCGCGGTGAGCTGGACGCCACCGGCACCGACGAGGCGAGCTACTTCGAAGATCGCCGCGTCGACGTGATGGTCGCGGAGTAGTCCCAAGGCCCGCACGGCACGGAGTGGCTGGTCGATTGGGTCGATCAGCCATTCTGCGTGTCGGGGCCTCAATCCTCACGGAATCAACCCTCGCCGCAGAGCCAAGGCTCCAACCCGACCAACGCGCCAACCAGTCGTAAGGCCCATCATCCATGCTGTTCCTCGCCGAAGCCGATCTGAACCCGATCTCCCTCGCCACGCACTCGAAGGGCGTCGTGCTGGTGGTGCTCCTTGCGCTGCTGCTCGCGGCTGCGGCGGTGTGGTTCATCGTCGTCGTGAAGTTCTTGCAGCTGATGCGCCTCCGCTCCTCGAACCTGGCGTTCGAGCGCGCGACGGAGAACATCCACAACGCCTCCGACTTGATCAGCGCCAGCATCGAGCATCGCCACTCTCCCGGTGGCCGCGTCGTGATGGAACTCGGCAAGCGACACCATCAGCCGGGGCTCAACAGCGACCTGCTGCAGGCCGTCGCCAAGCGCGCGATCGTCAATGAGCAAGCCAAGGCGTCGAGCCTCTTGCCGACGCTCGCGAGCATCGCCTCGGCGGCGCCCTTCGTCGGGCTGTTTGGCACGGTGTGGGGCATCATGGAGGCCTTCATCCTGATCGGTAAGGAGAAGAGCGCTTCGTTGCCGGTGGTCGCGCCCGCGATTGGTGAGGCGCTGATTGCCACGGCGGTCGGCCTCTTCGCGGCGATCCCTGCAACCATCGCCTACAACTACATCGACCGCCGCGTCGGCGACCTGCTCGAGGAGCTGGAAGCCTCTTGCGATGGCTGGGTCGAGATCATCGCGGGCAATCCAGCGGGTCCAACCTCCGCAGTTCCCCTGGTCCGGCGCACCGAAGGCGGTCCGCCGGAGCACTCTCAAGGTGCACCAACCATGCAAGGGATCGGTCGCTGAGAGCCTATGGGAGCGAAAGTTGGAGGAGGCGGCCGGAGGGGCCGACGTCGCGGTGGTTTCACCGACATCAACATCACGCCGTTCGTCGACGTCATGTTGGTGCTCCTGGTGGTGTTCATGGTCACCGCGCCATTGCTCACCACCGGGCTGCGCATCGACCTGCCCAACGTGCAGGCGGCGAACACCCCGGTCAAAGACTCGCGGCTCCTGGTCACCGTGACCAAGGAGGAGCGCATCATGTTCGCTGACAAGGACGTCACCGACACCATCGACACGGTGTTGCTCGACAGCGTGCGCGTCCAGAAGGAGCGAGAACTCTATATCCGTGCCGACAAGGATGCGCGCTACGGCGTCGTCGCGAAGGTGGTCGCTGCGGCCCGTGCGAGTGGAGTTACGTCCTTGAATCTGTTGGTCCAACCGGAGCTGGAAGAAGTGGATGAATCCACTCCTGCCCCCAAGCCGTCCAAGTAGTCGCGAGATCCTATGGCGTGGTCCGACTTCACAACCGGTGAGCTAGCCCTCGGAATGGTTATTTCCGCGGTGATTTGCGTCGGCTCACCGCTTGGCGCGCGCTATCTGCACCTCGAACTCGAGGCAGGCAAAGCCAAGGCGGAGCCAGCCTCCAAGGAGCTGCCCATCGCGGTCAAGCCGGTGATGGACGAGCTGCCGCTGCTGAAGCTCGGCGGCAAGAAGATGAAGCCCAAGCTGCCTGATATGTGGCAGATCAAGCCTGAAGCCATCAAGCGCATGGAGGCCGCCTCCGCGCCGTCGCCAGACGCCAAAGACGACCCGACGAAGATCCCCGAGAGCAAGGTCGCCGAGGGCGACGCCGCTGCGCCGCCCCCCGACGCGGAAATCGCGAAGGAAGTCGACGAAGACATCAAGGATCTGGACGCGGGCGAGGTCGAGCCCACGGCAGAAGGTGAAGGCTCCCCCGACGGTGTGAAGGAAGGCACGGAGACCGATCCGCTGAAGGCCCGCGCCGTGAGCCTCTACCGCATGAAGATCGCCGCCTGGTTCAGCAGCCGCTTCCACCAGCCCGCGAGCTTGCCCTGCAGCGTGGTTGGCGGTCTCCGCGCGTCCGTCAGCGCCACTGTTGGCGGCGATCGCTCCGTCAGTGGTTTTACGATTACCAGCCCCAGCGGCAATGCAGTCTTCGATGCCAAAGTGCGCGAGGCGATGCAGTCGACTGTAGGGCAGCAATTGCCGCCTCCCCCCAAGAACTATCCAGACATTCTGGATTCCACCGTCTTTCCCGTGTTCGCGGGTGACAAGAGCCGATCATGTACTCAGACCGATCCCCCCGCGAAGCAGCCGGATCCCGCACCCGCTCCGCAACCCGACCCGAAACCGGCGCCCGCACCGGAAGCGCCAGCGCCAGCTCCCGAGGCGCCCTCAGAATGAAGCGCGCGGCCTCCACAGGAGCGACGGTCGCGTCCTTCAGCCGCGCGGCGCTGAGCCTTGCCGCGGTGAGCTTGCTCGCGGCGGGTGCCAGCGCTCAAGCCGCCGATCCGCCGCTGGACGAGACCAAGCTCGGCCCCTTCGTGGTGAAGAGCAGCGACGTCGGCGTGCACGTGACGAGCCTCGCCATCCTGCCTTCGCTGTCGCCAGACCTGGAAGACGTGATCGTGCGCGGCGTCGTGCGTCGCGACATGGAGCTCTCGGGCATGTTCCGGGTGCTCCCCGACGAGAAGGCGCCTCCAGGGCTCTACTCCTTCGATGACCCGGTCGACGTCGACGAGTGGAAGAAGGTCGGCGCAGAGGTGATCGTAAAGGTTGCCGCACGGAAAAACAAGGAAGGTCTGATCGAGGTCATGGGCCTGGCGTACTTCCTCAATGTCGGCAAGGAGCCCGTCTACGAGAAGAAGCTCGTCGTCAGCCCGAAGGACGTGCGCGAGACGGCTCACCGCATCACCGACGCACTGCTCGGCGCCATCACCGGCACCGACGGCGGCTTCGCGAGTCACATGATCTTCAGCGGGAAATGGGGCAAGAACCGCCGCATTTTCAGCATGGATGCCGACGGCCACGACCTGAAGCCGCGCACCACCGCGGACGACACGGCGCTCGCGCCTGTGTGGAGCCCCAACGCCAAGAGCTTCTTCTACGTCCTCAGCAAGAACTACGCGCCCTTCAAGCTGTACCGCGAGGATAAGCCCGTGAAGCTGAACTTCGACGGCTCCATCTACAGCGTCGCCTTCGACAAGGACGGCAAGCAGATGGCCGTCGCCGTCTCCGAGGGCCTGAAGAGCGTGATCTACGTCGGCAACCCCGACGGCACCGACATGAAGCCCGTCTCCAAGACGGAGCTCGCGACGCGGCCCATCTTCTCTCCTTCGGGCAAGCTGGCGTGGGTCGGTGGTGGAGTAGGCAAGCGCTCCACACGCCGCATCTACGTCGATGGCAAGGCGATCTCACCCGCCGGCTTCGTGGCCTCGGCGCCGACCTTCTGCGATACCGAGGACGGTGTCCGCATCGTGTACTCCGTCGAGGTCGGTGGCGATCGTCGCGATCTGGTGATGAGCGACGAAAAGGGCCAAGGCATCGTGCGCCTCACGCAGAACATGGGTTCCAACACCTATCCAGCGTGTAGCCCCGACGGACGCCTGCTCGCATTCTTTTCCACGCGCAAAAAGGAGAACGGCATCTACATGATGAACCTCCAGCGCTGGAAGACGACCAAGGTCTCGACCCAGTACGGTGAGAGCTTGCAGTGGGGCCCGTTGCCACCGCCGAAGCAGTCGTTCTCGGGCAAGGTCCGGAAGCTGAAGGACGAGCCGAAGAAGGACGCACCAAAGAAGGACGCACCAAAGAAGGACGAGCCGAAGAAGGACGAGCCAAAGGCCGAAGACGCCAAGGCTCCCCAGGCCGCGAAGTGAGCCGGCTGGCTTTTCTTTGGGGGGTGAGGAGCGCTCATCCCCGCCTGAGCACCAACCGGCAGTCGCCGCTGCGGATTTCGCCTGAAGTCGAGCGTGGGCAACGCTCGGTAGTCCGTGGAAGGCGCAAAAACACCGGCAAGCAGCGCGCGCCGTCAGCGCGCTCGGGGTGGCACGTGGCTTGCTCAAGCCCTGACCGCGAGGCGCCCATCGCCCCGCGGAAAGGAACCTGTGCACAAGCCACTCACCAAGCTGAGCCTGCTCGCCGTCGGTCTAGTCGCCCTCAGCTCCGGCGCCAACGCCGCGCCAGCCAAGCCCCGTGCCACCCCCAAAGCAGACCAGCGCCGTCCTCCGCCGCCGCACCCGCCGCCCCAAGCAGCCTTGGACGCCTGCCACGGCAAGCAAGAGGGAGCCGACTGCAGCTTCAAGGCACCCCGCGGCACCATCAGCGGCACTTGCCGCACGGTAAAAGACGACTACTTCGCCTGCGTGCCGAGCGACGCGCCGCCCCCACCGCCTGAAGAAGACTGAGGCGAGCTCAAGCAACGACTGCAGCTCGAGCTCGACTGGAGATCAGCGCTCCTCTCCCCAAAAAAACTCGAGGGGTCAGGCGAGGACTGCGGTCAGCGCCATGGGGATCTGGGCGTTGCCCTCGATGCGCATCTTGCCGGTCATCACCAGCTGCATGGGCTGCAGCTTGCCCTCTTGCCACTCCAGGAAGTCGCTCATCTGGCAGCTGAGCTTGCAGTCAGGGTTCTCCACCTTGGCCGCCTGGCTGCCGGGGGTGAGGGTCACGCGCCGGATCGCTTCACCATCGGTGATCACGAGGCTCACGCTGCCCTGGACGCCGCGCACCTGGTTCGCACGCGTCTGATCGATGGTGATCGCCTTGAGCGCCATCACTTGATTTTCAGGCTTCTGGTCCTTCGCTTCTTGCTGACGTGCGCCTTCGACCAACAGGGCAGCGAAGTCGTCCGTGTTGAGCGTGACCTGAACGATCACGTCATCGCCCATCCCGTCTTCGATCACCAAGTCGCCGTCCTTCAGCCGCAGGCTCCACTCGCCAGCGTCGGTCACGCGAAAGGTGATGCAGCCAGACGAGCTCTTGTCGGAGAGTGCGTCCTTGATCGCGGAGAAGCGCGACGGGACGTACTGGTTGAAGAATTCGGCGGGGGTCTCGGGAACGTCAGCCATGGGTACTCCTGTGGGATCGCGTCCTACGGCGCGAAGATCCTCCAGCGCTTTTTTCCGATCGCTGCCGGGAGGTCAAGCGGAACACCCCGATGCCTGCAGCGCGCTATTGAACCTGCCATCGCGCGACTCGCCCGGCGGCTACTTGATGACGGTCTCACAGCCCACGAGGATGTCGACCTTGCTACTGGTCGCGGTTTCCAGATCGCTGCAAGCCTTACCCAGGAGCTCGACTTCGCCGTTTGCGTTGTAGTCCCAGCAGCCATCGGTCTCACAGCTGTCGCTGGTGTCCGCGCGTCGTGGAACCGCTGAAGCGCTCCCGTTCACGGTGACGCTCACGTTGACCTCGCCTGGGTCGATGGTCTCCCCGCTGGGTGGATCGGGCAGTGTGAAGGTGCACCCCAACGCTCGCCCACGAATGTCGGAGATGGCTTTGGCGAGTTCGTTGATTGAGAAGTTTCCCTGCGTCATGTCGAAGTGACAGGGCACGCTCGGGTCGGCGCCAGCCTGGGTGAACGTCCGACCGTCACAGTTACTGGGGACGTAGTCGGGCGCGCCGGAGTATGCGTACGAGCTGAGAGCCAGCCGCATCGAGTAGGGCGCGGCGTCGATGCCGCCCGACGACCCACCGTTGGTGTTGGAGCCTGGGACGCCGACGATAAACGTGTCCACCGGCGCGGTCGTGTCGGTTCGCCCCGCGTTGATCAGCGTGTTCACCGAGTCGGGATACTCCCAGTCCAGACAGCCATTGGCGTCGGTGTAGCCGCCCCGCGCGCTGACCGAGGCACAGCCGAAGCCGCCATCGGTGATGTAGATCAGGATGCGTTTGCCGTTGATGGCGAGCTGCCGCAGCGAGTTGATACCCATGCGCAGCGCCTCGTAGCCGGGGCTAGCGTCCGCCGCGCCGTTGTCTGGGTTGTTGTTGACCAGCCACTGGTAGATAGCCGCGCGCGCTCCGGTCCCGGAGTTCGACTTGTTCTTGTCGGTTGGACCGATCGGCACCTGCGGTAGCGCACTCACCCCGCAAGCGACCGGCAAATTGAACAGACACGCGGGTCCGGCGACGGTGCCTGACGGATACGCGAGCAAGCCCAGGGACAAGTCATCGAAGGCGTCATTGTCGATCGCCTGAACGATCGCTTGCTGCGCGGTAGGCCACTTGTTGCTGGTCGTCATGCTGCGACTGCGGTCGAGGACCACGAGCATTGCCGCGGGGATCTGTTGCGCTTCCGCGGTGAAGCGCCCGCAGGACGCATCCGGGTCCAGGCCACCGGTGCCGCCACCGGCGTCGGTGGCGCCAAAGCCACCGTCGCCAGCGCTGCCTCCGAAGCCCGAGCCGCCACCGTTGCCACCGTTCGCTGCGCTCCCAGCGTTGCCGCCGCTTCCCCCACTGCCCTCACCAGCGGAGCAGGACGCCGCAGCGGCGAGCGACGTCAGCGCCAGCGCGCTCATTCCCAGTCGCAACACCTTGCGCGTAGCGTGCAGCCGGCGGTTTCCTTGGAGCCCTTGTCCCATCCCTTACCTCCACCCACAGCCCTCGACGCTCGACGCAGCCGGCGTCTTCGACGCCAGCACGACGGCGCGAACAGGCAACACGTTGATGGTACCATTGGTCCCAAGGCTCGCGCTCTGCGAACGCAACGCGGCCTCCCGCCGCAGCTGGGCCACCCGAAGTGACCGCGCAAACCCATACAGAAACTCCCTCTCCCGAGTCCGCCGCCGAGGAAGCACCGGGCGAGTCCCTCGAACTCGCAAGAGCGGTGGAACCTAGACCGGATGGGAGCGCTGCGGTCGCTCCGCGTCCATCAATCTGGCGTCGGCTCAGATGGTTTGGGGAGCGCTACATGCTCGCACACCTCAGCGCCTACCCCGTCGGCGTCATCAGCGCGATGGCAGCCATCCCGCTGGCGCTGATGGTCCGGGGTGAGCAGGTGCGGCGAGCGACCGCGACCGGGGCGCATTCCGAGTTGCTGCGCCAGGTTGCAGCGGACATGCAGCTCGATGCGCTGGCCGCGGCGCAGCTCGAGATCGTGATGGAGTTCGTGATGGTGTGTGCGCTGGTCACGCTCGCAATCCCTCATCTGACTGCGTTGCCGTGGGCGTGGGCCGCATCCACTCGACCCGGCACGACAACCAAGGACCCGAAGCTCGCGCAGCGCCTCAAGTGGTTCATCAGCAGCATGGTGGCGCTCGCGGCGCTGTGGCTCGTCGCGGGTGCGATTGGCTGGATCTGGCTGATGACGCTATGAACGCCGTGAGGCCGCCGAGCACCTGAAGCCTGCCCATGACCTTCCGCGCCGTTGTTCATCGCCACCACTTGCTGTGCCTCGCGCTTGGCTTGAGCGCCTGCGGCGGCGGTTCGAAGAGCGAACCGGAGGATCCGGACGCTGGCGTGCCCGCGGTGATTCTCGATGGAGGCGGGGGCATCGAGGATCCTCCCGATGGTCCGAGCTTGTGCGGGCAAGGCGACTGCAACTACCAGACGAACGCTGGCTGCACTGCACCGAACGCATGTCGCCCGGCGCTCGAGAACAACCAGGCCGTAGCGCGTTGCCAGGCTGCTGGATCCAAGGCTCCCGGTGCGGCCTGCACTGATTCGAGTGAGTGCGCCGCCGGTAGCCTGTGTGCGGCTGGTCAGTGTCGAACCCAGTGCTGCGGAGGAGACTGGACGGCTTGCCCCAGCGGAGAGAGCTGCATTCGCCAGTATCAGCTCGGACTCCCCGGCGGTGGCTCCGTGACCGCGGGTGTCGACCTGTGTTTCCCCGTCGGAACCTGCGACGTACTCGACTCGAGCGCGTGCGCTGACGAGCCGAACAGGACGTGTCAGCTCGTGGATCCAACTGGCAGTCAGGCCTGTGCGCCGAAAGGCACAGCTGCAGCCGGCGCCAAGTGCAGCAAACAGGAGCCCTGCATCGCGATGCACACGTGCGTTGGTGGCCGTTGTACACCGCTCTGCGAAGCAACGGAGCCGGCGTCTCCAGGCGATCCGCGGCCCTGCGCAGACCCCGAGCGATCTTGCGTACACTTCGACCGCGACCCGGCAGGCGTTGGCGAGTGCACGTTGCTAGACTAGGGCGCGCCTTTACCGCGCGGCAATAGGCCCGCTCGCGCTGGCGCCGCTGGCTACTGCGACTGCTTCATCAGCTCGGTGATGGCGTGAGTGTCCCGCGCACCGAGGAACCCGAACTGCACACCAAACCCGGCTGAGGTAGCCCAGCGCACCACCGCTGGTAGCCGACTCTCGCTCTCCATACCGGGCAACTTCAGCGAAATCTCCACTGCTTCGCCGAACTTGGGCATCGCAGCGCACTCAATGAACATGCCGCCGGGGCCAATGTCCTTGGCCGTGCCTTCCACCGGAGCATCACTCCCAGCGAGCGTGCAGCTGACGTAGAGGTTGCACGGAGATCTTGGATGCTTGCGCTTGTCGTCCACGGTTGCCTCCATTGTCGTCCCCACGGCTGTACTAGCAACCCAAAAGACTGGGTTCGGCAACGAGCGCGCTGGCCAGACCGCGGACGATAGCTGATGCTGGACGTAACGTGAGCTCGAGCAACCCAGAGCGCGCCTCCGCCAAAGGGCTCGCGAGGCACTTCGAAGGCTGGCAGGTTGGCGCGATTCTGATCGGTGTCGCGCTGGTGTCTGGATTGCTCGCTATCCCCCGCGCCGTCTCTCCCGGTCCGCTGCCGCTCCCACAGCTCAGCAACGCCGACTTGCGTGACGATCTGCGTGAGGAACGCTCGCTCGCCCGCGCGGCTCGCGACGAAGGGCTCAGCTTCGAGACCCGAACGGTGGGTGAGTACCTACGAAAGCTGGGAAACGCAGAGCACGCGTCCAACGGAACTCCTGCACCGGGCCTGGCGGACCGCTTGGAGGACGTACGCGCTTCGGTAGCAGGTCTTCGTCGCGCCCAAGGTCAGACCGCCGACCGAGAACTGATGCGACTTCGAGCCGTTCAGGGTGAGCTGTTCGTCAGAGCACTTCGGGGACACGGGCCGGCGGAAGACGTGGGCCAGCTGGGTGGCGCGTTCGACAACGCTCCCGCGCACCGCCCTTGGTTTGACGGCAAGCGCTTCGTCGGGGACGACGTAGAGGCGTTGCTACTGTTCAAGGCGCGCTGGAATCGCATCACGAACCTCGATGGAGTCGCTGAGTTTGCGCTGCGCCCGAGCGAGTGGCTGGCCCTCGTTCGCTTCTTGCTCCAGCACCCAGAAGGCAGCGACCCAGCAGCGCAAGCTCAGAGCCAGCTCGCGACTCTGGACGCCCTGAGCAAGCGACAACCGGAATACCCACTGGCATTCGCCAAGGGCACCGTGTTCTACCGCGAGGGCGCCTATGACGTGGCGGCCATGGCGTTCCAGCAGCACCTCGAAACGCACCCGTCAGGCCCCTGGGCCTTGCGCGCCCGGAATCACTTACTCGCCGCGCGGGAGCGCGCCCAGGGCACACGCTGACGCGGCTGGATCGCGCCCAGGATGAGTCGTAATCAACGACAAGTCAGCACATCCTGCTAGAGGGACACTCCCCCCGACGTGATCGCCTCCGAACGACCCTGCTCGAGCATCAATCAGCTCGCGAATCGCGCCCTTGAAGTTGCCGTCTCCCACGCGGTGCGCGCCGTCGGGCTGGCTCCGTCGTTGCTCAGCCATCGCCTCGCGGAGCGTGGGCGCAAGGTGCTTCACGTAACTCCCGACCTGGAGTCTGCGACCCGCGCCCAGGCCGATCTGCGTTTCTTGCGTCGTGGTCCAGTGCTGGGCCCCGAAGCGCTACGTGAGGTGGGCGATGCCCTGCTGTTCGCGCCGCCTGAAGGCGATCCGTACGCGGAAGTCCATCAGGATCGGCGCGCCGCGATGAGCCGTACAGCCACGTTGGCTCGGTTGTGCGGCGGCAGCTGGTCCACGTTGTGCGTGCCGGCGAGCGCGCTGGTGCGCAGAACCGTTCCCCCGAGTCTAATCCGCGAGGCAACGCTCACGCTCGAAACGGGGGCGCCGGTGGACACTCAGGAGCTTGCCAAGCAGCTCGCAGCGTCGGGTTGGTTGCGGGCGCCGGTAGTCGAAGATCCAGGCAGCTTCGCGCTGCGAGGCGGCCTGCTCGACGTCTGGCCAGCGGGCACTCCCGAACCCGTGCGCGTCGAGCTCGACTTCGATCGCGTCGAGCGCATGCGCGGCTTCGACCCCGACGACCAGCGCACGGTCGAGCGCAGCTACGAGCGACTCGTGCTGCCTCCAGCGCGAGAGACCATCCTCAGTCCTGAACGCAGCGCGGCTGCGAGCGACGCCCTGCGTGACCTGTGCGACGCGGTCAACTTGCCCTCCACCAAGGCGCGAGTGCTGGTGAACGATCTGGTCGCGGGCTCCACCTTCTTCGGCGCTGAGGCGTTCTTGCCCGCATTCTGCCAGTTGGTCTCGCTCACCGACTACCTCCCGAACGACGCGCTGATCGTCTTCGAACAACCCGAGCGGGTGCTCGGTGCAATCGATCGCGAGCTCGCGCGGGCGCTCGACAGCGAACTCGCGATGAGCGGCAAGCCGCATTTCCCCGTGGATTCTCTGTTCAACGACCGCTCGGAGCTACAGGAGGCGCTGGGCGCGCGCCACGTCGTCGCGCTACATAGCTCCGGCATCAGCGGCAACGAGGATCGCCCGCTCGCTCACCTGGCAGAAGCCCCAGTTGACGCGCCGAGCCTGGAGTTCGACGATCAGAGCGAACTCAGTAACGCCATCAAGCTGGCACGTCACGCCGGAGGCGGTCAAACGGCGCTGGACCCGCTGATCGAGCGCATCGAAGCCTGGCGCGAGAGTGGACTCAGCGTGAGCATCGCGGCGCGTGTCGCCACCCAGGCGCACCGCCTTGAGCAGCTGCTCAAGCACCGTGGAGTCGAGCTTCACGTGGCCATCGGCGACCTCGCCCGGGGTGCGGTTGCTCCCCTCGAAGGCTTCGCGATCATCACCGAAGAAGAAGTCTTCGGTCAGCGGGCGCATCGACAAAAGGCCAAAAAGAAGACCACACGCGGTATCCTCGAGGATCTACGAGCGCTGAACCCTGGCGACTTCGTGGTCCACGTGGAGCACGGCATCGGGCGCTACCTGGGCCTCGAACACAAGCAGGTTGGCAGCACCTTGGTCGACCTCCTGACCGTGGAGTACTTCGGTGGGGACAAGCTCTTCCTACCGGTCTATCGCCTGAACCAGATTCAGAAATACTCCGGCGGCGACGGCACTCCCCGCCTCGACCGCCTTGGCGGCTCGAGCTTCGCGAAGACCAAGGCGAAGGTCCAGAAGCGGGTGCGCCAGATGGCAGACGAGCTCCTCAAGCTCTACGCCGAGCGCAATGCCGCACAAAAGCAGCCCGTCGACGCGCTCGACGACGAGTACCGGGCCTTCGAAGCGACGTTCCCCTACGAGGAGACGCGCGATCAAGCCGCGGCCATTCAAGAGGTCAACCAGGACCTCGAGTCAGAGCGAGTGATGGACCGACTCGTGTGCGGCGACGTGGGCTTTGGCAAGACCGAAGTGGCCATCCGCGCAGCATTCCGCACGGCAATGAATGGTCGCCAGGTCGCGCTCCTGTGTCCGACCACGGTGCTCGCTCAGCAGCATGCCAACACCTTCCGCGCGCGCCTGGAAGACTACGCGCTGAGCGTCAGATCGCTCTCGCGCTTCGTCTCGAAGAAGCAGCAAACGGAGACGCTGAAGGGCCTCAAGGAAGGCTCCGTAGACATCGTCGTTGGCACCCATCGTCTGCTGAGCAAGGACGTTCACTTCAAGAACTTGGGACTCTTGATCGTCGACGAGGAGCAGCGCTTCGGCGTGACCCACAAGGAGCGGATCAAGCAGCTCAAGTCGAGCGTCGATGTACTCACGCTCAGCGCGACGCCGATCCCCCGGACCTTGCAGCTAGCCATCGGCGGCTTGCGGGACATGTCGATCATTTCCACGGCACCCGTGGATCGCCGCGCGGTACGCACCATCACCTCGCGCTGGGACGAGAAGCTGGTGCGCGAAGCGATCACGAACGAGCTCTCCCGCGGCGGACAGGTCTTCTACGTCTACAATCGCGTGGAAGGCATCTACGAGCGCGCTGCCAAGCTGACGGAGCTGCTGCCGGAGGCGCGCATCGCGGTCGGCCATGGCCAGCTCAGCGAGACCGCCCTGGAGAAGACCATGCTCGGCTTCGTCGATGGGCAATACGATATCCTCGTGGCAACGGCGATCGTCGAGAGTGGCCTCGACATCCCGCGCGCCAACACCATCATCATCGATCGCGCAGATATGTTCGGCCTCTCCCAGCTCTACCAGCTGCGCGGCCGCGTCGGCCGCTCGAGTGAGCGCGCCTACTGCTACTTGCTGGTGCCTCCTGCCGATCAGATGAGCGATGAGGCGCGAAACCGAATCGAGGCGCTCGAGCGCTACCACGAGCTGGGCTCTGGTTTCCACGTGGCAAGCCTCGACATGGAGCAGCGCGGCGCGGGCGACCTGCTCGGCGGCGAACAGAGCGGCTTCGTCGCGAGCGTCGGCTTCGACCTGTTCTGCCAGATGCTCGAGGAAGCCACGCGGGAGCTGCGCGGCGAAGAGGTGCGCCACGAGATCGATCCAGACCTCAGCTTCGACGTCGACGCCCTGCTGCCCGAAGACTACGTGGCTGAGGTCGGTGTGCGGCTCTCGCTGTACAAGCGCCTCGCCAGCGCGCAGGACGCCGGCGAGGTTCAACAAATCGGCGCGGAAATGGAGGATCGCTTCGGTCCGGCTCCCCGAGAGGCGATCTCCATGGTGGAGCTGATGCGCCTGAAGAGCGAGCTCCGGGCGTTCCGCGTGCTGGGGTGCGAAGCCAGCGCCAAGTCAGTGACCTTGCACCTGGCTCAGGATACTCCGCTGGACCCAGCGGCCGTCGGGCGCCTCGTAGCAGACAAGGCCAGCGGCTATCGGCTCACGCCGGACATGCGCCTCACTCGGCGCGCCAGGCCGGGAGAGGTCGCGCAAAACGGGCTGGAGCTCTGCGATCGCATGCTGGAGGAACTCACCCCCCACATCCGAAGCGACGCCTGAGAGCTCGCGAAGCACCTCCCATTCGCCTTCCCGTCGGTCGCGCTCTGCTCTTTCCCATCGCGCGCCGCTTGTGCCATCGTCCCGTCAGTGAAGCGCAGCACCTGGGCGGCCATCGCAGCAGTCAGCAGCGCCTCCTTGGTGGACGCCTTGGGGGTCGCGCTGAAGAGCGAGAGTCGCGCCGGTGCAAAGCTGCTCAGCTTCTTCACCGCCCTGGGCTACGAGCTATGCCTGAGTCTGCTGCTAGCGCTCTGTCTCGGCACCTTGCTGGCCTGGTTGGGGGAGAGGAAAACCGCGGGGAAACATCACACCGACCCAAGCACCCGCACGGCGAGCCACGTCGACGGAGCCGCGGGCGCTGACCGCGTCTCCGAGCTAGCGCCGACCCAGCGCGCTCCAAGCGAGCCACACCCAAGCCGAGCGCTGCTCGCGCATCCAGAGGTGAACGGCTTCGATCTCTCGACCGCCGCGCTACCGCTGGTTGCGCTGGGTGCGGTTGGGCTCTATCGCCTGAACCTGAGCTTCTGGGCGACGTTTCACAACCGCGAGCTAGCGTCCCTGCTGCTCGTGTGCATCTGCGGGGGTTATGTCGCGCTCGGAGCAGTGCTCGGCAACCGCGCGGCGTTTGCGGTCAGCGTGCTGCGCAAACGAAGCGCAGGCGTCGCGCTCGGGTTATTCGGCCTCAGCGTGTTCACGAGCCTCGCGGCAGCGACCTGGCTGATCGTCGACAACCGCAGCGGCTTCAGTCAGCTCAACCGCTGGCTCGGCTTCTCATTGATCGGCGCACTGGGCGGTCTTGTCGGGGTACGCCTTGCGCTCTATCGACGCACTAGCTTCGGGCCCCGCTGGCTCGCGAGCGCCGCCTGGGGCAGCGCCGGAGTGCTCTTTCTGTGCGGCGCATTCATTCCCTGGGGAATCGGCGCGCGCGTCGCTCAGAGCGGAGGCGCCTCGGCCATCTTGCTGAAGGCGCTGCGCAACGCGACGGATTTCGACCGCGACGGTTACTCGGCGCTGTGGGGGGGAGGCGACTGCAGGGGCTTCGACTCTCAGGTGCATCCCGGGGCCATCGAAGTGCCCGGCGACGGTGTCGACAACAACTGTTTCGGTGGCGACGCGGACGAAGCTCAAACCATCGCCGCGCCCGCTTGGTCTGACGTACCCGGGTCGGTGCCAGAGAAGCTCAACGTGCTCCTGATCACGGTTGAGACGTTGCGGGCCGACGCAGTTGGTTTCACCCAGATGCAGGGCATTGCCGCGCGGCATAAAACGACGCCGCGGCTCGATGCCTACGCTGAACGCAGCATCGTGTTCGACAACTACTTCGCGACGACGCCCTGGACGCGGCTGTCGTTGCCGGCAATTCTTTCTTCGCGTGCTCCGACGAGCATGCACTGGCGCGCGCAGGGCGCGAGTCAGCACATGCGAGCCTTGGAAGCAGACACTCCCTGGATCCCGCAGATGTTTCAGCGAGCGGGCTACCGCACCGTCGCGATCCTCAACTCATTCCGCGCGTTCACCAAGGCGGAGTCCGCTGGCTTCGAGCGCGGCTTCGACGTGTATGACACGTCGACCAAGCTCTCGTACTCCGGAGGGACGATGCGGGGGCACATCGGCGCCGCGCAAGCCAAGCTCGCCATGGCTCAGCTGGACCAGCTGAAGAGCCGCCCGTTCTTCCTCTGGGTCCACCTGATGGAGCCTCACTACCTCTACCAGCGCTCGAGCCGCGCACCAAACTTCGGGGAGGCGCCGCAAGATCTCTACGCGAGCGAAGTCTGGGAGGTGGATGCGGTGATCGGCGAAATCCTCGACGAGCTCAGCGCCCTGGGCCTCAGCGAAAAGACGCTGGTCACCGTGGTCGGCGATCACGGCGAGGAGTTCAAGGAGCACGGGGAGAGCTGGCACGGCAGCAGCCTGATGCAGACCCAGATCCACACCGCCGCGTTGATGCACGTCCCAGGCTTGCCCGC
>JAWKRD010000032.1:0-94255 GCA_041389805.1 Polyangiaceae bacterium | reverse complement strand
GGAGGAAACCAGCGCTCACCCACACTCGGCGTAGCAGCTCTCCCCCCCTCCTCAGCGCTCCTGCTGCACGAAAGCCCAAGATGACGACTCAGCCCAGCGGGCCTAGCCCACGTAAGAGCCAAGACGCAGAGGTCGCGAGCTTCGCCAACACGATGCCGCGAGAATACCGCCAGCGGCATCACCCCAACGCCATCTGGCACCACTCGAAGATCTCGTCAGAGCGCACCAGCGCGGTCAACGTGGGGACGTTTTCGCCGGCTGGACTCACCACCGGCTTTCCGCTGTGCGTGGTCGCCGACGATCGCCCCGGGCTGCTCGCGCGAGTGTGCATTGGGCTCGAGGCGCTGAACCTGGATGTACGCGACGCTGAGGCGTACCTGCGCAGGCGCCTCGACGGACGCGTGGAGGCGGTGGACCTGGTCTGGGTGCGCGCCATCAACGCGCGCGCGAACACAGCTTGGAACGCTACGGAGTCGCTGGCGGAGATCAAGAGCGTGCTGAACGTGGTCGTCGAGCGCCACCTGGAAGCCGGCGCGCTCCTCGAACGCGTCACGCGCGCACCAGGCAACGTCGGGCACACACGCATCTCGTGGGTGATGGCCGAGGGCCTCTTGATGGGCGTCGACGTCGAGACCCAAGATCGCCCTGGGCTGCTGCTGGCACTGGCAGCTGCGCTGGCGCACGAACGGCTCAACATCGTCCGCTCGGTCGTCAAGACCATGGGGAAACGAGCCGTCGATCGCTTCTACTTCTGTGAGCTGGACGGCACCGCTGTTGGCGGAGAGCGCCAGGGTCAAATCCGCGCGCGCCTGCTCGAGGTGCTCGGACGGCCGAACATCGAACTCGGGCACGAAGTGCGGTCTGCCTAGCGGCTGGCCTCTGCGACCTGTGGCTGCGCCAGTGATGTAGCGAGGGGCTAGCCCCAGACCTGGTCTAGCCGCAATTCAACGGCCTCTCCACCACGATACGTGTCGCGCTTGAGTCTCCCCACGGCAACGACCTGCTCCCCGAGCTGTGTCGCCTGTGCTCCCTGCTCCACACCGAACGCTCCGATGCGACGACCGCTCGGCAGCTGAAGTTCAAGCTTGAGGTGGCCACCAGTCACCTCGCGAGCGCTGACTAGCTTGGCTTCGATCCTGAGCTTCGGTGCTGGGTTCGCCTCACCGCACGGCTCCAGACGCTCGAAATCTCTGACGACCTGGAACGGGTCATCGCTCGGGTCCAGGCGAACGACTTGCGCCGGGTCCTGACGCACCTCGCCGCGCGGCGACGCCGTACCCTCGGCGCACGCCGCCAAAAAATCCTCACGGAATTGTTCCAGGTTCTCGCGCTGCAGGGTGACGCCTGCCGCAGCTTGGTGCCCACCAAAGCGATCGAGACGCGCGCTAGCCTTGCTCAGCGCATCGTAGAGTCGCGAACCCGCCGGGCCACGCACCGAACCGCGACCAAGCTGCCCCTCGAAGCCAACGACGATGACCGGCACGTTGTAGCGATCCGTGAGGCGCCCAGCGACGATCCCCACGATGCCGTGGTTCCAGCTCTCTTCCCCGACCACGATCGCCGGCTCCTTGTCCCAGCCAGCCTCCTCGATGAGCTCGATGCTGGCTTGCTCCATCTCTCGCTGGAGCTCCTTGCGCTGGTCCGTGATTTGCTCGACGCGAGCAGCGAGGGAACGCGCCGTGTCGAGGTTCTTCGCCAAGAGCAGGTCGAATGCTGGGTCGGGCGCACCGAGACGACCGGGAGCGTTGATGCGCGGCGCCACGCGAAACGCCACGTCCTCCCCACTAATCGGCGCGTTCAGGTCGATCTTGGCGTACTCGAGCAAGGCCTTGACCCCGGGTCTTTCCGCGCGGCGAAGCATGTCGAGTCCAGCGCGCACCAGCGGACGATTGTCCCCATCGAGCGGCGCCACGTCGGCGATGGTGCCGATGGCGACCAGGTCGAGATAGCGCCGCAAATCTAGCTTCGGATCGAGCTCTGTGCGTAGCGCTGCGCCGATCGACAACGCGAGGCCGCACGAAGCCAGGCCCTTGTAGGGGAAGCCGCACTCGGGCCGGTGAGGGTTGATGAAGGCCTTCGCCGGCAGCGGCGCGTCAGGCACCAAGTGGTGATCAATGACCAAGACGTCGACGCCGGCTTCGCTCACCACCTTCAGGCTCGCGTGGTCCGAAGACCCACAATCGCAGGTCACGAGGACGCTGGGCTTCGACGCCAGGATGCGCTGCACTGCAGGCATCGAGACGCCGTAGCCGCCGTCGAAACGGCTGGCCAGGTGGGGCACGACGTGGCCCCCTAGGCTGCGCAGTATATCCGTGAGGATCGCCGCGGAGGTGATGCCGTCGCAGTCGTAGTCGCCGTAGACCACGATGCGCTCGCGGTTCCGCACGGCGCGCACGAGGCGCTCAGCCAACGCACCGCGATCTGCCATCTGATCGGGGATCGTCAGATCCGCGAGCCTGGGCGCCAAAAAGCGCCGAACTCGCTCGGCGTCCAGGATCTCCCGCCGCACGAACACATCGGCCAACGTGCGGCTGATCCCGAGGGCTCCAGCGAGCTTCTGGATCTGCTCGCTTGCACCACTGCGTGGTTCGAGGCAGCGCTCCGAGGCCAGGGCCAAGGCGCTGAGCTCGGGGGCTTGCATTACCATCCCCCGCTTTTCGACTGCGAAGTGCTGCATGTCAACGCACCTTCGGCCGGGTTTGGGGTGAGTTTCTCCGGTTCTACCAGGCTGCCTCGGGGCAACGTGCTTGCTTGTTATTCACAAGCTGCCTGCAAGCTGGGGACGAGCTGTGAGTCGGGGTTTTTCGCGCTGGTTTGCCGCCACGGGTGCGTGAGACGGCGATACGGCGCTCCTCCCCCCAAGAACAGCGAGCCGAAGCACTGTGACTGGTTCGGCTCGCTCGCTGGCTGATTTGCCCGCACGACGCGAAAGAGGCGCGACACCTTCGGTGCCACGCCTCTTGATTCCGCGCGGTTCCTATTGGAGGCGAATCAGATGACCGCTTCGCCCTGCTTGCGGATCGGCTTGCTCGGCTTCTTCTTCACGACCTTGCTGAACAGCTTGCGGTCCAGGTACTCCGTGAGGGGCAGCGCGACGTAAATCGAGGAGTAGGTACCCAGGATCAGACCGACGATCAGCGTGAAGGAGAAGTCCTTCAAGGTGCCGGTTCCGCGCACGAAGAAGAACAGCAAGCTGAAGATCGTCGTGCAGCTGGTCAGCACCGTGCGGCTCAGCATTTCACTGAGGCTCACGTTGATGATCTTCATGAAGCTCGCGCCGCGCATGCGGCCCAGGTTCTCACGCACGCGGTCGTACACAATCACGGTGTCGTTGACTGAGTAGCTGACGATGGTCAGCACCGCGGCGACGGTCGATAGACTCAGCTCCTTTTGCACCAGCACCAGCACGCCCACGCTCAGCACCGCGTCGTGAATCAGCGCAATGACGGCGCCGGGCGCGAAGCGCAGGTCGAAGCGGAAGGCGATGTACGCCGTGATGAACACCAGCGCGATCAGGATGCTCTTGAGCGCGGCGTCGCGCAGCTGCGCACCCGCCTTGGGACCAATCCACTCGACGCGCAGCGGCTCCGCTGGAACGACATCGCTACCGAGCTTGGCCCGCAGCACGTCCATCAGCTGGTCGCCCTTGCTCTTCAACTGGATCTCCACGCGGTGCTCGCGAGAGTTCTGGATGGTGACCGCGTTCTCGCCGTCACGCACAGCGACGCCGGCAACGCTGCTCATCTGCTGACGAATGCGCGCGAGGTCTGGCGCCTCGCGATAGCGAACGCTGACCTTGTCCCCACCGGGGCTGAACTTCACTTCGCTCGCAGTGCGCTCCTTGGGACAGCGGTCCCCAGGCAAGCCCTCACCAAAGCACACGGCGGTTTCAATCTCGCGCTGCTTGGCCTCGTCGATGGACGACACCTCCTGGACGCGGATCATGAAGCGGTTCTTCGCGCTGCCCTCTTCGACCCGAACGATGTCTGGGCTCGAGAAGCCACCCGCCTTGATGATGTCGCGCAACTGCGGGACCTGGACCGGCTGGCTGAAGGCGATCTCGACCTCGGTGCCGCCCTTGAAGTCGGTGCCCAGCTTCGGGCCGGGATAGAAAATGCTGCCGAACGCCAGCAACACCAACAGGAAGCTCATCGGACCGAAGATCCGACGCATGCGCATGAAGTCGTAGACTTTGCCTACAGAGGAATAGCTGCATCGCTCAGCCCATATCCAGTTGAGCATCACGGTTGCGGCCGTGTACCCAGAAGTCGAAGAAGACGCGGGACACCACGACACCCGTGAAGATGTTGGCCATGGTGCCGACGATAAGCGTGACGGCGAAGCCCTTGATCGGCCCCGTTCCGTACTGCGCCAGGATGACGCCACCGATCAGGGTCGTGATGTGACCGTCGATGATGGCGCTGAGTGCCTTGCCGAAGCCGAGGTCGACCGCGGCACGTGGGCTCTTGCCTTCCCGCAATTCCTCACGGATACGCTCGTTGATCAGAACGTTCGAGTCCACGCTCATACCGATGGTCAGCGCGAGGCCAGCGATGCCCGGAAGCGTCATCGACGCGCCGAAGGTCGCCAGGATGGCCAGCTGCAGCATCAGGTTCAAGCCGACGGCGAGGTTCGCCACCAAGCCAGCGCGGCGGTAGTAGAGCAGCATGAAGACGATAACCAGCGAGGCACCGCCCATGGCGCCCTGAAGCGCCAAGCGAATCGAGTCGTGGCCCAGCGAGGGTCCGATGCGCTGCTCGTTGGAGAGCGAGATCGGCGCCGGAAGAGCACCGGAGCGCAGCACCAGCTCGAGGTTGCGTGACCGCTCGAGCTGCACCTGCGGATCACCCGACCCCATGGTGATGGTCGCGTGGCCGCCGGGGATGCGCGTCTGAATCACCGGCGCGCTCTCCACCTTGCCGTCGAGGATGATGCTGAAGCGACGCTTGATGTTGTCGCCGGTGATCTTCTCGAAGATGTTGCCACCGCGGTCGGTGAAGGTAAGCGCCACGTGCCAGCCGCCGAGCGCTTGCTGACTCTGGTCGGGCTGGGCCGCCGCATCGCGGATCAGGTCACCGGTGATGTCGGCGCGCGCCTTGAGCACGTAGGTGCGCCAGCCAATGTCTGTGTCCTTGAGCGTATCCGGGTCGGTCTTGGTCAGCTTCTCGAAGCCGATTTCGCGGCCTGGCGGCACGTTGAGCGTGTCCACCCAAGCGCGAAAGCGCTGTAGCGACTGATCCGAAGTCTCATCCTTCTCGTTGCGGATGACGGCGAAGCGGAAGGCCTTGAGCTGGGGCTCGCCGTCCTCGTCCTGACCCACGCTGACGTTCTCCGACTCGAAGCTGACGCCCTTCGGGATGTTGCCCGTCGCGCCCTTGGCGAGGTCCTTCTCGAGGTCCGCAAAGAACGTGCTCTCGTCGTCGTTCAGCTTGAACTCGAGGCGCGCTGTCTGGCTGATGATGTCGCGGATCTGCTGGAAGCTCTTCTCGTCTTCGCCGGGGACTTCGACGATGACGTCCTCGTCACGGGTCGAGACGGCGGCTTCGCGCAGGCCGAGCTCGTCGACGCGGCGCAGGATGATTTCCTTGGCTTGGGCCACCGCGCGCTGACGGATCTCAGACTCCGCGGACTCACGGATGAAGTAGTGGACCTTGCCGCTGCCCTGCTGGTGCGCGAAGTCTAGTTCCCCACGGAACTTGTCCTGGAAGCGCTTGTCGAACTTCGCTTCGTCCTTCGGGTCCTTGAACTCGATGTCGATGGCGTTCGTCGAGTCGCGAGGAGAGACCAACGTCACCTTCTCGCGCAGCTTCTTGTAGGCATCTTCCGTCGGGCGATCGTCACCACTGTGGAACTCGAAGGCGCGAGCGAGCTCCGCCTGCATGTCCTCGTAGTAGGCGTCGCGCTTGTCCTTGATCGCCTCGCTGACGTCGACGGTGTAGACGAGTCGCAACCCGCCACGCAGGTCGAGACCCGCGACCAGCTTGAAGTCGATGTGGTCCTTCAAGTACTGCGGACAGTGGACCTTGCCCTCGCTCATGCTCTCGACGCTGGGCAGCAACGTCAGCGCCGCCAACACGGCGACCCCTGACACCAAGCCAAAGCGTGCGCGCCAGCTGAACGTGACGAACTCGAAGCCGACGAACAGGCACCAAATCGCCACCGACGCGAGCAGTACCATGGGCCAGAACGCGTCGTAATGAGCCGACGCTGCGGCGGCTCCCGCGGCGACCGCCCCGGACCACTGCGAGACGCGGTGCGCGCGCCGCACATAGCCGAGGGCTAAGAGCACCGCGGCGAACCCGCCGAACACGTATTGCAACACCTCGTTGACCACTAGGGCACCTTCATCACCTTCACTGGCAGCCGCTTCGTCTGGCGCTGCCTTCAAGCCCCATCTTGGGACCAAGAATCCGTCGCTCTTCGCGACCTAGAAATCGTTCGGACGCCTCGCGGCGCCAATAAACCTGTTCGGACGCTTCCGCGGTGAAATGCGTTCGTTTGCTACTTCGCCTCAGCCGGCTTCGCTTCGCCGGTGTCTTTGCCGAGGATCGAGGAGCTCAGCACCTTCACCTTCACGCCGGAGGCGATCTCGATGGTGGTGATACGATCCGCCTTTTCCACCAGTTTTCCGAGCAAGCCGCTCTGAGTGATCACGCGATCACCCTTCTTCAGCTCGTCGATCAACGCGGCCTGCTTCTTCTGCTGGCTGCGGTTCGTCCACCACATGAAGCCGAAGAGCCCCACCATCAACAACAGCATCGGAGCCATCGTCAGCAGTCCCCCAGCAGGTGGAGGGCCTTCGACCGGAGGCGCGCCTTCTTGTTGAGTGGTTGGTTTACCCTCTGCAGGAGCTGGCGCAGGCGCGGCGGGAGCCGCAGGTGCGCCTTCACCGGGCGCTGGTGGGCGCGGTGGAGGTGTCGGTTGACCTTGATATGCAAACGCCGCGAAATCCAAAGGGTCCTCCCTGCAGGGGGTCGGGCCTATACCGAGGAATCGGGGGGTGCGCAAGGAACGGCTGGCTCACGCCAGATGCGGGCCGGGAGACAGCACCATCTCGGCCAGGGCATGGGGGGAGGAGCGCTTCCAAGTGAGCGGTGAACCTCCGTTCCAGGGTCCGTCAGACCCCAGCGCCGTGGCGACATCGAACCGCTCGCAAACGGTATGCCGTGAGCATCAATGTGCCTTGACACCCCCCCGAGCGAGTGACATTTATCGCGCCCGGTCCGAACCCGAGACGAGATGAATGAAACAGCGCTCCTTGCGAGCGATCTTCAGGCGCGTAGCTCAGTGGTAGAGCACTACATTGACACTGTAGGGGTCGGCAGTTCAATCCTGCCCGCGCCTACTGCCCTCGGGTTTTGGGCCGGTATGCCAGCGTTCTCCTCCCAGCGTTCAGATGCGAACCTGGGAGTCCTATCGTTGACGCTGTCGGGACCGATGTACTCATGACGAACGGCGCGCGGGCTACAGCGCGCGAGCTACTGGAAGCCTCGGGGCAACTCGATGCTGATGTGCTCGCCGTGCAGCTGAACGGCAAGCTGATCGATTTGCACACGCCCCTCGCGGTGAGCGCAGATCAGCTCAAGCCAGTCCGAAAGGGCAGCAAAGAGGCGCTGGAGCTGATCCGTCACTCGACCGCGCACGTGATGGCAGACGCGGTGCAGCGGTTGTTTCCCGGCACCCAGGTGACCATCGGCCCCGCGATCGACTCGGGCTTCTACTACGACTTCGATCGTCCGGACGGCCCGTTCACCGACAAGGATCTGCAGCGCATCGAGAAGGAGATGCGCAAGATCATCAAGTCGAAGCGCCCCTTCACCCGCGAGATCGTGAGCCGCGCGGAAGCGCTCGAGCTCTTCGACGGCATGGGCGAAAAGTACAAGCGGGAGCTGATCGAGGGTTTGCCTCAGGACGCAGAGATCTCGCTGTATCGCCACGGTAGCCCAGGGCGCCCCGAAGGCACCTGGGTGGACCTGTGTGCAGGCCCTCACGTCCCATCGACTGCGGACCTCGGCGTGGTGAAGCTGACCAGTGTTGCGGGCGCGTACTGGCGCGGCGACGAGAAGCGCCCGATGCTTCAGCGCATCTACGGCACCGCGTTCCCGACTCAGGAAGAACTCGACGCCTACCTCACACAGCAAGAAGAGGCGAAGAAGCGCGACCACCGCAAGCTTGGCAAAGAGCTCGAGCTGTTCTGGTTCCACGAGTACGCGCCGGCGATGCCGTTCTTCTTGCCGCGCGGAGCTGCGGTGTATCGCCGATTGGTGGAGTACATCCGCAACCTGTACGTGGACTACGGCTACCAGGAGGTCATCACGCCGCAAATCTTCGATAAGCGGCTCTTCGAGACCAGCGGCCACCTGCAGAACTACCGCGAGAACATGTATCTGCCCGTGACCGCGGAAGCGATCGACCAAATCGCCCACGATCACGCTCACGACTCCGAAGCGCACCCCGCGCTCGAGAGCCTCGCGCAGAAGCCCATGAACTGCCCCAGCCACTGCCTGATTTTCGGGCAGCGCAAGCGCAGCTACCGCGAGCTGCCTTGGCGCATCGCAGACTTTGGGCGGCTCCACCGCTACGAGCGTGGCGGCTCATTACGCGGGCGCGTTCGCACCTTCTGCCAGGACGACGCGCATATCTTCTGCACGCCGGAGCAGATGCGCACGGGATTTCGAGAGCTTCAACAAGCTGCTGTTCGAGGTCTACTCCGCGTTCCGTTTCGAAAACGTCCAGGTGAAGCTCGCGCTGCGCCCCGAGAAGCGCGTCGGCACCGACGCCATGTGGGACGCCGCCGAGAAGGTGCTCGAGGACGTGCTCAAGGAAACCGGCGTGCCCTACGAGGTGCTGCCGGGCGAAGGCGCCTTCTACGGGCCGAAGCTCGAGTTCCACATCACGGACGCGCTCGGCCGCGATTGGCAGCTCGGCACCATGCAGGTCGACTACGCGCTGCCTGAGCGGTTTGATCTCGAATACGTCGACAACGACGGCCAAACGAAGCGCCCCGTCATGCTGCACCGAGCAATCCTTGGCTCGGTCGAGCGCTTCTTTGGTGTCTACATCGAGCATTGCGCCGGCAAGTTCCCGATGTGGCTGGCACCCGAGCAGATCAGCTTGCTTACGGTGAGTGAAAAGCAGGCGGAGTTCGCCCAGCAGACCGGCGAGCGACTCAGGAGCCACGGGCTGCGAGTCATCGTGGACGCAGGCTCCGACAAGCTCGGCGCGAAGATCCGCAACGCGCGCAATCAGCGGCTGCCCTACTTCGCCGTGATCGGCGAGCAAGAGGTCGAGAACAACAGCTTGTCTGTGCGTTCTCGCGACGAGGGCGAGCTTGGCTCGCTCCCCATCGATCAATTCATCGAGCGCGCAGTCGCAGAGGCAGCTTGGCCTCGCGCCTGATCGCGAACGACTAGAGAACCCAGGAACCTATGAACCGAGAGAGAAGAACCGACCCATGGCAATGAGACGACGCTTTCAGCGGGGTGAGCCCCGAGGACCACAGATCCGCATCAATCACCGGATCCGGGTGCCCGAAGTGCGCGTCGTAGCTGCCGATGGGTCGATGCTCGGAGTCATGAGCACTCAGGACGCGCTACGCCGTGCCCGTGAGGAGGGCCTCGACCTGGTCGAGGTCAATCCGAAGAGCCAACCGCCCGTCTGCAAGATCCTCGACTTCGGCAAGTACAAGTACGAGGAGAAGAAGAAAGCGAGCGAGGCCAAGCGACGCCAGACGGTCGTCGAGGTCAAAGAGATCAAGCTGCGTCCCAAGACGGACGACCACGACCTCAACGTGAAGCTGCGCCACGCGCGCAAGTTCATCGAGACGGGCAACAAGGTGAAGTTCACGGTGCGCTTCCGCGGCCGCGAGATCACCCACCCCGAGCGCGCCAAGATGCAGCTCGACTGGCTCCTGAAGGGCCTCGAGGATCTCACCGTCATCGAGCAAATGCCGACCATGGAAGGACGCAGCATGGTGCTGATCGCTGCGCCCAAGCCCGCGGTCATGCAGCGCGTACAGGCCGAGCGAGCAGCACGTGAGAAAGCCGGTGAGCGTGAGGAGCGCTCGAAGACCAGCAACTCGGCACCCGATAACGACGAGCTTCACGAACCCGACGACGAATACGACGACGACGATGAAGATGACGACGACGACGAAGACGAAGACGAAGAAGGCGACGACGGCGACGAAGACTGAGCCAAGTCTATCAGCCTGATACGCCAGCGCCCCCGACGAGAGTCGGGGGCGTCGTGCTTTGTGGGGACTCAGTCGGGCGCTAGGGACTCACGCTACCGAGCAGGGCACCTCACCCCCAGGCGAGCCGTGGCCAGAAACCGATCAGTTGTTTCCGTGAGGTAGGGGGCTCAGATCGGCAGTTTGCCGCTGAAGTAGGCCCCCGCAGCTCCTGCGGCGACGAGCACCACCAGGATGAATGCGATCAGGCCCCCTTTACCTTTTGGGGGAGGTTGCTGCGCTGAAACGGGTCCAGAAGTTGGCGCCGGCGCCACTGGCGCGGGCGCTTGAGGTCTTGGTGGTGGTGGCGCAGCCGCCTTGGCAGGCGCTCCCGGGTTGGATGGTCGTGCCACAGGGGGCGCCGTGGACTCGTCTTCGAGCGCCGCCAGGTTGCCCTCTTGAAACGAGGTGGGCGGCAGGCTGCCCGCGATGTCCTCGAGATCCGAAGCCCAGTCGCCGACGTTTTCGAAGGAACCAAGATTCAGGGGAGCGGCACCGAGATCACCCGCAGTGCTGCGGTCGCCCTCGGTCCCCTCCTCTAGCGAGGTGAACTCGAACAGTGCGTCGTCGATCAGCTCGCCGATGATGGATGCCTTGTCCTTCGGACGCGCTTGCTTCTCTTGGTCCCGCGCGTCGATGACTTGCTGGACCAACGTAGCGATGTCGAAAGCAGAAACCGCGCGATCCGAGCGAAACAGGATCTCGTTGAGGTCGCGCCCCAGGTCCCTTGCCGTCTGGTACCGAACCGCGGGGTCCCGCGCCAACGACGCCATCAGGACCTGCTCGAGCTCTGGCGACACGTTGGGGTTCAACTCACGGATACTGGGGATCTTCGCGGCTTGAACCTGCCGAACCGTCTCGAGATCCGTTTCCCCAAGGAACAATCGTCGACCGGCCAGCATCTCCCAAAGGATGATGCCGACGGCGAAGATATCAGTTCGCGCGTCCACCGCGTGGCCGAGAGCAGCCTCGGGGGAGAGGTAGCTGAACTTACCCTTGATGATGCCGGGCTCGCTGTGCTCCAGCTGACTGTTCGCCTTCGCGAGACCAAAGTCCACGATCTTCACCTCGCCATAGCGGGTGATCAGGACGTTGGGCGGCGACATGTCGCGGTGAACGATCGTGAGAGGCTCACCGTTGTCGTCTTTGAGTTCGTGGGCGTAGGAGAGACCCTCGCAGATCTTCACGCAGATGGACACTGCCTCTTCCACAGGGAAAGTGCGGTAGTGTTTCCGCGTGTATTCGATGGTCGCCTTCAGGTCGGCGCCATCCACGAACTCCATGACGATGAAGTAGGTGTTGTCGCCGACACCGATATCGAAGACCTGAACACAGTTCGAATGGGACAGATGAGCGCTTAGGCGCGCTTCATCCAGGAACATCCCGATGAACTGCTTCTTCTCCGAGAGGTGAGGCAGGACGCGCTTGATCGCGACCTTCTTTTTGAAGCCTTCGAGGCCCGCGCTCTCGGCGCGGAACACCTCGGCCATTCCGCCCGCCGCGATGCGTTGGACGACGCGATAGCGCTGTTGCTGCTGTGCCATGTGGTGACCGGGCTCCGCGCCCTGAGGCAGGTTAGGGTTCCTAGCG
This sequence comes from Polyangiaceae bacterium, assembly GCA_041389805.1. GTDB lineage: Bacteria > Myxococcota_A > Polyangia > Polyangiales > Polyangiaceae > JAHBVY01. The sequence goes on along the minus strand of JAWKRD010000032.1, from coordinate 82,434 downwards.
GCGCAGGGTCAAGAACTGCAGGGCTCAGCGTTTGCCATCGCGGGCGAGGCCCTTGAGCAGCTCCAAGTGGTTCCGCGGCGCCGGGTCAAATCGGTGCGCCTGAAAGATCGCCTCGGCATAGGGTCGCGCTGAGGACGGGAGCGCGAGGAGCGCGGCGGAAAAGCGTTGGCGCGTCGCGGTGGGCAGTCGGCTCGCCCCAACAATCACGTCTCCTGGGATAGGCCCAATCAGCACGATCACTCGGATGTCTCTGGCATCTGCGCCGACTTCCATCCACGGCGCCGAGCGCAGCTGACCGGTGTTTGGGTCCACGGCGATGTGGGTGGCGCCCACGTCCACCGTCCTATCGAGGACCGCTCTGGCGACGCTCAAATGGTCCCCGAGGAAGCGCTCCTCGCCAAACAGCTTGTCCGGGTCAAAGCCTAGCCCCCGCAACCTCCAGCGCGGCGCAACATAACCAGAGGCGGAGTCACGGTTGACCCAACCAACCCGTTTCCCGCTCAGCTCGTCCACGCTCCGCAGCTCGGAGTCCGAGCGGACGAACACCGCCGAGTGGTAGCCGGCACTGAACCCACGCTGCACCACCAACCAGGGCTCGGCAAGGCGGCGCTGCTGGAGCTCCAGGGCGACCAGGGGTGGCGCCCAGGCCACATCGATCTCAGCGTCTGCCAGCTGCTGAACCAGCGCGTCGTTGTCAGCAATCACGACCGTCCGGATGGTTAGTCCCGTGCTGCTCCCAAGCGCGTGTCCGAACTCCCGCAGGGCGTCCACCGAACGATCATCCGCGGCGACAACACCGATCGAGAGCGACGTCACCGGCGTATCCTACAGCTCGAGGGAGACGTATTGAAAGGCGAGGCGGGAAACATGTAGAGGCGATCCTGCACCATCGAGCACGCTTGACCCGACGGGCGGGCCCCAATAGAGAACCTTTGTCTCGTCGGCGCCCAGACGAGCGGAGAAAAGATGTCAGCTGAATCTCACGCCGACCACGACGGCCACGAACACGCGGATCACGACGAAGAGCACGCAGACGAGCTCGACAAGGACGAGCCTCGCACGCCGGGTTGGTTGTCACTGCTCGGTTGCGCGCTGTTTCTAGGTGCGGGCATCTACATTATCGCGACCGACGACGGCCCGAAGAACCTGGTGAAGCCCGACACGGCAGTGGCGCCCTCAGACGACGCGCCGCCTCCCGCCACGGCGCAGGTCGCGCAGCCGCCCGCCCCGCCCAATCCTGGCGCGAATCCCGGACAACAGGTCGATCCGCAACAGGCTCGCGCGGCCGCTCAAAAGTTGATCGACCAGCTGCGGTTACGCGGCGCACCTGGTGGGCCACCAGGTGCACCCGGCGGCGCGCCTGTTCCTGGAAGCGGTCAAGGCCGCGGACGCGGCGACGGCAGCGGTCGGGGGATGGGTCACGGCCCCGGCGATGGCCACGGTCACTGAAGTCACGGTCACTGAAGGTCACAGCTTCCGGAAATCGTCGCTTGGGAAATGCGACTTCTTGCTCGTGCAGCCCGGGCTCAAGAAACAGCGAGTCGGCGCACGAAAAGGACTCGCCAAGCCAGATGATGCGTGTCAGAGTCCGCGTCCCTTTCGGGGCCGTAGCTCAGCTGGGAGAGCGCTAGACTGGCAGTCTTGAGGTCAGGGGTTCGATCCCCCTCGGCTCCACAAAACAGAGGTAGTCACTCGAAGTGACTCGAAGCAAAGCGAAACGCCTGGGTCAGAGACCCAGGCGTTGCTGCTTTGTGTCGCTGAAGCAGCGCTAACCGAACAGTGGCAGGTCGCTCCCCTCGAGGGGGAACTGCGCGGAGATGTCCGACTCCGCAACGCCAGCGAGCCGACGAAGCGCACGCTGAATGTGCGCCGGTGTCACGACCGTGCCTCCGCTCGACACGGTGGCCAGTGAGCTGGGATCGATCGCCATCGGCAGCCGCTCGGCGGTCGTGGCACCGATCAGACGATCGCCGGGGATACCGGGTCCCATGCAGAAGAAGCTGGAGATCGGGTGGTGGTCCTTGCCGTCTCGCTCGTTGTAAGGGCTGCGACCGAAGTCAGAGCCAACCAAGATCACGATCTTGTCCCCTAGCCCTTGTTGGGCAGCGTAGCTGACGAGGTAGTCGATACCGCCGAGCAACTTCGCCTGTTGGCGTCGTTGATCCCGATCGTTGTTGGCATGAGTGTCGAAGCCGCCAAGGCCGAGCGAAGCACTCACCCCCAGACCACTCTTGAACGCGTGGATCGCGAGCTGGCCTTGCTGCATGAAACGCTCGAGATCGTTCAGGTCGTTCGAGGGAATGTCGACCAAGGCGTCGGGTAACTGCAGCTTCGACAGCTCGCCATCGCCCGCACGGGCGAGCTCGAGTGCCGAGATGGCTTGCTGCTTGCGCAGCAGCTTGGCAGAGCCTCGCAAGCGCGCGGCTCGGTCGGCTTGGAACTGCGCGATGCGACCCCAGGTCTCCGGTGTGTGATACAGCGACGACTCTGGATCGTTGACATCGACCTGATTGGGTCGAGCAATGCGCGTGAGCGCGTCCACGCTGGACACGCGTGTCAGACCAATCAAGCCTTCAGTCGCGTCGTAGCCACCGCTGCTGAGGAACGCCATCGGCGCACCCGGCGACTTGTTTGCCGCGAGCAAAGCGCCGAACGATGGGTAGCCCTCCTGAGTCTTCCCACTCCAGATGCTGCGCGTGCCGCTGTCATGGTTGTTGGTCTTGGTGTCGACCCCGTTGAACACCGTGAGCTTGCTGCCGTACTTCGTGAGGAACGCCTCGTTGGAGAGGATCCAGTTGAGGTTCTCGGCGTTGTCCCACTCGAAAGCAGCTAGGTCGAGCGTCGTCGGGGCGAAGCTGATGTTCCCCACCTTGCCCAGCTGAGTATACGATTTAGTGTGCTCGGGGCTGATGACCGGGTCGAACATCAGCGTCGGATCCCAGCCGCCCCCAGCATGGCAGAGGATCCAGAACGGCCCCGCAAATGGTTCCCCCGCGGAAGCGCGTGAGACGATGGATGGTGCGGTCAGTGCGAGTCCCGCCGCTGCCGCTGCTTGGAGAAAGCTTCGTCGTTGCATGGTCGTCTCGCTCCTTCAGTCGTGCAGGAACCCGTAGTCTGCCAAGAGGTAGGTGATCACAGCCTGCCAGGCGCGGATCACGTAGTTTTCGTCCTGTTCCAGCTTCTTTCCGTCAGGCAGGTCCTCGCCGGTGTAGCGATCGGTGCGAGCCCGACAGCGCCACTCGAGGCCCTTGTCCAACTCCCCTCCCTGCACCTTCGTGATGCCTTCCTTCCAGGTGTCGTAGAAGAGCTGGTAGGTCTGCTGGATCTCCACGTTATCGAGGTCGAGGTCCTCACCCAGGAAATGGGCGTGGAGGTACTGGATGTTCTTCTTGATGTCAGAGACGGCGTCGGGAACCGCGTCTCCTGTCTCAGTCTCGGGGGCCTGCGTCGGCTCCACGTATGGGAACAAGAAGCGTTTCTGCGGAGCGAGCGTGAAGTCGAACGCGCTCGACGCACACGATACCTCGTTGGCCATACGCCAGATGACGTTCGCCATCACGCCGTTCGGCGAGGTCAGTCGTTGGGTCACTGTGTCGGAGTCGATACCGCCGTAGAGGATCTTGTAGTCCGACGTGAGGTACTGGTTGGTGTCCCAGCCTCGCGTCCAGGGGAAGCCCGTGACTGCGGTGATCTTGGCGCTCAAGCTCTCGGGAGAGTCAAAGCGCGCGGTACCCACGTTGGAAAGCTGCGTCTGACGCGCGGCCTCACCCGAGGTTGCATCCGTCGCTCGGTAGTACGGGCTCAGGATGATCTCGCGAATGACCGTCTTGAGGTTGAAGTTGCTCTCCGTGAACTTGTCGACGATCGCGCGGAACGTGGCGTCCTGAGCTTCCCAGGCCTTCAGCTGGTCGGCGAAGTTCGCCGCCTCGGAGTCTGCCGGATACGGCAGCGGTTCGTGCCCCGTGAGTGCCTTGAACATGATGTGCACTGCAGACAGCGGGAAGCGACGATCCTTGACCAGGCGCTGAGCAAGCCAGGCAGGAGCAGCGCCAAAGTCACTGGTCTCCATGACCTCGTTTCCGAATCCAGGCGGAAACATCTCAGCGTGCCATGATTGATCCGGCACGTACTTCTCGGGGTCGTTCTCGTCGAACTTCTGGAATGCACCAGCGATTGGATCGATCTGTCGGTGACAACCGGTGCAGGTCGGATCGTCGCGCGTCGGGTTCTGATACTTCGCGGTCTCGTCCGCGTTGATTGGACGATTGACCACCGCCAGGATGTCAGTGGCCAAGAAGAACTGCATCACCATGCGGGCGCGATGGCGGTTGCGGTTCGTACGTGTGGTCGGGAAGCGATTCAGCCACATGGGCGAGGTCAAGAGCCCTGCAGTGGGCCAAGCTGCCATCCCCGTGTCTAGCTGGGCTTGGATATGCCCCGGCTTGAACTCAGTGTCGTCTGCCGGGTTGTTGAACTCGACCTGCGCGTTGTACATCGGCGCGGAGTACGGGTTCATCATCGTGTAGTCAGCTGTGAGGATCTCCGAGTACGGGAGATCGTTCTTCACGATGTACGCGATGAGCTCCAGGGGCTCCCGCGCTACAGCGCGGTTCGCCTTGGCCTTCTCTTCGTCGGTGAAGGTGTCGTAGGCATCGCTGGCATAGGGGAACTGATTGTCGTTCAGGATGTTCAGCGCGTAACCGTTGTAGCCAAGGTAGCGATCCGTGAGGAACAGGTCGTTGTACTGCAGCTTGAGCCAGTCGTAGAAGGCCGGGTCATCGAAGAGCGCGTCCAGCTTTCCGGGCAAGACGTCGAGTCCCCCCGCGCGCAACTCTTCGATTTCATCAGCGGACGGCAGCTGCCCGGTGAGCTGGAGTGACGCTTTGCGGAACGTCCCGAGCTCTCCCAGCAGCTCGACGTCGGGGAAGCTCGCAGTGGCTGCTGTCTCGGGACAACTCTCTGCCTCACGGAAACGCTGAATCAACTCTGAAAGCGCCTTGTACTCCTTGCTGTCCGCCCCCAATTGGACGCCGCCGCCGTGGTCCAGCTCGCCAAGGGGCTTTCTCAGCACGACTGACTTGCCCTCGCTCTCGATCTTCGACATCTCGGCGATTGCCTTCATGTTGGTGTCGAGGAATCCGGGGTAGCCAGGCGGAAGCAGCTGAAACTCGGCGCCTTCCTCCACCGCTACACCGTCCGGCGAGTGGCAGTTGATGCAAGTCTTGGAGATCACCGGTCCCCAGACCTTTTGCGCGAAGAAGGCTCGGTTGCTCAAACACGCGCCGCTGCCGGCGAGATCCTCGTCTGACGAACTTGAGCAGCCGCCCGTCGCGCTGGCCAGCAAGCCAGCGCCAACGAGCATCGTGAAGCACGAAGCGAGTCGTACGCGCGTGCGAGTCTTCCGAGTGGTCATTTCGAATCCTCGTTCATTGGCAAAGGACCAGAGCCGCTTGGGGTGTGCCGCCCGCGAGGGCGTGCTTGGTGGGGTATTGGAACCGCAGGAACGCCACGCTAGACACCATCGCCAGTGTTCAGCGCGCACCTCAACCGCTTGAGCCACAACCGGTAGGAGGCGTCACATTCAGGTAGCGCCCAGCGGCGCGATTTAGCAACATTTCCGCCCGGATAATCTCGGTCGGAATCGAGTTCCCGCGTGATAATCAGAAGGTAATGGGGAACCCCCCACCAGATCAAACCCGATTTCGCCCGTCAGCGACGCACCAAGTGGGGCGATGTACGCAAGCCGACCAGTAGGTTGGCCCGATTGGTGTGGGCTGGTGACTACGTGCCAACGCTTCGAATGGCGCGAAGCACACGATCTTCGCGGGATCCGCCGAGCGGGGCCCGTCGGCCAGTGTGGGGTCCCTCCCCCAACACCAGCAGAGCGCCCCCGATAGTCGTCACCGACACTCCAAGCCCCTCCGAAAAAAAAAGCGAGACGTCGCTCGAGGCACGGCCGATTTCGGCCACCTCAGCAGACGTTTCCGCCGGGGAGCGGGGTGTGGCAAGCGTGCTGCGCGCACGGAGGCGGACGAAACTCCTCGCGGTCAGCACCAAAACGCAATCCCCAACGCTCACCTGCCAGCTGGTTCAACCTCTCAGCCTGCAAGTCCCTGCGCTCAGTGACACGGTTCGATGACCGCGAAGTCCGCGAAGTAGTCCTTGTCGCACACCTTGCTGCGCTCGAGGATCGACGCCGCCGTGAGTGTCCGCACCGAAAACTGAAGGCAGCTCCCGATCTGGGCCTCCTGCACGCGCTCGAACATCTCGGTATCCGCATGGATTGGGTGCAGGAGGCTAGGCTTGAACTTCGCGCTGCCGACCGCGAGCGTGAACAGTACCTGGCTGCCGTCCGAACTGACGCGCTTCGACTCCAAGCGCCCTCGCGCCGACGCCACGACAGTCGACGCGACCAACCTCGCGTTGTCCTTGAGCACTTGAGCGCGCTCGTTGTCCTGTTCTGCGCGATCGTAGCGCTCACAGTTCTGCGCCACCCGCTTCAACCACGGGAGCGCTTGCTCAGCTGCTGGGTCGCGCTCCGCCACGGGCGCTGGCTCGACGCGTGTCTTGACAGTCAGCGCAACACCGGCCCCGAGCGCCACGAGCATGCACAGCGCGCCCAGAATGAGGCTGCGCCGAATCGGGCGGCGCGCATGAACTGGAGGAGACGAATGGGGATCCTGCACGGCGACACCTGGGCTGCGCCCAGACCGGATGACCTACAACAGGCGCAAGAACTGCTCCAGCGCCAAGCGTTCGGATGCGCTCAATCTACGTCCCCCTGCTGGCACCCCGAGGTGCAGGAAGCGGTCGCCGCTGTAACCGCACTGAGTGAGCACGCTGGCAACATCGGGTGCCTGGCCGTTGGTGAAGTACGGTGCCTTCTTGTACAGCCTGCGCAGCGATGAGGGACGCGCTCCCTCTGGGTGTACTCGCGGTTCCACCCCAGTATCCCGATAGCCGGCGCTCGCCCACACGATTGGCTGCTCCAGCAGAGCGCTCGGCCACTTCGAGGCTGGGATCTCGCTGTTCGGCTCAGCCGCGTCCAGCCGGGCGGAATGACAGCCGCCGCAGTGTTCAGCAAACACCGCGGCGCCGCGGGTCTCCTCGCCAGTCAGCCCCGCTCCCGTGGGCCGCTCGGCGAGGACCGGATTGGGCCGATGGTTGAAGTGCACGAGGAAGTCGAGCAGGGCCTCCCTGAGCGCCTCGGCACTGAGTTCGGGCTCCCCGACACCAAGCTCAGCGAGCCAGCTCCAGTCTGCCGTTCGCACAGCAAAGACGGGCGAAGCACCTGAATTCGCACCTGCGACACGAAATTCGTTGTTCACCATCTGAGCCAGATCGCGATCCAGCGCACGGGTGAAGTAGGGCCGATTCCCCACGAGACCGAGTAGCGGCTTCGTGGTCGCGGTGATCTGGCCGCGCCCGGTGGCATGAACGCGACCATCGCCATAGCCCTCGAAGTGACACGTCTCGCAGGTAAAGCGACTCAGCTTGCCGGTGCTCTGGTTGTGCGGCGCCATCAGCGTCGTGAAGAACAGGGCTTCCCCGAGGCGCACGCTAGCGCTACGCCGGCCCGTGGGCGGAGGTTCCCTGCGGTAATTGGGCGACCGACCCTCGTCCAGCGCCACCCAAGCGTCTAGTAGCGAGTTAGCCGCAAACCAACTCTCCCCGATTCGCTCCAGGTCGCTGGTTCCGGGAGGCAGCTCTTGCAGCGTTGCGGTCGGCTGACTCAAGCCTGCCTCGCTCCACGACACCTCGAGCACTCCGCTCGTCGCGTATCCCGCCAGCGCCACGGGGCGCGCACCTGACTGCACTGGCCCGAGCCAGAGCGCTTTCGGCAGCACGGCGCCGCTCTCGCTGACATTCACCGCGGATGTTCGCTTCGCCGTTCGTTCATCCACACGGAAACTGTAGAGAAACGAGTCGATGTTACCGAAGGAACCGATCGTGCGATCCAGCGCCGCGTCCTCAACACCGCTGGCGACGACGTTCAGCGCCTGCGACGACTCCCACAATTCGAAGGTCCAGAAGGGTCCCTGCATGGCCAGAACTCGAGGCGTGGCGCCGCTGCCGAGCGGTGCCTGGGCTGGGAGCCGGAAGAGCTTGAGACGATGCTCGAGCAAGCAGTTGGCGCCAAGCCAGTGCTGAGTTGCCCGGAGCTCTTGGGCGCCCCGACACTCGGCTATCCGCCTCGGTTGAATGTCGTCCCCCGCGGCGTCGAGGCGAACGATGCTGCCCGAGAGCTCGTCCGAGGCGTACCAGTTGCCCGCGGCAAAGACCAAGCCGCGCAGCGCGGCAGGGGTCCTCAGCCGGTACTTCGTGCTCGCAGCTCCCCGGGGGTCGTAGCTCCAGAGCTCGCGGCTGAGTTCCGAAGCCACCCGCACCTCGCCGGCTCCTTCGGCGAGCGCTGTCGGAGCGTGGGGCGTCGGGAGGCGCGCCTTCTCTTTCCCCGCGGCATCAAAAAAGACCACTCGGTCGCCGCCGCGTAGGAGCCCCGCCAGGCCCCCCGACTCCAGCCTCAGGAGTCGGTACGGATCTGCTCCGGACGCGACGTCCGCGCCCCGCACCTCCGAAAGCTCGAGCCCCCCACGCAGCTGTCGCTCGTGAGATCTGAGACGCGTGAGATCGAAGCGAGCTTGCGTGCTCGCGGACGCTGCGAGGCCCTCGCCTGCTGACGGCTGTTCACTACACGCAAGCAAGCCGCACAAGAGAGGGCCCAGTGCCCCCAGCCACGTGTGCCCGCGCCGCATGGTCGCAGGGTACCAGCGCGAGCCCCCGTTTGCTCAGCCCATGGTGTGGACTTTGATCGGCTCGATCTTGTAGAGCACGCGAACCTCTCCCTCCGCGCGGAAGGGGTACTTCTCTTTGCCCATGTAGCGCATCGCCATCTTGTCGATGTGGTCGTCGGCACCGTCCTCCGTACGGCCGACAATCTTCCCCTGGATACCCAGGTAGCGATACGGATTCTCCGGGTCGCTGATGGAGATGCCAACCTGATCACGCGCCTGCATGTTCTTGTCCTTCAGGCGGCCCGCTGCCGTGTTGATCAGCACGTGGGTGCCGTCGAAGTCCACCCACACCGGAGTCACCTGCGGTGTGCCGTCCTTCATCACGGTAGCGAGGTTCGCGAAGGCTTGCTTCTGCGTTAGGAGGTCCTGAAAATTCTCGGGGATCTGAGCCATAGAGACGGATCACTTGGACAGGCGGCGCGGCGGGTCAATCCCCTCGACGAAGGCTGGGATCCCATGCGTGGAAGCGCCCCAGATTCGCCTTGAATTCGCCTACTTCGGGCATCGTATCTGCACCGCGTCAGAGCTCCGTCACGAGCTGCGTTCAGCGCTTGCGGCCGACGCTGACGGGCTAAGACTGCTCCGCGTAGACGGACTCGGCCGTCTCGGTTCAGGAGGCAAACCATGGTGCTACTAGGGATCGGTGTGGTGGCGGTGCTCGCCACCTTGCTCACCTTCGTCGGGGACCTGCCCGGCGAACTCTCGAACTAGGCGGCGCGACGCAAGGGCGCGCGGCGCGACCTCGAGCAGGAAGGCACGCAAGGCGTCGCGTTCCTGTGCGCTGAGTTCGAACAGCTCGAACACGCTGGCGTCCAGCGCAGTCGTCAGCTCAGCCAGCGCGTGCCCGTCGACGCTGGAGGCGCGCCGTACCAGCGCCTCGATCTCTTGTCGTCGCAGCGGACTGGCTGGAGGCATCGGCAGGGCCCGCAGCTGACGAATTTTGACCTGCGGAAATACCTTTTGCCGGACGTCACGGTTCTGCCCCACATGCAAGGCTCGATACAGAGCGGAGTTGAGCAAACCCACCAGGAGCTCGGCGGAAAGGCCATCGACGGCGAACCCGGCCAGCAACGTATTGCGGAAGTAGCGACCATCGTGGAGCGCCGCGATGGGGTGTGACGCTGTCTGCCGTACGACGAAGGCCACCTCTGCATAGTCGGCAGGTGGCCTCAGCTTGGAGCGACTGCGCGCCAGCACTTCAGCGTCCGGCTTGAGAAACAGCCGGGTTGGTCCCTGACGGAACTCCTGTACATCCCGACCTTCCATGAGACCGAGCACGAAACCGTCCCGGGGCTCATTTCCTCGGTGAAACAAGCGACGGCTGACTTCCCCGGCGCTCTGGAAACCCCGCTCCCCAAAACAACCGGCAGGCAGCGTCGGCAGGTCCGCCAAGCGCCGCAGCACCTCGGGCCGCTCGATCTCGCACGCGGCGCTCGCGCGGGAGTCACGTTCGACGAGCCGCCAGGCCTCGGCGCGCGGCACGGCGTTCTGGTCAGCGTCCAGCAGCAGGCCGAAGCTCGGCTGCGTCACCCCGGGGAACGCGTCTCCGCCGAGTTCGGGCAGCGGCAACATCAGGCCGTGACGAGCCGTCGCAACCTCGCGCACCGCACGGTAGCCATCCAGGTCCGCTACTGGGCTTGGCAACAGGAGCGCCACCCGGCCCCGCGGAGCCAGCTTCGTCGCCAGCTCCACGAACAATCCATGCAGCGTGGGGTAACCCTTCCAGGCCTGAAAGTGCTTGATGTAGCGCTTGCGCAAGCCGAGGCTGAGGGGTTGGGCCGCACGTCCAGCAAACGCCACCCAGGGTGGATTTCCAATCACCAAGTCGAATCCATCAGGCGCCAGCTCGTCCCAACACCAACCAAATTTATTTCCTTGTGGATTTAGATCGACCTCGAGGGAGTCCGCGAGCCGTAGCTCGACCGGCAACTTGGCTACCGCCAGCTCACTCTGTCCAAGCTCCATCCAGAGCGAAAATTCCGCAACCGCCAGCGCGCGCTCCGACCGGTCCACTCCGCACAGGCGAGCCAGCACCGCCAGGCGGCGCCGGGAATCGCTCGGGTCAGGCGCGAGCCGGCGCAGGCACGCCAAGAGAAACGCGCCTCCCCCTACCGCAGGGTCGCAGATCCGCGGCAACTCGACATCAGGCACTGCCGCGGCGGTGAGCACCCTCTCCGCAATCAAAGTGCAAACCTCGGGCGGCGTGTAGAAGCTCCCGCTTCGTCTGCGCTTGTCCCCCGCCGTAGCCCACTCCAGTAGACGCTCGTGCAGCTTCCCCAGCAGCTCCACGCTCGTGTCGCTGTCGAGCAAGCCGCTCAACGCAGACTTACATTTCCTCAGAGATTTTTTATCAACCGACGCCAGGGCCCCCACGTCGCACTCTCCGGCAAGCAGCCTGGCACCGCGCAACGCGGGAGCAGCACGCGCCACTTCTAGCCACTCGAGGGGCCCGGGATCAGGATCAGGGGGTGAGGGCACGAGTCCCCGGCGCGCAGCGAGGGCTGCGCCGAGCCAGATGAGCGCCCAGTTCAACCACATTTCAGGGCTTTGCCCCGCTCGCTTGGCGGCACGCTCCAGGCTGCCAAGCCAGGCACGCAGTGGCCCGTCAGCGACCGGAACGGGTTGGACACTCGACACTGGGTATTCGATAGTCCAGCCAACTTGTGACGTCGAGAGCGGCCAAAGTTTGAACCGCGCCGCAAGTTGATGAGCCTTTCCTTCCCGACTAGTACCCATGCCATGCAGCTCGCATCGACACGCCTAGGACCCGAGAGCGCCTCGCGAAACATCGTCCTACTCCACGGCATCCTCGGATCGGGGGGCAACCTGCGGGGTTTGGGCAGGCGCCTGGTCGAGCAGCTGCCAGGAACGCGGGTCGTGCTGTTCGATCTCCGGGGTCATGGGGATTCCGCGAACTACGCTCGAAGCGTCGGCGGCCCGCACACGGTGCGAGCGTGCGTCGAAGACATCGACTCTGCACTGCGGAACCTGCGGTTTCAAGCGGACGTCGTGATCGGGCACTCGTTCGGCGGAAAGGTCGCGCTGTTGTACGCGCAGATGTTTCCGCATGGTCTGCGTCAAGCCTGGGCGCTGGACTCGACACCCGGCATCAAGCGCGACGCGGGCGGCGGTGAAGTCGGGCAAGTCTACAAGACGTTACGCGAAGTGCCCACTCCGTTCGCAAGCCGCGAGGCGATGCTGCAAGCACTCGAGAGCCGCGGCATCGCGACCGGGATCGCGCGCTGGATGACTACCAACCTGAAGCGTGAAGGCGACGTCTATGATTGGGCGTTCGACCTCGATGTCATCGGTGAGTTGCTCGAAGATTATTTCCAGGAGGATATCTGGCCCTGGCTCGAGGCGCGCCGAGGCACGCCAGACATCCACCTGCTCCGCGCGCTGAACCGCGACCGTTTCAGCCAGGCCGACGCTGACCACGCGCTGGGGCTACCCAGAGCGTGCCGCGTCACGCTCCACGACCTGCCAAACTCCGGTCACTGGGTCCACGCCGACAACCCAGACGGGCTGCTCGAGATCCTCACCCAAGAGCTCGCTCACGGCTAACCCGAGTCTCTGCGGAAGACCGATCCCGCACGGAAACCAACTACGCCTTGCGGCGCTGCTCGACCAGCGCCGCGCCCAGGTCCAGCGCCGCGCGCATGCCGTCGGCGTCGGCGATGCCTCTCCAGGCGATGTCGTAGCCGGTGCCATGGTCAACGCTGGTGCGCACGATGGACAAGCCTGCGGTGACGTTCACAGCATCGCCGAACGCGACGAGCTTCATCGGGATGGTGGCTTGGTCGTGATACATCGCGACCACGCCGGCATAGTCGCCTTTGAGAGCCTTGCGGTACGCCGTCTCGGCGCCGATCGGACCGACGAGCTTCACGCGGCGACCGAGGCGCTTCTTCGCGCGCTGGATGCCAGGCAAAATCGCGGTGCGCTCCTCGTCTCCCAGGAGCTCGCTCTCGCCAGCGTGTGGATTGAGCGAACACACCGCGAGCGTCGGCTCGGGCTTACCCAGCGCCTGTACCAGCTCCGCCAGCGCCAGGATCGACTCCGCAACTGATTCCTCGCGGATTTGCGCTGAGACTTCTTGCACGCGCACGTGGGTCGTGACGAGGCTCGTGGTGAGCTTGTCGGCGGCGAAACACATGACGCTGGATGGCGCGTCATCCAGAGCCTGAAGCCACTCCGTGTGGCCAAGGAAGCGCTCGGCGCCGGGGGTGCCCGAGGCGGCGATAGCCGCCTTGCTGACAGGCCCGGTGACGAGCGCGGCTCTGCCGAGGCGCTTCGTCAGCGCGTAGCCTGCCTCGACCCAGGCGAGCTGCGCTTTGCCGGATTGCTTCGAGGGGGCACCTGGCTTGCGATCCTTCGCAGCGACTTTCACTCCGGGATCGTGGAACCACAGCTGTCCCGACTTGCGAGCGGCCAGCGCCGCGAGATCGGCAGACGGGTCCAGCGGGGTGAGACAGCTCTCCCTCACCCCCAACAAACGGCACGCCTGCTCCAGCGTCCCTCGGTCGGCGATCAAGACGCACGGCGCGCTCTGCTTGGACTTCGAACGCTTGAACGCCGCGGAGACCGCGACCTCTGGGCCAATCCCCGCGGGGCACCCCACGGAAATGACCAACGCCGCAGGCAGGCTCTCACCCGGCTGCGGCGCTGTTCGTTGTTGGCGCTCGGCTCTCAGGCCGCGCGTCTCATTCTTCGAGGTCCTCTTCGAGATCATCTGGGTCGTCACCGGTTGGAGCACGCAGCTTGTACCCCGAACCGCGCAACGTCTCGAGAGGCAACGCGTCTCCGAGCTTCGCGCGCAGGCGCCGAACGTGGATATCCACGGTTCGCGGGCCGCCGTCGTAGCGATTGCCCCAGACCCGCGCGAGCAGGTGATCGCGACTCAGCACCTTGCCTCGCCGCTCGCACATGTACGCGAGCAACGCGAACTCTTTGGCCGTGAGCTGCACGGGTCGGCCCTGGACGCTGACTTCATGACCGGCCTTGTCGATCACGATCGGGCCTACCTTGTGCCGCTCTTCGGTCGCGAACTCACTGCGACGCCACTCGAGCGCACGAATGCGCGCGTAGAGTTCCTCTGGAACATACGGATGCAACACGAAATCATCGAAACCACTCGAGGGCTCGATGCGCGCCACCTGACCGACGGTCACAGCGATCAGGGCGCCTACACTGTCGAAGGTCGCCTCTCCTCTCACGGCGCAGGGCAGCCACGGCCAGACGGGTCGGTCGAGCGCCCGAAGACCAGCGCGGGGGCGCACGTTGTTCTCGTCGTCGTCGTCCTCGATCAGATTGACCGGGTCGTCCCACAAATCGAGAGTGCGGACGTTGGCACCCAGCCACGCAGGGTTGCCGCCGCGCCGTCCTCCCGTTCCAACAGCGGGACCATGGCCGACTACGGCCACGAAGGTTTTGGTCCGGGCTGAGCCTTGGCCTCAGCCGATGTCCGTTCCGCCAACTGTAATCTTCGCTAGCTTAATGGTTGGACAAACTGACCCCCACCGGGACGCTCTGGCCATCCTTACCGCATGTCCAGATCCCGTCGGAGATCTCCACGTCGTTACCCAGCACATGCTTACCCGGCCGAGTGCGTTTCGGGACCGTTGCCAATAAGGTTCACGCCCTTGAGCGGTGCAGTTAGTTTGCCGTCCTCGATCAGGTAACTTTCCGTAAGAGAGAACACGAAGTCACCGTTCGAAATATCCACCTGGCCGCCGCCAAAGGTCTTGGCGAAGACGCCACGTTTCACACTTTTCACAATCTCTTCGGGATCATGCGGCCCGGCGGTGAGCACGGTGTTGGTCATGCGCGGCATCGGGGCGCAGGCAAAGCTCTCGCGCCGGCCATTTCCGCTCGGCTCCAGCTTGAAGTGCCGAGCGCTCAGGCGGTCGTGCATGTAGCCCTTGAGGATACCGTTCTCGATCAGCACGTTCTTCTTCGGCGCGTTGCCTTCATCATCGATGTTGATGGAGCCGCGGCTTTCAAGGAACGTGGGATCGTCCACGACGGTGCAAAGCTCGCTAGCGACGACCTCGCCCACACGGCCCGTGTAGTTGCTCGTGCCCTTGCGGTTGAAGTCGGCTTCTAGCCCGTGTCCGACGGCTTCGTGGAGCAAGATGCCGCTGTCTCCCGGCGCCAACACGACTTCCATCTGCCCAGCCGGTGCCGCGCGCGCATCGAGCATCGTCAGCGCTTGCTTGGCTGCAATTTCCGCATGTTTTTCTGGGCTCTGGGCCTCGAAGTAGCCGAGGCTCATGCGCCCGCCGCCACCGCTCCGTCCAGCTTCGCGCTTGCCCTCGGATTCCGCGATCGCACGCACACCGAAGCGCATGAGCGGCTGCACGTCATAAGCCATGCGACCGTCGCTGCTCGCGATCAGCACCGCGCGAATCTCTTCGACGTAGGACGCCTCAGCCTTGATGATCCGCGAGTCGAACCCGAGCGCAGCCGCGCTTGCGCGCTCCAACAGCGCACGCTTCTCCGTGCCTGGTTGATCGATCGGGGGGGAGGAGAGGTCGTAGCGATGCGGGAGGTCGAGGCGAGCCAACGCGACCGTGTGTGAACCGTTGCCCCCCGTCGCGATGCGCGCTGCAGTCTCCGCCGCACGCTTCATTGCCTCCCAGGTCAGGTCTTCGACGTGTGCGTAGCCAGTTGCGTCACCACGCTGGACGCGCACCCCCATGCCGAGGCTCACCGATCGCGAAGCGCTACGGGTGATGCCTTCCTCGAAGGAGATCGCACCGCCGGCGCGGTACTCGAAGAAGAGGTCCGCATAGTCGCCGCCGTGCTGCAGGGCGACCGCGAGCAGTCGCTGACAGATCTCGGCGTCGATGCCTGCAGTGCCGCCCGGTGCAAACGGGGCGCGGTAGGTTTGGCTCTCGGTCATTCTCAGTCTCGGTCCTCTCGAGCTGACGCTCGGTTGGGTGTTGGCCGCGTGGATGCCGCGGCGCGTGAGGCACAACTACGAGACCATGCTGCCGGTTGTGATAGGCCGCAAGGGGTGCGCCACCGAGCCTGGCTACTGCACACCCACGCAGTGTTCAGGCGAACTCCGAGTTGGGGAAAGAGTGGGCGGCGGGGACGGAGGCGATTGCTGTTCTGAGCTTTGGGTTGGATAGTCCGCACATGACTGGACTGCCGTCGATTCTCATCAGCGCCCACGTGATTGGCGACCTCTTGTGGATCGGCTCAATTTGCGCCACCGCGCTGATCCTCGGGGACTCCGAAGCAGACCCCAAGGAGCGGGGGCGGCTCGCCTACAGCATCTACCGACGCCTCGCGAATCCCGGCTTCATTCTCGCATTCGTGGCCGGTCTGACGCAGCTGGTCATGAACACACAGCATTACTTCGTGGCCACGAAGTTCATGCACGCGAAGCTTCTGTTCGGGTTCGTCGTGATCGGGCTGCATCACGTGATCGGGGCGCGCGCCAAGCGCATGGCCCAGGGCAAGGTCACTGACCCCGGCCCGGCGCCGGCCATGGGCTGGGGCGTGTTGGTGCTGGCAGCCGTGACTGCGGTTTTCGCTGTGTTGAAACCCTTCTGAAGCGCAAGCTCTCCCCGCGAGGACACATGCGCCCGGGCGCGCCCGGTCTCCCGCCTTCGCTCGGCAGCGTCGCGAGCAGCGTCGCGAAAAGGGCAGCGTCGCGAAAAGGGCGCGCGGTCCTGCGCTGCGCTTCATGAAGACACGGCCCACGGCCGAACAACTCAGCACAACCAATACAGCACGCCCAACGCCCCAAACGCCGCGGTGCTGACTCGAACCGCGCGCTGCTGACTCAGAGGTGCTAAACCAAGAGGCTCGCTTGACCCTGCCTGGCGTGGGGTCGTAGCATTTCGAGCGTTCCCAGATTCCCCTGCAGGAGCGCAGGAATCACCCCACTCGCGCCAACCAGGCGCGGGACCAGCACACACGATCGCGCGCACCAACCCGGAGCGCGACGAGGAGCAACCCAGAGGCCGTGGCCCTCGACCGCGAGAAGACTCTCCAGACTGCCCAGAAGTACGTCGACAAGAAGAAGTACGACCGGGCAATCGAGGAGTATCAGAAGATCGTTCAAGCCGATCCGAATGACGCGCGCACGTTGCTCAAGATTGGTGACTTGCAGGCGCGCATGCAGGCGTATGCCGAGGCCATCGCGACGTATGACCGAGTTGGGCAGTACTACTCCCAACAGGGCTTCGCGCTGAAGGCGATCGCCGTCTACAAGCAGATCCGCGAGCTGGTGCAGAAGCACGTTCCGCAACTCGCGGATCGCTACGGCCACATCGTGCCAAAGCTGGCCGAGATCTACACCCAACTCGGCCTCACGAGCGACGCGCTCGCGGCGTACGACGAGGTTGCCACGCGGCTACAGCGCGGGGGCCGCGATCGCGACGCGATCGAGGTCTTTCGCAAGATGGTCAGCCTGGATCAAACGAATCCGCTGCCTCACTTGCGTCTCGCCGAAGCGTGCTGCCGCGTACAATCACTGGACGAGGCCATCGAGTCCTTCTGGACTGCTTCACAGCTGCTGCTGGAGCTGCGTCGGAGAGACGACGCGCTCAAGGTCGTCGAGCGCATCTTGCACTTCCGCCCGGAAACAAGGTACGCGCTAGTGGCAGCCGAGCTGTACATCGAGCGGGGGGGCCAGCAAGATGGTCTCCAGGCCCTCGCAAAGCTTCAGGCGGCGTTCCAAAAGGAGCCGCGTAACCTCGACATCCTATCTCTGCTAGCCAGGGCGTTCACCTTGATCGGGCAAGGCCCGAAGGCGATCGAGGTCTACAAGGAAATGGCGCGCATCGCGCGCGATCAAAACAACGCGCAGTTGTTCCGCGAGTTGTTGGACCACCTGATGAGCGTGGCGCCCAACGACGAGGGCGTGGCTGCCTTGCAGCGCCTTGGGCAGCCAGCTGCGGAGACCCAGCCCGGCGGCCCACAGTCGGTGGAGAGCGTCGCGGACGCCGAAATCGAGTCCGTCCCGGAGTACAGCGCACCGCCAGCGCAGCAGCACTATCAGCAGCCGCATCGCCAGCCGCAGGACCGTCGCCAGCCGCAGTACAGCGCGCCGGATGTGGTCGTTGTGGATGACGCGCTGGAAGCCGCCGAAGAACTCATCGATCCAGACTCGGTCGACGCCCGCGGCCACGTACGCAAGTCGCTCGTCGACGCCGAGAGCTTCCGCAAGCTGCGCCTCTACTCGAAGGCGCTCGAGACCCTGCGTATCGCCCTGGAAATTGATCCGCGCGGAATTCCGATCCGGGAGAAGCTGCGCGACATCCTCTGGGAGTCTGGCGACCGCGACTCGAGCATCGGCGAGATGGTCACGATCGCAGCGATTCATCAGGACGAAGGGCGCCCGGAGCTCGCAGAGGCGCAGCTCTACGCGGTGCTCGAAGCGGAGCCGGAGCACGTCGTCGCCAACCAGATGCTGGCTGACCTCGGAGCCTATGGCGGCTACGCCCAAGAGTACGCGGGCTACAGCGAGCATGAACAACCCACGGGGCACTACCCCGAACAAGGCTACGAGCAGCAATACGCTGAACAGCAATACTCCGCGCAGCATCAATACTCGCCGCAGGAGCAGTACCCTGCGGAAGCTGCCGGGCAGGAGTACTACGAGCAAGCGGAGTACTACGAGCAGACCGAGTACCAGTACGAGCAGACGGCTGACGGCGCCTATCCCGCTCAGCAACCGGCCCCGTCGGCGTATCAAGAGCCGTACGACCCGAACGAACCGCTGCCGTCGTACGATCTAGAAGAGGTGGGCGCGTCCGAGGCCCTGGCCAACGAACGGCCGCTGCAACCTCCGGTTGGCTTCGAAGCGGTGGACGATCCGTTCGACGACGCGCCGCTGCCCAGCTTCCCGCTGACCGCCGAGGAAGACGACGACGACCTCATGGCTGGGCTCGCCCCCGCCAGCTCCGACTACGCCTCGAGCGGCGACTTTGCTCCCGTGGACTACACCCATCGGGACGCTCAGCAGTTCGACGCTGGCGCGACCGTGGTCGACCTGGATGCGCAGTTCTTGGCCCAGGTGGAGGCGCCGCCGTCGAGCGCCGTCGATCTCGACGACTTCGAAGAGCTCGACGACGACGATCTCGAGACCGCATCTCCCCCCGAAGTGCAGGCTGCGCCGATGAGTGTTGCTGCCGACTCGGGCCAGAGCGAACTCATCGAAGAGGTGCTCGATGAGGCCGAGTTCTTCGCCGCACGTGGACTGTGGGAAGACGCAAAGGCGATCGTCGAGGACCAGCTGCGGCGTGTACCTGGACACCCGCTGCTGCTCGAGCGACTGCGCGAGATAGAGCTGTCAATCGAGGCGCAAACCGACACGGAGAGCGGTGCCCGAGAGCGCGCACCGCTGTCGGAGTCGCCCGAAGACAACGCCTTCGATATCGCGGCTAGCCTCGGTGCGCTCGATGAGCTCGAAGAAGCAGCCCCAGCAGCGAGCCGCGCGTTCACCCACAACGACGACGTCGACGTCGATCAGGTCTTCGCAAAGTTCAAAGAAGGCGTGCGCGCCCAGGTGAGTGATCAGGACAGCGCGACTCACTACGACCTCGGCGTCGCGTACAAAGAGATGGGCCTGCTCGCCGACGCGATCGGTGAATTCGAGTTAGCCTCACGAGATTCCGTGAGGGAATGCATGTGCTACGCGATGATCGGCATGATCCACCTGGAGCAAGGCGATCTTGACCACGCGGCCGAAGCCTATGTTCGGGGCCTTGCCGCTCAGAACAAGACCGTCGAGCAGGAGATGAGCCTGTATTACGACTTGGGAAATGTCTACGAAATGAAGGGGAGCGCGGCGGAAGCCGTCTACTACTTCGAGAAGATTGCGCGACGCGATCCGGGCTACCGCGACGTTAAAGAGCGCATCGATGCCTTGCGGCCTCAGCAGCCTGCTCGTGCTACGGCTGCTCGTGCGGTGAACGACGATGAGGAGTTCGATCGCGTGTTTGACGACCTGTTTGAAAGTAAGTGAACCATGCGATCTTGGACTCTCCTGCTTATCCCTTCCGCCCTGATCCTCAACGCCTGCGCCACCGCGGATGACCCGACAGTAGGCGTCGGCGGTACCGGCAACGTTGGGCAAGGGGGTAGCGGCGCGGTCGGCGGAAACACTCAAGGTGGCACCGATCAGGGCGGAACAACTCAGGGCGGAACAGATCAGGGCGGAACGGGCAACACCGCGAACGGCGGCACCTCCGGCTCTGGTGGTTCCGCGGGGAATGGCGGGACCGCGGCCGGTGGCGCCGGTGGCAGCTCGGGCTCGGCAGGCACTTCCGGCTCCGGCGGCAGTTCTGGTTCCGCGGGGAGCGCGGGTTCGAGCGGCAGCTCAGGTAGCGGCGGCAGCTCGGGTAGCGGCGGCACCTGTACGTCTCCATCCGGGCTCGGTACCTGTGACACGTGGACGCAGACCGGCTCTCAGTGCGGGTGCTCAGCTGGCCAGATGTGCCAGATCCGCGCAACCACCGGCACGACTGCTTGCTACTCCGTCGGCAGCACCCCCCCCTACAATGCATGCACCGCAGCCGCCGATTGCCAGGCTGGCTACGACTGCGTGGGTGGCGCCTGTCAGCAATACTGCGACAGCAACGCAGACTGCAGCGGCAACTTCGACGTTTGTGGAGAAGTCGGGTACGACAACGCCGGCACCTTCACCATCATCCCTGGCTTCAAGACCTGTTCGCGCACTTGCAACCCCGCGCTCCCTCAGTCCTCCAGCTCGCCGTATCAGGGCTGCGGAGCGGGCCTCAACTGCGTGCCGACCCAAGACAACTCGAGCGTGTGCACCACAGCTGGTTCCGCAGGGCATCATGGCAGCTGTCCGACGGGCGTCGAGTGCGCCGCGGGCAACACTTGCATCGGAACGGAGTGCCTGAAGGCGTGCAACAACGTGGGAGGCTCCTGCAGCGGCGGTGAGACTTGCTACGGGCTGGTCGACGGGAGCCAAAACCCAATCAACGTGGCCGGCGCCCAGATCGGCGTCTGCGATTTCTGATGAAGAAGCTCTCCCGCCGTTATTTCGTTGCTCAAGGGCTCGCGAGCTTCGCGGGCCTGGTGGCTTGCAGTGAATCGGATAGCGCCAGTGGTAGCGGAGGCCAATCCGGCAGCGGGGGACAGGCCGGTAGTGGCGGTGCTTCCGCCGGAGGTGCTGCAGGTGCTGGAGGCTCTGGCGGCGGTGGTGGCACCGGTGGGTTCCCTCAAGGGCCAGAGCTCGAGTCGCTGATCGCTGACATCGGTCCGCTGGGAGACGCTGACGCGAATGGCGTTCGGCTGCCGGCAGGCTTTTCCTCGCGGATCGTCGCTCGGAGCCAGCAGGCCCCCGTGGCGACCTCGACCACCAAGTGGCACCCAGCCCCGGACGGCGGCGCGACCTTCTTGCTCGAAGACGGCGGCTGGATCTATGTCTCCAACTCCGAGGTTCCGTTCGGAGCCGGCGTGGGCGCACTGCGCTTCGACCAGAGCGGCACGGTGGTCGACTGCTACCGCATCCTCGACGGCTCGATGGGCAACTGCGCTGGCGGTCAGACGCCGTGGGGCACCTGGCTGTCCTGCGAGGAGTTCGCCAAGGGCAAGGTCTACGAGTGTTATCCGCGCGGAGATAAGCTCGCGGAGCCGCGCCCCGCGCTCGGCATCTTCAAGCACGAAGCCGTTGCCGTCGAACCGGTAAATCAGCACCTCTATCTCACCGAGGACGAGCCGGACGGGTGTCTGTACCGCTACGTCCCAGACAGCCTGACCAGCAGCGGGCGCGCGGACTTGAGCGCTGGCAAGCTTCAGGTCGCCAAGGTGGACGCCCAGAACCAGGTGACGTGGCACGACGTCGCGGATCCCGCCTTCAGCGGAGCGACACCGACGCGCTCCCAGGTAGCGGACAGCACCATCTTCAAGGGCGGCGAAGGGATCTGGCACCACAACGGCGTCATCTACTTCTCAACCAAGGGTGACGACCGCATCTGGGCCTACGACGTCAAGAACGAGAGCATCAAGGTGCTCTACGACGCCGCGACCCACCAGACGCCAATCCTGACGGGCGTCGACAACGTGATCGTCTCCGCGTCAGGGGACGTGCTCGTGGCGGAGGACGGCGGCGACATGGAAGTCTGCGCGATTCTCCCCGATGGCAGCGTGAAGGCGTTGCTCCAAGTTGTTGGGCATCCTGAGTCTGAAATCACGGGGCTAGCGTTCGACCCCGGTGGCACCCGGCTCTATTTCAGCTCACAGCGCGGCGCGCTCGACAACAACGACGACGGGTACACCTTCGAAGTCAGCGGCCCCTTCCACCGCGCCAAGGCCTAGACTAGTACCGCACGGCAACGTTTACGCCTCGCTGAGTATCGCAGTCAGCAGCTGGCGCACGAAGTCGTCGCTTGCTTCTGACAGCAAGCGCTCGGCCGCAACCCGCAGGGGTTCACCGCCAGAATACAGCGTGCGCTGTACTGAACGTAGAGCGCGTATGCTCGCTTCGGGAACTTGGTTCCGACGCAGTCCAACGCTGTTCACGCCCCGCACGCGGGCGCGATCGCCGGCGACCGTCAGGAAAGGCGGGACACTGCGTTCGATCATCGCGCCACCTGCCGCGAACACGATGCGGCCGATGCGGCAAAACGGAGCTACAGCAACGTGCCCCCCGAGCACCGCCGCGTCTTCGACGACGACGTGACCGCCAAGGGAGACGTAGTTGGTCAAGATGACGCGATCACCCACCTCGCAGTCGTGGGCGACATGCGCGCCGACCATGAAGAGCCCAGCGTTGCCGATGCGTGTAGTACCGTCGCCCTTGCGCGTGCCGCCATGCACGGTGCACGACTCGCGAAACACGTTGTCATCGCCGATGGTGACCCAGCTGGCGTGTCCGCTGTGGGACTTGTCTTGGGGTGGACCACCGAGCACGCAGAACGGGTGCACCTGGTTGTTCGCTCCAAGGCGTGTACCGCTGCGAACCACCGCGTGACTGATGAGCTCCGTGTTTGCGCCCAGCTCCACGTCCGCCTCGACGACGCAGAAAGGCCCGATGCGCACACCATCGCCGACCTTTGCTCCGCTAGCGACCACAGCGGTCGGGTGAATCAGGGACACTTTGTTACCCTACGGATACTACTTGTCGCGATCGATGATCGACGCCAAGAGGTCACCCTGCGCGCACAGGGTTCCGTCCACGGTGGCGTCGCCGCGCAACTTCCAGACGTTCGAACGGTGGTGCTTCACCTCGACATAGAGGTCGAGGCGGTCCCCCGGGGTAACGGTCTGGCGGAACTTCGCGTTGTCGATTCCGAGGAAGTACATCAGGCTCCCCGCGGGATCGAAGGGATCCGATGCGTAGGCCAGTATGCCGCCGATCTGCGCGAGCGCCTCGATGATCAACACCCCGGGCATGATGGGGCGACCAGGGAAGTGACCCTGAACCCAAGGCTCGTTGTGGCTGACCATCTTATGGCCACGGATGCTCTCGTTGACTTTGATCTCGGAGACCCGATCCACCAGCACGAATGGATAGCGATGCGGCAAGATCTCCAGGATCTTCTGGATGTCGACTTTGATCGGCCTAGCTCGCTCGTTCATCTTCACCGTCCCGAGAACAGTTTCGCGGTGGCACGTAGCCAGCGAGTCCGGGATACCGCTGGGAAGCCTGCCACGACCTCACCCGCCGGTACATCCCGGATCACTCCGGTTTTCGCTGCCACCTGGGCCCGACTGCCCACTCGCACATGATCTGCGACGCCAGACTGCCCGCCGACACGCACGTCGTCCCCGACCTCGCAGGAGCCCGCAAAGCCACACTGGGCGGCCACGAAACAGCGACTGCCGAGCTGTACGTTGTGACCAACGTGAACCTGGGCGTCGAGCTTGGTGTCCCTCCCGATCCGCGTCGGCCGCAGGCAACCAGCGTCGATGGTGCAGTTGGCGCCGAGCTCCACGCCACGCTCCAGGATCACGCCACTCAGCTGGGGAATGCGCACGACGCCATTCGGGCCATGCGCCCATCCGAAGCCTGGCCGACCGACGACGCTCCCCGCTCCGATCACCACGTCCGCTTCGACGCGCACCCGGGGGAAGACCACGGCGCCTGGTTCGACCACCACACTAGCATGCAGCGATGCGCCGGGGTGAACCACCGCGGAGGGCGCAACGCGAGCCGCCCGCGCGGTACTCGCGCTCCGGTCCTCGCGGTCGCGAAGCGCCTGCTCGGCTCTCTGAAGCAGCGATGCCAGCACCCAGCTCGGATTCTCGTGCACCCAAGCGCACGGCAAACGCGACGCGAAGTTGGGGCCGGTTAGGACCACCGCGAGTGCCGCCGCCTGCTCGACATAGCGGGGATGCGTGACGAAGGCGAGGTCCGAGCCTTGGGTCGCATCCTGCGGGGAAACCAGCCGCTGGATAAGGTGCTCAGGGTCCAACCCTTGTACCTCACCCCCAAAAATGCGCACGAGCTGCCCCAGCGTCTCCGGCTCAGGCAGCTCGATACCAAAACGCGGCTCGTTACTAGCGCGCGGCTCACTATCAGCCTCGTGGGAGCTCATGCGTCGCCCCCGCTCGCCTTCACTTCTTGGGGGCGGCGGGTGCCTTGGGCGCGGGAGCAGCCGGCTTCTTGGCGGCGGGCTTCGCGTCGTCGTCGTCCACGGCGCCACCTTCGTTGTACATCTGGATCAACTTGTCGGTGAGGTCTAAATCCGCACGGAAGTACGGAACGGCCTGCTTGTCGAGCACCATGTCATAGCCGTTCGCAGCAGCCAGGCGTCGGATCAGCGACATTGCCTTGCGGGAAATCGGCCGCATCAGCTGGCCTTCCTTCTTCTGCAGCTCCTTGTTGTACTCAACGAAGACCTGCTGCAGCTTCATCATGTCGTTCTGCCACTTTTCGGCGCGCTTTTGATAGGCAGCCTTGCTCAGCACGGTGCGCTGCTTCTCGATCTGCTCCTTCTCGGCTTGCAGATCGCGCTGCTTCTTGTCGAGCTCCTGCTGGCGCTTGTCGAACAGCTTCTTGAGCGTCGCCTGAGCGCGCAGGCCGTCTTCGGTCTCCATGATTGCGCGCTGGGTATCGACCACGGCGATCTTCATCGCGAAGGCAGAACCAGAGAACGCGACCAGCGCGAAGGCGACCAACAAGGAAAACAACCCGCGACGGGCTTGGCGTTGAACGAGCATGCGCGGGACTTAGCGGGCACCCGCAGGTGGGTCAAGCATCGGCCAACGCGGGGCCTGACGCTTCCGGCGAGCGCAGAAAAAGCGCCACCAAAGCCACTCCGAGGCTCGGACTTTCCGCAGGTTTTTTAGGCGCTTCCGACCACGCCTCGAGAATATTCAACGGATCGGGGGGTGAGGAGCATCGCTCGGTACCGGGCTCCGGTCGTGGCCCCAGCGCAAAGTCGCGTGTCTCGCCCCGGCACAGCGAGACGCAGGCAGCAGCGGCGCAGCTCCTGGCAACCAGCCCAGCCACACGTCAGATGAGCACGAAGTCGTCCACCTCCGTGGCCTCCTGGGCCACGATGGACGACGTCTGTTCGTCGCGCTGCACGGCTAAATCGTACAGTTCCGCCAGCAGCGCCGGGTGCTGCTTGATCAGCGAGTGGAAGCCGACGTGTGGCAGGTGCAGCGTGACCGTTGGGATGCGCGCCACAACGTCCGCGTTGGACGGTCGCCGCAAGACCAGGGCCACTTCACCTACGACTTCGCCAACGCCGAGTTCGGCGATGGGCAACGCCTCGCCATCTTCTTCGCGATGCGCGACCTGTACGGAGCCGGAGGCGATCAGGTGCAAGCCGTCGCTCGATTGCCCCTGCTCGATGATGCGCTCACCCGCCTCGAAGGCGCGTGTGACGAAGCGCTCGACCAGGGTGTGGCGCTCCTTTGCGCGAACGGCGCGCAAGATCGAGCTGGTGCGCACCAGGTTCTCCACCATGCGACGGCGGAAGCGCGACGCGAACTCATCGCCGACCGCCGGCTCACGCTCAGCCAGCGCATCCAGGCTCTCCTTGGTCGCTGTCAAAAGCAGGCTCGGACGCAGCGCGCTGACGCTGGCCGCCCTCGGAGCACGAGATATCAGCGCCATCTCACCGACAAGCGCGCCGCCTCCGAGCCGCGCAAGTCGCACTTCCCCCGCCTCGGCCTGCTTGCTCACCTCGAGCTCGCCTCGCACCACGACATACGCGGAGGTGCCGAGCTCTCCTTCGCTGATCACGCGCTCTTCCGCGTCTACCAGCCTCAGCTCGAAGATCTCCACGAAGGCAGCCAGGGCACCTTCTCCAAGCGAAGAAAATAGCGGCTGCTGCGGCAGATCGCTCGGCGGCTCGCTCGGCAGCGCTTGCTTCGCGGCAGCCAGGGCGTCGCATGCCTCATCAAGCAGGGTATCCCCACGAAAGGATTCCGGGAGCGGCTGCTCGACCTCTTGGGCACCGCCCAGCGCTGGTGGCTCCATCGCCCGCTCGCCGAGACTCGCGGAACCCTCGGCGTACGCCTTTGCTATTTGCCGGTAGCAGCTGAGCGCGTCGCCGCCGAAACGCCGTAGCTCAGCGCAGGCAGCGACGGCGACAGGCAATTGCCCCGCGGCAATGGCTCGCGTCACGCAGGTCTCGAAGCCTGCCCGAGCGGCCTCCTCTCGACCCAGCTCGCCCAGCCAGCGGCTCGTCAGCAACGCAGCGATACTCCCGGTGGCGTCCCGGTTCAGCTCCGCCACCACCCAACGCAGCGCCTCCTCGAGTTTGTCTGCACAGGCCAAACCGATGGCCCGATCGATGACGTTGGGCTGATTGCTGGTCGGAAGCGGGGGCGGGGCTGCCATGGTTTCTGCCTCTCTTCTCGAACGCGGTCGAGAGAGCCAGAGCCTACCCGATTCGACTCGCGCCGGGCATGAAAGTGCTTCAGCCCAGATCGTGGTCCGACGCGCTGCCTCCCACTGAAGACGGCGTTTCGGGGTCGCCTTCCGCAGCTTCGTCGGTGGCCGCGCCGCGCTTGCGCAGCAACGCATCGCTCATCGCCTCAGCGGTAGCGCCGACCAACGGCACCACGAACGGGTAGTCCATCCGCGTCGGCCCGATCACACCGATCGCGCCTCCCGGGTTGTCACCTGGGCCCCACGGCGCGGCCACGATGCTGAGCGGATAGCCCACGGTGTCCCGCGTTTCTTCACCCAGGAACACCTGGACGCGCTGGCTGTGCATGATGCGATCCAGCAGTTCAATCAAGTGCTCTCGGGACTCGAGCGCAGCGAGCAGCTCCCGCAGACGCCCAGTGTCTTCTCCTTCAGCACGATCGAGGAGCTTGCTGCGCCCCTCGATCACGATGTCCAGGCGGCGGTCCGCGCCAGCCAGTGCCGCACGGATTAAAGAGACACCCAGGCTCTGCAGCTCGCGCAGCTCGTCTCGGCCCTGTGTCAGTTCGGCGACCAGGTCATCCCGCAGCTGGCTCAAGGTGCGACCAGAAACGACGTCGTCGAGGAGGTTGTGTAAACGCGACAGTTCATCGTTACCAAGCGTCGCTTCGAGCTCGATGAAACGATTCTCCACCGTTCCGTCGCTGAACACGATCACGCTCAGGAGCTCCCCCGGCCGAGTGGGGATGAACTGCATCTTCAGCAAGGTCCGAGTCTCTGCGCGAGAGCGCACGAGCACGGCTGCCGTGCCCGCGAGCTCGCTGAGCACGCGGCCAGCTTCACGCAGCCAATCGGGACCCTTGCGTTCACCGAACAGTTCATGAATACGCCCGGCTTCTTCCCGAGTGAGCTGGCGCACGCGCATCAACGCATCAATGAACAGCCTGAACGCCGATTCCGTAGGGATGCGCCCCGCGCTGGTGTGAGGCTGAGCCAAGTAGCCGCCGTCTTCCAGATCGGCCATCACGTTGCGAATCGTGGCAGCCGAGAAGTCGAAGCCGTATTTGCGTGACAGAGTGCGACTACTGACAGGCTGACCAGTAGCGATGAACTCGCTCACGACCGCGTAAAGCACCGAACGGGCTCGCTTGTTCACTGGCTAGAGTTTGGCCTGAGACCCAAATCGGGTCAATCTGCGGTCATGCAGCGTTCATCGAAGAGCGCAACGCCGATGCCCCGGCCCGCAGGGGTCACCCTGGGCACGCCGTGCAGCGCTCCGTCGGCCTGGCCACGCCTTGCTGCGGCTTTCGGGGCTGCGTTGCGGCTCTGGCGTGAGGTGAGGCGCATGACATTCAGGTCAGTCCTCGCTCGAACCACGCTCGCTGTGAGGCCGAGCGGTAGCAGGCTGCTCCTCGGCCTGTTGGCGTTCTTGACGTTCAGCCCTGCGCGAAGCCACGCGGAAAGCAAGGCGGAATTCCCAGCCGACGCTGACCAGGCCAAGGCCGTTCAGTACGCGGCGCTCGACCACCAACGCTGCATCGAGGCACTGGAGCAACGGAAGATCAATTTCTCGATCGAGAAGGCAGCACCCGGCGTGCTGATCCCGGTGCGCCTCCTGGGACCGTTGCACGGCGTGACCTGGCGCACCGACTTCAACGGGGAGCAGCGCCGCACGACGCCCTACGAGGTGATCGACTGTCGACTGCTCCTGGCCATCGACGACCTCAGCGTGATCCTGGAACAGCACGACGTCGAAGAAGTGCGCGTCTTCTCGTTCTGGCGTCCTCCGGCGAAAGATTGGCCGAAAGACAAGATCGCCAAACGTCACCCTGGAGGGCTGGCGGCGGACGTTCGGCTGTTCAAGAAGCGCCCTCCCAAGAGCGAAGAGAAAGCCCCCGAGGGCGCCTCCGACGAGGGGAAGCAGCAGGCCAAGCGCTCCTCACCCAAGAAAAAATCCCCACGGAAACGTACGGGACCAAAGAAAGCTTCAGCGGAGAATGAACTCTCGGTGCTCGAAGACTTCGGCGGAAAGATCGGCGGAAAGGCGTGTGGGAAACGGGCGACGCCACCGAAGCCCGATACGGCGAAGGCGCGGGAGCTTCGAGAGATCTTCTGCGAAGCGGCCGCGCAGCGACTGTTCAACGTCATGTTGACGCCTCACTTCGACAAGCATCACTTCAACCATTTCCACCTGGAAGTCACCGCCGGCGTGAAGTGGTTCATCGTCGACTAGCCGGGCGCCACTTATGCAAGTGACGCCCGCGTGACCCTAGCCCACGTGCTTTAGCCGGCAGTGAACCGTCTGGCAGCGAACGGTCTGGGGGACAGGTCGCGTTGGCGAGCCACATCGTGGCCGAGCCCGGGCCACCCCCGCTCGAGCAGGCTCAAAACCAGGCCGCTTTGCCATGGCCCCGCCCCGCGATTTCACCCGCGCAAGGGCATGGAAGCTGTGTAGCCGGGGCCCAGGTCTAGACAATGGCGCACGCTCTGAGAGGAACTAGGCGATTTCCTTGACACATTTCCTGGGCACCACGATCATCTCTCTCCGGCTCGAGGTTCATTTGCCCGCATTCGTGGGGTGCATCGCGAGGCCGAAACCCATTCGGAGGTGCTGTGACCACGCTGCTCGCCATCGACGACAGCAAGACCATGCGCAAGGTGCTCGAGATCACCTTCGCTGGCGAGGACTACCAGACCGTCTTGGCGGATAATGCAGATGACGCTCTTGCGAAGCTGCGATCCGAAAAGCCCACGGTCGTGTTGGTGGATCACGATCTGGGGGGCCAGAGCGGCTACGACCTGTGCCAACGCATCAAGAGTGAGGCACCCGGTACCCGCGTGCTGATTCTCTCAAGCAAGCAGCACCCCTATGACTCGTCGCGCGGCACCGCCGCCGGAGCCGACGAGCACATGGACAAGCCCTTCGACACTCAGCAGATGCTGGACAAGGTGAACAACATGCTGCGCGCCGCGCCGGCTCAGCCGAGCGTGCAGGCCGCAGTCACGGCGCCGGCACCCGCAGCACACGCTGCACCTGTCGCAGCGCCGGCGCCTGTTGCAGCAAAGCCTCGGTCCCAAACCCTGGCCTACGGCACGCCGGCCCCGACGCCCGCCGCCGCGCCGAGCCCAGCGGTCGCACCGGCGGCTCCTGTTTCCGCACCGCAACCGCCGCGGACTCAGACCTATCCCGGCACGCCCGCCGTGACCCCGCGCCCGGCGCCCGTGGCGCAGAGGCCCGCTCCGTCGCCTGCGGCGCCCCCGGTTGTTCCGGTAGCTGCGGCTCCGGTAGCAGCACCCGCCGCGCCGGCGGTTGCGGCTCACACCGGCAACGGTAGCGAGCTCGCGGGCAAGCTCCAGGGCTTGGGCCTGAATCCGTCCCAGGTCGAGGCGGTGCTGGCACTGAGCCGCGAAGTGGTGGAGCAGGTCGTGTGGGAAGTCGTGCCGGTGCTGGCCGAGACGATGATCAAGGAAGAGATCCGCCGGCTCACGCAAGAGGGCTAGGCACTCCGTACATCGAAAGCAGAAAGGCTCCCGATTCGGGAGCCTTTCTTCGTTTGTGATCCTCGCCTCCCTAGAACTCGGTCGATGCTTCGCAGTCACTCGCCGAGAGTTCTGCGATCTCGGGTGCCTGAGTCTTCGGCAGCAAGAAGCGCGAACCAATCAAGGTAGCGAGCGCCGCCAGCACCGAGGCACACAGCACCGAGAGCTTCGCCACCCCGAGGTTCGAGGCGTTCTCGAACGCAAGCTGCGACACGAAGATCGCCATCGTGAAGCCGATACCAGCGACCAACCCCACCACGGTGACGCCCTTCCAATCGACTCCGCGCGGCAACGAACAGATACCGAGCTTCACCGAGAGCCAGCTGGCGAACACGACGCCGAGCGGCTTGCCAAGCACCAGACCAGCGATGATACCGGTGCTGATCACACCGGCCGTGGCGGCACCCGTGTCCACGCCGCGCAGGTCCACACCAGCGTTGGCCAGAGCGAACAGCGGCATGATGCCGAAAGCAACCCACGGATGTAGCGCGGTCTCGAGACGCACCACGGGGCTTACGGCCTCGCGGCGTGCCGCCTCCAGCTCACTCAGCGGCTGAATCAACACGTGCTCGTCGTGAGCGTCACCCGCCTTCGAGTGCTCGCGGATCTGACGTACGGTGCGCTTGACCACGTGCATGAAGCCTTTCTCGCCGTACCAGGACGTCACGGGAGTCAGCAGGCCAGCGAGCACACCAGCGATCGTCGGATGCACTCCGGCTTTGAGCATGCCGATCCACATCACGAACACGGGCACGACATACGCCAGAGCGCTGCGCACACCGAAGCGTTGCATCGCGAGCAGCATCAGGATGCCGACGCCCGCGATGCCCAGGCCGAGGAACGAAAAATCCGAGGAGAAGAACACCGCGATCACCACGATCGCGCCGATGTCATCGATGATGGCCAGCGCCAAGAGCAACACCCGGAGCGCCGCGGGCACGCGCTTGCCCAACAGCGCGAGCACACCGACGGCGAACGCGATGTCCGTCGCCATGGGCACGCCCCAGCCGTGAGTCGCCGCTGAGCCGCGTGCGACCACCGCGTAGATGATCGCAGGCATGATCATGCCGCCAACGGCCGCGATTGCGGGCAGCGCGGCGCGGCGAACCTCGCTCAGCTCACCCTGGTGAATTTCCCGGCGGATTTCTAATCCAACGACGAAGAAGAAGATCACCATCAGCCCGTCGTTGATCCAGAAGTGCAGCGGCTGCGCCGTCTGGAGCGACCCCACACCCAAGGACACCTTCGTGTGCCAGAAGTGCTCGTAGGTCTCGCCCCATGGGGAGTTCGCCCAGATCAGCGCGGCGGCCGCGGCAATCAACAGCACGACACCGCTCGCCGCCTCGATGTGCATGAAGCGATCGAGGGGCCGAATCACCTGCTTCGCGACCCTGCGCGCGAGAGCCCAGGATTCAGGGGGCGCGGACGGCGGGGCGGAGTTTTGTGGGCTGCCCTTCGGAGGCAGGCTGAGTGGAAAATCGCTGAGGATCATGTTGCTCGGAACGGGAGTTTCCGCGGGCGCTTGAGCGAAGATCCGGATCCGCGCTCGTTGGCGGGCGCTGGACGGCGCCAGCGAGCCACAAGCATCTCCTTGGAATTGTTCAGTAAACTAGCTCGCGTTGGTTCGAATCTCCGCTAACTTGATTCCGTGTACGTGGGTGTGGAAGGGTTCGCCGACCTAACGCGACAAGAACCAAGGAGTCACGTCATGCGCCAATACAAGGCTCTCCTGTGGGCCCTACCACTCAGCCTGCTCGTCCTCGGATGCGACGAGAAGAAGTCGGAATCCCCCGCCGCAGAGAAGCCCAGTGCCACTGCCGCCGCTACCACCAGCGCGGCCGCTGCAACTGCCGCACCCAGTGCCTCCGCCGCTCCCATGGACAACACGGGTGCCGCTGGCGGCTGCAAGCCTGAACCTGGCGCGAAGTGCGCCAAGGCAAAGATCGGCGATGCAGAGTGGGCAGGCAAAGACCTCACCGGCGCAGACTTCGAGGGCGCGGACATGGAGAGCGTGAACCTCTCCGGAGCCAACCTGACGAAGGCGAACTTCAAGGGCGCGAAGCTCGACGAGGCCGACTTCTCGAAGGCGAACCTCACTGACACCAACTTCGAGGGCGCCAGCATGGTCGAAGCGGATCTCACCAACGCGACGCTGAAGGGCACCAACCTCAAGGACGCAGACGCTGAGGACCTGGACGCCGATGGCGCGAAGTGGGACGGCGTTACCTGCCCCGACGGCAGCGCTGGCAAGACCGACTGCAAGGGCCACATGGGCGGAAAGAAGAAGAAGGACAAGGACGAAGACGACGAGTAGTCGCTCCAGAGTCTTTCCTCTTGGGTGCTTCACCCAAACAGAGCGCGGCAGCCAACCCAGGCTGCCGCGTTCGCTTTTGTGGCGCTACAGGTTCCTGGAGCGGAGTCGTTCCGAAGGGAGTGACCGCTGCAACCGACCTCGCGTCGCCTGAAAATTCAACCGCACCGAGCGAGGACGAAGCACCCGCTCGAGTGCTCGTCGTGGGAACGTGCCGCAACACCCGGCGCCTACTCGAGGCGACCTGCGAAGCGCAGGGGCACGCCGTCACCTACGTCGAGGACGCGCTGAAGTTGCGGCGCGAAGTCAGCGCCCTGCACCCGGATCTGATCCTGGTCGCGCTGGATCTGAACGCCGCTTCGCCGCAGCTGGGGTTAGAGATCTGCGGTGAACTCAAGGCGATGGCCCAGTGCCGCCATACGCCCGTGCTGCTGGTCGCCAAAGAGTACCCGAGCGCGCGCGTCGTCGCGCGTGCGCTGCTTGCCGGCGCTGACGACGTGCTGAGCTTGGCGCCGAGTCGCCTCGAAGAGCTCCGGGCACGCATCCATGTTTCCCTGCGCAACAAGCGCTATCGCGACACCCTCGCCAGGGTACGCGCCGAGCGCAACGTGATCCGCGAGGATTCACATGTCGATGCCCTGACCGGCGTGATGAACCGACGCGCATTCGAACAACACGTGCGCGCGCTGTTCGACGACGGTCAGCAACTTGGCCTCCTGTTCGTCGACGTCGATCACTTCAAGAGCGTCAACGACACTCACGGGCACGCAGTCGGAGACGAGGTGTTGAAGGCGATCGCGGCGCGCCTCCAGGATGGCGTGCGCGCCGGAGACCTGGTGGGCCGCTACGGCGGTGAAGAGTTCGTCGTCCTGGTGCGCGACGCTTCGGGTCAGATCGCCCAGGCAGTCGCCGAGCGACATCGACAAGCGGTGGCTACCCTGGACCTTTCGCCGATCAAAGGGCCTGCTCGAGTGAGCATCAGCGTCGGCGTCGCCGCCCATCACGTGGACAAGCCGTTCGATTCGGTAGACGCCATGCTACGGCGCGCGGATCGCGCACTGTACGACGCCAAGCGCGCAGGCAGAAACCGCGTGACCGTGGCGACACGGGACAGTCTCGCGCCGCCTCCCGCACGCGCAACGGCCGGGCGCTCCGAGCGCCCCACCATCATCGACATTCCGCGCGGCAATATCAGGACCACCATCCCAGCCACTCCCAAGTCGCGCCAAGGGCAGCGCCTTCCACGCTAACCATCAACGACTCCACGAGGACCCCTTGATCGCCATCCCTGAGTACACCAGTGTTCCGCCCCACGTGGTGGAGGTCGTCCCGAGCCCCGCCGAGGAAGAGCTGCGTGAGCTGCTCGAGTCAGCCCTGATCGGGCTTCCTCTGCTCCCTGAAGCGGCGTCCCGGGCCATCGAGTTGGTCGAGAGCCCCAATGCAGATCTTGGTCACCTGAGCGACTTGATCCGTTCCGACCCGCCGATCGCGGCGCGTTTCCTGTCGGTGGCAAACTCGGCGCTTTATTCCCGCGGCCGCGAGGTGCCTTCGATTCATGACGCGCTCGTGCGCATCGGTCTGTCGGGGAGTCGCGACCTGCTACTGCAGATCGTCTACGCCTGCTCGAGCGTCGGACTGACCCACTTCGGTGCGCAGGTCAGGCGCAGCTACCACCGAGCGGTAGTGTGCGGCGTGGTCGCACGCGCCGCGTGCAGCGAGCTGGGCATCCGCTACAAGGATGCCTACCTGATCGGGTTGCTCCACGACCTGGGCGAAGCACGCGTGTATCGCTTGCTCGACCGCTTGGCGACGCCGCCGTCGGCGGTGGAGGCGGCGCTGCTGGTCGATCGATACCATACGGAAGCGGGCGAAGACATCGCGCGCGCCTGGAAGCTACCCCAGGACGTCGTGGACGTGTGTGGCGGTCACCACCGTCATCGCCTCGATGGGTCGCTCTCTGTGCGGCTCGTGCAAATCGCCGACCTGCTCGCGCCCTCGGTCATCGCCGAGGCGGAGGAGCGAGCCCCAGACGAGCCCCTGGAGCTCGGTGAACTCGGGCTCCTCGGCGTCTCCGGGGAGGATGCCGCGGCGATCATCGAGCACGCAGTGGACCTCCTCTCCCCCAACGCCTAGTCAGTCAGCGATGACGCTCATAAATCCGCAGGGCAAATCGCCCAGCGGGGTGCGCAGAGAACTCGTCGACGAGCGCCTGAAACGCCGCCGGTAGCTCGGCCTTGGGCAGGAATCGGCCGCCATAGCTCGGCGGCAGCACCAGCGGGCCGGCCAGCGACGCAAACGTCAGGTCCGCAGCGCTGAAGCGCTCACCGAGCAGATACGGGGCGCCCGACGTTTCGAGCGTGCTCGCCACGTCGTCGAACAGCTGCTGGCACAGCGCACGCTTGCTCTTCGCGCGCTCGGAGCTGACGCGGTAGCGCTTGCGAATGCCCTTGCCCGCCAGGGGCAACAGCGCGGGCAGCACGGCGCGCGCCGCTCCGCTGTACACGCGCTGCATTTGCTTCAAGAAGATCTCGGATTCGGGGAGCAAGGCATCGTAGCCAATCAGCCGCGCCGCCGGGCCCAGCTCCCGATCGAAGCGCGCGATCCAGCGCTCGTTGTCAGCCGCCACCTCCCCTTCTGGGAACAGCCGCTGAGCCTCTGGGGTGCGCGCGTCGACCCAGCGCAGGATCTCCGTGGACTCTCCGATCGCTCCACCCTCGTGCACCAGCACCGGAACCGTGCCCGTCCGCGAGTACCTGCGAGTGGTCAACAGGTGCACCCCGGGAAGCTTCGCCACTTCCTCGTAGGGCAGTCGCGCGCGATCCAGAGCCCAGCGTGCCTTCTCGCAGTAGTGGCTGATTGGGATGGTGATGAGCCGCAGCATGTTGCGGACTATAGCTGAGACGCGTGCCCAGGGGCTGGCAAGCCCAGCTTCAGATTGCGGGAGGGGCATCCACACACTACGTTCCGCCGCCATGTCCTCCGAGATGCCGAAGGCCTACGAGCCCGCTGAGGTCGAACCCCGCTGGTACCAGTACTGGATGGATCACGGCGTATTCCGCGCAAGCACGGAAGCCGGAGATCAACGGCCGACCTACGTCGTCTCGATGCCCCCGCCCAACGTCACGGGCTCACTGCACATGGGGCACGCGCTCTTCGGCACGATCCAGGACGTCCTGATCCGTCACAAGCGCATGCAGGGCTACAACGCGCTCTGGCAACCGGCATGGATCACGCGGGTATCGCGACCCAGACAGTCGTGGAGCGCCAGCTCAAGCGCGAGAACCTTCACCCGCCACGATCTCGGCCGAGGCGTTCATCGAACGCGGTGGAAATGGAAGGAAGAGCGGCGGCCGTATCCTCAAGCAGATGCAGGTGCTCGGTTGCTCTGTTGACTGGGACCGCCTGCGCTTCACGATGGACCCGATCCGAACCGCGCGGTAACGGAAGCCTCGTGCGCCTCTACGAAGAAGGTCTGATTCAATATCGCGACACGCGCCTCGTGAACTGGGACGTGGAGTCCCGCACCGTCTTGTCGGATCTCGAAGTCGAGCAGGAGGAGGGGGTGAGTGGTGAGCTGTACGAGTTCGCGTACGCCGTCATCGACCCCGAAGGAGATGGAGCGAGCGAGCTAGTCGTCGCGACCACGCGCCCGGAGACCATGCTCGGCGACACCGCGGTGGCGGTCCACCCGGAAGACCCCCGCTACAAGCACCTCCACGGCAAGAAGCTTGAGCACGTAATCGTCATCGAAGTACCATCGTACTCGACGACAGCCCAGACGACATGGAGTTGGTACCGCCGTGAAGGTGACGCCGGCGCACGATTTCACCACCGACTTGCCAGGAAATCGCCACGCCTTCGAAGAGAGCCGGTCACTCATGAATCGCCGATAAGGACGCCTTCAACGAGCAGCCAGAAATCGCTGCATAGCGCTGCGCCGCAAAGGGTGAAGCGGCGTCTGGCTGAGCTCGGCTCGAGCGGCACTGCTTACATCGACGCGCTGCCCGCCCGGTCTGCTGGCCATCGTCGAGCCGATCATCAGCACTGGCAGTGGTTCGAAGATGATCGCCCGGCGGTGCCGCCTCTGAAGTCAGCTGGTGGACGGTCGCATCGGAAATGCCCGAAGCAGAATACCTACAAACACTGGCGCTCGAGAACATTCAGGACTGGTAGCATCAGCCGCCGGGCCTGGTGGAGCCATTGAATCCGCGGTGGTTCTGCATGAAATGCGACGACGTGACCGCCGCCTCGGCACCGAGCGCCTGCTCCGAGTGCCAGCACCCAGAGCTCCGTCAAGACCCCGACGTCCTGACACGTGGTTCTCCAGCGGTCTCTGGCCGTTCTCGACCCTCGGCCGGCTTGAGCAGACAGAGGCGCTGAAGCGCTTCTACCCGTCGTCCGACATGGAGACTGGATACGACATCCTGTTCTTCTGGGTCGCGCGCATGATGATGATGGGCCTCCACTTCATGTGGCGATGTGCCTTTCCGCAGGGTACTGCTCCACGGCATGGTGGTCGACGAGACCGGCGCCAAGATGAGCAAGGTCAAGGGCAACACCATCGACCCCCTCGACCTGATTCACGGCGCCGACTTCAAGGCGGTGGTCGCCAAGGCATCGCCCGGCGCCCCCGAAGCCGAAGCGCTGAAGAAGTTCCAGAAAGCGTACCCATCGACGGCCAAGATGGGACAAGGCTTCGAGCCCTACGGCGGTGACGCGCTCCGCATGACGCTCTGCAGCTACTCACCTCAGGCGAAGCGCATCGCGCTCAGCCCGAAGCGCTTCGAGGGCTACCGGAACTTCTGCAACAAGGTCTACAACGCGGTCCGCTACTCCCTCACCCACATCGAGGACGCCAGCGTAACGACCGAGCCTCCGAAGGTAACGCTGCTGATCAATCGCTGGATCCTCTCGCGTCTGAGCAAGGTGGTCGAAGAGTCCACGCGCGGCATCGAAGACTTCCGCCTGGATGAAGGGACGCAGGCGCTCTACCACTTCTTGTGGGACGAGCTCTGCGACTGGTACCTGGAGGCGAGCAAGCCTGTCTTCAGCGGTGGCAGCGACGCGGAGAAAGAAGAGACCCGCAACACTCTGGCTCACGTCATCGAGGCCACGCTGCGCGCGCTCCATCCCTACATGCCCTTCATCACCGAAGAGCTGTGGCAGCGCGTGCCGAAGCCCGCGGCGTCCCCGAAGTCGATCGCTCTCTGCAGCTACCCGGACGCCAGCGTCGGAGTCGCCGATGACCAGGCTGAGTCGGACTTCGAGGTCTTGCAGGGTGCAATCAGCGGCGCGCGCACGATCCGCACGGAGTACCAGGTGCACCCCGGCGCCAAGGTGCCGCTCGCGCTACGCAGCGCGGACGCTCGCATCCGGGAGTTGCTCGCTCAAGAGCAGCTCTTGGTCGAGACGCTGGTGAAGTCCGATGGCGCGCCAGAGGTTCAAGCGCCCGATGCTCCCCGCATCGCCGGCTCCGTCGTCTCCGTGGTTGGCGCCGTCGACGTCGTGGTGGGGCTCAAGGGACTGGTCGAAGCCAGCAAGGAAGCGGAGCGCATCGAGCGCGGGCTCAAGAAGCTCGAGAAGGACGTCGTCTCGCTCCAGAAACGGCTCGAGAACCCCAAATTCCTCGAAAACGCGCCGCCCGAAGTGGTGGCCGAGGTCCGTGAGCAACTGGGGTCGCTCGAGGCTCAGCGCGGCCGTTTAGAGGAAGCGAAGCAGCTCGTCGCGGAACTCGAGGGCTAATTGCCAAGCAATTTCGGACACTTTTCGCGGCCCGCAAAAAACTAAGCAGCCAGACATTTTCGACGCAACCGGGGCAGCAAGCAGCCGACCCCTGTGCATGTCGGATAGCACTGGTTTCCCCTCCCTCGATAGCACCGCCACGCACACCCCGGCCTCGACCGGGAGCTTGGCTCCCAACAAACACCAGCTGGGTGATCTCATCACCAAGCTCAAGCCGTTCCAGGGCAGCAGCAACCTCGAGACGTGTCTCGAAATCGGCAAGCTCGTCCTGGACCGATTCTACGACGGCTCTCTGGATCGCTTCCGCGAGCTCGGCACGAAGCACATCTCCTTCCGCAAGATGTC
Organism: Polyangiaceae bacterium; assembly: GCA_041389805.1. Classification (GTDB taxonomy): domain Bacteria; phylum Myxococcota_A; class Polyangia; order Polyangiales; family Polyangiaceae; genus JAHBVY01. The sequence continues at coordinate 43,889 of JAWKRD010000032.1, read as the reverse complement.
GGAGATCCCTGAGCTGCCGGTCACGGGTCTGTTCCTCTACCGCTCCGTGTGTATCTACAACGTCTACCATACCCACGAAGCATGGCGCTTCCGTCACAACGGCATGAGTCACTTCCGCGCGGTACTGAACCTACCGGTGAGCGTCCAGGCCAGGTTGCTCGATGCTTCGGAGCGTGAGCAGTGGACGGTGAATCGTCTGCAGCACGAGGCAAGTCTCAAGCGCTGCAACAGCGAGGCCAGCGCACGGGCTCCCATGCCCGCGTTCGTGAAGGCCCTGAAGGCCGTGCGCAAGCACGCGGCCAAGGAGTTCCACGGCTACGCAGATCTCGAACGCGCTGGCGAACTCGACCGCGCGACCGCCCAGGAACTCCAGCGGCTGGCGAGTGAACTGTCAGCCCGCTTCGCCGAGGTTGCGGCTCGACTCGAGCGTCGATGAGACCGGTCGGGGGCTTGAGCAATGTGCGGTCCGACGCGGGTCGCGCCCCTCAGCGCGAACGCGAAGAGTGAGCTACCACTCGCCAGTATTGGGCATCGAAGCCCAAGGCTCAGCGGGTGGTAGCGCATCTCCCCGCTGCAGCAACTCTACCGAGTGCTGATCGGGGGACCGCACGAAAGCCATCCGGCCGTCTCGCGGCGGCCGCAGGATCGTTACGCCACCATCCTGCAGGCGCTCACATGCCTCGTAGATATTTTCCACCTGGAATGCAAGGTGACCAAAGTTGCGACCCACGGAGTAGTCGTCGGCTTGGTCCCAGTTGTACGTGAGTTCGATCTCCGAAGGATCGCCCTCTCGCCCGGTACCCAGGAAAACGAGGGTGAAACGCCCTCCTTCATTCGAGTGCCGACGCAACTCGACGAGCCCCAACTTGTCGACATAAAAGTCGAGTGCCCGATCCAGATCCTTCACCCTCAACATGGTGTGGAGAAAGCGCATGCGTGGAGCATGCCGAGCCGCGCGGTGCTCGGCAACCGAGCAATGACGCGATCAGTACGGGACCTCGATCGCCAGCCACAGCGGTCGGAAGTCGACCTCAAGCGACAAACTCGCGTGGGGCGCCGCTCCAAGGGCCATATCCACGGAGCGCAGCCCAAAACGCTGAGTCATCACGAGCTTCGCCTCGGCCTCACCCAGGCGCTTGGTCAAGCCTGCCGCATCTGGCCGGCCCCGCTTCGAGATCGCCGCCACACAAGCAGCATTCCCCTTGCAGGCTGCTTTCGCCCCCAGTCGCCCCAGCTCGAGCACCCACAGCTCCCGCCAGACATCCACTGCTGCGGTGGGCCCGCTACGAGCCTTGAGCTGTTTCACGTAGTCGAGTTGCTTTGCGCCCTTGGCCTGGCGTCCTTCCAGCACCAGCAAGTAGCAGTGCACCAGCTCGAGCAGCTCCTTCTCCAGGCGACTGTCGACCTGCGGCGACTTGTTGATCAACGCTTCGAGGAGCGCTTGGCCAGCGCTCAGATCCCCACGCGCCGCAGCAATGCCCGCTGCGTCGAGGGCACCGCGCGCGCGCAGTTCGAACGGCAACGGTCCCTGGGCGACGCGACGTCCCGCGCTCTCGAGGACCTTGGCCGTGCGCTCCGTCGGATCCAACGCGTGTTGAAGCTCGGCGAGCTCGAGGACGGTGTCAGTGCGATCAGCTGCCGTCTCGATGAGCTTGGCCAGCTGCACGATCGCTTTCTCGACTCCCGCGGCGTCTCCCTGACTGAGGCTCGACCACGCCTGTAGCGCTGCGCGGGGATGCGCCAGCCCATCGCCTGGTGCCTTGAGCAGCGGCCTCACGTCAGCCCCACCCGAGAGTCGGCTCGCGACGGCGGTCACCGCGGCGTCTGACCAACCTCGCTGCACAGGGTCATCCGCGCAGTCACTACAACCGAGCGCCGCCTCCGCACGCTGCCTGAAGTCACTGGCCACCGCAGGTGTGGGATCCGCGGGACGCTCCACGGCGTCTCGCAGGACGTCGACGTACAGCGCCGCGTGCTCGAATCGCTTGGATACGGGGCTCGCTTCCGTGAGCACGTCCCGCAGCGCAAGCAAGCGCTGCGAAAGGGCCTTGCGTGCGTCATCCTCTGACTTGCCCTCGACGTCGATTCCGTAAAGAAACGGCACCGCAAACCGAAGCGCCACGTAACCAGCAACGGCGTCTACACTGCGCCCGGCCTTGGACTGCCATGCTGCGTCGAGCGTGGCGAAGGCCTTGGTCTCTGCCTCCCGCTCCTGAAAGGCCACCCTGCACAGTAGCGGTGAAGCCATGAGACTGGGGACACCCGGGCAGGTCGAATCCTCGAAGGCGATTCGCACCCTGAGCACGCTACTTGCGAGATCCGTTGATCCGCTGGGAAGCAGCTCGCGCGCTTCAGAGAACCGGCGCAGCATCAGCAGATCGGCGACGCGCGTCAGCGGATCAGCCTTCGGCGCCTGGAGGCGCTCTGCGGCCTCCACCATCGGGGCAACTTGCGACCGCAGCTCCGGCTCGGAGGACTTTCCCGCATGGCTCAGCGCGAGCTTCGATTCTTCGACGGCGCCCACGCGCGCGGCCGCCGCAGCCAGCTCCAGGAAGCGCAGCGCGCCCGGGTCGATCTCCGCCGCAAGCGTGAGCGCGTGATGGCTCAGCTCGTTCAGGTCGAGCACGTCAGCAGCCTGAGCGATCGCCACGTAGTGGTCAGCCGTCAGCACGTCTTTTGCGCCCACAGCGGTGCTGCGTTCCCGCAGCCACTCCGCGGCCGCACGGCGCGCTAGCTCGCGCACGTTGGGCAACAGCGCCTTCACCTGCTCCGGCTTGGTGCCCTGGGTGAGCAGCAACATCTCGACACCTGCCGAGCTCGTAGCGAGCGCCAAACGAGCCCGCGGACTATTCCCTCCGGAAACAAGATGAAGCAACGGCCGGCGCTCCGGGTACGGCCCGGTTTCATCCATCAGCTGCGCCTTCTCGTCCGGCGGCAGGCCATCCACGACCTTCTGCAGTCCCTTCCGCTGTGCTTCGCTGAGCGCTTCCAGCACCGGGCCAAGCAGCGTCACCTCAGACATCTCGTGGGCGAGCTCTTCCCGTGGCGTGGGTGGAGGCTTCGGCTTCACCACAGCGGTCGGTGGCGGTGCGGGTGGTTCGCTGGGGTGACACGCCGTCAGCGCCAAACACAGACCAAGACCGAGCCGCGCTGGAACGGTCGCACAGGTGAGGCCCAAACTCCTTCGGCTTTGCCGCATGGGGCGAACCATACACCAGGAGAGGAACTCGAACCTCGCCTGCACTCAGGTTCCACTCCGATCGGCCCGACACGGGGTTGGTGCGCGGCGGTTCCGGCGAGAATATGCGCGAGCGGGATCCAGCGACGACTTCTTGGTCACGTCGCGGCCCGAAGTTCGTTTGCTTGAGGACGGCGCCACGCTGGCGTCGCGAAAGCACCCTTGGAGTGAGAATGAGAAGCATCGCTCGGAAGCAAACACCGACACTCAGTGTGGCTGGGCTCAGCCTGCTCGCGCTGTTCGGCGGTCTGACGGTCGTGGCCTGTGGGAGCGACGAAGCCGTCGGCTCCGGAAGCAGTGGGGGCAGCGGCGCCGAGGGCGGCGACGCAGGCTCGGCAGGCGCGGGCGCCGGTGGCATCGCCGGCGCTGGCGGTTCCGCGGGGAGCAACGGCGGCGCCCCGGCGGGTCGCGCGGATCCGGCGAACTTCCCCGAGACCTGTGACGACTCCTGCGAGACCGCGTGTGCGCGACTCGACGAGTGCGGTGGCGCGGACTCCGCCTATCCGGTGGATCGCGAGACCTGTGTGTCGCTCTGCGGGCTCGCCCGCGGTGGCCCGGTGTGGGACGACATTTCAGGCAACTTTCGCTGCTGCACGAGTCAGGCGAGCTGCGGGGACGTGCAGAACTGCGGTGGGTACCTGACTGTCCCCGATCCGGTCAACGCGTGTAAACAGCTGTGCACTTGCTTGGTGGGGCCGTCCACCGCACCCTCCCCCCCTGAAGGGGCTGTGGCTCCTCCCGGATACGCTTTCTCCACGGACAGCGTGGTCGTACGGCAGCTCACACCGGCACAACCCGGTAGCGGTGTCTTGCCCGGCGCCAAGCCGCTGTTCCGTGGCCGCTACGCAGCCTATCAACTGCCGTTCCCGGTGAGTCAAGAGCACCTGAAGCGCGCCGGCCTCGAGGCGTTGCCCACCTTCACAGACGGCGCGGGGCGACTCGCAGGCGGCACCGCGGGGCTCTCGGTCCAGGTCAGCGGCGTGCTGCGCTTGGCCGATGTTGCGCGCGTGGCCGAGTCCTACGGCTTCGCGGCTCCGCAGAAGCTCAAGTATGGCCACAACCTGTATTATCTACAGGGAAATGACCCCTGGGTGGCGCTCGAAGCCCGCGCAGCCCTGGCGGCGCTACCGGGCGTGAGCGTCGAAGTCGACATGGTGCGCCAGCACGAAGAGACGTATCACCCGCTCGACCCGTTGTTTCCGCGGCAGTGGCACCTCGAGAACCGCGGCGAGCGTGACAGCGTGCGCGGCGTGGACGGCCGTGTAGCCGAAGCGTGGGACCTGAACTTTGGCCAGCAACAGGTGGTGATCGCGGTCAATGACGACGGCGTGGCGGTGAACCACAAGGATCTCGGCTTCGATATCCTGGCGCCGCTAAACTACCCGGAGGACTGGGAGTCGCGGCTCGCGATCGGAGCGTTCGGCGGCCACGGCACGTCGGTCGCAGGTGTGGCCGCGGCCAACGGTGACAACGGCAACGGCGGCAGCGGCGTTTGCCCTGGCTGCCGCATCTTGCCGAACTGGTTTGGCGAGTTCGGCTCCAGTGGCGGCGTGACGGACAAGGACATCGCCGACGGCTTCACGCGCATCGTCGATGGCGGCGCCTGGGTGATCAACAACAGCTGGGGCGCGGCAGGTGGCGACCCGCGCTACCAGGTCACGCAGTTCGGCGTCGTGGTGATCCCGCAGCTGGTCAAGGCCGCGTTCGACTACGCGGAGACCGAAGGGCGCGACGGCAAGGGCACCGTGATCCTGTTTGCCGCGGGGAACTCAAACCAGCTGATGAACGACTACGGCTCCTACGACAGCGTGCTCGGAGTGACCGCCGTCGATGATCAGGGCCTGAAGTCCTATTACAGCAACTACGGACCCAAGGTAGACATCGCCGCGCCCTCGAACGGCGGCTTGAACGGCATCACCACCACCGCCGCTCCAGACGGCTACACCAATGGGTTTGGCGGCACGTCGTCGGCCTGTCCGTTCGCGTCGGGCGTCGCTGGCCTGATCCTGAGCGCGAACCCGAGCCTCACCGCAGCCGAAGTGCGCGACATCTTGCGCGCGTCTGCGACCAAGATCGATCCGGTTTGGGGTGAGTGGGAGAACGGCTTCTCGCCTTACTACGGCTCCGGCCTCGTCAACGCCTATGTGGCCGTGCGTATGGCAACCGGCTGTACGGACCCGGCTGAGTGTCAGGCGCCGAGCGACGCATGCGGCAACGACTGCGCTGGCGAGCAGTGTGCGCCTTGCCGCACGGATGCGAACTGCGCCGCCGGCTATCGCTGTCAGGCGCTCCCGGCGCTTGGCGAGCAAGTGTGCGTTGCCGAGGTCGGCTCGGGTGCGTGTCCCACAGGAACGGATCAAGTGGGTGACTACTGCATTCCCCAGCCGAGCACCTGCGGCGTGTGCGAAGCCACGGAGCGCTGCAATGGTCGTGACGACGACTGCGACGGAGCCATCGACGAAGACGCGGACTGTCAGACCCAGTGGTGTGTGCAAGGCGGTGAAGGCTGCGGCGACACGGGTCAGTGCGCGGGTATCACGTGCGCGACGGCTTGCTCCGCGGACGCGCCGTGTGCGGAGAACGAGAGCTGTGACGTGGTGAAGAGCCGCTATGGCAAGACCGCGCAGTCGGAGCGAGGTTGCAACGCCGATCTGTCCGCTGGCTGCCCCGCGGGTTGTCAGCTGCTCGCGTCATCACTCCCGGATGCCGAGCTGCAGGACTTCATTGACTGCATGGAAGACGGCGCCGCCGCCTGTTCCACGGCGCAAGGCTGCGCGTTGAAGCTGCCGGTCACCTTCTAGCGCTGCTCACCAGAGCTCCTCTCCCCCCAAACTCGACGGAATCAACAAACCAGAGTTGATCCGGGTATTTGGGGGTGAGGGAGCGACCGCAGACTCGAGAATCGACCAAGCGCCCGTCGATTTTTCCTGACAATCCGTCAACAAATGTTAGTTGACGATTCGTCAGCAAATGCCGCGTCCCCCTGAACCCGAGAAACGCCGAGAGCTCGCGCGCCGCGCCGTGAAGGTGCTGCAGCGCGAGGGCATGGATGTGTCCACGAGCCGCCTGGCCGAGGCGCTGGAGATCAAGCGCCCGACGCTGCTCTACCACTTCCCAAACCGTGCGGATATTGCGGAGACCGCGCTCGAAGACCTGCTCAGCGAGCAGATGGTGTTCGTGATGGATCGCATCGAGTGCCACGAGCATCCCATCGATCGGCTGTACGCCCAGGTCAAAGCGGTGCATGCGTTTCACCACGGCAATGAACAGCGCATCGTGTTCCTGTCTCAGGCGATCGCCACCACAGGCAGCGCGCGCATGAGCCAGATCATGGAAGTCGGCAACCGCGTGTTCGAGGCGCAGCGCGTCGCAACCGCCGAGCGACTGCGAGAGGGCATGCGGCGCGGCGCCGTGGCACACTGCGACCCAGAGGCGTTGGTCGCATTGGTGCGTGCCGTCATCGACGGCTTGATGGTGCAACGGGTGATGACCGGACTCGAGCTCGAGCCGGTGCATGAAGCACTTTGGGAGCGACTGTTGAAGCCGCTCAAGCTCAAAGCGATGGGAGGAATCATGAGTCATTCGAATTTTCGGAGCGCGGCCAGAGCCGCGATGAAGTTCTTGCTGCCCTGTCCGATCAGCGGACCGCGACCTGAAGAGCGGCGGCGCGTTAAGTTCGTCTACGACGCGGGCGAGCCCCTGCGAGAGCTGGCGCGTGAGGCGTTCGCTGCCTGCATGGGCATCAACGGCCTGGATTGGCTGGTGCTATCCTCCGCGCAAGATCGAGAACGCGGTGGTCGCCGCATCCCTCGAGCTGATGCATGCGCCCGAAGGCGCCGTCGGCACCGCCACCGCTGGCGGCACCGAGCCACCTTGCTCGCCGTAAAGGCGGCGCGAGACTACGCGCGCAAGACCAACCGCAGATCACCGCCCCAGATGCTGCTTCCCGAGACGGCGCACGCCTGCTTTCACAAGGCGGCGCACTACTTCGGCATCGAGGTGGTGGTGGTCGACGTGGACCCACAAACGTTCCGCGCGGATGTAGGATGAAGCGCAAGCTGACGGATGACGTCATCTGATCTGTTGGCTCCGCACCAAGCTACGCCCATGGCGTGATCGATCCCATCGCGGAGCTCTCCGAGCTAGCACGCGAGAACGGCGTCCTGATGCACGTCGACGCGTGCGTCGGTGGCTGCATCTTGCCCTTCATGGTCGACAACGGTGAGAAGCTGCCGGCCTTCGATTTTCAGCTGCCGGGTGTGACCAGCATCTCGATGGATCTGCACAAGTACGGCTTCGCGCCCAAGGGGATCTCCATCGTCTTGCAGCGCACCCGTGCGGTGCGCGACGCGCAGTACTTCGCGTGTGCCACCTGGAGTGGCTACTCCATCGTCAACTCCACGACCCTCGGCTCGAAGTCGGTCGCGGCGATGGGCGCGGCGTACGCACTCCTGCATCACCTGGGGCGCGAAGGCTACCGCGAGCGCGTCGCTACGATGTGGGCTGCGACTCAAGAGCTCGTGAGCGCCATCGAGCAGCTCCCGGAAGTCGAGCTCCTGACTCGTCCCGACGCGAACCTGTTTGCTTTCAAGACCACGAACGGTGACCTGTTCGAGCTGTCCGACCGCCTCACGGAGTGTGGCTGGCACGTTCAACCGACCTATGCCTACGGCCGTTCGCCGGCGCACATTCACCTCACGCTGGACCCTGGCAACGCAGCTCGCGTCCAAGATTTCCTCAAGGATTTGAAACAGTGCCTGGTTGACCTGCCAGAGCCGACGGACCCGCCAGCGCAAGTCGTGCAAATGCTCGAAGCGGCCGCGAGCGGCGCCGCGGGGGACCTGGATCCCGGCGTGTTGATGCAGCAGCTCGGCATCGCCGATGGTCAGCTCCCGGGCCGCTCGGCGATGATCCATCGCCTGCTGAACGCTGCGTCACCCAAGACGCGCGAGGCGTTGTTGGTGATGTTCATCGGGGAGCTGTTCTCGTGCTGAAGTCCCTGTTGCCAGGCGGGCTCAAGCAAGAGCTGCTCACCCGCGGCGCCACCTGGCTCGCGAACCGCGAGACAGGTGGTGAGTTCGGGCGCGGCAGCAAGCCCCTGCGCATCGCGTACGGACGCATTTTCCACGAGGCGAATGCGTTCTCTCCGGTGCCAACCACGGAAGACGACTTCCGACGCATGCACCACTTCACCGACGAGGCGCTGGCCGACGCGGCGAGCCTCGAAGGTGAAGAGCTGAAGGGCTACATGCCTCACGCTGAGCTGAGCGGCTTCGTCCACGCCGCGAAGCTGGCGGAGGGTGTAGAGACGGTGCCGCTCAGTTCATCCCTCGCAGTGCCGGGCGGGCCGGTGACGGCGGAATGCTTCAACTGGTTGTTGTCGGAGCTACTGGATCGCCTGAAGGCAGCAGGCCCCCTAGACGGCGTGTACCTAGCGCTGCATGGATCGATGGAGGTGCAGGGCCTGAAGGAGTCTCCCGAGGGCCTGATCATCCGCCGGGTGCGTGAGCTGCTCGGGCCCAGTGCTGGCGTCGCAGTGAGCTTCGACCTCCACGCGAACCTCGCGGCAGAGCTGATCGAGCCCGTTGACGTGCTGATCGCCTATCGCACGAATCCCCACTGGGACCTCGCCCCGACCGGTTTCCGTGCGGGAAATCGCCTGATCCGCTTCCTGCGTGGTCAGACTCGGCCAGTGCACGCCTGGCGCAAGCTACCCATGGTGCTCGGTGGCGGGACCTCCATCGACTTCCTGGCGCCGATGCGCGGCGTGTTTCGCTACATGCGCAAGCTGGAAGACGATCCTCGGGTGTTGAGCGCTAGCTTGTTCATGGTCCACCCCTACACCAGCGCGGAAAACCTCGGTTGGGCGGTCCACGTCACGACCAACGGCGACGGCGCGCTTGCCGAACGCCTAGCGGAGGAGCTCGCGGAGCGGGCGTGGGAGCAACGCAAGGTGAAGCTGCCGCCGCTACTCAGCGTCGACCAGGCACTCGACGCGGTTGCATCCCGCCGTCTCCGACGCACGGGGCCGGTGACCTTGGTCGACGTCGACGACATCGTTGGCGCCGGCGCTCCCGGCGGAAACACGCACATCGTTCAGGCGCTCGCCAGACGCGACCGTGGACTCAAGGCACTGATCCCAGTGCACGACCCGGCTCTGGTCTCGGAGCTCTGGGACGCGGCGCTCGGTTCCACTCACCAGGTGACGCTGAAGGGGACGCCCGGCTACGCGCAGCCCGAGGTGCGTCTCACGGCCCGCGTCGTGGCTCGTCAAGACTCGGACTTCGGTCGACAGCTCCGACTCGACGTGCCGCACCGGGAGGCCAAGGGTCCGGAGGATTGCTACCACGTCGTGATCTCGGAGCGCGCACCGCTGCCGATCAAGCCGCGCTTCTGGACAGAGCTCGGCATTTCCCCGAGGAAGTCAGATCTGATCGTACAGAAGAACTTCTTCCACTACCGGATCTTCTACACCGCGATCTCCTTCCGACACCTGCCAGTCGTGTCGTCCGGCGCGACGAGCCTCGACCGGGTGAGGACGCGCCGCTATGCGGTGCCCGCGTATCCGGGCTCGGAACCAGACAGCTGGCAGCAGTACGACCCGACACTACGGGCCCTGGGAGGCGCTCGCGGGCCCGTGGAGCTCGAGCCAACTGTCGCTCACAACCCCTGCTGAACCGAGGCGTTCCGGGGCTGCTGCCGCGGCGCCTGCTCAAGACCCGGCCGAACCAGCAAGGTTTGGCCGGGTTTCGCCGATTTGGCGGTCCCCCTAGCCCTTGGTCAGCGCCCGGTTTGCTGGTACGACACTCGCCACTTTGGCGTCAGCTTACGAAGACTTTTCCGCCCTGAGCAGTGGGCGGCCCGAGCAGGTGTGATGGCAACGGAGCACGACAGCGCCAGTGATGCGGACGTCCGCGCTGCGGATCCGAGCCGAGCGCCGCTGAGCCGAGCGCCGCTGAGCCGAGCGCCGCTGAGCCGAGCGCCGCTGAGCCGAGCGCCGCTGAGCCGAGCGCCGCTGCCGAGCGCTGCGGACCCGAGCGCGGCTGAGCCGGTGGACTCCAAGGCGGAGGGTGTGAGCCTGGAGGATGCGGCCACGAAGCTGCGTGAGCCCCCTCCTCCGCCGCGGCCGCCGCGGGCGTCACCCTTGTGGCGGGGTCCGCTGATCACGTTGATCGGCGCGGTGGGTTGCCTGGTCTTGATGGCAGCAGATCGACACTGGGGCACCTGGGGCGTACCGGTCGGTGCGCTGTTCGCCTTGGTCGCGAGCGCTGGCATCCTCGACATCTTCGAGGGTTGGGACCAGCGAGACACACCGCTGGTCCAGGGAGTTTCCGTTGGGGAGCTCGCGTCCAAGCTGATCGAGCTCGCGGCCTCGAGCATCGTTCTCGCAGCTTTGCTCAAGCTCGCCGTCTCCGGCGCGCTGATGTTCACGCCCAATTCCCCGCGGCAACAGATTGTGATCGCGGGCTGCTCCATCACCCTCGCCTTCCTCTGGGTCGTGGTGTGCGTCTTCCGTGTCGGTAAAGGCATCGGGGTGTGGCGCCGGGACGAGCTGGGTGAGGAGCGCGGGCTCCTGAGGCGCCACGGCTTCTGGCTGGTCGTGATCACGACGCTTGTCTACCTGCCGATGCTTGGCTCGTTCTCCCTCACGGATCCCTGGGAGACCCACTACGGCGAAGTCACCCGCGAGATGCTCGCGAAGGACGACTGGATCTCCTTGTGGTGGGCCCAGGACGGCTGGTTCTGGTCGAAGCCGATCCTCGATTTCTGGATGCAGGGGCTGAGCTTCGCGACCTTCGGGGTGCAGTATCAGCCGGATCAAATGCTGGCCGGAGTCGCCTCGGGGCGCTTCCCCCAGCCCGAGTGGGCCGCGCGCTTCCCGGTGTTCTTGATGTCTCTCGGGAGTACTTACGTGCTGTACCGGGGGATGGTGAGAGCGGCAGGTAGACGCGCCGCTTTCCTCGGCGCGGTGATCCTGATCACGATGCCGTACTGGTTTCTGCTGTCGCACCAGACGATGACGGACATGCCGTACGTCGCCCCGCTGGCGGCGGCAGGTGGCTTCTTTCTGCTTGGCTTCCTCACGGATCCTGATCAGGAGATCCGGCGGTACGAAATCAGATTTGGCGGGAGGACGCTGTCACTCAGCGCGTGGCACTTCCTGTTTGGTTTGATCGCGTTGCTCGTGGTGCCTCAGGCGCTGTACTTGATCAGCCGCAACGTCTCGCTCTTGCTGAGCGGACCAAACCTCGGCTTTCAGTGGCACCTGGATCAGTTCACTTCGGGGTCTGGCGGCGGGAACTGTGGCCTACCCGGCAACCAGCCGTGTCGCACGGGTGGTCCGGTGTACGGGGCGCTGTGGCTGCAGCCGTCGGTGCTGGGCTTGCTGTGGGCTGCGGTGCTCTTCTTGCTGCTCTTGCTGAACCGTCACGAGCGGCGCCTCTCGCGGCTGTATTTCCTCGCGGCATGGCTAATGACGGCGCTGTCGACGATGGGCAAGGGCGCTCCCGGCCTCGTGTTGCCGCTGGTCATAGCCCTTGCGTACGTGGGCGTGACGCGGCGCTGGAACTGGCTGCTCAAGATGGAGCTGCCAGCGCTCGTGCTGTTGGTTTGCTGCGTCGCGCTACCCTGGTACGTGCAGATGTACCTGCGCCATGGCTCGCCGTTCACCGACCGGCTGATTTTCCATGACATGTTCAAGCGCGCGTTCGTCCACGTGCATGACACGAACACCGGGGACGACGTCACCTTCCGCTACTACGTCTGGCAGCTCGGTTATGGGTTGTTCCCGTGGAGTGGTCTGTCCGCCGCTGGCCTGCTCTGGTGGGCGCGCCGCCCGGAGCGCGACCCGACACGCAGAAACGATGCGCTCCTGCTGCTCGCGATGTGGTTCGTGGGTTCGTTCGGCATGTTCAGCATCACGCTGACCAAGTTTCACCACTACATCCTGCCAGCGGTCCCGCCGATCGCGATGTGCGCTGGCGTGGTGCTCGACCGCATGCTGGGGCGCCCGGAGCTACCTGCCGGCAGCGCCGCGAAGAGCCCGATCAAAGCGCGGGCTGCGCTGCCCTACGCGCTCACCATCGGCGCAGCGGCGCTCTTGTTGTGCTACTCGGCCACTCTGTTATTTCCCGGAGGAATTCTCGGGACACAGCCCGGAGGGAGCCCCCCTCCAGCCAGCCGCGCGGCAGCGGGGGTGACCTTCGTCGCCGCGCTGATCGGCTTCGGCCTTGCAATTCGTGTATTCGGCGCGCCGCGGCCGCGCCTGGTGCCTGGCAGTCGTCCGGCGTTCTCGAGCGCGCTCTTGGGAGCGATCGCGATCTGCTCTGCGCTGGTGATCGCGATCGTTGGGGTGGACTTCGTCGCCAGCAACCCCGGGGACATCGACGGTCAAGCTCGCTTGATGCACCTCTTCACTTACAACTACAAGCGCCCCTGGCCGAAGACGCTCGACTTCACGGGCGCGTTGTCAGGCTTCACCCTGGCCGCCGCGCTCGCTTGCGGGTTGATGTTCTGGCGTTGGCTACGACCTCACGCCGCCGCGCTCCTCGTAGGCGTTTCCGTGTGGTGGGCGGCCTGGGGTGTGAACGCCTACTTCGTGGAGCTCGGCCCGCACTGGGGACAGCGCGAGACACTGCTCGAGTACTACCGCCAGCGGTCAGGCCCCGACGAGCCAGTCGTGGCCTATCAGATGAACTGGAAGGGCGAGAACTTCTACACGGGAAATCGCATCCCCGCCTTCGTCGCTACCGGGCAGAAGTTCAAAGAATGGATCGCGGAGCAGCGCAAGGCGGGCGTGAAGACGATCTACTTCGTCACGGAGCACGGACGCATCTCCTCGCTGAAACGCGAGCTCGACAACCCAGCGCATCTCGAAGTGCTCACAGATGAGGCGCTCAACAACAAATTCATGCTCGCGCGCGTGATCTTCGACGACGCTCATAAGTAGCATCGTCGCGCTGGGTCGCCGTGGCAGGGTTCAGAAGCGGCCGCGCCAGCCGGCCCAGGCACCATCACGTGTGGGCGCGGCCGCCGGCCCTGAATCGCTGAGCCAGAGGTAGCCGAATACCCCGGCGCTCACCACGCCGACGCCAAGCAGCACGTCACCGATCAAGCGTCGGTCGCGAATGCTCTCACGGTCTCCATCCGGACAACCGGGGGCGCAGCCGCGGTCCAACAGGTCCTGACGCAGGTTCTCAGCGGCCAACCAGAAATAAGCCGCCCCGAGCAAGCTGGTCAGGCTCACCCCCCCTGCAATCCAAGCGGCGGTCGGCGGCCCAGCGTCGGCGCGTGGGCCAGGCGCTTGGGAGCCGACTTGCGGCTCCCCCGGCGTAGAAACGGAGCCGCCCTTCCGCGTGCCTACCTCGGGGGGAGCTGGGTTTACCTCGGGGAAATGAACCTCGACGCGGCGGTTCTTCTCGCCTTGCAAGATGGTGAGCTCTAGCTGATGCGTCTTCCCCTGGCGCGTGACCTTCAGGCGTCTATGCCCCGGGTCAACTTCCAGCGCGTGACCGTCAAGAGACTCCGCGCGGCGCTCGCCGTCGATTTCCACGCTGACGTCACTCAGCTCGGCGCCACGACCATCGAGTGCGACCACGACGACGGTGGGCATGCTCGAGCCAACCTCGGTGAGCCACGTCGTGCAGTCACGTTCGACCTCTGGCAAGCAATCCTTCGCACACTCGATCAGCTCCTTCCGTGCGCTCCGCAGCTTGCCCTCGCGCATCAACTTCTGAGCTGCAACGTAGGCCGCGCCGCACTCCGCATGATCCGCGCGAGCGGCTTCCCCCACGGAAGCGAGACTCGCACAACAAAGCGCGGCGACGAACGCGCGCTGCCTTCTCGCACGACCTCCCTGGAATCGAAGCTTGGCTTGAGTCTCGCCCGTCACAAACATTCCGGCTTGATGTGCTTGATCCCGTTATCATCCACGGTGACGGGAGCCAAACACTCTGGCCGGACTGCGGGGGGCGCGTGAGCAGCGTGGGCGCTGCTCGCTTTCACTGGCTTGCTCTTGGGGCGCACAACCTGAGCCTGCGCCTTGACCACTGCTGCCTTCTCAGCTGCTGCTGCCTTCTCAGCTGCTGCTGCCTTCTCGACTGCTGCGGGCGACTTCTCAGGGGCGGCTGCGGGCTTCGCGGGCTCCGGCTCACTGGTCGAAGCTGGATCCCTGGGCGGGACGTTCCCGGGCTCGGGCTCGGCCGCCCCTTGCGCCGACTGCGCTGGAAGCGCGACACCAACGCTCGGCCCCGCCAGGGCTGCGGGCTTGAATTGCCACCAGGCAAGGCCCGCTGCGCCGAGCAGACCAACCAGAGCGAGCGGCCACACCCGACGGCGCGACTTGGCCGGCTGAGTCGCGGGAGCAAACGACGTGAAGTTGCCCGACTCCGTGCCGACCTTTCGGACGACGCTCGAGCCGTGAGCCGGGGTTGGACGACTCGGCCGCTGCCAGCTGGCGGACGAATCGAGCAGCTCCCGCGGCGGCGTGGGCAGCTGGGTGAGGTCCAGCGTCTCCACCTCCAGGAGCTGCTTGCGGCGCTTGGCGAGGTGCTCTCGCGCGAGGCCCTCCAGCCAGTTTGCCACTTCGTGATGCGGCGCAGGAGCCTGCACTGCCTGGAGCGCGATCGCGAACTCGAGCGCCGTCTGGAAGCGCTGTTCCGGATCGCGCTGCAGCGCGCGATCCAGCACTGGCTGGAATGGCTCGAGCGCTGGGTCGTAGTCTGCCAGGCGGGGGAAGTCTCCGTACATCAGGAGCTCCATCGCCTCCGCCTGTGTTGCCGTATGGATCAACGGCTCACCGGTCAACGCCTCGAAGAGTACAGCGCCAGCGGCGAAGATGTCACAGCGGGCATCGACTGGCGTGTTGAGCACTTGCTCTGGCGCCATGTAGCGGAGCTTGCCCTTGATCTCGCCGTCGCGCGTCGACTGAATGCGCCCGGTGCCCTTGGCGATGCCAAAGTCGAGGACCCGCGCCACCCCATCGCTGCCCAGCAGAATATTCTGCGGGGAAACATCTCGATGCACCAGCTCGAGCGGCTGGCCTTGAGCATCCATGGCGCGGTGCGCTGCGTGCAAGCCGTGGAGCACGCCGCTCAGGATCGAGACCACGAGGGAGGTATCGAGCAGCTCCCCGCGCTTGAGGCTGGCGGACAGCAACCGCTTCAGCGTCTCGCCCTCCACGTACTCGAGCACCAGGAGCACCTCGGTGAGCGCTGGCTCATCACTCTGGGTCGCATCAGGGTCGGCGACCTCGAGCACATCCAGGATCCCCACCACGTTGGGATGCCGCACCCGCGCAGCGAGCCGTGCTTCATCCAGAATCAGCGTTACGAACCCCGGGTCACCGACCAGGTGCGGATGCAGGCGCTTCACCGCCACCGGCTTCACGAAGCCGCCAGGCCCAAGCACGCGTCCAAGCTGGACGCGCGCCATGCCCCCCATGCCGATCTCGTGCAGAACCAAATAGCGCCCTGCGAGCACTTCGGGCTCTACTGGGCGCAGCTTCGCCGCGCTATCAGCTCTAGACTGCCGCTGCACGCTCATCGACGCGCTCAGCCTGCAACGCCTTGGAGCGCAAAGCCAGTCCTTCACGACTCAAGTTTCTTGGGCGAGCGTTTGGTTGCCGCAGCTATCGGCGCGAATCACCAGTGCTTCGTGAGTTAGCGGCGGACGTGAGTGGGAACCCGGTCGACGCGTCGCGTATAGTGTTCAGCGTGGCTAGCGCAGGCGTCATCGCGCGTCGAAACACCAGCCGCGCAGCGCTCCGACGAGCGGCCCTCGCGGTGTGCGTTTGCGCGGCCTTCGTAACTGCACCTGGATGCAGCCTCGTCGGCGCGGATGTGGATCAACTGTTTGGTGGCGCGGCATGCGAGGGAGACTGCAAGGACGCTGGCGCTGACGCAGACGCTGGGAGCTGCGACCCGATCAAGCCGCCCAAGCGACCTGCGGGGGGTGACACGAGCGGTCCGGAGCGCTCCTACATCCTGCGTGACATCCAGCTCGATCAGTCACTCGACCGCTGGAGAACTCTTGGATTCGACTTGGACGACCGCTGTTCGCTGCCGCCAGATCCTGACGTCGAGTGCCTCCCGCCAGCCGGCACCACGCCAGAGACCGACGGGGAACGCGGAATCGATAACGCCTTCGGTCACCGCGTCGCTAGCACTCTGGTCGGCCTGGACGCGAGCCTCGAGTCGCGCATCCGCAAGGATCAAGAACGTGGGCGCGGCGGGATCTTGGTCAACATCAAGGGCTACAACGGCGAACCCAACGACCCCAGCGTAGATGTGTTCATCGCCCAAACCATCTACGCCATCCCCCATGGTGAGACCATGCAGGCGGATCCGAACTGGGACGGTCGCGACCGCTTCTACTGCGAAGACTCCGCGTTCGGCGGTAGCTCTGACAAGCCGCTCGTCAAGAATGACAACGCCTACGTGAGCGACGGCTGGCTCGTCGTCAGGCTGCCGGATCGCGCCGACATCACCTTCAACATCGACGACGGCGCGGTCAACTTCCGTTTCATCAGCGCGAGCATCGTCGGACGCATCTCGAGCGACGGTCAGTTCCTCGAGGATGTGGTGTTGAGTGGGCGCTGGGCGCTGTCAGATATCGCCCTCGCCGCAGATCAACTCGGGATCTGCGACGGCAGCGTGGAGCGCAAGTTCCTAGACAACTCCTTGGCGAGCATCGCCGACGTGCGCGCGACGCCAGGCACCGGCGGGCCAACCGCGCTGTGTGACGCCGTCAGCGCGAGCCTCGGCTTCCGTGGCTACCGCGGCGTGTTCGAAGGCCTCGCGGTGACCGAAGACGTCCCCATGGGTTGCCCCTGATTTTTGTTGGGGGTGAGGGCAGTCAGCTCAAGGCGCCCCACGCCGCGCGGTGAAATGCGCCTCGAGCGCATCCAGCAAGCCATCCACGGTGTAGCGCTCGGCTTCGACATCGACTCGCAGCCCACGTTCACGCAGCGTCGCCGAAGTGACCGGACCGATGCTCGCAAGTACCACCCCGGGGGGAAGCGAAGCGTCGCCCAGCGCATCGGCGAAGGAGTGCGCTGTGGAGCTCGACGTGAACAACGCCACGTCGACTCCTCGTGCTCCGCTGCCGTCGACCCCGAGCGCCGCCCGGAGCTCGACCTGCTCGCTCTGACTGAGCTTCAGGGTTTGGTAGGCTGCCACGACATCGACCGTTGCACCTGCCTCGGCGAGCAGGTCAGGCAGCGCCTCACGCGCTTCCAGCGCGCGCAGCAACAGTACGCGGCTCCTCTCCCCCAGACCCCGATCCAGCAGATCCTTCGCGAACGCTTCGCCGACGTACTCCTTGGCCACTAAATCCGCGCGGATACCTAGCGTCAGCAGGGACAGCGCGGTCTTGGGTCCGATGCAGCCGATCTTGGCTCCGCCGAAGGCGCGGGCATCACGCCCAGCGCGCTCGAGGGCCTCGGCGCAGCGAGCCACTCCGTTGGCGCTCGTGAAGAGCACCCAGTCGTAGCTGCTGAGCTCGGCGATCGCGCGCTCCAGGCGTGCTGGATCCGGAGGAGGCTCGATGCGAATCAACGGGCGCGTCACCGGCTGAGCGCCGCGCTCGCGAATTGCAGCGGCGGTGCTCTGGGCTTGCGCCGCGGGCCGCGGCACCATCACGCGTTGACCGAAGAGCGGGCGCGAGTCGTACCAGGCGAGCTTCGCTCGCAGCTGGACCACTTCCCCGATGACGATGATCGCTGGGTTGGCGAGCCCCGCGGAGTGAACGCGTTCCGCGATGTTCTCCAGGGTGCCTTCGGCGACCCGTTGCTGAGGGCGCGCGCCCCACTGGATCACCGCCGCAGGAGTGTCCCTGGCGCGACCACCGTCGATGATGGCCTGCGTGATCTCCCCAATGCGTCGCATGCCCATCAGCACGCAGATGGTGTCAGTTGCCGTCGCGAGCTTTTTCCACGCGGCATCGGACCACTGCTTGCCCTCACGATCGCTGCCGGTGATGAAGGTCACGCTCGAGGACAGATCTCGGTGGGTCATCGAGATCCCGGCGTACGCCGTCGTCGCCACCGGGCTCGAGATCCCCGGCACGATTTCGAAGGGGATCCCCGCGTCGGCGAGCGCCTCCGCCTCTTCGGCCCCGCGCGCGAAGAGCAACGGATCGCCTCCTTTGAGCCGCGCTACGGTCTTGCCAGCACGCGCGAGCTCGATCAGCTGGGAGGTGATCCAGCTCTGATCTGGACTGCGCTCTCCATACCGCTTGCCAACGTTCCGACGCTCTGCGTCGTCGCGGCAGGACTCCAGCAGCGCCGGATGAGACAGCGCGTCGTAGAGCACGACGTCGGCACGACTCAGGAGTTCGCGTCCACGAACGGTGATCAGATCCGGCTCACCAGGCCCTGCACCGATCAACCACACCTTTCCGACCTGTTCGTTCACCACTGCCTCTCTGCGGAGTTTGCGACACCCAGCCCAATCCGCGCGCAAACAAACACTGCATGCGAACAAACACCGCGCGAAATCAACCCCAGGTGACGGGGACGCCAGACGCGGGTGAGGCGCCGGCCGGCCCCATAGATGTCACGGGATCTTCGCGAGCCGGGACGACCAGGCGCACAACCGGCAGCTAGACCGGATCCCAAGAATGACGCAGTGCGAAGGTGCGAATTGCTCTTACATGCAACCACAAACCGCCGGTTCCAGGATAGCGCTTGACCCATGCGCAGACTGTCCGAGAATGCCCCACCTTGCCACACCTGCATCCCTAGTCGCGTGCTGGCGATCCGTCCTTCCTTTTACGGAGCCTCTCCCCCCCTCCATGGACCGCAAGCAACCCCGCGTCGAGTTCATCCATCCCGCCGACGATGAGTCTGGACTCGGTCACACGAGGCAGTCGGAGGGCGCAACCGACGACAGCTGGTTCGTGACCAACGGCGTCGTCGCCACGGGACCGATTGGCTTCAACTTGCTGTCCCGCGGGATCGCCCATGGGAGAGTGTCGCTCACGGCCTTCGTACGCCACGCCAGCTGGCGCGTGTGGCGCCGTCTCAAGGAACTCGAGCACCTGGACGTTTCCGAGCGGAACGCGCTCGTCAAGCGCCTGGCGGAGGCTAGCGCCGGTGTAGAACCGCGCTCCCCACAACACGAGAGCGGGGAGACGCTGCGGGTTCGCTCGGACTACGACTCTCAGCCGCCCTCCACGCTGCGCCCACCACCTATCGATCCGGTTGGCGTGCTGGCGAGCGCTACCTGCCTTTCGGATGCGCTCATGTTGTGTGTCACGACCGCCATGACCGCCGCGAGCGCGGACATAGCGCTGCTCTTGCGCGCCACTCCGAGCGGCCACCTACGGGTTGAGTCGACGAGCGGCGGAGGCAGCGAGCTCTTGCTCGGTGAGACGCTGTCTCCCTCTGACGCGGCGGCAGCGGCCGTGCGCAGCGGTCGCTCATTGATCGCCGAGGCGAGGGATGGCGCGGTCGCGCGCAGTGTTTCCGCACGGCTAGAGCGTGCAGCCGGCCAGGTCACCAGCGTCGCCTCGTTGCCGATCTTCTTGCTGGGCGAGCCATTCGCCGCGCTGGAGCTCGGCCGAGTCTTCGGTGGGTTCCGCGCTCGTGATGTGGCCCGCGCGGAAGACGTGACCGAGGCGCTCATCGCGCGCATCGTGGTCGACGGCTGGGTCGACTGAAGCTAGCAACCCGTCACTGGGAAGCGCTGGCGGCCACGCGCACCCAGAAGTCCTGGCAGGTGTTGTTGTAGACTTCGATCTTCTCGTCGTCGACGCTGAGCAGCGCCTCGTCCCCCGCGGCCTGGCTCACCGTGCCCGGGTTTTCCTCGAAGGCGACGTACGCCGTCACCACCTCCGGCGGCTTCCCGAAGCCGTGGTAGAACTGATACACCTTTCCTGGAGGAAACGGAAAGTACGGCCCCTGCCAGTCACTGCTGGCGTAGTTGTTGCCCACCGGCTGAATGTCGCGCACCTCGACGATGCCGTCCTCGTCCACGCCCTTGTCACAGGCGGAGGAGGAGCACCCGGTGGCGCTGCCTGCGGCTCCGACGAGCGCAAGGCAGAACAGGGCGGCGCATGGCACACCAGCACCCCAGACGCCGCGACGTGTCCTGCGAGGGATGTCTTTGCGCTGCTTCATCGCTGCCAGTGGTAGCCGAAAGGCGCCGGCTTGGCGAGGTGATGCGAGCCGCTTCAGCAGCCACGCGCGTCGTTCGGGGCCAACGGCACGAGATCCAAAGTCAAATGGCGGCCTGGAGGCATGTGCCGGGGGGGCGAGCTGCCGCTGAGTGGCCCCGGCAAGTGAGCAGCGCGGCTTGGTGGCAATTTCTGTGTAGGCAGGACACGCGAGCTGAGTGGCCCCGCGCCCCCCAACCTACATCCGCACGGAACTGCTATCCGGGCAGCCTTCCGTGACCTCCGTCAGGTCCGCCGCGTTCGGCTTGCCCTCTCCCCCAACCCGCTTGCTGGCGCTAGGTGAGCCTTGCGCGGCGGCTGAAGTCTGCTCACTGCTTCGCTCACCTTCGTTCGCACTCTGCTCACTGCTTCGCTCCGCGCTGGGCTCGATGCTTCGCTCCGCGAAGTGCAACTGGTACAGCTTGGCGTAGAGGCCGCCCACCGCTAGCAGCTCTTCGTGGTTGCCTTGCTCGACCACGCGGCCCTTGTGGAAGACGACGATGCGATCTGCGGCGCGAACCGTGCTCAGGCGATGGGCGATGATCATCGCGGTGCGGCCTTCCATCAGGCGCTCCAGGGCGCGCTGCAGACGTGCCTCGGTGTCGCTATCGACGGACGCAGTCGCCTCGTCCAGAATCAACAGCTCCGTGTCGCGATACAATGCGCGAGCGAAGGCGATCAGCTGGCGTTCCCCCGCGGAAAAATTCGCGCCGTGCTCGTCGACTTCGGCTAGCACGCCGCCCTTGCGCCGCTCGAACAGGTCCAGGGCGTCGATCTGCCGCAAAGTCTGCTTCACCCGCTCGATGTCCGGCTCGAGGCCGGCGGCGATGTTGGAAGCGACCGTGCCCTGAAACAGGAAGACGTCCTGCGGCACCACGGCGAAGCGCTTGCGCAGCTCATCCCGGGAGATCCCCCGCACGTCCTGGCCCTGAACGCGCACCACGCCACCCTTGAGCTCGTAAAGGCGGAGCAGCAGGCTCGCGACCGTCGTCTTGCCAGCGCCGGTCGGGCCGACCACAGCGATCTTCTCACCGGGGCGTGCGTTGAAAGACACCTCCTTCAACACCGGCACTCCAGGCTTGTACTCGAAATCGACCTGGTCGAGCTCGAAGGCGAACGCCGGATCCCCGTCGTTGGGGTCGCTGGCTGGCGCTGCGTCGACTTCCTCGATGTCGAGCAAGCCGAACACGCGCTCGGCACCAGCCATCGCTGACTGCAGCAGCGTGTAGCGCTGCGCCAGCGCGCTGATCGGCTCGAAGAACATCACCAGGTAGGCGTTGAACGCGACCAGCGTGCCGAAGCTCGACTGGCGATAGCCAAGCGCGAGGATGATGCTCGCCAAGCAGACGGCGCTCACCATCTCGATGGCCGCATCCTGAATCGCCTCGTACTTGACGGAACGGATGTTGGCGTCGCGATAGTCGGTGTTGATCTGGTCGAACTCACGCCCCACGGCTGCTTCGCGCCGGTAGGCCTGAACGATGGCCATGCCGTTGACCTGCTCGTTCATCGTCGCGTTCATGCGCGCGGTCTTGGCGCGGATATCGCGATACGCCTCGCGCGAGCGCTTGCGCACCGAGCGCACGAGCAGCACCACCGGCGGTACCGCGAGGAAAGCGATGATGCTGAGGTGCCAGTCGAGCAGCACCATCGCGACCACGATGCCTACGAGGCGAATCAGGTCGCCGAAGGCTCCCAGCGCCCCTGACGCAAAGAGCTCGAGGATCGCGTCGACATCGTTCGTCACGCGAGTGACCAGGCGCCCCACCGGCTGCACATCGAAGAAGCCGACCTTGAGCTTGTGCAGGTGCTGGAAGATCACGCGACGGAGGTCCGCCATGGCGCGCGCACCCACCACCTGAATCGTGTAAATCTGGAAGAAGCTCAGGAGCTGAGACGCGATCACGATGCCGGCGACGATCAAGCCGCCACGCATCAGCACTCCTGCATCGCGAGAAGCGACGCCGTCGTCGATCGCCCAGCGCATGACCAGGGGCTGCGCTAGCGCGCCCGCCGCGGTGACCATCACGACGGACATCGCCGCGAAGAACAACCCGCGATACGGGCTGACGTAGGGCCAGAGCCGCTTCATCAGGCCCCAGTCGTAGGACTTGCCGAGCGCGTCCTCCTCGTGGAATGCCTTGAGGATCGCCTCCGTTTGCTTCCGCCCGGCAACGGTAGGCGCGACATCGCTCGTGGACTGCGCGTTGTCGGCCTCTGCTGCCTTGGTCGATTCGGCTGCGTCGGACGCGCTCACGCTGGCGCTCCTTCTACGTGGCCCGCGTCTACCGCGGCGAGCTCCTGGGCGCCGATGCGCTCGAGCTCGCTCTCGAGGCGCTGCTCTTCGGCGAAGGTCGCGTAGAGTCCACCGGCCGAGCACAGCTCCTGGTGCGTGCCCTGCTCGACGACGCGACCCTGGTCCAGCACGATCACTCGGTCGCAGCGTGCCGCGGCCGCTACCCGGTGAGTGATCAGCACCACGCCACGTTGTGCACGCTGACGATCAATCGCCTCCAGAATGTTCTTTTCGGTGCGGCCGTCGACCGCGCTGAGCGGGTCATCCAGGACCAGCACCTTGGGCTCGGAGACCAGCGCGCGCGCCAGCGCGACGCGCTGTTTTTGACCACCTGACAGCTGCACGCCGCGCTCGCCAACCACCGTGTCGAAGCCGTCAGGCAATCCCAGGATCTCATCCAGCACCTGGGCTTCCCCGGCGGCCTGGCGAATCGTCAAGAGCGAGGGCCCGGTGTCTGGCTCGTCCAAGACGAACCCGATGTTGCGGCCGGCGGTGGTGGAGAACAGGAACGCATCCTGCTGGGCGTAGCCAACCACGCCGCGTACTTGCTCCAGAGGCAGGTCGCAGATGTCCTTGCCGTCGAGAAAGACGGTTCCGCGGGGAGTCGGCATCAAGCGGGCGAGCAGCACCGCGAGGCTGCTCTTACCGCTGCCAGTGCGCCCGACCACGGCCAGGGACTTGCCCGGCTCCAGGTCGAACGACACATCTTCCAGCACTTGGTTGTCTCCGTAGCTGAAGGAGAGATGCCGCACGGAAAGCTTGCCGAGCACTGGCTCCGGAAGCCGCTCGTCGCCGTCGACGATGTCGGGCTTGGCATCGAATACTTCCTTCAGGCGTGAGTAGGAAGCTCGACCGCGTTGCACCAAACCGACCAAGAAACCCAGACTGATGAGCGGCCACGTCAGGCGGCTCAACGCGCGGGAAAACGCCAGGAACTCTCCTGGGTCGAGCTTGTCCGCGAGCATCAGGTGACCGCCGTACCAGAACACGATCACGCCACCGAGCGCGGTGATCGACTGCATTATCGGACCGAACGATCCACGTAGCCGCGCAAGCATCAGGCTCTTGTCGAGGTAGTCGGCGTTCTTCTTGTCGAAGCGCGCGAGCTCAGACTCCTCCAAGGCGAAAGAGCGCACCACCCTCACCCCCGCAATGCTCGTCTGCACCTGGTCGCTCAGCGCGCCTATCGCGGCTTGGTTGTCCTTCGTGTACGAGAACATCCGCCTCGAAAAGCGCCGGGTCACCAGCATCAGAATCGGCAGCGGCGCCATCGCCGCCAGCGTGAGCGGGGTGCTGAGCGGCAGCATCACCGACAGCGCGCTCACCAACGCGAACAGCGTGTTGATCGCGTTGAGCACACCGAAGCCCAACAACAGGCGCACTTGCCCCAAGTCGTTGGTCGCGCGACTCATGATCTCGCCGGTGCTCATGCGGCTATAGAAGCTCGGCCCTAGCGCCTGTAACCGGCGCAGCAGTCCACGCCGCAGCTCATACTCCCCGATGCGCCCGGCATTGAAGATCGCCACGCGGCTCATCACGCGGATCACGAACGCCAGGATCGCGACGCCAATCAGGCCAACACCGAGCCGCAGCGCGAAGTTCGAACCGCCGAACTCGAAGCCGCCTCCACCGGAGGCGGCGTTGATCGCCTTGGCGATGTGAGTGTCGATCCAGAACTGCAGATACTGGTACGCCGCGAGCAGCAGTAGCCCGATGCCGTAGCGGGGCATGTGGCGGCGAAACTGCTCCCACAACCCGATCGCATCGGGTTCGGGAGCACTCTGTTGTGGGGAGTTCACGCGTGAGGCTTTCGGAGGGCGGGCGCAGCAGGGAGACTGATCGCACAGGCGGCCCTGCGCCGATATGGCGCACCCGCCAGGGCATCGCCAGCCCCTTGAGACGGAAGAGTGGAGAACTGCTGACAAACTAGCGCTGGCTCAGCAGCCGTGTCGCGCCATCACGGCCATTTCAGTGTTTTTTTCGGGGGTTAGGCAGCGCTGGCCGAGCCACTCAGAAGAGCCCAACGCTGAAATGAAAAGCCCCGAAATCCTCCCAGGGGCGCCGATCCAGGTTGATTCCGTAGTCGAACGCCAGGGGCCCGATCGGCGTGTTCGCGCGTAGACCGCTGCCCGCGGAATATCGCCACACGAACGGGCGCACCTGCATCGGGTCGAGCCACAGGTTGCCGCTGTCCACGAAGAGCGCCGTCGACCAGGTGTCTCCAAGCGGAATGCGCAGCTCGGCTCGAGGATTCAGCACCAGGTTGCCCCCTCTCAGCACGACCTCTCGCAGCAGTCGATCCTGCTCGGCTCGGTCATTCACGGCGAGGAGCTCGTCAGCCACGTCCTGGGGCACCATCGAGTCCTGCAGGAAGCCACGAATGCTGTCGATGCCGCCGAAGAAGAACAGACGATCCGGATACGTCTGGCGATCCGGGATCAGGTGGTGGTTGTAACCCCACGCGAAACTAGTCGCGATGGAGAGCCCATGATCATTGAGCGGGACGTAGCCCGCCAGGCGATTGGAGAAGCGCAAGAAGTCCGCGATCTTCTCCTGAGTGTTTCCAAGGGGAAATGCTCTCGCATGCTCGACGGCGCCGCTCACCAGGGTACCCTTGGTGGCGCCGAAGGGGATGTCACGGCGATCCCAGGTCACGCCGACGCGCTGCGCGATGACGAGGCTCTCCCCTTCGGGAATGGGGTTCGTGCGTAGGAAGGCAACGAAGGCGTCGCGTGCGGCGGCGTCGAAACCCAGGATCTCCGCGTCGTTCAGCTCGACCGACTGCCCGAGCTGCGCGGAGAACTGACGATTCGGGCGATAGATGAGCGTGACCACCCCAGCGCGCTTGGTGATCAGGAACTCTCGCGCCAGGTCGTTGACTTCAATACCGTCGACGCCCAGACGAAATAGCGGTCCGAGGCCGATCTCCGGGAACTCGAGCGAGACGGTGTTCCGTCGCTCCAGGCGTTTCCCGAGCGGTAATTGATCGATCTTCTGGCGCACGTCGTCGTCGAAGATCAGCGTGCTGGGGAGCAAGCTCAGCTGCGAGCGCAACGTCAGCTGAATCGCGCGGCCGCCAAGGTTGCGGTGGCCGTACTCGAAGGTGATACGAAAGCCCTCCCCCGTGCCGAAGCCGGGGCGGACCTCGAGGTACTGAGGTAGACGCTCCTGCACCGTGATCACGACGCGCTTGCGCTTCGCGGGGACGTACGGATCCTCGAGGGAGACGTTGATGCTGGCGAACACACCCAGCGTCGCAAGGCGCTCCTCGGTTTGGCGCACCTTGCTGCGCCGATAGGGTTGGTCCTTCTCGAGCGCCACCCGGCCCAGGATCAGCGACTCCTGGGTGTGGCGGGCACCACGGACCGTGATGCCGCTGACGATCACACGCTCTCCTTCGCTGATCACGAAGCGGACGCGCGCACGGGTGCGGTCCGGACTGAGATCGAGGATGGTCTCAGCCTCCGCGTAGGCGAAGCCCTCCTCAGCATATGCATCGAGTACTCGACGCCTCGCCTTGTCGAGCTCGACCTGACTCACGTAGCCGCCGAGGTCGATGTCGGCGATATCCTCGAGCTGCTTCTCGACCAGCAGCCGGTTGCCTTCGAACGCGACGTCGTAGAGCACGCTGCGGGGACCAAGCTTGATCGGAATGTGCAGCGAGACGTTGGGCTCGCACTCGATCCCGCGCGCCGGGTCGGGCACGCACGAATAGTTGTGCGCTGGCGCCGGTTCGTCGAGCGGTAGCCCGCGCTCATCATAGACGCACTGCGTGGGCACGCGAGGCCTCGGCCCCACGGGGCGGCACTGCCCTGGCCGCGACCCCCGCGCACACTCACGACGCAATAGCACCGCCGGACCAACCGTTACCGCGAGGTAACCTTCGGAGCGATACAGATCGCGCACGTGCTTGATCGCGCGCTCGTACACGTCGGGCTGATAGGTCTGATACGGGTTGAGTTCCAGGGGTGCGACCCGCGACCCGGTGGTGCCAGTGGGTCCCAGAGCCGCGTCCACGCGCTTTGGGTCCACGCTGCCAAACAGGCCGCCACCCGGTAGCTCTTCGCTGAGGAAGGAGTCGATCTCCGCGCCCACGTCGTCGGCATCACGCTCGCCCGTCAGGCAGGGGAACTCGCGACTGACGACCTTGACGCGCTCTCCCTCACGAACGGTGAACACCAAGTCATGGATGCGGTCCTCCGCACCGCCGCGCTCCGTGAGCTTCACCCGCACATCCAGGAAGCCACGGTTGACGTAGTACTCTTTGACTCCGCGCTCGAGGGTCGCTGGAGAGCGGTCCTCGGTCTCCTCCAGCTTCAGCGCTTCGGTCAGCTGATCCGCATCGAAGTGACGGTTCCCCTCGTAGCGCAGGCGAAACAACGGCCCAGCCTTGATCGACACGAGGAGCCGCATCGAGAGTCCGCTCGCCTGGAGCTGATGGGACACCTCGGCGCGATGCCAGCCGCGCTGGCGAAGCTGCTTCTGAAGCGCGAGATCCGCTTCGCGCAGCAGCTCTTGATCCGCACGGTCACCCATCTCCACTTGGTAGTCGTCCAGCTCCTTGAGGAGCTGCGGAGAGGACCCGTCGACCAGGAACTTGCGCGCGACGATCTCCGTCGCGTCACCTTGTTCGATCTCCACGCGCACGACGACTTGCATGCGCTCGTCGGTGTCCACCGCGTCGACCTTGACCTGTGCCAACCCGAAGCCACGTCGTGCGTAGAAAGATCGAATCCGCGAGGCAATGCGCGGCAGCTCGGGTGCAGTCACCTCACCGCCAACTTCGAGGCGGGCGCTGCCGAGCATCTCTTCTTCATCCAGAGCGCCGCCCGCGACGCGAATCGCTGTGACGATGCGGCGCGGCAGCGCCCGGAGCCTCAGGACCACTCCGCTGCCTTCGAGCAGCGCCTCGATCTTTACGCTGGCAAAACGCCCGGTGTCGCTGAGCTCTCGAGCCGCACGGCGCCCGAGCGCCGCGCTGAACGGCTCACCCGCCCTGGTGTTCCTGAGCTTCGGTGACTCCGACCAACGCCCGCCTTCAGTCACGACCTCGATGCGCACCACCGGCTTGCCGTCGAGCGCGGTAGTGACCACGGGCGGGCGCAATTTCGGCACCGCCTCGACGGCGGTGTCCTCATCGTCCTGAGCCAGAGCTGCGGGGCAGCTCAGCAGTTGCCAGGCACACCACAGCGCACAGCCGAACAGAGCCGCGTGCCTCACCCCCAGACCCCACGCCATGAGCGACCACCAGAGGCTCGCTGGGCGTTGGGGCGCATCGCTCTGTGGCGAACGCGCGCGGGACGGGGGCATGGCGCCTTGTATAGCCAAAGAGCGCTGTCGGTGGGTGAGCTGAGGGGTGAAGCGAGGCTTTTTGCTGACTTTTGTGCGATCAGGGCTGCGCCCGTTAGACTCCCGCGATGGCGCGACCTTCGTCCTCACCGCCGCCCTCGAAGGCCAAGAGCACGCGTCCGGCAAAGGCTGCGAAGGAAAGCGACGCAAGCTCGGGTTGGCAGCGCTTTCGCCGCGCGGCCTGGCGCTGGACCAAGCGCGGCCTGATCGCCGCGCCCGTCGTCGTGGTGCTGCTGTGGATCGCCGTCCACACCTTCCCCGGGCTCGGCCCAATCCTGGCAGACACCTTGCGGGCGGTGATCGGGAAAGACGCCGTCACCAGCATCGAGAACAAGGCCTACGCGGTTCAAGATCGCTTCAATCAGTGGTGGTACGGAAACGAGCCGCCCAAGGCGTACTGGGAGGTACCCGCCGCCGCGGACTCAGCTCTGCCGGAAGCACCGAGCGCTACCCCAGACGCCGGACCGCCGCCGCTGCCGCCGTTTCGTCCTGCGGACGTTGGCCCCGTTCACAAGTCCTGGTCGGCTCCCGGCGACGGCCAGTGGGTGCCGATCAAGGACGCACAACATCCCGAAGCAGAGACGGTGATGTTCAAGACGCTGCTCCACTCCGATCGCAACCGCTCCTGGGCGGAGGTGTTCGTGGTCGCGGTAGATCTGCGTCGGGTAGAGCTGCACGCGATGGCGGGCTACCAAGAGCCAAAGAGCTTCGAGGTCGCCGGGAGCAAGTACAAGCGCGCTGCAAAGATCCCCACGGAAGAGCTGCCTCGGCTACTGGGCGCATTCAACGGCGGCTTCAAGACCGAGCACGGCTACTACGGCATGAAGATTGACGGCATCACGCTAGTCAAGCCGCGACCGAAGGCGTGCACCGTCGCCAAGTTCAAGGATGGCGCCCTTCGCATTGCCACATGGAAAACTATCGAGGGCATCGAGGACAAGATGCTGTGGTTCCGTCAGGCGCCGGGCTGCATGTACGAAGACGGCAAGCGTCACCCTGGCTTGATGGACCCAGACGCGCGCGCATGGGGCGCCACGCTGGACGGAGAAACCGTGATCCGCCGCAGCGCGATCGGGCTGGATGAAGAGGGCGAAGTGCTCTACGTCGCGATCACCAAGGACACGACGGCGCGCGCTCTGGCCGACGGGATGCACCACGCCGGTGCGGTCACCGTGGCCCAGCTCGACGTGAACTGGAGCTATCCGAAGTTCTTGCTCTACGAGCCCGTCGACGGAGGAACGATGCTCAAGGCCGTACCCCTCGCCAAAGGCTTCGAGCACAAGGACGACGAATACGTCGGCGCGCGCTCGATGCGGGACTTTTTCTACCTGACGCGCAAGCCCGATGACGGCTGAGCAACGCTCGGCCGCGCTTGCTTGACGCTCCGCCGCGCCGGTGTTCGGTAGCGGCCATGGACGCAGACGCACAAAAGCAGCAAGCCGCCGATGCA
The DNA here is from genome assembly GCA_041389805.1 of Polyangiaceae bacterium. Taxonomy (GTDB): domain Bacteria; phylum Myxococcota_A; class Polyangia; order Polyangiales; family Polyangiaceae; genus JAHBVY01. Next base: position 14,402 of record JAWKRD010000032.1, on the reverse strand, counting down.
GCACTCGAGCTGCTCCCCGAGTCCGGCGTGCTCGGCCTGGGCACCGGCTCGACAGCGAAACTGTTCATCGACGGAGTGGGCCGCTTGGTCGCGCAGGGCCGGGAATTTCGAGGCGTCCCGACCAGCGAAGCGAGCCATCGTCAGGCACAGGCGTTGGGGATCCCGCTCTTGGATCCCGACGGTCCGTGGGAGATCGACGTGTGCGTGGACGGCGCGGACGAGGTGAGCGCGGCGCTGGACCTGATCAAGGGCGGCGGTGGCGCGCACCTGCGAGAGAAGATCGTGAATCACGCGTCGAAGCGCAACGTGATCATCGTCGACGAGAGCAAGCTCTCGGAAAAACTCGGAGAACGCTGGCCGGTGCCGCTCGAGATCCTCGGATTCGCACATCGCGCCATCGCGAAGAGCCTGGAAAGACTCGGTGAGCCGGTGCTTCGCCTGCGAGATGGCGCGCCGTGGCGCACCGACAGCGGCAACTACATCTATGATCTGCGCGTCGGACCGATCGCGGATCCAGCTCTGCTCGAGCGCGAGCTGAGCTTGATCCCGGGTGTGGTCGAGACGGGGTTGTTCGTCGGGCGCGCAGACACTGTGTTGGTGGCGAGCCCACAAGGTGTGCGAAGGCTCGACAAACGTGCGGATTGATTCTGTCTCTTTGCGCGCAACGCTGCGCTCAACCGAAGCGAGCCACACCTCGGCCGTTTCGGCCCGTGGCTTGCAGACAGCTGACTACTCACCTCGGGCTGCCGCTTGGCGCCCCGAGCGAGACCAACAGAGGCAGGAGGCAAGCATGACTTCACGCAGCAGACGGGCAGCTGACTCAGGGGCAATCGCCATGACTCGCGATCCCGCGAACTGGGCCCGTGCGGCTCGCGCCCTGGGTAATTTTGGCTACACTCAGCGCGTGAACGGGCGTCGACTTTTGGGGGTGTGGGCCGTCCTCGGCTCGCTTGTTGTTTCTGGTTCTAGCTTCGCAGCGGGGAAGGACGACGCGGCGAAGGCGGAGGCGGCGCGCGCCGCGGCTCAGGCGGCGCGAGCGGCGGCCACGGCTGCGGACCAGGCCGCTGACGACACGATCGAAAAGCCAGACGGCTCGGAGACGGCAGTCGACAAGGCGCGCGACGGCGTGGTGATGATCGAGCGCAAGGGCAAGGTGCTCGGTCTCGGCACGGTGCTCTCGGGCGACGGTCGTATCCTCACGGCACTATCAAACGTCGGCCATGGCAACCAGCTGGACGCGCGCTTCGCGGACGGCTCGGTGATGCCCATCAAGATGGGTCACTCCGACCGCGCATGGGACCTCGCGCTGCTGGTCCCTCAGAGCGGACGCTGGAAGAAGGGCCTCAAGGCTGGTGGCACAGACGCGAGCCAGGCCGGCGCGTCACTGCGGACGTTCACGCCCGTAGCCAACAAGGATCTCGCTCCGAGCCGGTTGATCGTGAAGGGCCTGCGGACCATGCAGGGCGCGGACAGCGAGCTCTTGCGCGACGCCATCGACCTCGCGAGCCGCTTCAAGAACACTGACGTTGGCTCCCCCATCGTCGACGACAAGGGCCGCGTCGTCGGTATGATCGGTCGCGCCTGTGCGCCGGTGCCAGGTCAAGACTGCGCCACCGTGCCCTTTGGCGTACCGGTCACTGCGATCAAAGCGTTTCTCCGCACGGTACCGGCCAACGCGATCCCGCCAGCGCCCTGGCTCGGAATTCAAGGCGTCGCCGCCGATGTTGGTCCGGTGCGCGGCGTGCGCGTGATGCGGATCCATCCGAAGAGCGCGGCAGCCGCCGCTGGCCTGCATGGCGGGAGTGACGAGTCGACCAGCGATGTGATCGTCGCGGTGGATGGCTCACCGGTGATGACGCCCGAGTCCCTCGCGAACGCGATCAACCAGCGCGCCGTTGGGGACAGCATCCAGCTCTTGCTCTTCGGCGGCGGGAAATTCCGTCAGGTTTCCCTGGGTCTCACCGCCGCGCCCAATGCAAAGAAGGGCGTCGCGGCCAGAGCACCACGCAAGGCGCTGAAGCGGCCCGCGCGTACACGCTAGGCGAAGGCCAGTCCACCAAGAAAAATCAAGTCCACCACGAAAGTGGCAGCTAGACGAATGCAGCGCCCGCCAGTGACTCTGGCGGGCGTTTTCGTGTCTCGAGGGCGCTTTCGTGTCTCGAGGGCCGAACTCGAGCGGCTGAGTGGTTGATGTCACCCCGCACCCAAGGCTCAGGAAGCGCCACCGAGACGAGCGAATTGACCCTCATCGTCGCAAGGGTCGCGAGGCGTGATTGACACTTCGAGCGCATCGGACAACGATCCTGTGAACTGCGTGACCAGTGAAGGCCGCAGGTAAGGCAGCTCACAAGAGGACCGTGTCACAGCCCCTACGTATCGAGGTTGCCGGCGAAACTGACGTCGGACGCAAGCGCGCCCACAACGAGGACAACTTCGCGATCTTCGCGCAGTACGGTCTCTACATCGTCGCAGATGGGATGGGTGGTCACGCTTCGGGTGAGGTCGCATCCAAGATGGCCGTGGACACGATGGCGGATTTCTTCGCCTCGACCGCGGATGATCCGGAGCGCACCTGGCCGTACAAAATGGATCGCACCAAGGGTTACGAAGAGAACCGGTTGATCACCGGGATCAAGCTCTCGAACCTGCGCATCTACGAAGCGTCCCATCGCAACGCGAAACAGCGCGGCATGGGAACCACGCTCGCTTCACTGTTCGCGGTGGAGGACGGCGTGTACGTCGCGCACGTGGGTGACAGCCGTTGCTACCGCATCCGTGACGGAAAGCTCGAACAGCTCACCGAAGATCACTCGCTGCTCAACGACTACAAGAAGATGAAGCAGCTCACCGAGGAAGAGATCGCGAACTTCCCTCACAAGAACGTGATCGTGCGCGCCCTCGGCATGAAAGACACCGTCAAGGTCGACACGCGCTTCGAGCGACCGCTAGCAGGCGACACCATGTTGCTGTGTAGCGACGGCCTGTGCGGCCCGGTCACGGACGAGCAGATCCTGGAGATCGTGCTCGCTTCGCCCGACTTGCCCACGGCGACCCATCGCCTGATCGAAGCAGCCAACGACGGCGGCGGACCGGACAACATCACCTGCGTGCTCGCCCGCTGGATCCCCTGATCCACTCGTGGCGGCGCACAGCGTTTCCGCACGAAAACACTAGCCGCTGCGGGTGTCCGCCGCAAAAAACAGCTGACCTAACCCCCGGTCCTCAAGGAGCCGGGGGTTTCGTCTAGGTATGCCCAGGATTTGCCGGGGGTGAGGGGAGCACCTGGACTGGCGCAGGCTGCATGTCGACTTTGACAGCCTCCCCCGAGAGCGGCCCGAGCACCGCGTAGACCAACAGCAAGACCACCAGCATCAGCGCGCTGGTGACCAGATAGGTCGCGATCGGAGCCTCCTGGGAGGTGCTCCAGCCGTCGCGGTAGAACTTACCGCCGCTGCGCTCACGTAGCTTCTTCTGCACGCCAGCGAGCACGTCCGGCGCGTCGCTCGCTTGCTTCTCGGTGAGCGCGCCGCGGATCAGGCTCCTGAGTTCGTTCTCTTCGTCCTCGCTGAGCTCGGGCAGGGAGAGCCCCTCTTCTTCGAGCTCTTGCATGGTTTCTGCAAGCTCTTGCTCCATGGCCTCGTCCTCGGGGGGATTGGAGTCGCTCATCGGATCTTCTCCCCCATGCGCGCTTCCACCTTCGCCTTGAGCATCGCACGGGCACGATGGATGCGGCTCTTCACGGTGCCGACTGGCAAGCCAGTGATCTCCGCGATCTCTTCGTAGGTCAGGTCCTCCACGTCCCTCAGCACCAGTACCTCGCGGAACTCGGTCTCGATCTCCCCGATGCACAGCTTGACGATGACCTCCATCTGGAAGCCCTCGACCATGTGATCGGGTCTTGCGACATCGCCAAAGGTCACGCCCTTGGCGTTGCTCAGCGGTGCGCGCTCGGCCATGGGCTCGAGCTCCGCCTGACGATCGCTGTGGCGTCGCGCCATGTACTTGACCCGGTTCTTACACAGGTTCACCGCGATGCGATAAATCCGGGTGCTGAGCTTCGAGGTCACCGCGAAACTGTCCGATGGCCTTGAAGACCTGGACGAAGACTGTATGAGTCATGTCCTCGGCTTCGTCGCGGCGACCGAGCATGCGGAACACCAACGCGAACACGCGGTTCTTGTAGAGCTCAACAGAACCGTTGAACGCTCGCTCGTCATGCGCCCGCAGGCGCTCGATGAACTTACGCTCGCTGGCTTCGTCCGATTCGGGCACGCTCCACCAAGCCTCGAGTAAACCGTATAGCGGAACTTGGTCAGCATCGGGCACACTCGGTGCTTCCCCGCTGATCGGAGGCGACTTGGTGCGCGCGTTGCCGGCCACTCGCAGCGGACAGCAGCGTGCCCCACGGGGTTCCCATGGACTGCCGAGGACGAGAAAAGCTTGGCAGAAAAGCGCAAAAGTGCGGAACTCAGGACCCGCGACGCTGTCCTGTGTGACCCGCCCGCGCTGTTTGAGTGGGCTGCTCGGCCGCGCGCACAAGGGCGCTCAGGGCTGGGGCGAGGTGCTCCACTGGCGCGTCGCATCCGTCGCTGACCCACGCCGCCGAGCGGCTTTGGCGCACTTTTGGGGCCGCTGGCGCCGAGGAAAATCCGGCTTTCTCCCCTTGAAGGAGACGCTCAGCTGACTAAGCTCCCGGCTCCTTCGCCCACAAGCGAAGACACTCTGGCGTCGTCTAAAGGCAGGACAAGGGACTTTGAATCCCTGAATCTAGGTTCGAGTCCTAGCGCCAGAACTGTTCGGACGCCTGCGGCGTCCTCCCGTCTGCTGCGGACTCTCTGACCGTCGCGAGTGCGAGCTTAGCTCGCATTTCGCTCGGTTTCGAGTCCTAGCGCCAGAACTGTGCGAGGCGCTGAAGCGCTCGCCGCTCGCGACGGACTCTCTGACCGTCGAGAGCGCGAGCTGCTCGCGCATTTCTCTCGGTTTCGAGTCCTAGCGCCAGAACCCTGGTCGCGAGCGTTCCGCTCGCTCCCTGATGCGTCGGACTCTCTGACCGTCGAGAGCGCGAGCTTAGCTCGCGCATTTCTCGGTTTCGAGTCTAGCGCCAGAACTGTTCGGACGCCGGCGGCGTCCTCCCGTCTGCTGCGGACTCTGACCGTCGAAGGCGCGAGCTTAGCTCGCGCATTTCTCGGTTTCGAGTCCTAGCGCCAGAACTGTTCGGACGCCGGCGGCGTCCTCCCGTCTGCTGCGGACTCTCTGACCATCGAGAGCGCGAGGCATGCATGCTCGCGCCATTCGCGAGGGCGTGAGGCCGTAGGCCGAACGCAAATCAATACAGCGCGTGGGACGCACACCCAGTGCCGCCCAGGGAGACGAGAGCGACCCCTCGCCACGGCGGGGTCGCGCGAGGCGATCCGCTCTGGCGGACAACGCGGAAAGTCCTAGCGCCAGAACTGTGCGAGGCGCTGAAGCGCTCGCCGCTCGCGGCGGACTCTCCGACCGTCGCGAGTGCGAGTTCAGACGCCTGGCGACCCCTTGCTTCGCTCGGGTCGCTTGCGCTGTGAGGTTGAGAGCTGACTGCTTGCGGTTTCGCGTTCAGACGCTGGCGACCCCTTGCTTCGCTCGGGTCGCTTGCGGCTCGAGCTGGTTGGGCAGCTCAGGTCGCGGCCTGGGGGGCGGGTCTGCTCGCCGTGCAGCCCCGCGGAATCACGGCCATGAGCAAGTTTACCTCCCTGATCGGGGATTGGAGGGATGGCGGCTCGGGCCGACTATCCGGCGTTATGAGAAGAGTCACCTGGGGGGTACTCGCCGTGGCGCTCGGCCTGGCGGGATGTAGCGACGATGACACGAGCGGGTCTGGCGGCGCGAGCGGTGCTGGCGGCTCGTCTGCCGGGACCGGCGGAGATGCTGGGTCAACGGCTCCGGAAACGGCGGCGCTGGGGCTGGCGCCGCGAGCGGCGGAACCAGTGGGAGCGGCGCTGGCGGGACGGGCGGCGGCACCGGCGGAAGTGCTGCAGGTGGCGCGAGCGGCTCTGCCGGGACCACAGGCGGCTCTGCGGGGACAACCGGCGGCTCTGCCGGGACCACAGGCGGTTCCGCGGGGACAACCGGCGGCTCTGCCGGGACTACAGGCGGTTCCGCGGGGACAACCGGCGGCTCTGCCGGGACCACAGGCGGTTCCGCGGGGACAACCGGCGGCTCTGCCGGGACCACAGGCGGTTCCGCGGGGACAACCGGCGGCACCGGAGGCAGCACGGCGGGCACGGGAGGAACGGGCGGCGCCTCTGCTGGCACATCCGTCACGATCACCACGGACGGCGGTCGCCTCGAGTTCGACGGCGCGTCGCTGACCTTCGGTCAGAACGCGGTCAGCGGAGATACGGTGATCACCGGCAGCTCCAGTAGCTCGACGTCCGGACTGCCGCGCGCGGCGGATATCCAGGGCAAGGTGTATGACCTCACCCCCAACGGCACGACGTTCAACGACGCGGGCGTGTTGACGCTACCGGTCAGCGGCGCAGCACCGAGCGGCAAGCAGTGGTTCATCGCGTGGCTCGACACCACGAACAACGTTTGGATCCCGGTGCCCACACTCCAGGTGACCGGACGCGTCGCAGCGCCGATCAATCACTTCACGTACTATGCGGTACTGCAGGGCAACGCCGCCGACGTGACGAGCGGTTGCAACATCGCAGCTCCGTGCGGAGGCACACTGGCATCCCACTACGACCTGGGCGGCTTCTGCTTCACGGGCACGCCACCCGGCGCAGGTCCTTTCCCGATCTGCACCACCGACTCGACAGGCTCCGTTGGAACGGTGGGCGGAAGTCTCTTCGAGTTCAACGGCGGCAACTTCGTCCACTCACTCACGGCCGCAACGAAGACGACGTTTCACATGCAGCCGACCTGTGTGACCAAGATCGAATCCGGTCTGAGCATCACGGTTGCCCAGTGTTCGGACATGGATGGCCCCCTGAGCGCAGCCATGAAGATGGCGATGGTTTGCGAGGGCAATCCGGCGACGCAGTGCGACTGCAGCGTGTTCCCCAGCGTCGTGGACAGCGGCGTCGAGACGGGGACGTACTCCACGGCAGGCACCAAGCTGACGCTCACCACGAGTAGCAAGACGGACACCATCGACTACTGCGTGAGCGGTAGCACGCTGCAGATGACGCGCGGCGAGTTCGAATACGTTTACACCGAGTAGCGTATCCTCACGGCAAGCTCAGCGTCGTCGTTGCTGCCTCGACTGAAGCAGAAGCGGCGGCGCTGGCACGCTACGCGAGTTGCTTGACGATGGACTCAGCCGCACGCTCCGCTTGCGCCACACAGTCCGGGATCCCGACGCCGTCGTACGCGGCACCGGCGAGCTCCAAGCCACGCACCGCGTTCTCCCGCAGCCGCCCAAGGCGCTCCTTGTGGCCCAGGTGAGGCTGAGGATTGCTCTTCGGATAGCGGAAGACACGCGTCCACTCCGGCTCTCCGAGGCTCCCCATCAAGCGCTCGAGCTCCTTGAGCGCCCGGCCGGCGAGCTCTGCGTCGCTCTGCTGCTCCACCAGATCACCGCCCCGCGCTCCGCCAAGGAACGCACGCAGCAGCACCTTGCCGTCGGGCACTCGGTGCTCCCACTTGGAGTTGATGAACGTGCCAGCGAGGATGTCACCCTCACCGGGAGGGACGACGAAGCCAACTCCGTCGAGCGGGTGAGTGACCTGAGCACGGTCGAACGCGAAGAACACCGTTGCGGTGGAGAGGTACTCGATGCTCGACAGATCGCGGGACAGTTCCTCGCTGGGCACGAGCTTCGCGGCCACCCGAGCCGGACAGGCAAGCACCACTGCGTCCGCCTCGAGCTTTCCGCTGGTTGACACGAGCTGCCACTTCTCGCCTTTACGCTTCAGGCCGTCGAGGCCCGCGCCGAGCTGAATGCTTCCCGGCGGTAACGCATCCGCCAGCGCCTCGATCAGGCTCAGCATGCCACCCTTGAAGGAATAGAACGGACTCTCCGCGGTACCCCAAGCCGCCTCGATCAGTTGCTGGGTGCGCTTCCAGCGACTGTTCGGCGTCGGTTCGCCTCTGACGCGGCGCCGTCCATCCGCACGCATCGCCAACGTGCCTAGCACCAGGCTGCGGTGCTTCTGCTCCAGCTCGATCAGCTGGGGGAACGTCGCACGCATCGAGAGCTTGCGAATGTCCCCCGCGTAGATACCGCCCAGCAAGGGACCAGCGAGGCGCTCGGCGGCGGTACCTCCCAAGCGACGCGAGAGGAAATCGTAGATCGACTCGTCACGGTCCGCGGGGTTGCCTGCAGGCCAAAACGGCTCGGAGAACAAGCGCAACTTGGCGGGCCAGCCAAGCAACCGAGAGCGCACCAGGGGCCCGGGTCGCGTGGGCACACCGAGCGCCATCCCCTCGGGCATGGCTTCCAGCTGACCGGCATGGGCCAGGTACACTTTGCGGCCGTCAGGCTTGGTGCTGATCAGCTGATCTTCCAGCCCAAGTTCCCGCGCGAGCTTCACCGCTGCAGGCTTGGTGCGCACGAACGAGTCGGGGCCACCGTCGATGACGAAGCCTTTTTCGCGCACGGTGATGATGTTCCCACCAAGGCGATCACGGCTCTCGAGGAGCGTGATGCGCCACTCGGGACGCAGCTTGTGGATGCGATACGCCGCGGTCAGCCCGGTGACACCACCGCCAACAACGACTACGTGCTTCGAGAGCGATTCGCTCACTTGTCGTCTCCTGAGGTGGAGCTACTCAGCGAGCGCTGCGCTCGTGAACGTACTCCGCGACCATCTTCACCATATCCGGATTTGTTTCCGGGAGGATTCCATGACCGAGGTTGAAGATATGGGGCTTACCCGCGGCCTCGTCCAGCACGCGATCGACGTGGCGCTTGGCGACGGCCTGGGGCGCCTGAAGCACCAGCGGATCGAGGTTGCCCTGGAGCGCGACGTCGTCACCTAGCTGCTCCCGCGCCCAGTTCATGGGTGTGCGCCAGTCGACACCGATCACCGTGCCGCCAGCGGCCTTCTGATCTTTGAGCAGCATCGCCGTACCGGTACCGAAGTGGATCACCGGCACGCCAGTCGTCTCCAGATCTTTCAGGATGTGCGCGACGTGAGGCTGGACGAAGTCGCGATAGTCCTGGGGAGATAGCGCACCAATCCAGCTGTCGAAGAGCTGCACCGCTTGAGCGCCGGCCTCGACCTGAGCGCGCAGGTAACGGCGAACGACCTCGGAGAGCTTCTCCATCAAGCTCTTCCACAGCTCCGGCTCGCCATACATCATGCGCTTGGTGATCGCGTAGTGTGAGCTCTTGCCGCCCTCCACCAAATACGACGCGAGGGTGAACGGCGCACCCGCAAAGCCGATGAGCGGCGTCTTACCATCCAGTTCCTTGCGGATACTCTTGATCGCTGCGAGCACGTAGCCAAGGCCATCCTCCGGGTCGATGACGCGCAGGCGCTCGACGCCCGCCTTGTCACGCACCGGGTCGAACACGCGGGGCCCCTCACCCGCGGCGAACTCGAACGGCGCGCCCATCGGCTCGAGAGGTAACAAGATGTCGGCGAACAGGATCGCCGCGTCCACCGCGAACGCATTCACGGGCTGCAGCGTCACCTCGGTGGCTAGATCCGGTTGCTTGCAGATCTCGAGCAGCGTGTGGTTCTTACGAATGGCGCGGTACTCCGCCATGTAGCGCCCAGCCTGACGCATGAACCAAACGGGAGTCTGATCGACCGGTTCACGCCGGCATGCCCTGAGGAAGCGATCCCACATAAGGCCTCGGCTATCACGGCGCGCCCGCGTCAGCTACCAACACCGCGCACTCAAGCGGCGAATCCGGCGCGTTTGTGGCCACAAAACGCGCAGGACCTGCGGGAGCGGAGCGCTGCCGAGTGGGCCAACCGATCGCGTGTGGTGAGCGGACCGCGGGTGAATGAACCGCGGGTGAATGGTCGGGCCGCGGTCAGTTGACGCGGGGCGAGGCGCCCATGTCGCCGTGAGGCGCGGTCTCTCCGTTCGCCGCACGTTGCTTCATGTCGTACTTCGACGGGCACTTCGCCATGATCTGTTCGGCTTGGAAGAAGCCTTCGTTCTGCAGCTTGCCGGTGACGGTGACCTCGACGTCCATCTCAGGCACGTCGCGGAAGGTGTCCGGCACGACACACTGGGAGTAACGGACCGGCAGCTTCTTGCCACCTTTTTCAATGTCGAAACGATACTCGCAAGGCTGGTCGCGCTTCTTTAGCGAGCCCTTGACCAGCGTACCCATCACGCGTGTGTTGCGATTGAGCAGCCGCTCCTTCTCGCGCACCGCCTGATCGGCGTCCGTCGCTGCAGCCACCTCGCTGTCGAGCTTGGCCTTCTCGTCCATCAGCTGGTCGACGCCGCGCGAATAGACCGCGTCGCCGTCGAACCCGGTGAACACCAGCACCAGCAGTCCGCCTCCGATCACGAGCAGCGTGATCAGGAGTCCGAGACTGCGCTTGCTTTGCTTCTTGGGCTCTGGCGCGACGTCGGTGGCGACCGGGCTCTGAGCCTCGCTCGCCTCAACTGCCGCTTGGAGCTCGTCGTCGAGGTTCGACATTACTGGAGAGCGTAGTTTGTCCGCCTGGCCAGGTCCAGCGCACCCGGCTGGCTATTGTGTCGCAGCTTGATCGCGAAATGCACGATTACACAGCGGTTTGGGGGCTGGGGCAGACACTCCAGGCGAGGATTGGGGGGGCCACCTCACGCCTTCGGTTTGATGCTCGGCCGACGCCGCACCCCGAGGCGTCCGCCAACATAGCCAGACGAAGTCGCGACCAAAGCGAGGATCAACGTGCCCAGCAGCGCGACCAGCAGGGACGGAAAGCTCCCACTCAGCACCGCCAGCGCGCCGACCCCCACAGCCATCGCGAGTCCCGACAGCGCCGCATGCAGTGCCCGTGCGCGTCCACCGAAGCGCCCCACCAGCGCACCCGCGCCGCCCGTTGCGATCATCAGCGTGAGAAACACCGGCCCCAGCTGAATCAGAAGCAACGTGTCGTAGCTCGGAGCTCCATCGCTGCTCACCGCGAGCGTCCACTTCGCGCTGACCCACTGAGCGATCATCAAGAGGGGCAACCACAGCGTGAAGCCCAGCATCGCGCCGACAACGACCCAGCCACGCGGCGAGCGCTCTTCGGCGGCGGCGTCTTCCGGATCTTGGTTCTGGATGACTGGGAGATGTCGTGCCAATGGGAGCACTCGCGCAACTGGACCGTGTTTGGGTCGATAAAGAGTGCGCGCCCGTGGACGACGCGCAGCCGGAGCTGTGTCCTAGCCCAAGGTGTAATACGGTCCTCGCCGACTGTCCTGATACGAGTGCCCTGATAACATCCGCGACCCCTCGGCTGCGAATCTTGATGATTCACTCACAGACCCCCCGCTTGCTCTCCGCTGCCTGCGTGCTCTGCGCGCTGACGAGCAGCATCAGCTCCAGGGCCGCTCAGTCCACTGACGTGACCGGCGCGAGCTTGGCTGCGCCTGCGGAGCCAGAACCGGCGCCGTACGCGCCCTACCAGGGTGAGGGCATCCCAGGTCCGGGTCCGACCTCCAGCGCGGTTACGCCCGCCCCCTTGGCGGAGGAACCGGAGTTCGCCCGACGCTCCGTCGAGCTCGTGCTCGATCTGGGACTTGGCCTGCCCCACTGCGCGGAGGGCGACGGATCCGACGCGCGCTGCAGCGGAGTCGGCGGCGGGTTGAGTCTGGGGCTCACGGCGCTCTGGCGCGTCACTCCGATGTTTGCTTGGGGCGGTACCTTCGAGGTCGCTGCTTTCCGCAATGAACCGGATGATCCTCAGTACACGAACGCCCGCGCTGGCGCCGTGTTCATCGGCCTCGCGGGTCGCGTGTATTTCGCGGACGAAGGCGCCTTCGAACCGTTCGTGGAGTTGGGTTTGGGGGGAGGTGCGCTGGGCACCCGCCAAGACGAGCCAACCACAAACGGTCGGGCGGGCTACGAGGAGACCGGCGCTGGTCCCGCGCTGCGCGCCGGCATCGGCTTTGATTTCCACCTCACGCGCACGCTGCGTCTCGGGCCAGCGCTCAGCGTGACGCGAGTGTTCGTCGACAAGATCCGCCGCTGCAAGGCCACCGGTAGCGGCGAGTGCCAAGACGTCTCCACAGACCTCGGGGGTCACCTGGATAGCTACGTGCAAGTGCTAGGCAACTTGACCTTCCAATTCGGCAGCGAGCTGTAACCAATCCACCCATCGCCATGGAGTACCTCGATCCCCTGAAGCTCGATCGCACGCTGTCTCGCGCAGCTGCAGAGTGGGTGCGCTGGTCAAGGCGCCTGAGAGCTGGCGAGATCGCGCCGCTCGGCGCCTTTGAAATGCACCGCTGGGCCATCGGGAAGGAACGCTTCTCCCAGGTGCTCGAGCTTCACGAGGCCGATCCCCTGCGGAAACCTCTGAGTCGCTGGATCTACCGGTTGGCTGACGCGCGCATCAATCAGGCGGCGCTGCTCGAGCAAGCAACGGAGCTCAGGATCACACCCCGCAAGGTGCAGAGTGAGAAGGAAGAGCTGACCCTCGCTGCGCTGAAGCAACGAGCGCTGCGACCGCCAGGCGCGCTGGACGAGCGCATCGGGCGCCGAACGGCGCTGCTCGAAGCGCTGATGCTCCACGCCCATGAGTACCGCAGGGTAACGGCAACGCTCTGGCAGCGACGCCTCGAGGTCAGCAAGCGCATGGGCTTGTCCTCGGCTGACGAGATCGAGCTTCCCCATCCGGACAGCGCGGGGCTCGCCAGTGATTGGCTGGACAAGACGCAGGATGCATGGCTCAGCCTCGGCCCCGATAGCCTGAGCCACGTGCTCGAACTGGGTCTCGATGTGCGCGACGAACACGGCTGGCCAGCACGCATCAACCCTGACAGCCTGCGCCGCCTGCTCGATGAGGGCGAGCTGTTTCGCAGCCTGAACCTCGACCCGGGGCCGCTCCCCCAGGCGCTCGGCGGCGCTTCGTTCTTGCGCGCGCTTTCGCGCGTGGGCGCCGCATGGCACGACGCAGCGAGCCCAAAGGATCAGCCGTTCGTCGTCACCTTCGATCCCTACGGTTTGCGCCGTCGCAGCGTTGGCGCCCGCTTCGCGCTCCTGGCGTTGAGCCCAAGCTACGTGCGGCGCAAGCTCGAGCTCTCCGGGCCACGCCTCAGCCAGCACCTGCGCTGCACCGCCATAAGCCTCCTGTGGGAGACGCGCCTCGCCGCCCTCCGAGTACTGCTTCGGGATCCAGCCAGCGACTCGACGGAGCGCTTCATCCAGGCCTTCGAAGAGCACGCGCGGCGAGCCACAGGGACTGCGCTGGATCCCAGGCTGTGCGGTGCGTTGGTGGAGCTCCACCCTGACGACGCCCAGCGCTTCCTGGGCGCTCCGCTCGCCGCCGCCGAAGTCGTGCGCCTGCGCGACGCCCACGACGAAGACTGGTTTCGGAATCCACGCGGAATCGACCAGCTGCGCTCGGAGGCGGCGCGTCCCCCATTCACCCAAGTGGAATCGGTAGACCTCGCGCCCCTCGCCGCCGCGCTGCTCGAGTACCTGGGCTAGCCTGGCTCAGTCAAAGCCACCTGAGATGCCCGCTCCGGCACTCTCCAGGTGGTACTTGAAGCCAATGATGATCGCGGTCGCCTTCTCCCCGTCGACGCTACGACGTGCGGAGATCTCGGCAGCAACCTGCTGATCGACATACCCGAGGCCGGCCGAGATCCAGTGCGTCGCGGGCCCCTCGTCGTAGCGGTAGCCGAGCCTGAGCGGGACCACATTGCCCGCAAGGTACTCAAAGCCTCCCATGGCGAGCACGGTAGTCCGTTGCCATGTGGTAAAGTCCGCGACCAAGTCGCCTTCGATGGTGAAGTCTGGCGTTCCGTAGCCGATGCCGCCTCCGAGTCGCGAAGGCAGAAAGCCGTTGTCAGGGTTGGTCAGGCTGTTGCCGACGAGCGAAATCGCAAACTCGGGCGTTGGACGGAAGGACATCCCAGCGTCAAACGTGAAGTCTCGGACGATGTTCTCGCCCGGGAGTCCTGCCGCCACCGCGTCGTTCCCCAGCGGCCCGTCACCGTTCTCCTTCATCCACATGACGCGGCCGGCCATACCCAGCTGGAACTGCTGAGAAAACGGGAACGCGAGGGCGAAGCGCAGATCGTTCCACTGCCGGTCCACGCCGTCAGGGTCCTGCCGATTGAAAGCGAACGCCAACCCGCCGGCAAGCTGAGTCCGACTCCCCACGGAATCGACTGCCGCCGCTCCGTAGGTTTGACGACTGGCTTCTGGCCACAGCGCCGCGAGCGCACCGATGTGATAGACCCGCGACGCCGCCATGTTTCCAGGGTTGATGTAGATGGACTCCGTCGAACTGGAGAATGCTCGAAGCGCGCCA
>JAWKRD010000031.1:0-106618 GCA_041389805.1 Polyangiaceae bacterium | reverse complement strand
CGAGGCTAACGCCTGGGAGCGCAAGCGCTCGACACAAATCGGCGGCGAGGGTGGAGGTCCGCCGCGCCAGCTCAACTTACCCTCGCCACGTTCAAACGCGACTTGCCCAGACCCACGCCTCAGCATCAAATGCGCCGTGTCGATGCCCGCCCGCCGCCTCACCGTCGCCCGCTCCAGCGTGCTGCTCAGCTTGCTGTGGGCCGTCGCCAGCGGAGCGACCTCTGGCTGCAGCAGCAAGCCCCCCGAGAGCCCGCTCGAGGGCGATCTGGTGCGCTGTGAGCTCGATGAGAGCAGGGAATACTACTGCGAAGATCTGCTCCCCCGGGCCTCTTCACGCCCGGCGCCGGCGCCCTACGAGAGCTGCCCCTCCTACGTCGAGGACCCTGCCGGGGAGCTAGCCGATGCTCCGCCCAACGCGGCCTTCGACAAGCAATACACCGCTTACACCCGCAAGCGCATGCCACCGGGACACAGCTGCTGTTACTCTTGGTGCTCGAAGGTCGAGGTCGTCGCGACCGACAGCTTCAACGCGTACGCGGCGTGCGACAGCGCCCTCGCGATGCGCGAGACGTTGTGCTTCGAGGCGCCGGAGTCCGGAACTTCACAGCCGGCGCCACAGCCCTACGACGCGTGTCCGACGGCGGTCAAGCCGCCTCCAGGATCGTCGTTTGCGGTTCCGCAGGGAGCCATCTTCGACCTGGAGACGTCGACGCAAAAGCGCGCTCAAGGGTTTAGCCAGTGCTGCTACAGCTGGTGTTCGATCGCGCCCGGCGCCACCGGCGTGCAGACGGACCGCTGAGCCGCATCACGGCCCGCGCTTTGGGGCACACGCCTGACCCGGCTCGCGCACGATGCGCGAAACCGTGTTCACGTGCAGACGCGGTTCCTGCCGGATTGCTTGGCGCGATACAGGGCCTCATCCGCGCGCTTGAACAGCTCGAGGGGCGCTTCTTGTTGGCCGATGGCGCGGGTAGCCACGCCGACGCTGATGGTCACTGGGATGGCTTGGTTTTGAAACTGGAAATGCTGCGCTTGCACGGCCGCGCGCAGTTGCTCGGCGATGCCGGCCGCTGGCGCGTGATCGCAGTTGAGCAGCATCACGGCGAACTCTTCGCCTCCGACGCGGCCGACCAGGTATTGCTGGGGCACCGCGCCGCGGGCGGTTGCTGCGAGCTGACGTAGCACCGCGTCGCCGGCGGCGTGGCCGAGCGTATCGTTGATGCGCTTGAAGTGATCCACATCAAAGACGATCACGCTGACGGGTTCGGCCGTCGCTCCAGGGCGGCTCAGCTCACTCGCCAGGGTGTCGTTGTAGTGGCGCTTGTTGCTGACTCCCGTCAGACCATCGATGGTCATCAGGTCGTAGATTTCCTTGTGGTATTGCGCCTCGATGTTGTTGCTATCGAGGAACTTCATCAGGATCTTCCCGACGCCGACGCGATCACCATCCTGCAAACGGTGCGTCTCCACCCGACGGTCGTTGACGTAGGTGCCGTTGGTGGAGCCCAAGTCCTGCACTTGGTAGATCCCGGCCACCGATTCGACGCGGGCGTGGCGGCGACTGATCATGTCGCTGTCGAAGTGGACGGCGCACGCCGGGTCGCGCCCGATCACCACGGGTTGCTCCAGGTGGATCTGTGTGCCGATCTTCGGCCCTACGATCACCACGAGGCACGCGGGTCCTGCGCGGTCAGGTCGCGGGGAGTCCGAGCTCTTCACCACCCGTGTCGCGGCGAGGTCAACTGACCGAGGTGGCTGTTCTGACGGCGGGCCTTCAGGCATCTCCCCAATATTGCCCGTCCGCCGATCGGCTGTCCATCGCACCGAAGGGCAGCGACGAAATGCAGCCCTTCGGTTCGTCGTCGTTGGTGTGGGCAGCAGCTCGCCTCCCCGCTTGGGCGTCGAGGCTTGTGATTTTCCGATGGACGGGGCATTTGCGTGCCCGCCATGACTGCAAACGCATCGAGCCGCGATTCAGACCAGCTCTCAGCCGGGGTCACCTTGGGCACCCCGTACTACCCCGGCGCCACGAAGATCCTGCTGCTCGGCTCGGGTGAACTTGGACGCGAGGTGGTGCTCGAAGCGATGCGGTTAGGCGTGGAGGTGGTTGCGTGTGACCGCTACGAGAACGCGCCGGCGATGCAGTTTGCGCACCGCTCTCACGTGATCGACATGCTCGATCCTGCACACATCCGTCGCGTGGTGATGCAGGAGCGGCCGAGCCTGATCGTGCCGGAGATCGAAGCGATCGCGACCCAAACCTTGGTGGAGCTCGAAGCTGAGGGCTGGACGGTGATCCCCACCGCGCGCGCCACGCAGCTCACCATGGATCGCCAGGGGATCCGCAGCCTCGCCGCAGAGGAACTGAAGTTGCCCACCGGGGCATACCGCTTCGCCGAGAGCCTGGCTGAGCTCGAGGCTGCGGTGGCGGAGCTTGGGCTGCCCTGCGTGGTCAAGCCGGTGATGTCGAGCTCGGGCAAGGGGCAGTCCACGGTCATGACTCAAGGTGACGTGCAGCGCGCTTGGGACTACGCCATGAGCGGGTCGCGCGGAAAATCCGCGCGGATTATTGTTGAGGCGTTCGTGGAGTTTGACACGGAGATCACTCTGCTCACGGTGCGTACGAAGCACGAAGGGACGCTCTTCTGTCCCCCCATCGGCCATCGTCAGGAGCGGGGCGACTACCAGGAGTCGTGGCAGCCTGAGGCGCTGAGCGCGCTTGCCCTGGAGCGCGCGCAGAGTATCGCAGAGTGCATCACCGGCGCCCTTGGAGGCCTCGGGCTATTCGGTGTGGAGATGTTCATCAAGGGCGACGACGTGCTCTTCAGCGAGGTCAGCCCGCGACCCCACGACACGGGCATGGTCACCCTGGCAACCCAAGACATGAGCGAGTTCGAGCTGCATGCGCGTGCGATCCTGGGTTTGCCCATCGGCAGCATCATCCAGCGCGCGCCCGGCGCCTCAGCGGTGATCCTCGCGGAAGACGCGGGGGTGAACCCGCGCTTCGTCGGGGTGGAGGGAGCGCTCGGCGACCCGCGTAATCGCCTACGCTTGTTCGCGAAGCCAGACACGCGCAGGTACCGCCGCATGGGCGTGGTCGCTACCTATGGTGACGACGTTCAAGAGTGCCGTGAGCGAGCGCAAGCTGCAGCGCGTGCGGTGCGCGTCGAGGTGGACAAGCTCCCGTGAGAGGGCGCGCCTGGTAGCTAGCGGATCCCCTGCGCCTGGCCTTCGAAGCCTGGTGGCGCGATGATCTTGGCCTGCGGGCGAGCGAACAGGAAACCTTGCATGAGGTCACAGCCGCAAGCGAGCAGCACGTCGCGCTCGGCCTCGGTCTCCACCCCCTCCACGACGACCTGGGTGCCCATCTCTCCGCACAGCTGGACCATGCCAGCGACCAAGCGCTGCTTCACCGGATGATCCTGGATGTTGCGCACCAGGGACATGTCGAGTTTTGCGACGCTCGGGGTGAGGTGAGCAAACGATGACAGCCCGGCGTAGCCGGCGCCCAGGTCGTCCACCGCCACGCGATAGCCGTGATCCTTGAGCACGCGTGCCCTGGCGGCGACGTCACCCAAATCGTCCAGCGCGCGACGCTCGGTGACTTCGAGCACGATCCGCTCCGCGTGCATAGCGAAGGGATCCGTTGGATCCAGCAGGTGGTCGTCGAAGATCTCTCGTGGGTGCAGATTGACGAACAGTGGTACGCCCGCGGGCAGGTGCTCGAGCGCCGCGATGGCGCGATAGCGGATGGTGCGTCCAAGTTCGAACACGCGGTCCAGTCGCTCTGCTGCCTCGAGCAAGCCCTGGGGACCCGAAAGGTGAGCTGAGGCAGAGCGGCAGAGCGCCTCGTAGGCTACGACACGGTGTTCCCGCAGGGAAACGATGGGCTGGTACGCCATCCAGAGCCCATCAAGCGCTTCGGCGAATACGACTTCCAGGCCGCCGCGATCTCCGGCTCCCTGACTTAGCCCCATCAGCTCGAGAGCATCTCGCTTCAACTTGGCCAGACGATTCAGGCGCGCCGCGTCCTCCACGGCTTGCTTGAAGCGCGCTGGATCCAGCGGCTTGTAGAGGTATCGAAGCGCGCCATGCTCGACGGCTTCCACCGCGGTCTCCACGCTTGGGCTTGCCGTGACGAGGATCACCGGCACATCCAAATCACGACGCCGCACCTCGCGCAGCAGCGACACGCCGTCCATGTTCGGCATGCAGACGTCGCTCACGATCACGTCGTAGTCGTGGGTCGCGAGTAACGCCGTCGCTGTCTCGCCGTCGCGCGCCAGATCACAGACAACGCCGGGCCCTTGCAGCACGCGTTGATGGGCGCGGAGCAGCGCCGGCTCATCGTCCACCAGCAGCACCCGTAGCGTGACTTTTTCACCGCTCGCAGGGGGCTTGATGGGGGGGAGTTCGACTCGCGGCGCGATCCGCCCCGCGACTTGACGCACGCCGCTGCTGCGATACTCGCCGGCTGGGGCTTCGACCTGAGCGCGCATCGCGGGGCGCGCGCCGGAGTGCTGCGCGAGACGCGGTGCGGGTGCTGCTGGACGGGTTGGGGCTTCCTCGGGGGCTGGCCGAGGGCGCTTGCCCGACTTCAGTCGTTCCTTCGACGTACCCGCCTCGGGTTCTTCGTCGGATTTGGAGCGACGGTCGTTCACCACTAACTCCTCATGTTGCCTGAAGGGAGCCGCTGGCGCTACGCGAATGCCGCTCGCCGATGCTGGCTTGTGGCTGACTTGACCACCTTGGAGGCGTGAACTCACAGCTCGACGTACCCCGCTCGCTGCAGAGCTGGCTGGCGCCGGTGTTTCCACTTCGGAGGTTCGAGCGGCGGTTTGAGCGATGCGTGCGCGCATGTGTTCCAGTCCTCCTGCGGACGCTGGGGAGCGAACCCAAGCGGTCGGGGTGTCCCGCGCAGCTCGTTTCGCGATGGATGTTCCAGCGGACGCACATCTGATCTCTGTGCCTTTTCGATTCGCCCAGGTGTGGCGTGAACCAGCAACAGTTCCGGCTTCTTTCCACGGGGAGTTGCACGGGGCATGCCGCCCGGAAATCGCTCGAAAAGCGTCAATCGGTTGGCGACTGCACGGAAAAACGTTCACCGTGTCGTCACCCCGTGGGGGGGGCGCCCAAACCGTTGCTGCGAGTTTTCGCTGCGTTCTGCGACCCGCCTCGGCACCTCGAGCAGTGAGTGTCGCGCCTGGCCGGGTGTCCATACTGGTCACCACTGCCCGCCTCTGACACCCCCATCGGCCAGACCCGCCATGGGTCACGCAGGACCGCGGTCGAGGCGGGATTGTACGGCGCCTTTAGCTTTCTTCAGGGGTTCGTGCCGCCGCGGTGACGGCCGCGCACCCAAAAGTTAGAGCGGACCGTCAGGCACACCGTTGATGAACTGGTAGACGTAGGGGTTGCTGCTGGTGCGCGCTTCTTCCCAGGTGCCATCGAAGATCAGCTTTCCGCGGTACATCATGCCGATACGATCCGTAACCGGGAGCAGGCGATCGAGATCGCTCGACACCATGATGACCGTCGCGTTCGCGGCGCGCTGTTCCGCGCGGAGTAGGTCGAAGATCTTTTGACTGGTGACAGGGTCCAGGCCCGCTGCGGGTTCGTCGTAGAGCACGATTGGTGCTTGAGCGATGGTTGCGCGGGCGACACCAACGCGCTTCTTCTGGCCGCCGCTGAGTCCTGCAGGCAGGCGGTCCTCGTAGCCGGGGAGCGACACACAGCGCAGACGCTCCGCGATGCGCTCTTCGATTTCTTGCTCACTCAGGTTGAACAGCTGACGCAAGGGGAAGGCGATGTTCTGGCCCACGGTCATGAAGTCGAAGAGGGCGTTGTTCTGGAACAACATGCCGATGTTCTTGCGAAACTCTTGAAGCTCGAGTTCGCTCATCGCCAGGACGTTCTTGCCGTCGATGACCACCTGACCGGCGTCTGGCCGAATGAGTGCCGTGATGATCTTGAGCAGCACACTCTTTCCGCTCGCTCCGGGCCCCACCAGTCCGTAGAGACATCCCGCCGGGACTTCCAGGCAGATGTCTTTGAGCACCGGGCGCTCGAACGACTTGGAGATGTTCTCGAGACGGATCACGTTGGGCGGATACTCATATCAGATCGATCGCCCACCTCCACGATCTCGCCGCGCCAGGTAGGGCTCCTCGTCACTCCGCAGGCTGACGGCCATCGGCGTGCCGCAGGGCCTCCAAGTCGGCGCGGAGCTGGCGGAGTCGACTGCTCAGAAACAGCAGTAGTCCAAGCAGGACCAGATTGGCGACGACAGCGATGCCGACCCCAAGGCGAAGCGGCAGCATCGAGGATCGGGTTGCCGTGACGGGTCCGAAGCGCGCCAGCTCGCGGTCCGCCGCAGCCGGTGCGGAGGGCACGCTGCTGGCGACCACGGCAACCTGCTCCGCCTCGAGCTCGGGTACCGCGCCGGCGACCAAGCGCTTGACCTCATCCGTCGCGATCGGTGGCGTCGCGCCCCGATAGCGAAGCAGCACGCTCGCCGTTGGCTTGTCGGGTTGATCGGACTGCAGTGGGTCTCGCCCCACGACTGCCAGGTGCACCCTGGCGCTGAGGACTCCATCGATTTCCCTCAGCGACCGCTCGAGCTCGCCGGCGGTCCCAGCTATCAGCCGCGCCTGCTCCGAGCTGCGGCTTGGCACCAAGCCGCCTTGCCCCAGGGAATCGAGCACACCAGGGGGATTAGGCGCTGGCAGGTTCTCCCGCGTCAGCACGGAGATCGCCGTCGAAGCGTCGTCACGAGCTACCACGATGCGATAGCGCCCCTCGACATCCGGATCGCGCTCCTTGTCCGCCACCACGCCTTGCTCGTCCAAGGCGACGACGATCTGATTCGCGTTTCCCTCCTCGAGTCCGCCGGCCACCGGCACCGAGCAGCCAGCGACGAGGGTCAGGAGCCCAAGCGTCGCAAGGCGCGCCGCTCTTCGATGCTGCCGCGCGCGGTTCCGTCCGGTTGTTGAGAAAGCCTGTCGGGGGAAAAGCGGCATCGCGCTCCTACTCGGCCGCGAACGTGGTTCGAGCCACATCCAGCTTGGGATTCGCTGGAAAGCTCATACCGCGAACCTTGGAGGCGATACAGCTCGCAATGCCCGCGTTGTGAGGCTTGGTGGTGACCGTCACACCGACCGCGCGGCCGTTCTGCACAGCAGCGCAGACATTCACGGACATGCTCCCTGGTGCCCCGCAGGCCGAGACGTAGCTCCCGTTGTTCAGCACCGATGCGTATTGGCCACGGGTGATGTCGGCTTGGCCTTTCTTGCCATCCATGTTCAGCACTTCGTTGTAGGCCGCCACCGCGCTCTCGCAGCTGCCTCCGCCCGAGAGCACCGGGGTGCCGTCGGCTGCCACGCTGACGCCTTTTCCGCCGCCCTTGCGCATCTTCTTGGGGTCGATCTTGAGGCCGCCCTGGGTCTCGATGTTGGTGACGCTCTCGCCCTGCACGGCGACGGTGTCGTCCTTCGCGCCCTGCTGTTTGAGGAGCCACACCACCATCACCGCCAGCAGCACGCCCACGACGGCGATGCCTGCGATTGCCTTGCTGCGGGTGGACTTCTTTTCTTCGACCACCACCTGTTCGATCGCAATTTTTTCCGCTTGGATATCTCGATGGAGGCGAGCGTGCTCAGCAAACGGAGCGAATTCCTCCCAATCGCGGATCTCGCGTTCATCCTTTGAGAAGGCGTCGCGCAGCGTGTCATCCTCGACGAATGAGTTGGTTGCGATCTGTTGCAACAGCTCGACTGCCGAGAAAGGGCCGTGATCCATGCCGTCCTTGATCACCACCCAGCGAGGGCGCTTGTCGGCTTCTAGCCGAGCCTTCAGCGCCGAGAGCTCGTCGTGGGAGTCCGGGCCGCGCTGACTCGGCGCCTCTGCGACCGCCATTTCGTAAGGCGAGGATGCCATCGCCCCGCTCGGCGGGGGCGGCAGCATGGAGAGCGAGACATCCACATCCATGTCCCCGTCGTGATCGAGGTGAGTCTCGTCAGCTGGAGGCGGCGCGATGCTGCCGGAGGGCGCCAGATGATGAATCGCCTGAGCCAGTGCCCTCAGGTCGTCTGGACGGTGCGCCGGATCGGCGACGAGCGCCTTTCCGAGAATCACCTCGAGGTCCGGGGGTAGACTCGGCACGATCGCGGACGGACGCTGCATCGCTGGGCCGACGGTGTGCAGCGTGACGAGCTCGTAGAGTAGCGCCCCAATCGCGTAGACGCTGGCTCTTGCATCACCGGCTCCTCCGGCGCGCTCCTCCGGGGCCAAGTAACTCTTGTCGCGCGGCAACGTCGGCGACTCGGTATCCGCCGCCAGGTCGATGTCGTGTTCGTCACCGATGAGCACCGAAGGATGGACGAAGAAGCGTTCGCCGGCCTCGTGACGCTCTGCGAGACGCACTGCCAGCGGAACGATGAGACCCACCGCCTGCTTCAGGGTGAGCGGGGCGCTCTGCCCCCTGCGCGCCTCGAGCAGCGCGCGTAGGGTCCCTTGCTTCACACCCGCACCAACGGGCAACGGCGTCCCAACCGGTTCCAGACTCGTCATACTTGGCGGGGAGTGTATCGCACTGCGCCATGAGTCGATACCTGGGACGCGAGCCCCGAGTTAGATCGGGGTCTCGTCGTCGCGTCGGCCGCCGCGCCAGGGCTCGCGTCGCTTCTCGTATTCGCCACGAACGAACTTTTCCAACACGGGTGCGATGTTGTCCGCGATGTCCGCGTCCCACTCACCCCCGTTCACATAATCGAGGGGGTGATTCTGAGGGCTGAGCAGCGCGAAGCCCGGGATCTTATCCGTGGGGATCCGCAAGGTCGTCAGCTCGAGCAGGTGATCGCGCACGTTGACCCGAACCAAGCGCGTGCCTGCGAGCGCGCGCTGGAGCTTGGGATCAGGCAGCGCGGCCGCGACGCCCTGACAAGGCTTGCAGTCCGGCACCACCGTCCAGAGCACCAACTTCTGCTTCGCGATCGTCGCGGCCTTGCGTTGACGCTCGAGCTCGGCGCCCAGGGGCACCACGCCAGGCCCAAGATCGACGAGCAAGATGTCGCCAATTTTCGTTTCCAGGATGCCTTCGTCCACGCTGCGATCTGCCGCGGCTGGCGGTGTGGTTCCGAGGCCAGGCATGGGCACTGTCGGCGCGCCCGCATCTCCAGGTGTTGGTGGCAGACCGGGCACCACCGGTGGGGCCACAGCAACCGGAGGTGGAGGAGGCGCGCCGGGGGATGCATTCGCGCCGACGATCCCCAGGATCAGCAACGTCGCGGCGATCAACAGCTGGGACGAGCCGAGGATGATGCCCGCGAGGGCGACGCCCGCTCCGCTCTGCCTGCCTTCCGAACGGGAGATCTCATTGCGCGCGCTGAGCCCGCAGAAGATGGCGATCACTCCGGAGATCACCGGAAAGCAACCGACGAAGCCAAGCAGGCTGAGCACCAGGGAAGTCGTCGCGAGTCCGTTGCTCTGGGGCGTCGTCGGGGATTCTTGGCTCACAGGGCCCACTATAGCGCGCTCGCCTCGCTCAGAAACCCACCACCACAGAAGCGCCGATGGTCATCCACGGTTTCACATCGGGACCGTTTTCACCGCGGATAGCTGGCAGCGCACCGCTTACATCCAGCGAGGCCCGGGCGTCCGTTCCGTCTACTGGAAGTAGATATTGAAGGCTGCCTCGCAACAGACCCACACCGATCGTCTCACCGCTGATGCTGCCGTCTGGTTGCGCTAGGTCGATGCGCGCGAGCCCAGCGCCCGCGCCGATGATTGGATGCAGGCGCTTGGCGTGACCAAAGTCGAGCCAGAGTTCGCCCGCGTATTGGGCCAAACCTTGTTCGGCACCGGTCTTGACCCACAGGCCACTGAAGCGCACCCCTGCGGCGTCGCTGCCCACGTCGATCGTCAGCCCCAGGCCGCCGTCTGCGCCAGGCTCGCTGAGGCGCAGCACCGGACCAACGCCAAACCGCACCGTCGAGTGAGGATGATAGAACGGCTCTTCGAAGCTCGGCGGAGGGACGTACTCGTCACCACCCACGGCGACCACCGGTTGGCCACCTGGCGGATCAGCGAACTGCGCGTGCGCCACACTGCTCACTCCGAGCAGGCTGAGACCAACGACTGCGCCAGCTAGCAAGGTGAAGCGCGAACGGCGGATACTGCCGGCCTGGAAAACGCGATCGCGATCGGACATCGATACCATGGTGCATCTCCTTGGACGCCAAGAGGGCAAACAGCCGGTCCTGCTCAGCGGACGGAAAGCATCGCCGAGCGTGGTAAGAGCCAGCTTTCTCACTGGGAATGCAGCAAGAACGCGCCACATGGCGGCTGCTTACGCTATGTTCCGCTCAATGCGTCGAGAGCGGTCTTCGCGCCCAGTCCAAGCGTTGTCCGCCAGGGCCTCCCTTGCTGTTGGCCAGCGCTTGGCGCGTCATCGCTTCCCCGCGTTCCCTGCGTTTGCTGCGGCGCCTCTCGTCACCTGGCTGCTGATTGCTGGTCTGGCGCTTCAGAGCACTGTGGCGCTCGCCGCTGGTCCCAGTCCGAAGGGCGCGACCGACGCCGCAGCACCCCAGGCTGATCCGTCCCCGGCGGAGGTGGCTAAGGAGCACTTCGAAGCCGCGCTCGAAGCCTATCGCGAGGGTAAGTATGAGCGCGCAGTCGAGGAGCTCGAGGAGGCTCTGCGCCTGGATCCCAGCGGAAAGGACCTGGTCTACAACCTGGGCCTGGTTCACGAGAAGCTGGGCAACCTCGACAAGGCGCTGTTCTATTTCCGGCGCTACTTGGAGATGGAGACGGATCCCGCCGAGCGCGAGCGCGCCGAGGTGATCGTCCAACGCCTCGCGGGAGCCCAGGAGCGTGCACTGCGGGCGAGCTCCGGCGGAGATGAAGGCTCAGGTGAGCCCGGAGAGGGTGACCCGGAGCGTCCGGGATCGACGCCGGATCGGGCCGGCGGCAAGTTGGATGTTTGGGTCTACGGCACAGCTGGGCTCAGCCTCGCGGCGCTCACGTTGGGTGTGGTGTTCGGGGTACGTGCGCTGCTCACGCATCCCGGTGGTTCGCCTTCCACGGGCCCTGGCGAGAGCGCCAGCGACCTACAGCAGGACGCCGCCAGCGCCCACGACATGGCGCTGGTCGCTGATGTCTCTTTCGGTGTCGCGCTGCTCAGCGGGGCTGCGGCTTCACTGCTCTACTTCGGGCGCAGCGAGGCTAGCCACGATGCATCTCGAGTTGCTCTCGACCCTGTGCCGTACGGAATCAACTATCGAGGGACCTTTTGATGCCGGCCCGGCGCTGGACAGCGCTGCTCGGGCTGCTTCTGGGCGCGAGCAGCGGGATCGCCGCGTGCAGTCTGGCCCTTCCAGGCGAGCTCGATCGCATCGAGTGCAAGAGTGAGGGTGTCGTCGGACCGCCCGTGTGTGATCCGGGGCAGGTGTGCCTCGAGGGCGTGTGTACTGCCTGCGCGACGAGCGAGCGCTGCGGAAACGGCTTGGACGACGACTGCAACGGCACGCCAGACGACGGCTGTGGGGACTCCGGACCAGGGGGGTGGGGGGAGAGTTGCGCTGGGGATCCAGATTGCTCCGCCGGCTTTCTCTGCGCGGATTCGCGTTGCACACGCACGTGCTGCCGATCGGAAGACTGCGGCCCTGGCTGGGTGTGCGGAAGTGCTGGATTGTGCCAGCAAGCGGGACTCTTGAACCGCAGCGTTGGCGTGCTTCGCGCCGGGGAGCTGTGCAGCGGGCCGACGGATTGCCGTAGCGGCCTGTGTGAGAGCGGGCGCTGCATCGATACCTGCTGCGCCCATAGCGACTGCGGCGGCGGGCTCACCTGTTCTATTAATCCAAGCGGAAATGTTTGTCGGCCAGGGACGGGGCTCACGTACGGTTCGACCTGCAGTGACAACGATCAGTGCGCCGCAAATTTGTGCCGCAGCGTCGCGACCGGGGTGAAGCTGTGTAGCAGCCCCTGTTGCTCCAGCTATGACTGCGGGAGCTTCAACGTCGCAGGCTTGCGCGTCGACATGGCGTGCGGTTACCCCAACGGTGTCGGTGCCGCGTGTATCTCCGGCAGCTATGGAAACGGTGCCGTGGGCACCGCTTGCACCGGGGGAGGGGACTGCCGGTCTGGGATCTGTAGCCCCGATGGGGCCTGCAGCGACGCGTGTTGCAGCGACGCGGACTGTCCGTCCCCGGGCTTCCATTGCCGTGCGGATGAGATGGGGCGCGGGTTCTGCGTGCGTTGAAGCGGGCGGCGTTTGCACCTGGTTCACCTCTCCCCCAAGAAAGCACTCGAGCCCGGCGGTGGCGTGATCGGCGTGGCATGTCCGCTTGCCCAACCGGGTGGATTGGCTCTGGTGTGGCGAGTTGGCGGGACGCGGGGCCGAAACCGCGCTCCAACGAGTTATCCGCGGCGGCTCCGCGGTCGTATGCGGGTTCATGCAGCGAACCGACCCCGATTCGCTCGGCCGGGTGACGACTTCGGCCGTAGAGTGGCCGAGCGGCCGAACAGGCTTGCTTGAAGCCCTCAGAGCTGGGTTAATGAGGGGTATCCCTCACAGTGCGGCCTCTCTGCCCCCATGACGCGACCCCCGTCTGACAGCATCGACCCCGACGCGACGGCGCCGCCCCTGAGCGCGCTCGACGGCGTGGTCTGCCCGCTGTGTCACGGGACCGCGCCGCCTGCCTCGGGGGGAAAGCTCGCGCGCTGTCCGAGCCATGGCCTGGCCCTGATCAGCCCGAGCGATCTGCAGGCTTCGGGCGGCGACCCGATGCTCGGTCGCACCTTCGCGGGCCGCTTCGTGGTGCTCGGCAAGCTCGGCGCAGGTGCCATGGGTGCTGTGTATCGAGCGCGCCAGGAGACCGTCGGGCGCGACGTGGCGCTGAAGATCGTGCGCCCCGATAAAGTCTACGACCCCGACACGCGCGCCCGCTTCGAGCGCGAAGCCAGGGCCATGAGCCAGCTTACCAGCCCGCACACGGTGACTGCCTTCGACTTCGGGGCATCCGATGACGGCGCCTGGTTCCTGGCGATGGAACTGCTCGACGGGGAAACGCTAGGCGCACGCTTGAAGCGCGGCGCGGTGGGTGTCGTCGAGGCGGTGCGCCTGGTACGTGAAGCGCTGGAGTCCCTGGCTGAGGCGCACCAGAAGGGCATCGTCCACCGCGACCTCAAGCCGGACAATCTGTTCCTATCGCGCACGCCTGACGGCCGGCGTGAGCTGTGCAAGGTCCTCGACTTTGGGATCGCCAAGCTGTTGCGAGACGAGCTGGCGATCGACGCACTGGAGACCCAGGCGGGGACCGTCTTCGGAACGCCCCGCTACATGTCCCCCGAGCAAGCGCAGGGTAAGCCCCTGGATGTTCGCAGCGACCTCTACTCCCTCGGCGTGATCCTGTATCACGCGCTCGCTGGCAGAGCGCCGTTCGTGGACGACGACGCGGTCGTGGTGATGGCGCGCCACATCAAGGAGGCGCCGCCCCGCCTGAGCGAGGTCGCCCCTGCCGGCCGCATCAACCCCGGCCTCGAGCGCGTGGTGAACAAGGCGCTGGAAAAGGATCCGGCGGCGCGCTTTCAAAGCGCAGAAGAGTTCTCCCGAGCGCTGGAGGGGGCGCTTGGTGACGCGCTGGCGACGGGTAGCCACTCCACGAGCTGGGTTGCGACGCCTGGGCCGTCTCGACCGCGTTCTCGTACCGTGTGGATCTTGGCGGCCGTCGCCGTGGCCGCGATCGTGATTCCCACGGGGCTCTGGCTGGCGGTGCGCTCGACACCATCAACTGAGGCCGCCGCGGCGCCCGCCACCCTCGAGCCGGCGCCAGTCGTCACTGCCGCGGGTACCGCACTCGCGTCGGCTCCCGAAGACGAGGCGGTGAACCCGGACCAGCTCGAGGCCGAGGCTTCCGCTGAGGCTTCGGCTTCGGCGCAGCCGAGTCCGCAAACCAAGCCGAAAGCCGCACCGAAGCCGGTTTCGGCGCCTCCAGCAACCGCCGTGAAGCGCAAGACCGGCGATCGCTACGGTCGCTTCGAGTAAAGCTTCCTTCGGATCAAAGCGACCGATTGAGCGGGACGGATCAAAGGGACCGATCCAAGGACGGAGCGTCGCAGCGATTGAGTCGCTGTGGTCCCACGTCGCCCGCTCGTGTGGCCCCGCGGAAATACGCTCAGACGAGAGTTCTGCAGTGAAGCCGTGATACCCGGCGGCTTTCTCTCTTCTCCACCAAACGTTCGCGGGATGTGCGCACACACACGGGCTGAACCAAGCGGTCGCAGAACGGAAGAAAGCGTGTCCGCTCACTCGAGTTTGACCGGTTGCCGCGTTGCGGCTGCGTGAGTTTCGGTGGTAGCGTCGCGCGAAATGGATCCGAGGGAGATGGACGCGCTAGTACAGCGCCTCGTTCAGAATCCACACGACGAAGAAGCCATCACGTACGCGCACCATCAGGGCCAACAGGACCCGCGCTCGTACGCCATGCTTTTAGAGCGTGTGGGCCGCACCACTGGCGACGCTTTGTTCGCCTGCCACTGGCTAACCGAGGCGGCGAACGTCTGGGCGACCACACTGGGCGACGCGCACCGCGCCGCCCGGGCGCTCATGACCGCCATCGATCGGGACCCCACCCAAGCGGCTCCCGCGGAAAAACTTGCGGATTTGTATCGCGAGAAGGGTGACAACAAGGCGCTGGTGGCGCTGCTCGAGCGGCGCGCCAAGGCGCTGGCGCCGCTCACCGCCCAAGACCCAAACATGGCGGCCTACGTTGCAGCGATGCACGAAGAGCTGGCGCGCCTGTGGGCCGAGCCGCCGCTCGCCCAAGCGAAGAAGGCGATCGAGAATTACCGCAGGGCAATCGAGCTGCAGCCGGGGAGCCAGTACTCCATCTACGCGCTGCGTGAGCTCTACAAGTCGCAAGAGCAGTGGCTCGAGGCGATTCCCCTGTTCGCCATGGAGCAGGCGCTGACAGACGATCCAGAGCGCCAGGTCGCGCTGTACAGCGACGAAGCCGAGGTGCGGAAGCAAGCCGGGGACGGCGCCGGCTCGAGCATGTCGCTGCGGCACGCCTGGTCCGTCGATCAAGGCCGTGATCCCGCGCTGCGGCAGGCGCTGGCGTCCAGCGTGCTCGACCGCGTCCAGGCCGGTGAGAACGTCGGCGACGACGAACGCTACGAAGCCGCCGGGTTGTTCAACCAGCTCGCGGAGGAGTACGGCGGTGAGTACGGTGTCTCCTACGCCGTGTGCGCGCTCGAGATCGAACCTGGCGACGACCGCGCCATCCAGCTCGCCATGTTCTATGGCGGTCAAGAAGGTCGGGACGCTGAAATTCGTCCCCGTGCCGCGAAGTACCTGATGGTGAACCCGAATGGAGCCATGGCCGGTGAGTGCCAGGGCTACATCGGGGACGCGGACGTTCGCTCCCTGGCGGCCCAAGTTCCCGCGCCTGGCTCTCAAGCCGCTGAGTCGGAGCCTCGCATGGCCCAAGCTGCGCCCGCCGCCGCTTCCACAGGGAAGAGCTCGCGACGCCTCGAGGTGGCTGACGAAGTCAGCGCCGTGATGGAAGAAGAGCCGGAGAGCGACGACTTTGCGCCTGCGGCCGATCCCGATCGCGTCCGCACGCTGATCGACGAGGCCGATGCCCTGGCGCGCAAGGGGCGCAAGTCCGAGGCGGGCGCGAAGTATCGCGAGGCAGTGGCGCTCGATCCCGGCAACGAAGAGGCTCTGAACTTCCTCCAGACTCACCTCCGGCAAACGCGCAAGTACGCCGAGCTGCGAGATATCCTGTTAGCCGCGACGCGTTCCGTGGGTGCCACCCAGGACGCCAAGCGCAACTGGCTGCGGGAGATCGCGGGGTTGTGCGAGACCCAGCTCAGGGATCTGGACACCGCCATTCACGCGCTCCAGCAGCTCGTGTCACTGGATTCCGGCGAGGGACCGCGGGTTCAGCTCAAGCGGCTGCTCGAGCGCGCCGGCCGGTGGGACGATGTCGCCACCCTGCTCGAGCAGGAGGCGGAGCAAGCTCCGGATCTCGAAGTCAGGATTTCCCTGGAGAAAAATCTGGCGAAGCTCCACGAGCACAAGCGCAAGGATGTGGTGGCCGCCGGCGATGCCTGGGCCCGCATTGCGTCGCTGACACCGGAAGACGACTCAGCGCTGATGACGGCGGTGAAGTTCTACGAAAAGGGCGACCGGCTCGACCTCGCAGCCGATGCGATCGCCGCGAACGTTGGCGCGCTGGAAGACGAGGCCGCTAGGGGGCAGCTGCTCGGGCGGCTGGGTCAGCTGCGGCGGGACGCAGGGGACATGCTGGCGGCGGGTGATGCCTTCGCGGAGGGCGCGGCGCTGAGCCAGAAGTCGGAGATGTGGGCCGACGCCGAGCAGTGCTTCACCGCCGCGGAGGCCTGGGATCAGGCGGCCCAGGCGGTGGACGAGCAAGCTCAGCTGGCGGCGGAACCGAGACAGCAGGCCGAGCTGTACGCCCGCGAGAGCCAGCTGCTGAGCCGGGCTGGTGACGACTCGAGCGCGGTGCTGCGCTTGGAGCAGGCGACGGACCTCGATCCGATGAACGAAGAGTTCGCGAAGGCGCTGGAAGAGCGCTTCGAGTCAGCGGACCGCTTCCCAGACCTCGCGGCGTTCTTGCTGCGCCGGGCGGACAAGCTCGAGAGCGCGTCCATCCGTATCGAGCTCCGCAAGCGGGCGGCGACGATCCAGCGCGATACGCTCGGGGATCCCGAAGCCGCTCGGGAGAGCCTGCAGCAACTGCTCGTCGATGGGGATGATGAGGAAGCCCTGCTGATCCTTGCGGATGACGCCGCGGAGCGTGGCGAGGCAGCCGAGGCCGTCGAGTACCTCGCGAAGCTCAAGCGGGTGATCGAGGACCCGGCGCGCAAGGCCGAGGTCATGCTGCGCGAGGCGCGTTTACTTGCGGAAACACTCGAGGACGTGGACGCGGCGATCGATTGCTATCAAGAGGTGCTCAACTCGGTAGACGCCGCGAACGCCGAAGCGCTGACGGCGATCGCCGACCTGGAGGAGGGCAGAGGTAACCTGGGCGCCGCTGCAGCCGCTCTGGAGAAGTACCTGGAGTCCGCCGCAGAGCCAGGGCTGAAGCTAGAGCTCGCGCAGCGCTTGACCGGTCTCTACGAAGGCGAGCTGGACGATCCGAAGTCCGCCGTGCGGGTGCTGGACATCGTGGTGTCCATCGAAGCAGAAGACTTCGACGCCATCGGTCGTTTGGTGGCGCTGAACGAACGCTTGGAGGACTGGCCTCGCGTTGCGGCGCACCTGCAACAGCTGATCGAGGTGGAGGGTGACGAAGAGGAACTGAGCGAGATGACTCGGCGCCTCGCCAGCGTGCTGTTCGAAAAGTGCGACCGCGGAGACGACGCGCTCGCGGCCCTCGTCGAGGTCGCAGATCAAGGCGACCCGGCTTGCCGCGATGCTTACGTCGAGCTCGGCGACCAGCTGGGTTGGAAGGGCGTCGTGGCGCAGAAGCTCGTGGAGTGGTTCGCAGAGGCGCCCGTCGGGCCAGCGCGCAACGACGCGCTTCGCAACGCGTTCAACCGTTTCGTCGAGGTTGGTCGTGACGCGGACGCGGCGGGCGTCGCCAAGGAGCTCGCTCGGACCCGTGGTGCGGACGCGGAGATGGCCGGCCAGCTCGAAGAGCTGGGCGTCAAGCTCAAGGACCTGGACGCGCTCGGCGTCGCTCATGACCTGCTGTCGTCGGACCTCAGTGGCCCGGCTCGCGCCGAAGAGCTGGTGCGTCAGTCCGAGGTGCTCAAGCAAGCGGGGGTCGCCGCCGAGGATGCGCTGCAGCATGGCGAGCAGGCGCTCGCGAGCGTCGGCCCCGAGGAGGCCGAGGACCTGTTGAGTCGTCTGGTGAGCCTAGCCGACGAACCCAAGCAGATCGTCGACCTCTACGAGCGCCAGGTCGGGCGCTGCAAGGCACCCCAAGATCGCCTGCGTGCTTTGGCCCGCGCCGCGCAAGTCGCCGCGGAGCAAGGTGCGCCGGAGCGCGCGCGGGGCTTCTTCGACTTGGCGCTCAGCGGCGGCGTCCAGGAAGAGAACCTGGACGCGCTGGAGAACGTCGCCCGCGACGCAGACGAAGCGGCCGGAACCGAGCAGGTGCGGCGTCTCCTCGCCACCGCGATGGCCGGTGGCGGCGGCGGTTCACGGGATGGCGGACGCACGCGCTCGGCGCTTTTGCGGCGCGCGGCGAACATCGCGATGCGAGAGCTCTCGGACTCCGAGCAGGCGCTGGCTTGGCTCAAAGATTCGCTGGTCGCCCACGTCGACGACGGCGTGCTCGACGACCTCGAGTCGCTGGCGAACGAGCTGGGTGAACCGAAGCGCGCGGAGACCGTCTTGAGCGCCGCTCTGACGGAAGTCTTCGACGGTCCGCTGGTGCGCAAGCTGCTTGCAAGGCGCGCAGCGCTCCGGCGAGATCAGCTGGAAGACACTCGCGGGGCTGCGGAGGACCTCAAGCGCCTGCACGATCTGTCTCCGTCCGATCAGGCGGTGATGGACGATCTCGCCAAGCTCTACAAGGAACTCGAAGACTGGCGCGGCATGGTCCAGCTCTACGAGGACCAAATTCTGCGTGGAAAAGATCCCTCGAGTCGTGCCGAGCTAGCTCGCAAGGTCGCGCGGCTCTGGGAGGAGCGCCTCGGGGACGCCCGCGAGGCCGCGGACGCCTGGCGGCGCGTGCTGCGCATGAAGAAGGAGGACCCCGAGGCAACCGAGGGTCTGGATCGCGCCAAGAAGGGCATGCTCAACACCATCAAGTCCGAGGACAAGCCTGCGGCGAAGCCGCCGAGCCCGAAGAGCGAGGCGCCGCCGAAGCCGAAGAGCGCGCCCCCCGCTGCGCCGGAGGTCATCGAGACCTCGGCGGCGGATGAGCTGTTGGACTTGCCTCCCGCTCACGCCGCAGTCGACGCGATCGAGGACGAGGTCACCTCCGTGAGCAAGCCGGAGCACGAACCGCCTCCCTCCTCGGCCACTCTGGCTGGCGACGCTGACGATGATGATGACGATGACCAGCCCACGGCGCCGCCGCAGATCTCCGAGGCTCAAGCGGTGGAGCAGGCAGAAGATCAGCTGCGCGCGCTGCGCCCGAAGCGTCCCGACATCTCGTTCGGAAGCGGCGACGATGAGTCGACCGTGAGCGCGGAGCTGATCGGTGACGCCGCCCCGGCGCCCGCTGCGCTCGGATACGGTGATGTGCCGAGCGATGCCACGGAAGTGCGTCCGGCACTGCTCGTCGAGAATCAGGACGAAGACGACGACGACGAGGGCATGGTCGTCGATGAGGACGCGCTGCTCGTCGATGAGGACGAGCTCTTGATGGACTAGCCAGGCGTCAGCTTCCGTGTGGAAAGGCTCAGCGAAAACGCTGGGCCTTTCTTCTTGGAGCTTCGTGCTTGCTCGTGCCTAGCGCGGGACCGCCGGCTCTGACGCACACCCGAACAGGATGTCGATGCGAGCCTGTTCCCCGGCACCCTGGATGCGCGTGCAAGTCTGGGGGCAGACGAAGATCTTCATGGGGCTCGCTGGGTTGTCGTAGTACCAGCCATCCACGACGCTGCCGCACTCCGCTGCGGAGCCGACGCGCCCGAAGGGCTCACCGCTGCCGCTGTTCGGGGCGAAGTACTGCATATTGACCCGGTCCTTGTCGAACATCTCGCCTTCCGGAGGGCTCGGGATCGTCCATTCGCAGGCGAGCTTCGAGTTGACCGCCACCGCCTGACCAACGCGGCTGAACACCGCCACGAAGCCTTGTTCTTGCTCGCAGAGGTTGCCCTTCTCGCCGCCGGTCATATCCGCGAGGTCTCGGTAGACAGTGCCGACATTCGCGGTGAGCACCCAGGGGTCACTCGACACGCAGCATGGATCGCTGTTGGAGTTCAAGCGGCACTGGTTCTCGCCCGGCTTGGTGAAGCCGTAGATGCCGTGAAATGTGTAGCTGGTGTAGAGCGGATCCGCCGCGCTGAGCAGGGGGGCGAAGCTCGCGTCAAAGGCCTGCGCAGTGGTCGCCGGGTTGTCATCGCTGATCGCGACGACGTGCTTCGATGCACCGGGGCGCAGCATGGGTTTGTACTTCTCGAACTCCTCCAGCACGATCTGCAGGGCGTTCGAGCTGCCCACCTCGCGATTGATGTGCTTGTAGTTTGGGGCCAGCGAGTCCGCTGGACACTGCCCAGAGCCGAGGGGAGCCGGGGCGCAGATACCATTGCTGTCATTGCTGTCGGCGCTGATCAGGATCACGTGGTAGTCAATCCCCACGGAAGCGATGCCGTTGGCAAAGGTGTTGATCGCCGACTGAACGAAGCCCGCCTCTTCGGTCATGCTGCCCGAGTTGTCGACCACGAAGATGATGTCGGCTGGCTGCAGCTTGTTCTCCGCGGTTTGACTCACGCTCTCGCACGCGGCGTCAGAGGCGAGCCCGCCGCTGCCGCCGTTGGAGCCTCCGTCCAGGATCCCGCCGAAGCCACCTTGCGCGCTGCCGCCTTGGCTCGTTCCGCCCTGGCCTCCGCTCGCGCCGCTGCCACCAGCGGAACAGCCAACCAGCGCGAACAGCGCACCCGTGAAAAGCCAACCCTTCAACTTCGCGTCCTCCAAGCAAGTCGTGTAGCGCTGCGCGCCGCCCGATTGCCGCACTCTAGCAGGTCCGGAGGCACCATTCGGAGCAGGAGCACGCTGCGTGGTGTTGGACTCGCGCTGTGGGACGAGTGCTCCTCCCCCCCAAGAAATTCCCGTAAGCCAAAGCGATGCTCCGAATGCTTTTTTGGGGGAGAGGGAGCGCTGTGCGGCTATGGGGGGGGCGTCAAGTGGAGTTGGTCAGCGTGAATGTGCGCCCAGCTGCCGAGGACCAACGGGTGGTTTTGCTCCCCGTGTCCTACGGGGACGTCGGCGTAAACCGGTATCCCTACGCGCTCGAAGCGCTCGCGCACCACCTGCTCGGCGCTGACCCCGTAGCGCCCTGGCGGGCACCCGAGGAACTCCCCGAGCACAACGCCGCGCACATGAGTCAGATCTCCTGACTGAAGCAGAGCGGTCAGCATGCGATCGATGTGATAGGGCGCCTCACTGACTTCTTCTAGCAGCAGGATGCAGCGCGTTGGCAGCCGCAGTCGTCGCGCGGCGCTGTGGACAGAGAGCAGCGTCAGGTTGCCGCCGCACAGCGTGCCTTCCGCATCACCCGCGATGACCGGTCGCAGGCAGTGCACGTCTTCCCAGGCGCTGCGCTCGAGGGCGTGAAACCACTCTCGGTGCCGTGGTTGCCACGCGCGGCCGAGTCCCGCGCAGTTGTGAGCGTGAAGCGATGCGACGTGCTGCGCGGCTGCTTCCAGGTGCATCACCGTGATGTCGCTGAAGCCCACGAGCCACTTCGGGTGACGGCGCAGGTTGCTCCAGTCCACCTCCGGGGCGATCCGACTCAGACCGTAGCCTCCACGAGCGGCGATGATCGCGTCGACGCGCGGATCCTCGAGGGCGCTCTGGAGCTCGTCCCGGCGCCGTGCGTCGTCACCCGCCAGGAAGCCGTGGGGGTGAAACATGTCCCGGCGGAATTCGAGGCGGTAGCGCTCCGCCAGCCTGGCCAGGCCGCGCCACACCAAGGTGTGATCGAATGGACCCGAAGGTGCGACGACGCGCACCCGCGCACCGGGGCGGAGTGGTTCGGGGACCAGCCACGGCTCTGCTGCGGTTGTGCTGCCGGAGTCGCTGGCGCCCTGCATCGCGACAGCGTGCAACGGCCTGGGGCAGCTGGAAAAGTGTTTTCCCCCCAGCTTTCCCGCCACAGCGGGTAGAGTCGTTTGGGTGCCTGACTCGATGCGAGGTGTTCCCAGCTACGGCGTGCCCAGCTCCAGTGTGCCCAGCGCGGGGTCCCTCCTGCGTCACCCGTTGCTGGCGCGCCTGACCGACTTCGCGGCCCAGGACGTGATCCCCCGTGCCCAGCGCGCCTACGGCGCTGCCATGGAAGGCGTGGAAGACGCCACGGTGCGCGTCCTTGGCGACGACTTCGACGCGCGCATCGAGCAGCTGCGCGCTCGCTACCAGCGCATGGGGGGCGATCCGTTCGGCCTCGATCCGGAGACGGCCAAGCTGGCGCTGGGTATCGTCTCGATCTTTCATCGCGTCTACTTCCGTGCGGAAGTTCACGGGGTGGAGAACGTGCCTTCCGGTAAGGTGCTCTTGGTGGCGAACCACTCGGGGCAGGTCCCGATCGATGGCATGATCATCGGGGCCAGCATGTTCCTCGACGGCGAGCCACCCCGGGTTATCCGCGCCATGGTGGAGAAGTGGGTCCAGACCTTGCCCTACGTCAACGTGCTGTTCCGTAGCCTGGGGCAGGTCGTGGGCGTGCCGGAGAATTGTCGGCGCCTGCTCGAGCTGGGGGAGGTGATCCTGGTGTTTCCCGAGGGAACACGGGGGATCTCGAAGCCGTTCAGCCAGCGCTACCAGCTGCAAGACTTCGGCCTGGGTTTCATGCGCTTGGCGATCGAGACGGACACTCCCATCGTGCCCGTGGCCGTCGTTGGGGCTGAGGAGCAGTACGTGAATCTGGGGAACTTCAAGCTCCTGGCGCGAGCGATGGGCATGCCCGTGGCGCCCGTCGTTCCTCAGTGGTTCATCCCGGGTCTGCAGATGCCGCTGCCCACGAAGTATCGCCTCTATTTCGGGGAGCCGATGCGCTTCTCCGGGGACCCGGACGATGACGATTCGGTGATGGAAGAGAAGGTTTACCTGGTGCGTCAGACCATTCAGGCGTTGATCGATCGGGGACTGCGGGAGCGCCCCTCGGTGTTTTGGTGATCATGGATCGCGACGAAGCGTTTGAGTCTCCCGATAGCGAGGACGATCGCCGCCAAGGCGACCGACGTCAGGCCTCTCGTCGCCTCAGCGACTCCGCGAGCTTTTTCACGGGGCTGCTGGCGGACGGCCCAGTGGTCATCACCGGGATCTGTGGTCGCCTGGGGAGGCGCCTCGCGCGCCAGCTCCACCGCGATCGCCACGTGATTGGGGTCGATCGGCGAGCGTTCCATGACCGCCCGAAAGACATCGAGTTCCATCAGATCGACATTCGGCGCAAGAAGGCCCAGGACATCTTCCGCAACGGCGACGTCGCGGCGCTGGTACACCTCGGCGTGATGCATGATCCTCGCGGTAATAGCGAGGAGCATCACTCCTGGAACGTGACGGGCTTCCAAAAGATGCTGGAGTGGGTGAGGCGCTACAACGTGCCCAAGCTGGTGCTGATCTCCAGCGCCAACGTCTATGGGCCGCGAGCCGATAACCCTCAGTTCCTCACGGAAGAGGCGCCGCTGCTCGGGGCAGGTGCGTTCAGCGAGATCCGCGATCTGGTGGAGCTCGACATGCTCGCGCAGTCTTTCTTCTGGAAGCATCCCCAGACCGAGACGGTGGTGCTTCGGCCGACTCACATCCTTGGCACGGTACGCAACGCCCCGAGCAATTACCTGCGGCTGAAGGTGGTGCCCACGCTGATGGGCTTCGACCCGATGATTCAGGTCGTTCATCAGGACGACGTGGTCCAAGCCATCCGTTCGGCGCTGCGTCCGGGGGCGCGCGGGATCTTCAACATCGCCGGGCCTGCACCCGTGGCGCTGAGCCACGCGCTACGCACGCTGGGGCGCGCGACCTTGCCGTTACCACACATGGTCGCGCGCCGTGGTATTGAGCGCCTGTGGAACCTTCGCATGACGTCCTTTCCGGCACCGGAGTTGGACTACATCCGCTACGTCTGCATGGTCGACGACAGTCGGGCTCGGGAAGTGCTGGGCTACGACCCACGCTTCGACCTCACGGCGACGCTCAAGGCGGTGGACGAGGAGCGCTGGGTTTGAGCGCGAGGTGGCTGAGCGCTGGGTTGGTGGCGAGCGTTGCCCTGTGTGTCTGCTGTGGCTGTAATGCCCTCGGTGGCGGCGGAGATCGCGCCCCATCGCCCTCGGCGGTGACGGAGCCGGGGCCCCGCGCGCTGGGCGCCCACGCAGCCTCCGAGTTGCCGATCGACGGCGGCACCGTCGGCAGTCTGCCGACGCCACAGGACCCGCTGGCGCCTGAGCAGGCGCCTCCCGACGCGGCACCTGCGGTGCCGACTCCCGGCATGCCCGACGCGGGGGTGGCGCTGTGAGGGGCGCGCTAGGTGTGGTGCTGATGCTGAGCATGGTCACGGCCTGGAGTTGCTCAGGTCGCCGGGAGCGTCCTGCGTTGCCCGCGCCAGAGTACGAGCGCCACGACGTGGCGCCCTATGATGCCGGGACGCCTGCGGACCCGCTGGACGACGACGCAGGTGATTGGCTGGACTACGAGGACGAGGAGGGCGAACCGGTGAAGCCAGCGCCCGCGAAGCCGGCCGCCAGCGGGGGCGGCGCCGCCACGGACGCTGGCGCTCAGGACGCGGATGCCAGCGCTGGCGACGCGGGAGGCGGCCCCTGAAGTCCATCGCATGCACGAAGCCCCGCCATGAGCTAGCCTTCGCGCCCCGCGAAGCGGGACCAAGGCGCTTGAGACGGCGCGGTAGTGCGCTGAGGCGCAGGTGAGGCGAACAGCATGACGGGAGTGCGGGAACAGGCAGTCAGCGCGCGGGCGGCGGGAAGGCGCCTCGCAGCGCTGGATCGCGCCGCGAAAGACGCGGCGCTGCAGGCGATTGCCCGCCGCTTGCGGGACAGTGTGGCGGAGATCGGCCGCGTGAACGCGCAGGACGTCGAGGCGGCGCGCGAGGCCGAGCTCAGCGCGGCGATGATCAATCGCCTCGAGATGACGCCGAAGGTGGTCGAAGCGACTGCGGCGGGAGTGGACTTCGTCGCGAGTCTCCCCGATCCAGTCGGGAGCCGAGCGGGGATGCAGCGCCTGCAAAACGGCCTCTTGATCGGCAAGCAGCGCATCCCGCTCGGGGTGATCGCCATGATCTACGAGTCGCGCCCGAACGTTACCGTGGACGCAGCGGTGCTGTGCCTCAAAGCCGGCAACGCCTGCCTGCTGCGTGGTGGCAAGGAAGCCCATCACACGAATCAGTTCCTCGGGGAACTAATCGCAGCGGCGCTCGAAGAAGTGGGCCTGCCGTCGGGGGCCGTGCAGATCGTGCCCGCGACGGACCGGGAAGGGATCAAGGAGTTGCTGGCGCTGACCGGCCTGGTGGATCTGGCCATTCCTCGCGGTGGCGAGGGGTTGATCCGCTTCGTGCACGAGAACGCGCGGGTGCCCACCGTCGAGCACTACAAGGGTGTTTGCCACCTCTTCGTGGATCGAGGCGCCGACCTGGAGATGGCCGTGCAGCTCGCGCTGAACGGCAAGGTGCAGCGACCTGGAGTGTGCAATGCGCTCGAGTGCGTGCTGGTGGACGCGGCGGAGGCGCCGGCGTTTCTTCCGCTGCTGGGCGAGGCCATGGGCGCTGCTGAGGTCGAGCTGCGTGCTTGTGAGCGGTCACTTCCAGCGCTCCCGGCCGCTGTTGCGGCGCAGGAGTCCGACTGGGGCGCCGAGTTCCTTGAGAAGATCCTCGCGGTGCGGGTGGTGGACGGCTTCGACGCCGCGCTCGCGCACATCGAGCGCTACGGCTCGAATCACACCGAGGCCATTTGCACCCGGGACTACGGGCGGTCTCAGCGTTGGCTGCGCGAGGTGGACGCGAGCTGCGTGCTCGTCAACGCTTCGACGCGCTTCAACGATGGAGGGCAGCTGGGCCTTGGCGCCGAGATTGGGATCTCGACCAGCAAGCTGCACGCCTACGGTCCGATGGGGATCGAGAGTTTGACCACCGAGAAGTGGGTGGTTTTGGGGGAGGGCCAGGTTCGCGCCTAGCCATTGGATTGACTACTTCGCGCGGTCGCGCGAGACGCGGACGCTCTAGTGGGGCGTCCACGGGCACCGGGCTCAGTCGGAAAACTGGGCAAGACGAGAGTACTCAGTGAGCAAGATTGCAGGAATGAAGCCGGTACCGCGTCCTGTACGCGAACAGTCGGAGATGCGCTCCTCGGTGGAGCAGAGTCAGGCGCTCGCTTTGGCTGCGGCCAAGGCTGGACTCGAGAAGAAGGCCATGGGCGTCGAGATCATCGATGTCACTGGTAAGGTCGACTACGCCGACTTCTTGGTGTTGATGACCGGCCAGAGCGATCGCCATGTTGCTGCCATCGCGGACAGTGTCGATCACGAGCTCGCGGCGCAGGGCAACGAAGCGATCAGCATCGAGGGTCTTCCGGCCGCCGAGTGGGTGCTGATCGACTTCGTGGACGTCGTGGTGCACGTGTTCCAGCGCGACTACCGCTCGGTTTACGATCTGGACGGACTCTGGATGGACGCTCGCCGCGTCCCCGTGGCCGACGATCCCGAACGGGGTCCGACGTCAGGACCTGTCAACGCCTGACTTCCAGCGGCGGCGCGCCGGTGCATCAGGCGTCCTGCTCATCGCCCGGGAAGCGAAGTTACTTGAAGCTCCGCATCGTCGCCGTCGGCAAGGTCAAAGAGCGCGATGTGCGCAGCGTGCTCGACGATTATCTGGGGCGCATCCGTCGCTACGCGCCGCTGGATGAGCTGGAGCTGAAGTCGGATGCGGGCTTCTCCAAGGCGATCAAGTCGGATGAGCTAGTCATTGCCCTGGAAGTCAACGGCGAACGCCTCACCAGTGAGGCGTTCGCCCAGCGCCTGGAGCAGTGGGGGAGCCATGGCAAAGGCAACTTCTGCTTCCTGATTGGCGGCGCCGAGGGGATCCCCACGGAAATTTCTCGGGCTGCCAGTCACCGCTTGAGCCTGTCGAGCATGACGTTGCCGCATCGCCTCGCACGGGTGCTGCTCGCTGAGCAGATCTATCGCGGCTTCAGCATCCTGCGCGGAGAGCCTTACGCGCGTGAGGACTAGCGCTCGAGAGCCTCAGCCTTTGGCCGCTCGCTTGTCCAGTTCTTGCACGCGCTTGCGCGTGATGATGTAGCTGATACCGATCGACAGAGCGTAGAGCACCAGCAACGGCGCCGCGAGTAGCACCTGGCTCGTGATGTCTGGAGGCGTGAGCACCGCGGCCAGCACGAACGCGATCACGATGAAGTAGCGCCCGAAGCGGATGAGCTGCCGGTAGTTGACGATGCCCGCGATCGACAAAAAGAAGATCAGCACCGGCAGCTGAAAGGTCGCGCCGAAGGCAATCAGCATGCGCGACACGAAATCCAGATAGTCGTCGACCATGACCGTGGGCTTCACCTCGAAGCCCTGAGTTCCAACCGGCCCCGCGAAGTCCAGCAAGTAGCGGAAGGCGAGGGGGAAGGCGATCTTCCAGCCGAAGAGCGCGCCGCAGGTGAACAGCGTCGTCGAGCTCAGCACGAACGGGATCGCGAGGCGCCGCTCGTTTGAATACAGCCCCGGCGCGATGAACGCCCAGAGCTGATACAGCATCACCGGCAGAGCGAGGATGAGTCCCGCCATCACTGCCAACTTCACGTACGCGAAGAACAGCGAGGCTGGAGCCGAGAAGTGCAGGCTGGCTTTCTCTCCCAGGGCGCCGGTGTTCCAGGCCTCGACGAAGGGTTGCGTGAGCCAGGACAAGACCTGGACGCGGTAAATCCAGGCGACGATCGCGCCCACCACGAACGCCAGGGCCATCTTGATGATGCGGCTCCGGAGCTCCTCGAGGTGCTCCCAGAACGTCATCGTCTGCTCTTCGGGTTCGGCGCTCATACGTTGTCTTCGCGAGCCGTGGATGCGTCTTCCTCGGGTTGCCCTGTGGAAGCGGGATCTGCGGAAGCTGCGGATGCAGGGGCGCCCTCGCCCTCGCTATCTACTTGGTCTTCGCCGTCGTCGTCGTCGTCCAGCAGCAGGTCGTCGGGCAGCGCTCCATAGCAGTCTGGACCCTCGACCGGATTCTCGCGTGTGCGGTCGTACTCGATGGGGTCCTCGTAAGGATCGTTCGTGGCCTTCGGGGTGCGAGACCGGGAGCGACCCACGGAGCTCAGATCGCCGCGCATGATGTTGCGGAGTTCACTCAAGCCGCCGTCGATGCCCTCCTGCTTGAGGATCTCGTCGATG
Source organism: Polyangiaceae bacterium (assembly GCA_041389805.1). Classification (GTDB taxonomy): domain Bacteria; phylum Myxococcota_A; class Polyangia; order Polyangiales; family Polyangiaceae; genus JAHBVY01. The sequence continues at coordinate 78,591 of JAWKRD010000031.1, read as the reverse complement.
CCCGTCTGCTGACGGACCTGACTCGTCAGGGAGCGCACCTTGGCGATCCACTCGCCCACGGTGCGCAGCATCTTCGGGAGCTTCTGCGGACCCACGAAGACCAGCGCCACCAGGGCAATCACCAAGATCTCGGTGAACGAGATGCCGAACACGGCGGGAAGCTACCTTCAAGCGGAGGCCTGCGCTAGCTCTGTGTGTGCGGAACACTTGCAGAAATCACGCTTGGATCCTGGCTCAGCATCTAGGAGCTACGGCTCGACCCAAATCGGATTGCTGAACGCGAACGGCTTGATATTGGGCGTAAACGTGTTCGGAAGCGCCTTGGTACCCTTGACCAGCACGACGACGAAGGTCTTGCTCGGCACATCCAGCTGAATGGTTTGGTCGAAGCGCACTGGCGCTTTCTTCTCTTTCACGGTCAACCAACGCACCCTGCGACCATCTCCGCCCAGGAGCAGCTCCACACTGTCCACGCTGATCCAGGACGCAGCCGAGACTCGCACGTGGAGTGGCACTTTCCCCTCCACGGCTTGCACCGTCTCGCCAGGGCCCTTGCCGTTGACGTCGACCTCCAGCATCGGACCGCTGCTCACGGTCACCCGACCTTTGCGCAACGACTCCACGATCTCGCTCTCTGGCACGTTGAGATCCGCGACGTCGGACTTCGAGCTGGGGACGCGGATGTAGTTGCGCGGCAGTCCTGGGTCCAAGAAGAACAGGTTGTGGCTGTCGCTGTTCCCAGTGCCCGTGTAGCGGTAGCCCCGCCCGAGCAGCTTGATCCAGTCGAAGAGCACCTTCCTGAGCTTTGGCTCACTCATCATCTCGAGCCCGTTGAAGACCTCGAGCAGGTCGTAGTCATCGGAGTACTCGGCCTGATACTGCAGCGGGACCTGCATGCTGGTCGGGTCGAGCCGGTAGCGCGCCCAGTACCCGATCTGATCCATGCGCGGGTGATTCACCTGAATCAAGCCCTTGGGAGCGACCTTGCGCATGTCCGCGAACATGCGCTTCGGCGTGGTGTCACGGTATTCGACGAAGTCCCCGGCTTGCATTGGAAACAAGTTGAAGTGCCCAAACAAGTTCCCCACGGTACTGACTTCCGAGCCCACCATCGTCGCGAGGGGCGTCGCCAGCAAGCCCTCTTGCCGCAGGTAGGCCACGGAGGGACCGAGATCGGCCACGGTGTAGTGGTCGGTGGCGGCGGCAAGCTCCACGCCTTCGGCAGCAACCGAGATCACGCGCGTATTGCAGCCGATGTCTGAGTCCGGGCTCGGCGCTTGATGTAGATGAAGATCAGCGCTCAACCATCCCGGCGTTGCATAGGCGCGAGGGAGCTCCCCCTTGAGTTCCACGGTCTCGTCGGATTTGACCTCGATCTTCCAGCTCTGCGCCTCACGCTCGTAACCCGCGGTGGCCCAGACTTGGTATTTACCGGGCGGTAAAGCCCGCTGGAAGTCGCCGGTCCCGCTCCAGACGAAGCGGTTTGCGCCTGCGAGTCCGCCCGTGTTTCCGAAATCCGGAGACTTGGTCAGGCCAAGCCCCTGCAGACTGAGCTTGGCCGCTAGCGGCTTGCCGGCCTCGTCGCGCACGGTCAGCTTGAGCAAGCCGGGCTTCTGCTTGGGCGGTGGGGTGTCGATCTGGATCGGGTCGTACTTCAGCGCGCGCTGCACGAGCACGCTCTCCCCAGGGTTCAGCGCCACGTTGCGGTAAGCCGTGCGGATCTCCCCGCTCAAGCCGTTGTGGTACGAGCGGAAGCCCACCAGCATTGGCTTGCCCTCCAGCGTGGCAAGCTTCATGTCCCCGCTTGCGCCCTGGCGACCAACCCACTTCGCCTTGCCGTTGTACGTCGCCTTCTGGCGCTTGCCGTCCACGAAGTAGTCGGTGTTCCCCCACTTGACCGCGTCTCCGAGGTTCAAGTGGGTCAGGCGACCGCCGGAGATGTGATCGAACTTCGTGGTGATGATGATGCGGGGCTGATCGGGCTCGAGTCGGTAGCTCGTCGTGACCCGCATTCGCCCGGCGCCCAGGCTGAGCGTCGCGGTGCTCTCGATTGAATCCCCGTGGATACTCACCTTGGTGGCGACGACGTCGACTTGGTTCTTGCCGTCGTGCAGCACCGTGTGCAGCTGCCAGAGCCCGTCGATGTGCGTGTGTCCACCGAGCTGTCCACCCGTCGCCCGCGCAGGCTGGTTATGCCAGAAGTCGACGAGCCAACCGTCCTTCTTCCGCACGACGAAGGTGACCTGGCCGTTGGTCTGAGCCAAATCCCCGGGAGCCGCGAATACACGCATCTGGTCGGGCTCGAAGTCCGCAGGGATGGTGTAGCTCTTCACCGCACTCGCGACTGGAGCGGCGGATGGGGCGGCCACGCTCACGGTGTCCGGTGAGGGTCGCTCGGGAGGTGCCGCGGGCAGCGTCAGCAGCAGAGCGGCGACGCTGGGTGGCGTCACGACGCCGAGCCAGCGCAGTGGGCGCATCCAAGCACCCAGTCGTGGACTCAGGGGTGCATCGGAGGGCATCTGCTCAAGCATACGCTGGCGCTTGGCGGAGCACACCTCCCTACCTGCGAGTTCCGCGAAAAAGACGAGAAAAGGCCGCCATGGCTTCAGGCGATGGCGGCCTCAGGCGAACTTCGAGTGAACTCGATGTGGCTGACTAACGGCTGAGCACGTTCTTCGCGATCACCAGGCGCTGGATCTGGCTCGTGCCCTCATAAATCTGAAGCACCTTCGCGTCGCGCATCAGCTTCTCCACTGGGTAATCCTTGACGTAGCCGTTGCCTCCGAAGACCTGGACTGCGTCGATGGCGGTCTGCATTGCGGCGTCGGCGCCGAACGCCTTCGCGTAACTCGACACGATCGGATCGCGCACGCCGTTGTCCAGGTTCCAGGCGGCCTTCATGTAGAGCAGGCGGGTGGCTTCCGTGCGGATAGCCATTTCCGCGATCATCGCCTGGACCATCTGATGTTCGGCGATCGGTACGCCGAACGTCTTGCGCTCCTTGGCGTAGGCCACCGATTCGTCGAGGCAGCGCTGCATTAGACCTGTGGCGGAAGCGGCGATGTCGGGGCGCGTCTGATTGAACGTCTCCATCGCCAGCTTGAAACCCTGACCCGCGGGGGCAAGCAGGTTTTCCTTCTTTACGACCACTTCTTCGAAGTGGACGACAGCGGTGTCACTTGCACGCTGGCCAAGCTTGTCCTCGTGCTTGCCGACCTTCACCCCCGGAGTGTCCCGGTCGATGATGAAGGCAGCGATGCCGCGGTGGCGCTTCGACGGATCCTCCGTCGCGAAGACGACGTAGAAGTTTGCGTGGCTCGCGTTGGTGATCCAGCACTTCTGGCCGTTCACCACATATTCGTCGCCCTTCTGCTCGAAGCGAGTCTGGAGCCCCGCTACGTCGCTGCCAGCCGCCGGTTCCGTGGTGCAATAGCTCGCGAGAACGGGCTCCGCTGTCAGGCGGCCCAAGTACTCGCGCTTCTGCGCGTCGTTTCCGCCAAGTTTGATGGGGGTGAGGGCCAAACCGTTGGCGAGCATACTCGTCTGGATCCCGGTGCAGCCGTAGGCCAGCTGCTCCGTGATGAGCGTGTTCTCGAGCTCGCCCATCCCAGAGCCGCCGTACTCCGCGGGCACCGTCGGGTTGATCAAGCCAAGCTCCCAGGCCTCCTTGAACACTTCGATTGGGAAGCGACTCTCGCGATCGCACTCGGCGCTCACAGGCATGATGCGCTCACGCGTGAAGCGCTTGGCGGTATCGATGAGCGACTTGTGTTCGTCGGATAGGCTGAAATCCAGCATCGGTCTGGTTACTCCTTTGCGCGGTCCTTCAAGCGCTTGAACTCCGCGCGTACCGCGCGAGCGCCGAGGACATAGCCAATGGTGAGGCCCACGAGCAATACCCCTGGGATGTAGATCACGTGTTCGAATGTGGGTAGTTCCACGTCAATCTCCCAATTGGAGGCCGCGGTGACGCCTACGGACCCGGCGGTGATGAGATCTTGGTTCCGCGCCAGGTCTCAGCTGGCCGGTTTGCGTGCCAAGGCTTGTTCCAAGCGCGCCACCCGATCGTTGATGCGTTGCTGTCGCAACCAGGTCATCAGCACGAAAGCGAGAAGCATCGTCCACATCAGGAGATAGGCCCAGACGAGGAGCGAGCCAGCGCTCGCGCTCTCCGCGCCGCCCTGAGTAGGTACGAACTCGGTCGAGCGGTCTGCCGGAGACAAGGTGCCGCTCTTGGCGGGAGCAGCTTGGGGCTGGTTCGTGTCGGTCTGCATGATTCAGTTCGCTTCTCGGGGAGCGCGCGGTCCGCGCAAGCGTGCGTCTAGAGCTCGTCGATGTGACCGGAGGTGATCAGTCGCTCCTCGGCATGGCGTGCCCGAGCTTCTGATGTTTCCAGGGAGATGCGCATCCAAAGCATCAGGATCCAGAGCAACGTCATCGCCAAGAATCCAATGCCCAGGGCTTCGTACATCGCCGGGTGACCCAAGCCACCTCCACCCTTGGTGATCACGGTTGGGTGATTCCCACCCCATTTCCGCACGGCATAATGCACGATGGGCAGCGTGACCGTGCCAAGCACACCGAGCGCAGCGGCAAACTTGCGCTCGGCCTCACCGTCGCCGCCAAACGCCCGCAGCACCGCGATCGCGAGGTAGATCAGGACACTGAGCATCAAGGTGGTGAGGCGAGGGTCCCAGGTCCAGTACACGCCCCAGGCTTTCTTCGCCCAGAGTGGGCCGCTGACCAGCACCAACATGCCGAACACCACCGCCGTCTCCGCCCCGGCTCGCGCCCAGGCGTTGCGCGTGTCCGTCGCGCGCATGAGGTAGGCAGCCGAGCCGAGGAAGCAAGCGACACCTCCGAGGTACATCGCGTAGGCGGCGGGGACGTGAAAGTAGAAGATCTTCTGCGCGAGGCCCCCGGCTGCCGCCTGGGCGTCCGGCGTGCGGTTGAAGATGAAGAAGATCAGATACAGAAACACGCCCAGCGTAACCACGCAGAGCGCACTGAAGACGTGGCTCCACGGCGATGTCTTGCTTGCGGGCGGGAGAGGCTCGGCCTGCGTAGGAAGCGCGGTCGGCGGCTTGTACACGCCCTCGCTGTCGGTCGCCATGATGGGGGAATAGTACAACACGCCTGGCTTGGCCCACCGCTTTTGGCGGAAGCTGTCCGCACTGCGGCAATCCGCCGCCCGAGTGTAGGCAGCGAAGCGAGGGGCATGCCCTACGCATCGCTGGGCGTTTGAGGGGACCTCACCGCAGATCGCGGAGCCAGTGGGCCAAGCGTAGCGCTCGAGGGACTCACACGTCGCAGGTAGCCAGCGAGAGCATGGCCGTGATGCGCGCGCGAACGAGCTCGAACTCCTTGATTGCCACGTCGATCTCGGCCTCCTGAAGGCGCCGATCCGAGTCCACGAGTTCGAAGCTCGTACCGCTTCCGTTCACGAACGCCAGGCGGCTCAAGCGTGCTGTTTCGCGCGCCAGATCCCGTGTCTTGCCGGTGACCTTCAGGGTGGCGAGCGCCACTTCGACGGAGCGTCGCGCCTGGGTGACCTCGAGCCGGGCGCGGCGCTTGGCGTCATCTAGCTTTGCCTCAGCGAGCTTCATATCAGCCCGACTGACGTCTTCTCCGCCACCCCGTCGCCCGCCGTCGTAGATGGTCCAGGTGAGCACCGCGCCAATCGTCCAGGTGACGTGCTCTTGGTTGATCTGACTCTCGGGCTCGAAGTAGGTCAGACTCGAGACGGCGTCGATCGTTGGGGCAAAGCCGAGCTGCGCGCTCGTTACTCCACGTTCAGCGACCTCCAGCTGAGCACGCGCGGCTCGAACGTCAGGTCGACTTTCGACGTTAGGTTCCGTGCGGCAACTTCCCTTGGTGTCCCGGGCGAGCGCATCAAGTTTGATCCTGGGGTTGACGCTCCAGGCTTCGGAGTCACCAAGCGCTAGCCCGAGTGCTTCTCGCGAGCGCCGTACGCCTTCGTCGGCTGACACAATCTGCGCCCGCAGGAGATTTACCTCTTGTTCCGCGCGGAGCACGTCGACAGCGCTCGCGGACCCAAGTCTGAAGCGGCGCCGATTGAGGCTCAGCGTGGACAGCGCGCTCCTCAGTGACACGCGCCGGATCTCGGCCAGTCGCTCGGCGGTGATCACGTTGACGATCGACTCGGCAACACCTGCGAGGACTTGACGCTCCACCTCCTTGGCCGACAGCTTCGCCGCCCGAACGCTGCGCTTGGTCGTGCCGTGGTCGTGCCAAGCGGCAAGCGCCAAGAGCGGCTGAGTCACGGTGACTCCGGCCTGCCAGGTGGTCGCCGGGTCGGGGATCGGAGCGTCCTGGACCAGCGCGCCGTTTCGGAAGGTCGTTCCATTTCCACGCAGCAAATGCCTCTGCACGGAAGCGTTGGCGATGATGCGGGGGTACGCCCCTGCGAGTGCCTGTCTCGAGCGGGCTGAGGCGGACTCCACCTGAGCCCGGGCCTGGCGCAAGCTCGTCGAGCGAGTGCGAACCAGCTTCAGCGCCTGCTGCCACGACTTGACCGTGTGCTTCGCCGCCGGCACCGGGGCCAGCATCGGATCGTTGACTTCCGGAAGTTTAGCCGACGCCGCCTCTGCCGGTGCGGGTGTCGCTTCCGGCTTTTCAGCCCGGTCGTCCACAGGGGCCTTGGGTTGAGGATCCTTGGGTTGAGGGGCCTTGGGTTGAGCCAGTGCGCTGGTGCTTGAAGCCAGCAACGCGGCCCATAGCCAGGTCGGAAGGAGTCGTGTGATCGCGCGTCCCATAACAGCCGCTCCTCCGATAGTGTCCCTCGCGCGCTGCGGGAACCCTCGATGGTCGCAAATCGTTGCTTCGCGTCTTCGGGAGCGATTGGGGACGCTAGTGCGTTTCGGCTTCGAGCGCGCTCAGGGCTGCCTGTAGCTCCTGATCCAGGTCGCTCTCCTCGTCTGCCATCAGATCCGGGGGCAAGCCGCTGACTTCTTCGCTAGCACCGTCTTCCGGCGCCGGCTGCGCTTTGGGTCGCTGCCAGCGCGCGAGTAGACGCTCGATCCGGGGACTATCGGAGCGAAAGACGCCTTCCAGCACCTTTCGAGCCTCGGTGAGGCGGGATGCGCGCACCAGCGCGTGCGCGTAGCTGGACGCGATCTCGTCCTCTTCAGGGGCGCTCTTGTGAGCGCGGGCGAGGTGCAGCAGCGCAGCGTGGGGCCGATTGAGCGCCACATCCAGCAGATGGCCGAGGTTGTGGCGATAAGACGCGCAGGTGGGGTGCAGCTGGATCGCGCGGGCATAGGCCCTGGCGGCGCTCCGGAAGTGCCCGAGCAGCGTGTGCGCAAGACCGAGCACTGCCCAAGCGCGGTGATCGTCATCGTGTTGGAGCACGCTCTTGGCGAGCAATGCGGCCCGCCATGGGTTGCGTTCGACCAACAGCTCACTCAGGAACTGGCGCGCAAACACCCCAGCGCGGGAGTTCGGTGCCGCGCGGGACACCAGCTTCTCCAGCATGGGCACCAACTCAATGGGCTCCAACTCCTGGGCCATGGCCCAATGGACGTCGTGGAGAAGGGTCGCTACGTCGTCCGGCTGCGCACCACTCATTAACGCTCCTTCGTAGCCCTCCGAACGCGAGCGCGCAAACGACAATCGCGCGATTCCGCGACAAAACTTTGGCATCGGATCGCAGGCGGATCGCTCACGTCTGCTTTGCGTTTCGCGTCGCAGAGCTGCTGCGTTATCTGCCTTGACTTGCCACGATCTTATGCTCGCGGAAATGTTAGCTGGCGGCGTGTCAGCGCGTCGCTCATCCAAGGCTTGAAACCAGCGGAAAGCTCCGCTGCGCCATCCGCAAGAGCATGAACTTGACGAAGCTCCGAAGCCGCGTTGGCTGTGTCTCGGGCGGAGCACGCCTCGGAGGCTAGAACCGGTGGAGGGGAGCCTCCGAAGCGGCAGCGTTGGGCTTGGATTGCTGGTGTAGGGCTTGAGCTGGTGCCGTGGGGAAACGATGCGGCAAGCCGGCAATGGCTGCGTGGCGCCTTTTCGCGCGGTCTCTGAGGCGCTGTCGTCAGTCCGCCGCGAGTTCTGCGCTGGCTTCCTTGCCTGCGATGGTCGCGCCGTTCAGCGCTTCCATTGCCTGCGCCAGCACACGCACCTTCACACCTACGAAGGTGTGGTCGGGGCGCACGTTCACGTGCTCTGTGTCGGCGTCGCTGAGGGATCCGCGGTCGACAAGCGTCTTGCGAAAATCGCTTGGGCGAGCTCCATCCTTGCGTCCCACGTTGACCCGGATTTCGCGGATGGAGTCCAGGTCGCCGGATCCCGCGAGCGCTACCCGAGCCTGGGGGCCTGGCGTGATCGCGGCGGTGACCGGCGTGCGCAGCGTGACGTTCGTTTCCGCAGGGTCATGCCCGCTGGCCGCGGCCTGGGCTGCCTCTGCTCTCGGCTTGGAGCCCCGGGGCGAACCGTTCTTCGGTTCGTCACCACGCTGTCCGCGCTGCGCCTCGGAGCGCTCACCGCGCTGTCGTTCGGAGCGCTCACCGCGCTGTCGTTCGGAGCGTTCTGCTCGCGGTGCGTCGGCGCGCTCTCCTCGAGGTGCGTTGGCCTCGTCACGGCCACGCCGCCCGCGCCGGGGCGAGTCCAACTCCTTCGACGCGCCCGAATCGCGGGGTCGCTCCGACCTCGCTGGGCGAGGGGAGTCTTCAGCAGATGCTTCCCGTGAGCGTCGTGCCGGACGCGTGTCCTCGTCGGTCAAGCGGGCAACCAGTGATGGGGAAGCGTCTTGAACCACGTATCCGGGCAGATCGAGGTCGTCGTCTGCGTCACTCGTCTCCACCGTCAGCTCGGGGCGTGGTTCGCGTTCCTCGCGGCGCCTCTTGCGGCGAGAGTCGTCGCGGCTGTCGCGGCTGCGCTTGCTGTCGCGCTCGTCAGCGTCGTCTGCTGAGCCGCGTCGCGCGGGCCTTTCGCGTCGCGCGGGCTCTTCGCGTCGCGCGGGCTCTTCGCGTCGCGCGGGCTCTTCGCGTCGCGCGGGCTCTTCGCGTCGTGCGGGCTCGCGCTTTGCGGGCTGCCGCTCCGCGGTGGCTTCGACGAGCTTTCGAGGCGGGTCCGACTGTCGCCCGGTGTTGTCCGGCAGAGTTGGTGCTGCGCCAAGATCTGGCTGCTCGGCGCGCGTTGGGCCGTGACCATTTCTTCCGCTGGTCGACTTGCGTGCAGCGGGTTCGACGGGAGCCGGCTTGGCAGACCGGCGTGCGCGAGCGCCCTCCGCCTCCGCCTCCTCGCGCGGCCCCAGATGGTCCTGGAGGAGCATCGCTATCGCGATCTCTGCCTGGTCGTGGGTCAAGAGTCGGCGGGCCAGAGCGCGGTCGCGCATCGTGACTTTGCGCGTCTCTGCGAGGCGGACCAGCCCATCCACCAGATCGAGCTCCGCTCGAGTGCGCCTCTCAGTAGCGCTGGGGAGACCGCGTTCAACCGGAGTGATGCGGTACGTGAGCTTCAACATGTACACGCCGCCGATGTCCTGGGGCGTGATCATGCTGATTGCGGTGCCGGTGCGCCCGGCGCGGCCGGTGCGCCCGGTGCGGTGGACGTAGACCTCGGTCGACTCCGGGAAGTCGTAGTTGATGACGTGGGTCAGGTGCGAGATATCGATGCCGCGCGCGGCGACATCCGTTGCCACGAGGAAGCGTAGGCGAGATTCACGAACCGCCGCCATGACGCGTTCGCGCTCTGACTGGGACAAGTCGGCGTTGAGCCAATCGGCGTCGTAGCCGGCCTGCTTGAGCTGGTGCGCGACCCGCTTGGTCTGGTCACGCGTGTTGCAGAAAATGATCGCGCTCTCGGGATTCTCCGTCTCCACGACCTGCAGAAAGTCGCCGAGTTTGTCGCCCGCCGCGAGGTAGGTGAAGTGCTGGATCGACAGCGCGCCGATCTCGTCACCGCTGAGGGTGATGAAGCTTGGATCGCGCAAGCGGTCTTCCGCCATCCGCACCACATCTCGGGGCACCGTGGCGCTGAACAACAAAGTGTGCAGCGTCTTGGGTAGCGCCTCGAGCACCTCGTTGATCTGCGGCAAGAAGCCCATCGAGAGCATCTCGTCGCTCTCGTCCAGTACCAGCACGCGTATCCGCGCGGGAGCCAGGGTGCCCCTTCGGAGATGATCGAGCACACGCCCCGGGGTGCCCACGAGGATTTGAGCGCCTGCCGCGATCTCGTCGATCTGGCGCTGCATCGGCGCACCGCCGTACACGCTGACGACCTTCAGGTCGCGGTACTTGCCGAGCGCCGAGATCTCCCTGGCGACCTGGAGAGCCAGCTCACGGGTGGGACACAGCACCATGGCCTGGACGGCGGCCACGTCTGGCTTGACCAGGCCGTCGACCAGCGGGAGGCCGAACGCTGCGGTCTTGCCCGTCCCGGTGCGAGCCTGGACCACCAGGTCGCGGCCCTTCTTCGCGGGCTCGTAGATCGCCCGTTGAACGGGAGTAGGGTTGATGTAGCCAAGCTCATCGACGGCCTTGCGCACCTCGTTGGAGAGGCGCAGCACGTCGAAGGTCGGTTGAATTTCGGTATCAGTCTCAGGCACGGCGCGCGGTGCTTATAGCGCTTTTCACGCCTGTGCAGGCCGGAACAAACAAGCTTTCTTTCAGCCAAAACCACTGGAGGCCGGGCGGCGCCGGACTAGTCGGCTGGAGTTTGCGGCTTGAAGGTCGGCTCCAGGGATTTCACTCGACGGCGTAATCCCGCCAGATCTCCCGCCTCGTTCCGTACCGCGTGCTCTTCGGCGTAACGCAGCTGATCGACCAGCTTCAGAGCTTTCAGCGCCTCGGGATCGCCTTGGCAGAGCCTGCTGACGCTCGCGCGACGTTGCCAAGCAGGTCCGAGCGCCTGCCGGAAGCGTGTGACCGCTTCTCGCTCTCCTCCCGTCTCCTCCGCGGCGGCTCGCCGGGCGCTCCTCACCCCCGAAATCAAGTCGTGCAGCCCTTCACGGCAGCTGGCAGCCACCTGCTCTTCGGGAGGAAACCAAACAGTTGCAAGGATTTGCACGGTGCAGACCGCGGTGAAGCCGGCTACGACGACGCCGTAGATCAGGAGCGAGATGCGCCGGCCGAGGCGCCGGCCTCGCTCTCGTCGGGCGTCCTGCTCAGGTGCGGTCACGCCGCCCACATAGCACAGCCCACATAGGGTCAGGATTCTTCTGCTACCCACCCGATTGACCCGAGGGGGGGAGCGGCCTAAGCTTTCACGGCTGTTTGAAACTATCGAAACCGATGAATCTCACCGGGATTAGCCTCGAATCGGGCCTTGGTGCCCTCTCTGACTCCGCCGCAGGACTGCCTCCAAGCGACGCCGCCGAGCGGCTGCGTCGTCGGCTCGCCGCGGTGCACTCTCTGATCGGAGACGATCTGGCTCGCGTGGAGAAGCTCCTCCACGACCGCGCTCAGGACGGCCCGGAGCCTGGCGATGCTGCCGCGGCGCACCTGGTGTGTCAGGGCGGTAAGCGGGTTCGCCCCATGGCGCTGCTGCTGAGTGCGGCCTGCTTCGGTGAGGTGCCCGCGTGTGCGCGGGAACTGGCTGCCGTCGCCGAGCTGATTCACTCCGCGACGCTGCTCCATGATGACGTCGTCGATGAAGGCACCGAGCGGCGCGGCGTCCCTGCCTCGCGGGTACTGCACGGCAACGCCGTTAGCGTGCTGTCCGGTGATTTGCTGCTGGTCCATGCCCTCGACATGACTCAGCGAGCTGCCCCGGACGTGCTCCCGGATCTGATCGCGACGCTGCGCGCCCTCGTGTCCGGTGAGATCATTCAGCTGCGTGGTCGCCGCACCCTCGACACCAGCGCCGAGTCGTACGAACTAATTCTACGCGGAAAAACAGCGTCGCTGTTTGCGTGGGCGACCTCGGTCGGTGCGCGCGTGGCGGGAGCAACGGCCCAGCAAGAGGAGCAGCTGCGCGTCTTCGGTGAGGGCGTGGGCATCGCTTTCCAGCTGGTGGACGACACCCTGGACTACACCAGCGAAGAGACGGGAAAGACGCTGTTCGCCGATCTCCGGGAAGGCAAGCTGACGCTGCCTCTGGTGCTCGCGGTCGAGCAGCGCCCCGAGCTGCTGCACGACCTCCGCGCGATCCACGCGGGAGATTTGGACCCCATCGAGCGTGTGCGCCGGGCGGTGCTCGACAGCGGTGCTTGCGAGCTCGCTCGAGCCCGCGCACGAGAGACCACCGAGGGCGCGATTTCGGCGCTACGCTCCGTACCCGAGACGCCTGCGCGGCAACTGCTTGAAGGCGTCGCGCGTCAACTCACCACCCGGACGGCATGAGCGAGGAGAAGCAGCACGAGAGCACCCCGCTGTGGCGCAGCGAGATCTTGGTCAGTGACCTCGTTGGCCGCCTGATCGAGTTTTGGGGGTTCAAGCGCAACATGGGTCGCGTGTGGGCGATCCTCTATCTCTCGCCGGGTCCGCTCTCCGCTCAAGACCTCCGGGACGCGCTGCAGCTGTCCGCGGGCGCGGTGAGCATGACACTCAACGACCTCGGGCGCTGGGGCGTGGTGCGGCGGGTCTGGGTGCCGGGTGAGCGCCGCGACTATTTCACCGCGGAAGTACAAATCTGGAAGATGATTTCCCGCGTGTTCGCGGAGCGCGAAGGCGGAGAGATCCGCCACGCCATCGAGGCGCTCGAGGAGGCGCTCGTCGCGCTCGAGCCGCACCTCTCGGCGAAGGACACGCAAGAGCGAGAGCGTGCGGAGCTGCAGCGCACTCGGGTGCTCGCCCTGCTGGGCGTGGCCAAGATTGGTCGCCAGCTCCTGGACACCCTCGTGTCCACCGCGAAGGTGAACGCAGAGCCGCTGAGCCGCCTTGAGCTCGCTCCCCCCGACGATCAGACCGGCGACGCCGGCGCGGGTTAGTCGACGCAGCGATGGGTCGGATCTTGGCGCTCGATGAACAGCGCAGTGATTTCTCGGTCTAGCGCCGCTGTGAGTTCGCTCTCGATGTGCTCGAGGGCGCCAGCCAAGCGCTCGAGATTGCGCTGGTACACGAACAGGCGCGCCTGATCTGCGGGGAGACCATCCGGCCCCGCCACGGCGTCCAGCAGCAACAGGGCGCGGGGATCGACGCCGTCCACCACGACCTCGACGCCAGGCACGTCCGAGACGTAGATGTGATTCTCATCCACGAACGCGCGGAGCTTCGGATCCAGAGCCGCCACGGCCTGTCGCACGCTATGACTGAACGTGTCGGGTGTCAGCGACCAAGAGGGCGTCGGTAGCTCCAGGTCGAGTTCCCGTGAGCGCAGGAAGGCCAGCGTCGCACCGCTCGTGTCTCCACGCTCATCGCGTACCAGGCCGAGGTAGTAGAACGCTTCCGGGTTCTTGGGGCTGTCCTTGACGGCTTGCTCGACGAGCGGAGCCGCGCGCTCGATCTCGCCCACTTCGTAGAGTGCGCGCCCCACCAGAAAGGTGTGGTTTGGGTTCTCGAACGGTCCCTCGGGGAAACGCGCGCACAACTCGCGAGCGCGTTCGATCTCGTTCAGGCCCAGTAGCGCATCGAACTTGAGCAGCAAGGTGTCGACGATCTCGTCGTCGTTCTGCGCCAGATCGAGCGCCTGATCGCACAGCGACAGCGCCTCTTCGAACTCACCCAGCGGGTGAATGTACACCTCGGCGGCGTTCAGCATTGCCTCGAGGTAGCCGTCGTCCAGCGCGATAGCCTGGCGGTAGTACTCGACCGCCTCTTCGAAGTCGCCCTGAAGCGCGCCCACGTAGCCAAGCAAGTTGTAAGCTTCGGGCGATTGGTTATCGAGCTCCAGGGCTCGCCGGGCGCTTTGTTCGGCGCCGCGAGAGTCGCCACGCTGGACGAGGTCCCAGCCGCGGTCGAGATGTGCGGAAAACTGATCCATCTAAGGTCTGGCTAGATGGTCCGGGCCGCGTCTCGAGTCAAGCGGCCCTGGACCCGGGTAACTGAGCGCTGTCAGAGCGCGCCCTGGATTGTAACGACCGGTCCGGACCGCAGTTAAGCGCTACTCGTGGACGCGGACGCGACTTCCTGGGCGATCGTCCGTCGCCCACACCCCGTGCCAGCCCTTGGGCAACTGCGGATCCGTGAAGAGGAAGACCCATTTCGCGTCGAGCGGCGACAAGTTCACGCAGCCGTGGCTCATCTTGATGCCGTAGTTGCTGTGCCAGAACGCCGCGTGAAGCGCGTAAGAGCCCTTGTAGTACATCACGTACGGGACATCCTCGATGGAGTAGGGCAGGTCGCCTGCCGCCGTGCCGTCGCCGTCCATGGTCGTGGTGACGTGCTTCTCGCGGATCCTGAACTCACCAGGCGGGGTGCTGTGGTCCTTCGACTTCACGCTGGACGTCTTGCCGCTCGAGACCAGCGTCGCGAACATCGGCGTGCTGCCCTTGTAGGCGACCAGCGTTTGCTCCTTGAGGTTCACGTCGATCCAGCGCTCGTCTGGCTTGAGATCTTCCGGCATCGGCCCCGGGTGAGTAATTCTCACGTGGATATTCTTCACCCACTGACCATTGGCCATCTCGCTGTAGGTGATGCCCTTGATCTCGATCTCTTTGCCGGTGAGCTGCAGCGGCTCGAAGCGCTTCACTCGCTCCTTGGGGCTAACACTGCGCTTGTCTGGATCAATCTCGTAGGTGGGTGCCGTCTTGCGCCCACCGTATGCCCAGGCCAGCGGCAGCTTGAACTTGGTGCCGAGCTCGGTGCCGTGGAAGTCAGAACCTGCGGTCTGCCAGAAACGGTCAGCCGGGGTGACTAGACCCTTGGTGGTCTTGTACCAGGTGCGCCCGTTCCAGCGGAACGTCTTGTCCACGGCGACGTAGAAGCCGGTGACCATGCGCTTGGCCAGGATGTCGTCCGCGTCTGCGGAGAGCTGGTCGAGGGTGACTTCGTGGAGCTTGTCCTTGATGTTCTCTTGCTGCCACCAGGGCTGATCAGGTGCTCCGGCGTCGCCTTCCTCGCCCACTTCCGGCGCGTCCCCGACGTCTCCTGGCGAGGCCGACGCGCTGCGCGTGTCTCCAGGCTTCGGCGTCTTCGGGTCGCTCTTCTCGCTGGGCTTGTCGTCGGGCTTCTCGTCAGATTTCTCTGCGGATTTTTTTCGGATGCCGTCGATCAGCTCCGGAGTGTCCTTCTCGGCGACGGGCTTCGCGTCGGCCTTCGAGCCAGCATCCTTGGCGTCGGACTTCTCGGTCTTGTCCGACTTGTCGGATTTCTCGGCGTTCTTGGCCGCCTCGGCCTTGGCCTTCGCGTCTTCTTTCGCCTTCTTCTCCGCTTCGGCCTTGGCTTTCTCTTCAGCCTTCTTCTTCGGGTCCATGTAGGGCTCGTAGGCGAGCATTTGCTCCTTCGATGGAACCGAGCGGTAGAGCGGCGTGCCGTTCTTGGCGTTGCGCGCGTAGATGTAGGGGAGCACCTCAGAGAGGTCTGGCGCCTTGATGGCGAACTTCACCTCGGGGTGTTCTAGGTCGGTGGTCCCGAGGTTGCCGCAGACGTAGCCCACGTCGTTCACGCGGTACCAACCGCCGCTGCAGTTCGCGGTGCTCACAGGCTTCGTATCCACGGGGACACGACCGCCGTTGCGGATGTAGCCGAGCTTCTGTTTTTGATCGAACTTCGGCTCCTTGAAGACTGCAGCCGCGATCTTCGTCACCGCGAACCAGGGTCCGGTGTAGGGCGCGGCGTCCGCACCAGCGTCTGCGGCCTCGGCACCGGAGTCCGGAGTGCTCGCGGCCTGGGTCAGTTCGGCGGGCAAGCTTGGAGCCGCGCCGGATGCCTTCGGATGCGTGTCTTTCGGCTTCTCGACCTGTTCCTTGACGCCCGGCGGCTCTTCACGATTTCCGCACGCGATTAGGCTCGAGGCGGCCAGCAAGGCGCTCAGCGAGACACGCAGAACGCGCCGCGGAGGTCTGGGATCGGTGCGAGAAAGGCGGTTCGAGGTCACGGGCAGGCCCTTTCTTTCCACAGCGCGCCTAACGGATCCACTTCTCGGCGGATCTCCAGCGCAGCGAGGCCAGATGACTCACCCCGGCGCGTCGCTGGCTGGGCCCTCGCGTGGCGCTCCACAGGAGGCCGAATAGCTCTAAAACTTCTCATGACTTAGCGATCAATGTTCAGGTGCTGCAGCAGCCTGGGGCGGGGTTGGGGGTGAGGAACTGCGTGAAGTCGCCCGTGCTCAGCTCGCGCGCTGTGCTCAGCGCGTGTGCAGACGCCCACAGCGCGGCGTGCGGAAGGGCCGAACGAAGCGACAATGCTGTTAAAAGCACGGCCTCGGGAGCTGTACAGCGAACAGCGTGCCAACCTGGGTGGCGCAGACGCGAAGCGCGTTTTCAGAATAAATCGCGGCGTTCGCACGCCTGACACTGCAGCAGTATGGTGAGACCTGTGGCTTTTCGAGCGGAGTGGCGTGGGCGACGCGACACCCGACTCCGACTCGTGTTGGGGGCGCTCGGGATCTCGCTGTTGCTGCACGTCCCGCTCACGCCGCTGAGCGCGCCCCTCGGCCTCGTGTCGCTGATGAAGTTCGAAGATGACTCGGACATCGAGGAGCCGCCGGAGTGGATCGGGATCCCGGTCACGCTTGAAGACGAGCCCGCCCCTCAGCCGCCGAAGGCAGGCGAGAATCCAGCTGCCGTCGAAGACGAAGACGAGGACCTCGAAGACGACGACGCGCTCGACGACGACAGCGATGATGATGACGACGAGGCCTGGTCGCTGCCGAAGAAGAAGCTCGGCACTTCGAAGCCAGACGCGGGGCAAGCCGAACAGCCCCTGAAGTCGCCGGGGGACGCCGGTGCGGATGCTGCCGTCGGAGTCAAAGACGCGGGCGCAGACGCCGGCGCTCCGACCGCGACCGATGCGGGGGCTGACGCGGCCCCCGTGAAGCCAGAGCCCAAGCCTGAGCCGAAGCCCGAGTTGCCGAAGAGCCAACCCCCGGTCGCCGAGCGCTCGAAGACCATCAAGGATCCTGTCGCGTTGTCCGGTTCCGCGGGGCAACTCGCCGACGCCAACGCGAACATCCGGCTGCTGGTGTTCGGTGACCGCATCCGCAAGCACTCCACGGGAGCGTTGATCGGCGACCTACTCGGAGCCGCCGAGCAGTGGGCGGCGTTCTTCAAGACGGCCAAGCTCGATCCCATCAAGGACATCGACCGCATCCTGATCGCTGCGCCTCAGCTCCGGGACAGCTCCCACGCGGTGATCGTGCTCAAGCACCACACCTCCGAGGAGAAGATCCACGGCGCCATCGATCGTCTGGTCAAGCAGAGCAAGGACAAGGGCGAGTGGCTCGACGACCGCATCGCCAGGGCACATGTGGACCGCGCCGATCGCGTCCTGGTGCAGCAGGGACGCGGCGTCGTGATCGTCGGACCAGCCGGCATCGAGGCTCAGGCGAAGCAGCTGAAAGGGCCGCTGAGCTTCCCGAATCCCGAAGGCAAGGAGGTGGTGAGCGTGTTCCTGCGCACGCCGTATCGTGCCTTCAAGGGGATCCCCTTCGACATGCCCGAGTCGATCCGCTGGGTGCGCATGAAGCTCGTCCCCGCCGGAGACGGCGTCACGGCGCTGCTCGAAGCTCAAGACGAGAGCCCGGCCGCCGCGCAGAAGCACGCGGCGGCCTTCGACTCCGCGCTCAACGCCGTCGTGACGATCAAGCTGTCCGGGCTCGCGGCGCGCCTGCTTGGAAAGAGCGAAAAGCGCCTGGTGGAGCGCGTGGAGTTCTCCGCTCAAGGGGACCGCATCGTCGGCAAGGTCTCCGCCACGGGACGTCAGCTCGCGCCGCTGCTCGAGGCCATCAGCGAGTACTCGAAGCAACTCCAGGAGGAAGCCAAGAAGCGCGCCAAGGAGCGCGCCGAGCAGAAGAAGAAGGAAGACGCCGAGAAGGCCGAAAAGGCGAAGAGCGCTGCGGAGGAAGCCAATGCGGGCTCGAAGAAGCCCGGCTTCAAGGAGAAGCCGGCTGCGGCGCCTTCGGGGAGTGCCAAGGCGGCACCTTCCGCGCCTCCCCCCCAACCCTCGGGGAAACCTGAGGAGTAGCAACGTCTGGGACGTCGCGGGGCTTAAATCCGCAAGGAAATGCTGTCGCTCTGGAATTCAGAGCTTGGTCTGCTCTGCGAGGCGAGCCAGCATGGCGTCAGCGGTGCTCGGATCCAGCGTCGCGATGCACAGGCGCTTGCCCTTGCGTGGCTCCACCACCAGGCGGCACTTGCCTCGCGCCGAGTCGCTCAGGCTGCTCAAGCCGAAGTCCACACCAAGCCCCACGATGACCAGCACGAAGGCCATGCCGAGCAGGCTGGGGGAAGAACCAGGCACGCGCACGCCGTCGACGAACAGGCTGATGCCTGCGTAGAGGCCGATTGCCAGCGCGAACAGGCCGGCGTAGAGCCCTGCGCGGGCGTAGCGCACCTCGCGGGTCACCTTGGCGACGTTGTCGATGGGCACCAGCGTCTCCCGGTCGCGCAGCACGCGGCCGAGCATTTCCGTGCGGTGATCGAGTTCGAGGCCGCGGTTCGTGAGCCGCACGGCGGCGGGACGCTTGAAGGCCAGGGCGTAGCGGCCCAAGAGCTTAAACAACCACACGATGGCGAGGATGCCTGTCAGGCCCAAGATCGCGGTCCAGACCGCGTGCCGTGGAGCCGCGGTGAGCTCACCACTCAAGCTGCTGCCGCGCTCGCCCGAGTCGCTGCTCGGAGTGAGCACCGCGGCGAGCAACGGATCCAGCGTGCGAGACGCCAGCTCGCGCACCTCTCGGGAGGCTGCGCTGGACTGGCTGCTCATCAAAGCTGCGGCAGCGGTCAGCGCCTCACCGCGCCCGAGAGCGAACTCTTGGGGGGAGCGCGCGATGTGCCCAAGCCGAGGCCACAGCGCCTCGGCGTCTTCACCCAGCGCTTCCTCGAGCATCGAGAGCGCGTCGACTTGCGTGTTCGCGGCGAGCCACACCAGAGCGTCTGCCGTATCCGCGCGGCGCTCGTCTCCCACCAACGCCAGCGCACACAGCGCACCCAGGGCCCAGCGCTCGGTGTCCGTCTGGGGATCGCGGCTGAGCAACTCCTTCAAGTCGCCGTATGGCGTCGCGGAGTCGCCTTCGAGCTTGCTCGCATCGGCGAGGCGCACGCTGCGCTCGCGCCTGGCGTAGGCGTCGAGGGCGCTCTCGCGCACGGCGCTGGCCCAGGTTTCCCGAGACGGGTGCGCCGAGAGCACGGCAAGGACACTGCTGGCGGTGGGTAGAGTCATGGCTTGCTGAGCGGCTCGCTGGGGCCAGGAAATGCCCAGCAACGAGAACACCCGGCCAGGCCTTATCTGAACGCCGCGAGCGTCGCCAGTGTTTCCCGCGCAAACTCGGCGTTCGTTCGGCGCGTCTCCCCCCATTCGCTTCGGCAGAGCCTCAGCTCACGGGGCGCGCCGGCCTCACTCCTTGCCTCGTGCGCTCGGTTGTTTCCCGCGCAAAAGTGTAGGCAGAGGTAAGACAAACGACGACACGCCCCGGACGGTGGGTCCGAGGCGTGGGTCGAATGGCCTTGCTTCGAGGAGCTCAGGCGCAGGCGATGGAGTTCAGGATCGGTCCCGGGAGCTCCGGGCTCTCGTCGTCGATCACGCGGTTATCGCGGTCCACCCGCACGACCTTGGGCTGGTAATCACGGGCTTCTGCGCGGTCCATGTCGGCGAAGGTCGCCAAGATCACCAGGTCGCCAGGCTCGTTCAGATGAGCTGCGGCGCCGTTCACACAGATGCAGCGCGAACCTCGGGGCCCTTCGAGGGCGTAGGTAACGAGGCGCGTGCCGCGGGTGACGTTCCAGATATGGATAGCCTCGTAGGGGAGGATATCCGCTCGATCCATCAGGTCCTTGTCGATGGTGACGCTGCCTTCGTATTCGAGGTCCGCGTGGGTCACCGTTGCGCGATGGATCTTCGACTTGAAGACATTGAGCTTCATGTTGGCCTCACGAGTCGCGTCATGGCGGCCCACTCGACTGCGGGTCCACCTGCCGGACGCCGCTGAATGTAGAGGCAAGCGAGGCCTCGTTCAAGGTTTGGCAACGGGTCCGAAGCAAGATCGCAACACATTCCTCCGGTTTCGGATTGTGCTGAAAGGTGCGCTTTTCCCCGGCGGTTTCACTCTCACTGCTCTTTCGTCCCGTGCAGAAACTTGGCCGAACGGCGACGCTCCAGGTACCGGGGAGTCAGCTCGGACGACGCGGCAGAGGGGTCGTTCGCAGCGCTGGGAGACGAGCGATGACCACTGGGATTTCCAAGGCCGAAATGTTCAAGAACCTGCGGGATATGCTGCGCGACGTGTTCCAGCTGCGCGCCGAGGGCGTTGCGTACGCACGCCTGGCCCGCGCGCATGGCTACATCGACGGCTGCATGCGCGTGATGCTCGAGACGGGCGTCGCGACCAAGCAGGAGCTGCTCGAGCTGGTCGCGGAAGAGCGTCGCCTGGCTTCTGGTCCTGCGACGGGCGACGTGCAGAGCGACGGCGCCATCGCTGCCGCTTGAGCAGTCAGCGCCGAGTTCGGAGCGCAAGAGAGCGCTCCGCTACAAAGCCACGGTCGGTTTCGCATGGAAACGGCCGTTTTCTTTTTGGGGGAGAGCGAGCGCCTAAGCTCGCCGGGCAACTGACTTTCGGCGCCTTGAACCCGACCTGTGCGCGAACCGAAGTTCACTGGTGTGAATTTGAAAGTGTGAAGGCCTTGCCTCAGCGCTCGCGTCCGCTGGTTCACGCTTGTGTTCTCCGCATAGGAGGCTCATGACTGCGACATGCAGGCGTTGCGTTTTGGGCTGATCAGCGTTTCCGTAGGGCTAATCGTGGTGGCGTGTGGAGGCTCGACTGAAGACACGTCGTCAGGGCCAGTGCCTGCCTCTGAATTGATTCCGCAGCTGGCGGACGCGATCTGCAACATCCAGAGCTGCTGTGAGGCGGCGGGCTATGGCTATGACGCTGCAGCGTGCAAGGCGATCTACAGCGCCGGCCTGAAAGAGCAGTTTGAAGCAACGCCCAACACAACGTATGACGCGGTCGCGGCGGGTCACTGCCTGGATGCGGTACGCCTGTTCGCTGCGAGTTGCGGCGCAAAGGCCGAGCAAGCAACTGACGCTTGCGACGGCGTCTTGCAAGGGACGTTGCCTGCTGGTGCCGCTTGCGAACAGAGCGCGGAGTGCGCGAAGCCGAGCGGCGGGGACGCGTACTGTGACGGCACTTGTGTGCAGCTGCCGCGCGGCGCGCTGGGCGATGGCTGCGACACGACCTGCCAGCAGCACGACGGAGGCACGGAGTGCTGGAGCGGTGGCCTGGCGGGAGACGGCCCAGGGGGCACCGCGGAGTGCTACGTGAACGACGGCCTCTCCTGCCAGGATGGAACGTGTGCACCGGCCAGGAAGCTTGGGGAAGCCTGTGACTGGGTAGATTGCGAAATCGGAGCGCATTGCTCGGACGCAGGGGTCTGCGTCGCGAACGGCGGTGAGGGCGCGACCTGCTCGAGCTCGCAGCAGTGCACGTCCGGATTTTTCTGTGGGGAAAATAGCGGAGTGTGCACTCGAACCCTTCCCAGAGGTGCTGCGTGCCTCGACTACGACGCGTGCGGGGACGACGGGGCCTGTCGCGACGACGTGTGTGTGCCCTGGTTCCCGACCGAAGCGGCGTGCATGGGCGGGATGAACTAGCGTGAAGCGCGATGCTAGCCCGGCGCTCCGCCGCTTGAGCTTCCGGTTCTGCGGCCGATGTTCGGGTCGGGCGCACAGCCATGCGGAAAAGGTCGATGAGGCCGATGCCGAGCGGGCCTCGGGTCGGGGGAGAAAAGCCCGCTAGTCACGTGTCATCGTGGAAAGCTGTGCGGAGACTCGAGACCCCTTCGGAAGCTTGTAGATCAGCCGTGTCGGGCTTGCTTCAATTTCCACGGGGCGACATTCCTCGGGCATGAGAGCACTTCGTATTCTTTTGGTTGGTTCGTGTTTGGTTGGTCTGTTCTCCGCCTGCAGCGGTGAAAGCGGAAGCGGAGCGGAGGCGGAGCCAGAGCCAGTGCCCCTCGACTCGCTCCGCGCGGAGCTGGTGAACGCGTTGTGCAGCAACACCGAGTGCTGCACTCGCGTCGGCCGCAGCTACGCGGAGAGTTTTTGCCGCGAGGTGATGCTGGACGGCCTTCCAAGCTACGCCCCGAATGCGCGTCTTAGCTACGACGCGGAGCAGGCACGGCGCTGTGTGGACCAGGTGCGGGAAGCAGTCGTGAGCTGCGGCATGCCGGACTACGAGTCCGGTGAGTGCGCCGGTGTGTTCGTGGGGAATGTTACGATTGGCGGCGCATGCGACACCAGCGACGAGTGTGCCGGTGCCGATGTCTTGTGCGACAACGGAGTGTGCGCCGCGATGGTCCACCAGGTCGCGGGCGGCAGCTGCGCGGACACGTGTGAGGAGAGCGCGACCGGGGTGTCGTGTCGCCTCGGTAGCCGTATCCCAGTTTGCTTTCGCGGCGATGGCCTGCGCTGCACCTACGAAGGGCAGTGCGTGGCGTTGGTCCCCGCGGACCGCGTTTGCTACTCGGACTTGGAGTGCGAGGCGGGCTTGGTGTGTGCTGACGGCAAGTGCGTGCCGGCAGCAGAGCAACCGTGTGGCGGCGCCTGTCCGAGCGGTCTCGTGTGCGACGAAGGCAGCGGAAGCTGCGTGCCGAATGGTCAACCGGGCGAGGCCTGTACCTACGATTCGGACTGCACCGGCGGCTGTTTCCAAGGCAAGTGCCAGCTACCGGGGCTCTTGCAGAACTCTTGCAGGGACTGAGCGCTCGCGAGTGGGAAGAAATCGAGGCGCGTGTTCGCGCCTCGATTTGCCTCAATTTCCGTTCCAGGCTCAGCGGGTCGCGCGCTCGGTTTCTCTCAATTGCCTGGCGGATATTCTGGTTGTCACTCTGACACAAGGGATCGAGCCGTATCCGACTGGTGCTCGCTTCGCCCTGAGCGGGGTTGCCTCGCCCTGGATTGAGTTCCAGACCTCTCCGCATGAGCTTCCTGCGTACCGGTCTGGTATGTGTTTCCGTGGGGTTTATTGCGATCGGATGTGGATGCATCAGCGACGGCGGAAGGCGGCGCCGGCGAGGAAGGAGGCGGAGGGCCTTTATCAGAAGGGGACTTCCTTGACTCACTCTCCGACACGCTGTGCAACATTCAGGACTGCTGTGACCAGCGCGGCTACGCTTACGATCTCGAGGCTTGCAAAGCGTACTACGCCAAGGACCTGGCGCGCAGTCTGGGCGCCGGTCCCGGCTATGCGTACCAAGCTGATGCCGCAGGGAAGTGCCTGAAGCAGGCCCAGGGCCTGGTTGAGACTTGCGGAGTTCGGCAGCTATCGTGAGAGCGCCCGCTGCGTTGCGTTGCTGACCCCCGGGGAGCGCTGCTCCTTTCGGTGTCTCCAAAGCAAAAGGCCGAGCCCTGTTGGGCTCGGCCTTTGCCGTGTGCAGAGTGCGACGTCAGGGGGCGACGAAGATCACGCTGCCGACCGTGTTGGGATCCGCCTTGCGCCAGTGGGCCATGATCTGCGGCGAACCGTTCACGTCCACGACCTGGGTGAAGCCGTTGACCCAGCCATCGACCGTGAGCGTCTTCACCTGCCAGCCGCTGCCGTCGTTGGTGCCGAGCTTCAGCAGCCCGTTCGTCGCGTCCTGGTAGGAGGCGTAGATCGTACTGCCGTTGGTCCACACGCTGGAGTCGTCGCCGATCACGGCCTTGCCGTCATCGGTGCTGCCATCGTCGATGACCTGCGCTGCCTCCGGCGTGGTGCCTCCGGTGACCTTCATGTACTTGAAAGTCTCCGTGATGCCGTCGGAGTAGGTGATGTGCCAGTCGCCGTTGCCATCCACGAAGAGCGACGCACCAACACCCGTGTCACCGGTGTCCACCGGCCCCGGGCCCTCGCCGTCGAGCAGCATGGGCGTGCCCCAGGTGCCGCCCTCTTCCTTCACCCCGTAGAGGTTGCCGTGGATGCGGTCGTAGTAGACCAGACCCATGCCGCTCGAGGTGAGCGCAGCGGAGATGTACAGCGAGCCCTCGGGGAAGGTGTCCACGAACTTCTGGTCGAAGATCGGGGTACAGGCTGCTCCACTGCCGTCGTCGAAGCACGCTTCGCCCTTGGCGCAGGCGGGATCGCAGGTGGTGAGGGGCGTCTGGCAGACGCCGGTGTCTCGGCACTCTTCGCCGCTCGCACAGTTGTAGGCGCGACACGGCGCAGCGGAGACCGCCGCGTCGGCGAAGCTCCAGTCGCCGCTGCCCTGGGGCAACGCCGTGCTGGCGCTCGCGACTCGCACCACGCTCTGCACCAGGCCGCCTCCGGCTCCAGCCGGTTCGAGGGCGAGGTAGGCGATGACCGGTCGACCATCACGCAGCAAGAGCTTCGCGTAGCGCCCAACATCGCCTTGAGTCACCTGCTGTACGGTGTGCGCGCTCCAGGCTCCGGTGTCATCACGTCGCGCGAACTTCAACGCCCGGTTCGTGGCGTCGTAGTACGCGACCATCGGTAGCCCGTCGCCGCCCACCTGGATGCTGGTCCAGAGACCCACGTCGTCACCCGAGTCGGTGAGCCCGCCCCGGTAGCTGTTCACGTCGATGAACTTCGGGTCCGGCGGTCCGCCAGGGGCGCCGGGATCGAGGTTCGGATCGAAGTCAGGCAGCCCGTCCACGGCCTGCCACTGGACCTCGCCATCGACATATTTCCCTACGGCAAGGTCGCCGAACAGGATCGGGTTGGTCCCGTCTGCGGTGGTGTCGAGGCCGATGTCGTCATACGCCGCCACCCAGATGGTGCCGTCGGAGGCGACTGCCGCGGAAGCGTAGGCGCCCACCAGACCTGGAGCGAGGGTCTCGCACTCGGTGCAGGTGGGCGGGCCGCCGCCAGTGCCAGCAGTGCCGCCCATGCCGCCGCTGCCGCCGTTGTTGCCACTGTTCGAGTCGGCGTCGCTGCAGGAGCAGCCGTTGAAGGAGGCTGCGACCGCGAACAAGCTGATCTGGGCCAGGCGGTGTAGCCGACGACGGCGTTGAGCTGAAGTCAGCTCGGCGGGGGTGAAGTCCTCGTCGTGCGAGGGGACCGCATCGGACTCGTCAGCCTCCGCATCGGCTTTTGGGCCTTGACCCGTGCCCTTGCGGCGACGACGCAAGCCGAAGCCGAGCGCCATTGCTCCGACGGCGAGTAGGCCCAGAGGAGCCTGCTTGGAGCCGTCTTGGCCGGGGACGCTGCAGCCACAGCCGCTACCATCCGCGAGCGACGCGTCAGCGCGACCGCGTACCAGAGCCTGACTCTGGCTAGCGACGTTGCCTTCTTCGTCACGCACCTCGACGGTGAGCTTCCCAGCGTCCCCCACTTCGATGGCCTCGAGCCCGGCGGCGTTCGACCAATCCGTGAACGCGCCGTCGTCGAGGGCCCAACGTACGTCGAGGGACTGCGTTGGGCTCACCACGTCGTAGACCTCGATGCTGAGCTTGCCGTCGACCGGCTCCTTGCCCAGGGTGATCTCCGGCAGGCTCTTGTCGACCAGCACCTCGATTGTCGGCGGGGTACGGTCCACGGTCTGGGGAGCACCCTCGACGCGAGACCGAACCTCGACCACGTGGCGGCCTTGGATGCGCAGCGCAGCGTCGCTCACCTTGATCGAGCTGCTCTTCTGCCAGGGACGCCAGTAACCCTTGTCGAGTCGATACTGGTACTCGATTGGCTGCTCACCCCTGTCGAGGCTGCTCTTGGCCTGCAGCTCGAAGGCGGGCAAGTTGTCCTTGGTCGCCGTATCCACGCGGAGACCAGCGGGATCGATGGTCTTCGACATCAGGCGCACGTCGGTCTCGCTGAAGTTGACGTAGGCGCCGCTAGCGGTCTCGAGGGATGCGAAGATCCCCAGGTAGTTGTCGCTACCCTTGGAGAGCTTGCGCAGACCCGGTGAGCCTTGCCCTTCGACCGTGGGGGGAATGCGCAACGCCAGGCCCAAGCTCGCGAGGGAGTCGTTCAGGCTGATCGGGCTGATCGCTCCGCCGAGGGCTCCGCCGATTTGACCCGCCAGCAGGTTCGCCAGCGTTTCCGCGGCGGTCTGCTTGTCCTCACGCACCAGCGGCGCGTTGAACATCGTTGGGTTGGCTACGCCGATGTCTTGCAGCACCGGCGCAAGGGCGCTGTTCTCGTCGACGTCCAGGTTGACCGGCACATCGAGGTCGAACTGGGAGCTGAAGGCACGGATGTAGCGATCGTTCGACCACAGGTAGAAGTCGATGATCAACTCGTTCAATGCCAGGCGCAGCGTCGGATCCGTCTCGAGGGACGTGCCGTTGCCCACCACCGCGCTGGGCGGGGTCTGGGGGCGAAGCACGATGGCGAGAGGCGCCGTCTTCTTCTGGCGAGCGATGTCCTTCAGGGACGGGATCAACAGGCCCAGGGTGTCGCTGGTCAGCAGGCTGCCCAGCGTGTCGCTGCCAATGCCGAGGCAGAGCGCGCCGGAGTTGTAGGCGCTGCCGAGGGCGTAGTTGATGTAGCGCTCGGAGAGCCCGATGCCGAGGTGGGGACCAGGACCGGTCCAGTCGCTCACGGTGTTCGCGGTGAGCTCGTCGGGGATCGGAATTCCCGTGGGCAAAGTCTGGGAGGCGAGTGGCACGCAGGTGGTGACCGGGCGCGGCTCCGCACCACCCATCATGCCGAGGGTCGCGCCACCGCCGATGGGGTTCAGGTCGCCCCACAGCATGCCGCTGCCATCGTCGCGGGTGCCTTCACCACCAGCCGCGAGCATGAAGTCGAGGCCACCCTCTGTCCCCGGGGAAATACTCGCCAGGAAGCCCGAAAGGTCGATGTTGCCGTCGAGACCCAGGGCGGTGCCCACGCAGTCACCGTTGCTGAAGCGACAGACGTTGTCGGCGTCTGCGGCCGTGCCAGCGGGGCAGGTGACACCAGCAGCGGGGTCGTTCTTCATGCACAGCTGGTCTTCGATCGTGCCCGTGAGGCTATCCACCAGCGGTCCGACGAACTGCCCCACTAGCGAGCCTGCAAGTGCGGCAACGATCTGACTCCAGATGCCGCCGTTAGCGCAAACCGCGAGCGAGTTGTTAAGGTCGCTTTGCGAGACGCTCACGCTCTCGATTTTCACCCGCGAGTACCCGCGACGTGCGTCGTGGGCTGGGTCCGTCTCCGTCTCGATGCTGATTCGCGCGTCGACGCCTATTTTCGCCCAATCGTTTCCGTTGCAGTTGCCGCCATTGTTGAGCACTGCTCGCGTGTTCGCTCCGGCGGCCGTTAGCGGAAGCGATTCGAGTCGCGCATCAATTGTGCCTCCGATCACCAAGTGATGCGGAGCCTCGGTATGAAGCGTCAGGTCCGACGAGCCGATGTTGGCCTCGAACACGCACTCCTTCGGATTCCCAGTCGGCTTTGGACCATTCGGACAAATGTTGACCGTAATGATTCCAAGAAACGTCTGGCTAGACGAAGGCACATCGAAAGTGACGATGCCTCCATCGCTCCCGAGCGCCGCGTTGGCTAACGATCCGATGTTGCCTTCCAAGAACGAAAGACCGGAATCGGTGAGCCGCACGCTGGCGGCATTGTCGATGCGCTTCCCGTTCTCAAAGCCGCCATCGAGCGGGGTGACACCGCACGAGGAGCAGCTCGAACAGCTCCCTGCGCAGCCGCTGCCGAGCGCAGCCAATGCGGCGTACCAAGAATACTTCAGCCAGCGTGACATGTAGGCTCCAATGCATGCGGCTCCCGGCCGCGCGCGGCGTTCCCCTCAACCCCAGGGGAACGTAGGAAAGTGGGTCAAGGACGTTTCAAGGGTACACCAATCGGCCGTTCAGTTGCACGGGTCCTTACGGTCCCCATTTCATCCATTCCGGCTGAATCATTGCCCTTTCCCTGGACTTACGGTCGTTTGGTCGAATCGGGGAAACATAGCGGAATTCCGAGCCAAAACCCAGGCGTCGCTTTCCGACACGCGCGTCGGCCCCCGGTCCTAAAGTAGAACGCGTTACATCCCAATGTCGCTGAGTTTTTGCATACTTGGCGGACTCGGAACGCACTTTGGCGGCGACAGACAAGCCCGCTTGTCGGATCGATGTGGGGGGAGGTGCGATTGCGACCCACGCGGCTAGCGCACCCCGCTCAGGACCGGAGAACGATGCTAGAAAGCCTTCGCCCGTTCGCCCGCCATGGCATCGAGAAGCATGCGAAATACACCTCTGGTTTTGCTCTCCGCGGTACTCGTGCTTGGTGGGTGCTCGAAGCTGATCGGTCTGGATGAATTCCACCCGGCAATTGCTTCCGCTGGCGCGGGCGGCGTCGGGGGAAGTGCAGCTGGGAACGGCGGAGCGGGCGGTGATGGTGGAACCGGAGCAGCCCTGACCGGCGGTGCGGGCGGCACTGCTGGCGTGGGAGGCGGCACTGGAGAGTGCTCCCCGGGGAAACGCGAGGCTTGCTATGACGGACCCGCGGGAACCGAGAACGTTGGGATCTGCAAGGGTGGGCAACGTTTCTGCGACCAAGATGGCAACTGGAGCACCTGTGAGGGGGAGCAGGTCCCCACCGTCGAAGACTGCAGCGATGCGTTGAAAGACGAGAACTGCGATCGCTACGAATGTGGAATTTGGGGGGTTGTCTACGGGCAGAGTGCAGGCGAGCCCGCTGCCGCCGCGGCGCGTCCAGACCGAGGGATGGTCATCGCCGGAACGTTCTCGGGGGGCCTGCAAATCGAGGGAGAGAGTCGACCGGCAACCGACGAATTCGACGTCTACATAGCTAGTCTTGATGCCTCGGGGAAACTGGATTGGTTGTACACCTTCGGAAATCAATCGACCGAGCTGATGGGGAGCGTAGCCGTCAGCGAGCAGGGGGATGTCTTTTCAGTGGTCACGACCCTTGCTGTTGCTGACTTCGGTGACGGCGAGCACCCTCCGGGTTCAAGTCTAATTCGATTGAGCCCGAGTGGTCAGTTCGTCTCGAGCACCTTCCTCGGGGAAGCTTTCGTCCCCGGGCTGCGAGTGCGCGGGACGCATGTGTATCTGGTCGGATTCTTCAATGGCAGCCTCGATTGGGGGACCGGCCCGAAGAGCGCGGACGGCGCTGACATCGTGGTCGCGAAACTTGGGCTTGATGGCGCTCCGGGCACCGATGGTTGGGTCAACACCTACGGCTCACCCGGTAACGAAGAGGCATCTGGGATCGACATCGACGCGGCTGGGTACGTCTATGTCACTGGCGCGATCGCCGGCGAAGTCGACTTTGGCAATGGCGCGGTTTTCCAATCCGGTCCTCCAGATGGATTCTTGCTGAAACTGGATGCCGCGGGGAAATACGTACAATCCACAACCATCAAGGGAATCGGTGGAAACGAGAACGCGAAAACCGTCGCGGTGGATGCGACCGGTGCAGCACTGGTCACAGGCCTCTACACTACGGATTTGGACGTCAAAGGGACCACCCTCCCGGCTGCTGGTCCCAAGAGCACTTTCCTAATCAAATACGACTCGGAAGGATCCTACCTCGTACCGGTTTGGGGCCAGGGATTTCCCAACGCTGGCACCGTGCTAGGCGGAACCACGACGGTCGACAGCCGGGGCGCGGCCGCGCTGGTCGTGAACGTCTATGCCAATACCGTCGTGGGGGGAGAGACAATTGCCGGTAACGCAAGCGGCTTGCCCACGGCGGTTCGCTTCGACCAGAACGGCAACCACCTCTGGCACAAGAGTATCGGTGGCAGCTTGGGTGGAAGTGCCTTCGCAAGCGCCGGAAACGGCTTCGGCGAGGTGTTCGTGCTCGGGACGACCGACTCACCCACTCTCGATATCGGAACCGGCACCATTGCCGCGGGGCAAGGGAAGAGCTTCGTGGTGAAGCTTGGCCGTTAGGTAAGAGATCAAGTTGTACGACCGGGTTCAGGTGGCGGGCCCCATTCCGGGCGCCAGAACTCCAAAATTGCACTGACCAAATCCTGGGCCGTGCGAATTCCCAACAGCTTCGTGTGGCGCTCTGGCTTCCACAAGCAGCTTTGGATTTCGGTGGGTCCCTGCCAGAAATTGATGTCTCGACCGTTCAGCTGGACGTACGGGACCACTGTCTCGAGCCGCTCGATGTTGGCGACGACCCACCTCAAGAGTGCTGGGTGTGTCCGCGCGTCAAGCACCATCCCAGCGTCGCTGGTCAGTAAGGCCAGGACTCCCCATTCCGTGCGGAGCAGGCCTGCAACAAGGGCCGGCGCGATGGAGGAATCCCGAGACGCGGCGTCTTCAAGGAGCATCGGGACGAGCGATGGGTAGAACGCTTCGATCTGGCTCCGCCTCATCCCGTTTGCGTCGATCTGTACGGTGTCGTTGCCGCACGGTTCTCGGAGATCTTCGACGATCTGTTCGAGCGGGTGTCCCTTCAGGTAGCTCTTCCCCATTGACCGGGCGCGACCCCGGACGTCCTTGTAGGTTCCAAAAAGCGAGAGGGGAAGCTTCATCGGATGGATACTTCTGACTGCTCAGCATGGCGTGATGGTCACGCGCTCGCGTTTGAAGGGCGGGACGAGGAATGGTGTTCGAGGGCAGGCCGCGCGAGGTGTAGCATGGCGATTCGGGCGGGGAAACGCGTCTGCCGATAATGCCGCGCGGCAGCACTCCGGAGGACTCGGAGTTTGCGCTGCTTTGAGCTAGACTCCAGCGGTGAGTTTCGAGCCGGATTGGGGAACGCTTCCCGCTCGCGCGTTGCGAAGTGAGTCGCTGTCTGCGCGCTCGGAGCGTGGGGCTGTCGAACTCTTCGTTCCGGCCCCAGGGGTCTCGGTGATCCGCGTTGCTGGGCGCCTCGAGACCGACCTGGCGCGGCAACTCACCGACGCCTACGAGCCCGCCTTCGCCGAGGCGCGGCACCTGAGGGCGTTCATGGACTGCGAGTTGATGACCGGCTACGACAGCGAGGCCCGCAGTCACCTCACGCAGTGGGTGATCCAGCACCGCAGCCAGGTGAGGGGATGCTGGGTCCTCACGGGTTCGAAGCTCGTTGCCATGGGGATCTCGGTCGCCGATACGGCGCTCAGCTTGGCCGGCGTCGGGCGCATTCGGCTCGTGAAGCGACCTGGCTTGATCGCGGCCATCGAGGTCGGGCTCGACAAGGCTCGGCGTGCCAAGGCCGGCTAAGATGCGCTGGCGCAGACCTGGGTTGGTGATAGCCGTGTGGTGTGCGGGGGCTTGCTCGAGTGCGCCGCCTCCCATGGCTGCGCCGCTGCCCGCTGCAGAGGAGCCGCCGGATACCGAGGTGGAGGAAGGGACAGCCTCTGAGGCACCGGAGGCGTGGCCTTGGGAGCCCTCCTACGATCAAGTCCGCGCGTGCTTGGCGCAACACTGCGGATCTCCTGACTTCAGGCCGTGCCTCGAAGAGTGCAGGCAACATGGCGACAGCCTCGTGCTCGAGGGCTGTGAAGGCAGGTCGCGCTGCGACGTCGAGTGCACCCGCAAGTATGAGATCGAAGAGTGCCACGAGCTCTGCCGCACGGACATGCGGGCCTTCCTGAAGATCCCTGAGCATGGGCTGGAGATGGGGCCCCCCGGTACCGTGGAGTGTATCCGCGAGGCAAACACTTGTTCCGCCTCGTGTGGAGTCAACCCGCGTGCGAGCTGCCTCCTGATTTGCATGAAGGGCCTTCAACGGTGCGAACACGCGCACAAGTAGTGAAGCAGGCTGCGCCCTCGGTTCTGACGACACTCAGCGCCAGCTTGCTGAGCTTCGGCGGTTGCGCTGCTCCCTCACCCCCAAACGCGGAGGCTCCTCCGGCGACTGGGGCGGAGTCGAGCCTTGGTGCCAGCGCGGCGCCGGAATCGAGTGCCGCCGCTGCCGCGCCACCAGCTCAGAGCGCGCCGCCGGAGTCGCCGTGGCGTGCGAGCTTCGAGGAGGAAATGGCCTGCAGACGGGCCCATTGCTACACCAGCGGTGCCGCCGAGTGTCTGCGCACTTGCTACAGGTACAACCACCCGCGCAACCCGGAGGGTCACGAGCGGTGTAACGACAACTGCCGGCACAACTACCAGCTCGATGCGTGCGATGAACTTTGCCGTGTGGATAAGCGCGCGTTCGCGAAGGTCTCGGCGGTGAGCCGCGCTGGCCAGCCGCCGAGCGTGCCTGCGTGCAGCCGCTCAGCGAATGCCTGCAACGCGGGCTGTGAGACTGAGCCAAAGAACGCTTGCTTGCTCGGTTGCATTCGCGAGCTGCAGCGCTGTGAAGCCTCGACCAACTGACGCGCTCAGATCTCCCGAGTCACTGGTCGCGCCTGGAGGCAGTAAAGCTGACCATCGTCCGAGAAGGCCCACTCGATGTCTTGAGGCCCGCCGAACAGGGCGGCCACCCGCGCGCCGAGCGCGACCAGCTGCTTGAGTTCTTTTTCATCGATGCTCGGGCGCGCCGCGACGTCTGGGGTAACGTCTGAGGTGTGAAGCTCGTGGTTGGAGAACGTCAGCATGCTGGATTTCGTGCCAACTTGAGACTCCAGCACGTTGCCGTCGGGATCCAGCACGAAGCGGTCTGGTGTGATCTCTCCACTGACTACGGACTCCCCTAGGCCGTACGCAGACTCGACGACGATCTTTTCCCGCTCGAAGAACAGCACGCCCGCGGATCGCGCGGGTACTAGCTCTTGAATGATCACGCTCATGCGCACCGGTGCTTCCAGACCGAGGCGCTGGCGATACGCGCGGACGCCGCTGCTGTGAGCCGACTCGAACACCTCGCGGACCGCCGTCTGGAGTGACTCATTACCCGCGACACCGAGGCGAGTCAGAACTGCCCCGCGAAGCTCGCGCCAGCGGAGTCCTCCACGTTCGCGCTCGAGCGCACCGAGAACGGAGCGCTGAGGCTGCGCAGGCTATTGGCCTCCAGGCATGCGTTGTCGCCACGAGCGACCATCCAGGCCGCCGTGTAGTCGAGGGCCACACCGCGCGGAACCAAGATCCCGGCGCGCATCAAGCGTGCGGAGTGCGCGGCTTTGCCTCCCCAGCTCGCTGCTTCCTCCGCGAGCTCCAGCGGGACGACCTGTGGCTCGGCTCCAGGTTCGGGGTCGGGCACGACGACCTCGGGCGCCTCCTGGGCGGGAGCACCTGCCCTGGGCGCGTCGGGAGGCGCATGTCCAAGGACGACGATGCGACCTTGGTCACCATTGACCTCGATGAACGCACCGTCCTGGAGCGCTTCGAGCGCGTCCTCGACTCCCACCACACCCGGGATCCCAAACTCCCGGGCCACGATTGCCGCATGGGAAATCAGGCCGCCGGTCTGAGTTACGATGGCAGAGGCGGTGGCGAGCAAGGTGTTGTATGTCGGACTCGTGGCGCGAGCGACCAGGATGTCTCCGGGCCTGAAGCGCTCGAAATCCGCGGTGGTCACCACGAGGCAAGCGCGACCACGCACCACCCCGGGACTCACGCCGTGTCCACACAGCTCGCCTTGTTCCGGGATCGGGTCGGCATCAGCCGAGAAGCGGCTGGCAAAGGCGAACATCGCAGCGACGACGCGGCGCACATCCGGAGGGAATGAGGCGATCGGGGGAGGCTCGGGCTCGGGTCCAAGGTGACTCGGCGGCGTGAGCCCTGCCCAACGGCGGCGATCCGCGGTGTGCCCGTCGATGGTTTGCTTCGACGGACCTCCACCGCGTAGCGCCGCGATCAGCTCTTCGGTGGTCAGGTCGCACGCGCTCTCCGCTTCGCTGGCGCGTCCCGCGTTCTCCAGCCGGCGCCCAGCCTCGAGCACCAGTCCGCGGGCGATGCCCAGCACGGCCATCGCGAGGCCTCCGTCGTCGTCGCGCAAGGCGCCCGCTCGACGAGCGGAGGCGAGCAGCTCCCGCCACGCGCTTCGGTGTTCCGCGGGGATCTGTTTCTCCAGGTCCGCTGCGGCGCGCTCGGCCAGCGCCCGCGCAGGGTTTGACGCGCAGTTGAGTTCTGCGCGCCGACGCAGGTTGCCAAGCATCATCTGTGGCAGCTCGTTCAGCGTGGGGCACAAAACCGAATAGCCAGCGATGCGTACGCCGAACTCGCGTTCGTACTCGCGCAGGAGCTTCGCGCTCTCCGTGTCTCCATCGCGCAGGCGAGCGAGGGTGCTCGCGGCGTCGGCCTCTCCCAGCCACGCAATGCGCCCTTCGCTCCGCAGCGCGGCCACGATGCGGTCGAGCGCTGCGAGGGGCTCCGTGGTGGCCTCCGTGAAGCCTGCGAGGGCACGCATCGCATGCCCCGCGGCGACGTTTCCCCACGCCTCGCTGTGGACCAGGTAGTCGCCGATCGGGATGGCGCAACCAGGCACGGCCCGGAAGTGCACCTCGACGAGGTCCTCGAAGAGCGTCCGCGTGCGGTCTAGATGCTCGCATAGCGCTTCGTCATTCAGCTCACGCGGGTTCGCCAGCTGCAACCTGGCGATGCGCTCGACGAACGGTGCACGACGGCTTGCAAACCAGCTCCGCGCGGTCTCGTCCCAGCGCCGCTCGGACATGAACCGACGAGCGGCCTTGCGCCGGCGTCGTAGCTCCGGGTGCAGGTTGAACAGCAGCCAGAAGACGAACGCAGGCGGCGCAGAACCACCGCCCTCTTCGGGGCCGCCGAGTGGCTTGATCTTGATGTACCACCAGCCGTTGACCACCGCGCAACGCAGCGTCTCCAGAGGAAGCCCTGCCTCGCGGAAACCCAAGGCTGCGCCACGCTCGCTCGCTGCTCCCATCAGCGAGTCCGTGTAGCGCCCAAACGGTTCGGTCTGGTGACTGGCGTCGAACTCCCAAGTGCCTGGTCCTGGGCGCTCCCAGTTGATGTCCGTGCTCATGTCTTTCCCTCCCGTTGTGCGGCCTCGATCAGTACCCGGCAGAGCCAGGCGAATGTGTCGGCGCCCTCCTCGTTCATCAGGTGATAGCGCCAGAGGATGGTCGCGCCTGCGGACGAGTAGAGCATGTTGATGATCTGGATCACCCGGCGGCGGGTGACTGCCGGGACTCCCTTCAGGTCGTCCTTCAGGGCATGCGCGATGTAGGCATAACGCTCCTGCACGCTGGCGTTGCTGAGGCGCGACGAGTTCAACGGGGCCAGGGCACCGAGCACCTCGGGTGGCTCCTTGCTCATGCGCAGGATGCTGTGCACCTGGCGAGCGATTAGCTCTTCGCACCCGATGGTAGGGGAGGGATCTACTCCGGCGCGTTTCCGTACGGCTTCACGCGCTGCGTCGGTGAGCGACTCCTTGTCAGGGAACAGGCGGTACACCGTGGGCTGTGAGACTCCGGCACTCTTTGCCACGCCCGGGATCGTGAACGTCGTCGGGTCCTTGGCGATGAGTCGGATCGCGGCTTCGACGACACGCTCCCGCGTCGCCTCCGCCTGCGCCTCGCGGAGCGGACTCTTGTAGGTGCGAGAGGCCTTCTTGTGGGTCTTGCTCACCCTCAAGATGATTCGCGAGACGATTTCTATTGTCAATTGCTTTTCTATAATCACAATAGGGTTGCTATCGCGAATTGGCGCGGGCGGACGAGCTGGACTTGGAGGCACGAATGAGCGGTTTTTGGCGGCATGCAGGGGTTCTTGGGCTGATTGCAGCGTGTGGTGGTTGTGTGAGCGAGACCTCGGACGGCGCGGGGCCTGGCGGGGCCGGCGGCGCGGGCGGTGGCGGCCAGGGGGCGTCTGGAGGCACGGCCGCCGGGGCTAGCGGCGGCAGCTCCAACGCGGGCAGCTCCAACGCGGGCAGCTCCAACGGAGGCTCGGGTAGCGGAGGTAGCGGCGTCGGCACACCGGGGTGCGCGCCGACGGTCGACTGCGCGATGGCTTGCGAAGACGTAGCGTGTATCGACAGCTGCGTCGCGAACGCGACCGAACAGGGGCGCCAGCTCTTCAACGCGATGGGCGCGTGCGGAGTGGCGGCGGACTGTCAGGACATCTACTGCACCATGAGCGCGTGCCCCGACGAGTGGTACGCCTGTCAAGGCGACTTCGGCGAGAACGGCTACTTCTGTTTTACCGCAGGGAACTACTACGTGTGTGATGCGCCGGGTAGTTGTGTCGCGAAGGCTGCGGACGGCGGCGCATGGGGAAGGACGGAAGATGACGCCGTCACCCGCGGTCTAGACGATTGTACCGAACACATGGCCAACATGATTCAGATCGCCAGCATCAGCGCTTACGATGCAGGTATCGTCGATTCGTGTGTGGTCACCCAGTGCTCACCTCAGTGACTCGCCGGCCACCGAGCCAGGACGTTTCCCCGCGGGTTTGGGGGGGAGGAGTGACGTTCAGTCATCGATGCGCGGCAAGCGGATGGTGAAGGTGGTGCCGCTCGAGCCGGTCTTTACCTCGATTTCTCCGCCGTTTTGCTGCACGATGCTGTACACCGTCGAGAGCCCGAGGCCGTTTCCGTGACCTTTAGTCGTGAAGAAGGGCTCGAAGATCCGCTCGACGAGATCGGGGTCGATCCCCGTGCCGCTGTCTTGCACCGTGAGCACAGCGGCGGCCGGGGTACCGCCCAGACCAACGCAGACGGTGCCGCCATCGGGCATGGCGTCCCGCGCGTTGACCACCAGGTTCATCACCACCTGGTCGAGCTGGGCGGGATCGGCGCGGACCAGCATGTGCTCTTCGTTCACTGCTACGTCGAGATGATGGGTCCCACGCAGCAGCGCGTTGAGGGGCTTCGTCATGTCTCGCAGCACCTGTCCCATGTCGACCACCTTCGGGGCGTGTGGACCTGAGCGGGCGAAGGTCATCAGCTGGTCGGAGATGCGCTTGCCCTGGCGAGCAACGTCTCTGAGTTCCGAGAGGATCTCCGCTGGCTCGCCGGAACCGGCGAACCGCTCCAGATCGTCCAGGCCCAGCATGATCGCGCTGAGGACGTTGTTGAAGTCGTGAGCCACCCCAGCGCTGAGCTTGCCGAGCGCCTCCATGCGTTCGAGCCGTGCGAGGCGTTCGTTCTGCTCGCGCAGGGTGAGCTCAGCCTCGATGCGCGAGGCCTGTTCGAGGAGCACCGCGAGCACATCGGCGACGGACGCCGCAAAATCGCGTTCATCGGTGGTCCAGGTGCGGGCCTCCCCGACATGTTCGTGGCAGACGACTCCGACCACCTCGCCAAAGCGGAAAATCGGCGCGTCGAGCATCGAGGTAATGCCGTGTGGAATTAGGTACTGGGGCGTGAGTTCGCAGGTGTCCGGATCCGTGCGTGCGTCGTTGGCGAGGATCACGCGGTGCGATTCGAGCGCTGCGGTGTAGCCAGGCATTCGCGTCAGATCGATGACCGCGCCGGAACTTTCTCGTTCACCCGAACGTTCGAACTGACAGCCGCAGATCAGCTGCGTGTGGTCATGGTTGAAGAACCACGCCGCGACCCGCTCGACCTTGATCGCGCGTGCACTCGTCGCACAGGCCTGAAGGAGCGCCCGCTTGAGCCCGCCTTCACCCTCCGCGGTCAATCGGGCCAGGCGCATACGCGTCTGCCCGAAGAACCCAGCCCCCGGTTCCATCGAGGGCCAGGATACCACCCCAGGGTCAGGATAAGGAACGCTCGCCGCGCAGATCGGTCAGTAACGCTGCTGGTCGTAGAGTGCGACGCTGAGGGTGGGTTTCGGCATCCCAGGGTTGATGCGGATCTCCGCTAGCACCGTCTCCATGCCGGCTGGGCAAGCCGCTGGTACTTCAACTGCAACGTACGTCGCACCTGCGTCTGGTTTGATTTCCAGCACGAGTCCGCCGCCGCTGTCCGTCACCGAGATCAGGATTCCGTGCTGGACTCGGATCGCGCTCGCGACGGGCCCCGTGGCGGCGCCCGCATCGCTGCCGGTGCTGGCATCGCTGCCGGCGTTCGGGCTCGCGGTGCTGGCGCTTGGCGCGGCGCTCGGTGCGGCGCTGGCGCTCGGTGTGGCGCTGGCGCTCGGACTGGCGCCTGGCGCGGCGCTGGCGCTCGGCGCCGCCTGGGCGTCCGCGCCCGCGTCCGTCGCGCCGGGGAGTTTGTAGGTCGCGCCGGCCATGGTCGGCTTCGAGAGCCTCAGCTTGATGTTTCCCGACGGATCCCAGCCAGTAACGGCGCTGATGGTTGCCACGAGGCCTTCGCACTGCGCCGGTGGCGGCATGGGGTCGACCACCGCATAGCCACTGCTACCGCAACCGGTTTCCTTGCAGGCGCTGAGGCTCGCTGCCGCTGCGGCGGCGGCCGCAAGGCGACCGAGGCTCTTCAGGGTGCGCTCGCGGGGGTTGAGCTTCCCCGGTGGCGGAGGGGCAGGGAGTACTTCTGGCAGCAGGCCGAGGCGGCGCTTCTTCGGTCGGTTTTCCATCACCAGGTGTCCGAGGTGCTCACCGAGGTCGAGCCGGGCTTGACCACGCCACCGGGTGAATAGACCTGCACAGAGACGTGTTGGTTGCCCGCAGGGCAGCTCGCCGCCACGCTGGCGTAGATTGCGCTCGCGCCGGCAGGTACGTCGATCTCGAGCACCGCCGAATCTGGCTTGATCGTGTGCTTCTTCAGATTCCCTCCGGAAACGCTGGGTGGTTCGCTGGATTCGTATTTCGACCCACTCTGGTGGGGCTTGCCTAGGGTCAGCGTCATCACGCTGCCCTTCCAGGAGACCGCCACGGAGATGGTGCCTGCGAGACCCATGCAGCGGGCCGGTGGCGGCATGGGATCGACGACAGCGTAGCCCGTTGGCGGCTCAGGGGGCGGAATCGGTTCCTTCGCCGAAGGGTCGCTGCGGGGCGGCATGCTCGCGTCGGCTTCGGCCTGGGTCTCCCCGCTCGCAGGCGGCTGTGCGGGCACTTCGATCGCACCGGCGTCGGTCTTGGGCGGCGTCTTGGCACACGCGCTGACGCTCGCGCCAGTGGCCGCCAGGGCCAGGAGCCGCTGCATCTGACCCACGGTGCGCGCGCGGGGGCTGCCGGGCCGCGTGGGACCCGGCGCTGGCAGCACCTCGGGCATCAGCTGCTTCGGTCGCTTGGGCTCAGACATGGTTGGCCTCCACGAAGCTCGGCCCACGCTGGTTCTGCAGCGGTGTGGCGACGCGATCTCCCAGCACCGTGAGCGGGCGACCCTGACCGACGGCACCGAGGAGCTCGCTGGCGAGCGCGCGCGCCGCTTCGAACACCTCCTCCTCGGTCTTCCTGAGGCCGGGAGTGAGGCGAGCTACCAGCGCCGCGTCTTCGCTCAGCGGCTCGGTGCGCACGTGATGCAGGATGGCCTCCAGGCCGTCTGCCGTGTCGCTCGCGAGGCAGCGACTGAGGTCCTTACCTCGCTGCATCCATTCCTCGCGGAATCGATCTGAATGGAAGTGTCGGCACACCTCGACGTCGAAGCGCGTCGCCATGATGCGATTGGCCAGGGCGCCGTCTCCGAAGTTTCTGGCGTGAAAGCACTGCATGCTCAGGTTGAAGACGCGCTCCACCTCCGGGCTCCCTAGGAGTAATCCCACTGCATGTAGTCGCCGCGGCAGCGCCCTTCGCTCAGCATGCGAGAGAGCAGGGGAGTGCCAGCGTAGAGCTCGACGCGGCCGAAGTTCGACGGAAACTCGCCGGCCCAGCGAATGAAGCGGGTGTTGGCGTCCAGGCTCTGGAGGTCCGTATCCGGATCGAAGATCAACATGTTGAAGCAGGTGTAGAGATCCAGCTCCCTCACGAGCTCGATGGCCTTCTTGTTCAGCTTGGTGGAGCTCCAGCGCTGGAGCGTGTCGAGGCCCTGGTCGGTATCCGTCTCGATCCCGATGTAGACGCGGATGCAATTCAAGCGCTGCTTGAGGATGCGGAACACTTCGGGATCGCAGTCGGTGGGGCGTGCCTTGACCACCGTCGCGAAGGGGCCAATGCCGTGGCGCTCCAAGGCGTCTGCGAGGGCGCTGAAGCGCTCGCGGTTCTTCTTGTGTCCCGGAACGAAGAAGTTGTCGTCGTGGAACACGAAGATGTCGATGCCGCGATCCCGCTGCAGCGCGACCATTTCCTTCGCGACCTCTTCCGGATCCCGCACTCGGTAGCGCTTGCCGGGCAGGCTCTGCTCGTGCCACGCGGCAATGCAGCAAAAGGAGCAGTTGGCGTAGCAACCTCGGCTCGAGACGAGCGGCGCGATGCCATGTCCGAAGCAGCTCGCAGGCTCTCCCCGGCGATCCGGTCGCGGGAGGGCCGCGAGATCCGGCAGGCGGGGATCGGCGTTCTTGCGCGGGACACCGTCCTCCCCACGCACGGCCAGCCCAGCCAGGTCTCGGTAGTCTTCACCCCGAGCGAGCAGCTCGACCAAGTCGAGCAAGGTGCCCTCGGCTTCCTGGCGCACGACCGAGTCGAGCTCGGGGAAGTCGCCCAGGAGTTCCAGCGCGGTGAAGGTCGCGAAGTGACCGCCGACGGTGATGTGCCCCTGGTAGCCACGCTCGCGCAACGCCACCGCCAGCGCCAGGAAGTCGCTCGCCCGCCACTGAAAGGCGAGAGAGAGCCCGACCAGGTCGGGACCCGTGGCGAGGATGTGCTCCAGCGCCAACCCAAAGTCGGTATCCTGATTGAACGGCACGATGTCTGACTGGTGGCCTGCTTCCGCCAGGACCGCAGCCAGGTAGCGCAAGCTGAGGTTTTCCTCGATCTCAGGACCAACTAACGCAATCGAGCTCATCCAGTGTCCCCTCTGGCGCGGTGAATCGCGACCGGCTGCTTAGACGAGCCAGTGTAACGAGGGATTTGGAAACACCCTTACATCGGAAAAAACACACCTGAAATTCACTGCTTACGAGCACGCCCTGGATGGGGGCGAGTGACTGAGGTGCCAAGAGTGCCGTGTCCCGCCTCGGATCAGCCGACTTCGTCGACCATCGGGTAGAGCTCGGCGTCCTCGCGCAGCATGCGCATGCCGAGCATGCGCAGCATCTCCTGAGTTTCCTCGAGGAAGCGTTCGGGTTCGCTCTTGAGGCGCTCGAGGTCGTGCCACTGCTTCGAGTAGCGATCGAAGCGCTTGTAGAGGTCTCCGACCTCGTTGTAGAGGCTCTGCGCCTTCGTGCGGATGTCTTCTCGCGGATGATTGATGAGGCGTGGGTAGACCGCGTCGTTTTCCATTGCCGCGTGGATGCGGAGCTTGCCGGTGAAGCGCACCAGCGCCGTGCGCACCTCCGCGGCGTGCTCCCGCACGCGGGTTGGCTCGCAGAAGGTCAAGAGCTCCCCTGCGAGGTACATCAGCTCCCTGTGCTGCCGGCGAAAACGCTGGGACTCGGTCGCTGGTTCCCCCGTCATGATGGTCAGCTTACGACGGGCGTGGCGACTTGGATCGAGCAGCGCGCCCGGAGCAACCAATTGTCACCCGGAGCGCCCTCGCGATGGCATCGGGTGCGGTGCCGCCTCCCCCCCAGAAAAAGCCGAAAAACTTCCAGCCAAGTCTGCAGAATTGCTGGCGCGGAAACTATGGCAACGCCGAGCGTGGGTTGGAGACTCGGGGCTAGCCGCCGCAGACGCCGTTGATGGTCACGCCCGCTGCGGCGTAGTCGCTCTCGATCAGCCAGGCGTCCGCGCAGGTGTCGGTCGCTGCGGAGTTCGTCCCCGAGCACCAGTTGCCCTTGGGGAAGCCGCCCTCTTCCATGAAGCCTTGGCTGCCGTCGCAGCGGCCGATGGTCTCGCCTGCGGGCTTGTTTTGCCAGCGCTTCACGT
Organism: Polyangiaceae bacterium; assembly: GCA_041389805.1. Lineage (GTDB taxonomy): Bacteria > Myxococcota_A > Polyangia > Polyangiales > Polyangiaceae > JAHBVY01. Next base: position 37,030 of record JAWKRD010000031.1, on the reverse strand, counting down.
TGCCGCTGAGCAGCACGCAGAGGGAGTAGCCGAGGCTCGTGATGTCCACGGTGTCCGCTTCCTCGACCGTTACGTAACCCTTGTAGGTGCCGGCGTTCTGGTACGCGAACTCGCCCTCTTTGGCTGAGCAGCCTTGAGTCTCGTCGAGGTTCTCGGGGACGTAGCGTCCGACGCAGCTCTTGTCGTCGCTCAGGGTGGCCGTGACTTCGAGCTCGTGGAGCGGCAGGAGCGCGTAGTTCGCCTTGGAGTCCTCGAGGTAGATCGGCACTGCGATGTCCGGGAACACCGCGGTGTAGACGTTGCCCTCGACGGTGAAGTCCGTCTCCACCGGCTTGATTTGCGCGCCAGAAGGTCCGTCGTTGAACTGGGAGTAGCAGGTCCCGTCGTTGAGCGGTCCAATCAACGCCTGAGGCTCGCCTGCGCCCTGGGTCACCTTCATCGTGGTGGTGTCCCAGGAGAACAGGATGTTGAACTGGGCATCTCCGAACTGGAAACACTCGGGGGAGTTCGGCGTGATCTTGGGAGTGATGACCGAGTTCTGGAGGAACGGCTGACGCAGCGTCGCCGGCTCCTTGAGCTCGAGCTGCGTCACCCGCAGCTGGATCACGTCTTCCTTCGAGTTGTCCCGGCGAGCCATGCACTGCGCGCCTGGGCCGGACGTGCCAGCGACGTAGCAGCTCGCCTCCTTGGGTTGGCACGGATGATCCGAAACTCCGCCGCCCGAGCCGCCTGAGCCACCAGTGCCAGCGGTTCCGCCGCTGCCCGAGCTCCCGCCGCTGCCGGCGGGGTCGTCACTGCCGCCGCAGCCGCCCGCGCACAGGCCAAGCGCCACCGTCACACTCATCACCCAAGCTACGCGTCCCAACATCGGCGCGAGGGTAACACGGCTGAAAAACAAAGCGGACACCAAACAGCCGTTTGGCGTCCGCTTGGACACTCGTGCGCTTCGCCTTGCTCGAGCCGCAGTGGCCTACTCGACGCGCACCAGCTGAGTCAGCTCTGCCAGGCGCTCCGCCAGACGCTCGCGAGTCAGCTTCGCCAGGGCGGCGTTGCCAACTCCTTCAACGTTGAACGAAGCCACGCTGGCGGCCGTCAGCAGGCCGAGGCGCAGGGTGCGCGCGTCGACGCGCTTCTCCCGGGCCAGGAAGCCGAAGAGCGCACCCGCGAAGCTGTCACCAGCGCCCGTCGGATCCACCTCGTCCTCGAGGGGGAAGGCCGGAGCGAAGAACACGCCGGCGGAGTCGAACAGCATGGCGCCGTACTCGCCGCGCTTCACGACCAGCGTCTTCGGCCCCATCTTCAGCACCTTGGCCGCTGCCTTGCGGATATTGTGCTCCTCGGCGAGCTGACGCAGCTCTTCATCGTTGATGGTCAGCGCGTCGACCTTGGCGAGCACCTTCTCGAGGCTCTTGCGCTCGCCGGAGATCCAGAAGTTCATGGTGTCCGCCGCGACGAACTTGGGGCTCTTGGCCTGACTCAACACCTCGAGCTGAAGCTCCGGATGGATGTTGCCGAGGAACACGAAGGGGGTGTTCGCGTAGCTCTCCGGGAGCTTCGGGCGGAAATCCGCGAACACATTGAGCTGCGTGTCGAGCGTCTCACGACTCGCCAGGTTCGCGGCGTACTTGCCGACCCAACGGAAGGTCTTGCCCTTCGCGCGCTCGACACCCGTGGTGTCCACTCCGCGCTCCCGCAACTCCTCGAGCGTTGCCTCGGGGAAATCGTCTCCGACCACCGCTACGATCTGCGCCGGAGCGAACAGCGTCACCGCCATCGCGGCGTAAGTGGCTGAGCCCCCAACCACGTCCTTGAAGTCGCCGCTCGGCAAGTTCAGGTCGTCAAAGGCCATCGAACCGACCAACAAAACGGGGTCGGAGCTCTGGATATCTCGGGTCATGCTTCGTCTTCTCTCAGGTTTGGGGGTGAGGTGCGGTGCTCAGCGACGTGGCGCGATTCAAGGACGCGCCCTGGTCGAGCCGCACCAATCGAGTGCAGCCTGGGCGAGCAACGCGAAGGTTCGTTCAGAGGTAAGGCTCGAGGAGCCAGCCCAGGCGGCGCTGGTCGGCGGCTGTGATGTGGTCCCGGCTGGTGATGAGCGCAAATTTGAGCGCCTCATGTGCAACGGATTGGCGCGGATCCGGGAGATTTGTGGCCAAGGCCTTCACGCTGGCTTTGGCGAGCTCGGCGTTTTGGCGCAGCACCGCGAGCACCGCCTCGACGCTCACGTCTTCTTCGGTCTCGTGCCAGCAGTCGTAGTCGGTGGCAAACGCGACCGTGGCGTAGGGCAGCTCGGCCTCTCGGGCGAGCTTAGCTTCAGGCATGGCGGTCATCCCGATCACGCTCACACCCCAGCTGCGATACAACTGACTTTCCGCGCGGGTAGAGAACTGGGGGCCCTCCATGCACACGTAGGTTCCACCGCGGTGGACCTTACCCCCCGCGGACTCCACGCCCGCGGCGGCAGCGTTCGCCAGCAAGCCACACACGGGGTCGGCGAAGCCAACGTGGGCGACCACGCCCTGGTCGAAGAAGGTGGAGACGCGCTGCTTCGTCAGGTCGATGTACTGATCCACCAGCACGACGTCACCCGGCGCGATCTCTTCACGCATCGAGCCAACCGCGGACAAACTCACGACGTGAGTGGCCCCGAGCTGCTTCAGCGCACAGATGTTCGCTCGGTAGTTGATATGCGTCGGTGAGACGCTGTGGCCGCGTGCGTGGCGCGGCAAGAAGAGCAGCTTGACCTCGTCCCCGTCTGCGCGCAGGGAGCCTTCGGTCACCGCGTCGCTGGGGTCACCGAAGGGTGTCGACAGGCGGTGTTCCCGGACCGACTCGAGGCCCGGGATGTCGTAGATGCCGCTGCCGCCAATGACGCCAAGAACGTAGCTCACGGGTCGTGGGCCTAGCATGGCGGCGCCCGCAAGATCAATCGACGGACTGACGCCCGCTCAGCCAGCAGCGCAGCACGCAGCTCAGCTAGCAGCGCCGCCGCCGTTGAGCTCGGGCAGCTCACGAGCCGAAGACAGCAAGCGCTCGGCGTGCTGCGCTGCCCGCCGCCGCCGACACCACTCGGCGCGGAAAATACTCGTCAGCTCGAGCGTGGCTTTTTCCAAGTCAGCGTTGACCAACACGTAGTCGAACAACCCATAGTGGGCGATTTCCTCTCGCGCGACGCGAAAGCGGCGCAGCACGGTGGCTTCGTCTTCGCTCGCGCGGCCTCGAAGGCGCTCGAGGAGGATCTCCATGCTGGGCGGCAGGATGAACACACCCACTGCATCGGGGCGCTGAGCCTTGATCATCCGAGCGCCCTGGTGATCCACATCGAAGATCACACCCGCGGCGTGGCCAGCGCGCTCCACTTCAGCGACGCTGGTGCCATACAGGTTTCCGTGGACTTCAGCCCACTCGAGGAAGCGACCGGCGCGCACGTCGGACTCGAACTGCGCTCGACTCACGAAGTGATACTCGCGCCCATCTTGCTCGCCTGGGCGAGGGGCACGCGTCGTGTGGGACACGCTGAACTCGAGGTTCTCGATTTGATCGCGCACGCGGCGGGTGAGGGTGCTCTTGCCGGCGCCCGATGGGCTCGACAAGATCAGCAACAACGGCCCCCCGGTTGCTCGGTCAGCGTATGAGTGCTCACTCGACATTCTGAACCTGTTCCCGCAGTCGCTCGACCTCCGCCTTGAGCTCGACGACCAAATGACTCAACCCGGCGTCCTGGCTCTTGGCACCGATGGTGTTCGACTCTCGTGCCATTTCTTGCAGCAGAAAGTCCAGTCGTCGCCCGACGGCCTGGGGATCTTCGAGCAAGCTTGCGAACTGATCGAAGTGACTCTCGAGGCGCACCAGCTCCTCCGTGATGTCGCTCTTGTCCGCGAGCAACGCCACCTCTTGCGCGAGGCGAGTCGGATCCAGCTGCACGCCAGTGTCGCTGAGTAGACGACCCACACGTTCTCGCAGCCGCTGGTGTTGGTGCGCGATGGCCTCCGGGGCGCGCTCGGCGATGCGCTGGGCCGCTTCCCGCGCTTTTCCGAGTCGCGCTTCGAGCTCTGCGCGAAGCGTCTCGCCCTCGGTTTCCCGCATCTCCTTCAGCGCACCCAGGGCGCGCTTCATGGCGGACGCTAGCGCCGCTTGAACGGGCGTTTCCGTATCCGCAGGGGAAGCAGTGATCAGATGGGACAGCTGCCCAAGCACACTCACAGGCAGGTCGGTGCCCGGTGCCAGCTCGTCTCTCAAGCGCGCCAGGGCTTGGTACACGCCACGCGCGCGTTCCTCGGAGAACAGGCGTGCCTGGGCGGTGCCCTCGACGCGCACCCCGATGTCGTAGCGCCCGCGGCCGAGCTCGGAACGCGCCAGCTGCTCCAGGAACGAAGCTTGGTCCTGTAGATCCCCGGGGAGACGCACCCTGACGTCCAGGAAACGATGATTCAAGCTGCGGATCTCGATCACGACCCGCCCATTGTCCAAGTCGGCCTCTCCGAAACCGAAGCCGGTCATGCTTCGCATGCGGCAGTCCTCCCAGGCGCGATCACAGCCCCTTGCGGCGCTTGATGTCTTCCATCATTCGGCGGTACTCGACATCCCAGACGGCTGTGCCTTCCTTGACGTGCTTGAGCTGACCGCGCACTTCTTGCTCGAGGCTCTCCTCCGCGGCCTGGAGCTGACGTAGGGGCAGACGGAGCTTGCGGCGCAGCACCACGTCCTCGCAATAGATCTCGTCCACGTTGCTGCTGTGCATCAAGAACTCGATCAGCTGGTCGAGGATGTAATCGACCGCTTCATCGCCGAGCTTGAACTTGCGCTCATCTGCGACCAGGCGCTTCATCTTGCCCAGCTCCGATGGGGGCAAGCGCCGCGCGTCGAGCAACTCGCGAGCGCGGTCGGTCACTGCCTGTTCGTCCCGCACATACTGGCTGAGGACGGCTTCGATGTCCTTCTGGAGCTCGTTGGGAGACTCCGATTCGACGTCACCGTCGGAGAGCAAGGCGCTCGTCATGTCGCGCGAGAGCGCCGGGATCCTCGAAGCAGGAATACGCATGAGGGATCCGTACAGGTTTGGGCAGCCTGGGGCAACGCGTCTCGCGGCGGCGCTGGACGTTTCTCGTCCCGCCGCGTGGCGCCGAGGTTCCGCTATGGGTGCCGCATTCCGCTAGGCGTTGAGTGCGTCGGCGGAGGGATTGCACCCAGGGGTCGCTCAGCGGCGACGCTTGCGGGCCTTGTGGCTCTTGCGCCGCGTGGCGGGCGGAGCAGGGGGACCGCCGGCGGCGTTCTTGGTGCGGCGGGGAGGCTTCGCGGTGCTCGCGGGCACCGGCTCATTGTCAGGCCGTGACTCCGTCGCGCTGGGTTGAACACGCACTGGCCGTGTCGCGGCGCGTGCACCCAATCGCAAGCGCCGCGCCACGGCCCCACGCTGCCGCGCCTTGTACGCGTCGTGGCTGGCTTCACCGGCTTCGTTCTTGGCCTCCGTGTGGGAGTCCAGCAGCTGAAACTCGCACAACATGTACACCGTCCGCCCGAGTTCCTCCGAGCCTGGTGGTGCGAGCTCCATGATGTGCGGCGGCACCCGTACCGGCATATCGGCGATGAAGTTGATCACGCGATACGTATCCGCGCTGAAACGATTTGCGGCGGCGTTGGGATCCAGCGGCCCTTGTAAGTCTTTCGAGTGGCGCGACAGCTGCGGGGTCGACTCGATGTAGTGCTTCAAGTCGACGATGCTGTTCACGCTCTCGCCTGGCACCACGTAATTGAACGGAAACAGCTGTTCCGTGAGGTACAGCAAAACCGGCAGCAAATCCGCGGGTTCCCGCGTCACGATGCGGAAGCGCAGCTTGTCGTAGATGGCGGCGGCGGTTGACTCGGGTTTGCTGAGCAGCTTGGTGTACATCGAGTCGAGGCTCTTGCGGCCACCCATGAACTCGGTGATCGGAAAGCCCTGGCTCAGCATCGTGCCGACCACGCGGTAGACCTTCTCCTCCACCAGGTGAAAGAGCTCGCGGTCACTGACCGGAAGTCGAAACAGCAGCTCTCGGCCGGTGAGGTGGTTGATGATCTGTACGGCCTTGAGGATCGTGCAGGCGCAGAGCTGCCGATGTCCTTTCCCCGAGGCAAGGAGCATCAGGTCCTCCATGGACATCTGCTCTACGGGCCGCGGGATGGCGAACGAGAAGTTGCGCCTCAAGTAGGCGATCGCTTCTCGCTTGATGTACTCGATGTAGTTGCGGTCGACAGGGTCGTCCGGGTCGAGGTCGTGGTTGATCAGCTGGCGCCGGGCCTGCTCCGCTGACTCGAGGTTCAACCGGTGCCAGTCGATGACCGAGCCACCCTGGAGGATGATGCGGATCGCTTCCGTATCCTGGAGCGAAAACTCGTCCAGGCGTTTGACGCGTCCGAGGCCGACGCCGCGCGCGCGATCGAGCGCCAAGCGATGCTCGCTCGCCGTTCGCGGGTCCCTGACGGGCTTGGGCGTCGCTCCTTCGTTCACAAACTCTCCGCCGTCCTCGCTCGGGCCGTTGGCCACAAAGACGTGCGAGACCTGAGCGTACTACACGCTGGGGTTGGTTCCCGTCGCGTCAGCGGGACGAGGTTTGCGAAGCGAGAGCGTGCCGAAGAAGATGCCGAGAGTGATGCCAATGACCGCGAATTGGGCCCCGAATGCGCTCTTGGAGAGCACGAGGGCCAGGGGGAGCAGGGCGGCGAGGTACCAGAAATTCAGCTTCATCGCGTCTCCGTCTCGAGCAGGGGAGCTTGAGTGCTCTGCGCCACTTCTCGGGGGAGAATCTCTTGTTCATGCCTTGTGAGCGCGAATCAAGAGGTGTGACGATGTAGGATAACCTACTACCTCAGCTTGAAGGGGCCAACTGATTAGCCGCACGGAGCGCGCTCTTCAAGGACTTGGTGTCGCAGGTGTTTATTTATGTGGGTCTCGGTGTGTGGATCAGACCGATTCGTACTTGAGGCCGGTGCAAACCCCCGTCCTCATTCGAGGTTTGTGATAGCGTCCGGAGCGTGAGGTTGCGGGTCTCGGCAGCGAGGCGTGGGGCAGCAAGGCCGCGGTTGGGCGATCGGCGTTCGGCGGCGGCTGTTGGTTCCGGAGGGCGCTGGCACGCCCGAGCTTGGGCGGCGAGGTGGTTCGGAGGCGTGGGGCTGCGCCTTGCGTTGGGAGCGGCCCTGCTCGCTGGCCTGGCTCCCAGCAGCGCGTGCACCACGGTGGACTCCGGTCAGGACTTCCAGATCGCTGACATCGTGTTCGACGAGGACTTCTACTACTGCGAAGTCGAACCGGTGTTGTTCAAGAACGGCTGCGGACCTGGTTCCGGCTCGGACCCGGCGGGGGGCTGTCACTTCAACGTGACCAACTTCCGGCTGAGGGACTACTCACCGCTCGCCGCGGACAGCTGCCAAAACGGTTCTCCCTCGGTCACCCCCAACAACACCGCTCGCGATAACTATCAGGCGGCGCAGACCCAGATGCGCCGAGACCCGGACCTCGCTCCGTTGTTCAATCGCCCTACAGGAACGACGGCGCACCCACGGCAGATTTTCGCTCCCAACAGCCCTGACGCACAGGTCATCCGGGACTGGGCGGATCGCTTCTCCAGCCAATGAGAGCTCGCACTTCCCTCAAGTACAAGCGCGTCGCCGCGTGCCTCGCGTGCCTGCTCGGGCTGGGGCTGCTGCCCGCCGTCGCACAGGCGCAGGAAGAGCCTGACGCGTTCGCGCGCGTCGTCGTTGCGGAGACCGAGCTCCGCAGCGGTCCCGGCATCACCCACCGGGTGATTTACCGCGCGGAAAGAGGTGAGGCGTTCCTGATCACTGGTCGCGAAGGCAACGGGTTCTGGCTGCAGGTGACCCTCGAAGATGGCCGCACCGCTTACGTGCTCGGCGACACGGTGGAGCCGGTTGCCATTGGTGAGGACGAGGTCGACCGACCAGGCACGCCCGGCTTTTTCTCCCCCCCCGCTCTCGAGAATACTCGCGCGGGGTTCGCCATCATGGCGGGCGTCTTCGACAAGAACGGGTACTCCGAGATCCGGCCGGCGCTGGTCCTGGCGCCTGCCATCGCCATCGAGGGGTATGTGGGGATGCACCTCAACTCAGAGGGCAAGGGCATCCTGTACGGCGGCGGCGCGACCTTGGATTTGGCCCCTGACTGGGCCATTTCACCGTTTCTCCACCTCGGCGGGGGCGGCTACAAGACGGTGCCCAACGAAGACGCCTTCGTCCTCAAGGATGAGACCGTGTACCACGCTCGGGCGGGCGGCGGCTTCCTCATCAGTCTGCGCTGGCGCATCTTGATCCGCATCGAGGCCAACAACACCATCCTGTTTACCGAAGATAGCTATCGCAACACGCAGGGCTACTTCGGTGGGCTCGGGACCTATTTCTAGGAGGCCGTTACCATGAGCGCTGGGTCTGTTCGCGTTCGCGCCAAAATATTCAAGCTGTTGGTAGTCGGAGTGGCCTGCACGAGCAGCGTAGGCTGCGTCACCGTGCGCCCGGAGCAGCGCGCAATCCTCGCGGATCCAATCATGCGCTTCGATGGCAACGCCTCCGAAGAAGGCGCGCGGCAACACGTGTTGGAGAATCGCGAGGGTTCGTTCGGTGGAGGCTCCGTCGAAGGCGGCGGTTGCGGGTGTAACTGAGGGTTTTAAGCGAGCTTGAAGCAGTTGGTCGAAGTAGGTGTCTGAGTCGTGTCTCACGTGATCCACAGCGTTGGCGGTAGCGCCGCCCCACGTCGCGAGCCGAGCCGCGTGCGACGCGTCGCCCGGCGTTGCGCGTCGGTGATAGTCGGCGCGTTGCTGACTGGCTTCGTCGCCTCCGGAGAGTCACAAGCTCAAGTCGCCGACCTCGACGTGCGCACGACGGTCTTCAGCGAGCCATCCCCAGACAGCGCGATGACGGTGCTGAACCCGTCCATCAAGCTCTCGGTGACGCCCTGGGAGGCCCTGAGCGTTCACGCTGGGTACGAGGCAGACATCGTCTCCGGTGCCAGCGAACCAACCAAGTCTGGAGCCATTTCTCCCGACATCGTTTCGCACGCCTCCGTCACGGACGTGCGCCACGTGGGCTCGGGGGGGATCACGCTTCGCCGCAAGGAAACGACGCTCAGCGTAACCTACGCCTACGGCACCGAGAACGACTACCGCTCCCAGTCGATCAGCGTCTCCGGGGCGACGGAGTTCCTGAAGCGCAACACTCGCCTGGAGCTGTCTTACTCGCGCGGCTTCGACCAGGTCTGCAACTTCAACTACGCCAACAGTCTCTCGCCCACTCTGCGTCCCCGCCTGGACAGTTCCGCGGGCTGTTTCACGGACTCTGATGAACGTAAGACAGATGACGTCGATCTCGACAGCTTCCAAGGCGCGTGGACCCAGACGTGGACGCCCGTGCTGGCCACCCAGCTCGTGCTCACCGGCGGACTTCAGCACGGCTTCCTGGGCAACCCTTACCGTGCGGTAGTGATTGGTGCCGGTGGTCAACTGGCGCAAGAGCATCACCCGGAGAACCGCGCGCGCGGCGCCGCGGCCTTGCGCATGCGCTACTACATCAAGGGCATGGACACGGCGATCGGCCTCGGGGTGCGCGGCTACAGCGACACCTGGGATGTGCTGAGCCAGACCTACGAGCTCGAAGCGGAGCGCTACATCCTGAAGTGGCTCCGGCTGCTGGTGCGCGGTCGCTACTACTCCCAGTCTGGGGCGCTCTTCTGGAGTGATGACTACACCGGCGGCGAGCCGAAGTTCGGCCCCCGCGGGCAGTACTGGACGGGCGACAGGGAGCTCTCTCCGCTCTCGTCGTACTTGCTCGGCGGGCGCGTGCTGATGAACTTCCACGGCGTCCCTGGGGACCGCATCATCGGCATGTTCTTGAACCTCGACGCGAGCTTCGGCCTCGACGTGATCAAGACCAATCTCGACGAGTTCACCTGGGGCGGCAGCAACGTGAGCGACACCTTCGCGACGGTTGCTTCCGTGGGGTTGGGCGCGTCCTTCTAGGCACGTTCCCGACGGCTGCTTCCGTGGGTTGGGCGTGGGGTTGGGCGCGCCGCTCTAGCGCCGTGCCTGGCGGCCCCAGTCGGTGTCTGGTCTGCGTTTTCAGCCCGAAAGCACCCGTGGCTAGGCTCAGTCTTTGCTGCCTTTGCCGCGCAGGCCGTGCTTCTTTGCGAGATCGTAGAGGTGCTTGCGATCCATGGACGCTTCCCGCGCGGCGGCGCTGATGTTGCCGCCGTGTCGCTCGAGTAGCCAGGTCACGTAACGGCGCTCGAACTCCGCTTCGAACGAGGTGCGGGTGTCGCGGTAGCTGCGTCCTGCGACAGCGTTGAACTCCCATGACTCGAAGTCGGGGTTACTGGCAAGTCGACCAGGCGGAGCTCACTTCACCGCTGGCCGTCGCCAGGTAGAGCGCCTGATCGAGCACGTTCCTCAGCTCACGCACGTTGCCCGGCCAGTCGTGCGCGCAGCCAGCGCCGCGATCGTCTGGTTGTCCAGATGGACCTGAGGCTCGTGGATCGCGCTTCTTGGCTAACTCCGCGAAGTGCACTAATCAAGAGCGGGATGTCTTCCTTTACATTACAGGAGGCACCGTGATGTGCCGCAGGCGAAAGTCACAAACCCGCCGCGGAACTTACGCTCGACCTCGCTTCAGATCGCCGTTGCCTCGCGGATGATCCGCGGCCTCATTGGTCGGCACCGACACGGCGGTACTCGCCAGCCTCCAGCACCCGCAAGAGCTTGGGCTGCACGTCGAGGGGTAGCTCGCCTACTTCGTCCAGGAACAGGGTACCGCGGCCCGCGGTCTCAAAGGCGCCGGTTCTGAGCGCCACGGCGCCGGTAAACGCGCCGCGTTCGTGTCCGAACAGCTCGCTCTCGATCAGGCTGTAGGAGACAGCACCGCAGTCCACGACGATGAACGGCTCGTCCTTGCGGGGACTCATCGCGTGTACGGACCGCGCGAGGACGTCCTTTCCGGTACCTGTCTCGCCCTCGAGCAGCACGCCGGCGTCCGTGGGCGCGATGCGCTCCAGCACGCCGAAGATGTTGCGCATGGACAGGCTCTTGCCGAGTGCCTCACCGAAGGTTTCGGACTCGCTCGGGAGGATCTGGGCGCGGGCGATCTCCAGCCGCAGCATCAGGTCGACGTCGCCAACCGTCAAGGTTCCGCCCGGAACTAACGTGGCCTCCGTGATCACGGTTTGGCCGACGCGAGTGTGATTGGTGGAGCCGAGATCTTTGACCAACACACCGCTGGGCACTCGGGTCAGCTCGCAGTGATGGCGGCTGACCGTGTCGTCCGGCAACACGAGATCGTTGTCCTTGCTCTTGCCGATCTTGAACTGGGGCTTGAGCTTGACCTTGGTCCCGCGCGCCTTTCCGTTCAGGACGACGAGCATCAGCTCTTCTGTGACGCGCGCGTCGTCTCCGTGGGCGCGAGTCGAAAGTTCAGTTTGGGGTTGGCTCACCGGCAGCGTCCTTGATGAAGAGGATCGACTCTTCACCTGCCAGGTTAACGCGATGTTGGCTGGATGTCTTTTCCGGGCTGCTCTCGCCATTCCTGGAGGCTTGGGTGCGCTGGATGTGGATCTGCCATTCGCCGCTGGGACCGTAGATCCGCTGCTGCACCATGCGCGGCGCGCCGCCGGGGAACTTGCGCCGCACCCCCCCGCGTGGCTCGTGCTCGTCATCGAAGGTCCAGGTCAGGTCGAGTGCCTGCACGCGGGCGCTTTCCGGCCCGAGATCCAGGGTCAGGGTCTGGTCGCGAGGAAAAGCAGGCCAGAACAGGCTGCCGAGCCAGAGGCCCAGGGGCACCACCAGCCAGCGACCCCAGCGTCGGACGCCGAGTGTCTTGTTGTTGGAGGGCGCACTGACGGTTCGCTCACTCTCCGTGGGCTCACGGTCCGTGGGCTCACGCTCGCCGGGCTGGCTCACGGTGCCGCGGGGCTGCCGGCCTTGCCCGTGCTACCCGTGGGCGGCGGTGGCTTGGCGGAGCTTGCTGGCTTGGCGGTGGTCGGGGCGGGGCCGCTGCCCGGAGGCTTCCCAGCGTCGGGCGCCGCTCCCGCGTCGGCGCTTCCGGGAGGAGCCGCGTCGGCGTCGTCCTTGCGTGCCGAGTTGAACAGGCGCACCAGCTTCACCAGCTTCTGGACGGTGGTGTCTGGCAGATCGAACGGCGGCATCGCACCTTTTCCGTGCTGAATTACGCTCGCGATCTGTTCGTCGCTGGTCTTGGCTTGCCAGCTTGGATTCGACAAGTCGGTGGCCCCGAGCATCGCGCCCTGAGCGCCGTCCCCACGCCCGACGACGCCGTGGCAGCGCATGCAGTTGCGCCGCCAAGCGACGATCGTCACGTCTTCAAGGCCGGGAGGTGGCTTCGCGGCGGTGTCGGGATCCGGGTCGCTCGTGACTTGGCCGCGATTCGGCTCCGCCGTGTGATGGTGGTCGGCGGGGGTCCACTCGCGAAGGTCATCCGGGGCGCGATTGCAGCCTACGACTGCTGTCGCCAGGGTGAGACTCACTAGGATTCGCCTAAGCACCTGGGCGGTCTGCCACGAGGGGCGACGGCTCGGCAACCGCATTCGCGCTCAAAGCGCTGCAAACTCGGGACGATGCGGTCCGCGTCGTTGCGCAGCACAAACGCACAACGGGCCGTTCCTGTTCAGGAACGGCCCGTCGGTGCTTGCTGCGAAAGGCTTACTCGAAGACCTTGCAGCCGCCGTCGATGGGACGACCGAGGAACGGCTTCCCGCGGTTCTCGGCGATTTGATACTGCACGCGGCGGTTCTGCGCCTTGCCCTCTTCGGTCGCATTGCTCGCGATGGGGCGGGTCTGACCGCAGCCAACGGAGATCAGCCGTGCCGCGTCCACGCCCTTTTCAACCAACCAGCGCTTCACCGTGAGCGCGCGCTCGCCCGAGAGCTTCTCGTTGTCTGCCGCCTGGCCCACGTTGTCCGTGTGACCCTCGACGCGCAGCTTGGTCACCTTGGGGTTGTCCTTCATGAACTGGACGACCTGCTCGAGGACGACCTCGGAGCCGCCGCCTTCTTTCAGGGTCGCCGCGCCGGTATCGAACACGACGTTGCCCGGGATCTCGACCTGACCCGTGGACGCGTTCACCTTGGGGGGCGTCGCCGGAGCGGGCGCCGGAGCGGGCTCCGTGGTTGGGGTCGGCGCGGGCGCCGGCTCAGTGGTTGCCGGTGGCGGGGGTGGTGGCGGCGAACCCGCGTTCGCGGCACCACCGGCCTTGATCGTACACCCGGTCAAAGCAGGCGCGGCGAGCGCGGCTGCTACGGCAACAACAAGCATGGACTTCTTCATCTTAGGATCCTCCTACGGCCGCTCACTCGAGCTCCTCCCCGGTGCTCGGAGTGGCGTGGAACTGTACCCATTTGGGCGCCTTGAAATGGCGCCAAACGCGCCCACCAACCCTGGCTATCAAGCATTGGAAGCTGACCGGACGCGGAACGCCCGATCGAGCAATGGACGAACGCGAGCGATTCTATCTTCAAGGTCTGCGCTTGTTGGCAGAAATAGTCCGCTTTCCGCGACGTTTCACCCGGCCCCGCCCGTTGTCCCGCGTTCCACTCGAGGTGGGGCCACAAAAGCCGAGCGCCCCGACCTCCGCTGGAGGTTGGGGCGCTCGTTGCTGCGCCGCGTGGCAACGCTGCGCCGCGTGGCAACGCTGCGCCGGACCTAGCGCTCGATCACATCGCGCAGGGGTCTTCGCCGGGCATCGACGGGTCTGCCACGGGGCCCAGCTGGACGGGCTTGGCGTCGAAGCCGAGGCCGATGCTGATGCCGTCGCAGGTCTTGCCCGGGCCGTTGGTGCCGTCCTTCATCAGGTCGCTCGCCGCGCGGATCTGCTGGGCGATGCTGTCGAAGGTGGAGCCTGAGCAGAGGCTCGAGTCGAGGGCGCCGGCGACCTTGCGCAGCTCCTCGATCAGGCCCTCGGTGTCGAGCACGCCGGCGATGATGCCGCCCTTGACGTTGCTCTGGTCGCTGATGTCAGCCGTGATCACCGCGTTGGTGATCACCAGGTTCAGCGAGAAGCCCTGAATCGAGATGTTCAGCGTCACGGTCGCGTTTGAGCCGGAGACCCACGTGCCATCGGTCACGAAGGCATTGTCGAACTTCACCTTGGGGTCGTTGATGTCGCCGTTGTTCAAGAGCTCGGGCGTGACCGGCCACATGTCGTTGCCATCGAACTTCGGTCCGCCTTCGAGCTTCGAGCCGCCGTAGAGCGAAGCCTTGATCGGGCCCTGGTTCGCCTCGGTGCCCAGCGCTTCGTTGTGGATCATGATGGTGAACGAACCGTCGGTGACCGACTGGTTGATGTCGTCACCAGCCGTCGGAGCGACGCCGAGGATGATGCCCAGCAGGTTCGCACCGAAGGAGTTGTCCACCCCGCCGGGGCCGTCGGTCTTCACCGAAGACGGGTTCGCGCCCATCTGCGGAGCGCAGTGGTTGCTGCCGTTCTTGGTGGAGATGATGCCGTCGAGGTTGTAGCCGAACTGCTGCCACGCCTTGCTGTCCGGCGTGCCGTCCCGGGTCGTATCCCCGAGGTAAATCTTGGAGACCGCGAAGGTCACTGCGCCACCGCTGGGCGCGGTCGGGCTCGAGGGGGCCTCAGGGGGGAGAGTGCAGCTTGCGTCGGCGCACGTCGCGTCGTCCACCGCGCCGCCGCTACCGCCTGTTCCACCCGTGCCAGCGGTTCCGCCGCTTGCTCCGGAGCCGCCGGTCGCGCCGCTGCCGCCGGTGTCCCCGTCATCTCCACCGCACGCCGTGAAGGCGAGCGAGCTGCCCATGATCAACACTCCCAAGAGTCCCAACTTCTTGCCAAGCATGCGGATGCCTCCTCCTTAATGTTCGCCCCATAGCGGAGCGAAAGCGTCCTTCAGTTCCTCGCCGGTCACGAGCTGCCCCACGGAAGTCGTGTTTCCGGCTGGTTGTATCTGTGCGGCCCCCATTCGGCCGCTGCGATTCCTGACTGAGTCCAAGCGGTTGTTTGGTTAGGTCGCCGTGCGGCGACTCGACCCTCACCCCCAAACCCGCAGCACGTGGATGCTCGCCTTCTTGCTCGCTTTCCCGCGCTGGGATCGGACGCCGGGATGGTAACGGGAACGGCACTCAATGCAAGGACTTTGCAGGCTTTGGCCGGCCAATCGAATGCATGACAGATCCCGAATCATCCAGGCTTTTTGACCTCCCGCGCCAACCCGGAGTGTAGCCTAACAGAGCACTGGAGCAAACGCCCGTTCGGTGAATTCGCTAGCAGGCGACTCAGACCCACGACGCCGTCTGCCCAAGGCTGTAGCTCCGACCGCTCGTTTTGTCCTCGGGGGCGCGAAACAATTGCAAACACCGGGGGGTTTCGCGTCCAGTGGCCTAGGGGTCTGCGGATTGCGCTATGGGGTTGGGATGCAGCCGGAGTTCGTGCACCTCCACGTCCACACCCAGTTCTCCTTCCTGGTGAGCACGGTGAAGCTCGGGGAGCTCGCTCCGGCAGCCAAAGCGCGGGGGATGAGCGCGGTCGCGATGACGGACCACGCGAACCTGTTCGGGGCCATCCGTCACTACAAGGCCTGCCGCGCCCTCGAGATGACCCCGATCATTGGCTGTGAGCTGAACGTCGCCCGCGACAACACCGAGCGCGTCGATCACCTCGTGTGCCTGGCGTCGAGCCTGGAGGGCTACAAGAACCTCGTCGAGCTCTCGAGCCTCTCGTACACCAAGAGCGCCGCCAGCAGCTCTCCTAGTATCAACCTGGAAACACTCGCGCAGCACTCGAAGGGACTGATCGGTCTGAGTGCGTGCCTCGGAGGAGTCGCTGCACAGCGGGTGATGGAGAGCGGACCGGAAGCCGCGGAGCCGGTGCTAGGCACCTTGCGCGACATCTTCGACCCCGGTGCGTTCTACGTGGAGTTGCAGAACCACGGCCTGCCGGAGAATCCGGTGGTCAACGACATCCTGAGCAGCGCCGCCAAGCGCATGGGGCTCAGCGTGGTCGCCTCGAACGACGTGCACTTCCTGGATGAGTCTGACGGTGAGGCCCATCTGTATCTCGACTGCATTCGTCAGGGGAAGCAGTACGCCGAGGTCGCGCCCCACCATCACAACAGCTTCGAGATGTACCTGAAGACGCCGGAGCAAATGGCCGAGGCCTTTCGAGGCCACCCAGAAGCCCTGCGAAATACCCTCGAGGTCGCCGAAAAGTGCGCCGGACTCGAGCTGCAGTTGGGCAAGCCGATGCTGCCAACCTTCCCGCTGCCGGAAGGTTTCGACACCGCCAGTTATTTCCGTAAGGTAGCAGAAGATGGCCTGCGCGTACGCTTCGAGGAGATGCGCGCCCTGGGGGTGAAGTTCGACGAGGCCGAGTACTGGAAGCGCCTCGAGTTCGAGCTGAACATCATCCTCAAGATGGACTACCCGGGCTACTTCCTCATCGTCTGGGACTTTATCCGTGAGGCAAAAGAACGCGGGATCCCCGTGGGTCCCGGTCGTGGCTCCGGCGCAGGCTCCCTCGTGGCGTACGCCATGCGCATCACGTCCCTCGACCCGATCCCGTACGCGCTGCTCTTCGAGCGCTTCCTGAATCCGAGCGCGTGAGCATGCCCGACTTCGACGTCGACTTCTGCATGGCCAAGCGCGATCGCGTGATCCGCTACGTGTGGCCCAGAAGTACGGCGTCGAGAGCGTCGGGCAGATCGCGACGTTCCAGAACTTGAAGGCGCGCAGCGTGATCAAGGACGTGGCGCGTTCCATGGGCTTTCCGGCGCCCGAAGCTCAGCGCATCGCCAGCCTGATCCCGGAGAAGGGGCCCGGTCAGACCTACACCATCACCGAGGCCCTCGACGTCGAGCCGAAGCTCAAGGTGCAGATGGAGGAGAACGAGCAAGTCGCGGAGCTGATCAAGCAAGCGACGAAGCTCGAAGGCCTCACACGCCACGCTGGCATGCACGCCGCCGGCGTCGTGATCAGCGAAGGACCGCTCTCGGACCACGTCCCGACCTTCGACAACGACGGGAACTTCGTCACCCAGTACGACAAGGACGACGTCGAGACCGCTGGCCTCGTGAAGTTCGACTTCTTGGGCCTCAAGACGCTCACCGTGATCGACATCGCCGAGCGCCTGGTGAACGCGAGGCCCGATCGCACCGGAGAGCCGCTGCGCCTCGATTCGATTCCGCTCACCGACCAGGACGCCTACACGCTGATGAGCAGCGGTGAAACGAAGGGTGTCTTCCAGCTCGAGTCCGACGGCATGCAGCAGAAGGTGCTGCGGCCACTCAAGCCGGACTGCTTCGAGGACGTGGTCGCCGCCGTCGCGCTCTACCGTCCAGGTCCCCTCGGCACCGGCATGCTCGACGACTTCATCGGTGGCAAGCACGGTCGCAAGGCGATCCGCAAGCTACACCCCCTGATCGACGAGGTGCTCGCGCCGACCTACGGCGTGCCCGTCTACCAGGAGCAGGTGATGCAGATCGCTCAGCAGCTCTCCGGCTACACGCTGGGTGGCGCCGACTTGCTGCGCCGGGCGATGGGCAAGAAGAAGGCCTCGGAGATGGAGCGCCAGATGGCGATCTTCATCGAAGGCGCCGAGAAGAACGGCGTCGACCCCGAGCAAGCAAAGAGCATCTTCGAGGAAATCGAAGGCTTTGCATCCTATGGCTTCAACAAGAGCCACTCCGCGGCTTACGCGCTGATCACGTATCAGACGGCGTATCTCAAGGCGCATTACCCCGCGGAATTTTTTGCGGCGCTGCTGACCGCTGACAAGGACAAGATCGACAAGGTCGTGCGCACCGTTGACGAGGCGCGCGGCTGGGGCGTCAGCGTGCTTCCTCCCGACGTCAACGCGTCGGCGCTCGACTTCACCGTCGTCTACGCCCACCCCCAGGGCCGCGGCCCAAAGCGCGGCCCGGGCAAGCTCAGGGATCCCTACGGCCCGCAGATCCGCTTTGGCTTGGGCGCGATTCGCGGCGTAGGGGAGGCGGCCCTCGAGAGCGTCTTCGAGGCGAGGGAAGCGGGCGGCCCGTTCCGTGATCTGTTCGACTTTGCTCAGCGCGTCGACGCCAAGCGTCTGAACAAGGGGGTGCTCGAAGCGCTCGTCCAGTGTGGGGCCTTCGACTCCACGCTCGATCCCATCGGCATCAGCCGCGCGCGGGCATTCGCAGCCATCGACCGCGCCCTCGAGCGTTCTCGCGCGGCGAGCCGGGACCGGGAAGCTGGTCAAGAGACGCTGTTCGGGCTGTTCGATGCCGCCAAACCCGAAGCCAGCACCGATCAGACCCTCGGCGAGTATCCGCCAGCGGAGGAGTGGGACCGTGTCGAGACGTTGCGTCGCGAGAAGGCGGCGCTCGGCTGGTTCGTCTCTGGGCACCCACTGGACCGCTACGGGGTGCAGAAGCTGGCGCGCCTCGCCCAGCCGACGGCCGACTTGAAGAAGGCCGAGCAGTGGAGCGCAGTGACCGTGGCGGGCATGGTCGAAGGCTACACCGAGCGCATTTTCCGCCAGAGCGGCCAGAAGGCTGCGTTCTTCGACATCGAGGATCTCACCGGCAAGGTGAAGGCGAAGCTCAAAGGCGATTTGATCGAGTCCTTCGCTCACGTGCTCACCAGCGGTGAAGCCGTGCTGGTGTCGGGCAAGGTCAGCTTTCCCATCACCGACGAACCGAGCGACGAACTCGAGCCGACGATTCTGGTCAACCAAGTCGCGCCGCTCTCGAGCGCCGTCTTGGGCTCGACTCGCCAGGTCACGGTGCGGCTCAAGCACGAGCGCACCAGTGAAGCTCAGCTGAATGAGCTGTCTCGGCTGCTCCGTGAGTCGCCGGGAAGCTGCGGCGTGGAGCTCGTGATCGGGCTGCCAGACGGCGCAGAAGCGGTGATGGCTCTGGATCAGCTCAGCGTGGAGCCGACGGATGCGGATGCTCTCGGGGCTCGAGAAGGCCCTGAGACAGGTCGAGCTGCGCCGATCAGCCCGGCGGCGGGCCCGACGGGGCAGAACTGCAAGTTTTTGAGAATGCTGGCCTCGACTGTACTAACTATGTGGTGTCATGAGAGAGGCGCGAGCGGAGCTGGTACGAATCGACGCGCACGGCGTCGTGCATCCCATCGGTACGGTAGCCAGTCAGCGACTGCGGGCGCGGGAGGGTGCGTACAGGATGCTGCCAGCGCCCGCGCACGTCGTGATGATGCGCTACACCGGCGAAGACGGGCGCCGCGACGCAGAGGACGGCGCCATCGTGCGCCTGGCCGGCGAAATCACCTCTCCCGGCACGATGTGCGATGTGCTGGCGCTGCTTGGTCAGACCGGTTGGCGCGGCGAACTGATTGTCCTCGACGGGGAAGCGACGCGAGCGATCTTCTTCGACGGCGGAAACGTCGTCGGTGCGCAGACGACGGTGGATGACGAGCGACTCGGCATGGTGATGTACCGCTTTGGAGCCATCGACGAGGCGCAGCACGAAGCGGTGATGGAGAAGGTGCGCTCTGGATCGCGCTTCGGGCAGGGCGCCATCGAGCTCGGAGTGATCAGCGAGGAGCGCCTGTATAAGCTGATCGGTAAGCAGATCGATGAGATCGTGTTTGCCACCTTCGCGGTCAGCGACGGCACCTTCTTCTTTCTCGACGGCTTCGACGAAGGCCGCTTGGTCAGCCACCACACGGTGAGCGCGAACGCGCTCCTGATGGATGGCGTGACGCGCCTGGACGAGATGCGATTTTTCCGTGTGAAAATTCCTTCGTCGGAGCACGTCCCGGTCAAGCGCGACGCGGACGGCGAACCTCAAGAGGAGTTCAGGAAGACCTGGGAGGTCATCGATGGCCTCATGAGCATCGAGGAGATCGGGCGGATGACCGGGCGCGGCGAGTACACGACCACCAAGGACGTGTACGCCATGCTGCAGTCGAAGCACGTGCGCCTCGAGCCGCCTCGCATGAGTGGCGGGGCAGAAGCCGTGGTTGGCGTCGCCAATCTGGTGCTCGAGCGAGTCCACCAGGCAGCCGATGCCGCAGGGAAAGGCACTGTGCTGCGTCAGTCCCTCGACAGCTTTGCCGTGGGTGGCGGGGTGTACGACATTCTGTTCCGCGGCGCGGGCCCGGTGGAGACCGGCGCGCTCGACCCGGAAAAAGTGGCAGAAAACAGCGTGCTCGTCGCCGGCGGCACGGACCCGGAGCGCTTCCTCAAGCAGAGCCTGCACGAGTACGTGAGCTTTGCCCTGTTCGCCGCGAGCAACGCCCTCGGCAACGAAGCTGACGCCCAGCTCGAGCGCGAGGTGAGCGGCTGGGTCGGCCAGCTGAAGAGCTAGCTCCGCGGTTCCCGCGTTCAGGCTCGAGGGTTCAGGGGTGAGGGAGTCACCCAAAGGCCGCGGCAAACTGGCTATCGCAGCTAAGGACACGCATCGCCCGCACCCAAGGTACAGGCGCGCTTCAAGTAGCGTTCAGCCGATGCTCGATCCCCGGCGTTTGCGTACGACAGCCCCTGGGGCGTGGCAAGTTTCGCCGTAGCCCCGTCGCAAGGTTCACGGTAGAAACCGCGTCCCCGCGTTGATCCGGACGTGGGCTGGCTTCTTCGTTCAGCATCTCGATACCCAGCAGTGTGCAAGCGAGCGGCTGATCCATACTGCAGGCGCGCAGCATGAACTCTCTCCGGCGCGCCCCAGATCTCGCTCTACGCGGTCTCCGAGCATTACGCAAGGTACCGTACGCAAGCATCGGCGTCGTCCTTTTCGCATTCCGTGCGGCAAAGCGTCACGTCGTCGCAGAGCTTGCCCGCAGAGGCTGACGTTTGTTCTTCAGTCAGGGCCGTCAGGAGCGGGCGAGCCCAACTAGTTCCACGCGCAGGAACGCGCCACAACCAGGGTAAGGCGCCCCCTTTGTGGCACAGGTGTTGGGGTCGCCATCGGCGGCATGGATCTCGAAGCGCTCGGCGTTGCGAGCGTCCACGCCCAAGCCGAAGAGAGCTGTGGTTACGGCTCGGTTGCCTGGTGCCGCTGTGGAGCGCGAAGGCGCCACCCCTGCGGAGCTAACCACATGAGTCGCTCCCTGACAGTCCCCACGCAGATCCGAGCTACGCCCAGACGAAAACGACAGCGGCCGCTCATCACGAGCGCGGTCCAAGCTACGCCCTTGGTCGAAACTCGCGGTCAACTCAGCGGCGTGCGCGGCGTAGGTCAGCGGCAGCTCGCGCTCAGCGCGATGAACCGTCTTGGAAGCGTAGAAGCTGCTGCTTCAAGCTGGGCATGCCTGTACGCCGCGTCCACGCCGTATAATGCGGAAGGACGACGAAGCTCTGGCAGTCGAAGCGCACCACCGCGAGCCCCGCCGCCGCGTCGCTGCCTCTGAGATCGGCGCACCTCGGGCTGTTGATCCACTAGCAGCAAGTCGGTGCGCGCGGCGTTCGCGCCACACGCCGTTGCCCCACGGATTTGTGCTGCCAGCGGCGGACGCGCCGGTTCTGTCCGCGCGCAACCCCACATCCTCGCCAAGCCAGCGCCGAGCACTGCGCAACCCAGCCCGTGGAGCACAACCTTCATCCATACCATACCGCGCGCCCTGACGTGACCGAAAGCCGCGCGTAAGGAGCCCACGAGTCGAGTCGTTCGCGGCCAGCGGGGCCCGCGAACCGAAAGGAAACCACCCAATGCGAGGCGCAGCGACCGAAGGTCGGTCTAACGAAACGCCCGCGACGCGAGAGGCGCAGCCACGAGCTGAAGCCGTTCGCGGGCCAGCGGGGGCCCGCGAACCGAAAGGGAAACGACCCAATGCGAGGCGCAGCGCGACCGAAGGTCGCACACCCGCCAAGCCCTAGGCGCCGCGAACCTGGGACAAACCAAAAGCCGCCTGCGACGCGAGGCGCAGCCCTGAGCCGAGCCGTTCGCGGCCAGCGGGGGCCCGCGAACCGAAAGGAAACCACCCAATGCGAGGCGCAGCGACCGAAGGTCGGTCCAACGAGCCGCCAAAGACCCGGCACGAGCCCCATCGTCGAACGCGACGCGAGAGGCGCAGCCACGAGCCGAAGCCGTTCGCGGGCCAGCGGGGGCCCGCGAACCGAAAGGAAACCACCCAATGCGAGGCGCAGCGACCGAAGGTCGCAAGCACACCTCGCCCCATTGGGTGGGCCGACAGGGACTCGAACCCTGGACCGTTGGATTAAAAATCCACTGCTCTACCGACTGAGCTATCAGCCCCGTATCGATCGCGCGCGCCTTTCCGTGAGGTGGCGCGGCGTTTCGGAATTCGCCTGTGTACTTGCTTTCGCCGTGTTGTCAACGTTGAAGGCCGGGAAATCACTGGCTGAAACACTGAGTCGGGTTGAGACAGAAATCTCCCCAGTGGGTCCAGTGGGAGCGGAGAAGTTCCAGCGTGCTTGAGCGCTGTGACTCACAATCCAAGCATTGCCTGGAATCTACTTGAGGGTTGAAGT
This sequence comes from Polyangiaceae bacterium, assembly GCA_041389805.1. GTDB lineage: Bacteria > Myxococcota_A > Polyangia > Polyangiales > Polyangiaceae > JAHBVY01. The sequence continues at coordinate 14,611 of JAWKRD010000031.1, read as the reverse complement.
ACCTCGACGGGGCTCGGCGGTTATTGCACTGGCGCGCATCGCCTGCTTCGGTCAGCTTTGGACCTGGCAGTGATTGCTTGGGCACCTTCGCAGCTCTGTGACCTAGTGGGAGCAGAGGGGCTGAGGTAGGTCAGTTCTGACTTGGAGAAGACAAGGTTTGCGTGCTAGGTGACCCGCTTCTCGTAGGTGATAGGCAAAGTCTCGCAACTTAACTCAGCGGGGAACCTACGAGAGCAGCGTGACAAGTGCGTGGCCGCTTGAGGAGGCTTGGGAAAACATGAAGAAGCTACTGTTGGTGAGTGTTGGTTCGTTGGTTGCCGTTTCCGTCGGGATGATGGGCTGTTCGAGTGACAGCAGCGACGGCAGCGGTGGAACGGGTGGTCAGGGCGGAACCCAGATCGGTGGAGCCGGCGGCCAGGGCGCCCAGGGTGGCAGCGGCAACACCGGGAACACCAGCAGCGGTGGCACCGGCAACGGTGGCGCCGGCGGCACCGCGGGCACCGGAGCTGGCGGCAGTGGTGGTTCTGTCGTCCAGACCGAGCTCGGCGCGACCTGCCAGAGCGACACGGACTGCGGCGGTGGCGAGTTCACCTGCTTGACCGCTGACAACGCCGACGGCGGTATCGCCCGCGGCATGTGCACCAAGAACTGCACCTCGGACGCCGAGTGTGGTGCTTCGGGTCACTGCTCCAGCAACGACGGCACCACCCAGGGCCTCTGCTACGAGGCGTGCACCTACGGTGAGCCCGCGGGAGCGACCGAGCTCGACCCCAACAAGTGCCACGGCCGTAACGACCTTGGCTGCTTCCCGGACACCGACGCGAACGGCGACCTGGACTTCACCCGCAGCAACTGTGTGCCGCTCTGCCGTAACGATGAGGACTGCGGTCCCTCGTACTGCAACCCGGCCAGCGGCATCTGTGAGGCCACCGAGCCTACCGGTCTCGACTTCAACTCACCTTGCAGCTGCACGACCGACTGCTCCACCGATGACCCGTGCAAGTCCTTCTGTCTCGGCGGCACCAACGGTGGCATGGGTACCTGCACCGAGCTGTGCGTCAACGGTGACATCACGAGCCCCGGTGCTTGTGGTTCTTCGAACACCGGAGCTCAGGACGGCACTTGCCTCCTGGGCCTGAACTTCACCCAGGACGGCGCTCCCGAGGCCACCGTCGGCGACGCGCTCGGCGCCTGCGCGCAGCTGTGTGACTGCGAGGGCGAGTGTCGCAGTGGTAACTGCTGGTCGCTCGACGAGCTGTTCCAGCAGGCCGGCGCTTGCCAGCAGCTGTATGGCCGTGACGGCGTGTGCTTCGACTTCGACCCGATGGGCTCCTCGATCCTGAGCGCCTGCAGCGGCACCGGTGGAACGGGCGGCACGGGCGGCGGAGCTGGTACTGGCGGCACGGGTGGCACCACCGGTGGCACCGGTGGCACCACCGGCGGAACCGGCGGAACCGCGAACTGAGCTGAAGCGGCTTAGAGCCAGTCAGCAAGCAAGAGCCCACTCGACCTCGGTCGGGTGGGCTCTTTGCTTTTTTAGAGCTAGGTTCCCGCTGTGCGCTGGTTCGTCGTCCTGGTGATCGTGGTTCCGCTGGTTGAGCTGTTCTTGCTCCTCCAGATTGACCGCGTGGTTGGGTTCTGGCCGACCATTGGCTTGACCATCGTCACCGGCTTCCTCGGCGGGTCGCTGGCGAAGCGCGAAGGACTGAAGGTTTGGAGGTCCTGGCGTCAGGCGATGTCGGAGCTGCGTCCTCCCGAGCAGGGCGTGGTGGACGGGGTACTCGTGCTGCTAGGCGGCGCGCTGCTCATCACCCCCGGCGTGCTGACGGACATGACCGGCTTCTTCCTGCTGATTCCGTTCACTCGCCGCATCATCGCGCGCCGAGTCCGGGCCGCTATCGATCGACGCTTGGAAGCCGGGGAGCTTCGGGTGGTGAACTTCGCGTCTGGCTTCGACGGGGCGGACTTCGATGGGTATCCGCAGGGAAGTGGCGTGGGCGTCGTGGAGACCGAGGGCGTTGGTCGCGACGAGCAGCCGGAGCAACTGCCAGGGCGCGCAGACGACTGAGGCGGCGGGGGCCGCTGCACCTCTCCCCCAAAAAGAAGCCACCAAGCGCTTGAAGCACAGCCGGTTCGCTGCACCGACTGTTTCGAAGCACACAAAAAGCCAAAGGGCGCGCCGCTTGCGCGACACGCCCTTCAGGCATCTGGCCTGAGTCAGCTCACTTCTTGGAGCCGAAGCCCTTCTTGTCGTCGGCCTTGGTGTCAGCCTTCGCCGACGTGTCGGGAGTTGCCGTGGGCATGGGCTTCGGTGCGGGGATCTTCTTCAGCACCACGCCATGCTTGGAGGCGTTCTCGCAACCGCGCGCGATGTCGGTGTTCTTGCCGCCACGCTGCAGGATCTTGAACTCCACGCGACGGTTCTTCTCGTGGGCTTCCTCGGTCGTGCCAGCATCGAGCGGGCAGTAGAGGCCGTAGCCCTGAGACATCATGCGATCCTTCTCCACGCCGCGCTCGACCAACGCCTTGACGACGGAGTCCACGCGCTTCTGGGTCAGGGTCTTGTTGTAGGTCGCGTCGCCCTCGACCGAAGCATGGCCACCCACCTCGATGAGCTGGATGTCCGGGTGCTTCTTCATCACGTCAGCAACTGCGTCGAGGATCTTCGTCGAGCTGGGATCGATATCCGCCGAGTTGTGGGCGAACAGGATCTTCTGCGCGATCTTCACCTCGGTGGCCGTGACGGTCACGAGGGGCTTGGTGTCCGGGCAGCCGTCCTCGTCCTCGAAGCCGTTGACGGTCTCCGGTTCCGTGGGGCACTTGTCAGCAGGCACCGGAATGCCGTCGCCGTCCGCGTCGTTGTTTGGGCAGCCGTCGTTGGGATCCGGGGGCTGACCATCTTCCTTTGCTTCGGGGCACTTGTCGTCGGGGTCGAGGATGCCGTCTCCGTCACCGTCCGGCGGGGGCGGCGGCGGGGGAGTCTCAACCATGCCTCCGATCGTTGCCTCTGCGGTGCAGCCCGTGGCGAAGGTGCCACCGAGGGCACACAGCAGCATTACGGTCCAGTTCAGTCGTCGCGAAAAACGCATCGCTCCAAAACCCTCCTTCAAACGGGTCAAGATCAAGCCCTCGTTCTGGCGGCCTACGTTGACCGCGCGCCGGACCTTCCCACAACGCATGGCATCGGCCAAGCCCGATTCTGGGGTGAAGGCGGCGACGTTCGACGTCCGGATTTCGGCTCGCGGAAACGCTGTTTCCACTGTGCATAGAACACGAACGCCCGGTTGGTCTCGGTCAGGTGTCCAAGAATGGGGGCTAAGTGCTTGAAACCAATGGGAGTGTTCGGGGGGGGAGGGAGCGACGAAGCGCGTCTCCAATCGATTCAATCGAGACGCAATCCTCGCGGATCTGAAGTAGCGTCTGGCGGCGGCAACGCTGCGCGAATTAAGCGTTGTCGTCCCCGATACAGCGTCCGAATTGAGCGAGCCTCACGTCCTAGCTGCCGGATCATTCGTTAGCTTCCACCACTGGTGAGGGCGGCTGACCGAGTCGGATGCCGATCATGCGGGTCGTGCGGCCTCCCTCTGGACTAGGAAACTCCTGCTTTCGTACGGCGCGGCGCACGCAGCGCACGACTTTTCGGTCTGGAAATTGGCTACCGTTTTGGCGGACCTTGGCTACGCCACCCCCCGGCGGGAGCTGTATCTCGAGCAGAATCCGCCCCCAGAGCGCCGCGTCCCGCTCGAGGCCGCTGGCGTAGCAGCGGCGCACATCGTCGAGCGAGCGGTTCATGGTGTCGATGAACGCGCTATCCCCGATCCTTCCAGGATTTGCCTCGTGGAATTTTTTGAGGGCCGCCTCGTCAGTGATCGAGACGACTGGGAGGGGCGCGTCACCCGGCCAGAGCTTGATGCTGAGTTCCAGGTCCACGCGCCGCCTCGGGGCCGGGTGGAAGTCGCGGTAGTTGGCAACTTGTTCCTCGAGGCAACGCGCGGCGTCCTTGTCCTTGAGTTCGCTGCTGAGGAGCTTGACCCGGCTGACCTTGCCGTTTGCTGCAATGCGCATGCTGAGCTTCGTTTGACCGTGGTCCTGGGGATCCTTGCGCAGAGCCGCCTCGAAGCAGATACGAAAATCCCAGTATCCCCACTTGCGCGCGTGGGCGAGCACACCGTGTTCGCTCGGGACGCCGCGCCTCGAGCGGCCCGTGCGACGATCGACCGGAGGACGCTTGGGGAGCCCGCGGGACTTGATGTCCACGTCCACCACGACCCGCGCGCCGGGGTGGAAGCCTGGGCGACTGGACGGATAGTCGGGGTCGCCGTTGCCCCCAGGTTCCAGCGGGCGATCTCCTCGTCCACACCGGCAGCCGCGACCCGGCCCTTCTGACGCGGCACGGCGTCGGGCGCGTAAGGCGCTTCGAGTTTCACCTGGACATCCGGCACCGGTGTCTCCGGTGGCGGGGGAGGCGGAGCGGGCTCGGGAGCTGGTACGGCCTCCGATGCCGTAGGCGAAGGCGTTGATCGGGGGGCCTGTGTGATTGCCGTGGGGAAATGAGCGGTCGCGGCTGCCGTAGCGGCCGACGTGGGCGCGACGGGAGGGGGCGAAGGGCTACGCTCGCTGTGAGTACACCCCACGAGCAATCCGGTCAGGGCGGCGGCGATAAACGTCCACTGCATCGACGGCTGCTCTAGCAGACGGCGCCGCGATCGACAAAATGCGGCGGGCCCCGCAGACGACGCGCGGTTCTGCGTCCTCAGCGGGGCCCGAAAGCCTGTGGGTCCGAAAGCCTGTGGGGCTACTTGATATCGCTCGGGCAGCCGAGCACGATTTGCACCGCAGAGCCCTCTGCCTTGGCGGTATCGCAAGCGCTGCCGCACAGGATGATCTTGCTCTTGTCCGCGTTGTACTGCCAGCCGTCGGCGGCTGTGTCGCAGTCGGCGTTGTCCTGCTGAAGGTTTACCGCGCTGCCGCCTTGAGGCGTGACCGTCACGTTCACCTTGTCGCGATCGACCTCTCCGCCACCTTGCGCCTGAGGCACGTCGAACTCACACGTCAAGACCGTGCCGCTGATGTCCGAGAGCGCCTTCGACAGCTGGTTCGCGAAGTCCGTTGGGCTCGACACGTTCGTGAGGTCGAAGTGGCAGTCTCCCACGTCGGCGCTTCCGTTCGGATCCGCGACGCAGGTGGGGCTGTTTGCCGTCCCGCCGGCCTTCGCAATCTGCGAGAGCAGCGAGCGAGCGCCTTCGCTACCCGGTGCACCGATCACGAACGTGCGGATATTCAGCAGGTTGTACGCGTTCGGTACGTCTGTGCCCACGAGCTTCGCGAGCTCGGTCGGTGCGCAAGTCTCGAAGCCGTCGGTGATCAACACGACGAACTTGTTGCCTTCCAGGTTGCCGGACTGGAGTTGCTGCAACAGATGGTTGTACGAGAGGATGGTCGCGCCCGCCAGCGGCGTGCGGCCTGCGGGATCCACGGTGCCGAAGAAGGCCTTGATGCCTGACAGCTGCGTCGAGTCCAAGGTGGAGACCGGAATGTTCGGTGTGCCGCTGACGTCGCACACGTCGTTGCGTGGGAACATGTTCACGCCGACGCCCACGTTGGGCTGCATCTGGAGCTGATCGAGCGCAGCCTCGAGTGCGATGCGCGTGTCTTCCCACTTGGAGTTGAGCGACTGATTCTGCTTTTGCGGGGCGTTCTCACACTGGGCGCTGGTCTGCGTCGGGGGCGGATTGCAATTCATGCTGCCGCTGCGATCGATGACGAACAGCATGTTCGCCGGTACGCGATCACCGGTCTGCGTGTTGGTCGCGCAGCCTGAGTCGGGATCGATACCAGACCCACCGCTTCCGCCGTTCGTGCCGCTGTCGATGAAGCTGCTCCCCCCGAAGCTGTCGCCGCCGTTGCTGCCGCCGGCGGTGCCGCCGTTGTTGCCGCTCCCCCCATTGCTGGTGCCGCCGTTGTTGCCGCTGCCCCCGCTGCCACCTGAGATGCCGTTGCCGCCCGAGGCGTTGCCATCGTCGGAGGAACAGCCTCCGGAAACGGCGGCCGCCGCGGCACAGGTTGCGAAGAGGAAGGTAAGTTTGGAGAACGAATTCATTCGCACGGGCGAACTCCTTGCAGAAGTGGGGGGCCTCAAATGTATCACTCGTCGTGTCCGTGAGGAGGTGAATTTCTCAGCCTCGTCGTAGCGTTGCGACTCAGCCTGCGACACCTCACTACATGTATCCGCGGGAGTCCAAGCGCCGTGAGCCCCAACGCGGGTTTGGAGAACTGGAAACACTCGCGGTGCTGGGTCAAGGAATCGCGGCGATTGAGGATCGACGAATGAGGTTCGCGAAGCTACCGTCGCCAGCTGCTGGATGGTGCGGCCGTCCAGCAGGAGGAGGGCGATGATGAGCGACGAGTTCCAACTAGGATCGGGCTTTACTCAGGGGGAAATCAGCGCAGGGCTAGGCTTGGGCCCGCTCGAACAACAGTACGAAGAGTTGTTCGCGGACGCGCTGGCCGATGGCGTGATCACCAGCGAGGAGCGCGCCCGCCTCGAGAAGGCAGCCGATAACCTCGGGCTCAATCCGAAGCGGCTGTTGGAGCTCGAGCAGGCGATGATGGCGGCGTACGAGTCGCGACACGCGGTGCGCATCATCGAACACTACGAGGAGGCGCCCGCTTCGCTCGCGCCAATCCAGGTTCAAGCCGACGGCGACAGCGGTCGAGCCCTGCTGCTCAAGCGCATCGAACAGCTCGAGAGCCGCGTAAAGGAACTGGAAGTCGAGCTGCGGCACGCGCAGTCTCAGATCAACGTCGAGGTCGACCTCAGTGACCTGGAGGGGAGCGTCGCCGACGCGAGCGAGGATCCGGACACGGTGTGGCGTCGGGTGCGTCGCGACCCAACCCGGCCCGACCACTTGATGTCGCTGTTTCGGGTGTATCAAGCTCAAGGGAACGCAGACGCGACGTGGTGCGCCGCGCAGGCCCTCGCAACGCTCGGTCACGCAACGGAAGAAGTGCAGGGCGTCTTCGAGTCCGGTCGACAGCGCGGCCTCATGGCTCCCAGACACTCCATCGACAACTTGAGCTTCAGCGACCACGTCGCGCACGCGGACGAGGAGCTCCTCACGGGTCAGATCTTCGGAGTCATCGTGCCAGCCGTGCTGCTGGGTAAGGTGACTGGACTGCGGCGAGACAAGAAGCTCCACGTGCCCGATCCGGGGAGCAAGCAAGAGCCTGAAAAGTCCACGCTCAGCGCGGTGCGGGCCCTGACTTGGGCCTCGGCCATCCTCGGGCTGCCCGCTCCGCCCATCTACCTCGACAAGGACCGCGAAGCTGGCTACCAGCACATTCCTGGGATCCCGCCGCTGTCCCTGCTGGGCAAGGGTGTGCTCTCTGGGCGCGGGCAGCTCGAGCTGGCGTTCGACGCCGGTCGCCATCTGTCCTGGTATCGGCCGGAGCGTTTCATTCGCACTCTCTTCAGCTCGGTTCCCGACCTCGAGGATTTGTTCCTCGCGGCACTGACCATCGGTTCGCCGACCCTGCCAATCGCCGAAGAAATGAAGCAACGGGTCGCGCCCATCGCCAGGGCGATCGCGCCGGTACTTCAGGCCGAGCAAGTCGATCGGCTGAGGGGGCTCTTCCTGCGTTTTGTCGAGGAAGGTGGTCGGACCAACCTGCAACGCTGGAGTTCCGGCGCCGACAAGACCGCGGCGCGCGCAGGCTTTGTCGTGTGCGCGGATCTGAGCACCTCACTTGGCTGTCTCGAAGCGGACGAAGGGAAGCTCGGAGAGCTTGGTAGAGATCTGATCGCCTATTCGGTGAGCAACGACTACCTACAGCTGCGCGGACGCCTAGGCATCCGCGTTGGCGCCTGACGTCGCGGCGGGCGCCGTCGCTTTTTTTGCCACGCGGAACCAGTCTACGCCGAGCGCGTCGTCAGCGAGGAGCCTCCAGACCACCTCGGTCGCTGCGACGACTCCTACCGGGAGTAGCAGCACGTTGAAGCAGGGGAGCCAGAAAAGTAGGGAAAAACCCAGCCCGAAGCCGATCGTCGGCAGCTTGTGGCGCCACACGAATCCGAGTCGCGCCCGCATCCCGACGCCGCGCAGCGTCAGCGGATAGTCGAATAGGTTCCAGGCAAGTCCCAACCCCGTGAAGAAGAAGCTGAGCGGCGTCGTGACGACGGATGCGGGCGGCACGAACATCGAAACCAGCCATAGCAACAGCAAGATCGGCGCGACGAAACACGCCGCGACCGCCTGGGCCTTGAGCCCAAACCATATTTCCGCAAGGAATCCGATTGGGTCGCGTTGCGGCGCACCAAGCTCGAGTTCTTGCAGGGCCACTAGCTGTTCCAGTGCTGGGCTACTGAGGGGTGGCGCCAGCACCAGCGCGACCAAGATGCACAGCGCCAGGGCCAGCGTCGCGAGCAGCCAGCTCGCGACGCCAGCGCCAGTTTCGGCCAACCAGCCTGAGTTGGGACCGGCCCAGTCCGCCGCCCATGGCTGGACGACGCCGAGCGCAAACCAGCCGCCAAGGCTGACCAGCACGAACAAGAGCAGCCCCGGGACTAGCGCGTAGGGCCAGGCTCGTGGATGGACGAGCAGGAAACCGAAGCCGCGAAACACCGCTGCGAAGCCACGCCAGAACCCGATGGGCTTGCCGCTCGCGAGCCGAGCCAGCGGGGCATCACTGACAGCTGCCAGCGATCCAGAGGTAGAGCTGTCCAGACTTGAGGCCTTCATTGGTGTCAACCACGCGCTCTGCCGAGGTGATGTCGAAGAATGCTTCCAGCGTCCCCGACGTCACGAGGTCCGAGTGGCTAACATTCCCGGACATGACGCTACCTGGGTAAGTCTGGCCGACGCGGAAGTGGACCTGTTTTGGTGTGTCGTTGATACGGACGAACTTGGTCACGCTGATGTCGAACCCGTAGCGTGCGTCGTAGTCGCCCAGCGTTGGAACCAGGGAAGTCATGTCGTCTTGCCAGGAGACCACCACGCTGCCTCCCACGCCGTCCTCGCGGGTCGCGGTAAATCCCTCGCCGCAGACCGTGCTCCCGGGATCCATATCGTAGGTGCCCGTCAGGTCGACGCCGTCCAACTCGCCATAGAGTACGATGGTCATCGGTCCGGTCAGCAGCGGACGTGGAGGTGCATCCGCGAACGGATCGGTCGCGGCATCCATCACGTCCGCGTCGGCTTCGCCGTCCGCCGAAGCGTCGGGCGCTTCGCCCCCGGTCCCCGCCGTCGCGCCCGTTCCTCCGGAGCCTCCGGAACCGCCGGTACCCCCCGAGGACACGTCGCCACCCGCGTCGGCAGCGCCGGTTGCCGCCGGATCGCTACTGCAGGCGATCGGAACGAAGAGCAGGCAACCCAAACACCCGGCAATGGCTAGCGCACGCATAGATCCTCTAGTTATCGAAGTTGGGGCGCAGCGCCTAGCCAATCCGCGGATTTCGGACGTGGGTTCGATGGGTGCGCTTGGCTGGGAGGTTGGCGAACCGCCAGCTTTCTCGGCTGACGCCACGCCAAGTGTTGCTTGTTCGCGCCTGCTGGGCGCGCACTGAAGCCAGCCTTGATGAGTGGGGTTTGTGGCCGCTTTGTATCACTCGTTTCGCCTGCCAGCTCTTCCGTCGGGGGTGAGCGGCTCAGGCGAATCGCGTCTCAGCGCGATTATCTGCAAATCACGGCTGCGCTTGGTCTAACTTTGGAGCTGGGACGTGGAGGCAGGGCCTTTGGGCGCCACGGCGAGACCGAGACGATGACTGAAGACGTGTTTGGCATACTCGGCACTACCGTTGCCGGCGCCTATCACGTGGAAGAGACCGTAGCTGAGGGCGGGTTCGGTGTGGTCTACCGCGCCTACCACGCAGGCTTTCGTGCTCCAGTTGCGTTGAAGTGCCTCAAGATCCCCCAAGGGCTTGGTGCCGCGGGGCAAGAGCTATTTCTCGAGCAGTTTCGCGCAGAAGCCGAGCTTCTGTTTCGACTCTCCGCCAGCATCCCGACGGTCGTGAGGCCACTCCACGTCGATGCGCTGATCGCTCCTGGCGGGGCGTTCGTGCCGTTCATGGCGCTCGAGTGGCTCGAGGGCGAGACGCTCGAAGCGCTGGTCAGGCGGCGCAAGAGCGAAGGGCGCCCGCCCCTTTCCGTGAAGAAACTCGCGCGACTGCTGACACCGGTGGCTCGCGCGTTGGAGCGGGCGCACAACTTCACCTCGGCGGAAGGCCCGATTTCGATCGTGCACCGCGACCTGAAGCCCGAGAACATCTTCCTCGCCCGTGTCGCCGGTGAGGATGTCGTCAAGATCCTGGACTTCGGTATTGGCAAGGCGAAGAGCGTCGCTTCACAAGTTGCCGGTCGCGCGAGCCAGAACAACGCCGGAGTCGCCTCATTCACGCCAGCGTACGGCGCTCCCGAGCAGTGGCTGCCCAAGCGTTACGGGCAGACTGGACCCTGGACTGACGTTTGGGGTCTGGGGCTGACTTTGGTCGAGTCCCTCACAGCACGGCCGGTGATCGATGGCGATCACGCGGCGATGATGGGGACCGCACTTGACGAGCAACGCCGACCTACACCTAGAAGTGAAGGGGTCGTGGTCAGTGACGAAGTGGAGGCGGTGTTCCAGCGCGCTCTGGCCGTGGATCCGCGCCACCGCTACGCCGACGCGGGTCTCTTCTGGAACGATCTGCTCGGCGCGGTGGGCCTTCACGACCTGATCAGCACGGGTCTCCGTCGTGACTCCCGCTCCGAGGGCTTTCGCTTTCCAGAGAGCGAGCGCCTCGAGCTCGAGCGTCCATCGAGTACACCCCCTCCGTCGTTCATGGGGCTTGGTCCTGGGACTCCCGTCGAGCAAGCCACTCAGCCAGCCGCCGAAATTCCAGACCTCGCACTTCCCGTCCCCACGTCGGCCTCCGCTCCCCGTCAGCCGGCCGCCAAGGCTGCTGGGCCGTTGAGCTTCGACCTAGATTTGCCGGAAGGTGAGCGCCCGGCGGTGCGCAGCCCAAGCGGCGCGAACTGGCCAGCCGTGAACCCGGATCGGCCGCCCAGGAGTCTCTCTGGGGAGCGGCCGGCTGTGCGCAGCGGCGCGAGTGGGGCGAACTGGCCTGCGGTCAACGAGTCGGCCCCGGTGTCCTCACAGCCTGAGCCGCTTTCAGGACCACGCCCGAGCAGTCAAAGCGGCAGCCGCCCAGCGGCCGTTGCAGCTTCCCCGTCCGAGTCCTTGCCGCCAGTGTCGATGGGCAACCGCAGCGCAATCTCCGGCCAGCATCCGGCTGTCACACGAGCGTTGCGGGTGGCGCCCAATCGAGCGGAGCCGACCCTGCGTCAGCGACTGCTGGTGCCTGGACTGTTCGTGATCGCAGGCATCGTACTGTCAATCGTACACGGCTTTTACGCCTCGCAGACGGGCGAGGTGTTGGCGGTCGGCCCGGTGCGGGTCGGCTGGATCGCCGGGCTGCTCGTCTTGGCTGGGATCGCTCTCGGTGTCCTTCGAGTGACGCGTTCGCCGTCTTGAGCGGTAGTCAAGGCAGGGACGTTGGACTAGGATTTCCAGTGAGGGGTTTGCGTTGGCCCATTTGGGCGGCCCCATTCAGCTCCAGGGCGGATGGGCAACGCATCAGCGCATTCGTGCGCGGCGTGCCGGGCCACGTATAACCATATGGAATAGAATGAGCGATTCATTGCCAGTGCTGATCTGCGACGACGAGCCCCGGTTGACCATGTTGACCGCTGGATTGCTCGAGCAACGTGGATATCGCTCGAAGGTCGCAAACGACGGCGCGAAGGCGCTCGAGCTCGCATCTCAGGAGGCGTTTCGTCTCATGCTGCTCGACGTGAACTTGGCGGGGATGACCGCCTTGGAGGTGCTGCGTGGCCTCGACGCCGCGGGCATCGAGCTTCCGGTGCTGCTCTCCAGCGGCTACTCGGCGGAGGATGTGCCGTCGGAGCTGCGCGATCACCCACGGGTGTCGGGTTTCCTCGCGAAGCCTTACCCAGTGGACCGCCTGATCGACGCGATCGGCCGCTAGCGGACTCACATCACCGCGGCCAGGCGCGTTTCGACGCACCTCTCCCCCAAACAAGCATCGCGAGGCTGCGACGACACGGGCGTCATTCGAGTAGGGTGTGCCCCACGCGCGGAGCTTGCGCGCGTCTTGGAGGGAGCATGGCGAGGACGAACACCAAGGCCGCATCGAAGGTGAACCCGCGGCGCAATCCGGATCCACGACTGAGCGCCGAGGAGGCTGAAACCTTCGTGACGGCGCTGAAAGAGCGTGGGATTGAGCACGCGAAGATTGGAGACCTTTGACATCGACGGAATTCTGCGTGGAAATATGTTTCCCTGCAGAAACTTGCGGGCGCGCTGAAGAAGGGCTTCGGCTTCTGCGACGTGGTGTTTGGGTGGGATGCGACAGACACGCTCTACGACAACGCGAAGGTGACTGGCTGGCACACTGGGTATCCCGACGCGCTGACGCTGCTCGATCCGACCACCGCCCGGGATATCCCATGGGAGCCTGGAGTCGTGGCCATGCTCGGCGATTTTCGCGGCTCAGACGGCAAGGGGCACCCGGGGTGCGGGCGTTCGCTGTTGCGACGTGTCGTGCAGAAGGCCGAAGCCCTGGGGTTCGAACCGCTCGTCGGCGTGGAGTTCGAGTTCTTCCTGTTTCAGGAGACACCGCAGTCGCTTCAAGAAAAGGGCTTTCGCGGCATGACGCCGGCGGATCCAGGCATGTTTGGCTACAGCTGGCTGCGCACCGGGCAGGACCCAGAGCTGATGGCGAGTGTGCTGCGCGAGCTCGGTGCGTTTGGGATCCCCCTGGAGGGTTTTCATACGGAAACGGGGCCTGGGGTTTATGAGGCAGCCTTGCAGCTGGACACCGCGCTGCGCGCTGCGGACAAGGCGGCGCTGTTCAAGACGGCACTGAAGGAAGTGGTGCGTCGCCATGGCCTGGTCGCTACCTTCATGGCGAAGTGGAACGCAGAGCTGCCCGGTTGCAGTGGTCACCTGCATCAGAGCCTGGTGCAGAACGGCAAGAACGTGTTCTTCGACCCCCGGGCAGCGCGCAGCATGTCCAAGGTGATGAAGAGCTACATGGCCGGTCAGCTCAAGTTGATGCGTGAGTTCACGGCCCTCTACTCGCCCACGGTGAATAGCTACAAGCGCTACGTGCCGGGCTTGTGGGCGCCGTTGGTCCCAAGCTGGGGCGTCGAGAACCGGACCTGCGCGCTGCGCATCGTGGGGCTGGGGGAGTCGGGCGCTCAACGGGTGGAATATCGGCAGACCGCGGCGGATATCAACCCGTACATCGCGATTGCGGCGTCCATCGCTGCCGGCCTGTACGGCGTCGAGCAGGGACTCGAACTTCAGGCCGAGTCGATTGGTGATCCGGGAGTGGACGGCGAGCGGCTACCGACGACGTTGCGCGAGGCGACAGCGCTGCTCAGCAAGAGCAAACTTGCGCCCAGACTGCTTGGCGAGGAGTTCGTGGACCACTACGTGAGAACGCGCGACTGGGAATGTCGCGCCTACGAGCAAGCGGTAAGCGACTGGGAGCTCAGGCGCTACTTCGAGATCATCTGAGTGTGCTAAGGGACGCGAGACCTCAGGCCGCCAGGCGGTGGTGACAACCCGGAGACGAGCAAGAACTATGGCGCACATTTGGAGTTTCCCGACCCGCATCATCTTTGGCGCTGGCGAGACGGCGGTGGTTGGCACCGAGGCCAAGGCGCTTGGCCTGGACAGTGTGTTGATCGTCGCAGACGCTGGCGTGGAAGCAGCCGGCTTGCTCGACCCCGTGCGCGCCGCGCTCGATGAGGCCGGAGTACGCCACGCTGCGTTTACCGGCGTAGAGGGAAACCCCACGGAAGCGAATATCCGCGCGGGCGCCCTCGCGTATCAGGACGCCAAGGCTCAGGGCCTGGTGGCCGTGGGCGGTGGTTCACCCATCGACAGCGCGAAGCTGATCGCCGTGCGTGTGTCCACATCGCGCCCGTTCGAAGAGCTTGATGACGCGATCGACGGCGGGCAGTTCATTCCGACTGACGTGCCTGCGGTGCTGGCGCTGCCTACCACCGCGGGCACCGGCAGTGAGGTCGGGCGCTCCGGCGTCGTCACCCTCGAGTCGACCGGTCGCAAGACGGTGATCTTCGCGCCCCAGTTGCTGCCCCGGGTTGCGATTCTGGATCCGGAGTTGAGTGTCGGCTTGCCCGCCAAGATCACCGCTGCGACGGGCTTTGACGCGCTCACCCACTGCGTGGAAGCGTACTTGTCCAAGGGTGTACACCCCATGGCGGACGCGATCGCGGTGGCCGGCATCGACCTGGTGCAGAAGTACCTGCGCCGCGCGGTGGTGGAGGGCAGCGATCTCGAGGCGCGGGGCGGCATGCTCCAGGCGGCGATGATGGGCGCCGTCGCGTTCCAGAAGGGGCTCGGAGCCTGTCACTCGCTTGCGCATCCGCTCTCCAGCGAATGCGGCTTGCACCATGGACTGGCCAACGCGATTTGCTTGCCGGCGGTCGCGAAATTCAACGAGCAGACGAGTCTCGACCGGCTGCTGCACGTCGCGCTGCTGCTCGGTGGTGAGCCGGAAGTCGGCGCGGCGACCAAAGCCTTG
>JAWKRD010000030.1:0-110116 GCA_041389805.1 Polyangiaceae bacterium | reverse complement strand
TCGCCACAAACCGTATCACCACGCCGCCGGCCGCAAATGCAGCGCCTTCGGCCTCAAAAATGCCTCGATGCCGTAGGTCGACAAGGTGCAGCCGATGCCGGAGCCGCGGCGGCCGGTCCACGGTAGGCGCGGGCTCACGCGGTCGCAGCAGTTGAAGTAGCCGGTGCCGGCGTCCACTTCCTCGAGGATCCTGAGGGCGCGGGCTTCGTCCCTGGAGTAGACGCTGGCGGTGAGGCCGTACGTCGTGTCGTTCATCAGCTGGATGGCTTCGGCGTCGTCTTTCACGGCGCGCACACCGATGATGGGGCCGAAGCTCTCTGCCTGCATGATCAAGGAGTCCTGCGGCGCGTCGGCGACGATGGTGGGCTGGTAGTAGTGTCCGGCGCGTGGGGCGCGCTCTCCCCCCAACAAAATCCGTGCGCCGCGCTGCTTGGCCTCGTCCACCTGTTTCTGGAGATCGCTGATGGCTGCTGAACGCCGGGCGAGGGGACCGATGAAGGTGTCCCGCTCCTCGGGATCGCCGAGCTTGAGTTTCTGCGTGGCGGCGACGAACGCTTCGAGGAACCCTTCGTAGCGGCTCTCGTGGACGTAGATGCGCTCGACGGCGCAGCAGCTCTGCCCGGTGTTGTAGAAGGCGCCTTCGGCCATGTTCTCCGCGGCGTGCTCGAGGTCGATGTCGTCGGCGAGGTAGACCGGATCCTTGCCGCCGAGCTCGAGGGCGAACCGGATCATGCGCGGGGCGAGGGCGCTCGCGATGCGGGCGCCAGTTGCGTTCGAGCCGGTGAAGAACATCGCGCCGAGAGGCTGATCGAGCAGCGCCTGGCCCACGCTGGGGCCGCCAACCAGTACCTGGAAGACGTCCTTGGGGATGCCTGCCTCGTGGAGCAAGCGCCCCAGATACTCGCCGGTCATGCTCGCGAGCTCTGAAGGCTTGTAGAGCACCGCGTTACCGGTCAAGAGCGCGGGCAAGAAGACGTTGCCACCGACGAAGTAAGGATAATTCCAGGCGGAAATGTTGCCGACCACGCCCAGGGGCTCGTGGCGAATGCGTTCGGCGGTGCCGCCCTGATCCGCGCTGAGCAGCTGCTCGTCGGCGAGCTCGGCTTCGGTGCGCTCGAGGAAGAAGCTGATGCGACCCTGCAGCGCCTTCACCTCGCCCTCGGCCTGAGCGATGGGCTTACCCATTTCCCGCGTCGTCGTGAGCCCCAGCGCCGGGGTGTGTTCTTCAACCAGCTTCGCGAAGCGGGCAATGCACGCGGCGCGCTCGCTATACGGAGTCGCTTGCCAGCTCTTCTGCGCGGCCTGGGCGCGACTGAAGGCGGCAGCGACTTGGCCCGATTCTGGCTCTGGCAGCTGGGTGATGAGCTCGTCGGTGGCAGGATTGATGACGTCGATCACGGTCACGAATCGTAGTCGCGGGCGGGTCGGCGTCCAGTGGCGCGTTTTTCACGGTGTCAGGGCGGTTACGGAACCTGCTGGGTGCTCCGGATCAGCGCGATCCTTGGGATCCAAAGCCACCGGATCTGCTGCTTCCGAGCGCCGCAAAACAAGCCAAAACGAACATCACAAGGGACGGGAAACCGCCATTTCGCGTTGTTTCCGCCTGGTACCTTGCTGCGTGATGGAGGCGCGATGAAGCAGCAAAGGACACGGCTGACGCGCTGGCTGGACGCCGCGCTGTGGAGCGCCTGCGCCCTCGGCGCGGGGGCGGCTCTGGGCTTTGCAGGCGGCTGCAGCGCAGGGGGTGACGGCAACACGCTGGAGAGCGGTGGCTCCGGGCAAGGCGGTAGTGGGGCGAACGGCGGCAGCGGCGGCTCGGACTTCGGCGGCTTTGGGGGGAGCGGCGGCAGCGGCGGCAGCGTCGAGCCCATCGGTCCCGCCTTCGAGTACGACGACCCGGGAGCGACTGGAGCCTACAAGGACCCGTCACTGCCTGACGACATCCGCGAGCGTTTCTCTGGGGCAACGACTGCTGACGGCGCAGCCGCTTTGGTGTACCCCCTGGCGGAGTCGATGCACCCGATGAACCTCGGGCAGATCGCGTTCCATTTCAGCCAAGGCAGCGCCCAGAACACGGTGTTCCGCATCGATGTCTCGAGCGCCGACGCGGAGTACCACTTCTATGTGCCGTGCACGGACTCGCAGTGCGTGATCGACATGCCGCGCAACGAGTGGCTGACCCTCGGGCAACGCTTCGCGGGGCAGCCGTTCACGGTGCGTTTGCTCGGTAGCGACGGTCAAGGCGGTGTCGTGACGGAGTCGGCGCAGACTGCCCTCGAGTTCTCACCTGGACCAGTCGCGGGGGCGCTCTACTACTGGGCGTCGAAGAACCGCACCATCAAGCGCGCGACCTTCGGCTCCCACGAGGCGGTGGACTACATCATCCCGAACTCCGCCACCAACGACTACGCCTGCGTGGCGTGTCACAGCGTGAGCCGCGATGGCAAGACCATCGCCTTCGCCGTGGCACCCGAGCAGGGAGAAGACATCGCGGCCATCCAGACGGCGCCCACCGACGACCCGACGACCCCCTACGTCAGACCCCCCGAAGGCCCAACGCCGTTCCCAACGGGCGAGTTCAGTGGTGGAAACACCCAAGGCCCGACGAACTACTTCGGCCACAACGTAGCCTTGTCTCCCGACGGAAGCATGGCAGCGATCAACGGCGTGGATGTCAGTGGATGGCCGCCCTATTTCGAGCTGCGAGAGACCAAGACCGGCACCACGATTCAGCGCTGGGACCTCGGTGATCCGCTGTTTGGCGCCGAAAAGCTGCCGATTTTGCCCGAGTGGAGCCCTGACGGGAATGCCATTGCCGTCACCCTGGCGGACGCGACGGGGGACACGGATCAGTTCGGCTGTGTGTGGACCAGCGACACCTGCCGCTCGGGGATCGCGATCCTAGGCTTCAGCGGCGGCGTGCTGTCAGCGCCCAAGGTACTGGTGCCTCAGTCGGGCAACGATTTCCACTACTACCCGACGTGGTCTCCCGACGGAAAGTGGCTCGCGTTCATGTCTGCTACTCGCGGCAGCAACGACTTCGAGACCACCTCCGAGGCTACACCCAACGGCTTGATCCGCATGGTAAGGACCGCCGGTGGCCCGTACACCTGCCCAGGCAGCGACTGCATCGAGCTCACCCGCGGCACGCTGTATTCGCCCAGTGAAGCGGCGTCGGGGCTGGGCAAGAAGACTTCCTGGCCCAAGTTCGCGCCGTTCTCTCAAGCCGGCGATCAGCTGTTCTTCATCTCCTTCAACACTCGAGCGGACTACGGCTTCCTCGCCTCGGACGAGACGCAGCTCTGGATGTTCGCGGTGGATGTCTCCAAGGTGGGCAGCGGCGATCCGTCGTATCCGCCCTTCTGGCTTCCGTATCAGGACTTCGAAGATGGCAGCCTGACCGCCTACTGGACCGAGACGCTACCTTGCCAGGCGGACCCTCAAGGCGGCTGCGCCGGCTGCGTTGGCAGCGAGACCTGCGTGATCCGTGCGGATAATACCTGCCACTGCGAAACGGTGCCCCGATGAAGCTTCGACGGATTTCCAGGATTTTGGGGTTAGGCACGCTGCTCATTGGCTCGGGCTGCGCCACAGCCAGCTGTCATCTAGGTCAGCCAGCCCAAGACGGCGACTCCGTGGCGGACACCAGCGGCGATGCGGTGATCGTTGGGCAGGAGCCGGGCGCCGCCAAGCAGACGCCCGTGGCGGCTCCGGCGATGCCGGGCAAGAACGTGCCGGCGATCAAGGTGGACACCGTGGGCTACCCCCCGGAGTGGTCCAAGGTCGCGGTGTTCAACGTCGAACCTCAAGAACCCCGCGTGGTCAACGCAGCGGGAGACACGGCGTACGCGATCCCCGCGGCAAACGTGAGCGCTCGTGGCGTCGACGCCGCCAGCAAAGATCCCGTCTGGCAAGTCGACTTCAGCGAGTTCAAGACGCCTGGCAAGTACACCCTGCAAGACAAGAGCGGCGCCAAGAGCTTCCCCTTCGAGATCGCGACCGACGTCTATCACAAGTCCCTGATCGCCGGGCTGAAGCACTTCTACTTTCAGCGTTGTCGCACCGCCTTGAAGGCGCCGTTCGCCGAGTGGGAGGGCACCAGCTACACCCGCGAGACGGCGTGCCATACCCACGCGGATACGGCGTGGGACTACAACGACTATCCAGCCAAGAAGCACCACTGGAAGGTCGAAGGCGGCTGGCACGACGCCGGGAATTTCGAGATGTACGTGCCCTCCACAGCGCCGACCGCCCAGGCGCTCTTGATGGCGTACGACTCTCACCCCGAGCACTTCGCCGACAAGGCGGAGAACATCCCCGAGAGCGGCGATGGGATCCCCGACATCCTGGACGAAGCGCGTTACGGCCTGATCTGGGTGCTCAGCGTGCAAGATCCGAGCGGCGCCTTCCGGCACCGCGAAGCGGTGTTCGACTGGTCCGAGGCGGGGCCCGCCGACAAGGAGAAGAAGCCGCGCTGGATCGGCGGCGTGGGCAGCGCGAGCACCGCCAAGGGCGCGGCCGTATTGGCGCTGGCGTCTCGCGTGTTTCAGCGCTGGGATCCGGCCTTCGCCAAGCGGGCGGAGGCCGCGTCTCGCCGCGCCTGGGCGTGGCTCGAGCAGCACCCGGAGCGGGTGATGGTAGACACCAAGGGCAGCGAGCAGCCCCTCTGGGATGATGGGCCCGAGTTCAAGACCGACCACGGCGCGCGTTTCCTCGCGGCTGCAGAGGTGTGGCGCAACCTGCGTGTGCCGAAGGCGCTGGATCAGGTCAAGCACTGGCTCAAGGTCTCGACGGAGGCCAAGGCAGACGAGCTGCTCGACGGTGCCTGGGGCAACCTGAGCCGCTGGGCGCTGATCACCCTGGCGAAGGACGACAAGACCCCGAGCGATGTGCGTGAAGAAGCCAAAAAGCGCCTGCTAGCCGCTGCCCAGAGCCTCCGCGCCCGCGTCGAGACCAAGGACGGCTACCGCTGCGCGACGGAGCTCGACGGCTACTACTGGGGCCACAACTCGAACCTGCTCGAGAAGGCCCACGTGCTGCTCGAGGTCAGTCAGCTGTTCCCCGAGGCAACCTGGGCGAAGCAAGCTGCGCGGGACCAGTGGCACTGGGTGCTCGGGCGGAACCCCAACGCCTACTCGATGGTGACCCGCATCGGCAAAGCTCCAGAGCGCATGTACCACGTCGAGTGGGGCACCCAGAAGCAGCCGCCGCCCGGCTACCTGAT
Organism: Polyangiaceae bacterium; assembly: GCA_041389805.1. Classification (GTDB taxonomy): domain Bacteria; phylum Myxococcota_A; class Polyangia; order Polyangiales; family Polyangiaceae; genus JAHBVY01. The sequence goes on along the minus strand of JAWKRD010000030.1, from coordinate 104,892 downwards.
CGGGGGGCCCAACGCGATGGAGATGAAGGTGCTGGCACCGAACGCGCCGGCCAAGGCCATCTTGTGGGAGAACCCGAAGCCGCTGCGCTCGGGGCTGCCGGCGGGCACGCTGTGGCACTCCGAGCAAAGCGATCTGTGGGACGGCGGCTTCGAGCCCGAGGGCGAGTGGGGCAACGGCTGGTGGTCCGTCACCGAGCCCGACATCTACTACAACGCGAACCTGGTGCTCGTCGCGAGCGCGATGCAAGCGCCGCGTTAGCGAACTCACCCAAGCAATACGAGAACAACGTGAACCATCGGATCGACCTCAACGCAGGTTGGCATCTGGGCTCCAGCGCGCGCGTGGGTCGAGATGGCCGAGAACTGAGCACTGGCCTTGGTGCGAGCACCGAAGAGCTGATCCGCAAGGAAGCGGGATGGCTGGAAGTCAGCGTGCCTTGCACGGTGGTCGGGGCGCTCGTGGAAGCCGGGGTGTACCCAGAGCCGTTCGTCGGCAAGCGCCTGCTCGACGTTCCGGGGCAAGGACCACCGGCGGTCAATTTCTCGAACCATGACATGCCAGAGGACAGCCCGTTCGCCGTGCGCTGGTGGTACCGCACGACGTTCGAGACGCCGCCTGAGCTCGGGGAACGCGTGCTCCTTGGGCTTGATGGCCTCAACTATCGCGGTGCCGTGTGGATCAACGGCGAGCTCGTGGCTGATGAACACACGCTGGTGGGCGCGTACCGCGACTTCGTGCTCGATATCACCGACTACGTGCGACGGGACGCGCCGAACGTGCTCGCGATCTCCGTTCGGGCTCCAAACAAGGACGATCTCGCGATCACGTGGGTGGACTGGAACCCTTCTCCGCCAGACAAGAACCTCGGTCTCTGGCGCGAGGTGTGGCTGCGCGGCGTTGGGGCGGTGCAGGTCACGCGCGCGCTGGTGAAGAGCCGAGTCCTGCGCGGCGAGGGCGGATCTCAGGCGCGGCTCGAGGTCCTGACCGAGCTCCACAACCTGAGCGGCGAGACCGAGCGCGTCCAGGTCCGAGCGGACATCGCCGCGCTCGGGATCGTGCTGGACAACGAGGTGGAGCTCGGGGCCGGCGAGTGCAAGCAAGTCGTTTGGCGCGCCGATGCGCACCCGTCGCTCGAGCTCGATGATCCGCCGCTGTGGTGGCCGCGGGTGATGGGGGAGCAGCCGCTCTTTGAGCTGGAAGTGACCGCGAGCCTGCAAGGTTGCCTGAGCGACCGCTGCCAAGCTCGATTTGGGATCCGCGAGGTAACGAGCGAGCTGACCCCTGACGAGCACACGCTGTTCCGCATCAACGGCGAGGCGCTCGTGATCCGTGGGGCGGGCTGGGCGACGGATCTGTTCTTGCGGCCCGACTGGGAGCGAGATCAGCGCCAGATCGAGTACGTCGTGGCGATGAACCTCAACACCATCCGCTTCGAAGGCATGCTGGAGCGCGGGCGCTTCCTCGAGCGCTGTGATGAGCTGGGGCTCCTGGTGATCGCGGGCTGGTGCTGCTGTGACCACTGGGAGAAGTGGGACAACTGGAAAGCAGAAGACTACAGCGTCGCCGCAGAGAGCCTGCGGAGTCAGCTGCGACGGGTCGCGCATCACCCGTGCATGCTCAGCTGGTGGTACGGCAGCGACTTTCCACCGCCGCCGCGGGTCGAGCAAAGCTACCTCGAGGTGTTCGACGCCGAGGCGTGGCCGAACTGCAAGCAGTCTTCCGCCGCGAACAAGCCGACACCGGTCACTGGCCCCAGCGGGATCAAGATGGTGGGCCCGTATGAATACGTGCCGCCGAATTACTGGCTCACGGACCAGGACCGCGGTGGCGCGTTCGGATTTGCCAGCGAGATCTGTCCAGGGGTCGCGGTGCCGCCGCTGCAGAGCCTGCAACGCATGCTCCCGGCGCAGAACCACTGGCCGCCGGATGACACCTGGAAGTTTCACTGCGGAGGCCAGGAGTTTCACAACCTCGACTTGTTCCTCGAGGCAACGCGGGAGCGCCTCGGCGAGCCCACCGGCATCGCCGATTTCGCGCGCAAAGCGCAGCTTTTGACGTACGAAGGTCAGCGAGCGATGTTCGAGGCCTACGCCCGGAACAAATACCGCGCGACCGGGGTCGTGCAGTGGATGCTCAACAACGCCTGGCCGAGCCTGATCTGGCACCTCTACGACTACTACCTGCGTCCGGCGGGCGGCTTCTTCGGCACCCAGCGCGGGTCTGAGCCCCTCCACGTGCTCTATGGCTATGACGATCACGCCATCTGGGTGACCAGCGACTATCGCCACGCAGTAGAAGATCTCGAGCTCTTGGTGCGGATCTATGGTCCAGGGGGCGAGCTGCGTTTCTCAGCTGCAGAGCGCGTGAGCGTTGGACCTGACGGGTCGCTACGGGTGCTCGAGCTCCCGAGCCATGAGACGCTGGGGCTCACTCCTGGAGGCGTCGTGTTCCTCGATCTCGAGCTCCTGGCAGCGGGCCAGTCCGTGAGCCGCAACTGGTACTGGCTCCCCGCGGAAGCTGACGACATCGACTTTCCGAATGGCACCTGGTACTACACCCCGGTCAAGCGCTTCGCGAACTTGCGTGCGCTGAGCCGCCTGGCGGAGGCCAGCGACTTCTCAGCGGACTTGCGCGTGCGGCGAGAACCGGGCGTTCAGCGCTTCGACGTGAAGCTGAAGAACCCAGGGCCTCGCATCGCCTTCTTCGTGGAGGTCAGGCTGTGTGACGCCGACGGCTCGGACGTGCTCCCCGTGCTCTGGGAGGACAACTACGTCACGCTCCGCCCCGGTGAGGAGCGTGTCGTCAGCGGATCCACCTCCGTGGCGGCGCCCCTGGCGGTTGAAGTCTCTGGCTTCAATGTGCCGGCTAGGGTCGTGCACTCGGCCCGCTCGCTGCCTCCGCTCCAGCTGCCGGACCTGATCGAGACGGCCAGCGCCGAGTAGGTAGTTGGCGGCTCGAGGGCGGCAAACGACAAACGGCGCACCTTTCTGGGGTGCGCCGTTTCGTGTTGCGAGCAGTTCCGTGAGGATCAGTTCCGGAAGGATCAGGCGCCGCTGCCCTTGCGGTAGGCGCCGGGCGTGTCCCCGGTGACCTTCTTGAAGGAGCGGATCAGGTGGTGCTGCGACTGGAAGCCCGAGGCCTGGGCGATCTGCTCAGTGGTGAGCGGCGTCGTGGCGAGCAGGCGCTTGGCGTGCTCGACGCGCACCGCACGCACGTAGGCGAGGAAAGACGTCCCCGTCGCCTGCTTGAACACGCGGCTGAACGCCGGCACGCTGAACCCAGCTTTGCGCGCCACGTCGGGCAACCGCAGCTGCTCGGCGAAGTTCTCCTTCAGGTACTGCAGCGTCGCTTCGAGGCGCATCACCTTGGGTCCCTCGAGGGACTTTTGGGAGACGAACGCCAGGCGCTCGAGGGCCGCCTTGAAGGTGTCGATGATCTCGCTGGCGGTGGTGGCTTCTTCCACGCGGCGAGTTAGATCCGCGGCGAAACGATCTCGCGCTTCCTGACGCATCGGGTGGCGGCGCTGAATCGCGCCGAACAGCTGGAACAGCATCGCGAGGAACTGCGAGCGCACCACCTCGATGCGCTCGTCGCTGTGGATCAGCACGAGGCGCACGTAGCGATCCGCGGCGACCTTGATCTCGGTCTCGCGCTGGCGACCGAAGGCCTCGGAGAGATCGGTCGCGGCGTCCTGGAGCTGGCTGTACGTCACTTGCTCGCGCCCGTAGTGATCCTCGTGGAACAGCACGTCTTGCTCGAGCTGCAGGCAGAGGTGGAGCGCCAGCACCGCCTGACGGTGCGACTCGTAGAGCGACGAACCTGCGGGCAGTGAGCGGCCGATGCCGACCACGGAGCGCAGACCAAACTGCTTGTAAACGAGCTGCTGCAGGCGCTCCGCGCGCTCCCGCAGCTCGAGGCGCTGGCGCACGTCGCTCTTGCCCCGCAGCGGTGAGGTGATGAACGACACCCCATAGTCACTCAGCGGAACCGCTGCGGTCTCCGGCCACTCGCGCACGTAGGCGATCAGCGCGCGCTGAATGCGGGCATTGCGAATCATCGCCCGGACGGGATCCATCGGCTCGACGCGCGCCTCGAGGGGCATCAGCGTCATGGCAGTCGTGGGAAGGCGCTGGATGCCGATGCCTTCCTTGAGCCAGTCCGTCAGCTGCCCCTCGTAGTACCAGGGCGTCATGTGGAACTTGTCGGCGCTGATCGCGCTCTCCACCCACACATCGATGGGCCACAGCTTGTCGAAGACGGTGCTGTTCAGCTCGTCGACGTCCTGCTGGATGTCGAGGCTGCCCGGTTCCGCGGTGAGAAACGCCGCGTAGAAGCCGAGGAAGCGCTCGAGGCCGCTCAAGAGCTCCGCCGAGAGCACCGGCAGGCTGAGCGCCATGCGCACGAAGCGCACGAAGTCAGCGTTGGCGCTGGTGGGCTCGCGCCCCGTCAGCTGACGCCAGCTCTCCGCGAGCCAGTCCCATTCGGGCTCTTTCGTCAGGAACTGACCCGCGTAGAGGAACGTCTGTCCGCTGTCGTCGGCCTGGATGGGTAGGAACAGATCCGCAAAACCGAAGAGCTCTTCGACCACCAGGCTCTGGGCGAGCTTCGCTCGGCGCAGGCACTCGAGGTAGTACTGATCGCGCTTCGACTCCTTGCCGTAGAAGATCTCGAAGTGGAACGGCTTCAGGTTGTCCGACGGCACTCCGAGTTCCATCCACTCGAGGCCGCGCTCGCCGTCCCACTGGATCACGTACAGTGGCAGCTGCGGCCGCCGGCTGATCACGTTCTGCAGCGCGTAGAAGATCGTCAGCTGACGCTGCCAGGGGGGACGGATCGCTCGCACCATGCTCTCCGAGATCGGGGCGACGTCGAACGGCGGCGGGGGCGGTGTGAGTAGGGCAGCGGTGTTCATAGTCTAGCTCCTTGCGAGTTTCTTACGGGGGAAAGCCTCAGAACCATGCGTGCGCCGCGGCACCATCGAGTTCGATGGGTTTCGCCGCGGCAGGGGTTGGGGGAGAGGAGAAGTGAAGCACGCAGTTTGGTTCCTTAGGGAAGCGTTCAGGCTTGAGAAATCAGTTGTTCGGACACGGCGCGGCGGCGGGAGTCCACCAGTTGCCGCTCATCGCGATCAGGCTCAAGAGCTTGAGCGTGTCGCCGTAGTACTCGTCGGCCAGGCCCATGGTGATCACGGTGTCCCAAAGCTGGTTCAGCCAGTTCTGGTTTCCGGCGTCGCTCATCGCGCCCACGCCAAACGGCGCGATGTAGGCGAGCGAGCTGTAACTGGAGTTTGGCAACGGCTGCCCGCTCAGCTCGTAACCTGCAGCGATGGACCACGGGTCACCGCCGGTGGCGCTGCGGATGAAGGCGTTTTGCTTGTCGAGGATCTGCTTCGCTCGCGCATCACCGCTCGTCAGCCAGTAGGCGCCGATGCGCCACGGCACGCGGCAAGCGTTGTAGCCGTAGGCGCCGTCCGCGGCGTTCTCCAGGAAGTACGGGTCGACGGGAGCAGGTGAGGCGTACGGGCTCTGGATGAAGTCGGGCAGGAGTCCGCTCGTTGCCGCGTGGTTTGCCTGCAGGCTCGTGAACATGTCGAGGGACTGCTCGAGCAGGGTGGTCCAGCTGCCGTCGTTGCTTGCTGCGGCGAAGCTCGCGAAGTGGCCTGGCATCACGTCGCTCGAGCGCGTGGCGTTCGCGTAGTCGCCGCTGTCCACCCAGTCGCCAAGCTTGAGATAGCCCCCGGGGCTGATCTCCGCAGCACGGATGCCGCCGATCACGTTCAGCGCTTCTGCGTGGTAGTCGATGTCGCCGCCCGAGCCCCACTGCTTGTCAGCCAGCAAGAGCGCGTACGCGATGTCGAGATCACCGTCGGTCGCGCTGTCTGAGCCATCCACGTTGGAGCAGCTTGGGCCCTGCTTCCAGGCCATGAGCCGCCCGTCGCCGGAGCTCGGGTGATCCTTGAAGTAGCGAAACAGGCCGTCGAAGGTGCTTCGCGCGCCTGGGTCCGCTCCCGCCATGAAGGCAGCGATCAGCATGCCGTAGCCGTGGGCCTCGCTCACCGTGAGCCCATTGTTGTGCACGTTCACGTAAGCGCGCGCGTCGCCGCAGCCTGACTCGAGGTAGCGTTCTTTCCATGCGGAATAATAGTCGCGCACCGCCTGGTCGAGCTCCGCTTGACTCTTGTGGCTGGGGACGATGCTGCCCGCGGTGTACGCTTGCTCGTGGTTGCCGAAGGGCTGTGCGGCGTCACCCGTCGTGGCACAGCCCAGCTCGGGTGCTCCACCGGAGCCGCCTTGAGTCGAACCGCCTTGAGTGGAACCGCCTTGATTCGAGCCGCCTTGATTCGAGCCGCCCTGAGTCGAGCCGCCTTGAGTCGAACCGCCACTGGCGCCGTTTCCGGAGCCGCCAGCGCCGCCTTCAGCGTTGGACGAAGCGGAATCACCGACGTCACAGCCCGCCAGCATCAGCAGCGCAGCGAACGCGGCGCTCAACACTCGTGACTGAACGCCCTCGAAGCATTTCAGCGTCGACGGAGTATTCCAGAAGTTACCGTTGGAGATCCCAGGCCTTAGCGGCATCGCTCAGGACTCAGCACGCCCTGTGCCAGCAACAAAGTGCGGGTGCCGGGGTAGGCAAATCCCCGCGCTTTCGAGAATGAGCATTGGTTCTGAACGCAATGGACACGATCGGGGGGCGGATCCGAGGGATCCCTCGGATCCACCGGATCCGCTCCGAGGCGGATGTCAGGCTACCCCGGGGAGCTTGAACCAGCCCGCGAGCCGATTGCCCACGGAAACGGTTCATTTCTTGCAGCCGCGTCCCTCGAGGAAAACTGAGATGAGCCAACTGCTGAGTGAGATCGAAGAACAACCCAAGACGCTGGCGAGGCTGCTCGAGCTTGGGCGCCCCGCGGCGATGGAGGCGGCGCGGCGCATTCGCGCCTTTCAACCCAGCTGGGTCGTGATCGCTGCGCGCGGCACGTCGGACAACGCGGCTCGCTACGCCCAGTACCTGTTTGGAGCCCACAACCGCCTGGGTGTCGGCCTGGCTGCGCCGTCGCTCTGCACGCTGTACGACGCGCCCCCGGATATGCGGCGTGCGCTCACGATTGGCATCAGCCAGTCAGGCCAGTCCCCCGACATCGTTTCGTGGGTCGAAGAAGCCCGACGTCAGGGTGGCGCCACCCTGGCGATCACCAACGACCCGAGTTCACCTTTGGCGCTGAGCGCTGACTCCTGCATCCCACTTTCCGTGGGGGAAGAGAAGTCGGTCGCCGCGACCAAGACCTACACCGGAGAGCTGCTCGCGCTCGCCATGCTGAGCGCTGCCCTGAGCGGCAGGCAGACGAACTGGGAAGCGCTCGAGACGGTGCCCGGCGCGGTGCGGACCGCGATCAGCAAGAACCAACACCTCGAGTCGTTGGCGCAGGAACTTGCGGACTCGAGCCAGTTCCTGGTGCTCGGTCGCGGCTTCAACTACTGCACCGCGTTCGAGGTCGCCCTCAAGATCAAGGAGACCAGCTACGTCGTGGCCGAGCCGTACTCCGTGGCGGATCTCCTGCACGGCCCCGTGGCCATGGTCGACGAAGGATTTCCCTGCCTGGTGATCGCCCCCAGCGGCCAGGCGCTGGCCGGAGCCAGCGAGCTCGTGGAACTGCTCAGGCAACGCAAGGCGCGGGTGATCGTTCTCAGCGATGACGCCGATCTCTGCCGCGGCGGCCACGCGAGTCTCAAGCTTCCGCGCGGAGTCGCGGAGTGGGCGAGTCCGATTGTCAGCGTCGTGCCTGGCCAGCAGTTTGCGCACGCCTTGGCGGTGGCGAAGGGCCTGGACCCCGACACGCCCCGCGGTCTGTCTAAAGTGACCCGGACCCGCTGAGCAGCGCGAGGATTGACCACCAAGGACGCCAAGGCGCTCCCTCACCCCCAAAAAAACTTGGTGGTTCCCCTTGGCAGAGAGCCGGGCGCGCGAGGTTTCAGGCGTCTTCGTTCTCGTCCAGGGGCGCGAGGAGGCTGTCGATGTCCTCCTCGCTGATGCCCTTGGGGGCGGCGGTGCCGGCGCCGAGCAGCGTATCCGCGAGGTGCCGCTTGCGACGCTGAAGGTGGAGCATGCGCTCCTCGACGCTACCGCTCACGATCAAGTTGTAAACGAACACCGGGCGCTTCTGTCCAATGCGGTAGGCGCGGTCCGTCGCCTGGGCTTGAGCTGCGGCGTTCCACCACGGATCGTAGTGGATCACGGTGTCTGCGCTGGTCAGGTTGAGGCCGGTGCCGCCTGCCTTGAGGCTGATCAGGAAGACGTCGACCTCCCCGGCTTCGAAGCGATCCACCAGGCCTTGACGATCCGCGGTGCCGCCAGTCAGCACCACGTGCCCCCGGTTCCGCTTGCCGAGCTCCTGGGAGATCAACGCGAGCATGCGGGTGAACTGACTGAACACCAGCACGCGCCGCCCCTGCTCGAGGTGGGTCGTCAAGAGCTCGAAGAACATCTCGAACTTCGCGTTGCCTCGGCACTCCGATGCACCTGCGACGTGGACCAGCCGCGGATCGCAGCAGACCTGCCTGAGCTGCATCAACGCATCCAGGATGGCCACGGTGGACGCGGCGAAGCCCTTCTTGCGGATCGCCTTGCGCACGTCGTCGTGGGCCGCCACGCGGATGGCCTCGTAGAGCTCGCGTTGATCGCCGTGAATTTCCACGGGGCGCACCAGCTCGGTCTTTGGAGGTAGCTCTGTGGCGACGCTCTCTTTCACGCGCCGCAAGATGAACGGGGAGACTCTGCGGCGCAGCGCCTCGAGGCGAGCGTCGTTGCCCTCGCGCACAATCGGGATACGGAATGCCGCACGGAAACGCGCGGCTTCGCCCAGTAGACCGGGCATCAGGAAGTCGAACAGCGACCACAGCTCTTCGAGGTTGTTTTCTACCGGGGTACCCGTGAGGCAGAGACGGTGACGAGAGTTGAGGCGGCGCACGGTGCGCGCGATCTGACTACGCGGGTTCTTGATGGCCTGAGCCTCATCCAGAATCACGTAGTGGAACTCCATCTCCTCGAAGCGCTCGATGTCGCGCACCAGGAGCGGGTACGTGGTCAGCACCACGTCGGCCTTGCTGATGCGCCCGAAGCGTTCGTGGCGCTTGGGGCCGTGCAGCACGCAGATCTTCAGGTGCGGCGCGAACTTCTTCGTCTCGCGCTGCCAGTTACCGATCAGACTCGTGGGCACCAGGATGAGGCTCGGCAGATCCGTGCGGTGCTCTTCTTTTTCCTTGGTGATGTGGGCGATGGTCTGCAGCGTCTTGCCGAGGCCCATGTCGTCCGCGAGCACCCCGCAGGCGCCGTGCTCCCGCAGGTGCTGCATCCAGGTCAGCCCTTCGTGCTGATAGGGGCGGAGCGTCGCCTTGAGGCTGACCGGCTCGGACACGAAGCTCGGAGCGCGATTCAGCGCGCGAGCGCGCTCCACCACGTCCTGGGCGCCGGTCCACTTCAGCTGCGTGCCGGCCTCGCCCATGGCGTCTTCGAGCTGGGTGAGGCAGCCCACGGCGCCAGGATCGAACTCGATCACGCCGCCTTCGCCCTTGTTTCCGCCGCGATACAGGTCGAGCAAGACGCTGAGCAAGTGCTTCAGGCGCTCGGGCTGGATTGGCAGGTAGCGATTCGGCCCAACCGGGATCGCCCGGTAGCGTGCGGGCAGCTTGAGCAGCGCGTCCAGGCTCTCGGAGTCGGGGCAGAAGTCGAGCAGCTCGACCAGCGCCGGGAGCAGGTTGACGCGCTCGCCGGACACTTCGACCCCGAGCTCGAGGCTGAACCAGCCCGGTGCGTCGTCGTCGGGTTGGTCGACGTCGGCGTACCACGGCACGTGGCCCTCAACGATCTGGTAGGGGAAGTCCTTGTGGATCTCGACGCGCCAGCCGAGCTTGCGCAGCTGCGGCACGGCGTGCGCCATGAAGGAGCACTGCGAGTGCGCGTTGTTGCTGGACTGGACCAGATAGTCAGCCTCTGATCCAAACGGCGGGATCACATCCTCGACGCAGCTCAGGTCGACTGCGCCGAAGGTCTCCAGCATGCACTGGGCTCGGGCCTCTGCGGCGCGGTCACGATCCACCACGTCGGACTTGGGTCCGGTCGCCAGCTCTCCATCCAGATCGAAGTCGAAGTCGAGATCGTCGAGATCCCCGTCGCCCTCGGGGCGCACCTGGATACCGCCGTAGTTGAAGCGCAGCTTCATCACTGGCAGGTCCACGTCCTTCGGGCGCTTGCCACGCCCGCTGCTGGGGCCCTCGACCATCATGGCCTCGGTGTAGATGTAGAGCTCCGGCACGAAGGCCGGGGCGCGCTGGGGCGCCCGGGCTTCGGGAGCGCGGGCCTCGGTGGGCTGCTGGGATTGGACGCTCGCTGAACTGATCAAGGCTGCTTCGCACCCGCTTTTCGGGGTGTCCTGGGGCGGAGCTGACCGCCCGTTCCCTGCGCAGACGGCCAGGGGAAGGGGCAGGTAACCCCAAACCTTCGCCTTTGTCGATGCCGAATCTCTTCGGAATCACGCAAGAAAGTGGGGCAAGTCCGGCAAAAATCAGCTGAGCGCAACATGCTGGGGTCGTGGTGTCGAACCAGCCCAACATCCTGGGCAACCAGGGGCAAACCCACTGAATGCGTTCAGGGTTCCTGGGAACCGCCGTTATGGAGTGCATGCACTCGACCTTCGTGCCCTCCGTCGCCCCCGCGTTCGTCCGTGAACCGCTGCTGGCCCTCCAGGTGGCCCAATCCGAGGGCGACCCGCTGCCGACTGACGTCGAGGAGTGGCTCGAGGACACCCTCGATCTCGGACAAATCCAGGTACCCGTGCTGGAGGCGGTCGCGAGTCGCTTGCTCCAGCTGAGCCTCGACCCCGACAGCGATCTGCGTCAGATCGCGTCGGAGCTTGCCCTCGATCCGTCCCTGACCGCGGAGGTGCTCCGCCTGGCCAACTCGGCTGCGTTCGGCGCGCGGGTTGCCATCACGACCATCGACCGCGCGGTGGCCCAGCTAGGTTCCGTGCGGATTCGAGACATCGCGCTGGTCGTGGCCTGCAAGGACAACGTCTTCACCGCGGGGGAGTTCGCGGGGCTGATGCGCGAGCTGTACCGCCACTCCGTCGCGACCGCCTTTTACGCCCGGCACGTCGCTGCCAAGCAGGGCATCGACCGCGGCACGGCGTTCGTGTGTGGGCTCTTGCACGACGTGGGCTGGCCAGTCGTGCTGCAGCTCCTGGACCGCTATGAGCGCGAAGAGGGGCTCAAGCTGGGTCCAGCCGTGAAGCTCAAGGCTGCGGCCCGCTATCACGAACGCGCTGGACTCGTCATTTCACGCAAGCTGCCGATCCCTGATCTCAAGATTGCGCTGAGTGAGCACCATCGCCCGAACAGCCAGGTTCCGGCTGCAGCATCCGTTGCCCTGGCCAAGGTGCTGGCTCAGCCCATCGCCGCCTGGGACGCGCTCGCGAGCCTCCCCGAAGACGTGGAAGGCCTGATGGTGCTCGCCCACGAAATCGGCGTGCCCATCGACGCGGAGGCTGCGGCGGACCTGTTCGAGCAACACAGCTCCGTGGCTCAGGTGGTCATCGCGTTCGCCGGCGGTTGACGTCCTAGCGCGCAACCGCCAACGGTGCCGCCTCGAGGTGCCCGCTGGTTCGGGGCGCACGCACCAAGCGCGTGCTCTCGATCAAGTGACAGCGAGCGCTGCGACCAGCGCCCACCGGCGCCAGCTGAGGCGTTACCTCTCGGCAGCGCTGAACCGCGTCCGGGCAGCGAGAAGCGAATGAACAGCCAGCGCCGGGCTCACGGATGTTCGGGGTACCGCTCTTTGCCGCCAGGGTGAGAGGATGTTGCCGCCTGGTCGAGGCACGGCGCTCAACAGGAGGCGCGTGTACGGGTGCAGCGGTTCCCGCATCAGCTCCACGCTGCTCGCCTCTTCGACGACCTGCCCAGCGTAGAGCACCAAGGTGCGGTCCGCGATGTAGCGCGCGCTGGCGAGGTCGTGGGTGATGTACAAAAACCCGATGTTACGCTCCTGCTTGAGCGCCTTCATCAGGTTCAAGATGCCAACGCGAATCGACACGTCGAGCATGCTCGTGGGCTCATCCGCGAGGATCAAGCGGGGTTGACCGCGAGGGCACGGGCGATGGCCACGCGCTGACGCTGGCCGCCAGAAGCCTGATGCGGATAGCGCTTGGCAAACTCTTTGGCGGGGCTGAGGCCCACCTGGTCGAATAGCTCGAGCACGCGTCGTTCAACTTCTAGCCGGCTGAGGCGCGTGTGACGCAGCAAGGGTCGCTCCACGTGATAGCCGAGCCGGTGTACCGGATTCAGCGAGGCGAACGGGTCCTGAAAGATCAACTGCACTTGCCGTCGATAGTCGGCGTTCGGTCGCCGCTGCAGCGGAACACGTCGGCCGTCGAACAGCAGCTCCCCGGTAGTAGGTTCCGTGAGCCGGGCGACTAGCCGGAGCGCGGTACTCTTGCCGCTGCCGCTCTCACCGACCAGCGCGACGATCTCGCCGGGGTGAACGCTGAGGCTGACTTCCCGTAGCGCGTGGACACGCTGAACGCTGAGGCCGCGGCGTTTCGTGAAGGTCTTGGAGAGGCCTCTGAGTTCGAGCAGGGGAGGGGGCGTAGACATCGAATAGTTCCGCGTGGCATCAAACCTGACTGAGCAGGTGACAGGCAGCTCTATGGCTACCGCTGAGGGTGAACAGCTGCGGGAGCTCTGCGTGACAGCGCTTCTGCACGTGCAGGCAGCGCGGGTGGAAGCGGCAGCCCGGCGGGGGGTGAAGCAAATCCGGCGGAGATCCGGGGATCCCTTCGAGCTCTGCCTGGTCTGCGACTGCGTCAGGAAACGACGCCAGCAGGCCTTGAGTGTAGGGGTGGCGTGGCTCGCGATAGATCTGTGCGGCTTCGGCTACTTCGACCAGCTTGCCCGCATACATCACGCCGATGTGCGTGCAGAACTCGAGCATCAGTCCGAGATCGTGGGTGATGAAGAGAACCGAGAAACCGAGGCGCTGTCTCAGCTCGGCGATCTGCGCGAGGATCTCCTTCTGCACGACCACGTCGAGCGCGGTCGTGGGCTCGTCCATGATCAAGAGCTTTGGGCGCAGCGCTAGCGCGATGGCGATCACCACCCGCTGCCGCATGCCGCCAGACAACTCGTGGGGATAGCTGTCGAGGCGCCCTGGGTCGATGCCGACGAGCGCTAGAAGCTCCTCCGCGCGTTCTCTGGCTGCGGGGGGGGAGAGCGCGTCGTGGGCCAGCATCACGTCGGTGAGTTGCTCCGAAATCCGCAGCACCGGGTTGAGCGCGTTCATCGCGCTCTGGAACACCAGCGACGCATCACGCCAGCGCACGCGGCGCAGCTCGTCCTCGCTCAGCGCGAGTAGATCCTTGCCGAGCAACTTCACGCTGCCGCCGGTGATCGCCGCGGGCGGTCGGAGCAGCCGCAAGATCCCCTGTACGACCGTGGACTTACCGCTACCGCTCTCGCCTGCGAGTCCGAAGATCTGATTCTCTTCCACGTGGAAAGAGACGCCGTCTACAGCAGACACGTCTCCTGCCTCGGTGATGTAGTCAATGCGCAGGTTCGAGACCTCCAGCAGACTCATTCGCCACCCACAGGCTCTGCGGCGTCGATGGCGGGCACCACCGGCACGTTGCGTTCGAGCAGCACTGCGGTCGCCGTGCCAGGTTTGACGCCGGCGGCGCGCAGCCGGCGTTCATAGGCGGTCTCACGCTTCAAGCGCGGGTTGGAGAGCTCATCGATGGCGTTGTTCAACAGACCCAGAGCGAGCCCCACCAGCGCGACGCAAAGCCCCGTTGGTACGAACGTCCACCACGAGCCCGTCAGCAGCGCTGCGTCGTTGCTCGCCCAGTAGAGGTTGGTGCCCCACGTCACCTGAGACACATCTCCTAACCCCAAAAATTCCAGGCCTACCTGAGCGCCAATGGCGTAAAGCGTGGCGCCGATGAAGGACGACACCAGCAGGCCGCTCTGGTTCGGCAAGATCTCCCAGAGGATGATGCGCAGTGGGTGTTCGCCGGTCACGATGGCTGCCGAGACGAAGTCTTTATTCCGTAGGGCAAGAGTCTGAGAGCGGATGACGCGAGCTCCCCAGGCCCAACCCGTAAAGATCAACACCCAAGCGATCGTCACGGGGCCCGGCGGGAGGTAGGCGGCGATCACCACCATCAGCGGTAGTCCAGGCATGATCAAGAAGACGTTGATCAAGAGGCTGAGCCCGTCGTCAATCAGCCCTCCGAAGAAGCCCGCTGCGGTGCCGACGACCGCGCCGATCGCGACCACCCCGAAGCCGACGGCGAATCCGACCAGCAATGACATGCGCGCGCCCGCGATCGTCTGAGCCAGCACGTCTTGACCCTGGCCGTTCGTACCGAGCCAGTGTGCGCCGGATGGTGGCTCCAGAGGCACGCCGACGAACGCCGTGGGATCTTGCACCAGGTAGGGGCCGAACAGCGCCACGAGCGCGAACAGCGCGAGCAGCGCGAGCCCTGCGAGCGCCTGGCGCGAAGCAAACAATCCCTTCATCGCGTCCTCGGATCGAGCCAGGCGTAGGCGATGTCGACGAGCCAGTTCGCGCCGAGCACGGCCAGTGTGATGGTGAGGAACAAGCCTTGAATCAGCGGATAGTCGAGGCTTCGCACCGCCTGGATCAGCAAGTAGCCCTGGCCAGGATAGGAGAAAATGATTTCCGTGAGGAGCGAGCCGCTCAGCACGAAGCCAAGGGCCATGCCAAAGCCGGTGACGTTGGGCAGCAGGGCGTTCCGTGCGGCATAGATCCACATCACCCGGCGGCTCAGCAGCCCCTTGGCCTGCGCGAGTGAGATGTAGTCCTCGCCAAGCACCGAGATCATCGTGTTGCGCATCGACAGCATCCAACCGCCGAGGGTCGCCACCACGATGGTCACCGCCGGCAGGATCGCGTGCTTCAGCACGCTGCCAATGAATGCCCAGGAAAACTCTGGCGTGAGGTGATCCGCGTAGGCGTGCCCCAGCGGGAACCAGCCGAGCTCGAAGCCGAAGAGGAACAGCGCCAGCATCGCCAGCCAGAAATAGGGGAAAGCCCCGAGGAAAATCAGCGCAGGTGGCGCGAAGCGATCGAGCTTGCCATCGCGCCGCCAGGCGCTGATCACGCCGAGCGCCGTGCCGATGCCGAAGCTCAGCACCACGGAAACGCCAGCGAGCAACAGCGTCCAGAACAGCGCACCGCCGATCACCGTGTTCACGCTCGCGGGGAAATGGCTGATGCTGATCCCGAGATCGCCCCGCAGCACGTGACCCAGGTAGCTCAGGTACTGCTGATGCAGGGGGGCGTCGCTGAACCCAAACGCCTGCCGCAGCGCATCCATGGCCTCGGGCTTGAGCTGGCCCTTGAAGCGCGCGAACATCGCCGACGCAGGATCGCCCGGCATCAGGCGCGGGATCAAGAACGCTAGGGTGATCGAGGCCCAGGCCGCCATGAGGTAGAACCCCAGGCGCCGCAGCACGAACTTCAGCCCGGATTTCAGCTTGCTGGAGGCTCGGCTCAGGTTCATAACTTCGCCTCCAGACGCGTGAGGACCAACAAGCTGTCGGGGGCCTTGTTGGGGGTGAGGAGCGCATAGGGATCCGCTTCACTCGGGAAGCCCTTGAACCGCTTCAGGTTGTATTCCCCCCAGGAAACGTCGGGGAAGAGCGGTAGCGCTGGCGCCTCTGCGACGAACAGACGCTGCAGGGACGCGTACAGCGCGCGCTCGCGCTTCGGGTCGGTGGTGCGTTCGAGCTCCGCGAGCCACGCATCAGCCTTTGGCGAAGCGAAGCGATGCCAGTTGGTGGCTGCCTCCTCCTCCAAGGGTTGCTTGGTCTCCGTGGCCATCAGCCCGCGATACAGTGAGTAAGGGGTCGGCCCTTCTTCGGTCCAGCCAAGGCTGAGCCAGAAGTCCCCCCGCTGGAGCTTCTGAAACCAAGCGCCAAAATCGTAGCTGCGGAGCGTCGCCTTCACCCCGATTTGCTCGAGGTTCCGGCAGATCACCTGGGCTGCACGCACCCAGTCACTCCAGCCGGCGACCACGTTGACCTCGAGCTCGAAGGTAGCCCCAGACGGCAGGTGGCGGAGTCCGTCGTCCGCCAGTTTGATCCCCGCGGAGTCAAGCAGACCGCCCGCGCGCTCGGGGTCGTGGTTCACCCAGTCTCCCGCCGCCACTGCCTGAGGATCCCGGTAGGTCGCGTAGGCGTCGGACAGCCCCGTGGCGTCTGCGGGGCGCGAGTAGTCGAACAGCGCGACTTGCACCAGCTTCTTGCGATCGATGGCCTGGCTCAGGGCCTTGCGCACTCGCACGTCATCCAGGGGCGCTCGCGTGTGATTCGGATACAGCAAGACGCTGCCCTGCATGAGCGGGAACCAGTAGCGATGGTTCTCCGGGTCTCGACTCACGAAGGTGCGCTCGATCGCCGGGACGAAGGTACCCGCCCAGTCCAGATCCCCGTGGATCAGCGCGAGGTTCGTCTGGTCATTGGCCGGGAACGCGGGGAAGCGTAGAGCGGCCAGCTTCGGCTTGCCCGGCTGCCAGTAGTTTGGGTTCTTCCCGACCTGATAGACCTGGCTCTGAAAGCTTTCGATCTCCGTGAACGGACCGGTGCCAACCGGATCCGGATCGGAGAAGGTGACGGGGTCCTCGACGTCGCGCCACTTGTGTTCAGACACGATCGGTTGCGTCGCGAGGTAGTACAACCCAGGCACGAAGGGCTGCTTGAAGTGGAAACGCAGCTGGTTCTCGCCGGGAGTGTCGACCCGCTCCAGGAATTTCCACACGCCGTTGATGTCGAGCGCAGGGAAGCGGTGCAGGAGGTCGAAGGTGAACGCGGCGTCCTTCGCAGAGAACGCCTTGCCGTCGCTCCACTTCACCCCCCCACGCGTGGTGAACGACAGCTCGAGCCCGTCCTCGCTCCAGGCGTACTTCGTCGCCAGCCACGGTTCGTAGCGGCTCTGAGCGACGTTGTAGATCAGCAACGGTTCGTAGATCGCGTGGTTCGATGCCCAGCGACCAGCGCCCAGCAGGGGGTTGAAGTTCCTCACGTAGGAGGCCGTCTGCTCGCTCTCGGTGATCACCAGCACACCTGGATCGGGCGGGCGCGACTCGGGTTCGCAGGCTGCGGCTAGCGAGCACAGCAAGAGCGCGATCCTTGAGCGCAGCGGGTCAATGGCTCGGGTGAACTCCATGGGACGATGACTGGCCTTCGAAATACTCACTGCGAGAGGCGTGCCGCTCCCGCTGACGATCACGCATCGTCCGCTCAGCAAGCCGAGCCGACGACGCCCTGAGAGTCTTCCGCGCTAGCAAAGCGCTGCGGGTGTCAAAAATGACCAATCTTGCGCTCAGAAACGCCCATCCCGAACGGGTCTCCCCCGGCAGTCTCCGGGGATGCGCTCGATCCCGGGGATCCCTCAGATCCGGAACACTCAATGCCGTTCTGACCGTAGTACCGGGCGGAAATCGATCACCGCAGTTGATCGTTTCTCTCAACCGGCGCTCGCGTCCCGTCGGAACCGAGCGCGCTCCGGCTCAAACGTTCGCTTGGCGAGGCCAGCACCATTGGAGCCGAATCGCGACTGGCATGAGTTCTGCTGTAGCGCGAGCTGCATGCCAGCTCCGTTGCCGCCTCGTTTCGTTCGCTCTTGCATCACGAGCCTCGTCCTCGGCGCGGCCATGGGTTTGTCTACCGGAGTTTCCGCGCAGGAAACCGTGATCGTCGGCGGTGACGATACCGAGAGTACCGCCGACAGCCCAGTCGCGCCGTCGAAGGGTGCGCGCGAGGATCGGGACACGCCGACGAGCACCAGCGGGCCGGGGACCTCCGAAGGGCTGGTCACCGAGTTTCATGGCTTCTTTCGCGCCCCCATGCGCCTCGGGATCGGCAAGCGGGACAACCCGGCCGCCGGGCAAAGTTCCACCACATTTCACAACGCGCTGACCCCGGACGATCAGTACCTGAGCTGGCAGTACACCCGCCACAACCAGCGGGACTGGGCGGAGATCTATCTATCCGTGGGGAAAGACTTCGCCAAGGGTACCGTGGGCCTCGAGGCTTACAACTTCACGGACGCCTCGTACAACGAACAGGAAGCGCAGCTCGGCATCAGCCAGGCCTTCGTCACCCTCACCCCCGATCTCGGGAGCGAAGACCGCTTCGAGCTGCGCGCTGGCGCGCACTGGGGGCTGTACGGGGAGATGGGGCGCTACGACGCTGGGGAGTACGACACGTACCTGTTCGGGCGCACCGCCGTGATGGGATACACCGCCCACTACGAGCACGATCTGCCGGGAGTCACCCTCAAAGCCGAACAGGGCTTTGGTACCCGGCGTCCCGATCCCGATGTCTTCAACAAGACGCGCTTCACGCTGTTGCACCACGAGCACGTCTGGGCCCAGCTCAAGCAGGACTATGAAGTGGGGCTCCACTTCCTTTCCTCATGGACGCAGGAAGAGGACCGGAACCAGGACCCGCTGCAGGACCAGCCGGACGGCAGCTTGATGGTGTATGGCGGGGATCTGCGCCTGGATTTTCACGGTTTCGGCTTGCTGTATGCCGGCTTCAGCCGAGTCGTCGCCAAGGATGCCCTGACCATCGCACCCGCGATCAACGTGATCCACTCCGACGGCGGCGGCGAGTTCGACCACGGGATCACCGGAAACTACCTGGATACACGGGACTGCCTGGAGACGCCGACAGCAGCCGGTTGCAGTCGCGGAAACGGAGCGGTGAGCACCCTGGCAGGGCAATACGAGATCAGCCTGAGCAACCTGATCGGCAGCCTGCGGGACCCTGAGTTCGATTGGTGGGGTGAGGGGGAGGACGTCGTGATCAAGCTCTACGGCATGCTCAACTGGGTGAAGAGCGACAACTCCCGCGTCGATGGCCTGCGCAAGGTCAAGTACGGCGCTGACGTCGAGTGGATGATGCTCAAGTGGTTCGGCATCGGGGCGCGCGCCGATCGACTCCAGCCAAACAGCCGGGTGCCGGAGCAGTCGTTCATGATCCTGAGTCCGCGCGTCGTGTTTCGCTCGAGCTGGGTGAGCAACGAGATGCTGGTCATCCAGTACAGCCGCTACGTCTACAACCAACGCGAGTGTAGCGATCCCACGCGCCCCGAGCTGTGCGTGCAGCCACCACCGTCAGTCGAGACGCCTGATGGCTTCGGCTCCGCCACCGCAGACGAAGACACCATGCGGACGATCAGCGCCACGCGACCCGACGTCAACGTTTTCCGCGTGGATGCGAGCATGTGGTGGTGAAGAACCGCAGAAGGGAACGATGATGGCCATGTCGAGATTCTCGAGGACGCTACGAACTAAGACCCTCGGCTGCTTGCTCTGCGCTGGCGCCGTGGGGTGCGGCGCCACCCAAGCTAGCGGACCGGAGCCGGCCGCCGGCGGTAAACACAGCGGACCAGCGATCGCTCAGAGCTGCCCCGGCGGCCTGCTCGAGGACGCCGAGGACGGCGACGATCAGGCAGGCAGCAACGGATACTGGTACTCCTACGTCGACGAGGCGGGCTCGAAGGTCGAACCTGGCAAGGAGTTCAAGCTCGCCAGTGGGGGGCATGACTCTGAAGGAGCGGTGCGCATGCAGGGCAACCTGAGCCGCGGCGAGGACGTCTACGCCGGTGTGGGCTTTGGCCTCAAGGAAGGCGGCAGCTACGACGCATCGAAGTACGGCGCGCTCACGTTCTGGGCGAAGTCAGGTTCCGCAGGGCAAAAGCTTCGGATCAAGGTGCCAGACGTCAATACCGCGCCCGAAGGCAAGAAGTGCAGCGAGTGCTACAACGACTTTGGGGTCGAAGTGCCGCTGAAGGCCGAGTGGACACGCTACGTCGTGCCCTTTGGGGCGATGAAGCAAGAGTCCGACTGGGGCGCCCCGCGGCCCGCGAGCGTCGACAAGTCGCGGCTGTACGGCGTTCAGTTCCAGGTGAGTGAGCCGGGCGCGACGTTCGACGTCTGGCTCGACGACATTGAATTTACCGGGTGTCAGTGACGCCGCGTCAGCGAGACGAAGGAGAGCAGCAATGAGAGGCATGAGCTTGGGTGGTTGGATCGTCGTTGGCGCCAGTATGGCGCTGGTGCTCGGCGCTTGCGATGGAGGTAGCAGCGAGCCCGGCGGCAACGGCGGTTCCTCGGGGAATGGCGGTAGCGGCGGCGGAGTGAGCGGCGGTACCGTGCTGGACGACATGGAGGACGGCGACAGCTCGATTCCCGAAGAGGGAGGCCGAGTGGGCGCGTGGTACGTCTACAACGACGCCACCGGCAGCCAAGATCCGCCTGAGAGCGGCGATTTTGCGATGAGCGCGCTGAGCGAGCCGCGCGGTGAGAGCACCTACGCCGCTCACTCGAGCGGAAGCGGCTTCACCGACTGGGGCGCTGGCCTGGCTTCGATCTGGTCTGCTTGGCACCAGTCGAGGCACCTACGATGCGTCAGGCTTCGGCGGCGTGAGCTTCTGGGCGCGCAGCGGTAAGGGCTCCTTGGCGGTGCGCGTCGCGCTCAGTGACGCGCGCGCCGGAGCCTCGGCTGGCGGGGTCAGTGCGACCCCAACGCGGAGGACAGCTGTGACGGCGCGTTCGGTGCGAACCTTCCCTCACGGACAGCTGGCAGCGCACGTTAAAGGCTTTGCGGAGCTTCAGCAGGATGGCTGGGGCATGGCCTTCCCAAGCCTGCAGACCGACAAGCTGTATTCGATGCAGTTCGAGTCGGGACCAACGTCGAGTTCGACGTCTGGGTCGATGACATCATGCTCATTCCCTAGCAGGATGCTGAAAACTCAGTACACCCTGCGAAGGCTACATAGGCCTACTCCACAGCGCCGAGGCCTTGCGCGTCGCCGCCAAAAGCGGGCAGGTTTCCGGTCGGCGCTGTGGGCGGGCACCCCTCGCTTCATCCGAAGGTTGTCAGAACTGAAGTTCTCTGTAGGTTGCATGCTGAAACACGTGCTGTCGCCGTCTGTTGTCCGGCCGCGGGAGTCTCAGCCCGGCGGGCCCGTTTCGATGAGCAAGCTGGGAATTTTGGCAGCCGGTGGTCCAGCGCCCGGCGTAACAGTGTGATCGCCGGCGGCGACGTTCGCCTGCGTGTCGGGATCGATTGCTGGATCCGCGATGGCTTCGACTGTGGTTAGTGGTGGGGACTGAGTCGCGTGACCCCCCTCGATATCGACGCAGTGAGCCGCATTCACTACCGAGGGAGGTTCTGCGATCGGCATTGCTCGGGCGAACCCCGCTCAGGTGAGCAGCTCGAAGAGACGCTGGAGAGCCCTACGTCGCCTCGACATCATCGACCGCCTGGTGACCATCGGAGGCGACGGGACTGCCGTTTCGCCATGAGCTTGCAGCGCCTCGCGGGGGGACTCCTGCGCGTGGTGCACGTGCCGAAGACGATCGACGGCGACCTCGATCTGCCCGACATGATCACGTTGGCTGCCAGACCGCGCGACGTGGGCGTGCACATCGTGAAAGACATCATGACCGACGCCAAGACCACGGGGCGGTGGTACTTCATCGTGACCGCTGGAGGGCGCGCCGCCAGGCACCTGGCGCTCGGCATTGGCAAGAGCGCGGGTTGTACGCTGACGGTGATCGCCGAGGAGTTCCGCACGAAAACGGTTCCCCTGAGCGGGATGGTCGACACGCGTCGCCGGTGGGGGCCATCATCAAGCGCCGCGCGCGGAGGGCGCGACGACGGCGTGGCGATCCTGGCCGAAGGCCTGATCGAGAAGCTAGACCCAGCGGAGCTCGCGGAGCTGCCAGAGATCGAGCGCGACATCCACGGCAACCTGCGCCTCGCAGAGGTGTCTTTTGGTGACCTGATCAAGCGCAGGGTGCAGGCCCGCTTGAGCGAGCTGGGGCGAAGGTCACCATCGTGTCGAAGAAGAACGTGGGCTACAAGCGCGCTGCGCCGATCCGATCCCTTCGACATGGAGTACACAGCGCGACCTCGGCTACTGCGCCACCAAGTATTTGCTGCAGGGGGAGGGCGCGATGGTGACGATCCAGCGCGGCGTGTTCAAGCCGATCCCATTCAGCGGAAGAATGCTCGACGTCAGCACGACACCACGAAGGTACGCATGGTGGACACGGAAACCGAGAGTTACAAAGATCGCGCGCCGCTACATGATTCGACTGCGGCGCGACGATTTCAGCAACGAGGACGCCGTGGCCCGCTACGCGGAGGCGGCAGGGCTCACACCTCAGCGTTTCCGTGAGGAGTTCGAGTACCTGGTCGCCGCAGAGGCGCCGCCGCTACGGCTGAACGCAGTGGGCACCTGAGCCTACTGGGGCGGGCCTTCTTCAGGGGCAGGCATGCCGTACATCGGGACTGCGCGCTCGGGATCGCCGGGGCCGGCTTCGGGAGTCCCGGGATCTGGAACTGCCGGGTTGCCTTCGTCGACCGGCGGCGTGGTCTCGGGCTCTGGCTCAGGATCACCGGGAATCACCGCGGGCGGCGCCTCGGGCTCTGGCGCTGCTCCGCCGCAGCCCACGCTCGCGGCTGCCGCCGCCAGGGCGATCGCCGCAGCGGCGCCCGCCGCGTTCGACCGAGCCGTGGTGCGCGAGGCCTTGAGCTCGGCCGAGCAGAACCTGCAGACCGTTTCCGTGTGGCGAAGGTGGCGGTGACAGGCGGGGCAGGGCACGAGCGTCATGACTGTCAGTTTAACCCAGTTCTCCCTCAAGTGGGCCAAGGCTCTTCGATCAACTCGAATTCGCCGAAGTCGAACGGTGTCCCCGGCGCAGAGACGCCACGCACCAGGCGCTCTCTCACCCCCCGATCCTTGAGCTCCAGCGCGCGATGATGACAGTACGGATTGTTTCCGCGCTTCCCGAACAATACGTGGCTGGTCCAGCTGCAGCCGGCGAGGCACTCCGCGCTGTAGTAGCAGTCCTTGCAGAAGCCCCACAGCTCCGTGGTGTCGCGATCGCGGGTGAAACGTAGGCTCTTCGCGCCTTCCCAGATCGCCTGCAGCGATGCCCGGCGCAGGTTGCCCCCCACGTAGTCGGCGCTGGGTAGCGAGGGACAGCCTTTCACGTCGCCATTTGCCTCGATCCCCAAGGTGAGGCGTCCTGCCGTACACGACTGGCAGTGCCCTTTGCTCGAGTGACGCCGTAGCGTGGACTCGTGGGGACCGAAGTAACCCACGTTGTTTCCCGGCGCGAACCGCACCCCCGTTGCGCCGCAGCGCTCGGAGAGGCTCGCGAGCGTCGGCATCACTTCGAGCAGCTCATACGGCTGGAGCAAGATCTCCGGGTGATCTGCCGCGCGCCCCATCGCCACGGTGATTTGTGGCTGCCAGCCGTAGATCCCGCGCTCGATCAGCCGCTCCAGCAGCTCTGGCAGGTCGCCCTGGCTCAGACGGTTGATCTGCGTGTTTGCCGCGTGACGCACCCCGCAGGCCTCGAGTTGCTCGAGCGCCGACATTGCCGCGCGGTAACTTCCGCGGAGGGCGCGCAGCTGGTCGTGGGCAGCTTCCAGGCCATCCACGGAGATGCTCACTCCGCTGACTCCAGCGTCTCGCGCCTGCTCGGCTCGCTGGCGATCGAAGCCGCGACCACCGCTCACGATACCGCAGGTCATACCCGCCTCACGAATTGCGCGAACCAGGAGCTGCCAGTCGTCGCGCAGATAGACTTCGCCGCCGATCAGGCTGACCTCGCGCACCCCGAGCTCGGCGAGCTGCCTGACGACGTCAAGGCACTCGGCGGTGTCGAGCTCGTCTGCCCGCGCCTTGCCAGCTCGGGAGCCGCAGTGGGCACACGCGAGATCGCAACGCAGCGTGACTTCCCACACGCAGTACTTGGGACGGATCGCGTCCTGGGGACGTGCCGCATCCAGGGGCACTGGAGCCCGGCTGTGTCCCCAAATCGGCAGATCGCGCTTCACCGTGGCAGGCTAGGAGTCTCTGCGCGCCAGGGCAAGGGATCAGGCTGGCGGACGCCAATCGTGGTAGCCGCGCGCGGCCATGCCGACGCGCACGGCAGTCAGCAGGATTTGCTCGAGCCGCTGCGCGGCCTCGACCTCGCCCAACGCGCCGAGCGCTCTGGCGATCGCCTCGAGGGTACACAAGCCGTCTGGTGTCACGCCCCGGCGGAGGGCGTAGATGGACGGTTTGCCCCGCGGCAACACGACCTGGCGCAGCGCCTTCAGCTGCGGTTCCCGGCGCAGCATCTGTCGCGTCTGCGTCCAGGTACCGTCAGGCACGACCAAGCGGATCGGTCCTGCGGGTCTCTGAAAGCGCTCGTCGAGGAGCTCCGCTTCTGGGCCGGGGTGCAAGAGCAGGGTGTTCGGGTCGCCGGGATCCAGGTCGCCCAGCTCGAGGGGGATCGGCGTATGCTCCGCCGAGCGACCGCCACGTATGCGAAGCTCCGCGCGCTTCAAGACCTGGGTGGCGTAGCGCCCGGTGTTCGTGGGTCGAAACTGCTCCAGCGCGTGCAGGATCACCAGGACGCGAATATTGCAGTCCACTTCAACCAGTTCCGCGCAGAAACAGCGGTCGAGGGGGGCACGACAACCGCTACAGCGGGCCAGCCGATAACCTCGCCCAGTTGGCCGATTCGCGACGTCAAAGCGCGGGAGAGGCGGGTTCTGGGGCCCGCGGTGCTGCTCGCCAGCGGCGTCGCCCGGCAGCTCGTTCGCCGGGGGTCGGTCTGAGGATCGCGGTTTCATGGCTCGTACGCTTCCCAACTCTGACAGGTCGGGGTTATGAAGCGCAACATGGCGCCACGACCGGGCAGAGCTGGATCCTTCGGGATCATCCTCGCCGTGTATGTCGTGGCCTTCGCGGTGGCGGGCGGCGTGGGCTTCGTGCTGCGCGGGGCGCATCCGATCTGGGTCGCGGCCTGGGCGGATCTCGCGGCGACCGTGGTGGTGTTTGCCGCCAGTATCTGGCTCGACAACTCGAGCACCTACGATCCGTACTGGAGCGTCGCGCCGCTCCCGATCGCGGGCTACTGGATGCTCACGCCCCAGGGCGGCGCAGGGGTGTTGTTGCGTCAGCTGTGCGTGCTCGCGGTGATCTGCTGGTGGGGCGCGCGGCTGACCGGGAACTGGGCGCGCGGCTGGAGCGGCCTCGACCACGAGGACTGGCGCTACGAAGACTTCCGACGGAAGACTGGGCGCTGGTACTGGTTGGTGTCGTTCGCTGGTATCCACCTTTTCCCCACGGTTCAGGTGTTCGCGGGCTGCCTGGCGTTGTGGCCCGCGCTCACGGGCAGCGCTCCCCTCGGAGTGCTCGACGCCGCAGGGCTGGTGATCACTATCGGTGCGATCAGCATCGAGGCGATCGCCGATCGTCAGCTGCGGGCATTCGTCACTGGGCCGAAACGCCCGGGAGAGTACTCGAGCGCGGACTCTGGAGTTGGTCGCGGCACCCGAACTACTTCGGGGAGATGATGTTCTGGTGGGGGCTCGCGCTGTTCGGCCTGGCAGGGAACGCTGCAGCCTGGTGGGCGGTGAGCGGCGCGTTGGCGATCACCCTGATGTTCCGCCTGGCGAGCATTCCCATGATGGAAAAGCGCATGGTCGAGCGGCGACCCGGCTATGAGCAGGTGCGTGCGAGGGTCTCGATGCTGGTGCCGTGGCCGCCCAAGCGAGGCTAGCTACAGCAGCGCGGCTAGTTCATTGCGCGCCAAACCGCGTGCGGGTGACGTCCATGCGTGGGTGGGCTGGAAACGCCAAACCGCGCACCGCGCGGGCGATACAAGCTTGAATCGCGCTATTTCCAGGATCGGTTCGAATACTCACACCCACGGCGCGGCCGTTTCGCACGGCGGCACACACGTCCACGCTCATGGCGTCGGGCACGCCACAGTGCGCGAAGTAGCTCCCGTTCTCGAGCACCGAAGCGAACTGCGCCCGACTCAGATCGGGCGGAGCCGCAGCGCCCCCGATGCGAATTTCCTCCTGGTAACTCGCTATCGCGGCTTCGCAGCTGGTCCCCACACTCGATTGCGATGCAGCCGCCGCTTTCGGCGCAGCACGATCAGGGGGTGAGGGGAGCGCCGTGCTGGCTACGTGCGGGACGTCCACGGTGCCTTCGAAGGCCCCGTCGTCCTCGACACCAGTCGCTGACTTCGACTCATCAGGCGACTCGAGCCCAGCCAATCGGGGCGCTGACGTGGCTGGTGCGGCTGACGGCTCCTCTGCGAACGACTCTGCGTCGAGTGCCTCTGCCTCCCGCGGCACTGCGTCGGCCGGCACTGCGTCGTCGGCGCCTGCACCGTCGCTCTGTTCGGCCACATCGAGCTGTGGCGCGGCAGCGGCGGCGACGGGTGTTTCCGTACGGTTTGGTGCTGGCGCCGCCGCGGGATTTGCATTGGCCGTCGCGGGGGGCTTGGCCAGAGCGGCGGGCTCGAGCGCGTCGGTCAACCAGCGGCCAACAGGCACCCGGTCGGTTGTGATAGCGAAACACAAGCCGGTAAAGGCCAGCCACGCCCCCGTGAAGAGCGGCCAGCGAGGCCACGGGCGACGCGCGAGATTGCGCTTCTCGAGGAAGAAATCCTCGGGCAAACGCACCCGACGCTTGTATTCGAGGACCGCCACGCAGCGCAGGGCTAGCCGATCGGAGCGCCCCGGTCCACTTTCGGCCACCCGTGTGGAGACTGACCGGTCAGCGTTCGGGTTGTGTTAGGCTGCGGAACATGGGCGAAGACAAGCCGCCTTCGAAGCTGCCAAGAACCTCCCTGGTTGACTCAGGTTGGGCCGACGAGACCGATATCGAGCCAGTGATGGCCCCGGCCGTCGGCTACGGCTTGGATGCGCAAAGTTCCGCTGCCGAGCCCGAGGCCGATGCTTTGGCCGCGCCCGATGCTTCGGCCGCGCCCCGACCTGCTTTGCCTCATTTGAAGGCTCCGCCCCGCCCGCCGCGAGCGCGACCCGCCCCGCCGCGACCGCCGGTCGACTCGATCACTGAAGTTGCCAACCTGCTGGACGAGATCGAAGACCAGATCGACCCAGCCGGTTCGCTCCAGGAGTCCGACGACGACAGCATGTTCACCCCGGCCGTCGTCGAGGCGGGCAAGCTGCCGGAGCCTGAACCCGGAGCCTCAGGGATCCTGCCCCGCTTCGCGATGCCTTCCGAGAGCGACGCGAGCTCGCCCCGTATCATCGATCCCGCCGAGCCGGAGTCGGAGTCGAGTGTACCAGTGGTCGTGACGCAGGGCGCGCCCCTGCCGCCGCCCAGCGTTCCGCCGCTCGCGCAAACGGCGGAGACCTCGGAGGGTGCCAACCCCGCGGACAGCGCTGACATCGCTCCGCCTGTTCCCATGCCCCCGGTACCGCCGCCACCCCGCGACTTCATCAGCGCGGTGGAGCTGGAGCATGAACCAGCACCCGAACCGCCGCAGCCATTCGTCGCTGGGCCGCCGGCGATAGCAGCCGAGCCACTGGCCCCGCTGCCAGGTCATGATCCATTACCGCAGGGCAACATCCTGGGGGCCCCCGCGCCACATCCGAGCGAGGTGCCTTCGCTGCCGCCAATTGGTGCCGGCGCGCCCGCGCTCTCGTTGGTCGAGGCGCTCACCGAGCCAGTCCGAGTGGGCGGGGGGAAGCCGGCGCTCTGGATCGTGCTCCTGGCTCCCGCGGCGCTCCTCCTCCTGGTCGGCCTGGGACTCGGGGCGGCTCTCGGTTCCGGCGGTAGCTCCGCCGAAGCTCCCGTGGCGGCTTCCGGTGTTCAAGCTGCCGCTCCGGCGCCCAGCGTGGAGGCTCCAGCCAGCGCTGTCGGCGCAAACGAAGCGCCACCTCCGGCCAGCAGCGAACCCGAAGAATCGCCAGCGCCGGAGGCGGTGGGGGAGCTCGCCGCCGTGATCCGTGGGGAAGCCGAAGCGATGAAGGCGCTCGAGGCCAAGGCGCCCGAAGATCGCAGCGCCGCCGAGGCCCTGGCTCTGGCGCGAGGCCGCTCCGCAGCGCTGCGCACCACCTGGCGCGAGTTCATGGATGCATTGAAGCAGAGCCCCAGCGACCTCGCTGACAAGGCGAAGCGCAAGCAACTCGAAGAGTACGCCCGCAATCGTGAGCTCTCCACGCAAACGCTCGACGAGGTCGCCGCGCTCGGAACCGAAGACGCCGTCGACTTCCTCTACGAGATCTGGGTCGGCACACCGAAGCGCACGGACACCACACAGCTCGCCGAAGAGCTGGTCATGAGCAAGGACCTGCGCAAGCAGGCGTCGCCAGCGCTGGGCGTCGCGCTGGAGCTCCGCACCGTCAACAAGGACACGCCCTGCGCCGACACGAAGAAGCTCGTGCAGCGGGCGGAGAAGGACGGCGACGTGCGCTCGCTGCACTTGCTGGGTCGCCTCGGCAACAAGCGCGGTTGCGGCAGCAGCGGACGCGACGACTGCTATGCGTGCCTGCGCAAGCCAGACGTGCTCAAGGACGCCATTCAGTCCGTACGGAAACGTCTGACGCAGCGTAAGTAAGCGCCTAGAACGCCGTACCTAACCCCAAACCCACGACCCGCGGCGAGATCCAGGGCGTGAGTTGCCAGTCGAGGGCCGCGCTCTGTCCGCGGTAGCGACGGGCGGCGTCGGAGTTCGAGGTGGGCCGCGTCCACCAGTGCGCGACGTTGATGGCGAGTGCCCCGGCCATGGTGCGCAAGGCTGGTAGCGCTGCGTCGTACTTCACCCAGACATAGGTGGCCGTTCCGAAGCTGATCAGCGTTGGCCCGATCACGGCCACGGGGTTGCGCTTACGCCACGTCGCCTCCTCTGCCTCGGTGAGCATCTCTTCTGCCCGCTCGAGCTTACGCACGCGCTCCGCAGGGGTACGCTCGGGTAGCGCCTCGAGGGTTGAATCAGCGAAGCGCCCGGCGTTCGGCAACACCAAGAGCCCCACCAAACCGATGAAGCTCATGCCACCCCCGACCGCGTTCAAGATCCGCTCGGCAGGCTCGTCCTTGGTAAAAAAGAAGTACGCTTGCCCCACGGAAAGAGCAGCGAAGCCGCCAATCCAGCCGAACCACCAGCGTCGTTCGGCCGGTGCGTTCGCCGTGAGTTCCCCCGCGACGTAGCGCAACCTAGCGTCAGTGTCAGGGTTCGCGGGGGTGAGCAGTGGAGCACTCAAGCTCGCGAGTGGCGTGCTCCAGGCGTCCGGGGCTCGCGGCAGGCTGCGGCTGTTTTGAACATGGATATGCGAGGATTCGACAGGTGCCCGGCGCGCGGAAGGCTCCTCCGCGTGCCCTGGTCGGCTACTCAACAAGAGGCAGAGACCGCTGGCGATCAGAGTCAGCCGGAGCTTTTGCTTCACACCGCGAGCCTAACCAGAACGACAGCAAAGAGTCGATCCCCGCGGCGCGTTGGATCGGGTTAGGCTCGCTGTCATGGGGACGAACCAGGCATTAGTCGTTAAGGGCGCGAGGACTCTGGCGCGAGGGGTCAAGTATCTGCCGCAGCTAGTCAGCCTTGGGATCGCGATCAGCGTGGCCATCGCCTGTGGCGATGACGGCGGCTCTGGAGGAGGCGGCAGCGGCGCGACCGGCGGGACAGCCGGCGCTGGCAACGGCGGCAGCTCCGGCGCTGGCAACGGGGGAAGCGCTGGAAGCGCTGGCAACGGCGGTTCTTCGGGCAGCGGCGGCGCTTCGGGCAGCGGCGGCGCTTCGGGCAGCGGGTTTGGCGGCACCGGCGGCACAGGGATCCCTGCGGATGCAAGCTTCATCACCCCGGATGATCCGGGCGGCGGATCCGTGCGTTTCGACATCAGCAGCGAGGCCAGGCACGGGATCTCTCCCGGCGTCTACTGCACCAATCAGCCGGACTGGCAGGGACATCCGCATATCCCGATGGCGCGCCAAGGTGGCAACCGCATGACGGCCTACAACTGGGAAAATAACGCGTCCAACGCCGGCAGCGACTACCTGTTCCAGAACGATGACTACTTGGGCGGTGGCAACACCCCAGGAGAGGTCGTGCGGCTGGCGGTGCAAGCCGCACACGATCACGACGCGGCGATGCTCGTGACCGTGCCGCTGGTGGGCTACGTCGCGGCGGACAAGAACGGCGGCGGTGACGTGAATCAGACGCCCAACTACCTGCAGACGCGTTTCAAGGTGAGCCAGGCCTTCAAGGGTTCGGCCCTCAGTGAGACACCGGATCCGAACGACGGCGTGGTTGCTCAAGACGAGTTCGTCTACTGGCTCGACAAGAAGTTCCCGTACGCAAAAACGGACAGCCAGAAGACCGTCTTCTTCTCGATGGACAACGAGCCAGACCTGTGGGCCCACACCCATGAGCGTATCCATCCGGATCCAGTCGGTTACGCCGAGCTCCTCGGCCGCAACGTCGACTATGCGAAGGCCGTGAAGAGCGTGATCCCCGGGGCAAAGGTGTTTGGCTCGGTGAACTATGGTTGGGCGGGGATGACGAACCTGCAAGACGCCCCGGACAGCGCAGGCCGCGACTACCTGGATTTCTTCCTCGCCGGAGCGAACAGCGCCGAGCAGCAGGAGGGCAAGCGGCTCATCGACGTGCTCGACTTTCACTGGTACCCCGAGGCTCAGGGCGGGGGGGAGCGCATCACGGCGAGCAGCACCGGCGCCGGAATCGTTGCCGCGCGGCTCCAAGCCCCGCGTAGCCTGTGGGACTCGAGCTACACGGAGGACAGCTGGATCACCCAGTACTCCACGAACGGACCCATCGATCTGATCCACCGCATGCAGGGCAAGATCGACGCAAACTACCCAGGAACCGGCCTTGCGATCACCGAGTACAACTACGGTGGGACGGATCACATCTCGGGCGGAATTGCCCAAGCCGACGTGCTCGGGATTTACGGACGCGAGGGGCTATTCGCCGCCTGCTACTGGTCACTGACCGGTCAGGATAGTTACGTGTGGGCCGCGTTCGATGCCTACCTCAGCTACGACGGAGCGGGCGGCGCGTTTGGCGACACTGGCCTGACGGCGACCACCAGCGACGTTCCGGGCACGAGCATCTACGCGAGCTTGGATGATGGGAACGAGGGACGGGTGGTGCTGATCGCGTTGAACAAGACCGCGGCCCCGGTCGACGCCGGCTTCGCGCTGACGCACACCCAAGCCTTCACCAAGGCGGAGGTGTACGAGGTCACCGCGGGGAGCCCAAACCCAGTACGAGGTACGGACGTGGCCATCACCAAGACCAATGCGTTCGTGCATCAGCTGCCCGCGTACAGCATCTCGACCATCGTGTTGCTGCCCTAGGCCTGCCACTGGTTCACGGTCCTTTGCGCCCGGGTCAGCCTGGGCCGCAACGGCTGCGCGCTTTGGGTAGCTGACGGCCACTCAGAGCTTGATTTGCCGCGCTTGTGCGGCTCCGAGCCGCGAATTTTCGCGCTAGTCCCTGGGTCGAGGCGCGAAGTTTGCTTTACTCGGCGCCATGCGGTTTCGAGGGACGGCTGCGCTCGCGGCCCTGGGTGCGTTTTCGGTCTCGGTTCCCGCGTTCGCCGACACGGTGACGCTGGCGCCGAGCATGGACTGCACGCTCTACGCGGAGGATGGCGGGCTAGCCAACTGTGCGGGGCAAGGCCTGTTCGTCGGGGAGAACGCTTCCGGAAACGTCAGGCGCAGTGTGCTGGCGTTCGACGTTGCGAGCGCCATGCCCAGCGGCTCCACGGTGACTTCGGTCAAGCTGAACCTCACCATGACGCGTACCCGAGCTGCGGTCCATGGCGTGGCCCTGCATCGGGTCTCGGCGTTGTGGACGGAGGGGACGTCTGTTGCCGCGGGGCAAGAGGGTCGAGGCGCCGCCGCTGCGACCAGCGACGCGACCTGGACCTTCCGCATCTTCAATAGCGCCTCTTGGGCGACCGCTGGCGGCGACTTCGTTTCTACCGTGAGCGCGAACGCCAGTGTGGGCCCCGATCTGCAAGCTTATCAATGGACCAGCGCCACGCTGGTGAGCGATGTGCAAGGTTGGCTGAACACTCCAGCCAGCAACCTCGGTTGGATGCTGATCGGTGACGAGACGGCAATCCAGACTTCTCAACGCTTCGGCTCCCGAGAAGCGCCCGCCGCCGAGCGCCCGAGCCTGGAGATCATCTTCACACCACCAGCGACGACCGGGGCGTGCTGTGCTTCGGGCGGCACCTGTAGCGTCGTGCTCGATCCGGGCAACAGCTGCACAGGGACGTACCAAGGGGCCGCGACTACGTGCTCACCCAACACCTGTCCACAGCCCGCAGGCGCGTGCTGTTTGCCTGACGCCGACGCAACCTGTTCGAGCCTCACGTCAACTGCGTGCGCCACCGCCAACGGCGTGTTCCAGGGCGCAAGCAGTAGCTGTACGCCGAACCCCTGCAAGGTGGAGCTCACGCCGTTCGTGGATCCGTTGCCTATCCCTCCGGTTGCGCAACCCGTGAGTGGGGTTCAAGGGGGGGAGGCGAGCTATCGCATCTCCGCGGTGGAGATGAAGCAAAAGCTCCACTCGGAGCTCCCTGCGACCACCGTTTGGGCCTACAGCGACGGCCAAAACGCTGGTTTTCCCGGACCCACGATCGAAGCCCGCAAGGATCAGAACGTCGAGGTCGAGTGGGTCAACGATCTGCGGGACGAGACTGGGCAGCTGCGCACCAAGCACATCCTGCCCGTCGATCACTGTCCCCATGGCGCTCACATGGACACCGCCCGCGTCGTCACGCACCTCCACGGCGGCCACATCCCTGCGGAATACGATGGCTATCCCGAGCTGACGCTACTCCCGGGAGAGAGCACCGTGTACCAGTACCCGAACTGGCAGGACGCCTCGACGCTCTGGTACCACGACCACGCGCTCGGCATCACGCGCCTGAATGTGATGATGGGCCTTGCGGGGCTCTACGTGATCCGCGACGACCACGAGGAGACGCTGAACTTGCCAGACGGCGAGTTCGAGCTGCCGCTCGTGATCCAGGACCGCTCGTTCAATCCCGATGGCTCCTTCAAGTACCCGGCGATGTGGATGGAGCACTTCTTCGGCGACAAGATCTTGGTCAACGGCAAGGTGTGGCCGTACCTCGACGTGAAGCGGGCTCGCTACCGCTTCAGGATTTTGAACGGGGCAAACTCCCGCTTCTTCAAGCTCGCGCTCTCCGGAGGCGCGACGTTCAAGCTGATCGGCACTGACGGCGGTTTGCTGCGGCACCCCATCGACTTGAACGAGCTCACCCTGGGTCCCGCAGAGCGCGCTGACGTGATCCTCGATTTCACCGGCAACACCGCAGGCGACGAGATCGTGATGACGAACAGCGCCGCGACACCGTTCCCCCAGGGCGGTATCGACGAGCCGGTGCCCAACGTGATGAAGTTCGTCGTTGGCGCGCAGTCCGGTGCGCTTAACATGGCGCCTCAGGACCTGCGAACCATCGACGCGTTGCAGGAGACGTCGGCGCTATTTACCCGCGACTTTCAGCTAGAAAAGGGCGATGACGACTGCACCGGGCGCGCCTGGCTGATCAACGGGCTGCACTGGAACGACATCACCGAGCGCCCGCTGCTTGGTTCGACGGAGGTGTGGCGCTTCGTGAACCGCTCGGGCATCACGCACCCCATGCACATGCACCTCGTGTTCTTCCAGGTGCTGGATCGCCAGCCTATCGAGCTGATCGACGGCAAGCCGGTACCCACGGGCACGCGGCAGCCGCCGCTCCCCGAAGAATCCGGGTGGAAAGATACGGTTCAAGTCGGACCCTTCGAGGTCGTGCGGGTGATTGCGAAGTTCGAGGACTTCGTCGGCAAATTCCCCTATCACTGCCACATCCTCGAGCACGAGGATCAAGACATGATGCGGCAGTTTGAGACCCGCACCGACTGCGGAGACGGAGTGCGAGGGCTCCCAGTCGAGGAGTGTGACGACGGCAATGATGACACCCACGACTCGTGTCCCAGCGGCGTCGGTGAGTCGTGTATGCCGGCTCGTTGTGGCGACGGATACATCTGGAACACCGACGGCGGCAACGAGGAGTGCGATGACTCCGGGGAGTCGGCGACGTGTGACGCAGACTGCACGGTCGCCGAGTGTGGTGACGGCACGCTGAACGCCACGGCAGGCGAGCAGTGCGATGACGGCAACACGGCCGCGGGCGACGGCTGCGACGCAACGTGCCAGACCGAGGCCACGTGCAGCGACTGCGATGCCGGTACCGACGCGGGGGCTGGCGGCTCTGCGGGAGGTGGCGGAAAGGGTGGCGGAGACGACGGGGGCTGCGGGTGTAGCGTACCCGGTGGCCGTGGTTCGTCACCGAGTGGCCTGATTGCGGTCGGCTTCGGGCTGTGGCTGTGGCGCCGCAGGCGCGCTGCCGTGCGGTAATCAGACATGCCGCCCAACAGCTCGCCGGTGACTTCCGCGCGGCCTCGTGCCCTGCAGCGGGCGGTCTGTGCGTTGAGCGCGCTGGTGACTGCTTGCGCGACGCCCCATGCTGCAGAGCAGCCCCAGGATCCCTCAGGTACCGCCAAGGCGACACCCACCACCATGGCGACACCAGCGACACCGGCCGCCACCCAGGCGACACCGGCCGCCGCCCGGACCAGGTCGGCGCCTTGCGTCCGAGCCGCCGATCCCCAAACGCTCTCCTGCGCAAGTTTGCCGCGAGGAAACTTCTGCTGTCGCCTCTTAGGTTTCCAGCGTGTTTCGCGGCGCTTTCCCTGCTGTCTACCAGGCTGGGACGACCGGGAAGAGCGTCTGCTTCTCCGCCCTGGCGCGTGAGTTTCTGCCGAGACGTGGCGCGCTGCGGATGGTAGCAGTTGGACTTGGCCGTCGCGTTCGAATCCCAAACACCCGGTTGGCGGGCCCAGCTCAAGCTGGTTTGCGAAGGCGCTGAGGGTGCGCGCGCAGGCGAGAGCGTGATACGCCAGCGCTGCCGCTCGGGGCCACTCGCCCTGCAGCGCGTGCTCTACCCAGAGGGCCCGAGTCCGTGCCACGCCATCGTGCTCCACCCGCCAGGAGGTGTCGCGGGTGGCGATGTGCTCGCGGTGGATGTGAGCGTGACGACAGCTGGTTCGCTCTTCGGGACGACGCCGGCCAGCACCAAGTTCTACAAGAGCGCTGGGCGCTTGGCCCGGAGCGAGCAACGCCTGCGGGTCGCTGCAGGAAGCTGCCTGGAATGGTTCCCCCAGGAAACGCTAGTGTTCAATGACGCAGAGCTCGAGCTGTCCACCGACGTAGAGCTCGAGCCGGGCGCAGCGTTCGCCGCCTGGGAGATCGTCTGCTTGGGACGGCACCACATGGGGGAGCGTTTCGAGCGCGGCTCCCTGTTGCAGCGCTGGACCATCTGGCTGCGGGATGCCGACGAGCGGGTCGAACGTTCGCAGCAGGGCCGCCGCGTGTTTCATGAGCGGTTTGCGCTCGCAGCGCAGGACCCGCTGCGGACGGCTGCATGGGGGCTCGGGGGGCACCGAGTCTTCGGGAGCCTGCTGCTGACTTGCGGTGAGCCGGGTACGGAGCGCGCGTTGCGCGATCTGCTCGATGCGGATCAGCTCGGCGCGACTAACCACGGCACGCTCGTGGTCGGCTTGACGCGTCTCGAGGGGTTGGTTGTGGTGCGGGCCCTGGCTGATGCTCCCGGACCCGTGCGCGAAGCATTCGAGGCTCTGTGGGGGCGCTGGCGAGAGATTGAACGGGGGCTAGAACCCCACCGGCCGAGGATCTGGGACACCTGAGCATCGCTCGGTGCACGAAGTGAGGAGAGGATGGATCTACTACCGCGCGAAAAGGACAAGCTCTTGATCTTCACGGCAGGCTTGCTGGCCGAACGCCGCAAGGCGCGGGGACTCAAGCTCAACTACCCGGAGGCGGTCGCCTACATCTCGGCGGCCATTCTCGAGGGCGCGCGAGACGGGCAAACCGTTGCGCAGCTGATGGACTACGGACGCACGCTGCTCTCACGGGAAGACGTGATGGAGGGCGTGCCCGAGATGATTCACGATGTGCAGGTGGAAGCGACATTTCCCGACGGCACCAAACTGGTCACGGTCCACGACCCCATCGTTTGAGGAACCATGAGCGAACAACGCATGATACCTGGGGAGGTCTTCCCCGCCGCGGGAGAGATCGAGCTGAACGCCGGGCGCGAGCGCGTCAGCGTCGAGGTAAAGAACACCGGTGACCGCCCGATCCAGGTCGGCTCGCATTACCACTTCGCGGAGACCAACGCTGCGCTCGACTTCGACCGCGCCGCCGCGCAAGGTTTCCGTCTGGATATCCCTGCAGGGACTGCGGTGCGCTTCGAACCGGGTGAGTCCCGCGAGGTCACGCTGGTCGCCTACGCGGGGCGACGCCATGTGTATGGATTTCGCGGCTTGACCATGGGCCCGCTCGATCCGGCGGACGGAGGTGGGGAATGACGCAGTCTCGCCGCATGGACCGCCGCGCCTACGCAGAGATGTTCGGCCCCACCACAGGCGACCGCGTGCGCCTCGGAGATACCCAGCTCATCATCCAGGTCGAGGCCGATCACACACGGTACGGCGACGAGGTCAAATTCGGCGGCGGCAAGGTGATCCGCGACGGCATGGGCCAGAGCCAGCTCACCAACGCTGAGGCCGTGGATCTCGTGATCACGAACGCTTTGATCCTCGACCACTGGGGGATCGTGAAGGCGGACATCGGGATCAAGGACGGGCGCATCGCTGGCATCGGCAAGGCCGGCAACCCCGATGTCCAGCCCGGCGTCGATATCGTGATTGGGCCGGGCACGGAGGCGATCGCTGGGGAAGGTCAGATCCTCACCGCAGGCGGCATCGACGCCCACGTTCACTTCATCTGTCCCCAGCTGGTCGACGAAGCCCTGATGAGCGGCTTGACGACGCTCATCGGAGGCGGCACGGGCCCGGCGACGGGTACCAACGCGACGACCTGCACCCCGGGGCCCTGGAACATCGCACGCATGCTGCAAGCGGTGGACGGCATGCCGATGAACTTTGGCTTCCTGGGCAAGGGCAACGCGAGCCTACCCGAGGCGTTGCTCGAGCAAGTGGCTGCGGGGGTGATGGGGCTCAAGCTCCACGAAGACTGGGGGACCACGCCGGCGGCCATCGACAACTGCCTGAGCGTCGCTGAGCAAACCGACATCCAGGTGGCGATCCATACGGATACGCTCAACGAGTCTGGCTTCGTCGAGGCGACCATCGCGGCCTTCAAGGGGCGCGCGATCCACACCTATCACACCGAGGGGGCCGGTGGAGGCCACGCCCCCGACATCATCAAGGCGTGCGCGGAGCCCTACGTCCTGCCGTCGTCGACGAACCCGACGCGGCCCTACACGGTCAACACCGTGGACGAGCACCTCGATATGCTGATGGTGTGTCACCACCTGAGCCCCAGCATCGCCGAGGATGTGGCGTTCGCCGAGAGCCGGATCCGCAGAGAAACAATTGCCGCCGAAGACATCCTGCATGATCTGGGCGCGATCAGCATGATCGCCAGCGATTCTCAGGCGATGGGGCGCATCGGCGAGGTGATCACCCGCACCTGGCAGACGGCGCACAAGATGAAGGTCCAGCGGGGCTCGTTGCAGGGTGATCCGGCGGAGCACGACAACACGCGGGCCAAACGCTACATCGCGAAGTACACCATCAATCCGGCGCTCACTCACGGCGTCGCCCATGAGATTGGCTCGGTGGAGGTGGGGAAGCTCGCCGATCTGGTGCTGTGGAAGCCGGCGTTCTTCGGTGCCAAGCCGAGCCTCGTGCTCAAAGCCGGCTTCATCGCCGCAGCTCCCATGGGCGATCCCAACGCCTCGATCCCGACGCCCGGACCGGTTCACTATCGCCCGATGTTCGGTGCCTTCGGGCGCGCGGCGAGCGCCACGAGTCAGCTGTACGTTTCGCAGCTCTCGCTCGAACGAGGTAGCCTCGACGCGCTGGGGCTCGCTCGCCCGCAGATCGCCGTGAAGGGTTGCCGCACGGTAAGCAAGCAAGATCTCATCCACAACACGGCGACGCCCAAGATCGAGGTCGACCCGGAGACCTATCAGGTGCGCGCCGACGGCGATGTGCTGAGCTGTGAACCCCTCGCTGAGCTGCCCCTCGCGCAGCGCTATTTCTTGTTCTAATGCTCGAACTCACGATCCAGGTTCGGGGGGGAGAGGCCGCCGGTCCCGCACCCGCGCTCCAGCTGGTGTTGCCGTTTCACTCACGCAGCAAGAGCCGCCTCAAGGTCACCCTGTCCGATGGGCGTGACGCAGGAGTCTTCCTTCCGCGCGGCAGCATCCTTCGAGGTGGAGACCGACTGCAGGCTACGAGCGGCGAGTGGGTGCTGGTAGTGGCCGCCCCGGAGCCCGTGAGCCGCGTGGCTTCCACCGACCCCGTGGCCTTTGCGCGTGCCTGCTACCACCTGGGTAACCGCCACGTTCCCCTGCAGATTGCGGATGGATACGCCTGCTACCTCCAGGACAGCGTGCTCGACCAGATGGCGCGGGGGCTTGGCGTTCAGGTGGAAGCGGCGGTGTTGCCCTTCGAGCCCGAAGCCGGCGCCTACGCCGGCCACTCGCACTCCCACGACCACTCGCACTCCCACGACCACGACCATGATTGAATCCCCGGGGATCTCCGCGGGTGCTCTGGAGATCGCCCGCCTGCTCCAGCTGTGCAGCGCGGTGTTGCCGGTGGGTGCTTTCAGCTACTCCGGTGGCCTCGAGTCGCTGCAGGCGCTTGGGTGGCTCAGCGAGCCGGCTGAGCTCGAGGCCTATCTGCTCAGCGTTGGGGAGCGCAGCTTGGCGCGCTGCGACCTGCCGCTGCTGACTCGCATGCGATCCGCGCTGCTGGCCGGGGATGACCCAGCGCTCAGCGAGGCGTGCGAGTTCTTGGCCGCGGGGCGCGAGACGCGAGAGCTCCTGGAGCAGGATCAAGCCGTGGGCAGGGCCACCCTGCGCTTGTTGGCGGATCTGAAGCTCCCGCAGGCGGTGCGCTTGCGCTCCACGGCGCAGCCGAGCTGGACCTTGGGGTTTGCCATCGCGAGCGTCGCTTGGAATATTGAAACCCGGGCGGCGTTGCTCGGCTACGCGTTCGGCTGGGCTGAGAACCAGCTACAGGCCGCGCTCAAGTGCGGCATCCTGGGGCACACCGCCG
The DNA here is from genome assembly GCA_041389805.1 of Polyangiaceae bacterium. Classification (GTDB taxonomy): domain Bacteria; phylum Myxococcota_A; class Polyangia; order Polyangiales; family Polyangiaceae; genus JAHBVY01. The sequence goes on along the minus strand of JAWKRD010000030.1, from coordinate 65,831 downwards.
CGCAGCGTATCCTGCTCCGGGTCGGGGAACGCTGCGCCTCATGGGTGGAGCTCGGTCTCGCGCTGGACGACGGGGAGATTGGCGGTTCATTACCAGGCCTGGCGATCGCGAGCAGCTTGCACGAGGTACAATACTCGCGGCTGTTTCGCTCCTGAAGAGAATTGCATATGGAAACACAGAGGACCTCACCCAAAAATCAAGCAAACCATGGCCCGCTACGCGTCGGCGTTGGTGGACCGGTCGGTTCAGGCAAGACGGCGCTGGTGGAGTCGCTGTGTCGCGCGCTGAGAGATCGCACGCGCCTCGCGGTCGTGACGAATGACATCTACACTCAGGAGGACGCGCAGTTTCTCACTCGGCATGGCGCGCTGCCCGAGGAGCGGATCATCGGCGTCGAGACCGGAGGCTGCCCCCACACGGCAATTCGGGAAGACGTATCGCTGAACCTGGTCGCGGTCGATGAGCTGTCTACCCGGCTGGGGGAGCTCGACCTGATCCTGATCGAGAGCGGTGGGGACAACCTCGCGGCGACGTTCAGCCCCGAGCTCTCAGACCTCACGCTGTACGTGATCGACGTCGCGGCGGGCGACAAGATCCCACGCAAAGGGGGGCCCGGGATCACGCGCTCGGACCTCCTGGTGATCAACAAGATCGACCTCGCGCCCCATGTGGGGGCATCCTTGGAGGTCATGGATCGGGACGCGCGACGCATGCGAGGAGACGCACCCTTCGTGTTCAGCAACTTGAAGACGGGGCAGGGCCTCGATCACATCGTCAGCTTCATCGCCGACAAGGGCATGCTCGAGCTCGCGCCGCCCGCGGAGGGAATGCTCGCATGATGCTGATTTCGGACAACGCATGCTTCGGCGGGGCTGGTCTCGAGGCCCTCGAAGCACGGGTAAAGCGGGAACTCGCGCTCTTGAGTTACCCAGGGCGAGACTGGGTGATCCCGCGACAAGCGCCGGACGGCAGCACCGCGTTGAACGTCCTGGTGGTTGGCGGCGGTCAAGGCGGCGTCGCCGTCGCGGCGAAGCTCGGCCTCGAGCGGGTCACGGGCGTGCGCGTGGTCGACGCGAACCCTGAAGGTCAAGCGGGGCCGTGGGTGACGTTTGCGCGCATGATCACCCTGCGCACGCCGAAGCACGTCAGCGGACCCGACCTGGAGGTTCCGGCGCTCACGGTGCGTGCTTGGTACGAAGCTCAGCACGGGACCGGCAGCTGGGACGAGCTCGGGTTGATCCCCAAGGAAGCGTGGAACGACTACCTGTGCTGGGTGCGCCGCATGTTTGGTGTGGAGTTCAGCTGCGACACCCGCGCGGGGACGATCCACTACGATGCGGCGTCGGGCCTATTCGAGGTCCCGCTGACATCGCCCAAAGGCGAAGAGCGCGTCTGGACCCGTCGAGTGGTGCTCGCCACGGGAATCGAGGGGTCTGGCGATTGGGCCGTGCCGGCGATCATTCGCGATGCATTACCGAAAGAGCGCTACGCGCACACCAGGTGGCCGATCGACTTCGAGGCGCTGAAGGGCAAGCGCATCGGCGTGATCGGCGCCGGCGCGTCCGCCTTCGACAACGCTTCGATGGCGCTCGAGAACGGAGCGGCCGAGGTTCACTTGTTCTTCAGGCGCAAGCGCTTGGTCACCGTCAACCCGTATCGCTGGGCGGAGTTCGTCGGCTTCCTGAAGCATCACGCCGACATGCCCGATGCTCAGCGCTGGCGATTCGTCCAGCAGATCGTCAAGATGGGACAGTTGCCGCCAGCGGATACATTCCGCAGGGCAACGAGCCACGACGGCTTCCACCTGCATCCCGGCTGTGGCGTCGATCACGTAGAGGCTACCGCGGATGGCATGATCTTGAAGGCGGGGGGAGAGAGCTACGACCTCGACTTCTTGATCGTAGGCACCGGCTTCGTCACGGATCTGTCGCGGCGCCCCGAGCTTGCGGAGCTCGAAGGTAAACTTCAGCGCTGGGAAGATGCCTTCACCCCGCCTTCGGAGCAGGCGCATGGAGACTTGCTACGGCATCCGTACCTCGGTAGCCATTTCGAGTTCCAGCCGCGAGACGAGGCCGATGCCTACGTGCGCCACGTCTTCAACTACACATTTGGCAGCTGGCTCAGCATGGGCTTCGGTGGTTCGAGCATCTCCGGCATGAAGTACTCCGTGGCGCGCATCGTGGCCGGGCTCACGAAGAGCTTCTACCTCGAAGATCTCGAGCAGTACTTCCACGGGCTCGAGAGCTTCGATACGACCGAGTTCGAAGTCGAATGAGTGCCGAATCGAGTCTAGCTCTGCGCTCCGAGCGCGTGCTCCTGGATGGCCGCCTCGAGCCCGCGACGCTGGTCGTGCGCGGAGAGCGCCTCGAAGCCGTGCTGCCAGTCGACGCCGAGCTGAGCGACGAGACGCCGATCCACGACTTGGGTCGCGCCGTCGTCATGGCGGGCCTGGTGGACACCCATGTCCATGTGAACGAACCAGGCCGCACTGAGTGGGAGGGCTTCGTCACCGCGACGCGAGCTGCGGCGAGCGGCGGCATCACGAGCTTGGTCGATATGCCACTGAACTGCTCTCCGGTGACCACCTCGACCCATGCTCTGGATCAGAAGCTCGAGGCGCTGGCTGGGTCCGGGGAGCACGAACTGTACGTGGACACCGGGTTCTGGGGCGGCGTCGTGCCCCATAACGCCGCCGAGCTCCGTTCCCTCGCGGAAGCAGGCGTGCGCGGCGCCAAGGCGTTCATGATCGACTCCGGGATTGACGAGTTCCCCGAGGTGGGGGAGGCGGAGCTGCGCCAGGCGATGCGTGAGCTGGAGCGCGCGGGGGTTCCGCTCATCGCTCACGCGGAGCTAGATCTCGGCGCGCCGCCCGCTCTTGGGGGCGATCCGCGGGCGTACGGGACGTACCTGAGTTCCCGGCCGCCCGAGTGGGAGATCGCCGCAATCGAGCTCCTGATCAAGCTGTGTCGCGAGACCGGTTGTCCCGTCCATGTGGTGCACCTCTCGGCTGCGGGAGCGTTGCCGTTGATCGACGCCGCCAAGCAGGCGGGGCTGCCCATCACGGCGGAGACGTGTCCGCACTACCTGTGCTTGACCGCAGAGGAGATCGGCGACGGGGAGACGCACTTCAAGTGCGCACCGCCGATCCGCGAAGCCGCCAATCGCGAGCTGCTCTGGCAGGGCCTAGAGGCCGGCCTCATCGACTGCATCGTCTCGGACCACTCACCGTGCACCCCGGCACTCAAGCAGCGCCAGAGCGGCGATTTCGGGCAAGCATGGGGCGGCATCGCGTCGCTCTCCTTGGGCCTCGGCGCGGTCTGGCTCGAGGCCGCCCGCCGAGGCCTGAGCGTTGCCCAGATCGCTCGCTGGATGAGCCAAGCGCCGGCGGAGCTCGCGGGCCTTGGCCGCAAAGGGCGTGTGGCGCCCGGGTGTGACGCGGATTTCGTGGTCTGGGACCCCGATGTGGAGTACGAGGTCGCGCCTGAAAAGCTGCATTTCAAGCACAAGCTGTCGCCCTATATTGGTCGCAAGGCGCGTGGACGAGTGCAGCAGACGTGGCTTCGAGGACGTGTCATCTTCGAGGCTCCCGCTCCCGGCGGATCCGACGCGCAGACCACCGAGCGCTTTGGGCCAGCCATCGGGCGGCCCCTAGTCGACAGGAGATAACGTTCATGCAGCAGAGCCACCAAGTTGGCTTCACTGGGCTCCTCAACCTCGCCAGCGAGGCGCTTGGAGCGACGGTGCTTGGAAGCAGCGATGAGTTCTTCGCTGAAGCCACGAACCTCGTCAAAGACGCGCCTGCGGTGTTCCTCCCGGACGAGTACACCGACCGCGGCAAGTGGATGGACGGCTGGGAGAGTCGCCGCAAGCGCGGCGAAGGCCACGACCAGTACCACGCCGATCAGGCGATTCTGCGCCTCGGTGTCCCGGGCTTCGTGCGCGCCATCGACATCGACACGGCTCACTTCCTCGGAAACCACCCGCCGTTCGCCGAGCTGGAAGGCATCGTCGCCGCGAGCGGCCTGAGCTACGAAGAGCTGCGGCACAAGCCCAGGGCGAGCGATCCAAAGCTCGGCTGGGCGCCGCTCCTCAAGCAAGTTCCCCTCGGCCCTGGTCGTCAGAACTTGTTCCTCGCGGATTCAGGTGACGCGGTCACCCACGTCCGGCTTTCGATCTTCCCCGACGGCGGCGTGGCGCGACTACGCCTCTGGGGGCACGCGGCGCCCAGCCTGTCCGAGGCGCCGGAAGAGCCCGGCGTCAAGGGCCTCTGGTCCGGCGAAGTCGACCTGGTGGCGCTGCGGCGCGGCGGTAAAGCGCTGGCCTGTAGCGATGCGTTCTTCGGCCCCATGAACAACCTCGTGGCGCCGGGGCGCGCGGCGAACATGGGCGGGGGCTGGGAGACCAAGCGGCGACGCACCCCGGGCAGCGACTGGATCCTGCTCCAGCTCGGCGAGCCAGGCAAGGTCGGCCTGGTGGAGGTGGACACCAATCACTTCAAGGGCAACTACCCCGATCGCTGCGCGCTTTGGGGGATCTATGCACCCGGCGCCCGCATCACGGATCTGATCGTTTCCAAGGCCTGGAAGCTGGTGCTCCCGGAGGCCAAGCTCAACGCGAGCGAGCGCCAATTTTTCCGCAAGGAACTAAAAGCCGAGGGGCCGTTTACCCATGTCCGGCTCGAGATCTTCCCGGACGGTGGCGTCAGCCGCCTGCGCGTCTACGGTAAGCCGAGCCCGAGCAGCGAGCTGCCGCTGAAGTCGGATCTGGAGGGCTGATGGGGCTCGACGAAGCGGCCCGGCACTTGAACGCGCTGAGCCTGGAAGCCCGACTCGCGGCGCTGCTCAGCTGTTGCCATTGTGAGCGCTGGGCAACTGACCTCGCTGGGGAGGCACCGTACGCCGACGGGGCCGCCCTGGCCGAGCGATCGGAAGCGCTGTGGAGCCAGGCGAATGAAGCCGAGCGCCTGGAAGCGTTCGCCGGGCATCCGCAGATCGGCGGTGATCTCGAGGCGTTGCGCCGAAAGTTCGCGGCGTCGACCCGCGTCGCCGCTGGCAACCAGAGCGCGGCGTGGTCCGGCTCGGAACAGGCCCAGGTCGCGCAAGCTTCGGAGGCTACCCTCGAGCGACTAGCGGCCAAAAATCGCGAATATCTCGCCAAATTCGGCTTCATTTTCATCGTCTGCGCCACGGGCAAGAGCGCGCAGGAGATGCTCGCGATGCTCGAGGCGCGGCTGCCGCACGACCGACAGACCGAGCTCACCATTGCCGCGGGGGAACAAGCCAAGATCACCCGCATTCGCCTGGAGAAACTCCCATGAGCCGTTCACCCATCACCACCCACGTCCTCGATACCGCCCTGGGGCGCCCCGCCAGAGGCGTGGCCCTGAACCTGGAAGCGCGCCGTGACGGCACCTGGCGAGCGCTAGCCGAGGGCACAACCGATGACGACGGGCGCTGCTCCACGCTGCTCGCGCCGGGTAGCCTCGAGGCGGGGGAGTACCGCCTGACCTTCGCCCTCGATGCCTATTTCGAGGCGACGGGGCGTAGCAGCTTCTACCCGGAGGCCAGCATCGTGTTCCGCGTGCGCGACGCCGCGGAGCACTATCACGTGCCGCTTCTGCTGGCGCCCTATGGCTTCAGCACGTATCGCGGCAGCTGAGCCCTTTCTCCTTCGCTTGATCTGCGCGACCTTGCGCCGCGCCTCCCCCCCAAACCCGATCGCAACACTGCCGCGATCGATGCAGAAGACTGTGACCACGAGATGACCACTTACCAAAGCACCCTGGCGGAGGACGCCGCCGCTGATCTGAAGAGCCTCTCCGAGGCGAACCTGGCCTATGCCGCCGCTTTCCCCGGGGATCTCCCCACGCGCCAGCCCGTGCACACGGTGTACGGTGGCGCGCAGCTGTTCAAGGCGGAGACCGGACAGCGCCTGGGCCAACTCGCGCTGCGAGCGATGGACGATTTCGGTGCAGATGCGTTCAGCTTCGCCCGCGCCGTGGGTATGGAAGGCTGCGATGAACTTCCCACGACCCTGGAGGCGCAAGCGCCGCTGGTCGCCCGCTTCGAGGCGGATCCCAGGGCATTTGAAGGCGAACATCGCGCCGCCTGGCTCGCGCTAACGGTCTACGAGCGGGTGCGCGCCAAGCTCGAGCGAGAAGCGGTCGAGGACATGCGCATCGACTTCGAGGACGGCTTCGGCAACCGCCCTGACGCCGAGGAAGACGAGGTCGCGGTGCGCGCCGCCAAGGAGCTGGCCAAAGCGATGGCCGAGGGCATCGTGCCGCCCTTCGTGGGGATCCGCATCAAGCCGCTCAACGAAGAGCTGAAGCTGCGCGCGGTGCGTACCCTGGACCTGTTCATCACCACCCTCGTACAAACCGCAGGGAAACTCCCGGAGGGCTTCGTGGTGACGCTGCCCAAGGTGCCCGTGGCAGAGCAGGTGACCGCGCTGGTCCGCTTGTTCGAGCGCCTGGAAGCGCGCCTCGGCCTCGCGCCGAAGAGCCTGAAGCTCGAGCTGATGGTGGAGCTCACGGCGACCTTCTTCGATCGCTTCGGCAACAACAACCTGCCGCTCCTGCTGCAGGCCGCTGAGGGGCGCTGCACCGGCGCGCATTTCGGAACCTACGACTACACCGCGTCTTGCAACATCACCGCCGCGTATCAGACCATGGATCACCCGGCGTGCGACTTCGCGGTGCTGCTGATGAAGAACTGCTTCGCGAACACGGGCGTCTTCCTGTCAGACGGCGCGACCAACATCATGCCCGTAGGTCCACACCGCGCGGCAGCGGGCGAGGCGCTGACGGCGCAGCAGCAACGGGAGAACGTGGAGGCTGTGCACCGCGCCTGGGCGATCGCGTATGGTCACATCCAGCGTTCACTCAAGCTCGGCGTTTATCAGGGCTGGGATCTACATCCAGCGCAGCTCCCGGTGCGCTACGCGGCGCTGTACGCATTCTTTTTGAGCGGCTTTTCTGCTGCCGCAGAGCGCCTCGGCAACTTCATCGACAAGGCGGCTCAGGCGACCCTGGTTGGAAACGTCTTCGACGACGCAGCGACGGGGCAGGGCCTCTTGAACTACTTCCTGCGTGGGCTGGCTTGCGGGGCCGTCAGCCTGCCAGAGCTCAAGGTCACGGGGCTGACGGAGGAGGAGATGCTGCTGCGGTCCTTCGCCAAGATCCTCGACGCGCGCACCGCGCGCGGGCACTGAGCCAGCACAAAACGCGAGCGCCGCGTACCACACGGAAGCGGAACGCGGCGCTGCCTCTTTGAGGCTTAGCGTCGGCCTACCATTGCTCGAGACGAGCGATGAAGTCGTACGGGTAGCCCCAGGCTGGTTTCGAGGCGTCGTCCAGGGACTGAACGTCCTTGTGGGTCAGCTTCACGCTGGCCGCCTTCAGGTTCGCCTGCAGCTGGTCCATGGTGCGAGCCCCCATGATGACGCTGGTCGTCTCCGGGCGGTGCAAGAGCCAGGCAAGGGCGATGGCGGCGTGGGTCGTCTCGTGGCGCTGGGCGACCTCGCCGAGCACGTCGATCAGGTTCCACATGCGGTCGTTGTCGAACTGCGCGTAGCTGTCTTGCCAGCTCTCGAGGCGCGAGCCTTCAGGCGCCTTCTGGCCCTTCTTGTACTTGCCGCTCAAGAAGCCGCGGGCGAGGGGAGACCAAATCAAGGTGCCGATGTCGAAGCGGCGACACGCGGGGATCACCTCGCGCTCGGCGTCACGCACCGCCAGGGACCACTGCAGCTGAATCGACGCGTAGCGGTGGGTGCGCAGCTTGTCCGCCGCCCACAGCGACTCGACCAGTCGATAGGCTGCGTAGTTCGAGCAGCCGATGTAGCGCACTTTCCCCGCGGTAACTAGATCGTCCAGCGCCCGCAACGTCTCCTCGATGGGCACCGACCCATCTTGCATGTGCACCTGGTAGAGATCGATGACGTCGGTGTTCAGGCGCTTGAGCGAGGCGTCGCAGGCGTCCAGGATCGCCTTGCGCGAGAGGCCCATGTCGTAGGGCCCCACCGGGCGCGTGCCAAAGCCGATGGGAAAGCGGCATTTCGTCGCCAGGAGCACGCGATCGCGCTTGCCCTCGATCCACTTTCCCGTGAGCTCTTCGGAGCGGCCCTCGCTGTAGACATTGGCCGTGTCCACCAGGTTGACGCCCGCGTCGATCGCGGCGTCGAAGATGCGGCGCGCCTCGTCGTCGCCGGAGGTGACCCCCTTCATGAAGGTCTCCGATTCACCGAACGTCATCGCACCCAGGCTGAGCACGCTGACCTTCAGCCCCGAGTTACCGAGCCTGCGTAGTTCCATTGGTCCCTCCTCGCGCGGCAGCCGCGCTGTCTTCGTTTGCCCCGCTGTGCCACGTCGCTTTGGCGTCCGCGCTGCGGGAGCCGAGGTTATAGGGACGCAGTCTGAGGATCGCCAGCCTGTGCCTGGGGCTCGCCACTTTGCGCGGCGCGGCGTGCTTTCTCCATTTCGCCCCGGTAGTGACGCCAGCAGGCGGGGACGTAGCGCTCATCGGCGCCGAGCTGGATCTGGGGGCCTTCGATGACCGCGAGCCCATCGGCCATACGCAGGTTGAACACCGCTTTGCGATCGCAGAACTGACACGTGACCTTCACCTCTTCGATGCTGTCCGCCAGCTCCAGGAGGCGCTTACTGCCTGGAAACAACTTCGTCTGGAAGTCGGTCCGCAGGCCGTAGCAGATCACCGGCACGCCAAGCTCCGTCGTCAGCTCCCGTAGCTGTTCGATCACGGCGACGCTGAGAAACTGAGCTTCGTCCACCAGGATGCAGTTGAGGTTCTGCAGTTGCTCCACGTCGAGGGGTTGATCCGGTTCCACCAGCAAGTCGGCCGGCGCCTCGAGACCCGAGCGTGAGCGGATCGTCTCGGCCCCGAAGCGAACGTCGAGCCTCGGCTTGAGCAGCAACACGCGCTTGCCTTGCTTGCGGTAGTTGTGTGCCACCGCCAGCAGGTTGAGCGTCTTGGCGCTGTCCATGGTGCCGTAGCGGAAGTAGAGCTTGGCCATCGCGAGGCGCAGGCTAGACAAGCGCGCCACGAACGGAAGAGGCAGTCGACGTCAGCAGCTTATTTTGGGGGGAGATCACCGCTTCTACACAGCCAACCCACAGCTGTTCTCGAAGCTATCCACAGCTTCTCCAGCCCTCAGCGCTTCTTGTCGACGAGGCGCATCAAGCTCTCCTGGGCGACGGATGCGACGAGGGTGCCGTCTTGAGCGTAGACGTGGGCTAGGTTCAGGCCGCGGCTCCCCGCAGCGCTCGGGCTGTCCATGGCGTAGAGCAGCCAGTCATCCGCACGGAAAGGGCGATGGAACCAGATGGCGTGGTCGAGGCTCGCGGCGATCAGGTTTGGGTTGAACCAGGTGATGCCGTGGTAGTTGATGCAGTTGTCGAGCAGCGACATGTCCGAGGCGTAGGTCAGCACGCACTGGTGCAGCAGCGGATCGTCGGGGAGCTTTGCGCGGCTGCGAAACCAGATGCGGTGCAGGCCTCGCTGGGGTTTCGGATCCAGGATGTTCACCGGATCCAGATCGTGCTGCTCGATTGGGCGCTCGAGCTTCATCAGGAACTCGAGCAGCGGACTCTGGGTGCGCTGATAGCCTTCTTCGAGACGCTCACTGTTGCTGGGCACGCTCTCCGGCGGATCCGCGGCCGGCATCGGCGCCTGGTGCTCGAGCCCTGGCTCCTCGACGTGGAAGGAGACCGCCATGCTGAAGATCGCTTCGCCGCGCTGGAGCGCAACGACGCGGCGGGTGGTGAAGGACTTGCCGTCGCGGATCCGATCCACCTCATAGATGATGGGGATCGCCGGATCGCCTGGACGCAGGAAGTAGGCGTGCAGTGAGTGCGCCGTACGGCCCTCCACGGTGCGGCACGCAGCGACCAGCGCCTGCCCGGCGACTTGCCCGCCAAACACTCGAGGTCGCCCATCGATGGGGCTGAAGCCGCGATACAGGTTGGTGTCGATCTCCTCGAGGTCGAGACGTTGGAGCAAGGTCTGCACGGCTGTGTGGGGATCCGACATGGACCAATGCCTACGGCACTCCGCGTCGAATGTCAGCGCCGCGCACGCCGAAGCCTGGAGATTCTCGGTGTTTCGCGGCGTAACCCGCGGCTAGCTGACGTTGCCTGGAGGTTTCCGTGCGCTCACGGCGCCGCGGCGCTCGGGGCCAGCAGCCACTCGAAGACACTGTTCAGGTCTTGCTCCGCGTTGCCGCCGAAGGAGCCATGCTTGGCCCCTTTGAGCACGAAGAGCCGAGCGTTGACCCCGTTGTGAGTCAACAGCCACTCTCCGGTTCGCATCGGCGTCAGGAACTCGCGGCTGCCACCGATGATGGCGACGCTACGCACCTTGACCAGGCTCTGTACACTGGGCGTGGACGGTACGCCGCCGAGAATTACCTCGGGGAAACGTGTGGGCCAGCGCTCCGTGAGCAACTGGGCGACTTCAGAGCCCTGGGAGTAGCCAAACAAGAGCGGCTCTTGGGTGTCGAGCAGGCCGTGGCGTTGCTCCGCGACGGCGGTCAGCGCGGCGTCGATGCGGCGCATCAACGGCTCCGCGCGGCCATTCCAGTAGAAGCGCCCGGGGTGACCGCTGCCGCAGCTTCTCTCCCCGTAGATCGCCACCAGGGTCGCGTAGCGCCCCAGCGTGTGCTTGAAGGCTTCTGCGGCCCGTGGGTCGCCGCAGGCGCCGTGCAGGTAGACGAGCGCTCTCCGCACGGAAGCGGGCGCGTGGAGCACCTCGACGCCGCCCTCGGGCGTGTCTAGGTGAATGAACTCACCGATGGGTAGCGAATCCGGGAGCTCGGCCGGGGGTGGCGCGCCAGCTGCCCCGCTGACGTCGGCGTGGGGTGACGGGGGCTCAGCCGGGGTGTCGCCAGTGTCGACCGTTGTCGCTGACTCGGCAGCGGGATCTCTTCCGGGTGCGCTCGCGAGCCTTGCAGGCACAGCTGGGGGCAAGGCCGCCAGCGACGTCGCAACCGGCGCCGCAGCAGGCGGCGCTGGAGCTGGGGCACTGCGGCCCGGCACGCTCGCGCAGCTGAGCGCTAGACAGGCGAAGAGCAGCCCAAAGTGTTTCAACCCTAAAGTGTAGCATGCTTGGCGAGCAAAGCCGCTCGCGTCACTATGCGGCCCAGATGGAGCATTCAGCTGAAGATCTGGTGAGTCGGGAGGTCGTTGGTGAGACTGGTGTCGTGCGCATCGAGCGGGCCGCCGTGCGCAATGCGGTCAACGGACCCACGGCGAACGCGCTGGTGCAGGCGCTGCGCGAGCTGGACGGTGACCCTCGCATCAAGAGCCTGATCCTCACGGGTAGCGGCGGGCACTTCTGCGCTGGGGCAGACTTGAAAGCGATCGGCAGCGAGCACGGCAATCGCGTGGAGCTGGATGGGGACGGCCCGATGGGCCCGACGCGTCTGGAGACGGAAAAGCCCGTGATCGCCGCCGTGGAAGGCTACGCCGTGGCCGGAGGGCTCGAGCTCGCGGTGTGGTGCGATCTCCGGGTGGCGGCGAGAGACGCGACGTTCGGCGTGTTTTGTCGCCGCTGGGGCGTGCCGTTGATTGATGGGGGCACGGTGCGCTTACCGCGGCTGATCGGTCAGAGCCGTGCCCTTGATCTGATCCTCACGGGGCGCCCAGTCAGCGCCGAAGAGGCTTTGGGCATGGGGCTCGTGAATCGGGTGTGCGAGCCGGGTCAGGCGCTCTCCGCCGCGCTAGAGCTGTGTGCTCAGCTGAATGCGTTTCCACAGGGATGTATGAGAGCGGATCGCAAGAGCGCGTACGCTGCCTGGGATCTAGACTGGGTGGCCGCCCTGCGCGAAGAGACGCGCGGCGGACTGGAGGTCATCCGCTCTGGGGAGACCGGCGCGGGCGCCGCACGTTTCGCCGGAGGCGCCGGGCGCCACGGAACGTTTGACCTCACCCCCGAAAAATCCGAGTGACGAAAACGTAACCCCGAGGAAACGCGCTATTCTTCCGGGAGCAGGCGATTCAGCGCCTCATAGGCCTGACGGGCGCCGCGCTTGTCGCCGATACTCGACGCCTGCACGATCGAGTCCGTCAGTGCCTTGATCAACTGCAACCTGTGCTGGCCTGAGCCAGGCGCGCCCACACTCTCCGGCGGCGAAGGCGTCTGCGCCGTCGACGGCGTTCCGAGGGTGGGAACCGACCCCTTGCGCTGGCGTGGCGCGCGGCTAGACGGCACTGCAGCCGGACCGCCCTGGTTGTAGATGCGCGCGTGCTTCTCTTGCGCGGCCTTGAGCTCCGCCGCCCACTGCTTCGCCTGGGCGCGAGCGAGCGCGACCCGGGCGTTCTCCTGTGCCTTTGCCCGGCAGGTCGGGCAGTCCGAGTTGGCTTGAGTCCCAGCGGGAAAGATCGAGCCACACTCCGGGCAATCGCTCGGAAACTGCAGCGCGGTTCGGTCGAGGGAGGGGGGAGGATCGGCCATGGGCGAGAGATCGAAGGGGCGAGGGGATGCTAGCGCCTCGGCGTGGCTTGGTCGAGAAAGCCGTGTATGCGCGCGGCCAGTAGCCTCATTCGCGCTGGTCTGAAGTGCCGCGGGGCGGGGCGCGTTTGACCCGAAGTGCCAGGTCGCGGAGACGGCGCTCCAGGTCGCTCGCGTCCCCCTGCGCGCCATAGCGGAAAGCACTGTACTCGCGCGCAAGGCTGGTCAACTCGTGGCCGAACGACGGCAGTGCCGGTGAGAGGCGGCGACTCCAGGCTTCGGGTGTTTCCGTGGGAGAACGCGCGAGGCTGGAGTCTTTGAGAGCCCGCTCGAGCTCGACCCAGCCAGGCAATGGACCGACGCCGTCACTCAAGAGCTGGCTGAGCGGGTCGTCGCGGCGCCGCCGAAGCCTCAGAAAGCGCACGAGGAAGAGCAGCGTCACGGCGGCGCCGAGGGCGCTCAACACTTCGGAGAGTTCGCGCTCCAGGAGCCAGTCCATGAAGCGCGACCAGGTCGCACCGAACCAGTCCATGACTCCACCGACCCAGCCCGTACGGCGATTTGCCGGGAAGATCTCCGCGCTGGGTGTGGCGTCGAACGTCTCCCAGCGGTCCCCGGTCCACGCCTCGACCCAGGAGTGGGCGTTGCGCTCTCGCACCAGGTAGTAGCCGCCGACTTCGCTGTACTCGCTCACGCTGTAGCCTGCGACGACACGGCTTGGGATCCCGATGCTACGCGCGAGCAGCGCGAGGGCAGAAGCGAAGTACTCGCAGTGGCCTTGCTTCCCGTGGAAGAGGAAGTCGATCACCGGATCTTCTCGGTTCGATCGCTCGTAGTCCAAGCTGTAGGCGTACTCCGCGCGCAAATGCAGGGCGAGCGCTTCCAGCTCTTGCTTGGTCGTCTTCGCGCCTTTGGTCCAAGAGAGCGCGAGGCGCTGCAACGGCCCCACGAGTCGTCCCGGGATCGTGCGTTCGAGCGTGGTGGGGGGCTCGGTGATCGGCGATCGCTGACCTCTCTCGGGCGTCTGCTGTAGGTTGAACCACAAGCGCTTCGCCGGGTCGCCCGCCACGGGTTCGTAGATCCCGCCTTCGTCGAAGGTCACGAAGCCCGTGGACGCGGCCAAGTCGTTGGTCTCGAGCGGCGTGAAGTAGCGCGGCCCGTCGCGCACGACTTCAATTTCAGTGACGCCATTTCCCGGAGGCAACGTACGCGGCACCGGGCGCACCTGCTTCTCTCCGGCGCGCCGTGTCCAGGCGCCGCGGGTGTACTCCACGTAGATGATCCCGCGGAGGTAGTTGGTCTTGGCGCCGCGCACCCGCATCACGATGCGGTCCGACTGCAGCATGCCCTTCATCGACCCGAGCCAGAGAAACGAGCTGAAGCCGCTCTTCTTTGGCAGGCCTCGCATCACGCGTTCGACCACCCAGTTATGAAGCGGGGGCAGGGTGAGCGCGGCAGCGGACGCGGTGGTTAGGGCCAGCGTCGAGGCGACGAGGACTTGGGTGACGTGGCGCCGCGTGAGCAACCGCAGCCGCGGCCTGCCGGCGTCTGACGCACGCAGGGCCAGGGCCGCCGTGGTGAGAAACAGCGCGACGACCGCTGGGTAGAACCAGCCCGTGTTCTTGCCACCCCACACGGCGATCGAAATCAGCGCAAGCCCCAGCGTTGCCGGTGCGCCACCGCGGGCGCCGTCGAGCCACAAGCGCAGGGAAGCAACCACCAGCAAGCCGTAGCCGAAGGTCGCCCAGCCACGCGGGATCGGGGCCTCACCGATGGGCGAGGGCATCAAGTCGACGTTGACGCCGACCACGACGCACAAGGCGAACAGGCTCAGATCCAGCATGAACTCCGAGCCGGCGCTGAGCTTCACCACCCGGTTTAGAGCCAGGTGAATCACGCACATCCCAAGCGGGATCAGCGCTAGCACCGGGATCGGGCCGACGAGCAGCGCCGTCAGCGCGACGACCGTCATGGAGAGGGAGAGCCAGCGGGTCACAGCGCCACCTCGCGACCGTCCATCACCTCAGACGCGACGAGCTGATCGACGTGCGCCTCGCCGCGGCGCTTCACCAAGCACAGGGTGCGCGACGGGTGCCCCATGCGGCGCAGCGTGGCTTCGATGCGCTGCTGGCGTTCCGGCGCGGAAGTCACGACCACGATCGCTTCGACCTCGTCGCTGGTCAGCGAGGCGATGCGATCGAGCACGTCTTCAACCGGCAAGCTGTTCGGCGCCACGCGCGCCAAGCGGTCCAGCGCAGCGGTGAGCGACTCGCGGTAGGAACCGATGCCGTGCACCACTCCGGGCTCACCCGTCAGCGCGAGATCGCAAATTTGACCTTGATCCGTCCACAGGGTGCAGATCCCCGCGGTAAGACGGATGCTGGCCTCGAAGGCAGGTTCGTCCCGAGCACCCGCGGCGTCGAGCAACAGCAAGTAACGTCCCTCGTACGTTGGTTGGTACTCGCGCACGTGAGGCTTGCCGGTACGCGCCCAGGTGCGAACGTGGAGATCGCGCACCGGATCCCCAGGGCGATAGCCTCGCACTCCCAAGAGCTCGAGTCCCGCCCCACGCCCGCGACTCGCCTTGGCGCCTAGCTTGGCACCCGCGTCGAGGTTTGCCTGAGAGAGGGTGAGCGAGGTCACCTTGACGGGACGCGGCAGCACCGTGAACCGACACCCGTCGCTCTCCACGCTCGGCCCGACGGCGAGCCCTAGCGGCACGAGGCATGCAGCATTGAAGACGTCCAAGTGGTGCTCGCCGCGCTCGATGAAGCGCGCGTGGGTGGTGCGCTCGGCGGTCGTCCCCGGCGCGAGCTCCGCGATGCGCGGTGCCGGGCTGACCCACGCGCCGTCCCAGGGGAGGAACGGTCCGGTGATGCGCAACGCCTGGTGCGCTTGCTCGCTGGTATTGTTCACGCTGAGGCGGATCTCCAGCGCCTCGCCTTCGGTGACTCGGGGAGGGCAGTGCGCCGTCAACTTGACCCGTTGCAGGCGGAAAAAGTGGCGGCCGACCAGGCTCGCCAGCAAGAGACCCGAGAGCGCCGCCCACAGCAAGAACACCTGGGTCGACTGCACGTCGACGCTGGCGAGCGCAATCGCCATCACGAGCAGCGTCAACAAGCGACCCTCGCGGGTGGTCGCTTCGCCGAACCAGGTGAGGGGCCTGAAGATCCGCACGCCCCAGCCAGCGCGGACACGATCTCGTCCCTCCTTGGTGGAGGGGATCAGGATGTGGTTCAGGCGCGCAAGGTTCACGTCGGAACCGGCACCTGCAGCACGACCTCTTTCAAGATCCCCACGGCATCGCTGCCGCCGAAGCGACTGTCTCGACTGAGCAGCACCCGGTGGCTCAGCACGGGCTCCGCGAGCGCCTGGATGTCATCTGGTGTGACGAAGTTGCGGCCGTGAAGCAACGCACGAGCCTGCGCCGCCCGCGTCAGCGCGAGGGCTCCACGGGGGCTCACTCCCAGCGTCAGCTCCGGGCGCTCCCGGGTAGCCCGCACCAGCGCGAGCAGGTAGCGGCTCACGGCTTCCTTCACCTCGACCTCGCGAGTCGCGCGCTGAAGGTCGAGTAGGAGCTCGACATTCGCCAGTGGTGAGAGCTGCTCCAGCGGATCATTCTGTTTCCGATCGCTGAGCATCGCCAGCTCTTCGTCGAATGACGGGTAGCCAAGGCCGAATCGCAACACGAAGCGATCGAGCTGAGCCTCCGGGAGCGGATACGTACCCTGAAAGTCCACTGGGTTCTGGGTCGCGATCACGAAGAACGGATGAGGCAGCTTGCGGGTGACGCCGTCCGTGGTGACCTGGTCCTCGTTCATGGCCTCGAGCAGAGCGGACTGTGTCCGCGGGGAAGCGCGGTTGATTTCATCCGCGAGCAAGACGTGGGTGAACACGGGTCCCGGCTGAAAGCTGAAGCTTCCGTCCTTCGGGTTCAGCACCTGGGACCCGAGCACGTCTGCCGGAAGCAGATCTGGGGTGAACTGGATGCGTGAAAAGTCGACGTCGAAGACTCGAGACATCGCCTTCGCCAGAGTGGTCTTTCCGACGCCTGGCACATCCTCGATCAGGACGTGGCCGCCCGCCAGGAGCCCGGTGAGCAAGAGCTCGATCGCTCTGGGTTGGCCTCGCACCACCGAAGCCAGGGCAGTTTGGATCACGGGGAGCTGGGAGGTCGGTTCGCGGAGTCGTTGATTCACGGGTTCCTTCGACACGCGATGCGACGCGCGTTTGCGGTGTCCTGAACCCAGAATACTAGTGCAGCATTCCTGCGTCGCCAGCCGCCTCGAAGGACTGACTTTGTGTCTCGAAGCGTTCCCGTGCGGCGCTCCGCTGATGGGTCAAGCGAACCCCATCGACTCGCAGGCCATCTATCGCAAGATCCGCGCGGGAGGTGCCGAGGCGCGCGGCGAGCTCGCGGTCTCCCGTGGCACACAAAACACTGAGCTTTGGGTCGCGCACCCAGCTCCGCAGCACCCGCTCGATGATCTGACAGCTCTCGCTGTCGACGCCCAGCAGCGGATCGTCCAGCAGGACGAGATCGGGACGCAGGGCGAGGATGCGTGCCAGGGCGACGCGCCGCTGCATCCCGAATGACAATCTGTCGGGCAACGAGTGGAGATCCGGCGGGTACACCCCGAGCGCTGCGAGCGCCTCGCGCGCCAAGCCCTGGGCTTGCTCAGGATGCAGGCTGAGGGTGCTCGCATGGTAGCGCAGCGGGAGCGCGACATTTTCTAGCGCTGACACCCCTGGTGCGAGGCCTGGTTGCTCGAGCAGGCTGAGCATGCGCTTCCCGGAGATCATCAAGCGCCCAGCCAGCTCTGAGTCCACCCGCCGCCCACTAGCCCAAACGCTTCCACCATCGGGCGTGAGCTGCCCACTGGCGACCTGAATCAGGGTGCTCTTTCCCGCACCATTCTCCCCAAACACAACCAAGGATCGGCCCGCTTCGAGGCGTAGGTCGAGGCCCTCGAACACGCTCAGCGCGCCTCGCCGCACGGAAACACCCTGGAGCTCCAGCGCGGCGACCAGCACGCCACCTCGCGTAGCGTGGCTCATGCGAGCCCCAGCGGGTTCAGCCAATAGAAGATCCCGGTCAGCAGCAAATCCAAGACTCCGCAAGCGAGGAGTGCGCCAACCACGGCGCTGCCCGCGTGCCCCGGTAGGCTCGCGGCGTCGGCGTCGGCGCGCAGGCCTTGAAAGCACGTGACGAGCCCGGTCAGGAGCCCCATCCCCACCGCCTTGGCAATGAACAACGGCAGATCTTGCCAAACCAAACAGCGCCCAAGGCCGCCCACGAGCTCCGCGAACACACCGCTCGACTGGGCCGAAGCGACCAGCGCCGCGCCAACCAAGGCGCACAGCCCGAAGTAGATTGCCAGCACCAGGACGCCGAGCGCAGCACCGATCAGGCGCGGAAGCACCAACAGCGCGTGGGGCGAGATCCCGAGCACCTCGAGCGCCGAGATCTCGCCGCGCTGACGCATCAGTCCAAGGTTCGTCGCAAACGCGGTGCCGCTACGCGCCGCCACGACCCACGCAGTGAGCAGCGGCGCGAGCTCCCGCACCACGAGCGTGACCAGCACCTGCCCAAGGCGACCAGCGTCCAGACCCGGCGCGAGCAGGCGCGCTTGAAGTGCCGCGAGCGCGCCGACCAGCGCACCCGCCGTGAGCATCAACGGCAGGCTCCTGTAGGCGACCAGGAACACCTGCTCGACGCTCGCGCGTCGCACTTCCCGGCGCGCTGAAGGCTCCGCAGCCAGAAACGCCGCGATACCGCGGGGCAGAGCCGCGACCACTCCCCACAGCCACGCGGTGGCGTGGATCCCGCCGCGGCCAACCCAGGCCACGCCGTCGCTCATGCCACGCGGCGGCTCCGCCTGAGCTGCAGCGCGCGGGTCATACGGCAGGGTGGGGCGCAGCGACCGAATCACCGCTGGCGGCGCTGGAGGCAGCCGCAGCAACGCCGCAGGCGGGTTGCTCTGCACTAGGCCTCCACAGCCGCGTCAGCGGCAGGCAGCACGGGCGGCGCCAGCTTGACGCAGTTTCTGCCGGCGTCCTTTGCGCAGTAGAGCGCGGCGTCGGCGCGCTCGATCAATTTGGCCTGACTGTCGTCGCCCGTCGCGAGGGAGATCCCGACGGAAATGGTCACCGACGGAAGCGGGACCTCGTAGTCGAGGCTGGCCCGAGCCACGGCTTCTCTCACTCGCTCGGCAGCAGCCTGGGCACCCTGGAGGTCCGTATCCGGAAGCACCACGCAGAACTCCTCGCCACCATAACGAGCAACGAGATCTGTCGGGCGGAAGCGCTCGCGCAGCACTCGCGCGACGCTGAACAGCACGAAATCGCCAGCGCGATGCCCATGTTCGTCGTTGAAGCGCTTGAAGTGGTCGACGTCGATCATCACCACGCACATCGGCTCACCCGCGATCGCGCTGCGCTTGATCTGCCGCGGCAACACGTCGTCCAGCCAGCGACGGTTGTAGAGACCCGTCAGGCCATCCACGCTCGCGTGACGCTGATACTCCTGGGCGAGCTTGCGGCTCTGCGCGACCGTCCCGTTGCTCCCGCGCAATCTTTCCGCGAGGATCGAAAGTAGGTTCAAGGCGACCTCGTGGGAGCTGTGAACCAGCGACCAGAACAGGTCGCAGTCGAGCTCGAGCAACGTCGCCCGGGTGTCCGCCACGACGAACGCGCTGCGTGGCTTTTCGTCGAGCAGCGCCAGCTCGCCCACCGTCTCCCCCGGCTCGAGCACGGCCACCGGCTCGTTCTGCAGGCTGTCGACGTGCACTCGGAGCCGGCCGTCCAGCAGCAAGTACATGCGATTTTCCGTCTCTCCGGCCCGGATCAGCACCTGTCCCGGCTCGAGTTGGGGGCGAGGACAGTCGCACAGGATCCCGAGCACCGACCGCGTGTCGACGTTACGCAACAACACGATGTCGCGGTCTTCCCGCAGCTTGCGTAGCTCATACTCCAAGAGCAGCGCGCGACTCCGAGAGCTGGGCACCACGTCGTTCGCCGGCAGCGCCAGCTGTGGTGCCTCGGACAGGGTGATTGGCGCAGAAGAAGGGGCGGTGACGAGGGCGGCAGCGGGATGTTGAGACGGGGACATACGGCTAAGCCTCGAGAACGGTCCGACTTTGGGATCCTTGAGGGGTTGCTACATTCGTTGGATGCGTGGCTTGCGGGATCCGAAGGTGCGGCTCCGGGTGTTCATCGAGCGAGGGATGATCCCGAAGCTGCCGACCACCTGGCAACTGTGGCAGGGCCAGCTCGAGATGGCGCCCTACGTCCTGGCGCCGGACGCGGGGGATAACGCACGCTACGAGGGCGCGCCCCTCGGTCATCCGCTGCTGCGCACACCCGTCGTACTCGCCAACGTCGGGCTCGATCATTTCCGCGTGGGGCACGGGCTCCACGCCAGGCCCGAGAGTCTCTATCGGCACCTGAACTTCGTGTTTCACGAGGGCATGCCGGCGTTTGATCTTCAGCTCGTGCAGAGCGTGCCTGGAGGCCTCGAGGCGCTGCGGCGTTACACCCAGGCGATTGAAGACGGCTCCACGCGCCAGGCGCGCCGCCAGCGCCGCTGGATCGATCGAGTGCTCCCGAAGGCCTCGGAGTACCGCCAGAAGTTCCTGGTACCCGGCGGCTGGATCGACCAGGCCGAGGCGTTCGATTACCCCACGGAAAAAGACGTGGCCGGTTTCTTGCGCCCTGAGTTCACGGACCTGGTGCGCTTCGTCAACCACTGCGCCATCGCGTACCCTGCGTCGCCCCTCGAGCAGCGGCTGACCCACATCCCGAGCCACCTGGTTGGGCTGGCTCGGAAGCGCTTTTCCTGAAGGAATGACTCGGCGCCTCGAGCAGTCGGCAGAGCGCGCGACCCTGGGCGCCAAAACCGGCCAGCGGCCCATCTGACACGCAGGCTTGTCTAATGGTGATTGCGTGTCGCCCCGCCGGCCAGTACCCTGACTCCCATGTGGAAAACCCTGGGCGCCCTGGGTGCAGTGGTGTTGTCCGGCTGTGGCAGTCCCGCCAATGAAAGCGCCGCGCCGCGCCCCGTCGATGGCGAATGTCCCCTCGGTTACGCCGCCGAGGGTGAGGCGTGTGTGGCGCTGCAGGGTGACGTCGTAGCCCACGACTTCGACTCTTGGCAGCTGGAGAGCGGCGAGGAGATCGACGGGCTGTGTCAGAGCTGGACGCTCGGCAATGACACCGAGCTCTGGGTCAACGCCATCGAAGTCGAGAACGACGGCGCGTACCACCACTCGAACTGGCTGTTCGCGCCGGATGACCTGTTCGATGGGCCCGATGGTTTCTGGAAATGCGCCGATCGGGACTACAGCGAGGTAGGCGCCACCATCGCTGGCGGTGTGCTGTACGCCCAGGGCACCCAAGACACCAAGGACCTACAGCTATTTCCGCAGGGAGTTGCAATACGCATTCCCCCGCACAGTCGCATCATCGGCGGCACGCACTTGCTCAACCCGACGCCGAAGCCGGTGGCCACCCACATGACGATGCGGCTGTGGACGATTCCGACGACCGAGGTCAGCGTTCCGCTCGCGCCGTTTCGCCTCAACTACGGGGACCTTGAACTGCCTCCCGCAAGCAGCAGCGACTTCAGCGCCGACTGTCGCTTCCCCTGGCCGCAGGATGAAACGGCTACCTCGGAGCTGTACTACGCGATGCCCCACTATCACTACCTGGGGACCCGCTTCGAGCTTCAGCTCAGTGGTGGCGAGCGCGATGGGGAGCGCATCTTTCGAAGACTTCGGTGAGAACACCGGGCAGAGCCTCCAGGGCCTGAGCCTCGCAGGAGCCGAGGGCCTCCGCTTCACGTGCGGCTACGACAATCCGACGGACGAGGTGATCCACTTCGGGATCGGCGACCAGGAGATGTGCGTCATGCTGGGCTTCGTGCGCAGCGGCTGGACGTTTGACGCCAACGTCCCAGCGGGGGACTTCGTCGAGACCACGGGCGGCGTGCATCACTACAGCGGCGAGTGCCGGGTGATCGGTACCCCGTTCTCTCAGACGAAGTAGCAACGCGTGCTAGTTCGGCGGATCCCAACAGCAGCGGAAGCCGCGGTGGTGGTCGCGGACGTCGCGGTTGGCGGTGACCACCGCTGCACACGCGGCACTTGTAGAGTTTGAAAGCCAGTCCCCGCCACGTGAGGAGCACGAATTGCCCGAACAGGAGTCTTCCCACTCCTGGACGTTGCCGCTCATGTCGTAGACGGGGGCTTCGCCAGGGTAGTTGCCCGAGCACGTCGAGAAACCACCACAGATGAATGGGCCGGAACTGGGCGACGAGACGTCATTGCAGCGGCCGCTGGCGTAGCCATTGCCGTAAGGAAACGTACGACTGCCGTTCAGCGTGCAGGCGTTGTACCACTCGTCGACGCTCGCGTTCGTGCGATCCCCCGAAGCCACTTCGCCGCCGCTGATCGAGCCACACAGTCGCTTCCCCGCCCACTGACAGAACATGTAGGCGTCGCACCAATCGATGCAGGTGACTGGATAGTCTGGTTTGCCACCGGGATCGTAGCCGAAGGTGCCGCAGCTACTACCCATCTGAGGCGCGTAGTTCGTGTTGAAGCTGCAGCCCGACGGTTGGCCGCTGAGGCTTCCAAAGCTGACGAACTCCTCGTACTGGGCGTTGGAGACTTCCTTCGTATCCACGCAGAAAAAGTCGGTTCCACCGAGGGTCATGCGACTCATCGGCGGTCCCTTGAGATTCGTTGGGCAGTCGGTCACTCCCCCCGTTCCGCCGCCTCCGGTGTTGCCGGTTCCACCACCTCCGGTGTTGCCGGTTCCACCGCCTCCGGTGTTGCCGGTTCCACCGCCTCCGGTGTTGCCGGTTCCACCGCCTCCGGTGTTGCCGGTTCCGCCGCCTCCGGTGTTGCCGGTTCCGCCGCCTCCGGTGTTGCCAGTTCCGCCACCTCCGGTGTTGCCGGTCCCGCCGCCTCCGGTGTTGCCAGTTCCGCCACCTCCGGTGTTGCCGGTCCCGCCGCCTCCGGTGTTGCCAGTCCCGGCTGCGCCCCCATCAGCCGCGGAGCCTCCGGCTCCGGCGTTGCCAACGCCAGACGATCCACCCTGGGCGACAGATCCGCCGTTGCCCACTCCAGCGCTGGCGCCCTGGCCACCGGAGCCGCCGCTGTCGGCTTTCTCGTATCCGTCGAACGACACCAGGCAGCCCGAGGCGCCGATACCGGTCAGGAGTGCCACAACAGAAGACAAGCGTAGAAGTCCGCGGCCCATCATGTGCCTTCGAAGTTACTCCATCCGAACCCGACTGTGGGGATCCTTGGGGCCCACGCGTCACGACCCCGGCCAGAGGCGCGGGGTCGCGAGTCAGCTGGGGAGAGCAGGCTACTTCTTGTGGCCGTGTCCCCGGTCTTTCTTGTCCTTCTTCGAGTCGTCGCCGGGCTGGTGGTTCTCGGCGTACTTCTTGGCTTTGGCGATTTCCTTCTGGGCCTGCTTCAGGTGCCAGATCGCCTTGGCGCGATGTCCGCCGAAGGGGGGCTTGACGCCGTCATTCGTCGCGGCCTGGAGCTGAGCGATCGCCTTGTCGGTGCTGTCCTTTGCGGCATCAAGGAGCGGGTCCGTCGCCGCGAACGCCATGCCGGCGTAGAACACGCCGGCGAGTACCGCTCCGGCGCCCAGGGTCTTCAGGGTGCGCTGCTTCCAGTTGATCATCTTCATCGGTCGGTCCTCCCTCGCATGGGTTCCGGTAAGGCCAAGCATCATACGTGAGCGCCCAGTCACCATTCCCCGAAATTCCCTGCGCGCATCACTTTGTTGAAATCCAGCTCAGTGACCGAGTGCGCTCATTGAATTTCCGAGCGCGGAAAGGCCGCGAATAGATCGAATCCGTGCGGTTGAGCGTTCTAGCAGGGCGCTGCGTTCGCCAGCTGTCGTGGCGCGAAATGCAGCAGTTTTCTGGGGTGAACGTGAACAACACGCATCCACCTACATGCGCCCACAGGCGCAAAGAACGCGAGTGATCAAAAGCGTGGGAACGATCATCCCAAGCTGTTTGTCTGGAGGCGGGCGAGGGCGGGGACGGTTACGTACGGCAACGCACGTGGCGCCCTCACCCCCAAAAATTGAGGCGCCCAAGTCGGTGTCCAGGGAAACCAGAACATTTCCGCATGGGAATCGTCCGTTGGCCGGGCGGCCCGACATCGGCGCCAATGACCTAGATCGCATGGCTGTTTCCGCGGTGCGGCAAGCGGCAGAAAGAACAAACAAATATCCACACGTGAAACCGAGACGCGAGTTGGTTAGCTTCGAACCAACGCTTACCGAGCGCCCCGTGGCGCCCCAGGCAACTTCGAGCGCCGGCGGTGTAAGGCGCTCAATCCGAGCGCGTTCTGTCAGCCAATCGCTCTCGTTCGCGCCACTGCCGCTTGCAACCGCCGCAGGGCCCCGCACACCGAACTCCGAGCCACTATGCCCCAGCCACAGCCTGAGCCTGCACCCAGCGACGAACTGGGATCTCGACTGCCCAGCTCGGGGAAGCGGCTGCGTGCATTGCCTCACTCGGCGCCGCCCAAGCCGGTCAGCCGCAGCGACGCGAAATCGGGGAAGAGTAGCGACGGGACAAACGTACGTTTCAGCCATACGGCCGGGCTGGCGTCACCCGTCACACCCGGGGTACCCTGCCAAGCACAAGTCCTCCCAGCTGCCTCCCAGCCAACTCTGGCTGCGGAGCGCGAACTGATATTGCCGCACTCGCCTGGAGCGTCGGCGCCAACACTCCCTGGAAGAAGCCGCATGGCTTTACGCGAAGACATCTCCGACCGAGCTCGCCATCGAGTCAACACGACCCTGAAGGGGAAGTGGACTCTGGACGGAGTGCTTGGTGTAGGTGGGATGGCGACGGTGTACGCGGCCACTCATCGCAACCAGAGCCGCGTCGCGATCAAGATGCTGCACCCGGAGGTCGCCCTCGACGCTGAGGTGACCGCGCGCTTCCTGCGTGAGGGCTACGTCGCCAACACGGTGGACCACCCGGGTACGGTTCAGGTCTTCGACGATGATGTCACCGAAGACGGCGCCGCGTTCCTGGTGATGGAGCTGCTCGAGGGCGAGACCCTGGAGTCGCGCTGGGAGCGCAAGGGGCATCAGCTGCCGGTGAGCGAGGTGCTCCCGGTGGTCGATCAGCTGCTCGACGTGCTCGCGTCAGCCCACGCAAAGGGCGTGATCCATCGGGATCTCAAGCCGGAGAACCTGTTCTTGACCAAGGACGGCCGGCTCAAGGTGCTCGACTTCGGAATCGCGCGGCTACGCGAGATCTCGAAGCAGACTGGCGCGACGACCAAGGTCGGCTCGTTGCTCGGCACTCCGGCTTTCATGGCGCCGGAGCAGGCGCTGGGGCGCCTCGAAGAAGTCGATCAGCGCACGGATCTGTGGGCGGTCGGCGCCACGCTATTCACACTGCTCACCGGTCGCTATGTCCACGAGGCGGAGACCATCAACGAGCAGCTGATCCTCGCGGCAACGAATGACGCGCCCAGCGTCGCCCAGTTCTGTGCGAACCTCCCGGTGCCCGTGGTGCGCCTGGTGGATCGCGCCTTGGCGTTCAAGAAGGCCGATCGCTGGGACAACGCGCGGGCCATGCAAGGTGGCTTGCGGGAGGCACAGGAGTCGCTGGATCTCTCTGGTCCCCTCAGCCTGCCTCGGCCGTCCGTCGCAGGGGGCGCGCTGCCGACCATCACCGCGCCGTCGGTGCACAGCGTGGATATCGTGCCGGCGACCAGCGCGCCCGAAGCAAGCGCCACCGGGCCAAGCGGCATCGAGTCCGTGCCCGCACTGACCACGACGGGGGACGCGCTCGTACGCACCTCGGAGACGCCCGGGCCACGCAAGCGCTGGGGCGCGTTGATCGGCGCCGGAGTCGCCGCCCTGATCGGCGTTGGGGTGGTGCTCGGCTTGAGCCTCGGCTCTCGCGTTTCCGCGGAGCAACCGGATCCCACGGCGGGCAAGGCGCCGATCTCGGCCCCGGAGAATCCTGGAACGGAGGCAGACGTCCCGCCGCCGAAGCCCGAGGAGCCTGTCGCTCAGGCGGATCCGACGCCTCCCGAGCCCAAGGAGCCGGCGGTGAAGACAGCCGGCCAGGTGCCCCCGCACCCCACGGCGATCTCGAAGCCAATCCACAGCGGAACGGCCAAGCCTCAGGTGACCGTGAAACCGCCGGTGACTGCACCGCCCGTGACCGCCAAGCCGCCAAGCACGGCCAAGCCCCCGACCACGGCCAAGCCGCCAACCACCGCGCCGGTAGCGACCTCGAACCCCTTCGACCGCCGTCACTGATCCCGCAGGTTTGGATCAGGGGGTGAGGGCGCACCCTCGCAAGACGCGCGGTTCTTGGGTACGCTGCAAGCAATGAAGCGCAAGCTCTGGATGTTGCTCGGGCTCTTCGCCACGCTAGGCGCGGCCTCCACGGCTCACGCCCAGAGCGATCCCGCCGCGGCCGAAGCGCTGTTCCGCCAGGGTCGCGCCGCCGCAGACGCCGGCGATTTCCGCACGGCGTGCGAGAAATTTCGCGAGAGCAACCGCCTCGATCCAGCCGTCGGTACCTTGCTCAACATCGCTGACTGCGAGGAGAAGCTCGGCCGGGTCGCCACGGCGTGGACCCACTTTCAAGAGGTGGCCCAGCGGCTGCCACCCGCCGACGAACGACGCGCGCTGGCTGCTCAGCGGGCCGCCGCCCTCGAGCCACGGCTGCCGAAGCTGACGATCAAGGTCGGCGAGGCGCTTCCCGAGGGATCCAAGGTCACGCGGGACGGTGTGGAGCTGACCGAGGCCAGCTTTGGTGCTCCGCTGCCCGTAGACCCCGGTGAGGTCGTGGTCAAGGTCGAGGCGCCGGGCCACGAGCCCAACGAGTTCAAGCTGGACATCAGCGAGGGCGAGCAGAAGGATCTGGAGATCAGCGCCGGCGCCGCCTCGTCGTCAGCGGGCGGCAGCCTCTCCACGGACGACGCGCCTCCAACCCTTGGCTACGTGCTTGGAGGCGTCGGGATCCTGGGCCTGGTGGTCGGTGGCGTGACGGGATTCATGACGCTCTCCAAGAAGAGCACCGCGGACGATCACTGCCCCAACCAGCGCTGCGACTCTGAGGGCTACGACGCCGTCGAGTCGGGTCGCACGCTGGGAACAATCAGCGCGACGGGCATCATCGCCGGCACGGTGCTGCTCGCCGCCGGCGCCTACCTGGTGCTGAGCCACGACGAGGCGGATCAGCCGAACGTCGCCCTGGTGCCCCAGGCCGCACCCCAAGGCGGCGGCCTCGGCGTTTGGGCGCGGTTCTAGTCAGCGCCGCAGCGGCGCAGGTTTGCCGCAGGGAAATAGCTCACGAGTGGGTGAGCTTCCAGAGCATGGCGATGATTTGATCGAGCTGGCTCAGCACCTTGGCGGACTGCTCGCCGGAGAGGTATCCCCAGGCTTCGGCAACGAGTAGCGCGCTGCGCGTCTCGTTCGCCGAGCCGGCAGCGCTCAGGTAGCGCTGGCGCCGCGTGCCGCCCTGGGATTGCTGCCCCTCGGCGATGTTGAGGGCAATGCTCGAGGCCGAGCGGGTGATCTGCTTGGCCAACGCAAGATCGAAGCGGCTGAGGCGGGGCATCAGCGGCCGCAGCAGGCGGATGACCTCGATGGCGACGGCGTGAACGTGAAGCATGGGGTGTTCCTTTCTGCCCGCGAAGGCGGGGCTCACCCCCGAGCCCCCGCCGGAGCGGGCAGAAAGGGATCCCTGTCAGTGGATGATCAGCGACAGCGTCGGTGGTCAGTGACAGCGACAGCGTCGGTGGTCAGTTGTCGGTGGTCAGCGACAGCGTCGGTGGTCGGTGGCGCTGCAAGCGGCAGTGACAGGCGGAGCCTGGCACGCGCTTGCCAGCTCCAAGCAAGGAACCCCCCGACCGAAGCGGCCGCGCGAAGCGCGCCGCGATCACCCCAAGCCACCCCAAGAACCCCCCGACCGAAGCGGCCGAGCGAAGCGGCCGCGCGAAGCGCGCCGCGCTCAACCCCACTGCCACTGCCCACTGCCACTGCCCACTGCCCACTGCCACTGCCCACTGCCCACTGCCCACTGCCACTGCCCACTGCCCACTGCCACTGCCCACTGCCACTGCCCACTGCCCACTGCCCACTGCCACTGTCCTTGACAGCGCGCCGAGCGGTGGCCATTCCTGCGCCCCGAGATGTCTGAAGTTCACTCATTCCAAGCCGAAGTCAGCCAAGTCCTGCGCCTCGTCGTGGGGTCGCTGTACTCCAACCCCGAGATTTTCCTGCGCGAGCTGGTGAGCAACGCGTCGGACGCCCTCGACAAGCTGCGCTTCGAGTCGGTCGGCGATCCGACGCTGATGGGCGACGACACGGAGCTCCGGATCCGCATTTCGCCAGATGCCGAGGCTGGAACGCTGACCATCAGCGACAACGGCATCGGCATGTCCCACGACGAGCTCGTGACGAACCTCGGCACCATTGCCCACTCTGGTTCGAGGCAGCTGATGGAGCGCCTCGCCGAGGCCCAATCCGCGGGGAAAGACGCGCTGCAGCTGATTGGCCAGTTCGGCGTCGGCTTCTACTCGGCGTTCCTGGTCGCTGACGAAGTTCGAGTGGTGAGCCGGCGTGCTGGTAGCAACGAAGCCTTCGCCTGGACGTCAGAGGCCAAAGACAAGTTCACCATCGAGGCGACGGAGCGCGCCGAGCGCGGCACCGACATCGTGCTGAAGCTCAAGGATGACGCCAAGCAGTACCTCGAGGGCTGGCGAATCCGTCAGTTGGTGACCCGTTACTCCGACTACGTGAGTCACTCCATCGAGCTCAAGCAGGAGCCGGAGGACGCGGAAAACGCCGACGCCACGCCGACGTTCGAGCGCATCAACCGCGGCAGTGCGCTCTGGCAGCGCAACCCCAAGGAAGTCACGGATGAGCAGTACGCGGAGTTCTACAAGCACCTGAGCCATGACTTCGAGGCGCCGCTCGCGCGGAAGCATTTCCACGTGGAGGGCACTCAGATGTTCACGGGGCTGCTCTTCGTGCCGAAGAAGGCGCCCTTCGATCTGTTCGACCCCGAGGCTAAGAAGGGTATCCGCCTGCACGTCAAGCGCGTGTTCGTGATGAACGACTGCGAAGAGGTGCTGCCGAAGTGGCTGCGCTTCGTGCGCGGCGTGCTCGACAGCGAAGATCTGCCGCTGAACGTCTCGCGCGAGATCCTCCAGGACTCCAAGGCCGTGCGCATCATGAAGAAGCAGGTCGTGAGTCAGACCTTGAGCATGCTGGACGACCTGGCGAAGGAGCACCCGGAAGACTACGTGACGTTCTTCCGCGAGTTTGGCGCGGTGCTGAAGGAGGGCTTGCATTTCGAGCCCGAGCACACCGACAAGCTCCAGGAGCTGGTGCGCTACGAGAGCACTCACTCGCCGAGCGGTCTCTACAGCCTGCAGGACTACGTCGGACGCATGCTGGACGGTCAGAAGGACATCTACTACGTCACCGGCGCGGAGCGTCGCCTCGTGGAAACGAGCCCGCACCTGGAGGCGCTCAAGAAGCGCGGCTACGAGGTGCTGTTCATGACCGATCCGGTGGATCCGTTCGTCGTGACCCAGTTCACCGAGTACGACGGCCACAAGCTCGTCAACGCGATGAGCGAGAAGCTCGACCTGGATGGCGACGGGGAAGCGGCTGAAAAGGCCCGCGAAGCGCGGGATGAAGCGCTCAAGGGTCTACTCGAGCGCTTCGAGCGCGTGCTGAGCGATCGCGTGGGACAGGTTCGCACCTCCACGCGTCTCGAGGATTCCCCGGTGTGCCTCGTGATCCCCGACGGCGGCCTGGCACCCCACATCGAGCGCCTGATGCGCGCGCAGAAGCTCGGCATGGGGCCACAGAAGCGAGTGCTGGAGATCAACCCGGAGCACCCGCTGATCAAGCGCCTCGACACCCTCAACAGCGACGCCAAGGACGTCGGCGACGTCAGCGAGTGGATCGAGGTCCTCTACGATCAAGCGCTGCTCGCTGAAGGCAGCCCGTTGGAAGATCCCGCCGCCTTGGCCAAGCGCCTGACGACGCTCATGAGCAAGGCCGCGGGCGTCTGAGTGGGTGAAGCGCCGCGGCTCTGCATCTTCGAGCGTGACGTCGCGCCCGGAGTCCGAGAGCAAACCTGGCTCATCGCGCTCGACAGCGGCGCCGCCCTCCAAGTGGGAGACGCGGCGCCGCTGGAGTTGCCACGCGGAAGCGTTGCTCGCGTCTTCGAGCGCTACGGCCAGCTGTTAGAGGTCCCAGGCGATCCCCAAGCGGTTGGGGGTGAGGCGCCCTTGGCCTCCACTGACACCCAGCTCCACTTCACTGAGGGCTTACTGAAACGCTTGCGCCATCGCACGTGGTTCGACGTGGAGCCCAGGGACTACCTGGTGTTCACCCCCAGCGCGTCAGTCGCTGATCCAGGCGGGTGGCCGCGCTACGAGCTCTGCACCTCGATCAGCGCGGCGCTGCTGCACCTGGCCGAGGCGTATTCCGCGGCGCGATCGCAGCAGTGATCCTGCGTCTCCCGGGACACACACGGTTTCGTGAGACACACGGTTCCGTAAGTCGGTCGTGACGCCCCGCGGCGCTCCTCACCCCCAAAAATCCCGTAAAAAGTCGCCAATTCGCCTGCAACAAACTTGGGTGGTTCGAAGCTTGCCCTTTAGCTTCCTTGCCAAGGACACGCGGCCCCCAAACCCCGCAGTGGGGCGGGGGAGGCTGTCTGGCGGAAAGGTGAGTTGAGATGACGAGTGTGACCCGGATTCAGAGCGTGCTCCGGAGGAGTGTGCTGGGCGTTGGCCTGTGCGCCTTGATGGTGACGATGGCTGGCTGCGGACGGGACACCACCCACGCCGAGCCAGATCCGGCCAAGGTCAGCGTGGAGATCAATCCGGGCAAGCCTGGGCTGAACAGGCCTCTGGCGCTTCCGCAAGAAAACAAGGATGACCCGGCGATCGTCGCCGAGCCGGCGCGGGATCGGGCTGCCAAGTCCGCCCCGGACTCGGAGAAGCCCCAGGCCGGCACCACCGAACCCGCGAGCGTCAAAGTAGGCACCAGCGACACGAAGCCCGCAGACGTGAAGTCCACCGCCGCGGTGCCCCTCAAGATCAAGCGCCTGGTGGTGACCACCGAGATCGACAAGCGCGAACCCGTCGAGGTGTCGAGCTTCGAAGCGGGCAACGGCCCGATCTACGCGTTCATGGAGCTCGAGAACCCAGCGGACGACGAGCAGGACGTGATGTTGACCTTCGTCCACAGCTCGGGGCGCAAGGTCGGCCTAGTGGAGCTGCATATCCCAGCGAAGCAGCGCCGCTGGCGCACCTGGGGCCGCACCCAGAACATCAAGCAAGGCGGCGATTGGGAGGCCATCGTCACCAGCGCCGACGGCCAGGAGCTGGCTCGTACGAAGTTTCAGGTCAGCGAGACCAAGAGCACCGAAAAGCCGGCAGCGCTGCCAACCAGCGCAAAGTGAGCGGCATCAGGTCGCGAAGAACAGCACCCCCAGCAGGATCAACCAGACGACCCCGAGGAAGTGCCAGTACTGCACGCAGAACTTCACGCCTTCGTGACGTGAACTCGAGTACTCCCGCCGCCGCGTCTTGTAGATCACGACGCCGAGGGGAGGCAGGCCACCGACGATGTGCAGCGCGTGCACCCCGGTGAGCATGTAGAAGGTGAAGACGTACAGGTTGCGGGCGCTGACCGTGAGGTGAGCGCTCTGCAGCTCGTACCAGTTCAAACTCTGGCCCAGGATGAACGCGATGCCGAGGCCCAGCGACCACCACAGCGCGCGCTCGAGCGTCGCGAGCTTGTTGGCACGCACGGAGCGCAACGCCCAGGTCATGCAGGCGGCTTGAGCGAACATGACGGCGGTGGTGCCCAGCAAGCCGAGGGGCAAGCCAGGCATCTCTGCCGTGCGCCAGACCGCGTTGTTCGCTCGCGTGACCAGATAGGCAATGATCGTCGCGCCGAAAATCATCCCGATCGACGCCAGGAAGCCGATCATGCCCATCTGCCCGATGGACATCTTGAACGATGGCTCGCGGGGAGAGACGGTCTCTCGGTCGGCTCCGATGAATGGGTCGCGCATGCTTCGTCCGGCGGATCCTCTACCCCCGAGCGGTCGCGCTGCCAAGCGGCGTGGCGTCGCGGCTACTCCGTCAAGAACGCCTGGAGCAGCGCTGCGAGCTCGTGGGGGCGGTGGCGCATCATCATGTGGCCAGCGCCTTCGAGCAGCGCGCTTCGCCCCTGAGCAAAGAAGCCTTTGCGGCGCGCTGCTTCCGCCTCCGCGTGGCGCAAGAACGACTCCGCGCCGTCGACGAACAGCGTGGGGCAAGCAACTCGCCGCCAGAAGCTCTCGGCGATCTCCAGGCGATAGGGGTACGGCCCTGTCGTCAAATGCAGTGGGTCATGCAGGAAGCAGAGCCCGCCCTCGGGGAGCTCACGGGTGCTATGCGCGACCAGCCACGTGGCCAGCTGATCGTCGAGGAGCGGGTCCAGGCGCTGCAGGCGCCTGGCGGCCTCGACGACGTCCGCGTAGCTCTTCAGGGCGCTGTGCGCCTGGCGCTTCCATGCGGAAATCCAGTTCGTCACACGCTCCGGTACCGCCGTTTGGTCTTCCGGCGGTCCAAGGCCCTCGAGCAGCGCCAAGCGCTTGATGCGTGCGGGGAAGCTGCCAGCGAAGTAGCTGGTGATGCTGCCGCCCATCGAGTGACCGACCAGGCTCACCTGTTCGCGCCCCACCAGCTCGACCAGTGAGGCGAGATCCGCGAGGTAATCCATGAAGTGGTAGTAGCCACCCGGCCCGACCCGATCGCTCAAGCCGTGGCCGCGCATGTCGGGCGCCACCAGGTGGAGCCCTGCGCCGAGCCCCGACTCGACCACTGGCTGCCAGCTGCGCCCCAGATCCAAGAAGCCGTGGATCAGGAACACCGTGTGCTGGGCGTCGGTGTCCGCGTTCCACTCCAGACAGTGGTACTCGAGGCCGGTTGCCAGCCGCACGCGGCGCGAAACCGGCGCTGGCAGCTCACTGGGAGGATCTTTCCAACTGACAGGGATCTTGGAACTCACGGGGAGGGGGACATGGCACTCGGGTGGACTCACGTAAAGTCCCTGGCTGCGAGCAACCTCTAGGGCTCGAGGCTCAGCACCAACTTCCCCGTGGTTTGCCCCGACTCGAGCCGGGCGTGGGCCGCCGCGACCTCCTCGAAGGGAAACACCTCAGTCGGCAGCGGCGGCAGCTTACCCAGGCTCGCCCATGCGAGCAGCTCCTGCATTCCGCGCTGGGCGAGGGGTATTTCATCGAACAGGTAGCTCAGGTTGAAGCCGAGCACGCTCTTGTTGTCGCCGGTCAGGGACAGCGGGTTGAAGCGTGGCGTCTCGAGATAGGTACGAGCCAGCCGCAGCAGCGCCAGCGGCGCGAAGGCGCTGCCGCGGCCCTCGGCGCTCTTCGGCAGCATGCTGTGAAAGCCGTAGATCACCAGGCGTCCCATGGGCCCGAGCAAGTCGTAGCTGTGGCGCAGCGTTTCGGCGCCGGTCGCGTCCAGCACGATGTCGTATCCGCGAGGTGCCAGATCTCGCGCCGCCTGCCACCAGGGGCGCTGCCCCTTCACGATGACCTTGGCGTCGCACGCTTCGACGGCGGCGGCCTTGTGGGGCGA
This sequence comes from Polyangiaceae bacterium, assembly GCA_041389805.1. Lineage (GTDB taxonomy): Bacteria > Myxococcota_A > Polyangia > Polyangiales > Polyangiaceae > JAHBVY01. The sequence continues at coordinate 32,680 of JAWKRD010000030.1, read as the reverse complement.
CCCCACGAGGCCCACGGCGTTTGCGCCGAGGATACGGCACATGTGCAAGAGACGCAGGCCCACGCCGCCAGCGGCGCTGTGCACCAGCACACGCATCCCTTGTTCAACAGCACACAGCCGCCGCAGGGCGTACCAGGCGGTGAGGGCGGTGGTGGGGAAGCCCGCGGCTTCTTCCACGCTGTATCCTCGAGGCAAAGGAAAGATCAGCCGCTCGTCGATCGCGACGTGGCTGGCGTAGGCGTTGAAGCGGGTGAGGGCGAGACGCGGGTGTCGGCTTGGGTCGTCCGCCTGGTAGCCCACGAGCTCGAATCCGGGGGTGATGGGCCAACCGACGTACTTGCGCGCCGAGGCGTACAGGCCCATGCGGACGACGCAGTCCGCGTAGTTGACCCCGACCGCCAAGCTCTGGAGCAGCCGTTCACCGGCCGCGGGGCTGGGGAGCGGACCCCGCTCGAGGCACAGTTGGTCGTAGCCGCCGGCGCGATGAATCACCACGCGCCGCGCCTGGGCGGTGGCGTCCTGCAACGGTCGCTCCTGATCGGGGAAATGAGCCATATTTCGCGGTTATTGATGATTCCTTTCAAGGTGATGGTCAAAGTCTTGCTCGAGCGGCGCAAGATTGAAGTTGCCGCGTGAGCCTCAGGTCTGAAAACATCGAGATCCCATGGCTCTACGTCACGTCTTGGTTCCTGCCTGCTTGCTTGCCGGCGTCGTCTTGGCTGCGCCCCGCGCTAGTGCTCAAGAGGTTCAGATCACCGACTCCTGCCGCAATCACTTCGGCGCGGGCGTGAACTTCCTCACCGACCCTGACGGCGCGCGTTACGAGGACGCCTACCGCGAGTTCAAGGTCGCATACTCCGAGTGCCCATCGTGGAAGATCCTGGGTAACTACGGTCTCGCAGCGATGAAGCTCGAGCGCGATGGTGAGGCCATCGACGCCTACACCAAGTACCTCGAGGGCGGGAAAGACGCGATCGATCCAGCGGAGCGCAGCCAGTACACCCGCGACCTGAACACGCTCAAGGCAGCGGTCGCCTGGATCACGGTCAAAGTGGACCAGCCCGGCGCGACGATGGTCGACGTCCGCACCCCGGTGCGCGGCGAGCCCGTCTACAACCGCTACACCTTCGACGAGCAAGAGATGAAGCTCGGGATGCGGCCTGGCCACCACAAGATCACGGTGTCAGTCAGCGGCTACGAAGACGCGGTGTGGGAGTTCGACGCGCCGTCGAGCGCGACCCTCGATCACTCCTTCGAAATGAAGAAGCCCGTGGTGGCCGGCCCGACGGGTCCCACCGGTCCCACAGGCCCGACGGGTCCAGAGGGTCCCTCGGGCCCCAGCGGTCCGGATCAGGTGCAGACCGAGCGCCCGATTCCGACCACCGTGTTCATCACGGGCGGCCTCGCGGTGGCCGGCTTCATCGGCTTCGGCGTCCTCGGAGCGCTCGCGAGCGGCAAGAAGAGCGACTACGACAAGGCCAACGATGGCACTGACCCCACTGGTGCCAAGGACCTGAAAGATTCCGGCGAGCAGCTGAACCTGTTCGCCGACGTGGCTCTCGGAGTGGGCGTGGTCGCGGGCGTACTGACCGCGGTCTTCTACGTGACTCGCCCTGAAAAGCCCGTCGCCAGCATGGACACCGGAGTGAGCTTCACCCCCGCTGTGGGACCAGGCTTCGCCGGGGCTGCGCTGGGCAAGCGCTTCTGAGCAGCGGGATCGTTTGCCTGGGGGGAGGAGCTCCCCAGGACCCACGGGATTTCCGTCGGGAACCACAGGAACACGGAACCTCAGTAACCAAAGCCAACGGGCGCCGATTTCGGCGCCCGTTCTGCTTGGTGGCTGCGCTTCGCCTCAGCCCTGGAGGAGCGCCTGGCGGCGGCGCGCTGCCCACAGCACCAGACCGAGACCCAACCAGAGCGCGCCGCTGTGGCCCCTCGGATTGCCCTGGCCGGGCACCCGGCAGCCGCAACCGCCGTCTTCGTCCGGCAACTTGAAGGTGCCCGCGTCGACGCCCGCGTCGAGACCAGCATCAGGCAGCCCGCTGCCAGCGCTTCCGCCGGCGGATTGGCTGCCACCAGCGCTGGTCCCACCCGAGGTAGTCCCGCTGCCGCCAGCGCCCGCTTGGCCTGAACTCCCGCCGGTTCCGGCGTCGACTCCGCCGTCCTGGACCGGCGGGACGCACGTGTCGCCTTCGCACTCGAAGCCGGTCGCGCAGTCAGCGTTGGTGGTGCAGCTCGTGTTGCACCCATCCATGCCGCACAAGTACGGCGAGCAGTCGGTCGCTGTTGGCGCCAAGCAGGTACCGGCGCCGTTGCACACGGGCGCGTCGATCGAGACCCCATCAGCGCAGCTTCCGAGACCGCACTCCGTGGTTCCGCCGGGGAACACGCAGCTGGTGCCACTGCCATCGCACACCGCGCCGCAAGCGCCGGAGCCCAGGCAAGCGGTACGACCTCCGTGAGGTTGCCCTGTAACCAGCGTACACGTTCCGACCTGACCCACCACGTCGCAGGCTTCGCACTGGCCATTGCAGGCCGTATCACAGCACACGCCGTCGACGCAGGAGTCGCTCGAGCAGCCCGCGTTGGTCGTGCACGCCGCGCCGTTGGCGCGCTTGCCGACGCACACCCCGCCAGAGCAGTACTGGTCCGCTTGGCAGTCCGTATTCGTGGTGCAACCGCCACCACAAATCGTACCCGAGCAGGTGTTTGGCGGGGGACATGCTTGCTGCTCGAGCGTCGGGCAGCGACCGTTGCCTACACACGTCGCTTCGACGGTTGCGACGTTGTCTGAGCAGTCCGCCGGGCGACACACCGTCGAGCCACCGGCGTAGCTGCACGCCGCCGCGTTGGTCCCATCGCAGAAGCCACCGCAAGCCGAGCCGTCGCTGGTGCACGCTTGGCGAGTGCCGTGAGGTGAACCGGCGATGGGCGCGCAAGCACCCTCGCTGCCGCTGGCATCGCACGCTTCACACTGACCAGTACACGCCGAGTTACAGCAGTAGCCGTCAACGCAGTTTCCGCTGACGCACTGGCTGGCGGCAGAACACGTGGCGCCGTTCGACTTCTGCGCCTGGCAGACGCCAGCCGCGCAGAACTCTCCAACGTTGCAGTGACTGTCCACCAGGCAGCCGCCGTCACAGCGGTCGCCGGAGCACGTCCCGGGGGCGCAGCTCTGTTGGATGGCGGGCGGGCAGGAGCCCGCTCCGTTACACGACGCGCTGAGCGTCGCGACGTCGTTGGAACACGCTTCCGCGCGGCACTCAACTCCGAAGCCCGGGTACACACAGGCCTGGCGATCCGTGCCATCACAGCTACCCCCGCACGTGCTGCCATCGGTCTGGCACGGCGCGCGGCCGCCAACCGGGTCGCCGCTGACCGCGCTGCAAGTGCCTTCACTACCGCCCACGTTGCAAGCTTCGCACTGGCCGGTGCAGGCGCTGTTGCAGCAGACGCCGTCCACACACATTCCGCTGGTGCACTGGTGAGCCGCACCACACGCGGAACCGTTGGCGAGCTTGTCGACGCAAATCCCCGCAGAACAATACTGAGTGCCCGACTGGCACTGGACGTCAGCCGTGCAGTTGCCCACGCAGGCGGTGGGGCCGCAGACAAAGGGCGAACAGTCCTGGAACTGTTCAGCTGGACACGTGCCATCTCCCTGACAGCCCGCAGGCAGCGTTGCAGTGTTGGAGGTGCAGCTCGGAGCTCGGCAGAGCGTCGTGCTGGTCGGGTACAAGCAACCGGCGCGGTTCGAGCCGTCGCACGCGCCACCGCAAACCGTACCGTCCGTGTCGCAGGCGGGACGGGCGCCGTGGGGTGTACCCGTCGTCGCCACACAAGCACCTTCCTGGGTGGGTACGTCGCACGCCTCACACTGACCCGTACAGGACGAGTTGCAGCAGAAGCCGTCAGCGCAGATCCCTGAGGTACACTGGTTCGCAGCGGAGCAGGGCTCGCCGTTGGGTACCTTGGGAGTGCAGACATTGCTCGAGCAGTAGTGGTCGAGCGTACACTCGGTGTCCGCGGTACACGCGGTGCCACACGCCGTGCCGTCGCAGATGTACGGCGCGCAGGCGAGCGTCTGAGTGTTCGGGCAGGGAGCAGACGTGCCGGTGCAGTTCGCCGCGAGCGTCCCTGTACCCGACGTGCAGCTGGCCGCGCGGCAGCTCTGGCTTGCGGGAGCAAAGCTGTCGCCAGGACAGTTGTCGCCGCCAGTGCAGTTCTCCGCCACGTCGCACACGCCAGCGCTCGGGCGACACACGGTGCTGGTGCTCTTCTTCGCATCCGTCGGGCAGGCGTCGGTCGTGCCGGTGCAGTTTTCTGCCACGTCGCACACACCCGCCGCGGTGCGGCAGACGGTGCTGCTCGGTTGCTTGGCGTCGGTGGGACATGTGTTGGCGGTGCCGTTGCAGCTCTCGGCTACATCACAGATCCCGCCCGCGGCGCGACACACGGTTCCGCTCGGCAACTTAGCGTCACCTGGACAGGCAGCGCTGCTCCCGCTGCAGGTTTCGGCGACGTCACACACGCCTGCGGCTGCGCGGCAGGTCGTACCGCCAGCGACAAAACTGTCGTTGGGACACGTATCGGATGAACCGGAGCAGTTCTCGGCGATGTCGCAGGATCCCGCCGACGTACGGCAGACCGTGGCCGACGACTTTTTCAAGTCCGTTGGACAGGCCACGCTCGAACCGTCGCAGGCTTCGTCGGCATCGCAGATCCCCGCCGCAGTTCGACACACGGTGCCGAGGGGCAGGCGGGCATCGCTGGGGCAGCTATTGCTGCTGCCGCTGCAGAACTCAGCCGGATCACAGCTACCAGCGGAGGCTCGGCATTCGGTGCTGCTGCCCAGCTTGGCGTCGCTGGGGCAGGTCGTCGCGGTGCCGTTGCAGGTCTCCACGGCGTCGCAGATCCCGGCGGCGGAGCGGCACACGGTTCCGCTCGGAATCGGTGAACAGGTGCCCTCGCTGCCGCTCACGGCACACGACTGGCAGTCCGCGGTGCCGCCGGAGCAGGCGCTGTTGCAGCACTTGCCGTCGACGCAGAAGCCGCTGGCGCACGCGTTGCCCGCGCCGCAGTCCGCTCCGTTGGCTTGCTTGTTGGCGCAGGCGCCGCTGTTGCAATACTGGCCGGCTCCACACTGAGAGTCCAACGTGCAGTCGCCACACACCGTGCCGGCGCAAGTGCCTGAGCACTGCTGAGTCTGCACGCTGGGGCAGTTGACGCCGGAGCCGGTGCAGTTGGCGGCGAGAGTGGCCGTAGCGGGGGGGGTCGCGTCACAGCTTGCGCTGCGACAAGAGGTGGAGGACGACAGGTAGCCATCACTTGGACACGTGTTGTTCGTGCCGTCGCACGTCTCGACCGCGTCACAGACGCCCGCCGCGGTGCGGCAAGTGGTGCCCGCCGTCACCTTCGCGTCCGAAGGGCAACCGTTGCTGACCCCGTCGCACGATTCCGCGACGTCACAGATCCCCGCCGCTGCGCGACACACGGTTCCGTTCCCGAGCTTGCTGTCGCTCGGGCAGCTGGCGCCGCTGCCCGTGCAGGTCTCTTCCACGTCGCAAGCACCCGCCTGAGCACGACACACCGTCGAGCTACCAAGGAAGGAATCGCTCGGACAGTTGGCGCTCGAACCAGTGCAGTTTTCTGCGCTGTCGCAGATTCCGGCGGCGGATCGACAAACCGTCGAACTGCTCTTGAAGCTGTCAGCTGGGCAGCTGGCGCTGGAACCACTGCAGGTCTCTGCGTTGTCGCAAGCACCGGCGGCTGCTCGGCAGGTCGTGCCTGCGGTCTTGAAGCCATCGCCCGGGCAACTGGCGCTCGAGCCCGTACAGGTTTCGGCCACGTCGCAGCCCGCACCTGAATCCGCACGGCAAACGGTGCCCGAGGTCTTGAAGCCATCGGTTGGACAAGCCGGGCTCGAGCCGGTGCAAGTCTCCGCCACGTCGCAGCCGGCGCCCGAGTCTGCGCGGCAAACGGTCCCCGACGTCTTGTAGCCATCGGCGGGGCAGTTGGCGCTCGAGCCCGTACAGGTCTCCGCGTTGTCGCACGCGCCGTTGGCCGCACGACAAGTGGTGCCGGATGTCTTGAAGCCATCGCCGGGACAGTTCTTGGTCGAACCGTCACACGTCTCAGCGACGTCACACCCGCCACCCGAATCCGCGCGGCATACGGTACTGCTGGAGGCCACGGCATCCGAGGGGCAGGTGTTGCTCACGCCATCGCAAACCTCGGCGACGTCACAGGCACCGGAGGCCGCGCGGCAGGTGGTGCTCCCGTTGTACTTGGTGTCGGCCGGACAGGAGTTGGAAGAACCGTTGCAGACCTCGGGGGAGTCACAAGCTCCGGCGCTGGCGCGGCAGGTCGTCCCGTTTGCCTTCTTGCTGTCACCGGGACAGGTCGATGATGAACCCGTGCAGGTCTCCGCTTGGTCACAGGTGTCCACCGCCGGACGGCAGACGGTGCTCGACGGTTTGTTGGTGCAGGTGCCGACGCTGCCGGAGACCTGACAGCTCTGGCAAACACCGCTACAGGTGGCTGCGTTGCAGCAAACGCAGCTGCCGCCACCGCCCGTAGCGCAGTCGAGTCCGTTGATGTCGACGCAGGCGTTGCTAGAGCACTGGTTGTCCTGAGTGCAGCTCGTGCCGTTCGACTTCAGCGTGTAGACGATGGCGAGCGAAGGCTTGTTGGACGCGGAGGCGCTGCCTTCGAAGACGCGCAGGTTGCAGGTCGCGCCCTCGCTGGAGGACCGCAGCAAGATACCGTTGTCCGTGGTGCCATTGACCACGTTCTGCACGTACGTGGCGACGTTCCAGGTGAAGTTCGCCGTCGAAGTGCTGACCGAGGTCGACGTGACCAGCGACCCGACGTCACCACCAGCCGTCGTCCAGTTGTACGTGCCTGAACAGCGGGCGCTGGTCCACGTGGCGCCGTTGGAGCCGGTACACGCCTGCCCCCGCGCGTTACCGGAACTCGTAGCGGGCGCGAGGCCTTTCCCGGTGTCCTCGGTCCAGTCGCGGGTGAGCGGATAGACTCGCACCGAGTTCGAAGTGGGGCAGCTGCTGGCCATGTTCGATGGCGTGACCCCGCGCAGCGTGAGCGTGGCTGAGTTGATCGTGACGCCCGTAGGAATGCCGCTCAGGTTGAACTGCAACAGGCTGCGAAAATAGTCGTCCGTGCCGCGGGCACCCACGAAGAGGTAGGGGCTGCCGCCCGTGGTGTTGCTGGTGTTGTTGCTGAGAATGTACGTGTCGTCGAAGGGGTTGAGCGTCGTACTCACCGCCTGGCTCTGACTCGCCACCGGCTCCGGATCGTTCGGCGCGAAGCTCCTCAGGTGCAGAGGAACAGCCCGCCAAGGCCCATACGGTGAGCAGGCAACACAACAGAGTTTGCACACGCGCGGAGCCACCCGCGGCGCGAACGCCGGAAGAAGTTTAGCCATAGTCCAACCCCGTCACGAGCGAGCTCGTGCCCCAATCCCAGATCCTCTGAGGATCGCAGAGTGCGCGCCCACGTCAACGGGGATGCGTGGCCCGCCTAACGATCAGAGTGCGCGCTTAGTTTCCGCACGAATATCCGCAGACGATCGAGCCGCAGCAGACGATGGAGCCGCAGACGATGGATCCGCAGACGATGCGGGGCCTGAGCAAGCCGTGTGCCGTTTCCGTTCAAGCGGGGGATGCGTCGGTCTCGGCGTGAGACCGATGAGCCTCCCCCCCAAGAAAACCAGCCGGCGTTGCTGACGCTCCGTCAGGCGACGGAGCTAGCCGAAGCGTTCAGCTGCGTTTTCCGCATCGAGTGTGCAGATCTCGCTTGGCCTCGCGTCGCCCGCACGCGTGATGTACCGAACCAAAGTCGTGTCCGAAGCAAAGCCACCCGCGGAGCTCCTCTCCGAACGCTTGTACGGTTCCCAGGCGTCCGCCTTTGACGCGCGTCGTGGCCTCGCTGACGCCGCACCGCAATGGATCGCCGAGTCGCTGTCACGACTCCTGGGTCGAAACCCCGAGTGCGTGCTGGAGCTCGGCGCGGGCACGGGCGAAATTGGCGTGGGGCTGGCAGCCAACACCCGACGCTACATTGGCGTCGAGTCGAGCGAAGGCATGGCCGCGCAATGGCGGGATCGCTTTGCTGCTCACTCGGATCTGAACCGACGCAGTGAGCTGCTGGTGCAAGACGCGGATCGCAACTGGCCGCTCGAGGCCGGGTCCGTCGACCTGGTCTTTGCCTCTCGCAGCGCCCATTGGTTCGAGCCCACCCATTTGTGCCAGGAGCTGGCGCGAGTCACTCGGCCCGGCGCCTGCTTCGTGCTGGGCCGAGTCGTGCGCAGCCACGAGCATCCCCGCCGCTGGTTGCGGCGTGAAGTTCATCGCGCCCTGCAGGCGCGCGGGCTTCAGCCCAAGGATGGCCCGCGTCGTGGAGGGGAGTTGCTCTACGAACTCGTGCGCGCGGACCCTGCCGCCCGCTGGATTTCGCGGCAAGCCATCCTGAAGTGGGAGTTCAGCGCGGCCCCCGCGGACATTCTGCAAGGCTGGCGAGACAAGCCAAGCCTGGCCGGCCTCGAATTGCCGCCAGATCAACGACGCGCGGTACTGGACGAAGTCACTGCCCTGGCCAATCAACGCTTCGGGGCGCTGGAGACGGAGCTAGCGTGCGGTGAAGAGTATGCGATAGAAGGCGTGCAGTTCGCGCCTTCGAGCGCCCAGGGGGAGCCCGTCGTGGGTGCCCCATTTCCGATCCGTTTGGCCTCGCGCTTTGGCCCCAGCTTGGCCCCAGACCCAAGTCAGAATTCAGGAACCCCGTGAACGACTCCAACGAACTCCTCAGCGAGCTGGGCAAGCGCCTGGTCAGTGGCTCTCTCACGGACGACGAGCTGCTGCGCGCAACCGGCCACAGCCCAAGCTTCGCGATCTTGCCTGAAGCAAACGTCATCAAGGTAGGCGGCCAGAGCATCATCGACCGCGGTCGTAGCGCCGTTTTTCCCGTGATCGACGAGATCGTGGAGGCGCTGCCGCACCACCAAATGATCATCGGCACCGGCGCCGGGACTCGCGCTCGTCACGCTTACAGCATGGGCATCGAGCTCGGTGTCCCCACTGGCGTGCTCAGTGTGCTCGGCACCTTCGTCAGCATGCAGAACGCGCGCATGCTGCACTACTTGCTGGCGAAGCACGGTATCCCGTTCATCGAACCAGTGCAGTTCCCTCAGCTCCCGCTTTACCTCGCGGAAAGGCGAGCGGCGATCTTCTTCGGCATGCCGCCGTATACCTTCTGGCACCGTAACCCCAGCGTGGGTCGCATCCCGCCGCACCGCACGGATACGGGGTCCTACCTGATCAGCGAGGTCTTCGGCACCCGTTCGATGATCTACGTGAAGGACGAGGACGGCCTCTACACCGCCGACCCAAAGAAGGACAAGGGCGCGAAATTCATCCCGAAGATCAGCGCTCAGGAGCTCCTGGCCCAGGACTTCAACGACGTCGTCGTGGAGCGCCCAGTGCTCGAGTTCATGCTCGACGCCCAGCATCGTCGCAGCATCCAGGTAGTCAACGGGCTCAAGCCTGGGAACCTCCGCCGCGCTCTCGATGGCGAGCACGTCGGCACCATCATTCACGCCGATTGAGGCGAGATCATCCCGATCAGTCCAACCGCGCAACTCCCTTATTTTTGGGGGTGAGGAGCCCCGGGCTTCTTCCCCACGGATTCATAAAGCGATGACAAGCGACGACCGCCGCCACCACCTAAATTCACTGTTGATGCGTGAGAGCCTGCTCGACAAGCAGGTGATGCGCTCCACCGAGTCTCCCGTCGTGCGCATGTTGCCCGACGTTCAAGTCGTGAAAGTCGGCGCCGGCTCGATCCTCGAGGCGGGTCGAGATGCAGTGGTGCCGCTGGTGGAGGTGCTCGGCGCCGCCCTCAAGGAGCAACGTCTGGTCATCAGCACCGGCGGCGGCTCACGCACACGGCACCTGTTCTCCATTGGCATCGATCTCGGGCTCCCCACGGGCGTGCTGGCCCAGCTCGCCGCCGCGGACGGCCTGGGCAACGCGCACATCCTGGGCACGCTGCTGGCGCCCCACGGCGTGGTGGCGATCCCGCCGGAGATCCTCGGCCACTTGATGCCGCTGTTCTTGAACGCCGCCCCCGGCATCATCTTCCACGGTGTTCCTCCCTACTCGCTTTGGGAGCATCCGCCGGGGGTTGGGCGCATCCCGCCCCACCGCAGCGACGCCGGTGCGTTTTTGCTCGCGGAAACGTTCGGCTGTGCGGGGCTGGTACTCGTCAAGGACGTGGACGGGCTGTACGACCGCGATCCAAAGCAGCACGCTGACGCGAAGATGATCTTGGACATCGACTCGAAGGCCCTGCGGGATCTGAACCTGGCAACGCTCCCATTCGACCGCGTCCTGCTCGATCTGCTGGAAAATGCGCGGCTCTTGACCAGCTTCCAGATCGTCAACGGCCTCAAGCCCGACTTGGTGCGCCGCGCCCTCTCCGGTGAGCACGTCGGAACCATCGTGCGCGCCCCGGCGACGTGACATCGGTTGCCTTGCTGAGCCCCCGGATGTAACCCTCTCGCGTCGATGGGGATCCAACGTCGAGAGCTGCTGCGTTGGGCCGGCGCGAGCCTGCTCCTGGGAGCCTGCGATCGCGGGTCCGCCCAGGGGCCAGGCAACGAGGTGACCGTGTTCGCCGCGGCGAGCCTGCGTGACGCTCTGACGGACCTTCAGCAGGACTTTCAGCGGGCGCACGCCGGGGTGAGCGTGGCGCTGAACTTCGCAGGCTCGAATGCGCTCGCGCGCCAGCTGATCGCCGCTCCCAAGGCTGATCTCTTCCTCTCCGCCAGCGAGGACTGGATGAATGCGGTCGAAAAAGCGGGGCGCATCGCGCCCGACAGCCGGCAAGATCTGCTGAGCAATCAGTTGGTGTTGATCGGCAACGCGAGCGCCACCCCGGAGCTAAGTCACCCTCGACAGCTGGCAGAGCCGCGCTTCAAGCAACTGGTGCTCGGTGATCCTGCAGCCGTTCCCGCGGGGATCTACGCCAAGCGATACCTGGAAGGGTTGAAGCTCGAGAGCGGCAGCGTCTGGCAGGCGGTGCAGGGGCGCGTCGTGCCGATGCCCGACGTGCGCGCCGCACTCGTGCAGGTCGAGCAGCGCTCCGACGCCGTTGGTTTCGTCTACAAGACCGACGCCGCGCTCTCGAAGAAGGTGAGGGTGTTGTTCGAGGTGCCAGAGAACGCGAGCGCACCCATCCGCTACCCAATGGCGAAGATCGCGGGGAGTCCTGCGTTTGGCCAAGCGGTCGTTGATCAGCTCTACGCCCACCTGCGAGGCAACGAGGCGAAGGCCGTGTTCGAACGCTACGGGTTTCGGCTGATAGAACAGAAGGGCAGCTAGCGGTTCAATCGACCGAAGAACCATGGAGTCGACTAGCAGCGCGCTCTGGTTAACCTTCAAGATCTCCGGCACGGCGACGCTGCTGGTGCTGCTCTTGGCGGTTCCGCTCGGATATCTTCTGAGCCGTAAGCAATTTCCCGGGAAGCTGTGGCTGAACGCTTGCTTGGTGCTGCCCATGGTGTTGCCTCCAACCGCGGTGGGCTACCTGTTGCTCTCGCTGCTCGCCGACCGAGGTCCGCTTGGGCGCCAAACACTGGGTTTTGATCTGGATCTGTTGCTGACCTGGAAGGCAGGGGTGCTCGCCGCGGCAACCATGTCGTTCCCGATCGTGATCCGTACGGTAAAGGTGACGTTCGACGCCATCGACCCACGGCTCGAGGCGATGGCGCGCACCCTGGGGCATGGAAGGCTCGCCACGTTTCGCCTGGTCACGCTGCCCCTCGGCCTGCGCGGCTTGAGCGCTGCCGCGATTTTGGGCTTCATGCGCGGCATGGGGGAGTTCGGCGCGACCGTCATGATCGCTGGCAACATCCCAGGGCGCACGCAAACCCTTGCGCTGGCAATCTTCAGCGCCGATCAGGCTGGCCGCGACTCGGAGGCCCGGCTGCTACTCGGTGTGGCGCTTGCGAGTGGCCTAGTCGCCGTGTTGGTGGCCGAGTATCTGGGGCAGGGGAAGCGACCGTGAGTCTCCAGCTGGAAGTCACGCTGCCACTCGATCGCTTCGAGCTGAAGGTCGACGTCGAGCTGAAGGCTCAGGTCACGGCGCTGTTTGGGCCGTCTGGAGCCGGCAAGACCAGCTTGCTCGAGAGCATCGCGGGGCTGCGGCGGGGCGCGCTCGGCACCATCACGTTCAACGGTACGGGTTGGCTAGACAGCGCGCGCGGAGTCTACTTACCACCGGAACAACGACGGATCGGCTATGTTCCGCAGGACGGGCTGCTATTTCCACACCTAAATACCCGGGAGAATCTGCTCTCGGGCGCCCAGCGCCAGTCGGCGGAGCAGTCCCAGGCGCGCCTCGAGCAGGTGAGTCGAGTGCTTCAACTCGAGCCGCTGTGGGGGCGGCAACCGAGCACCTTGTCCGGGGGGGAGCGCCAGCGCGTCGCACTTGGTCGCGCGCTGTGTTCGGCGCCGGAATTGTTGTTGCTGGATGAGCCATTGGGCGCGCTGGACATCGGACTCAAGCGGCGCTTATTGCCGTTTCTCCGCCAAGTGCGTGAAGAATTCGCAGTGCCCATGCTGCTGGTGAGCCATAGCCCGGGCGAAGTGCTGGCGCTGTGCGACGAAGTGCTGGCGTTCGACGCGGGCCGGGTCGTCGCCCGTGGCCGCCCCGAAGACGTGTTGATGGGCAGGGGGCGGCTCGATGGCCACCCCGGGGAGGGTGGCAGCACGCTGGCTCTGTTGCGGGGCACCGATGAGCTCGAGTCGACGCTTCCGTGCGAAATCGTTCACTCGGCGGAGGATCGCTGCGTGGTGGAGCTGGCCCAGGGAGTCGAGCTGTTTTGCCGTGCCTTGCGCGAACCCTTGCAGCCTGCTGCGCGCAAGCATGCGCTGGTGAGCGTCGCTGCGCGAGACGTCATCTTGGCGCGAACGCAGCCGGAACGCATCTCGGCGCGGAACGTCCTGGTCGGCAAGGTGCGACAGGTCGACGCAGGCGGTGTGCTTGAAGTCGCCCTGCTGCGCCAAGTCGAACAGCAGCAGCAAGTCGGAGAGCAAGCCCCGCACCCGGACGATCTCCAGGGCGACCAATCGCAGAACGCGCCAGGCTTGCTGGTGGAACTCAGCCATAGCGCCATTCGCGAACTCGGACTCGAGGCAGGGCTCTCGGTTTACGTCGTGATCAAGAGCTCTGCGTGCGTGGTGTCACCGGCGCAGGGTTAGCGCCTTACCCCAAAAACGACAGCCGCTCACGTTGAGCCCAGCTGGCCTCGACGCTGCTACCCTGGCTTGGCCGAAGCAACCTCCTGCGCTTGACCGAAGTAACTCGAGGGCGGAGGCTCAAGCGAGTTGGTCTGCCCTCAGCACCTGCGCTAGCATTCGGCGCTAACCCTTCGAGCGACGGCTTGGTCGTGAGGCAACTTCGGGAGCTTTATACGCATGCTGCGAACAAACGCACTTCTCTTGGTCTCGCTGCTTTCGGCGGTAGCGGTCGCCTGCAGCGACGGCACGGACCCGAACAACGGTAACACCACCGGGGGCAGCGGCGGCGACGCGGGCTCCGCCGGCGACGCGGGAAGCGGCGGTTCGGTGACGGCGGGAACGGGTGGTACCGCGGGGAACGCCAGCGGTGGCACCGGTGGGGCAGGTGCTACCGGCGGCACCGGTGGCAACACGGGCGGCACCGGCGGCTCGGCTTACATGCCGTATCCCCCGGTGCCTTATCCCCCGGAGAATCAAGCGACCGAAGAGAAGGAGATGCTCGGGAAGATCCTGTTCTGGGAAGAGCAGGTCAGCAGCGACAACACGATGGCGTGTGGAACCTGCCATCGCGCTTCCGCTGGCGGCTCGGATCCCCGCGCCTCGCAGAGCGGCGCCATTCACCCCGGCGCAGACGGCACGCTGGGAACCGCCGATGATCGTCACGGCGCCCAGGGGATGAAGCGCTGCACCGACTCGGGTGGCGTGATCACCTACAAGAACGACCCGATTTTCGGGGCAAACCGCCAGGTCACGGGGCGCAAGCCACCGACGTACTTGGACGCGATGTTCAACAAAGACAATTTCTGGGATGGGCGGGCTCGCTCCCAGTTCATTGATCCTGATACGGGCCAAGTCGCAATCGCTACAGGAGGCGCGCTCGAGAGCCAGTCGGTTGGGCCGCCCTTGGCGGACGCGGAAATGGCGTGCGAGAGCCGCACCTGGCCGTCCATCCACGCCAAGTTGACGACGGCGCAGCCGCTCGCACTGGCACACGATATCCCTGCGGATATGAAGGCGTTCATCGCCAAGTACCCTACCTACCCGCAGATGTTCGAGGCGGTGTATGGCACGCAAGAGATCAACACCAAGCGCATTGCGTTTGCGATCGCCACTCACGAGCGTCGCCTGACCTCCAACCAGACCCCATGGGATCGCTGGAACGCTGGGGACGCCACGGCCATGACCGAAGCCCAGATCAACGGTTTCAATCTGTTCATGACGACCGCGCGCTGTAACCTCTGCCACACGCCGCCGCTCTTCTCGGACGTGCTCGCGCAAGGCGGGACCGACATCGAGTTCCACAACCTCGGCTTCTTCGATGAAGACCCGAACTTCGACAACGGACGCGAGAAGGTGACCGGGCAGGCAACGGATCGCTTCAAGGTCAAAACCCCCGGCCTACGCAACGTGGGTCTGCGCGAAGCCGGCGGCTTGCTCCACACGGGCGCCGGCGTGGGAGCCAATCTCGAGGCGGTCATGCAGGCGTACAAGGTGATCCCGTTCCCGAACTCTCCCAACATCGATCCGGTGATTGGCGGCGTGGGTGGGCCGACGGATCCGCTGCCAATCAATGCCGCGGACATCACAGACATCATCGACTTCATGCGCAACGGCCTCACCGATCCCCGCGTGAAGAACGAGCAGGCTCCGTTCGATCGACCCAAGTTGGGCAGCGAGCCGTGAGGTTGGTGAAGGCTTAGGCTGAGTTTCCGGGCTGAGTTTCCGGGCAGAACTCGCGAGGTCCACATCCTGTCTCGGGTGCGGACCGAATTCGCGGGCAAACACTGGGAGAGGGCGCCTTCACGGTGCGAGCGAGCAACACTCGGGTTTGGGGGGGAGGGAGCAACGCACGGCCAGCTTCCGCGATCAGCATAAGCAGCACGGGTTGGGAAACGACGGATGCAACGGCTCTGAGGAAGCACTGCGGAATCAGCAGGCTTGCCCCAACGAGACCTGCAAACGAGCGATGACACCCCAAGAAGCAGCACGCTGCGTGCTGAACAGGGGTTTACGAGGACCCGCAGCTTGCTACGCTGGAGCGGTTGGAGTTTGCGGGCTCCCTTGGAGGATGGGATGAGGCATCGATTTTGGCTTGGCCTATGCGCCGCGGCTTACCTGACGGTGGGCTGTGGAGGCGGTAGTGACACGGGAGGGGGAGGCTCCTCGAGCGAGGACAAGACGCCGCCGACCTTCGATGGTGCGGACGGCGCCACCGTTGTCAGCGAATCGCGGATCGATCTGTCTTGGGCGGGAGCGACGGACAACGTCTCCGACGCTTCGCGCATCGTGTTCCGGATCTACGGTGCGGCGACGGGAGAGGAGTTCGACTTCTCAACGCCGTGGTTGGCCACACCGTCCGGCGCCACGACTGCGGCCATCACCGGCTTATCGCCTTCGCACCAGTACCGCTTCGTCGTGCGCGCCGTGGATGAAGCGGGCAACGAAGATCAGAACACGACCGAAGTTGGGGACGCGACACCCGATGGTTCGCCGCCCAAGTTCGCGGGTGTGAGCGTCGTTGAGCCGGAAACCTCGAGCACGCTGCGCATCGAGTGGAAGGCTGGCTTCGACAAGGGCACGGATCAGAGTTCGCTCGTCTACAACGTTTACTTGGGCCCCGGCGGGCTCGCCGTGGATCTGACCACCCCCGTCGCTGTCTCGGATCCAGGGCAGTCATCGGTCACACTCACGGGTCTCACTCCACTGACAGACTACGCCGTCATCGTGCGAGCCGTCGATTCCGCGGGGAATGAGGACGAGAACACGTTGACGCGTTACGCACGCACGCCTGAAGGCGTGGCCCCGACCTTCTTGGGGGCAAAGCAAGCGATCGCGAGCGGCCAAGGGATCAAGCTCTACTGGTTCCCGGCGACCGACAACGTCACCGAGCCCGCGAACATCATCTACGACATCTTCGAGGCAACTCAGGACCGCCAGCAGAACTTCGCGACCCCGAGCTATAGCTCACCCCCTGGAGCTATCTCGTTCGTAGTGCCCAGTCTGCAGCCCAACACCAAGTACTACTACGTGGTGCGGGCGCGGGATGCAGCAGGCAATCGCGACAACAACACCATCCAGGTGAACGCCACGACTGGCGGTGACTCAGACACGACCGCGCCGTCTTTCAATGGCGTCGACTCCGTCGCCGGTTCGAGCCCTTCCACGCTGCTGGTGAGCTGGACCGCGGCGACCGACACTTCGACCCCGGACTACAAGATCCGGTATCAGCTGTTCGTCTCCGACACCGCGGGTACTCACGACTTCACTAACCCCACGCTGGTCACTACGCCTGGGATTACTTCGACGGTCGTCACTGGGCTACCGGCGAACGCGACCCGCTTCGTGGTGGTTCGGGCAGAGGACGAAGCCGGCAACGTAAGCGTCAGCAGCAAGGAGCTCAGCGGGACCACCCTCGCTGCTTCCTCTGACACCACGGCTCCGATCTGGAGTTCAGGGCCGTCTTTGACTGTGAATGCCGGGTTAGCGGCGCTGGATGTATCCTGGGTGGACGCCACCGATGACACGCATAGCGCAGCTGAAATCCGCTACCACGTGTGTGCCGAACAGGTCGCTCAGGACTGCGAAGGCTCAGCGTTTGATCAGCACATTCGCTTCACCACGGCCTTCGGAACGACCACTGCTCGCCTCTCGAACCTGTCGTCGCGCACCCTCTACAACGTCTATGTCCGAGCGGAAGACATGTCCGGCAACTTCGAGACTGGCAACCACAGCATGGCGGTGACCACTGCCGTCTCGTATCGCTTCGATATTCTGCCGCTGTGGCGCGACCAGTGTAACGGCTGCCACAGCTTCCAGCACTCGACCACGGTCAATGTACCCGGCGGCTTCGTCGATCCAGACGTCAGCAGCACGAGCGGCCTGCCGCTCATCCTGCCTTTCCAGCCGGAAAACAGCCTAATCTACCGTCGCATCAACCCTGAAGGGCTCACCACCTCGCCGTTCTCTGCGAGCAAGCCCAACAGCTACTCTGGTCTGCAGGAACCACGTGACGGAAACGGCCTGACCTCTTCGCCGCTGAGCGGCGCCGAGGACGGTCTCATTCGTGAATGGATTGAACAGGGCGCGTTCGCCAACTGAGGGCTTTTTTTCTTCTCGAGGCGCACCATGCCACCAAGCCTCGGCTTAACGGCAAGGATTGAAGATTATGGGGACTTTCAAACTCGCAAATCGCTCTTCGTTGACGCTGGTCCTTTTGACCGGTGCGGCTCTCACCGCGGGCTTCTTACCGAGCTGCGGTGGCGAAGACATCACGTGCGGCAGCGGCACTCACAAGAACGGATCACAGTGCGTTCCAAACAGTGAGGGCGCCGGCGGAACTGGCAGCAACATCGAGAACGCGCCGCCCACCTTTGATGGCATCCGCAGCGTAGCGCCGGCCGGCGATACTTCGCTCCAAGTCACGTGGAATGCCGCGACCGACGATGTGACCGCAGCGGACTCCTTGGTCTACAACATCTACGTAGCCACCAGCTCTGGCACTCAGAACTACGGCGCCCCCACGGTGACCAGTCCTCCTGGCGCACAGAGTGTCCTGGTTGGCGGCCTCACGAAGGGTACGGAGTACTTCATCGTGGTTCGCGCTCAGGATGAGGCGGGGGCGATGGACGAAAACACCACCGAGCAATCGGGCGCGCCGGACACCGACGACACCCCACCGACGTTCGCTGGCATCACCGGCACGGAGCCGGCTGGCGCAACCGCCGTGAAAGTGTCCTGGGACGCAGCCACCGACGACAAGACACCCGCCGAGGGCATCACCTACACGGTTCGCTGGGCGACAGTGTCTGGCGCGGCTGCTACCGGCAAGGTTGGTGCGGTGAGCGTGCCCGGCGCCAGCAGCGTTGTGGTCACCGGGCTGCCTGCGGCGGAGTCCACCTTCTACTTCAACGTTCGTGCGTCGGACGCGGCGGGCAATGCTGAAACCAACATCGTCGAAAAGGATGGCGGCACGGGCAAGGACACCACCGCTCCGGTGTTCGGTGGCTGTTCCAGTGTTGGTGCCCCCGGCGCGACCAAGGCAACACTGACCTGGGACCCCGCGAAGGACGACGTCGAGACCGCGGACACGATGATCTACAACGTGTACGCCTTCACGGAGCCGCCGGACGCCGAGACGCCGTTTGGTGCCCCGCAGGGGACCTTCGTTGGAGGTGTCCAGGGCGAGGTGACCGGTCTGGCGAACGCAACGACGTATTACTTCGTCTGCCGCGCTGCCGATTCCGCGGGGAACGAGGACACCAACCTGTCCTTCCGCACGACGACCACGCTGACCGACGGCAACCCGCCAACGTTCGGCGGGATCACCGGCGTGGTCGAGGGTTCAACCAGCGCCGAGCTCACCTGGGATGCGGCTAGCGATGACCAGACGGCCGAGAGCAATATCGTCTACCTGGTCTACCAAGGCACAATCGCGGGCACCGCGCTGGACAACCCGCCGGTCGCACAGTCGAGCCCCGGTTCCCTAGGGATCACGCTCACCGGGCTGAGTTCGTCCACCGCGTACTACTGGGTGGTCCGCGCGCAGGACGAAGCCGGCAACGAGAGTGACAACACCACCGAGGAGACGCGCACGACGAAGGTCAGCTTTGCTCAGGACATCGAGAGCGCGATCTTCGACAAGCAGTGCAACAAGGAAGCTTGCCACGGTTTGGTGAATCCCCAGCAAGGCATGACCCTCGCTCCAGGTTTCGCCTACTTCAACCTGGTGGACGTCCCCGCCGTGGAGAAGCCTGGAGGCCAGACCATCATGCGCGTTGACAGCTCCTCGACCAACCCGCGCGACAGCTACCTGTACCGAAAGATCGACCCGATGGGTGACATCGAGCAGCAGCAGATGCCCCGCGACACCGGTGGCATTCCACTGCTCGACGAAGAGAAGGCCGCGATCGCCACCTGGATCATGCAGGGCGCTGAGAACAACTGAGCGCCGAGAACAACTGAGCGCCGGAAAGCTGCTGACCCCCGGAAAGCAGCTGAACGGCCCCCTAGAGCTTGCTCTTTGGGGGCCGTGACGCGTCGGAGCTGCGACCCGAGCCAAGCTCCAGCAGGACTTGAATCGGACGCTTGATTCGAGCATCGAGTTGACCCCGTCTCCGCGGCATACGGGAGTTCCGCTTCGCGATTCGCTATACTGACGCTGGGGCGCAAAAAATGAGCGGAAAGGGAGAATCTCTCCCGACTCCGCCCACACCTTCGATAGATTCTGCTTAGCCATGAGAAGCTTTAGTCTTGTATGTGTGGCCGCACTCTCGGCCAGCGTGGTGGTTGGAGCCTCCGGCTGCTCTGTCTTGAACTCGTTCGATGACCTGAAGCAGGAGGTCACAACCGGTGGCACCGGCGGTGGCGCCGGGCAGGGAGGCAGCGCCGGGCAGGGAGGCTCGAGCGGTGGCGGCGCGGGTGGTAGCGCCGCAGGCGGAGCTGGTGGCTCGGCAGGCACGGGGGGCAGCACCACGCTCCCTCCCGGGCTCGTGGTCGTGGCTGGTGAAGGCGACCTTTCCGGTGGCGGGCGCGGGCTGGTTATCTCCGCGCTCAGTCCCTACAACGGCGACGAGTACACCCGCGAGGAGTTCGGGGCAGGCAAGAACGGCTTCGTCGCCTACGACGCAATCGCCGACTACTGGTACGTGTGGACCCAGGACACGTCGGTCACCCTGTACACGTTTCACGTCTGGCAGTTCAACCGCACGGATCAAAAGTTCGACGAGCTCGGGTTCGCATCGGTTCCCGCGCCAGCTGGCGTGATCGCCGTCCTAAACAAGCGGGTCTTGTACTGGAGCATCAACCAGGAAGGCGCTGGCGCCCCGACCCAGGGCTTCACGTTGCTCAAGCTCGACGATCCGACCAACCCCACAACGACCACTCCTGTTCAGGACACGTCGCTCGCGGTCAGTCCGCTCGCCGCGATTCCGCGCGCAAACGGGACGGACGCCGGTGGAACGGTCAACCTGTTCGTAAAGAACGGCGCTTGCAGTACCGACGGGACGCAGGAAGGCGGGCAGGACGTCGAGGTGTGTGAGGTTCAACGTTACCTGGCGAGTGTAACTCCAGCAGCCACCAAGCCCGGCTTCGCGGGCGCTCCGTTGGTCGTCGGCAAGGTGCGCAAAAACGGCGGCAGTCTCGCCGCGATCAAGGCGTCGGACGATGACGCCATCGTGTTCCCGGATCCTACGTGGGAGAAGGACACGAACGCGAACTTCGCCGCGAAGGTCACGCGCTACAACCCGACGAACTTTAGCGCCTCGGGTTCCATCACCTTCGATGTGAAGGGCTCGTTCATGCGCGGGGCCGCTTGGGATCCCTGCGACAAGGTCTTCTTCGCCACCGAGAGCCTGACAGACACAGCGATCTTCGCGGTGCCGACCGCGGGTGGCGGCACGACCTTCCGCCAGGGCATCACGACTCCTCCCGTGGGTGCGGTTTACTTCGATCAGTACACTCGCACCGTCTTCCAGCCGCGGGACAGCTCCTCCAACTTCGGCCTGCGTGCCTTCCTACTTGAAGGCAGCGCGAGCGCACCATCGTTCAGCGAGCGCGACCCGAGTTCCGGGACGCCATGGAATCCACCTTCGGACCTGCTGCCCAAGCAGGTCGAGGTCGAGACGCCCGTGAAGTCGTTCTGCCCCCAGTAGTGTGCGCTGCGCACATACCTCGGGCTCCGGAAGGCCTCGCAAGCCGTGGGTGATTGGAGGCCGCGACCTTGGCGACTGCTCAATCACTCTGCGCGGAACAGCGCGAAGAGCCGTAACTTTTGCCGTCAATGTTGCGCCGGTCCAGACCGATCTGAGCGTCAAAACGTCAGCTCCAGTGCCCTCGCTTCGCATGCATGCCTGGGAAGCGAGGCGCCAGGCTTGCTGGGCAGTCGTAGCCGGGAACTGACCAACCGTGACAACAGAACAATCGTACAGCCCTGACTCTGGGCCGGAAGTGGTGGAGCGTGCTAGCCTGCAAGGACCAGGAAGCGTAAACTTCACGAGTTTCGTGCAGGAGCAGATCAGGCGTACGCGTCCTTGTTCGACTCCATCTCAGCCTGGAACGTCCGTTTTGAACTGAGGCAACCATGTCCCTAAGCACCGGCGACATCATTGACGGCAAGTACCGCATCGTTCGACTTCTGGGCGAAGGTGGTATGGGCGCCGTCTACGAAGGCGAGAACACCCGCATCCACCGCCGCGTGGCGATCAAGGTGTTGCACTCCGGCGTTGCCGAGAACGCAGACGCGGTTCAGCGCTTCGAGCGGGAAGCGCAGGCTGCCGGCCGCATTGGCTCTCAGCACATCGTGGAGGTGCTCGACCTTGGCGACTTGCCCGATGGCGATCGCTACATGGTCATGGAGTTCATGGATGGCGACAGCCTGAGCGACCGCATCCGCAAGGTCGGTAGGCTCACGCCGGAGCAGATCTATCCCATCGCCTATCAGCTGCTCGAGGGCCTTCAGGCCGCTCATTCCGCGGGGATCATCCACCGAGACCTCAAGCCGGACAACGTCTTCGTCTTGACGTCTCACGCTGGACAGACGGATTTCGTGAAGATCCTCGACTTCGGCATCTCGAAATTCAGCGCGCTGGGGAACGAAAGCGGCTTCTCGATGACCCGCACCGGCGCGGTGATGGGCACGCCGTACTACATGTCGCCCGAACAGGCAAAGGGCGCGAAGGGCATGGACCAACGCGCCGACCTCTACTCGGTTGGCGTCATCCTCTACGAGTGCGCGACAGGGCAGGTACCCTTCAACGCGGATACGTTCAACGAGCTGCTCTTCAAGATCGTGCTCGAGGAGCCGCCACCTCTGGAACAACTCGTACCCGAGATCGATCGCGGCTTTGCTGAGATGATTCGTCGCGCGATGGCTCGAGAGCCCGCCCATCGTTTCCAGACGGCAAAGGAATTCCAGTCGGCGCTTGAGGGTTGGGCAAGCGGGCGAGTCTCGATGCCTCTGGCGGCGGCAGATCTCACCGGTCCGCGGCCGGCGATGGCGAGCCTGCCACACGCTGCGGCTCCGCCCGCCAACCCGGCCCTCGCGGGTACCCAGGGCGCTTGGGCCGGAGAAAGCCAACCGAAGAAATCCAACACGGGACTCATCGTCGGCGCTGCCATCGCTGCCGTGGTGCTCCTCGGCGGAGGTGGTTTCGCGGCCATGAAGCTGTCTGGTGGCGATGCGGCCGCGGCTCAGGACACGCCCCCCGCGGCGACTCAGCCTGAGACTCCTGCTGAGACGAAGCCTGAGGAAAAACCTGCGGACAAGCCCGACGAAAAGACCGCCGAGGACAAGCCCGACGAAAAGACCGCCGAGGACAAGCCCGACGAAAAGACCGCCGAGGACAAGCCCGACGAAAAGGCCGCCGAGGACAAGCCGAAGGTAGCGGCACCCTACGTGCCCCGTGCCACCGCGCCTGCGAAGCCTTCTGCCAAGCCCGCGACCACGAGCGACCAGACCAAGGCGGGCGGACGCATCATCCGCGGAACGCTCTAGCTGGGGCCGAGACACCATACTGGCAGCCACAAGTTGATTGTAGCGAGCAGTTGGCTCGCCTGACGCCCGTCCCGGCAAACCGCGGCGGGCGTCGGCGTATCAGGGCGACGAATAATCAGGGCGACGAATAATCAGGGCGACGAATAATCAGGGCGACGAATAATCAGGGCGACGAATAATCAGAGTGCGTTGATCCAGGCCTCGACGGCTGCCGCGCCGGAGTCGTCGACGTCCTCCGTGCCCAGCGGCGGCATGGCCACCGACAGTTCACGGCTCTTCATGCGACCGAACACGGCGCTATGAGTTGGGTCTTTCGGTGCGATGCGGGCGGTCGCGCCTTGCGGGATGCCTTCGAGAGGCGCCACGTCGACCGTCGTGAGGTAGGTACGCGTCGTTTCCACGCTGCCCAGCGAGGCGTTCTGCAGCCACAGTTCCATATCCACACGGAAGAAGACCGTTGATTTGGGGTTGTGACACATTCCGCAGTTCGCGTGTAGATACCCCAACGCGGCCTGGGCTGTCGCGTCGCCGGGGACGACCGGGAGAGCGCTCGGTGGGTTGGTCAAACGCCCCGCGTCGACTAGCCCCTGGAGGGTCAACCCGGGCCCCTGGTGAGAGAGCTGGATCTGGGTGAACCCGAGGGAGCGATCCGGCAGGTTGTTGTGACACTGGTGGCATTGATTGACGCTTGGGATGTCGTGAGCCGTCTCCGAAGCGTTCATTACGCCGTCCGGCACCGGCAGCGCGTCCTGCTGATCCGTTTGCCACTGGTAGGCGATCATGGTCCAGCCGCTGGCAGTCTTCTCCAGCAGGCGCGTCTCGACGCGGGTGGTGCCTCGCGTGAATTCCTTCCACAGCTTGGTACCCTGCGGATATACCCAGTTGTCCGGATCGCTGTTGTCGATTTGAGTGCCCTCGGGCAGATACACCCAGCGGCGCTTGGTTGCGCTGTCAGTCCACAGCTTGAACTGGGGTTCGAACGCCTGAACGTCGGCGGCAATCGTGTCGGTGGTGATATCGGAGTAGAGCCCCGTCTCGCTCAGTCGCGGGGGGTAATCGGCGCTGCTACCAGCGGTTCCGGCAGCGCCAGCGCTACCCGCAGCGCCCGCAGCGCCGCCCGCTGCGCTGCCTGAGGCCCCGGCCGCCCCGCTGCTTCCCGCGGACGAACCACCGGCTCCCGACGTTCCCGCACCACCGCCGGACGGACCGTCATCACCGGAGCAGGCGACTGCCCCTAACCCCAAAAAAAGAGCGCCAAGTAAGACCGACGTGTGCTTCATGATCAACCCCGGGCTCACTCTACCGCTGGCTGCAAGGGGAGCCAATCTGGACCCCAATGGGCGCAATGCCTAGAGCTTCCTCAGCTGGGGGCTTGCGAGGCGTCCCAAGCCGCCTGCGCGTCGAGGCGGTGCTCTTTGAAGCGGGGGATGTAGTCGCGCTCGAGGGCTCGCTCGAGGATTTCGCCGTAGCGCGCGCTGGGCATCAGACCCCAGGCGCGCTCCTGATCTCCCATCTCGCGATCCTTCTGGGCCGTGGGCGGCGAATACAGCCGACGGATGCGCCCAAACATGCGGGGCAGCTCGAGCTCGATGAGGCGTCGGTACTCTGGCTCCCGAGGTGAGTCCATCAGCCAAGCCAGCAACGTCCAGCCGAAGTCTCGGTGTCGGACCTCGTCTTTGAGCACGCGGTCGAGGGTCTTCTTGGCGCTTGGAACCGTGCACTTGTCACGAAGTTCCTTGAAAAGCGGGACGGCTACCGTTTCCCCGAGGCAAAAAATATCGACGCCCGCACGCAACACGTCGATCTCCAGAGGATCTCCGGGGCAACGGGGCAAGGCGAGGGACTCACGCACGATGTGCGGCGGCTCAGCGCCACCACCGTCGACGTAGACCTCATGGCTGAGCTCTGCGTGCGCTAGCTCGTCTTCCACGATACGCAGCCCGTCGCTGATCAGGTCCGGTGACGCGCCGATCTGGATCAACCACAGCGTGAGGTGCTGAGTGATCGCCGCGGAGCGGTACTCCGCTTCGACGCGTCGCAGCCACTCGTTGCGGACGCGGTCAGTGGCAGACGGCTTGCTGGTGTCGCTCATGGCTGGCTCGCTAGTGTAGCCCGATTGGGGCCAAACTGCGCACAGCGAACACCGCTCACCTCGTGGCGGGTGTGCACGTATGCCGAATGTGTGGCCGGACTGTGTTTCGCCGTGCCAGCGGTTTCGCCGCACTGTCTTTCGCGGACTGTGCGCGACGAGGGCTCGCGTGTAGGCTGGGCGCGCTCGGGAAGACTCGGGCGAGCCTTTAGGAGGAGACAACGGGCATGGGTGAACTGATGGACTTCAAGCGCCCCGACGGGGAGAGCTGTCCAGCGTACGTCGCTGGCCCCGCTGGAGCGCCGGGTGTGGTGCTGATCCAGGAGTGGTGGGGCCTGAACGAACAAATGAAGGGACTCGCCGAGCGCATGGCAGAGGCGGGCTTCCGCGCGTTGGTACCGGACCTGTATCGCGGAAAGATCGCGAAGGATGGTGACGAGGCGAACCACATGATGGGGGAGCTGAATTTCCTCGACGCCGCGGAGCAGGACATCCAGGGCGCCATCTCTTTCCTCAAGGAAGCGGGAAACAAGGTTGGCGTCGCTGGCTTCTGCATGGGCGGCGCGCTCACGCTGCTGAGCGCGGTGCGCGTCACGGGAATGGACGCTGGCGCCTGCTTTTACGGCATTCCACCTGCGGCGGTCGCCGACCCGAAGACGATCAAGATCCCGATTCAGTGCCACTTCGCCAACAGCGATGACTGGTGCACGCCCGAGGCGGTGGACGGCCTAGAGGCAGACTTCAAGGCGGGGGGAGTGAACTACGAGCTCTTCCGTTACGACGCCCAGCACGCGTTCATGAATGAGAAGCGCCCCGAGGTCTACGACGCGGCGTGTGCAAAGCAGGCATGGGATCGCGCGGTGGCGTTCTTCAAGCGCACCCTCGCCTGATAATCGCGGCGCGGGCGACTCCGACAAACGGGGTGTCGAAAGGCACCCCCGCAGCCGTGCAGTGCCCGGTCGTGCAGGTGCAGAGCCCTGCCGTGCAGCCGCTTTCGCTACAGCGCTGGCTTCGGGCTGTCGCCCTCGGGCTTGTCGTTAGCGCCGACGACCCCCGCAAAGATCAGGAACCCAACCGCGAGTAGCGCCATGAACACGGGTCGCTTCTTGTGGCCCGAGGGGTGGACCACAGGAGGAGGCGCTTCCGCTTCCGCGACGTCGCTCGTTTCCCCGGGGTTAGCCGACGTAGCGGCCGCAACTGGCTTCGGAGCTGGATCGGGTGAGGGAAGATCTGCGGCTGCTGGTGCAGTGACGAACAAGACACCGAGGAGCGTCCCAACGGCAAGCCACGGCATCACACCGGTGGTGCGGGCACGCAGCCACATCATCACCCCTGTTGCACTGCCAGCTGTTGAACTGCCAGCTGTTGAACTGCCAGCTGTTGAACTGCCCCCAGTTGCACTACCCCGACTGGGCTGGTCCCCCTCATTCCCTCGCATCGAATAGATGAGTTACGTGGCGTGGGCGGCTCGGTCAAGCAGTTCGGCGAGGCTGCGACAGGCTTCCACACGTACGGGCTCGGGTTGCTGGCTGTCGCACAGCGTCCTCAGCTCGCTTTCTGCGCCGAGCCTGCCCAGCGCCCACGCCGCGTGTTCCCGCACCAGAACGCTCGAGTGCTCCAAAGCGGCTCGAAATAGCGCGGCGGTGTGCTGCGGATCGCCAAGGTTCCCCAACGCAACGGCAGCGTTCCTCGCGAGCTGCACGCGACTGACGCGGCGAAGCGCTGTGCGACGCACTACGGCGCGGTAGCGGGATGCCCCGAGCTCCAATAACCCTATCAGGGAGAGCCCATCGCGGGTGGACGCGAGTTCTGGAGCGCACCCGGCGCGCGCCCGCGCGCTGGGCGAGTTGAACGGGCAGACCGTTTGGCACACATCGCACCCGAACACGCGGGTGCCAATCGGCGCTCGCAGCTCACGGGGGATTGCGTCTTGCAACTCGATCGTCAGGTAGGAAATGCAGCGCTTCGCGTCGAGCACGTAGGGACCAACGAATGCTGCCGTGGGGCAAGCGTCGAGGCACTTCGTACACTCGCCGCAGCGATCCTTGATGGCGGCGCCGAGGGGCAGCTCGAAGTCCACGAGCAGCTCTCCGAGCAGCAGCAAGCTGGTTCCACCCGGCGCGATGATCAGGCCGTTTTTCCCCACGAAGCCCAGCCCAGCGCGAGCCGCCAGCGCGCGCTCGAGCAGCGGGGCGGTGTCCACACACGGCCGGGCGAGGATGGCCTCTCCAGTCAGATCCGCGAGGATATCGGCCAGGGCGAGGAGCCGGTTCCAGAGCAGTGGGTGATAGTCGCGCCCCTGCGCGTAGCCTGCCAGCTGGCCCTGGGCAGCTTCTGGTGGCTTGCCCGCGAGCCGGTTGGCCGGGACGAACTCTGAGTTGGTCGCGTACGGCATCGCCACGCAGATCACGCTCTTCGCGCTTGGCAACAACGAACGCGGATCGGCGCGCTCGCCGTCGCTGAGGTAGCTCATGGCCCCGTGATGGCCATGCGTGAGCCACTCTTGCCAGCGCGTTGCGGCCTGCTCTAGCGGAGCCGCGGACGTCACCGCGAGCTGGGACAGGCCCAAGGCGCCGGCCCGAGCAGTCAGCTCGGCCAGCAGCTCAGCAGTCCCAAGGGCGCTCCCCCTGCTTTTGGGCGAATGAATACGCGCTCCAGCGGGTAGCTGCGGGAAGGGGGTGGTCACGTCGGGGCGCAGCCTAGCAAGGCTCCGGCTTCCGCCCAGCGGCGGATCAAACGGGGTGTGAGCGGCCGTACGCTTGCAGCGGCCTGATCTTTGGGGAATAAGCGGCCCGGCGCGCTGGTCTGAAGGGCCGCCTTGAGCGCCGACCGCGCGAGTCACGGTTCGGCGGGTGCGATTTCCTGGTGCGGAGCCAGCTTGTAGCTGGGTTCCGGGGCACGCCCGCCGAACGGGGAGCTTCGAAAAACAAGTGATCCAGATCCGAGGTCTCTACAAATACTACGGGCCGAGCCGCGCCATCGGGCCGCTGGACGTTGAAGTTCAAGCGGGGCAGGTCGTGGGTCTGCTGGGCGAGAACGGCGCTGGCAAAACGACCACGCTGCGGATCCTCGCGTGTGACCTCCTGCCCTCAGCCGGTCAGGTTGCCGTCGATGGGTTCGACGTGGTCGATCACCCGGACGAGGTGCGAGCACGTGTCGGCTACTTGCCGGACAAGCCTCCGCTCTATCCGGAGATGACCGTTCGCGAGTTCCTCGTCTTCGCGGCGCGCCTGAAGCGCGTGTCCAAGCAGGACGCGCCCAGGCGTGTCGCGGAAGTGGCGGAACAAACCGGCATCGGCGCGCGGCTCGATCAAGTCATCGGCACGTTGAGTCACGGGTTCCAGCAACGGGTTGGCATCGCGCAGGCCATCGTGCACCGGCCCAAGTTCGTGGTGCTGGACGAGCCGATCAGCGGCTTGGACCCCCGCCAGATCGTCGAGATGAGGCACCTGATCCGCGGACTCGCGGGCGATCACACCGTGCTGATCTCGAGTCATATCCTCTCGGAAATCAGCCAGACGTGTGACCGGCTCCTGGTGATTCGCGATGGCGTGATCGTCGCGGATGACAGCGAGGCAGCGATCGTCAACCGCACGCTCGGAGGCATGCGCTTGAGTCTCCTCGTGGGTGGTCTGGATATTTCAGCGCTCCGCGCGCTGCTCGAGGAGCTCGACGGGCTGGAGCTTGGAGAGCTTGGCAAGGAGGGCGCCGGTGTGCGCGCGCAGGTTCGCACGGCTTCGGATCAGCGCGCTCGCATCGCCCGCAAGGTCGTAGAGGCTGGCGCGGAGTTGCTCGAACTGGGCCGCAGCGAACATGAGCTGGAGAGCGTCTTCATGCGCCTCGCCGAAGGTAGTGCATACGCGGAGAAGCGCCCGGATGGGCGTGACGGAGGCGCTCGCTGATGGCTGCGCTCGGGAATGTTGCGTTGATCGCCGGGCGCGAGCTGAAGGCCTATCGGCGTTCACCGCTGGGTGCGATCGTGGTCAGCGGGATGCTGTTGATGAGCGGCATCCTGTTCTACATCTTCGGTCTCAGCGCAGACCGGCTGCTGAGCGCCGAGGTGCTGCGGCAGTTCTTCTACAACGCAAGCGGCCCGCTGATGATCGCGTGTCCGCTGCTGTCGATGCGACTGGTCGCAGAGGAGCGGCAGACGGGGACGCTAACGCTGCTCAACACGTCGCCAGTCACGGACGCACAGATCGTGCTCGGCAAGTTCCTGTCGGCGCTGTGCGTGATCACCCTGGCGACGCTGCTGACGGCGTACATGCCGGCACTGATCTTCGTGAACGGCAAGGTCAGCGTCGGTCACATCCTGGTCGGCTACCTGGGCCTCCTGCTGCTCGGCAGCGCGGCGATGAGCATCGGTCTCTTCGCCTCGACGCTGGCGCGATCTCAGGTGGTCGCGGTGGTGATCACGGCGCTCATACTCGGACCGCTGGTCACGCTTTGGCTGCTCGCGAAGGTGACTGATCCGCCGCTCAACACGTTCCTCGGAGCCCTTTCCCTGCATCACGAGAACTTCAAACCGTTCATGGATGGCGTGCTCAGACTCGACGCCGTTGCTTATTACCTCGCGGTAACCGTCTTCTTCCTACTGGCCGCCACCAAGGTGCTGGAAGCGAGGCGCTGGCGATGAGCGACATCAAGCAACCCCCGAAGAGCCTCGCACCCTGGCTGCTTCCAGCGTACCTGGTCGGCCTTGTGCTGCTGCTCGTCGGCGAGCGAGTGTTGGCTGGGGCGGAGAGTGGGCGCTGGCTGGTGAGTGCTCCAGCGCTGCTCTTGATAGCTTTGGGGACACTGGGGCGCTTCGTCCCCGCGTTTCAGGAGCGCGGGGAGACCCAGGGCATCGCGCGCATCCTACAGATCTTGAGCCTGTTGGCCCTCGCGGGTGTGGCCGCCTACTTCGTGAGCACCGACGCGGGCCTCAGCGCGTTCGGACTGGATACCGGGCCAGCGAAGGACCGCGAGCGGACCGTTGAACTGCTGAGGGTGATCTGGGCAGCGCTGCTCTTGCTCGGCAGCTTGCCGTTGATCTTTGCGGAAGCGGCGCTCTGGCCCACGCGGCGTTCAGGCCGCAGCGAGCGGCGGCGTGTCCTGGCGGCGGCCACCGCAGGGCTCTCACTGGCAGCCGCCGCGGTCTACTGCAGCTTGTTCGTCTTCGCTGCTGGCACCTCCGACTGGAAGCTGGATTTCTCCTACTTCCGCACCTCGCGTCCAAGCGACTCCACGAAGAAGATCGTCGAGAGCCTGGGTGAGCCAGTGCGTGTCGTCGCCTTCTTTCCAGACGTGAACGAGGCACGTAACGAGGTGAAGGGGTATCTGGACGAACTCGGAAGGGTGAATCCAAAACTCCAGGT
Organism: Polyangiaceae bacterium; assembly: GCA_041389805.1. Lineage (GTDB taxonomy): Bacteria > Myxococcota_A > Polyangia > Polyangiales > Polyangiaceae > JAHBVY01. Next base: position 2,425 of record JAWKRD010000030.1, on the reverse strand, counting down.
GGAAATTCAGGACCGCCTGATGGCGCCGGGCCTGGCCCGTGAACTGCGAGTCACCCAAGACGGCGTGATCGTACTCGTCAAGGACAGCGTCAACGAGAGCTTGCGGATTGGCACCGAGATGAGCGGTGCGAAGAAGAAGCTCAAGACCCTGGATCAAGACTTCCAGGAGAAGCTGCTCAAGGTGGTTCGCAAGCGCCGAGTCGCCTACCTGACAGTGGGTCACGGTGAGATCAACGATCAGCCGTTGGCTGGGGACGCGGCGCAAGATCGCGCCGCCACGATCTTGAAGCGTCAACTCGAGGCGCAGAACTACCTCGTCAAGACGCTGGGGCTTGCTCAAGGGCTCGGCAGCGAGATCCCCGAGGATGCGACCCTGGTGATGGTGCTGGGCCCAACGGAGCCGTTCGCACCAGAAGAACTCGCCACGCTGAAAGCCTACGCCGATCACGGTGGCAAGCTGTTCATCGCACTCGACCCAGACGCGGTTTCGACGACCCCGACGCTCGCAGCGGACGCCGAGGGCGACACCGCCGCCGCGCCTAGCGCGAAGCCTGCTCCCAGCGCGAAGCCTGCTCCCAGCGCGAAGCCTGCTCCCAGCGCGAAGCCTGCTCCCAGCGCGAAGCCCGCTCCCAGCGCGAAGCCCGCTCCCAGCGCGAAGCCCGCTCCCAGCGCGAAGCCCGCTCCCAGTGAGCAGGCCGAACCCGTGGCCGCGCCGCAGGCGACGGAAGCGCTGAGTCAGCTCAACGGGCTGGCTGAGGTGGTCGGCGTCGATCTGGAGCCCGGGATCCTCGCCAACGATTCGCCTGCGAAGCACCTCCGCCTGCGCTTCAATGCGTCAGACAACGGCCTGCTGCCGACCAACAAGTTCTCGTCTCACGCCTCGGTCTCGACCCTGAGCCGCAACTCGGCGCGGGCCGCGATCGTCGTCAACGGCGCGGGCAGCTTGGTGAAGTCTCCGCAGGGAAAGACCCAGGTCGATTTCGCGATCCGCTCATTGTCCGGTACGTTTGCGGACCTGAATCGCAACTATCAATTCGACCCGGGTGAGGTGCGCAAGGTCTACAACTTTGCTGCTGCCGTCTCGAGCAGCGGCAGCAAGGCGCCCGCGAAGCCCGACCCGAAGGTGGACGCCAAGGGCAAGCCACTCAAGGACGCGATGTTGCCCGACGAGATGCGCGCGTTCGTGATCTCGGACGCTGACGCGGTCAGTGACTTCGTGATGGCGAAATCACCAACGAATCAGCTGATGTTCGTCGACGTCGTGCGCTGGCTAGGCGGCGAAGAGAGCTTCGCGGGGGAGATCTCGAGCGAAGAGGATCACCCGATCGAACACACGAAGAAGGGCGACACGGTCTGGTTCTACGGGACGATTCTAGGCGTACCGCTGTTGGTCCTCGGTATCGGCCTGCTGCTCAGCCGCCGGCGCCCAGTTCCAGCACCAGCACAGCGCAATGGCGAGAGTTCCTCCCCCCCAAATCCGCAAGGCAATTCAACGAAGGGTTCGGAAAGGCAGCCGGACGACTCCGAGCCTGACGCGGCCGACGCAGCTGAACCCGACGACCGCACTGAGGAGCGAGACTCGGACGCCGGCTCAGGTGCGGACTCGGAATCCGAGGAAGACGACGACGAGGACGAGGAGGAAGAGCGATGAAAGCCAATCGGAGCTTGTTCCTCCACGGCGGCTTGCTGCTGATCGCGAGTGCGCTGGCGTACTCGGGCTACACGAAGAGCGCGCCCCCGGCGGGAACCCAGCGCCTGGAAGTTCAAGTTTGGTCAGGAACCCCAGACCAGCTGGGGAAGATCGAGCTCGAACTCAAAGATCGCAAAGTCACGCTGGAAGCAAAGCAGGACAAGGACGGTCGCTACTACGAGGGAGTCCTCACTCGCGAGAAGCGTCAGCCACCGGCCCCAGCGAAAGCCGACGCGGGAGCGGACAAGCCACCAGAGCCCAAGCCGGAGTCCGAGACGGTGCGCTTCATCGCGGTGAGCAGTGTCGAGAAGCTAGCGGAACAGCTGGCGCCGCTGGGCGCGTATCGGTCCCTGGGGAAAATAGCGGATAGCCAAGCGGCGGATTTCGGCTTCGACAAGTCGGAGGGCACACTGCGAGTGACGATCGGCGGAAAGCTTCACACGCTCGAGCTGGGTGGCACCACGCCGGGCGGCGCGGATCGCTACGTGCGAGACAAGGATAGCGGCGTGGCCTACGCGATCCTGGGCAGTATCACCCGCGACCTGGAGAACGCCGACTCGCGGCTCACTGAGCGCAACCTCAACGCATTCGAGCCCGAGCAGGTGACGCGGGTACGCATCACCGTCGGCGATCAAACCCGTGAGCTGGTGCCCATGGGAGGCAACGAGAGCGCAGGGGCCGACGCCGCGTCTCCGAAGCAAGAGGACGAGACGGCGACGAACTGGCTGGTGCAGC
>JAWKRD010000029.1:0-115015 GCA_041389805.1 Polyangiaceae bacterium | reverse complement strand
GCCGAACTTCGCGCTCGCCAGCTCGTAGAAGTAGCGGCTGTTTGCGGCTTGCTCTTCCGGCAGCATGCCGCCTTCTCCGCTGCAGATCCCGGTGCCAGCGCCCTCGGCTCCCATGGCGAGTGCCGTCTTGGCTTCTTCGCTCAGCGCACCAAAGCTCATGTCACTGACGAAGAGCGGCATGCTGAGCTCGAGTGGCTTCTTCGCGCGGGGACCGATCACCACCTGCGTACCAACCGGCGCGTCATCCAGCAGCGGCTGGCGCCAGAGCTGCGCCGTCAGGAGCTGGATGTCTTTCCAGCGCGGCAGCTCCGTCAGCGCGACGCCCATGGCGCTGGTCTCGCCATGGTGGCCAACGCTGGACAAGCCGTTCTGCGCTAGCTCCTGGATGTGGCCGTTATACGGCTCCTGGGGTGTTCCGTGAGGATCCTGATACAGGCCGAGGTACACCTTGCGGTCGTAGGGCTGCGGGTGCTTCTGCGTGAACGCCGCTACCTCACCCCCATCCACGAAGACGCTGTCGCCTTCTACCCAGGCGCCGAACTTGGTCAACACTTCGCGGTTGTTGTAGGCGCTCACGCCTGTATCCACGCGGTAATCCCAGCCGTGGAGGCCGCAGATCAAGTTGTCGTGGTCGTCCACGGAGCCGTCAGCCAGCAACGCACCGCGATGCAGGCAGCGGCCGTAGAGCACGGAGACGCTGTCGTCGTAGCGGATCACCACGAGGTCTACGTCGCCCACCAGCGCATAGGCTGGCTTGCGATCTTCGAGCTCACTCCATTTCGCGACCTGGACGGGTTGTTTGGCTGCTGCTTCGGACATCACCCGAGGGTGCGAAGGTCTTGGCCTCGACACAAGTCGCCGTGTCGAGACACTGCGTTGCAGCCATCGTCGTTCACGAACTGCGAGTCTTGTGCGTGCGCTTCGCGGCTTTGACTGCGTTCGCCGTTGCCCGCAGGCCGTCGAACAGCACGCCCAGGCGCCGGGTGCGCGTGGCTTCGTCTTGTTCACCGCTGCTGAACACGCTCTTGGAGAGCATGATCACGTCCTCCGCGGTGACGTCGGGGCGCAGCTCCTTGGCGCGCTGAGCGCGCTTGACCAAGGCATCGAAGGCAGCGACGAAGCGCTTCTTGGCGGTCTTGACCTCGCCCGTCGGATAGCCGCCGAGGGCGTGGATGAAGTCCTTCTTCTTGTGACTCTCGCGCGCCATCGTGTGGAGCAACTCGAAGAGCGCAGCGCCAGCGTCCGCTTTCTCCATCAGCGCCTCGGCGTGATCCGCAATGAGCTCCATGTGGTGCTGGAGGATCGCGCCAAACAGCGCCTCCTTGGTGGGGAAGTGGCGGTACACGGTGCCCACACCCACGCCGGCGCGTTTTGCGATTTCGTCGATGGGCACCGTCAGCCCCAGCTCGGCGAACACCGCTTGCGCGACTTCGAGCACGTGCTGGCGGTTGCGCACGGCGTCTGCTCGGCGGCCCCCACGCGGGGCTTTGTCCCCGCTCTTCGCGGACTTGGTGGGTGCTGCGGCAGCCGCTCTGGCCATCCCACCATTGTGCCCAACTCCTAAACGGAGTCGAGGTTCCGATTTGGGATTTAAACGGAATGGGGATTCCGTTAAGCTCTCGCTGCTGGCGGCGCCGGCGGCGGTCACCAGGGAGGTCCCATGAGCGACGTTGCGAAAACCCCCGAAGAGTTGTTCGAGGCCTTCCAGGAGGCTGCGTTGAGCAAAGATGCCGCGGCGTTTGCGGAGCTGTTCTGCGATGACGGGTGCCTGGAGTTCCCGTTCGCTGGCCTCGCCTTCGTTGGCAAGTCAGCGATCTTGGAGCGCGCGACGGATGCTTGGGATAGTTCGCCGCTCAGGGCTCAGAGCTTCCGCGTGACGGCTTGTAAGCAGAGCGACGATGGCTGCTTGGTCGCCGAGTATCACGTGCAGGGCAGCGCAGGCTCGGTTGCGCGACCGTTCAGCGTGGGTGGTGTGGCGGTGCTCGAGGCGCGGGACGGCAAGATCCAGAGCTTCCGTGAGTACCTGGATCCGGAGGGCTTGGCTGACGCGAAGCGCCACGCTGTCGGCTCGCCGCGGTCACTGCTCAGCGACTACTACCAGGCGATGCTGCTCAAGTCGGCGGATGCGCTGGCGGATTTGTACGCTGAAGACGGCGTTCACGAGTTTGGCTTCACCACGCCGAATCGCCCGCAAAAGCTGTTTGGTCGTGAGGCGGTGCGTGAGTCTTACGGCGCGGGCTGGGCGAATCATCCGCTGGACATCCAGCGCGTCGAGAACGATTTCGTGATGGATGGCGCGGATCCGGAGCTTGTCACCGCGCAGTGGCGAGCGCAGGCTACAGTAATTGCCACGGGGAAACAAGTGCGGCTGACCGGGCTCCTGGTGCTGCGGGTGCGGGACGGCTACATCGTTCACACGCGGGACTACATGGATGCGCTGGGTGTGTCCGAGGCGCTCGGGCGCGAGCCGTTTGCTGCGAAGCAAGAGGAAGCCGAAGCCGAGCCGGCGCTCGCGCTGGTGCGCTCCAGTCCAGTGGCGAGCGCGCCCACTCGAGTGCTTCGACGCTGAGCGAGCGTCGTGGACTCGGGAGGTCGATACGACTGACGCGCTCCTGAAGCCCGTGCCTTGAGCTGGCGCCGCCATCTCGCCAGGGCGGCCGCACGGCGGGTTGCGGTTTCTCCCGTGGAATCGCCCGGCACGCATCCTGCCTAGGCGGCGACCATGGTTGCCGTCGCGAGTAACAACGCGCCCATTCAGGGCAAGCCCCTCGGCCTGTGCTGCGTGGAGGCGAGCGCGCTGATCGGACTCGAAGCGCACTCTATCCGCGTGGAAGTGTGCTGCACTCGGGGCCCCTCGCTGTTTCAGCTGGTTGGCCTCGCCGATGCAGCCGTCCGGGAGGCGCGGGTGCGCATCACGAGCTCCCTCGCGCGGCTCGGCATTCTGGTGGACGAGTACGCGCTCACGGTGAACCTCGCTCCAGCAGACCTGAGGAAAACCGGCGCCAGCCTGGATGTGGCCATGGCCCTCGGGGTGCTGGGTGCAATCGGCAAACTCGACCCCAAGCGTCTAGCTGGCGTGTTGGTCCTCGGGGAGCTTTCTTTGGGGGGAGAGCTACAGCCGGTGCGCGGCGTGTTGCCCCAGCTAGAAGGCGCGCGGAGCCGCGGGCTGCGAGTCGCGATTGTGCCGCGTGGAAATACGCGTGAGGCGGGCCTGGTGGAAGGCGTGCAGGTGCTGGCTGCTGAAGACCTGGCGGCGGTGTACGCGCATCTGCTCGGCGAAGAACGCTTGCCTGAGGTGCCGCTCACGGACTTTCAGCCCGAGTCCCAGGAGAGTCGCGATCTGGACCTGTCGGATGTGCGTGGACAGTCGCTCGCACGCCGCGCCCTCGAAGTGGTGGCTGCGGGCGGTCACAACCTGTTGATGATCGGACCGCCCGGCGGCGGCAAGACGTTGCTCGCGCGGCTCTTGCCCAGCATCTTGCCGCCGCTCTCGTTCAGCGAGGCGATCGAGGCAACGGCGATTCACAGTGTGGCCGGGCTGATCGAGCCGTCGCGGGGCGTGGTCAGTCGGCGGCCGTTTCGTGCGCCTCATCACTCGGTGAGCGACGCGGCTCTGGTTGGCGGTGGAGAGCTTCCGCGGCCTGGTGAAGTGAGCCTGGCGCACCACGGGGTGCTGTTCCTCGATGAGCTCGCCGAGTTTCGCCGCAGCACCCTGGAGAGCCTGCGCCAGCCACTGGAAGACGGAACCGTGCTCGTGAGCCGCGCTCGGGCGCGCGCGGTGTTTCCGGCGCGAGCGATGGTCGTGGCCGCGGTGAATCCGTGTCCGTGCGGATATTACGGGCATCCGCGTCGCCACTGTCGCTGTGGTGAGCTGCAGCGCAAGCGCTACCTCTCGCGCCTGTCTGGCCCGTTGCTCGATCGCTTGGACGTGCATGTCTCGGTGCAACCCGTCGCCGTCGAGGCGCTCACTGGCAAGCGGCAGGGGGAGACGTCGGCTCAAGTCCGGGCGCGGGTGATCGCGGCGCGCCAGCGCCAGGCGGCGCGTCAGGCGGCCGGGGAGACGCGCGCTGCGTGCAACGCGCAGCTCTCCGCCAAGGAAGTCGAGTTGGTCGCCCAGCCCGACCGTGACGCAACCACCGTGCTGACGCGCTCCGTGAACCAGCTGGGGCTCTCGGCGCGCGCCTTCGTGCGGGTGCTGCGCGTCGCGCGCAGCATCGCCGATCTGGAGGGCGACGCGCGGGTCCGCAAGAGCCACGTGATCGAAGCGGTGCAAGGCCGCCTGCTGGATCGCGAGCCGATCTAGGCGCCCACCGTAAAGCCAGCGCGACTGAGCGGGTCGCTGATGGGAACCAAGTGTGTCTGCGGTTAGTACCGTGCGGCAATAGGAGAAGTGCACAATGAAGGACAAAGCAGAGAGCAAGACGGGCAAAGATGCGAAGGCAAGCAAGCCGGAGCTAGCCAAGGCTGGGGATGCCAGGCCTGGAGCTGCGAAGGCGGACGGGAGTTAGGGGAGGAGAAAGCGGTTTCCGTGGTACCTCCCCCCAAGCTCAGAGGCAGCACAAAAGTCGAGCCGACGCCAGCCAAGCTCGCGGAGGAACGGGAGAAGTGATGGGCGCTGTGGAGAAGCAGTTTGGCAGAACGCCATCATGCGTCTCGGAGATGATCATGCGGTGGAACCAGTGGGAGGTGATTCCGTCGGGATCCTTGCCCTCGACAGGCGCTGGGGGTCGGTGGTTATCCCCGGGGGCGCATCATCGAGATCTTCGGGCCGGAGTCCAGCAGCAAGACCACGCTGACGCTGCACGCCATCGCGGAGCTGCAGGCAGCGGGCGGCGTCGCGGCGTTCATCGACGCAGACACGCCTTCGACTTGCGCTACGCAAAGGGCATTGGCGTGAACCTCGGCGGGCTCCTGATCTCGCAGCCGGACAACGGCGAGCAGGCCCTCGACATCGTGGAACTCTTGACGAAGAGCGGCGTCGTCGATCTGATCGTGATCGACTCCGTGGCGGCGCTGGTGCCCCGCGCAGAGATCGAAGGTGACATGGGCGACTCCCACATGGGCTTGCAGGCCAGGTTGATGAGCCAGGCGCTTCGCAAGCTGAACGGCGCCGCGTCTCGCACAGGCACGACGTTGATGTTCATCAACCAGCTGCGGCAGAAGATCGGCGTGGTGTTTGGCAACCCGGAGACCACCACCGGTGGCACCGCGCTCAAGTTCTACTCCAGCGTGCGTCTCGACGTGCGTCGCATCGGCAAGGTGCAATCCGGAGACGCCGTGGTGGGCAATCGCACCCGCGTGAAGGTGGTGAAGAACAAGGTGGGTGCGCCGTTCACCGAAGCGGAGTTCGACATCCGCTGGGGCACCGGCATCGACGCGGCCGCAGACCTGCTCGACGCCGCCGTGGTGACCGGAGCCGTCGCAAAGAACGGCGCCCACTACGCAAGGGATGGCAAGAGCTTCGCCCAGGGCAGGGAAAAGGCCCGCGAGGTGTTGATGGCGGACGCGCAGCTGATGGGCAGCCTCCACAAGGCGACCCGCGAGGCGCTGCTCAGCGTCCCGGTGGCGGCGTAGGCGACAAATCGGGCGGCCTCCGAGCAGGACTCGGGGGCTGCTCGGTACTTGATTCCCGGAGGTAATAGGCACCCACGAGCGCCGCTGCCACGCCGGCGAGCGCTCCCACCGCGAGGGACCAGCGCGGGCTCCAGTGATCGGCGATCCAGCCGACCAGCGGCGCTCCGATGGGCGTCGTGCCGAGCGCCACGGCGAGCATGATCGCCAGGACGCGGCCGCGCATGTGTGGCTCGGTGTTCAGCTGGATGTAGCTGTTCGCTCCGGTGGTGAAGCTCTGCACGGACACGCCGACGCTCACCAGCGCCAGGCAGAAGGTGATGTAGCTCGGCGCCAGCCCAGCCAGCGCAAACGCGACTGCCATCGCCGACGAGCTCAAGAGCAAGCGCTTGAAGCTCGGCGCGCTCTGGCTCGCGATGAAGAGCGCGCCCGTCACCGAACCAATCGCCATGACGGAGGTCGCGAGGCCATATTCCCCCGGGCCACGGCCGAAGGTGATGGCAGACATCGTCGAGACGAAGATCGGTAAATTGAGCGCAAACGTGCCGATGATGCAAAACATCAGCATCGCGCCCCGCAGATCGCGGCGTTGCCACACGTAAACGAAGCCGTCGAACAGCTTGCCCGGTGTTTGTCCGACACGTCGGGTCTGGAGCTCCGCCGCCCGCAGCTGGGTCAGCGAAACCAGCACGGCAACGAAAGACGCCGCGTTCAGCACGAACACCCAGCCGGTGCCGACGCCGGCGATCAGCAGTCCGGCCACTGCGGGTCCAATCATGCGCGCGGCGTTGAACGACGTGGAGTTCAGGCCAACGGCGTTCGGTAGATCCTTTGGCTCGACCAGCTCCGATACGAACGCCTGGCGCGCCGGGGCGTCGAACGCGGTCACGCAGCCGAGGCCAAACGCAAACCCGTAGACGTGCCAGAGCTGAATGTGGCCGGAGAGCGTCATCAGCCCCAAGCCCAGGGCGAGCAAGGCGAGCAGCCCCTGAGTGATGTACAGCAGCTTGCGCAGCTCGAAGCGATCTGCGGCGTAGCCCGTGAGCGGTAGCAACACCACCCGCGGCCCAAACTGCAGCGCCATCACGGTGCCCACGGCGGTCGCGTTGTGGTCCGTCAGCCCGGTCAGCACGAGCCAGTCCTGCGCCGTGCGCTGCATCCAGGTGCCGATGTTCGACACCAACGCACCTGCCGCCCACAGGCGGTAGTTGAAACCGTTCAAGGAACGGAAGGTGGCGATCAGCGGTCTCACGAGGCGCGTTCGGGGAGGGTTCAGCGGGAAGCGGCTGACTCCAGGTATAGTGCTGCGCTCCTCGAGTCGGTAGGAGCGTGGAGGCGGCGCATGAAAGCGGGGCAGGCGAGTCGAACGGCGGTGATGGTGTGTCAGGGCCGCGCTTGGGCCCATGCGGCAGGCAACTGCCCGCGCTTCAGCGACCCGACGGCGCTGGAGCTGTTGCCGGATGAGGCGGCGGCTGACGTGCGCGCAACCTTGGAGGGGCGCGTCCTTCTCAATCCGCGCAGGCGCTTCACGCGGACCCACCTGATCCGCAACGGCCTGGTGCAGGCCGCGCGCACGGTGGCGATCGACGACGCCGTGCGGGGTAAATCCGCGCGGCAACTCGTGATCCTTGGGGCGGGCTCGACGGCCGCGCCTGGCGCATGCCCGAGCTGGCTGAGACGACCGTGTTCGAGGTGGATCACCCAGACACCCAGCGCGCGAAGCGTGAGGCGCTGGGAGAGCGCGCGCTGTGCGCCAAGGAGGTGCGCTTCGCCGCGGTCGGCTTCACCCGTGACGACCTGGCGGAGCGCCTCGGAACCGCGGGTCACGACGCAGAGCTGCCAACCACCTGGATCTGGGAGGGCGTCGTGATGTACCTCACCCCCGAACAGGTCGAAGCCACGCTCAGCATGATCCGCGACCTCTCAGCAGCTGGCGGTCGCTTGATCGTCGTGTATCACCGCCCGGCGCTGGTCTTGAAGTTCGTGAACCTCTTCGTCTCGCGCTTGGGCGAGCCGTTTCGCTCGACCTATGCACAGGACGCGATGCGCGCGTTGCTCGCACGCTACGGCTTTCGCGTGACGGAAGATCGCAGCGCGGCGCAAGTTGGAGCGTCACTGTCTGCCGACGTGGGCCGCGCCACGCGCTTTGCGACGCATCTACGCATTGTCGTTGCAGATCGCTGAGTTAGCGCCCTGAAGCCGGGCGTTGGGGCGCCTGGCCCCTTGACGAATCGAATTAGAGCAACCATTCTAGAATGGTGCCTCGCATTGCGAAGTTCAGTGACGACCAGCTGATCGAGGCTGCCCGCCAGCTCATCCTGGAGGGTGGCCCCGGGGCGGCGACCGTCAACGCGATCGCCAGCCGCGTGGGCGCGCCAGTTGGCTCCGTCTATCACCGCTTTCGCTCACGCGAGCTGATCCTGGCCCACGTGCTGCTCGACGCCGTGGCCGCGTTTCAACAGCCCTACCTGGAGTTTGCCAGTCGCCCCGAGGCAACGCCGGGCGAGATCGCGGCGCACTTCATCGAGTGGGTCGTGGCGCATCCCGAGGACGCAAAGCTCCTGGCGCTGTATCGGCGGAGCGAGTTCCTGTCGGGCGCCGTTCCCGAGGAGCTACGCGCCCGCGCCGATCGTCTGCAGACGGAGATCTACGAGTGGATGAGGCTCCTGTGTCGGCGCTGGTTTGGGCGCGTATCACAGCGAGCAGAGGACGCGGTGCGCCTCGCGCTGCTGGAAATCCCCTACGGTGCGGTGAGGGGCAGACTTGGGCGCAGCGAGCGTTTCCCAGAGGATCTAGCGCGACTGGTGGCGGCCGCGGCGGACGCGGTGATTGCCAGCGCGAAGGAGACGTAGCCCGCCCCGAACGAGGTCGTCCTCACTGAGCTTCAGCTCAGCGAGGCGGCGGAGTGAAGGCGAGGCGAAGAAGGAGCAAGAGCCATGGAGTTTGCCAATATTCATCAACGTTGGATGCCGGGGGACGCCGAGCGAGGCGCGCAGCTGCTGGACAGCCTGGCGGGGCCTCAGGATCGGCTGTGGCCCAATCAGAGCTGGCCAGCGATTCGCTTTCCGCAGCCCTTGCAGGTTGGAACTCGCGGCGGACACGGGCCGATCCGCTATCGAGTGGAGGCCTATGAGCCTGGTCGCCAGATCAGCTTTCGTTTCCTGCCGGAAACCGGCTTCGACGGTTGCCACTGGTTCGAGGTGGTGCCGCGGGACGGCGGGGTGCTGTTCCGGCACGGTCTGCAGGCGCGCAGCGGCTTCTTCGGTAGCCTGTACTGGAGCCTGGGGATCCGCTTCTTGCACGACGCCCTGGTGGAGGATGCCCTCGACAACGCCGAGCGCGCGCTGACCGGCGACGTGAAACGCCCCGCCAGGTGGTCGCCCTGGGTCAAGGCGCTGCGGCTGGGCATGCGCGCGCTGAATCGCGCGCCTGCGAGGGCTACGGCGGTGTGATAGCCTCGCCTGCGGATGGCTTTCGGTAGCGTGGCGCTCGATGTGGTGCGTCCCGCGCTCCGTGCAGCGACTGCGCGGGGGGTGAGGGACGCGCTGCTCGTTGCCGCGAGGATTGATGTCGTGCTGCTCGATGACCCCAGGGCGCAGATCAGCGAGCGACAGCACGCCGCGCTCTGGGAGGCGCTACCCCGGCTGACCGGTGTGCCGGAGATCGGGCTCGAGGTAGGGAGCATCCACGCCCTGCCAGAGACGTTTGGTCTCCTGGGCTTTCTCGCGGCGAGCTCGGAGACCATCGGTGACGCCCTCGAGCAAATCGTGGCGCACCACGCGCTGCTCAGCCGTAGGAGCCAGATCGAGCTAGCCGTGGGACGCCGCGCCCGCATCCAGATCGCGTCCCTCGATGGGCAGACCTGGCCGGCGGCGCTCAGCGACAGCTGGGTCGCGACCTACGCGACGCTCCCCGCGCGTGTCACTGGCAGGCCGGTGGTCGCTGAGCGCATCGGTGTCATGCACCGGAAGCCGGGCTACGCGGAGGCCTACCCCGCAGCGCTCGGCGCGCGCGCCGTGTTTGACCAGCAACACAACTTCGTCGAGTTGCCTCGAGGTATACTCGAGCTGCCACTGGCTGGGCGTGCTCCGGAGCTCGCCGCGGTGTTGCGCGGCGCCGCGAGAGACGCGCTCGAGCGCCTGCCCGAAGAGGATTTGCTCCTGGCGCGGCTCTCGGCGCTCACCCTCGAGGCGTTGCCGCGCGGTAGGCCGAAGGTGGACGCATTGGCCCGCCGCTTGGGCCTCGGCGCCCGCTCGTTGCAGCGCAGGCTGATGGAGCGCGGCCTGACGTACAGCGCGTTCCTCGAGCAGACCTTGAAGAAGCGCGCTCAGGAACAGCTCGAGCACACCTCGCGGGGTGTGTCCGACATCGCCCTCGAGCTCGGCTTCGACGACGCCAGCGCCTTTGCACGCGCGTTCAAGCGCTGGACTGGCGCTTCTCCCAGCGCCTGGCGCAGGCGCGCGGCTACAGGCTGCTAGAACACACCGGCGTGCTGCAACATGAAGCCGCTACCACCCCCGAGCGCGCTGCTCGAAGTCCCGGGGTCGAAGTCTTGGACAACGTCGAGGTAGCGATGCACGCGTCGGCTCGCAAAGTAGTCCAAGGTGATGAGTACGAGCGCTTCTCCGGCCAGGGCCATGCCGGCGCCGGTGAAGGCTTCCTTGTCGCTCAGGGTGCCATAGCTGGCGAGCCCCGCGCCGACGAACATCGCGCCAATCTCCGCCCAGCGATACAGATCGAAGCGGTCCGCGATGCCCTGCAAGCGCTGCGTTTCGCGCTTCTTGTATCCGCTAGGATCCGCCTTCAAGTCGCGGGTCAGCTCTTCGTGCTTCGAGTCCAGCGATAGGTTGTAGGTGACCGCCAGGATGCTGGTGAGCACGCCGAGCCCGATCGTGGTGTAGCCAGCGCCCTTGGCGAGCTCGTCATCGCGCGTTGCCAGAAAGGTGCCGCCCCCAGCGGTCAACACGCCGACCCCGAGGAACAAATACGCATCGCGGCGTTCTCCTGAGTACCAGTCGTCCATCGCCGCCTGGGTTTGAGCGGCGTTGGCAGATTGCGCGTTCGCGCTGCTGCTGAGGAGCAGCGAGCCAGCGAACGAAACCAGCGAGAGCAACAGCGTCAGCAGCCGTGTGAGGGACATGCCAGGCGATATCGGCTCCCGCCGTACGCGCCGCCATGCCGTTCACGACACCCAGCATGCCGAGCGCGACAATCCGACCTCAGTGCTCCTTGCGGATCAGGCCCAGCACCCGCGGCGTGCCATCCAGCCGGTAGTGCACCTGCATCGCTGGCTTGACGTCTCGGCCGCGCACCACTCGGAGTCGGCTCACCTCGTAGCCCTTGCCGCGCGCTGGGACGCAAACACGGCCGTCCTTGTGCTCGGTGTGCTCGCTCTTCACGTGGTCGTCGGCGTCGAGCACCTCGACGACTCCTGAGCGGCCGAGCTGATACACGAGGCCAAGATCGACCGCACAGAGCTGCAGCGCGCCTCGCGCGTCGCGCTCGAAGTGGAAGTCGTCCAGGGGTGACAGGGCCTCGAGGAACGCCTTGCCCACCTTGCGCTGACGAGCGAGCAGCGTGTCCACGAGGTAGCTCTCGGCGTCCGCGTCGCTCAGCTGTCCCCGCTTGACGATCGCCGTGAGAATCGGCCGATCAAAGCGCATCACGAGCTTCGCGGCCCAGAAGGCGTCGACCTCATCCAGCTCGTAGAACGGCCAGTACGGATAGGCCTCGCGCCACTCTCGCGGGTCAAACGGGGACGCACCAAACGGCCCGACGGAGAGCCACGGGGTGTCCTTCACGTCCTCCCAGGGGCGCTTCCACAAGCCGAGCGACACCAGCGCTCGCGACTGGTTCTCCCAGTCCCAGGCGTACTCGAAGCCGTCCTCGTGGCGATTCTTTTCCGCTGGGTGACCGCCCATGGCCTCGCCGAAGTCGAGGAAGTAGTGGCGCAGGAAGCGCCGCCCGTTTTCCTCCACGTACATGTCGATGGTGTTGTCCTCCTTCATGTCCGTGTGGTTGAGCCACGCTGCGAGCACGCGCATGCCGCGCACTTCGCGGCGATGTTCGTGAGGGATGAGGTCGTTGGCGTCATCGCTCCGCGTGCCCTTGGCGGGGAAGCCTCCCTTGGGCACGCCTTCGAGGAACTCACTCGAGGAGGCGCGGTAGCGGCCGTCAGCGAGCCGTGGGGCCTTGGCGAGGGCCTCGTCGACGTCGGCGACGGTCATCGTGCGCTTCTTGCCGAGCTCGTCCTTCAGCTTGGCGTCAGGCGCGAGCTTCAGCTGGTTCCGCGCGAATACGAACAGGTCATCGTTGGGGACGTTGTAGCCCGCGCTCCAGATCACCCGGTTGACGATCACGCTGGTCGAGGTCTGGAGCTCCGGGTTCTCCTTCGTGTCGAACTTGATCACGAATTTTCGGCCCTTCGCGTCTTCGGCGAAGAAGCCCGGGTTCGCGCCGCCCGCCTTCGCGGAGGTGATGGTCAGCGGCAGCGTCGGTGGCCCGGAGGCGGAGGTACCCGTCGCGGCTTCGTCGGGGGTGACCTGGCGCACGCCGATGCGATTGGTGAACCAGCTGCTGTCGGGGACCTCTTCCAGGGCGTTGGTGTTCCACGCTGGCTCCTTGTCCGGCAGGCTGAGCACCCGCGTCAGCTGGCCGTGGACCATGACCTCTGAGCCGAACGGCAGCGGGAAGAACTCACGCTCTTCCGGCTCGGGGATGTTCGCGGTGTCGCTCACACGCCAGACGATGGGCTGATCTTTGAACCGCTCAGTCGAGCCAGCGCACCCAAAGAGCACGAGGGCGAGCGGAGCCCAGGAGAGATACTTGCGCTTCATAGCTGCCGGTTCCTCTTGTGGAAGAACTCGAGCGGCGACGTGGTGACGAAGAACGTGAACTGGTCGCCGTAGGCGAGGTCGATGCTCAGCACCACGTCCTCATCCGTGTGGATCAAGAAGCCGCCACCAGCACCAACTTTCCAGTCCTCGAATGCCGTGGAGCCCACGAGGTTGTCGAAATCGCGACCCACGTTGCCCGCGTCGACGAACAGCTTGCCGCTCAGCAGTTGATGGATCGGGTAGCGATACTCTGCCGTGGTGACCGCCGAGAGCTTGTCGCGGAAGCGATCCGACAAGTAGCCTCGCAGATCGTGAACGCCGCCGAGCCGTGGCAGCTCGACGAAGGGGATGTGCTCTTCGTCACCGACGACACCCTCGAGGGCCGCGCGCAGCGCGAGCACCCGGGTGTGCCGGTAGAGATCGATGTACTTCGTCAGCTCGCCGCCGAAGTGCCAGTAGCGGTAGCCCTGCGCGGGCACCACGCCGCCCCCCAGCAGCTCGAGGTAGCTGCCCTCGGATGCGAACTCTTGATCGCGGGTGTCGTGCACCAGGGTGACCCCGAGCTCCACGGTGTTTACCCCAGAGTCGAATCCAGGTATCCGCGCGGTATCGTATACTTGCTCGATGGAGGGCTCGGGGAAGCTCCGTTGTTCGCGATCGAAGCGCCGCCGATTGTAGACTCCGAACAGGCCAAGCTTGGTGAGCTCGCCCTGTTCCCCCAGCGTGCCTCCGGCGCGCACCAGCCCGAGTACGCGCTCTTGCTGAAAGCGCGTCGCCACGTCGGTTTCCCGGGGACCTAGCCCGCTGCCGCTCGTCGCCTGTCCCTCACCCCCAAACCCGAAGAAGAGGATGCCAGGTTCCCTTTCGTAGCGTGTGCGCGTCTCTAGCCACAGGCGCGAGCCGCCGACGCGATCACCTTCGAAGGCTGTTTCATAGGCTTGCACGTAGCGGCCTCCGAACTTGCCGGCAAAGGACAGCTTCTCTTCGTGACCTGCGACGTCGTTGTCGAAGACCTTCGCGCCGTAGCTCAAGCCGTAGCCGGTCTCCGACGCGATGGTCGGGTAGAAGCCGGCGGTGTGCGCCTTGTCGAAGTAGAAGAGATCGACGACCCGGGGCACCACCTTGTAGCGATCGATGCCGGTCAGCAGGACCTCGAGGGGCGTGAAGACGATGTCCACCAAGAGCTTCGCCGGGAACAGCACGGCTCGGGCGGGCAGCAGCACGTAGTCTTCGCTCTCCCAACCTGGCTTCTCCGTGTAGCCGCGGGCGTCGTCAGAGCGCGTCGGCTTGCTGGGTTGGGCCTCGTCGTAGCTCCGGAGAGGAGTGCCCGGCTCAGAACCCGTACGTGGAAATGTGTTTCCCTCGGGATCTTCCTTCGGCTTCTTCTGGGGGGGAGGGTCCTTTGGTCGTGGGTCTTCAGGCTCCGGGGCTGCCGGTTCCGCCGGCGGATCCGTGGGCTGCGCCTGAGCGCGCTGTACGGTCGCCAGTCCGGCGAGCAGCGTGAGCGCTGCCGTGAACCGCCGTGGCGTGAGTTTCGTGACTAGCGTTCCCATGGGCCGACCAAAGCAACTGACCTCGTGCGCACTATAGAGGTGCTTTCCCACGGGTGGGAGTGCTGCCTGGCGGAATTCAGTCTTCCCCGGTGTGGCGGTTCAGGCCCAACCACAAGTGCCACGGAAAGGCTCGCGTTGGGTGATCCGCGAAGACGGAAATCCGTGAGAAGATGCCGCCACGTAACCCCGAGCGGAGCAAACTATGTCCACCCCCGAAGCCGCCCTCGTCATTCAGTCCCGTGAAGAGCTCGCCGAGCTGCTCACCGAGGCGTGTGAGATCGAGCACAACCTGATGTGCTGCTACTTGTTCGCGGCGTGGTCGCTCAAGACGGCGGAGGATGGCCTCGGGGGGGCGCAGCTCGCGGCGGTGGAGCGCTGGCGGAGCAGCATCGTGAACGTGGCCATCGACGAGATGGCGCATCTGGTGAATGCGAACAACCTGCTGGTGGCCCTCGGTGGTCCTGCACACTTGCGACGTCCCAACTTCCCCATCCCTCGCGGCTATCACCCCGCTGACATCGTGGTGGAACTCCACCCCTTCGATCAAAGCACCATCGACCACTTCGTGTTCTTGGAGCGCCCCGAGGGCGTGGATCACCCGGATGGTGAAGCGTTCTCTCATTCCGTGCGGTACCAGCGGGTGTTCAGCCCCAGACCTTGCTGCCGTCGGCGCAGGACTACGGCACGGTTGGTCACATGTATCGTGAGGTGCGTGCAGGCATCGAACGCCTGTTGGCGCAGCTGGGGGAGGAAGCGCTTTTCGTTGGCGACCCATCGATGCAGCTCGGCCCCGACTTGGTGAGCCTCGACGGCGTCGTCGCGGTCGTGGACGCTGCTTCCGCGTACCGCGCGATCGATGAAGTGGTGGCCCAAGGCGAGGGCCACACCGAGGAACACCCAGACTCACACTACCGGCGTTTCCGCGCGATTCAAGCTGAGTACCGTGAGCTGCTGGCCGCAGACCCGAGCTTTGTGCCGTCCCGAGCCGTCGCCAAGAACCCCGTACAGCGTTTTCCTCCGGCGCCGGACGGCAAGACCTGGGTGGAGGAGCCACGCGCCGCGCGGGTGCTCGACTTTGGCAACGCTATCTACAACCAGATGCTGCGTCTGCTTGCGGTTGCGTACTCCCCCGTGTCCGCGGCCGAACGACGTGCGGCGGTCGATGAAGCCGTCGCCATCATGCACGCGTTGCCAGATGTCAGCGACGTGTTGACGGCACTTCCGGCTCGATCATCGGGCGGCGAATGCGCCGGAATCTCCTTCGCCATGACGCGCCAGCTGCGGGTGCCGGGGGCGACCTCTGCCATGCAGCTGCTGGCTGAGCGAACCGGCGAGCTCGCCCGTGGCGCTCAGGCGTTGCGGGACGTTTCCCCGAGGTTCGAGGCAATCGCCACGGCCTGGTTAGCAGCGCCGAGGCGTCTCCGCGCTCAGGCGACGGAGCGCCCGCGCAGGCGCTTGGACGTGGTCTCTGACACAGCGTCGCAAGCTCCGGCCTCGCCGCCGGCGGCGTCTCAGGCAGTCAAACCAGACGAACCCCCCGCCGAGGTGGTTGAGGGACATGCGCTGACCTTGAGCTTCGACAGCAAGCGCTGCATCCACGCGCGCTTCTGTGTGCTCGGTGCGCCGCGGGTCTTCCTTGCCAACACTCCGGGAGAGTGGATCCACCCGGACGAAATGCCGGCCGAGGAGCTGGCCGCCATCGCCCGGCGCTGCCCGTCGGGCGCCATCACCTACCAGCGCAAGGATGGAGGCTTCGACGAACAAGCGCCGGAGGTGAACACGCTGCACATCCGCGAGAATGGGCCGTATGCCGTTGTCGCGGAGTTACACATCACAGGCCAGGAACAGCGTTTCCGCGCGACACTCTGTCGCTGCGGTGCCTCACGCCTCAAGCCGTTCTGCGACGGCAGCCACAACACCGTGGGCTTCGCCGCGAGCGGTGAGCCTGATACGGGGGACACCACGGCTCTCGCAGTGCGCGGAGGCGAACTAAACGTGGACCCGCTCCATGATGGGCCGCTCTCGGTGAGCGGCAACCTGGAGATCTGCGCTGGCACCGGGCACACCGTCGCGCGGATCACGCGGGCAAAGCTCTGCCGCTGCGGCGGCTCAGCAAACAAGCCCTTTTGTGATGGGACCCATCGTCGCATTGGTTTCCGCTCGGAAGCTTAGTCTCCTCGAAGGGGCGCGGCCGAGCGGCGCGGCCTCACGACGCTGGAACGCGCTATGCGCCTCGCGTCGTTTCTGCCGAGGCAGCGCCGCGACACACAAGCGAAACAATCGCGCGGCGCCGTTCAGCCAAAAATGTGGGGCTCGCGGGTGCCTCGCGGGCGAAGCGGGTTCTCGCTTGCCTTGCCAAAGGGCCCGGGCATCATGATGAGCAAGCTGCCTTGGGCACCATCGCTTGGGCTTCGCAGTCGGCAGCGGCCTTCGAACCGTGTGAGATATGTTCTCGTTCACCCCTATCCGTGTGCGCCGTTTCGAGTCCGTTCCCGCCTTGCCTGCGCCGCTGGTTCCGTTGCTCGAGATCGCCAACAACCTCGGCTGGAGCTGGCATCACGAGTCAGTGGATCTGTTCGCGCGCATCGATCCCAAGCTGTGGCACGCGACGAAACACAACCCGCTGATGTTGCTGCGGCGCTGCTCCCAGACGCGCCTCGAGCAACTGGCGACCGATGAGTCGTACCTCTTCTTGCTGCAGACCGTTCAGCGCCACCTGACGGAGCATCACCCTTCGCCAGGTTGGTTCGAGGCACGTCATCCCGCTGCCGACGGCTGCGTCATTGCTTATTTCTGTGCGGAATTTGGATTGGCGGAGTGCTTTCGCAACTACTCCGGTGGTCTTGGGATCCTGGCCGGCGATCACCTGAAGAGCTCTTCTGGGCTCGGGGTGCCGCTCACCGGCGTGGGGCTGCTCTACAGTCGGGGCTACACTCAGCAGGAGATCGACAAGTCGGGCTTTCAGCAGGACTACAGCCCGGACCTGGATCTCTACAACTTGCCCCTGCGGCGTATCCTCGCGGAAGATGAGTCGCAGCTGGTGGTCAGCGTGGAGTTCCCCGGGCGAGAAGTGAAGCTCGCGCTGTGGGAGCTCCTGGTTGGCCGTGTGCGCTTGATCTTGCTCGACGCGAACTTGCCGGAGAACTCCCAGGAGGACCGGGAGATCACGTCACAGCTATACGGTGGCAACCAGGTTACCCGCATCAAGCAGGAGCTGGTGCTGGGCGTCGGTGGGCGCCGTGCGCTGGCTCGCGTCGGGATCACGCCGAGCGTGCGACACATGAACGAGGGGCATGCGGCGTTCCAGGCGCTCGAGCAGATCCGCATGTCCATCGAGGCGGATGGCTTGAGTTTTCAAGAGGCGCTCGTGGTCAACGCCGCCGGGAACCTGTTCACGACCCACACGCCGGTGCCAGCGGGCATCGATCGCTTCCCGAATGACCTCGCGCGGGAATACCTGGCGCCGCTCGCGCCAGGCCTGCGGGTCGATGTCGAGGACTTGCTGCGCCTTGGGCGCGCGAAGCCCGATGACCCCAACGAAGAGTTCTCGATGGCGGTGCTCGCGCTGCACACGAGTCAGCGCGCGAACGGCGTCGCGCGGCTACATGGTCGCGTGAGTCGCGCCATGTGGTCGGAGCTCTGGCCCCAGACGCCCGTGCAAGACGTTCCGATTGGTCACGTGACCAACGGCGTGCACCTGATGAGCTGGATCGGCGTCGACCTGGCGGAGCTTCTGGATCGCTACCTTCCGCCGCGCTGGCGCTCGCACCCCGAAGAGCATGAGGTGTGGTCAGGCGTCGAGCAGATCCCCGAGGAAGAGCTCTGGCGGGTCCACGACACTCGCCGTCATCGTCTGGTGCGCTACCTGCGCGGGCTGTATGAGGAACGCATCAAGCGCAACGGGGAGACGCTGAACGCGCCGCCTCCGGAAGAAGTGTTCGACCCGAACGCGCTGACCATCGGTTTTGCGCGGCGTTTCGCCACCTACAAGCGCGCCGACCTGGTGTTCTCCAACGCCGAGCGCCTCAAGCGCCTGCTGAGCGACCCTGACCGACCCGTGCAGCTGGTGTTCGCTGGCAAGGCTCACCCGGCCGACCTCGCAGGCAAGGAGCTGATTCAAAAGATCATCCATTTTGCCCGCGAGAATGGCCTCGAGCGACGTGTTTTCTTTGCGGAAAACTACGACATGGAGGTCGCGCGGCATCTGGTGCAAGGCGTGGACCTGTGGCTGAACACGCCGCGGCGACCGATGGAGGCTTCGGGCACGAGCGGCATGAAGGCGGCGATCAACGGCGTGCTGAACTGCTCCATCTCCGATGGCTGGTGGGACGAGCGTCCCTCCGCAGCGGTCGGGTGGACCATCGGTAACGGGGAAGAGTATTCGGACCGCGACTATCAGGACCGCATCGAGAGCGAGCGACTCTACGACGTGCTCGAGCACCAGGTGGTGCCCACGTTCTACAAGCGCGAGAACGACGTGCCCGAAGAGTGGGTGCGCATGATGAAGCACAGCATCCGCGAGCTCGCGCCGCGCTTCAACTCTCACCGCATGCTCCAGGACTACGCAGATCAGTACTACGTTCCGGCTCACCTCCACGCCCAGCGACTCGCGGCCGACGGCTTCAAGGCGGGGCGCGCGCTGCGAGAGTATCTGAGCACACTGCGGGCGCACTGGGCCGCGGTGCGCATCGAAGAGGTCCAGGCGGACACCCAGAACCCGATCCACGTCCAGCGGCCGCTGAGCGTTGCTGCGCAGGTGACACTGCCTGAGGCGATCACTCCAGCAATGGTCAAGGTACAGGCCTGCCTCGGTCCCATCGATAACCGTGGGGAAATCTCGAATATCGCAGCCGTGGATCTCAGCCTGGAGCAAGAGCTCACGGGTGGTCGCTACCGCTACGCGTGCGAGCTCAGCGTGGAGCAAACCGGCGTGCACGGTTTCGCACTGCGCGTATTGCCGGATCATCCTGATCTGGCGCAGTCGTTCGTACCCGGCTTGGTAGTTTGGGAGCCCGCCGGTAGCCCCGGTGAGTGAAGCCGAGTGATCAAGCGTCCACGTCGGATTGGTGAGTGTGCGGAGGGCGACTTCCTGCGCGCCGAGCTGGGTAGCCGCTTCTCGATCGAAGCCGAGGTGCCGTTGCAGCCGTCGCTGGTGATCGCGCGCACGGACTTGCCTGGGCCCGTCGGTACCTTTGTCGATCTGCCGCTGCACCGTGTTGCAGGAGATCGCTATCGCGTGGAGCTCGAGCTCAACCAGCTCGGTGTGTTTCACTTTCAGCTGCACGCCTCCTGGGATGGGGGCTCGCACTTCGAGCGCGAAGCGCGCCCCCACGGCAAGCTCAAGGTCGAGCCGCGCTTGGTCAACGACCTGCGGATGTACACGTTGATCCCGCGTGTCAGCGGGCGGTTCCCGGAGTGGGTGAAGGAGCTCAGCCGCATTCACCAGCTTGGGTTCAACACGCTGCACCTGTTGCCGATCACGATGATGGGGCCTTCCGAGAGTCCGTACGCGATCTCCGACTGGTTTCGGGTGACTCAGGCGTACGCTGAGCCGGCCTCGGTGCGATCGTCCATCGAGCAGTTCGAAGCCTTCACCGCCGAGGCCAAGCGCCTCGGTATTGGCCTCTGCATGGACTTGGTGGTGAACCACGTCGCGCGCGAAGGGAACATCGCGCGCAATCACCCCGAGTGGATCGTCCCGGATGCGACCGAAGCCGACGGCCTGAAGCGCGCGGGCTTCTGGGCGGGAAAGAGCTGGGTGAAGTGGGATGACGTGGTGCTCTTGAACACCGGGCACCCGGAGCCGAAGGTGCGCCAGGCGCTATGGGATGAGCTCACGCGCTATGCGCTGTTCTGGTCACGGTTCTCTGCGGAAACGGGCGGCGTGGTGCGGCTCGACAACGCCCACAGCACGCACCGCGGCTTTCTCGAGCAGATGCTCAGTGTGTTGAACGCGCGCTATCCCCACGTCGCGGTGCTCGCCGAGCTGTTCGACTCCGAGCAAGCGGCGGAGCGCATGCTCTGGCATGGCGGTGTGCAGATGCTGCTCGGCACCGCCTGGGAGTCGCCCTACGCCGCGGACACTCGGCGCTACTTGTTGTATCTGCATCGCGCCGAGCCACGGCTGCACCACTACCTCCCGGTGCTCTCTCAAGACAGCGGCTCTGTGGCTGAGGAGTACGGCTCTGCGGCGGCTACTCCCGCGCGCTACGCCGTGGTGGCGCTGCTCGGTTTGGGTGCGACGGGCGTCGTGCAAGGCGTCGAGCACGGTACGGACACGCGAGTGCCGTTCATCGGGGCGCCCGACGGCTTCCAGCAGCTCGGTGACGGACGCTACGCGGAGGCGCTGCGTGCCATCAATCACCTGCAGGCCTCGGACTCGATTTTCCGAGTGGCAAAAAATTTGCACTTCATCGACGGCGATCATCCCGCGTTGGTCGCCGGTTGTCGCTCTCACCCCCAGACCCAGAAGAACGAGTACCTGGTCGTCGCGAACTTCGACGTGGGGCGCGAACAGACCTTGCACTTCCCGGACAGCTGGCGGGGTAAGCCGCTCTACTCGCTGTTTGGTGGTCATCCAGACCTTGCGGCGGCTCCCGACGAGCTCCGCCTCGAGCCCGCCGGGGTGCGCATCTACCGCTGCGGTTGAAGTGATGAGCGGGGGGTTGAGGCTCAGACGGCGATCTTCGCGTGCTCTGCGGGGGTGAGTTCGAGCAAGCCGCGGCGCTCGAGCTGATCGCGCAGGTCGGCGAGCACGTTGTTGTAGATCACGAACGCGTCATACGGCGTCTTGTACGGGTTGAAGTACTTGTGTACGTCGCCGTCACTGAAGAACTTGGTGCACATGTAGTAGAAATGGTCGCTCGTCAGTAGTCGGCGCCAGGTGCCGATCAGCTGAACATCGCCGCTCTTCTTCACGGCCTGCTCCAGGGAGTAGATGGCTTCCACCGAGGCGTCCTGCAGCGGATTCCCCAGCCAGGCAGTGACGTCGCGCTCGGCGTCTGCCCAGGAGGTGACGAAGGGTACGTCGAGCTTCGCGACCGGAGGGTGGAGCCGCGCCACTTCCGCGGGGGTATGAAAGCGGAAGTCAGGATGCTGCAGCATCGGCCTCCGGCAGGTGGCAGGCACTCGAAGATGCCGGTCTCTGCCCACTGGTGCTCGCCGAAGGTCTCGTAGTCCATGAACAGGTTGATGGTCTCGCCGCCGCCTGCAACCTGGTGCAGCCACGACGCGAACTTGTCGGCGGTGAGCGGCCAGCCTTCCCAGTTGCGATCGGAGAAGCGGAACGCCAGGTCATCCGAGAGGCGGTAGTTCTTGAGCAGCAGCTTCGTCTTGCGGCACGGCGCGGGCTGATAGACGAAGTTCGGGCTGCGCCACTGCAAGGAGCGCTCGGTGCCTTCGGCGATCACGGCGTCGAAGCCGAGACGCTCGACCTCGTGAGCTAGCTCGTTGTTGTAGATCAGCTCGGTGTTGCGGAACGTCGTCGCGCGGACGCCAAACTCCTGCTGCAGGGTGCGCTGGTGGAGCGAGACTTGCTCGGCAAACTCCGGGCGCGAGAACAAGAAGGCGAGGGAGTGGTAATACGTCTCGCCAATCAGCTCGACGCAGCCGGTGTCGACGAGGTCGCGGAAGCTATCCAGTACCTCGGGGCAATACATGCGAAATTGTTCGATCGCCGTGCCGGTGATCGAGTAACTCGCGCGGAAACGCCCATCCGTCTTGCGGATCATGTCGAGGATCAGGCGGTTCGTCGGCAGGTAACACTTGTCGGCCACCTTACGCATGATCTGTGCGTTGGCGCGGTCGTCTTCGTAGTCGTGGTCGCGACCGATGTTGAAGTAGCGGTAGTCGGGCCTCAGGCGAAAGGGTTGATGAACCTGAAAATAGAAGCACACCGAGATCATGACTTTGTTACCTCCCCATACACTTCGAGCACGCGCTCTGCGGCGCGTGACCAATCCACGGATTCCAGATCGCGCCGGTGCTGCTGCACCAGCTGCTGCGCTTTGTCTTGTTCTGTGAGTAGCTCGACGATCGCGTCGACCAGGCAGTCGATGTCCCAGAAGTCGACCTGCACGGCGTTGGGTAGCGTTTCCGCGACGCCGGTTTGCTTGCTCAAGATCACCGGCACGTCGTGCTTGATGGCCTCGAACGGCGTGATGCCGAACGGCTCGGACACCGAAGGGAACACGTACAGGTCGCTCTGCGCGAACATGCGATCCACTTCTTCACCCTTCAGAAAGCCGGTGAAGTGGAAGTGGTTCGTGATACGCAGCGCCGCCGCCCGCTCGATCATGCGCGGCAACATGTCGCCGCTGCCCGCCATCACGAAGCGCACGTTGCGCACTCGTTCGAGCACCTTCGCAGCCGCTTCGACGAAGTAGTCCGGGCCCTTCTGCATCGTCACGCGACCGAGAAACAGCACGACCTTTTCCTTGAGCGGCCGCTCGATGTCGTTGCGCTCCACGCGCTTGTCCTTCGTCACTGCGTTGTGAACGACGCGCACCTTCGCCGGATCGGCGCCGTAACGATCGATGAGCGTGCGCCGGGTACGTTCGCTCACCGCGATGACTCGGTCCGCGCGCTGCACGCCCAGTCGCTCGATGTCGTAGATCCCCTGGTTCACGTGCTCACCGCTGCGGTCGAACTCCGTCGCGTGCACGTGCACCACCAGCGGCTTGCCGCTGGCGTCGGCTGCAGCGATCCCGGCGGGGAACGTCATCCAGTCGTGGGCGTGGACCACGTCGTGGCTCTCGAGCTTGCCGAGGCGCTCGCCGATGATCGCGTAGCGATGCACCTCACCGAACAGATCGCTCGAGTAGTCCCCGCCCATCTCGAGCAAGCCGCGCGGCTCGTCCTCCGCTGGCGCTTCATGCGCCGCGGTGACACGCTCTTCCCAGGCCGCGCGGTAACTCTCGGGCGTTTCGTAGGGTCGCAAGGGTGACGGGATCTCGATGGTGCGGAAGACGCTGTGCGTCTCCGTGATTGGTTCCTTGGGGATCGGTACCTGATTGGCGCCGATCAGCTCCAAGTGTTTGCCTTCACTTGGGTCGTCGATTCGCGGCAAGACGAACGCGATTTCGCTTCCCAGCTGGCTCATTCCGAGAGTCAGTCCGTGGCAGGCCGTGCCCAAGCCTCCACTGATCGATGGCGGGAACTCCCAGCCAAACATCAGGATTTTCATGGTCGGCTTTCAACCAGCCTCAGCTGTCGCTCCTTGTTTATTGCGTTGGGGTTGCATCTGATTTTGGGGGTGAGGGTGAAGGCTGCGCTGAAGCCAGACGTGGGCTCGAATGAGCTCACCAACGCTCCACGCTTGGGCGATGCAGCCATTGGGCGAGTGCGGCGCTTCTGCATCGAAGATCTCTGCGATGCTGCCCACGCCGTACTCGGATAGATGCTCTTCAATCAGCGGCGCGAAGGTCTGAGTCAGCTCAGCCGCGACGAGCGCTGCATCTGGCGCGCTCTTCAGCGCGGCCGCGACGTAGTGGCCGATGAGCCAAGGCCACACGGTGCCTTGATGGTAGGCACCGTCACGCTCTTCCTGAGAACCGGCGTAGTGCGCGCAATACGCCGCGCTCTCCGGTGACAGGGTACAGAGTCCAAACGGCGTGACCAGGTGCTCGCTCACCTTGGCTACCAGCGACTGCGCCTGCGCGTCACTCACGAGCTGTGGCCCGTCGAGGGACACCGCGAGCAGCTGATTGGGGCGCAGCGAGGTGTCCTGAGTGCTGCCCTGGTCATGCAGCTCGACCACATCCGCGAGGTAACCAAGCTCAGGCAGCCAGAACGTCGGCGCGAAGTGGGCCACGGCGCGATCGCGCAACGCAGCTAGCTCCGCGTGGTGCGGACTTGGTTCGTCGCTCAGTCGAAGCACCAGATCCAGGAGGTGGATCCAGAGGGCATTGATCTCCACGGCGAGACCCCGGCGGGGCGTCACGGGTATGCCGTGTACTTTCGCGTCCATCCAGGTGAGCTGCGCCTCGGACCACACGAGCCCGGAGTCCTGCAGCCAGAGTCCCGGGTGGATTTGCGCAGTACCGCGTCGACGATTTGCTCCAGCGCGGGCAAGAAGGCGCGTGCCTCAACCTGGTGACAGATGCAGCAACTCACCCACGGCCCAGCCAAACCAGAGAGAAGCGTCTGACCGAGTTGTAGGCATGTTCTCCGCGCGGATTCAGGAAGTTGGGGATCAAACCCGAGCGGGCTTGGCTGAAGGTGCGCAGCACCTCGGTGCCTTCTGCGAGGCGACCCGTTTCGAAGCACAAGCCGGGCACGGCGATCATCGCGTCACGCCCCCAGCACTCGAACCACGGGTAGCCCGCTTGAATCGCCAGGCCGGCGGGAGTGCTGACGACGAAGTCTTCGCTGCGCACCGACAGCTCAGCGACGCCAGCGGGGAGGCGGGCGTAGCGGGCGGCTCTTGCCTCGCGTCGCGCGAGTTCCTGTTGCCAGGTGTCGCTGGGAGATTGCTCGCCTGGTCGAGTAGCGACGCGTAGCGTGACGCCCTGACCGGGCTTCAAGCCGATTTCGAACAGCCCAGGGCAGAACAAGTCCTCGCGGAAATCGTAGCCGCGCTCTTGCTCCCGGGGATACTCGAAGCGGTAGTGCCAGTGGGGTCCGGGGTAAAACTCCAGGGCCCCGCCGGCGTCGCGTTCGAAGTACAGGTCGACCATGCCCTCGTAGGGGCTGATCTTGTGACACCTACCGTCCGCGAACATGCGCGCCCGAAACGCGAAGTTCTCCTCGGTCAGGCGATGCAGACCCCGGAAGGCAAGCAGCGGCGTCAGCTCGAGCTCGCAAGGCGCCGCGTCGGCGCTGAGGCAGAAGCTGAGCAGCACCGCGTCCTCCCCGCGAGGCATCATCACGGCCCGCTCGAAGTAGCCTTGCTCCAGTGCGTAGCGCCAGCGCGGGAACGGCGAGCGCTCGAAGCTCGCGAGGCGCTCCCAGCCTCTGGGGTGGACGGTGCCTGGGAAGAGATTGGTGCCCAGCTCGATGCGTTGCCCTGCGGAGATGAGTGTCGGGTCCAGCTTGGAGAGCAGGAGCTGGGGCTCCGGGGTGCGACTGACGAGCAGCCCGTGGTACTTGCGGGTGTTCGCTCCAGCGACGCTCGACGATGCGAAGCCGCCAAGGCCGTTGGTCTCGAGCCACTCCAGAGCAAGCAGCGCGTCGCGGGACGTGCCGCTAGAGATCGACTGGGCAGTGTGGAGTTCGGAGGTATCCATGGCTGACATGACCGGGCGCATGCAGTAGCTGGTGATCCAGAGCGTCTGGGTCCGCCGCGCCCCTTGCGGGTTTCGTGCCCGACGTGGGCGGCGGCCCTGAGCGATGCCGGGGTGGATCCAGCACCGTCCACCGTGATGTGGACACGGTGCATGTTTCGGCGAGGTTGCTTTCAAGCACCAATCCTGCACATTGCGTCGCCGACTCCGGAGGGCGATCGGAGACCGCGCAACGCTCGCGATTGGGGGCAGCGCGCTGCGCAGCATTTACCGAGCGGTGCACCTCGGAGCGCTATGCAGTCCGGCTACACAAGCGCAGATTTCGAGGCGCGCCGTGGCGGAGCTAGCCTGCGCCCCCGGGGCTCGGGCGCGGCCGCAAGCAGCGCTGATGCGAGGCCGCGCGCGGCGCTCTCATATTCCGCGGGGAAAGCCATCGTCCAAGAGCGGCGCAGGGGTTTGCCCCGTAGCCGTAGTACGCAGAGGCCGTAGTCCAGGTAAGGGTCCACGATCCATCCGGAGAGGGCCGCGACCCCCAGCCCAGCGCGGGTCGCGTCGATCACCGCCTCCGTGAGCGGGAAGCGCAGGTGCTTGAGCCGCGGTTGGCGCGCTCCGAATACCTGCCTCATGAACCAGCTGGCCTCGGCCTGGGGCGTTTGCGTCGAGCTGATCAGCGTTTGTCCCAGCAAATCCTTGCTGGTCAGCGTCTTCTGTCTGGCGAGCGGGTGGCTCTCCGCGACGAGGAACACGATTTCGTCATGAAACAGTGGCAGCTCTCGCAGCGGGGCAGGGGCACTGGATGACGCCAGGAGCGCGATGTCGACTTTGCGCGATCTGAGCGCGGCGAGCGGATCCTGGGTGTGCTCCACCGCCAGCTGCACGTCGAGGTTCGAGAGCGACTCCGGTAGCCGCGCCAGGGTGCTCGGGAGCCAGCGGTAAGCGGTGTAGCACTGACACACGAGCTTGAGGCGCTGAGGTGCGATCGGCGGTTCGGTGACTTGGCGCTCGAGCTCCACCCAGTCTTCCAACAGGCGTCCCGCGCCTGCCAAGAGTCGCTCGCCCGCGACGGTTGGTACCAGCCCTCGGCGCTTGCGTTCGAACAGCCGGGCGCCAATGCGCTCTTCCGCGAGGATCAGGGCGCGGCTCACAGCAGACTGAGTGATGTGCAGGCGCTCCGCAGCCGCCACGGTGCTGCCCGTCCTGGCGAGGGCGAGCACTAGCTCGAGATCGCGCACCTCTAGGCGCGGCTTGACAGCCACGCGCTTGCTCGCTTCTGCGTTGGTCGGCTCTGGCTGGGTTTTAGGTATGCGTTGCACGCATACAAACTAGCAAAAGTATGCGTTGGACGCACGCTGGCGCTTTCCCCAGATTGGCTGTTCAGGAGGACCGAGACATGAAGCTGTATTTCTCACCGCTCGCCTGTTCGATGGCGACTCGGATTGCGCTCTACGAAGCTGGGCTCGAAGCCGAGTTCGTCGAGGTGGATGGGCGCAGCAAGCGCACCCTGAAAGACGAAGCCGACTACCTGAAGGTGAACCCACTTGGGCTGGTACCCGTGCTGGAGGAGGACGACGGGCGGCTCTTGAAAGAGAACACCGCAGTGCTGCAACGGGTGGCGCGGCTGTCCGGCGGAAAGCTCGCTCTGCCAGAGAGCGAGACTGAACGCGCCGAGTACGAGCAGTGGCTTTCGTTCATCAGCAGCGAGCTCCACAAGGGCATTTCACCGCTCTTCGATCGCAACGCACCCGCGGAGGTGAAGGCCTACGCATTGAAGAAGCTCGAAGGGCGCTTCGACTACCTGGCGAGCCACCTGGATGGGCGTGAGTACTTGCTGGGAGCGTTCAGCGTGGCCGACGCGTATCTCGTGACGGTGCTGAACTGGTTGGCGGCAACGCCCCTCGACCTGGGGCGCTGGCCGGCATTGAAAGCCTATTTCTCAAGGTTGCGTCTGCGCCCCGCGATCGCGCGAGCCATCAACGAAGAGCGCGTACTCTACGGCAATTATCTGCGGAAATACGCCGAGCTGACCCCGCAGATGGCGCAGGTGCTGGGGGTCTGAGCCATCATGGGTCCCATTCTCGGTCATGCTCACGTATGGTGTGAACATGACCGGGGGGGATCTGGGGCCGTCGTCTGCCGACGTGTTTCGTCGTAGGCTTTCTGCGGGGAAACCGAAGTTCGGCTTGGCGTTTGCTCTGCACGGGCTATTCGTTGGCTTTCTGTTGTACGCCTTTCTTGGCAGAGAGCGGTTTGGCCCCGGACTGATGGCGAGGCTCTTCAGCGTGAGCCTGGTGTCCGTCCTGTGCTGGATCGGCATCGTCGCGACCTGCGTGACAGCGGTCCTCGGGCTCCGACTGACCAAGGAGGGGCTCAAGCCCCGCTGGCGGTGGCCGCTGTTGCTGCCGCCGCTGGTGCTCGTGGCGCTGCAGATGTTCGTGTTTGCTCGAGGGACGGAGCTGGTGTCTGCCGCCGGAGACGCAGCACCCCTCTTCGGCGGCTCGCTGTTCATGCTGAGCGCGCTGGCCATCAGCGGCGTCGCGGGGGTCGCTTGCATTGGCTTCGGGTTCGCGGCGTGCACGTTGTCCCTGGCGGGCTGGATCTTCGCGCTGTGCGCACAGCGAGACACTCAGGGCGCCGCGATTCGCATGCGAGCCGTGCCTGTGGTGCTGGTGCTCGTGGTGGGTGCTGTGAGCTTGCTGATCGCACCAATCGGCGACCTCGTGTTGGTGCTGGGTATCGCTGGGTTCGGCGCGATCGCGCTGTTTCAAGGTCGCGCCGCTGGGAGCCGGCCCACGGCTGTTCGCGATCTCGTTTTCGCAGGGATCTGTCTAGGTGGCGCCTGCGTGCTCGCGGGCCTCTCGCACTTCAATCAAGTGCTCTCTCTCGCTACGGGGCGCGGCGATGACGTGATCGAACGCGCGTATGGTTTGGGGGAGAGCATCGATCGCGCCAACACTGCTCTGAGCGCCGCGTGGCTCGTGGCGTCTGGCTTCCTGGTGGGAGCGGTGGTGACGGCTCTCGGGCGTCGGGGGGAACTGGCTCACGCTTTCAGGCTCTCCATCACGCTGTTGATTGCCAGCTTGCTGTGCATCGTCATGCCCTGGGCTGGCGCCAAGGTTCAGTTGTCGCGAGCCATCAGCAAGCTAGAGACCGCGAGCGCGGCGACGGTGCCGAGCGGGGTCGAGCTGCCGGAAGTGCCGGATGGCAGCCTCGCTCAAGCTTGGTTCGGAGAACCGTGGCTGATGGGAACCAAGGAAACGAAGCAAAACCCTTCGGCGACCCCCAGTCAGACGTCGGGGCTCTCTGCGGCAGACTGCGAGGCGTTCGCGAAACGGGTGGTGACCGGTGGGCCCTTTGGTCGGACTGCCGGTGCCATCGACAAGAACGTCGAATACACCCACGTCCACTGCGTCCTGACCGCGCTAGCAGCTGAAACGCGCGCGGGTTTCGGTGACCGCGGTGTGGGTGTGCTCGGAAAGGCCAAGGCCACGCGCCCGTTGCCGCGGGTGTTTCGCAATGTCCAGCTGCCGCCCGCGGCCGTGAGTGTCTTTCCCGACGCGCGAGGCTGGGATGCAGAGCAAGCGACCTACATCCACATCGATGCCTCGGGGAACTACCGAGTCAACCAGGGGCGTCCGCAGTCGCTGGATGGCGTGGTCGCCGGTGTACAGGCAGAACAGGAGGACGGCATGCGGTCCAACGTGTTGGCTGTTAGCGCAGAGCCGAACGCGACCTGGGGATCCATCTTTGCGTTGGCCGTGAGCTTGCCGCGCCACATGGTCGTGCTGGGGCCGCCCGACTCCAAGGGGCAGCGTTTCGCGCCGGCTCGCGATCCCGAATCAGAGCTCGACTCCGAATCCCAGCGCGACGGAGCCCGCGCGGAAGACGACGAGTCTGAAGATCTCGAAGACTAACGCGGACCTAGCAGCGCATACTCGGTTGCGCGGCTCCGTCGCTGCCGCACACACTTCTACACGCAAGGACGCGGAGCGAGTACCGCTACTCTAGATCGCATGTGGAAAGCCTCGCTCCTGCTAGCCTTGTTGAGTTGCTTGAGTGGCTGCAGCTACATGCTCGGTGTCAGCGCTCTGCCAACGGTGGACGACAATGGTGAAGTGGGCTTTGAAGCGCGCATCACCGCGGGCGCTGGGATCACCAACGCGTGGACCAAGCAGATGGAGTATCCGCGGCGCACCGGTGCCGTGATGATCCCCGCATCCGTCGGTGTGCGTCCAGGCGATCACCTGTGCATGCCCCTAAGTGGCGGGCTCGGCATCGCCAACCTGGGTGACAACCCTGGGGAGCTGGGCTTCAAGACGAACGTGCTGGGTAGCGGCGACGCATGCTCCGAACAGACCAACCTGCTGGGTGGCGCGCTACAGCTCGCGCCGCTCTTCACCCTCACGCGCAGCGACTCGTCGTACATGCATCAGTACGTGACCGTGGGCGCGTTGATGGAAGCCGCGCTGCTCGAGGAGACCGAAGGCGATCAAGAGACCATCGGGCGCTTTGCCTTCGGACCGACGCTGGAGTTCTACGGTCTCGCCTACTGGGACATCGGCATGTAGTGGCTCAGTGGGGCCGCACCAAGACGAGTGCTACGTCGTCCTGAAGCTCGCCGCTTGGCAGACGCGCGGTGTTCACTACGGCGGCGGTTGCTTGATTTAAATCCTTAGGGAAACGATCAATGGCTTCAGCGATTGCCTGGTGGGTTGCGTAGTGGAACAGACCATCGCTCGCCACCAGCAGCGGTCCGCCGAGGTGAGCCAGGCCAAAGCCCGCTGGGTGAGCGCGGCCGCTGCCGATGCGCGCCCGATAGGCGTGGCGGGTTGGACCCGCGAGGTGCAACAAGTCGCCGTGATCCAGGATGGCCGCTGAAGAGTCCCCTGCGCTAGCTCCGAAGCATGCGCCGCTCTGGTTGATCGCAACGACCACCAAGGTGGTCTCTCCCCCCAACCTGCGTCCGTCGAGCTCCTGATCCAAGCTGCGCAAGAACGCCACCCAGCCGCGCAACTGAAACGCATCGAAGTGAGGTTCCGCGAGCACGCGCTCGAGGCGCTGGATCACGTACTCCGCCGCGCCAGCGCCACCGGGCGTCCCTCCTGCACCATCCGCCACGGCGACCACCAGGCCGCTCCCCACTGGCTGAGCGAACACGCGATCCTCCGAGCGCTCCGCGGAGCGGTACGAATCGCGCTGGATGGCGTATTCGAAGGTCACGCAGAGTAACGAGTGCGCGGCCTCCGAATTCCCTGGCGAGCCTGCGCCCATCAATTCCGTGCGGTCACACCGAATGAGCAGTGAGAACGTGACGAAATGGTTATGTGAGCTATGCTCCGCGCGGACCGGCGAAGAGTAGGAGTCATGTTCAGAACGACGGCTCGAGTGATGGGTCTTCTGAAGCGGATGCGCGCTCGCGTTCCGTGGAGCGTTTCCGCCAGGCTTTGCGATGGGTGGGTGCGCGCTCCATGGTTTCAGTGCAAGAACCTGGAAGCGGTGCACGTCGACGACCGCGAGCTTGCGTTGAGCAAGCCGCTCGTGGGCCCGGTCTTCGAAGTCGTGGGTCGCGAAGGACGCTTTGCTGTCTTGGACTACGACGGCGGGCATCTGCGAGTGCTGGCGCACGCGCTCAAGCCGATCTCCAAGCGCGTGATCCGCCCCGGAACCCAAGTGAGCCTCGCGGACGGCCGTCGCGGAAGCGTGCGATACGTCGGCTGGCACTCCAAACGGGACGAGCCCATGTACCTGCTGTATCTCGAAGGCAAAAAGAAGTCCAAGCGCTACTGGAACAGCGACTTGACGGTGGCTCCGTGAAACAGCGTCTACATCGAAGCATCCGGCAAGACGTTGCACTGCAGGTCCCGCTTGCGCGCTTGGCGGGTAGAGTGCTCAACCTCAGCGGCGGAACCAGTAAGCTTCAAGTCCGGGTAGCTTGGGGGGAGGGACGCGGTGTGGAGCGCTGGGATCGGCAGCTTCAAGGCGTCGACTCGATTGACGTGCCCGTGGAGGAATTCGCGCGGGTGGTGCAGCAGGATGGATTCATCGATCTAGATGCGACCTGCCGCGGCTTCTTGTCGACGATTCACTTCGGTGTGTCCGGCGCTGCGACGCTGTTCGTCGAGGGTGAGTACCGTTTCCGTGAGGGGCTGCTTCAAGAGTTTCCGCGTGGCTTCAAATTTGAGGGGCCAGATCTCCAGGAACACCTGGTGGCCAAGGATCCAAGCGACACTCAGCTGGCGCTCCGCCGGCGATTTCGCGCGGCGGTCGTCCGCCAGGACTTCTACAGCGCCGAGGCGCTGTTCCTGAAGATCCGTCGCGGCCTGTTTGGTCATACGAGCTCTGTGGGCAAAAGCAATTACGCGAAGCGCCGACTGAAGCTGGATTGGCGACCCTCGTTCGACGATCTCTTGACTACCTTCTTCAGCGACTATCGTGACATCGGACCGCGCGCCATCCTGGATCGCGGCGAGCGAGTCGTGTTGCTATTCAACCGCTGGGCCGTCGTCTCCCCCGAAGCTACCGAGGAACAGCTGCCGTTCTTGCGTGAGATCGACGTGATACCTCAGGGATACGAATCGTGAGTTTGCAGAACCCAGTCATCGAAGCCGAGCTGGAGCGACTTTTGCTCGTGAGCGGCCTGAACGATCACGCATGGCTGAGCGCACTCGAGGAGTACGACCAGCCACCACTCTTCACTCGCTACTCGGAGACCGAATTCATGCGCGCGGTCGAGGTTGACTTGCGTGGGCCCAGCGCTGTTAGTGTCGCCGAACGCACAGGGGGAGTTCGCTGGGTATCAAAAAAACAGAGCCGGCTCCCATGAAGCGCGGCTGGTCAAGAAGTGGCTCGCAGCACTCGAGCGTTTCGACCTGTGTGTGGGTGAGAGCATGTTGAGCGATGGTTCGTACCGCTCAGGGACCGTCTACATCGGATACACCGAGCCAGCACGTTTCGAGAGCCTCGGTGGCCGGTTGATTGGGTGAGGAGCTCCGGTAGCCGTGAAGGTCACCATTCTTTCGGTCAACCAGATGACCCAAACCACGATCGTGGAGTTCAGCTGTTGCTGCGGACGTGCTTCGGCTGAGTGGCACGGAGCTACGCCGAGAGCTGGCGACGAGAAGTACGTCGAGCTCGACGCTGAGTCAGTGGTCCCGCTACGCGCAGACGCGAAGCGAGCGGCCGTCGAAGCACCTCGACTGCTCGAAGTCACCGGGCAGTATCTGGTGACAGCTGAGCTGGTGAACGTCAGTCCCGAGAATGAGATCGTTGATCTCAAGCTGGGAGATGGCTCGCTGACCCTCGAGTATGACAAGACCGCGGGGCAGCCGCCGCGCGGCTGGTACGAGCTTGAGCTCCGCGATTTGCGGCTCTACGACATGGGGCTCTAACCTCAGCCATGTCAGGATGCGAAAATGGAATACGATGTGCCTACCGTGGGGGTCTTCAACGGGGGCCGAGCGCAGTTCCCGGCGGCGATCTTCACGACCGAAGAGAAGGCCAGAGAGTGGATCGCGCGCACAGGAGTACGCGGCACGCTGACTCAGTACCCGGTTGACGAGAGCGCGTACGACTGGGCGATCCGGAAAGGGACGTTCCGGGTGAAGGGCCCTCAACATCAAACGAGTCACTTCATTCAGGGCTTCAGCTCGGGTGCGATGACGCATTATCACTTCGTCGATGACGAGGTGGAGTGACCAATGACGCAAGAATCCGACGCGCCTGTGTATCGCCACGATCGCATCGTCGGATACGTGGAGATGGTTGCTCGTGCTTCTAGGTACCCCCACCCCTTTTGCGATCTCACGCCTGATTGGCCCGACACCTATCCGGAGCTTCAGTGATGGTTTCGATTCCGTGCATGCTTACCGGTATTGATATTCAACTTGATTGCGTGGGGATCTTTCTGCGCAGGCGGTCGGATGAGGCGGCGTGGGAGCCTGCATCGTATCCTTTCAAAGCCTACTGGGAGTGGCACAGCTCCCAACTAGAGACGGAGGATCAGGTTCTTCAGCGCGCGGTCGCGGAGGCTCTCGCGGATGGGCGGATCCGACCATCGTCCACCCTCGATTCGTTCACGCTCGAGGGTTTGACTAACGCGTTGTTGGGAGACGAACCGGGGTCGCGTTCGCAGCTGCTCGAACAACAGCTGAATTTCGCGGTGATCTGCGAGAGTGTTGTGGTCGAATACATGAAGTCGCGACCGCTCCTCCTGACGCGGAGTGATCTGGAAGAGGGGCTGAGCCTTTTTCATCCCAAAGTGCCCTCACGGCGCCAGAGAACACTTTCGCAGCAACTCTACGCGGTCGCGGCGCTGCTTGACGTTTGCGCGGCACGCTGGGAGCCGGCAAAGAGAATTGAAGACGACCCGGAGCGTTGGATGCGCGACGCGGTCTTGCGCTTCCGCGATATTCCTGCGGTGTTGGAAGGGCTGACGGAAGTCGTGCGTGAGTTCGACGACGAGGGCATGACCAAAGAAGCCTTGCTAAAGATTGTGGACGCAGGCGATGTTATCTTCGAGCGCTGAGTGAGTCACCTGAACGTTCCTACCTATCCCTACGCGGACGACGTCACTTGGTATGCCTTCGACGTCGATGGAGCCATTGGAGCGTTCACTTCGAATGGATATGGTCCCTTTCGCTGCCTTGGTTGCGACTCTCCGAAGCACAGAAGGATGCCGTGCACGAAATCGTCTCTCGCTTGCCCTCTCGATTCCGCGAGGATGAGCTGGTCATCCCATCGGCGCAAAACTCGGGGAGCGACTGGGAAGACTTTGCCAAGCGGGGCGTGTTCGCCTTCGATTGGACCTTCGTCCACTCCGCCACGGTACAACCCACGGAGCGGTACGAGCTTGCTGCGGCGCCGCCGGCTTGGGCGACGTTGGACGCTCCACCTGAACTCGCGCGCTGGCGTGCGTTGCTGACCTTGAAAGGAGTCCGCTTTTCAGCCGAAGGGCGCCACGTGGATGTTCGAGCGGCGGTTGATTGGCTTCTTCCAGGTCACGGCCGACCTTCGCCAACCTGACAAACCACAAGCCACCTCCAGGCCGCTCCCTCCCCCACAAAACAAGCCACGAACCGCCGCACAGCGACCTGGCACGCCGCTCGCACTGTGTCGGGGTATCATCGCAACGAAAGCACCCTCCAGGCGCCGCGTGGCGTAACGAAGGTCCCACGCTCGGCATCTGAGTGCCGGGCCAGGCCTCTGGACCCTACCGTCGCTGCTTCTTCCAGCACCTGCCGTACATTACCCCAGGGATACACAGTATGAACGCGGACCAGTGGCTGAAGAAGTACTTTACCGGCGTTGTGCTCGGTTTGTTGAGCGTCGCGGCGTACTTGCAAGCGGCTGGGGGCTCGGCGCTGATTGGTAGCTGGCTGTTTGGAGTCGATGCCCAGGCGTTGAGCGCACTGCCTCCGAATGCCGCCAAGGCGAGCGAAGGTTCGGATGCCAAGTTGGCAAGCGCGGACCCCATCCTGGCGCGGAATGCTTTCGACTCGGTGACGGGGCCGCTTTTGGGTGGGGGAGAGGAAGAGCCGGAAGTCACGGATGTGGCTTCAGGGCCAGTCAGTCCCCTCGAGGCGCCAGCTTGCGCTGGGCTGACGGTGTCCATCGTCTCCGAGTCACCGGACCCCCTGTGGTCCCTCGCAGCGATCCGCGAGGCAAGCGATCCGGTGCCTGCGATGCGTCGAGTCGGTGAGCAAGTCGGCGAGTACACCATCGCGTACATTGGCAACAACCCGGCGCGCAAGAGCCCCGCCGTGTGGCTCGAGTCGGGCACCTCGCTGTGCCAGGTGACGCTGTTCGGTCAGCCCGATGCGCCGCCGAGTGAAGCGCCAAAGGAGCCTGTTGGTGCGAAGCCAGGGCGCTCCAGCAAGGGTGCGCTGCCCAAGGACATCGCGGACAAGATCCGCAAGATCTCCGAGACGGAGTTCGAGGTCGACCGGAGCGTGGTTGATAAGGTGATCGCCGAGCAGAGCGTGCTGATGGGCTCCGTGCGCATCGCCCCGATGGGCCAAGGCAAGGGCGCCGGGATCCAGATGACTGGTATCCGCCCGGATACGCTGCTCGGTACCCTGGGCATGAAGAGCGGCGATCAACTGGAGAGTATCAACGGCTTTGACCTGAGCAGTCCCGAAGTGGCTTTGCAGGCCTATGCGCGACTGCGCACCGCGGACAGCCTCAAGCTGCAGCTGAAGCGCGGCGGTGCCCCGGTGACCATCGACATCCGGATCAAGTAGTTGCCAACCTCAGAGCGGCATGAGAGCTTGCTCTGCGAAGCATGAGCGAAGCGACCGGAGCAGACGCACGGCAAGCTGAACAGGTCGTTCAGAAGGAGCCCGGCGAGTCGGTCAGTGACGTCCCGGAGGAGGTCATCCAGGCGGAGCTGGAGGAGCTCTTGTTCGCCAATGGCGTGCGCATGGTGCTGACCAGCATGGGCGCTTGCCTGGTGATGGGCGGGGCCACCTTCGCGGCCTTCCGTCACGTCGAGGCGCTGGTCTGGGTCGGGATCGTGTGGCTGGTGGGGGCCAGTCGCATCCCAATCATTACCGCGAGGAATCGGTGGAAGCTCAGCGCGCAGCAGGGTGAAGCTCCGCCCTTTCGCCAGTACTTCCTGTGGCAGGCGGCGGCTTTCGGCCTGGCTTGGGGCTCCTCCGCCGCGCTCCTCCAGTTCGACGAACCGTGGGTGATCTACGTCGCCGTGCTGCTCGTCGGCGCGACGGTCAACGGCGCTCTGCTAGCTCTCGGGCCCTATCCCAGGGCGCTCTCCGCGTTCGTGGCGGCGCTGACGCTGCCGTGGTTCGCGCGCATCCTGTGGGAGGGACCGACGGCGTTACGGCTGCAGGCGGTGACCGCGCTGCTCTACATCGTGGCGCTGGCGGGCTTCATTCGGCGCTATCACGAGATGTTGCGTCACAGCGTCGCCATCCGCTTCCAGAACCAGCAACTCCTCGAGCGGGTGAAGGTCGAGAAGCGCATCGCTGAGGAGGCAGGAGCCGCGAAGACCCAGTTCATCGCCGCAGCCAGCCACGACCTGCGTCAGCCGCTGCACGCCATTCGCCTCTTCCTGGGCGCGTTGAAGTCTGGGCCGGACGAGGCCCAGCGGGCGCGCATCGTGGGTCAGCTGGAAGAGGCCACGAACTCCCTCGCGGGCTTGCTCGACTCACTGCTCGATCTATCGCGCGCTGACGCCGGCGTGATCCGCGCGCGGCCGGCGTCACTCGACTTGCAGCGCCTGCTCCACACCATGGATGTGGAGTGGCGCGCCGTGGCCGAGCAGAAGGGCTTGCGTTTCCGTGTGAAACAGCGCGCGCTGTGGGTGAGGAGCGATCCGGAGCTACTCACCACCATCTTGCGCAACCTGATCTCCAACGCGATCCGCTACACGGAGCGCGGCGGCATCCTGGTGGGGTGCCGCGTGGACGGACAGTTCGTGCGGGTCGGCGTGTGGGATACCGGCTCGGGTATCCCGGAGTCCGAGCGCGAGGCGATCTTCCGCGAGTTCCATCAGCTGGGTAACCCGGAGCGCAATCCAGAGCGCGGCCTGGGTCTTGGCCTCGCCATCGTGCAGCGCTTCGCGGGGCTGCTACACCACGACCTCGAGGTGGAGTCGGTGCCCGGCAGAGGCTCCTACTTCGGCTTGAAGTTGCCGCGCGCCCGCGCCGAGCGCACGCCAGAACTGGCGACGCCGAAAGCGCAAGTTCAGCTGCATGGACTCCGGGTGCTGGTGGTCGACGACGATGTCCACGCTCGTCAGGCGATGGATGCGCTCCTGTCGAGCCACGGCGCGCAGGTCTACGTCGCGGCGGACGCGGAGCAAGCGCTGGTGCTTGCGGAACAGCCCCTGGACTGGGTGGTGTGTGACTTGCGTCTCCCCGGGGAAATTGACGGTATCGACCTGGTGGAGAAGCTGCGGAGCGTGCGCGACCCTGATGGGGAATCCACCGAGCACCTGGAGGCGCTGATAGTCACCGGAGATACCGCGCCGGCTGTGCTCCTGGACGCATACCGTCGCGGCTTGCCAATCATCCACAAGCCGATTCAGGTGGATCGCCTGCTCTCGCGGCTCGCGCAAACTGCGCGGAACCCGCCCGACCCAGGCCAAAAGGAGGATGAGGCTGCTCAAGGCGGCGGTTCTGGTATAGACCCTGCGCATGGCTGAGTTGGCGCCAGTCTTGAGGGTCTATGTCGCGGACGACCACGCGGTGGTGCGCCAAGGCCTGCTCGCGCTCCTCGGTCACCAGGCGGACTTCGCGGTGGTCGGCGCGACGGATACGGCTCTGGAGTTATTGCAGCAATGTGTTCCCGGCGCCTGGGATCTGCTGGTGCTCGATCTAGCCCTGTCTGGAGCGAACGATCTGCAGCTGCTCTCCGCCTTGCGCGAAAAGAATCCGCAGGGAAAGGTGCTCATCTACACCGCGCAGCCAGAGGGCCCCGGTGCGATCCGTCTCTTGCTGGCTGGCGCCGACGGCTACGTCACCAAGAGCCGTTCCCTGGATGAGCTCTTGATGGCGATGCGCACCATCGCCAGAGAGGGCAAGTACATGTCCGGCGCGCTGGCGCAGCTGCTGCTCGAGGCGGGGCCCGATGGGTCCCTCGACCCACTGCAGGAGCTGT
The DNA here is from genome assembly GCA_041389805.1 of Polyangiaceae bacterium. GTDB lineage: Bacteria > Myxococcota_A > Polyangia > Polyangiales > Polyangiaceae > JAHBVY01. The sequence continues at coordinate 77,221 of JAWKRD010000029.1, read as the reverse complement.
CCGAGCGGGAGCTGATGGTGCTGCGGCGCTTTGCTGCTGGGGAGCGCACCACGGAGATCGCGACGTCCTTGAACATCGCGCCCTCCACCGTGAGCTCTCACCTCAAGAGCTTGAAGCGCAAATTGAACGTCGCTTCCAACGCCGAGCTGGTGCGCTTCGCGGTGAAGCAGGGCCTGATCGGCGAGTAGCAACCGGCCGGTCCTGCTTTGTGTCGCTCGGTCACTTGCGGGGCTACTTCGAAAATATTAGAAGTAGCTCGTGGACGTTCTGGAGCAGCACGCAACTCAGCTCAGCGCCCTGGGGCATCCGGTGCGGCTCAAGATCCTACGCTTCGTCGTCCAGGCTGGAGTCGAGGGCGCAGCGGCTGGAGACATTCAAGCTCATGTCGACTTGCCCGCCTCCACGCTGAGCCATCACCTCAAGCGCCTCGTGGAGGCAGAGCTCTTGCAGAGCCGCAGTGAAGGCACCTTTCACTACTACTCCGCGGACTACGGCGTGCTGCGTGGGCTCACCGATTACCTGTGGGAGGACTGCTGCCGTCGTGGCGGCAAGACCAGCTGTTGCTGAAGCCCGGGGGCGGGTGTTGCCGCAAGGTACCAGGACAGCTCCTCGCGGATTCTGGGGGGAGGCGCGCTGGAGCGCTCTTTTTTTAGCTCTAATAGTTCGAAAAGTTTGGAAGTAGCTCGATATTTCACAAGGAGTCGTCATGCAAATCCTCAAGCCTCATGTGTCACTCAACGTCTCTGACATCGATGCCTCGGTTGCCTTCTACGAGGCCGCGTTTGGCGTTTCCGCGAGTAAGCGCCGGCAGGGCTACGCGAAGTTCGACCTCCAAGAGCCGCTCTTGAACCTGACCATGGTGCAGGCTCCGCGCACGGGGCTGAACGCGAGCCATTTCGGTGTGCAGGTCGCGTCCACCGAAGACGTCGCCAGCGCCAAGCAACGTTTCGAAGCGGCTGGCCTCAAGACGCGGAGCGAAGAGAACACCTCCTGCTGCTACGCGGTGCAGGACAAGGTCTGGGTGGAAGACCCCGACGGAAACGCCTGGGAGGTGTTCGTGGTCAAAGCCGACTCCGAAGCCTTCTCCGACAGCTCCGACGCTCCGAAGGGCGGCACCGACAAACCCTGCTGCAACTCATGAACCAACCCGCGCAAGGCTTGCTGGGCAAGCTCTCCTTCCTCGATCGCTACCTGACGCTGTGGATCTTCCTCGCCATGGGGCTCGGCATCGCGCTGGGCTACGCAGTGCCCGGCTTCAACACGGCGCTGAACTCCCTCAGTGTGGGCTCCACCTCGATCCCCATCGCCGTTGGGCTGATCTTGATGATGTACCCGCCGCTCGCGAAGGTGCGCTACGAGGAGCTCGGCCGCGTCTTCAAGGACAAGCGCGTGCTCACGCTGTCGCTCGTGCAGAACTGGATCCTGGGGCCGCTCTTGATGTTCGGCCTCGCGGTCCTCTTCTTGCGCGACAAGCCTGAGTACATGCTGGGGCTGATCTTGATCGGCCTCGCGCGTTGCATCGCGATGGTGATCGTGTGGAACGACTTGGCCAAGGGCGACCGCGAGTACTGCGCTGGGCTCGTCGCCTTCAACTCGATCTTCCAGGTGCTGTTCTTCTCGGTCTACGCGTACTTCTTCGCGACGCTGCTCCCGGGCTGGCTCGGTCTGAAGAGCGCCGTCGTGAACATCACGATTGGCGAGATCGCCCAGAGCGTCGCCATCTACCTCGGTGTGCCGTTCGCGGCGGGTTTCTTGACGCGCAAGCTCCTGGTGAAGGCCAAGGGACGCGACTGGTACGAAGGACACTTCGTGCCACGGATTGGTCCGATCACGCTCGTCTCGCTGCTGTTCACGATTGTCGTGATGTTCTCCCTCAAGGGTGAGGCCATCGTGCAGCTGCCCCTCGACGTCGTGCGCATCGCGATCCCACTGCTCATCTACTTCCTGGTGATGTTCGCGATCTCGCTGTTCATGAGTCGACGCGTGGGCGCCACTTACGAGCAGTCGGCGACGCTCTCGTTCACTGCGGCCTCCAACAACTTCGAACTGGCCATCGCCGTCGCCATCGCGAGCTTTGGCATTCACAGTGGCGCGGCTTTTGCTGCGGTGATTGGTCCATTGGTGGAAGTGCCTGTCTTGATCGGGCTCGTGAACGTCGCTTTGTGGGCCAAGCGGCGTTTCTTCCACGAGCGCGCTATGGTGGAATCAAGCAGCATGAGCGAGGGGGGCTCGCTCGGACCGAAGGATGCGAGCGTATGACCTCACCCACCAATCCAAATCCGAAGATCCTTTTTCTCTGTGTGGCTAATTCCGCGCGGAGCCAAATGGCCGAGGGGCTCGCCCGCCAGATGTTGCGCGGGCGCTTCACCGTGCAGAGCGCCGGCAGCGCGCCTTCACGCCTCAACCCGTATGCCATCGAGGTGATGGGTGAACTCGGAATCTCGATCAGCGATCAGTACTCGAAGTCTGTCGAGGACATCGACCCTGACGGGGTGCACAGCGTGATCACGCTATGCGCCGAGGAGGTCTGCCCGGTGTTCCTGACGAACGCTCAGCGACTGCACTGGCCGATCGAGGATCCTGCGAGTGACCAGCCGCTGCCCCGCGATCAGATGCTGAGCCGTTTCCGTGCGGCTCGAGACAAGATCTGGCAGAAGCTCGAGGTCTGGAGCGCCGGTCTCAAAGACGCGACTCACGAGTGATGCGCCTGAGCTCCCGCAGCTGCTGGTTGAAGTCTTCCGGCAGCTGACTCTCGAACATCATCTGCCGGCCGCTGACCGGGTGCTCGAAGCCGAGCTCCGCCGCGTGGAGCATCACCCGTGGCGCGGGCAGGAGCTGCTGGTCCCGGGGCGCGTACACGCGCTCCCCGAGCAGTGAGTGCCCAGCCTCGGCGAGGTGAATGCGGATCTGGTGCGTGCGCCCGGTCTCGAGTCGGCACTCCACCAGCGTCGCCACGCCGAAGCGCTCGACGACGCGCACGTGGGTCACCGCTTCGCGCCCGAGATCTTCTCGCTCCGTCGAGCCGCGCTTGCCGTCGCCGCGGTTCTGCACCAGGCGCGAGACCAACGTGCCCGAGGCTGCGTCGCCCTGGACCAGCGCGAGGTAGCGCCGGTGCACGCTGTGGACCCGCAGCTGCTGCTGCAGGTGCTTCTTCGCTCGGGTGCTGCGCGCGAACACGATGAGCCCGCTCGTCTCCTTGTCGAGGCGTTGCACCACGCCGAGAGGCGTCTTCGGCCCACGCTGTGCGAGGGGCTGCTTCGAGCGCAGGATCGTATCCCGCACCAGCTCGTTCAGCGCGCTCGGGTCGTTCTTGCCTGGCTTCGCGTCGTCGCCTTCGTACGGCACGCTGGCTACGCCCGCGGGCTTTTCAACGACCACCAGGTCGTTGTCCAGGAACACCAGCGCCGACTCCGGCAGCTTCGCTTTGCTCGGGCGCGGCGCGTTGAGCTTGATGTCCACGGTTTGGCCCGGTCGCACCGTGTGACCTGGGTCGAGCTCGACGTGGTCATCGACCCGTACCTTCGCCGTCTTGATCAGCTCGCGGACGCTGGACCAGCTTGCCTCGGGGAAATGGGCGCGGACTGCCTGGTCCAGGCGCAGCTCGCGCGGTGGTGGCGCTTCGCCCGGTCGCACGTAGGGTCGCCGCTTACCCTTGGCTCCAGGAGTCTGGCGCCGATGCGGGCGCGCGCCTGCTTGCTCCGCCTCGCCACTTGGCGCTTCGGGCAACGTGACTTCGAAACGCACGTCATGGATCGCGGACGACACCAGCGGCTCGTGACAGCATTCCGAGCACTTGGCAATAGGCGCGTGCGGCCTCGTGTTCGGCCTTTCCCGTTGGTCAAGCGTGAAGCGTGCCAGGCTAGGATGGGCGCAAAGCTGCGGTGTTCTGCGCCTGACGTTCCCCCGGCGAAAGTAAGCGCTTCACTCCCACTCGCTTTGGCGGTAGCCGCAATACATGCCCACGTTCGACGCGGAGCAAGGCTGCCACATCGTTCGCATCGTCTATGACGGCCCCGGCTTCGCGGGCAAGACCACGAACTTGCAGCAGGTGTGCGCGCTCCTCCCCGCCACCAAGCGCAGCGAGCTGTACACGCCCGCTGAGCTCAAGGGGCGCACGATGTTCTTCGATTGGATGGAGGTCAAAGGGCCGCCCATCACTTCGGTCGAGGTGAAGTTCCACCTGATCACCGTGCCCGGGCAGATCGAACGCAACTATCGCCGCCGCCCGCTGGTGGAGATGGCGGACGTGGTCGTCTTCGTGTGCGACTGCATGCCAGAGTCCCTGCCTGACAGCATGCGGACCTTCGCGCGCCTGCGCGGCTCGATCAAACGTCGCGGCACGCCAGTGCCGGTGATCGTCCAGGCCAACAAGCAGGACGCTCCGGGCGCCATGGAACCCCACAAAGTGCGCAAGAAGCTGCGCCTCTCCGATGAGGTGCCGATCATCGCCGCGGAAGCCCACAAGGGTGAGGGGGTGAGGGAAACCCTGGCGCGCGCCATGCGCATCGGGCTGCAAGCACTGGCCGCCGAGCCCGGCATGGCGCCAGCAGAGCTGACCAACGCCGACGCGCTGTTCGACCATGTGCTCACATTCGAGGACACCCCCGACGAACAGCAGATGGACGTCGAGGAGCTGTATATCCACGCGGAAGAAGTGGATGCAGAGGATGCGACGCTGCAGATGCACCTCTCGGCGCGCTCACTGGACGACCTCGAGGCCAAGGCCAAGCGCGCAGCCGCCAAGGCACCAGGGCCAGATGCTGCGGTCCCGGCGTCCCCGACGACGGACACCGGGGAACCGGCCGTTGCCCGCCGCAAGCGGCGCAAGGCGCGTAGCCGCGAGCGCTGAAACACTGGGAAACACAGCCAGTGGTAGCAGGTGCACCCACCTGCCTGCGCTGGGCTGCAGTCCGCGTTTCCATATGAGATGTCTTCCGGCTTACACTGGGTGTCATGAGAAGCGCTGGGCGGTGGGCACTCGGGCTGGGAGCGGTGGCTTGCCTGACTCTCGTGGGTTGCGGCTCGGACTCTGATGGTTCCGGGAGCGGAGGCAGCGGCGCGAGTGGTGGCAGCGGCGCGAGCGGAGGCAGCGGCGCGAGCGGAGGCAGCGGCGCGAGCGGAGGCAGTAGTACTGGCGGGGCTAGCGGAGGGAGCGGTGCCAGTGGCGGTTCCGCGGGGCAACCTTCAGGCAGCATTGGTTGCGGCAAGCAGAGCCCAACTGGAGTGAACGAAGAGGCGACGATTGAGGTTGGGGGAGAGACCCGCGATTTCGTGCTCTCGGTGCCTGACGACTACGACCCGAACTCGCCGTATCCGGTGATCTTCGGCTTCCACGGGCTGAACGCGGATGGCAAAGCGGCGCACAACTACCTGCGCCTGGAGAAGGCGACAGGCAAGCCTGCGATCTTCGTCTATCCCAGCTCTCGCAGCTCGAGCGCTGGCTGGCAGATGAAGGAAGGCGAGGGTGACATCGAGTTCTTCGACGCGCTGGTCGACGAGCTGAAGTCGAACTACTGCGTCGACGAGTCGCGCATCTTCAGCACGGGCTTCAGCCACGGCGCGATGTTCACGAACAACCTCACCTGCGCGCGCATCGACAAGCTGCGCGCGATCGCGCCGATGGGAGGCTCGGGACCGTGGTTTGGTGCGGAGTGCACTGGAGCCATCCCGGCGCTCCTGGTGCATGGCAAGAGCGACATGACGGTCGTGTTCCCCGACGGCGAGAAGAGCCGCGATCACTGGCTCGGCGAGAACGGCTGCGGCACCACGACCAAGCCGTTCGATCCGGCGCCCTGCGTCGCCTACGACGGCTGCACCGATCCGGTGGTGTTCTGCGCCTTCGATGGGGACCACACCGTGCCCGACTTCGCCGGACAAGCCGTGCGCAACTTCTTCGACTCGATGTAGCCGGGTTGCTGCCTTTACTCGCGCGTTGCCAACGCGGTATCTCCGGAGGGTGAGCCGTGAGTCGAGCGCCGCCGTCCGACGTTTGCTTCCCGCAGGCACGCTGCGGGCACTGCTCGACGCGCGTGAGCTGATGGAGACCTGCTATGCGGAGCCTCTCGCGCTTGGGGACCTTGCGAGCGCCGCGGGCTTCTCCGATGCGTACTTCATCCGCAGCTTCGCACGTGCATTCGGCGTGACCCCACATCAGTACCTGACTCACGTGCGCCTCCGCCGAGCCAGAGCGTTGCTCGGCGACCCGCGGAGCAGCGTAACGGAGGCGTGCTTCGAGGTCGGCTTCAGTAGCCTCGGGTCCTTCAGCTCGCTGTTTCGTCGCGCGGTGGGCTGCACTCCCTCTCAGTACCGTAAGGAAACGCTAGCGTGGGCTCAAGTGCCTGGTGCGCTGGTGTGGGCCACTCGGGCTCCTGGCGGCGCCGAGCGGGTCGTGGTGCCCAGCTGCTTTGCCTTCATGTTTGGCGCGCCGCTGACCTAGTCGGACTTTTTTGGGGGAGAGAGCAATTCTCGAGAAGCGCGCAGCCAGTGGGCTGCGTTACATCTAGCTCACGTCGCGCGACACCCCCACTCACCCAGGAGATTTCTGCGATGATTCAACGACTTAGCACCGCGACGGTGTACGTTCTGGACCAAGACAGCGCCCACGACTTCTACACTCAGAAGCTCGGTTTCGAGGTGCGCACCGACGCGCGCATGGGCGACTTTCGCTGGCTCACTGTCGGCGCGAAGAGCCAACCCGACCTGGAGCTGGTGCTGATGCCAATTCAGCAAGGCCCCATGTGGGACGACGAGAAGGTGAAGACGCTGCGCGAACTCGTGCAGGCGAGCACCTTCGGTATTGGGGTGCTGCGCACCAACGATTGCAAGCAGACCTACGAAGAGCTCAGCGCAAAAGGGGTGAAGTTCCGTGGGCCGCCGACGGAGCGCCCCTGGGGCCTCGAGGCGATGCTGCTCGACGACTCGGGCAACTGGTTCTCGCTGCTTCAAGAACTCTGAGAGCTCAAGGCTCTTATCCGTGGCCCTCAGCGATTAGATCCTCGCGGAGCTGGGTCAGCAGTTTTCCGAGCAGGTTGAGTCCGCACCACTGCTCTGGGTTTTCCGCATCGGGGTGATCCGCGGCCAGGCCGATCCCCCAGATCTGATCCAGTGGGCTCGCTTCTACGAGAGTGGTTCCGCGGGTCGCCAGCAGCGCTTCGAGGAGCTTCGGGTGCTGAGTGAATTTCGCGTGGTTGCCGCGGTACACGATGGCTTCACGCTCGGCTTCCCAGGTGGCAGGGACGAAGCCCCGCACCTTGCGGCCAAAGGCTTTTTGCTCGCGGGGCGATTGGGTACCGAGGATGCGCCGCTCGACCTCTTCGTCACCAAACAGCCGCGCCTTGCTCGCCATCATCCACTGTTCTGCGGTGACGTACACCTGCCCGTCGAGCTCGAAGCGGGAGAGGTGCCACTGGGAGAACGGCGACTCAGACTGCCAGAAGAACGTGAAGCGCGACATCGTGTCAGTATGACACTATGTCGCGCGCTGGCAAGGCCCGCTGCTGCTTCAAGGTTCTCGCAACGGCTCAAGTCTTCACTGCGTGTAGCGGTTCTTCAGGCTGTCGTAGGCTTGGCGGGGATTGCCGTCGATGTCGACGATGCCCCACCACTCCTCCGTGGCGTGGCCGTCGGGGTAGACACCGCCGTTGTCGAAGCCGCCCGTGTCGTGACCACCGGGATTGCCCGATTTCCACCACTCGTCGCTGAACGCATACGGACAGCCGCCGATCACGACCTTGTTTCCGTCGTAGGCGCTCAGCTGGCCGCGGATCTCGTCGGTGAGCAGCTCGACGGCGTAGGCCTGGGCCGCTTGATCTTCGGAGTTGGTGTTGCGGTTCCAGGCGTCTGCGCCGTACTCGCCGACGAACATCGGCTTGTTCGTGAGGTTCGCCCAGCGGCTGAAGCGATCGCCGAAGGAGAGGTAGGGATAGAGGTTGAGCGCCCACAAGTCGGGGTCACTCACGGTGGCGAGTGTCTGCGCGCTCGGCACCTCACCGTGGTCGGTGGCGACGGGGTGATTGGGATCCAGGCTGTGGATGGTCTGGGACGCTTGCTGCAGGCGCGCCATCACTTCGCCCTGAGTGTGGCTCGAGTAGAGGGCGTTGTAGTTCCACTCGTTGCCCACGATCCACATCAGGACGGCCGGGTGGTCCTTGAAGTAGTTCACCGCGGAAACGTAGTCCGAGTCGTAGCCCGGGAGCACGGTGAGGGCGACCTTGATGCCGGCCTTGTAGTACTTGTCGAGCACCGCCAGGCCGTTCGCGTTCCTCTCGGGCGGGTCGTAGGTCTTGATGGTGTTGATGCCGGCGGCTTTCATCAGCGGAATGTCCCGATCGGCGAGCTGCGCGAAGTAGCGACCCTGGCCGTCGTGGTTCTCGCCCTTGGGGACGGGGTTGTAGCTGATCCCCTTCATGTCCCAGGCAGCTTCGGCCGCGAGATCGCCGTTCGGCTGGCGATGCTTCACGAGCAGCTGCCGGCCTTGCACCCAGACGATGCTCGGGCCGTTGGGCACGGTGTCGGGGTTGCCACCGGTGCCGCCATCGCCGGTGCCACCGCTGCTGCTACCTGCGTCGCCCGCTGTTCCTCCAGTCTCGGAACCGCCGCTCCCGCCCGCGCTGCTTCCTCCGGGATCTGAACCCGCGCTGCCGCCCTGTGCCGAGCCTCCCTGGGCTGAGCCGCCCTGTGCCGAGCCGCCCTGTGCCGAGCCTCCTTGCGTTGAGCCGCCCTGTGCCGAGCCGCCCTGTGCCGAGCCACCCGCGCCCGCCGTGCCGCCGGCGTTCAGCCCGCCGGCTCCAGCGCTGACGCCGTCGGAGTCCGATGAGCAGGCGACGACGGAGCTCGCCGCGAGCAAAACGAGCCATGCAGCGGATGAGAATCGACGCATCGTGGTTGCGGGGGAGGGGGAGTTGAGTTTCCAGACGTGAAAAGCAGAGCGCATGTCCTACCGTTGCCGCGCGTGTGATGAACCGTGAGACGATCGACACACCGCGACCGCTAGTGCGACAGAGATTCAGATCTACGTCAGGTATGGTTGGCGCATGTCGTGTGGAGTACCAGCACCGTTGCGCAATTCGCTTGGCCTCATGTCCATTGTTGTCGTCACGCTGTTACCCACGCTCAATGCATGCGGCAGCGATGGTGACTCCGCAGGCGGATCTGCTGGATCCGCCGGGAGCGGCAACGCCGGCAGCGCGGGCGCTGCACAAGGCGGAACAGCTGGCAGCGGAGGAGCGACAGGGGGGACTTCGAGCGCTGGTAGCGCTGGCAGCGGAGGGGACGCTGGCAGCAGCGGTTCCGCAGGGCAGGGAGCGGGTGGAACGGGAGGCGCGCCGGCGGGTACGCCTCTGTTCGTTGGGGTCGGCAACTGGGGCTACCGCGTCGCGACACCCGATGGTGTGCAAACGACCGTGACCGAGAACCCGGAGACGGCGTCCGACCATTCGCCGGATCTGTTGCGGGACGTTGCCTGGGGCGACGGCGCCTTCATCGCGGTCGGCGGCGATCAGAACTCGATGGTGATGCGCTCCACCGACGGCAGCACTTGGCAGGAAGACTTGCACCCGTCGGGCACCCAGTGGAAGGGCGGCGTGGCGTACGGAGGTGGGCGCTGGGTTGCGGTGGGTGGAGTCGGTACGGTGATCTACTCCGACGATGGCGGTTCCGTGTGGCAGGATTCGAGCGAGCGCCTGCCTTCGGCAGGGCGGGACATCGCCTACGGTGGCGGGCTCTTCGTGGCGGTGGGCGACGGCGGCATGATCGCGACCTCGAGTGATGGCACCAGCTGGACGGATCACACGCAGAGCGGCGCCGTGGGGCTCTCCGCCGTGGCCCATCTGCCGGCCGGAGCCTGGGTCGTTACCGGGAGGAACTGGAACGGGTCAGGGTTCGATATCTCATGCTTCGGCAGCGCGGATGGCACGAGCTGGACGCCTTGCGGCTTCAACATCGGCCTGATCGGGCGACCCAGCGTCGTCGATGGGGAGCTGATCGTGCCCACGGACAACGGCTACGAATCCACCACGGATGGCACCAGCTGGACTCAGCATGGGGGTGACGTTCCGGAGCTCGTGCTGCAGGCGGACGGTCAGCTCGTGGGCTCATCCAACGACCGCTTGTTCAGCGGCGGTAGCCTTGGTTCGATGAGTCAAACTGCGATGCTCGAGCGTAGCCTTCGCGGCTTCTGTCTGGGCTACGTTCAGTAGCTCAGAACACCAGGAGCGCCTCGAGAGCGCCCGCGAACAACACCCGCGCGGGCGTGTGCACCGTTCCAAGCTCATCCAGGGCAAAGCTTGGGCGCGTGAAGGGCAAGCCGCTCTCGGCGCTCAGCGCGAAGGCTAGACTGCCCAGGTGCCACTCAAGACGCGGACCAAACGCCAGCGCAGCGATCCACGCATCGGCAGTGCTTGGCCTCGAGACGTTTGATCCCGTTCCGTGAATCCGTGTGGCAATGATGCGCGCCGCCGGCCCCAGCTGACAGCGCTGACTGCCGAGGCCATAGAAGCCTCGCAGGCTGAGCGCCCAGCGGGAGAAGTCACCACCCCGCTGTCCGTCGCCGAGGGTGGCCGAACTCCCAGGGAAATAAGCGCCCTGGAGGTCGAACGCGAGGCGCCCGAAACCCAAGCCGAGACCTAGTGACGGGGCGAGCGTGAGCTTTGGGAGGACTCCCCAGCTGGCCTCTCCCCCAACCAGAATACGTGCGGTGACCCTAGCGTGCTTCGAAGCGCTCCGGACGCGCTCGGTGTCCGCGCTCGCGTCTTCGCCGGATCTAGCTGCCTCAGGCGCCTTGGATTTGGGGGGGAGGTGCGCTGGTCGTGCAGCATTTCCACGAGGTTTTGCTGCGTCAACGCCACCAGGCTGCCCATCAGGTGCCTCCCCGGGTTCGCCCAGTTGAGCGTTTGGGTCCACCGCCAGCGCCAGCATCAAAGCCGTGGCACTAGCCGCCGCATCGCAGCTCTCAGCGCTGAGCGTGCGCTGGCCGTCTCCCGTGTCACCGTGCGTCTGCAGCTTGACGAGGAAGCGCGACCCGATGCGTGACACCCGCGCGGTGGCGCTGACCGAGACGTCTGCTTCGCTGCCCCGCAACATACGACGGGCGCGTTGCAGCACTTGTGATTCCGTGGGGCAACCTTCCGGAGCGGTCCAGCTCAACTCCAGGCGCGGCTTGGCAGAGGCAGCGCCACTCCAAGCGAGCAGCGCGGTCAGCACGCCGAGTTGCAGACTACGGACAGGCAAGCATGCGATCGAAGCCAGCGACCTGGGAGTCGCACTCCCCGCAGTACTGGACGCCATCGCAGCCGCAGATGGGGCCGCACGGAGACGTCGCGCAGTCTTCTTGCAGCGGTCTACCGAGGCAGCGACCCGGATCCGTGGCGCCACAATCGATGGCAGCGAAGTCGCAGAACTCGTCAGGGCCGCAGTCCTTTCCGAGCCACGCGCCGCAGCGCCGGCCCGAAACCGCGCACCAGGCAGCGGGCGCAACGTCGACCCCTGCTTGCTCCGCCACACACGAGTTACAGTACTCGACCCCGTCGCAGCCACAAACCGTGGTGCAAGTTGCGTCACAGCTCGCCGAGGCCGCGCGACAGACGCCGCGTGTGGCCCCGCTCGCCGCCATGCCGCCGCAAGCGTCGTCGGCGAAGTCGCAGTAGCTGCCAGCCGCGCAGGGAGGCAGGCCAACGCCGCAGTCGGGGCCCGCATCAGCCGGCGCGTCGACTCGGGCGTCAACACCGACGTCAACGCCAGCGTCGCTCAGCGCTTGGGGATCGCTGCCCAGGGAGTAGGTGCCCGTCGAGCAGGCACTCACGAGCGCGAGCAGCAGGAAAAGCGGCCGCCGGCTCACTCGCCGATACCGCACGCAGAGCGTACCGAGCCTGCGATGGGCGTCTTGCCGTAGCGCTTCAAGAAGGCCTTGGCTTGGCTCTTTCCGCCGCCGGAGCGGCAGGCCAGGATCAGCTCCAGGCCGCTGCGCTCGAGACCCAAGGATCCTCGAGGAAACTCACTTCGATGCTGAGCCAGCAGCTTCCGCGCGAGCGCGGGGTTGCCGCTCTGGACCGCGGAGCGCGCCCGAGCGATCAACGCAACCTCCTCGGCGAGGCCAGGCTTGGCCGCAGTCTTCGCAGGCGTGACGGCCTTGGGTGCGGCGGGCAGAGCTTCAGGCGGTGCCTGCGCTTCGCGGGGCGCCTCGCTGATTCTAGCGAGCGCTTCCGCGGTGGGTTCAGGCGTTTGGGGTGCAGGCAGCAAGGCTGGTGCCGCTGCGGTTGCCTGAGGTTCTGCTGGTTGGCTCCTGGTCGCCGCGCTGTAGACGCTGTAGCCGATACCCGTGACGGCGCCGACGCTGACCACGCTCAACAGGAGCTTCAGCCACAGGGCGGTCTTCGCACTGGTTGCGGCGCTGGCTACCGCGCCTCCTCCGGCGGCAACGCCCACGCCCGCCGTCGCTGCAAGTAGCGACGCTCGCAGGCGAGCGCGCTGAGCGTCACTTGGATCGTCGGCACCCTTTGCCGCGAGGATCAAATCCCTGGACCATGAGTCGAGCTCGGTCATGGCTTCGTCCACCCCTCTGAGGCGCGAAAGCGCGCCGCCGCCTCGGAAAAAGCCTTTCGTGCGGCCCGTAGCCGTGAGTGCAGCGTGTTGACGTTGACCTCGAGGGTGTCCGCTGCCTCCACCACCGAGAGCTCCTCCAGCTCCACCAACACGAACGCCATGCGCTTTTCTTCGTCGAGCTGACCGAGGATCTCATGCAGCACGCGGTTCGCTTGCTTCTGCTGGGTGAGCAGCTCGGGGCCTAGCCCGGGGGTCCGCTCGATGGTGCCGTGGAGATCGTCTGGATCGATGTCGCCGCCTTCGAAGTACTTTGCTTTGCGCTTGCGAGTGCGGAAGTGCGTCTGCACCACGTTGACCAAGATACGGCTCAGCCACGTCTTGAACGACGCTCGCTGCTCGAACTCGTGCAGGCGTCGGTGGACCACCAGGAACACCTCCTGCACGACATCGTCGACCGAGGCTGGGCGTACGCCCATGCGGCGTGCCGAGCGCCACACGTAGTCGACGTGCCCCTGGTAGATCTCCTCGAAGCTCGGGGGCGCCTCGTCTGACACGCCGGCGTGCTGCCCCGGCTCGACCGTCAGGCGCGCCTCGAGGGCTGAGTCCAAGGCGGCGCGGGCGCTCAGAGAAGGCATCACCTCAAGGGTGCCGGAAGAGGGGGTTGCAGTCACGTGCCACCCCCACAGTTGCCAGTAGTTGCCAGAACCGTGATCCGTTCGGATCGCTTTTCGGGCTTCAGAGCATGCGGCGCGGGTTTATCGCGTCGATTCGGCGCTCGAGGTAGGGCGAGAAGTGCCCGCGGTAGCGTTCCTGGAGCTCAACCCGGCGCCAGTCGTCCCCGCTCACGTGGTGTCGGCAAGTCACGGCGCCGCACTGGCAGTCGAACTCGTCGTAGTTCGAGCCGTCGGTGGTCGCGTAATCGTAGCAAATCTGTTCGCCTGGGTAGATTTTCCGTGAGGCAACGAGCGCGATTTGACCCGACAGCCAGGTGTTCGGATCACAGCTGTGGTTGATCCAGTCCGAGGGCCCCTCGACGTTGCTCACGAGGTATAGCTCGTCCTCGATTTGCACGCTGCGGTTCAGCCACGAGCCGAGCCGGCCAAGCTGGCTCTGGTGCATGATCTTGCCGCCCCAGACGGCGACCAGCTCACCGGCTTCAAACGTTTCCGCGGCGAAGACGCCGCGCTGGCCGCCGCCAATCCAATCTCCGCGTAGTTTGCTGGATACGTAGCCGCTCGCTGGGTCGTCGTCGTCGAGCTGCGGCGCAATTGAACGTGTCATGTTCACTCCACATGAATCAGCTCTACCCGGGTGCGGGGTTTGAGATCGTAGAGATCGGGTCTCCGGTCGTGTAGTGGGCGGACGGAGCCGAGCTCGCGCACCTGGGCGAGGTTGGCAAAGTCCAGATCTGCAATCGCCACCGTTTCAACGTTGGGATCCGCTTCGGCTGCGACGCCGTTGTGCGGAAACCCATAGTCGCTCGGAGTGAGGACGGCGCTCTGGGCGTAGTTGATCAAATAGTTTTGACTCGGCAAGTTGCCGGCGTTGCCCGCAATTGCCACATACACCATGTTCTCTACGGCTCGAGCCTGGGCCGAGTAGCGCACCCGGTTGTATGCCTTGCGATCGTCCGTGCTGAAGGGCACGAAGATGGCTTCGGCACCCGCGAAGGTGAGCAGCCTCGTTACCTCGGGGAACTCGATGTCGTAGCAGATCTGAATACCAATTCGCCCAAAGGGCGTCGCGAACAGCTTCAATCCTTCCCCGGGGAGGATGTCGAAATACTTCCGTTCCCCCGGCGTGATGTGGAGTTTGTCCTGAGTGTAGTGGTTGCCCGCAGGCGTGAAGAAGTGAGCGACGTTGTTGAGCACGCCTTCGCGCGCCACCGGTGTCGAGCCCGCGACGATGTAGAGCTGGTACTCCTTGGCCAGGCCGGTGAAGAGCTCCAGGTAGCGGCCGTGCATCTCCGCCACGCGGCGCATCGCCTGCTTCGGCGTGACCTCCTTCGGAAACGTCGCGAAGAGGTGCGCCGTGACGAGCTCCGGGAGCACGAGGAAGTGACAGTGGTAGTCCGACGCCACGTCGACGAAGAAGCGGATGTTCGTCTCGAACTCCTCCCAGCTCGCGATGCGCCGGAACAGGTACTGCGCCGCGCAGACCCGCGCCTTGCGGAAGGCGCGCGAGATGGGGGTCGCAGCGATCCGCCGCTTGGCGGCGCTGTAGTCCGGGTTCTCCATCTCGATCAGCGTCGAGTAATTCACGCTGGCCGGATCCGACATGTAGCGCAAGCGAACTGACAGCACCTTGTAGCCCGCCTTGATGTGGGCAGTCAGCGCCGAGTCCTTGCGCTTGCCCGACATCACCTCGGCGACGTACTCCTCCGCGGTGAGCTTGCCGGCGACGTCGTGGTAGCCGGGGATGCGCCCGAAGGCCAACAGGCGCCGCAGGTTGTAGCGCTTCATCAGCTTGCGACGCGGGACGTAGAGCTTCGCGGCGATGCCCTGGCCGCGGTACTGCGGATGCACGGCAATATCAGCCCCGTAGAGCGTATCACCCACCGGATCGTGGGTGCTGAACGTGGATGCGCCCGTCAGCTCGTTGTAGGTGTAGTCCTCCGCGAGGCCATCCAGCTGGACGATCAGCGTCGTCGCGTAGCCTACGACCTTGCCATTGATTTCCGCGAGGAACTGACCTTCGGGGAAGGCTTCGAACTGCAGCTGGTACAGCCGCTCGTCATAAAGCTCACCGACCGGGTAGTCTGCGTAGCAGGCACGGTGACACTCGGTAATCGCTGGAATGTCTTCGGCGCGCCACGGGCGGACGCGCACTTTCGTGCCTGGGCTCATCTGATGTGTCGAATGATCACTCAGCCCTTCCCACATGCAAGGGGTAGTTGGGGGGGAGGGCGCATTCTAAGAAACGCCAATTCCCTGCATCCACGCCGCTGGGTGCAAGCGGTGCACCCAGGCGTGCAGCGTGTGCACACTCGCAGCCTCAGGTGTCGCCAGGCTTGCAGCCGGAAGCGTCTCGGGTGAGCCGCTCGACGTCTGCGTCCGTGGGGCGTCGGGCCTCGATCGCCTTGAGGTGAGCGGCGATCAGCTCCTGGAACTGACGCATGCCCGGCGCGACACGCGGCGCTTCGCGCACCACGTGCAGGCGGCGCTTGAAGCGCTCGTCTGCGTCGGAAGACGCTAGCTCCGGAACGCTGGCGCGGCGTCTTTCCTCGGGGACGAACTCCCGTAGTCCCTGGCACTGGTAACAGATCCCCTGCTTGCTCACGAGCGAGCAGAGACCTTCGTAGTGCGTCTGCATCGTCGACCGAGCGTCGCTCAGCGCGTGGCGCAGCACCGAGTGGCTCATCCCAACGACGCCCGCGGCCTCCTCATTCGTCAGCTCGAACACGTCGCGCAGCAACAGCGCGGCTTGTTGATCGAATGGCAAGGAGCGCGCGACGCAGCTGAAGCAAAACGCGATGTGCTCCTGGGCATCGAACTCGAGGGCTGGATTCATCAGCTCGGCGCCCAGCTCCCCCGCGAGGCTTTGATCACCTTCGCAGGCCTCCCGCCAGTACTCGATGGCGTCGGGGCGCCAGCGCTCAGTCGCTTGCTTGCTGAGCTGACCGCGCCCCGTGCGCAGGGCGATCGTGTAGAGCCAGGTAGACAGCTTCGAGCGACCTTCGAAACTCGGCAGCGCCTTCTGGACCTGCAGCAGGGTCTCCTGCAGAGCGTCGTCAGCGTCAGCTGGGCTGACTAATAGCCGCCGCAGCAAGCCGCGCAGCTGGGGGAGGTGGGGCTCGAGCAGGGACTCGAACGCGCGCCCATCGCCAGACTTTGCTTGGCTCAGGAGCTCGCTGTCAGTGCCTTCCATCGCCTGTAGAAATACAACGATTTCCGGGCGTTGGCAGCTTTTCTCGACGGCACCCCACTCACTCTCAACGGGCAATCTCGCCCGAGAAAGAGGAAACATGACCCAGACCATCGAGATCTTTGGCTTTGCGCAGAGCACGTTCACCCGCACCGCTTGCATGGCTGCCGTGGAGCACGGGCTAGCCTACGAGCTCAAGCCGGCCAAGCTAGGTGACGTGAGCTACGCCGAGCTCCACCCGTTCCAGAAGATGCCTGCGTTGCGCAAGGGCGGGCGAGTCGTCTTCGAGACCCTGGCTGTCGTAGCCGAGCTGGACGCCCTGGCACAGACGAAGCCACTTATCCCTGAGGAAAATGAGGACCGAGTCAGCGCATTGTGCTGGAGCAGCGCGCTGTCCGACTACGTGTATCCGAAGCTGGTTGGTGACTGGTGCATCGCGCTCATGCAGGACCAGCTGAAGGGCAAACAGAAGGACGCCATCCGCGAGGAGGTGCGAAGCCAGCTAGCGATCCTCGAGCGCGGGCTTGGGGGGAGAGGGACCTTCGCGAGTCGCTTGTCCGTGGCGGATCTGCTCTTGGCTCCCATGCTCGCCTACGTAGAGCAGCTCAGCCCGGAGCTGCTTGAGGAACGCGGCCACCTGGCCACGGCCTACGAGGCCTTGAAGAGCCGCGAGAGCTTCAAGCGTACGGCCGGTTGATCGCAAGGCACCGGGCGAGCCCAGCTAATCGCCCGGTGTTGTTTTCTCGCCCGATCCGGGGACCCGCTGACAAACTGCCGAATCGTGTCTGCGAGAGGAACGAGCTGAAGCATGGCCTGGCGTCGCCGCGTAATGTGGGCGGTATTCTTCGCGGGGTTGTGTGCCGTGTTGGTGCGCTGGCATGGGCTGCGCTTCGGGGGACCGCACCAGTTGCTCCCGGCGAGTGCTGGGCTCGCCCCCGCCCTGGAGCGGAAGATTGACCGCCTGGCCGCGTCGCGCAGCATCGACAACCCCCGCAAGGCCATCGACCTGGCGCTCGAGTTGACGAGTCAGAATCTCCGGTACGGCCGCGACCACCGTCCTAGCGACCAGTTCGATTTGGGTGAGCGAGAAGCCAACGACGGTGAGTACAGTCAGCTGTTCACCGCGATCTTCAATCGCATCGCCGACGGTCGTGAGCTCAAGGCCCGCGCGCGCCCGGTGCGCAGCAGCGCTCCACGAGTGTTTGGCATCAAGCTGCCGAACCCCGCCTTTGCTCACCACGACTGGGTGATGGTTCAACCTCGGGACGGGACCGCGGCGGAGAGCTGGTTCGTGGATCCGACGCTGCACGACGCCCTGATGGGCTGGAGCATCGAAGGCAACGTCACGGGGCTGGTGCCTGTGGACGGCCCCGATGCCGCTGGGGACACCAGCTACGATGAGCAGGACGCTCCCGTCTACGATGATCCCGAAGAAGATGCTGACGAGCCGAGCTCCGCCCAGCCGGGCGAGGTGCCTCGCTCTGCCAAATTTTCCTCAAGGAAACGCTAGCAGGGTGTTGAAAAACACCCTGCCAATCAACAACATCCTGCTAGTGAGGCGAATCTGTGATTCGCTGAACAAATAAACACAGCGTTTCCTCGTCTCAATAGTAGCGCGAAGGCGCAAAACTCGTGCGCCCACACCCTGAGGGGGCGGGCGAGTTTTGCAGCGAACTACGGAGACAGGACACTAGGTCGGGCGCGGCTCACGCGTGAGCAGCAGCACCGGAAGCGCGAGCATCACCACACCGGCCGTGATCAAGAACACCGTGGGGTAGCCGCGCGACTCCGCGACGTGGCCCAGACCGAAGCTCGCCCCAGCGACGCCCAGGTTGAAGCTCCCGTTGTAGAAGCTCATGACCTTGCCGCGCTCCGCGTCGCTCGCGCTCTCCACGGCGACTGCGTTCAGCGACGGGTACATCATGCCGTGGACGAAGCCAAACGCGAGGCCGAAGGGCACGAGCCAGCTCGGGGTGAGCTGCGACATGCAAGCGACGACCACCGCGTAGCCCAGGATGGCCACGCGCCCCACGCGCAAGCGGCCCAGGCGATCGGGGAGGCTACCCAGGAAGATCCGCACGAAAACGGCCGCAGCGGTGTAGCCCAGGAAGAAGCCGCCCACGCGCTCGGCCCCGCGTTGAAGCGCGAAGGGCTGATGAAACGTGAACGCAGTGCCCAGGCCAACGCCAGCGACCAGGCTGCCGAAGTACATCGCGAGCACGCGTGGCTGCAGCAACACGCTCCAGCTCGAACCCGAGGCGGTTGCCCGGGCCGCTTGCTGGCTGCCTTCGGGCAAGCGCGTGGCGAACGCCGATGCAATGCAGCCCATCACGGCAGCGAATCCAAACACCACCTGCCAGCCCACGGCGTCTGCCAGTGGCTCGGCGATCAGCGGAGCGGCGGAGTTCGTGGCCAAGAACGCCACACCAAACCAGCCGAGCGCCTGGGAGAGTCGCGACTTCGGCGCGAGATCGGCGGCGAGCGTCGCGGCCGCGTTGAACGCGGTCGCGAACGCGCATCCCTGAAAGGCTCGCAACACGAACAGCAGCGGCCCCACGCGGTCGACCCACATGAAGCCCACCGCGGTGGCCGCGATGACGGCAGCGCCAGCCACCACCAGCTTGCGTCGGCCAAAGCGGTCCACAGCTGAAGCCACGAACGGGATCACCAGTACGCCCGCAGCTGGCGCAATGCCCGCAGCCAGGCCGATCTCGCTCGCGCTGGCGTGCAGCACCCGGGTCATGAACTTCGGCAGCAGGAAAAACAGCGAAAACGCCAAGCCAAACAGCACCTGCGTGACGAGCAGCAGGATAAACGGACGCGTGAGCACCTGTGGCCGAGCCACCGGAATCGCGCTGGCGACCGGACTTGAGCTAGGAGCTGTCAAAACCAAAGCCTCGGGGGAGAGGGGAGCGCTGCGAAACCTGGTGCATGCGCCGCGTCACGTCGAGGCCATTCTGTGTTCTGGCGGGGCGACGCCGCCCGGAGCGCCGTGGACAATCCGGTTTGATTCCGGGCCAAAGCTCCGCAACGGTTGAACGCTCGCCCGCCCTTTCCTAGAACCGGCCTCGGCTGCGCGCAGAGCTCACCTACATCGCCGGACGTGTGCGACGCGAGACGCAGCAGGAGAACCATGACGACTCACACAGCAGTTTTGATTCCTGGAGACGGGATTGGGCCCGAGGTCAGCGACGCCGTGAAGAAGGTGTTCGACGCCGCCGAGGCGCCGGTGAAGTTCATCACGCGCTATGCGGGCGTGGCGGCGCTCGAGCGTGGGAAGGAAGATCTTCTCCCCGCGGATACGGTGGATGCGATTCGTGAACACCACATTGCCCTCAAGGGGCCGTGCACCACGCCGATTGGCTCGGGCTTCAGCTCCGTCAACGTCGCTCTGCGCAAGAAGCTGAACCTGTACGCCGCCGTGCGCCCGGTGCGCAGCTTGCCCGGAGTGAAGACGCGCTTCGAAGATGTCGACTTGATCATCGTGCGTGAGAACACCGAGGGGCTCTACTCAGGCATCGAGAACCTGATCACCGACGGCGTGGTCGCTTCCCTGAAGGTCGCGACCCGCGTCGCTTGCCATCGCATCGCTCACTGGACCTTCAAGTACGCAACGCACCGTCAGCGCGAGAAGATTTCGGTCTTCCACAAGGCAAACATCATGAAGCTCTCCGATGGCATGTTCATCGATGAGGCTCGGAAGGTGCACGAAGAGGACTATCCGAACATCAAGTACGAAGAGGTGATCATCGACGCCGCGGAGATGAAGCTAGTCCAGGATCCGACGCAGTTCGACATCATCCTCTGCGAGAACCTGTACGGCGACATCGTCAGCGATCTTTGCGCCGGCCTGGTTGGTGGCTTGGGCGTGACCCCCGGGGCCAACATTGGGGATGAGGACGCAGTCTTCGAGGCGGTTCACGGCTCGGCGCCGGACATCGCTGGCAAGGGCGTCGCCAATCCTCTCGCGCTGATCATGAGTGGCGCGATGATGCTCAATCGCCTCGCGGATACGCGTCGCGACGAAAACTGCTCCAAGGCCGCCGAGCGCATCAAGACCGCCTACAACCAAGCGCTGGAAGACGGCCAGAAGACGCGCGACCTTGGCGGTGAGCTGAATACCGAAGGTTTCGTGCAAGCCATCATCGAGCGTATGCAGGCGTAGGCGCCGCGGTCGGGCGCAGAAGACGCCCTCTTGTTCTTTCACCGGGCTTCTTTTACCGCCTGGAATCGCGCTCCATCCTGGCTCCCACCAACGCGCACGCCGGCGGTGGCGAGCCAGCGGTGCGTGTGGAGTTTTCATGCAGTCCCTCGCGGATGCTTGCGTGAGCCGTCCTGGCAGCGGACGATCAAGCGGGTGCGCACGGCGCACGGGAGGGCAGCATGGTCGTCAGTCGCGCAGATCTTGAAGCCACCATCTCAAGACTCGAATCTGAGGTGGAGGACCCCCGCGTGGGGATCTACGGACCGCAGAGCCAGAGCTGGAAGATCAGCAAGGAGGCCATCCTGTTTTTGGGGGGAGGGCGCGCTGCGTTGCTCCAAACCGCGCATCCTTACGTGGCCCACGGTGTGGACCAGCATTCAGCGACCCGTACGGACCCGCTGGGGCGCTTTCAACGCACCTTCGACAACGTCTTCGCCATGGTGTTTGGTGATCTGGAGAGCGCTATCAAATCCGCTCGGCGGGTCCACAACATCCACACCAAGATCACCGGTCTGATTCAGGAACACGTTGGGCGTTTCCCTGCGGGAAGCAGCTACCTGGCCAACGACGAGGAAGCGCTGTTTTGGGTTCACGCGACGCTGATCGAAACCGCCGTGCAGGTCTACGAGCTGATCTTGCGCCCCTTGAGCTACGAGGAGAAAGACCGCTACTACCAGGAGACGCGGCGTTTCGCGTATCTGTTCGGGATCCCGGATCGCGTGATGCCCAGGGATTGGGACGCCTTCGCGGCCTACAACCGCGCGATGTGGGACTCCGACACGCTCAAGGTCGGTAAGCCCGCCCTGGAGCTGCGTCGCTTCCTGTTCGCGACACCCAAGCCAGCTTACGGCCCGTTGTTCCGCTGGCTCGAGACGATGACCGCCGGCTTGATGCCTCAGCGTCTACGCCACGAATACGAGCTTCCCTGGACAGCGGGCGATCAACGCTGGTTCCGCGCATCTGTTTCCGGGCTCAAGCTGAGCTATCCGCGCCTGCCAGCGAGGCTGCGCTACTTGCCTGCCTATGTCGACGCGCGTCGACGCCTGGCCGGGAAACAGGGCCCCGATCGAGTTGGTCAGTTCCTCGAGCGCCTGGTCATGGTGCCGCTCCGGCGGGCACCGGGCAAGCGTCGTTCAAGACGACCAGCCAACGCCTGAGCCTAGCCGGCTGAGGTTTGCTCGAAATCGAGCTCTTCGTTGGCCGCCGCGGACACCGCGCGGCGCTGATGCTCGACGTCCACGCTGAAGCGCCTGGGCGCCGGCCTGCGCGGTGGCAACTCGGAGTTTCTGGGCCGCTCCACGCCAGCGCGCTCGCATGCTGAACAATTTCCGCACGGAGCCGATGCTGGGAGCGAGAGCAGTTGGCCGATGCGCGCGACGAGACACGTCGGCTGGTCTTCGCCTACGTATGCCTGCACCTGCTGGCGCCTCAGGTGGTCGTGTTCGCTGACCACCTCGAGCTGCTCCATCAGGAACTCTGCTCGGGCGTTGAACTCGTCAGCGGGCAACGTCACGCGGTACCAGTCCCCGGCGCGCAGCACGAGGCCGGCATCCACCAGCGTGTCGAGGGCGCGTCGCAGCTCCTTGGGGGCGATCTCGGCCAGCTCTTCGATTTGCGATCGCGGGAGAGGAGCATCGCCTTGCCCCGCCAACACCTCAATCGCCACGCTCAAGGCTGCCGGATCTACTCGGAGCGCGTCAGACCCCGCATGCCCCGTTCGTTCGGCTGTGTCGGCTCCGCCGTGGGTGAAGTCGCTGGGGCTGGCCAGCATCACCGCCTGCGCTGGCTGACCGTTGCGGCCGGCCAGGGCGAGGTCGCGCAGGTACTGCTCGAGCGAGTGGGGAGCACGGAAGTGCAGCACAGACCGCAGGTCCATACGGCAGATCCCTTTCCCGTATCCGCGAGGTAACTCCCCGGACTCACTCGAGATGGACTCGAGGCCGGTGAAGGCGCTCTCCGCCACGAGCACTGAGGGCTTGGTCGTGGTGGCGAAGTGCAGTTGCTCCGCCGCGCGCGCCCCAGCGCTCAGTTCGCGGTGGTAGCGATAGCTCGCGATACCAAGTGCGCCAAGCGCGCGATGCACCGCCTCCACCTCTCGGGGGCCAGGGCAGATCACGATACCGGGGCGGGGCAGGCGGCTCAGTTCGCTGACCAGCAGGCGCTGGCGCTCGCTCGAGTCCACGTAGTGCACCGCCAAACGCAAATTCGCGCGCACCAACGGCGCCTCGAACAGCGTTGGTTCACGCAACCTCAGCCCGTCGAGCAAGTCCGCGCGCACGGCAGCGCTGCCCACGGACGAGAACACCATGGCCACCGGGCTGCCCAGCTTCTCCAGCAGCTCATCGAGGCTCGCGCTGCTCGGACCGAACTCCGGAGAGAACTCGCTGAAGAGCTGCGCATCGGTCAACACCGCGAGCGCCACGCCACTTTGCCCGAGCGCCCTGCAGACCTCGGCGCGCTGGAGAGCACCCGGAGTCGACAGGACGATCAGGCTCCGCGAGTAGCGGATGCGCTCGAGAGCGCGGCGGCGCTCCTCCCCCGAAACTCCAGCGTCCACGCGCACACACGGGACACCCCGCGAGGTGAGCTGCTCTTGCTGAGACTTCAGCCACGATGGCAACGGATGCACCACCAGCGTCGGCTGCTCGAGGAGCTGTGCTGCCACGAGGAACGCGGTGGATTGCCCAGAGCCAGCGGGCAGCAAGACGAGCGCGTCCCGCCCGTCGATGGCAGCGCGCACTAGCCGGCGCTGCTCGCCAGTGAGGGTGCGCCCAAGGCGCTCAGCCGCGCGCTCGGCGAGCGTCCACAACTGAGCTGGCGAGAACCCGACGCGAGCCGCTCCGGGAGGATCGAAACTCTTGAGTTCGAAGCTGCTCTCATGACGGCCGAGGAGACTCATCGGAGGTCCGCCTCCGTTGCGCGGGCTCGAACCTCGCGCGAACGCGGGCCCTCGCGGCTCCTCGCTGCGCCGCCGGATCACACCCACCGGCAACGGGCGGCCAGCAGCTTCCACTGCTGCGGGGGCCCCAGGTGCCGCATTGCCTAGCGTCGGCGGGAGCGCGACGGCGCTCTCTGCCTGCACAGTAGCCGCCGGCGCCACCGATTCCGTGAGGATAGGGGAGGACTGCGCGGCTAGCTCCTCGACGGGAGCCGTCTGTTGCACGACTTCCGCGGCGGGTGACTTCGCTGCGCGCCGAGGGGCGCTCGCCACGCGCGCGGCGGCACGCACGACGACCCCAGGCTTCGCCTTGAGTACGCGACTCACACGGCTTGCGTTGGTGACGATCTGGGTGCGCTTGACCGCCGTGGGTTTGACCTGCTTCGAGCCAGTCGAGCTGGCCTTGCCGCTGCGCTTCGCCTGCGGCGGCTTGGCGAGAGCGCCTTGGCGCTTGCCTGCCAGCGGTTTCCTCGCGGTTCGCTCGGCTGGCCTCGACTTAGCGTTTGACGTCTTGGCCTTGCTGACGACCGGCTGCCTTGCCTTCGGCTTCGCTTTGCCCTGGGGCTTTGCAGCGGGCTTCGCCTTCGCGGCGGGCTTCGCCTTCGCAGACTTGGCGATGGCTTTGGCGATCGGCTTCGCCTTGGGCTTTGCGGCGGGCTTCGGCTTCGCCTTGGGCTTTGCGGCGGGCTTCGGCTTCGCCTTCGCCTTGGGCTTTGCGGCGGGCTTCGGCTTCGCCTTGGGCTTTGCGGCGGGCTTCGGCTTTGCGCTGCCCCTCGCCTTCGCTTTGGTGCCCGGTTTGGCCTTGGCTTTTGCCGTGCGGATTGCCGCTTTGGTTCCGCGGGCCTTTCCGCCCGGCTTTTTGGCTGCTTTGGGTGCTTGTCGCGCCATGAAGTCCCGCGATGCGGCCAGCGCCGCGAACTGTCTCCGGGAGCTGAACACCTGTCAGCCCGGGAGACGCGTCTGCTTCTGGTTTTGGGAACGTGGAACCAGGCCACTCGCCATCGCGAATCACCTCGAAACCAGCTCTTTCGTGCTTGGGTCGCAGGCCCGCGTACGAGCCTGGGATCTCAATGCACTTAGCATCGGGTCCGCCCGATGTGAACGAAAAAACAGTGTGCAGCTGATTAGCCCTGCTCAGCTGCTCAGCTCAGCCCGGAGCCTCGTTTGGGAGCAGTTCGGCGTAGCCCTCGCGAAATGTAGGGAACCGAAAGCGGTAACCATGATCCCGCAACAGCTTGGAACTACAGCGCTTGCTTGCAACCTGACGCCTCCGACTCGCAGCGACTGCAGGGGCGATGGGCCGCGTGGTGAGCAGCCCGCGCTGGGCGAGCTGTTCGGTGAGCCACTTCACTACTTCGCCGAGGGGCGCGGGATCTTCGTCAACGCCTAGGTAGAGCGGTGCGATGGCCTGGCGTTCGCAGAGGTGCAGTAGCGCGCCCGCGACGTCGTCCCGGTGGATGCGATTCGTGTAGCGCGTGGGGGCGCTTTCCGCGCTGATCTCTCCGCGTTGGATGCGTCCAATCAGCGAGGCGCGTTGGGGGCCGTAAATTCCGCCAAGTCGCAAGACACTGCCGCCGGCCTGCTGCGCTAGTAGTTCCGCGCGGCGTAACACCTGGGCGCTAAAAGTCTGAGCTTCGGCCGGGCTCGACTCGTCCAGCCACGCGGCGCTTTCCGCGAAGACTGCCGTTGACGACGTGAACAGCAAGCGGGTCCGTCGAGCTTCGAGGGCGCCCCGATAGCGCTCAACGACGCGGCTCAGGCCGTCGACATATGCACGCTCGTAGCTCGCGGGGTCGTGGGCGTCGGCACCGACGGCATAGACGATGCTGTCGACCTGGAGGGGTAGGGGGGTGAGGTCCGCCTCGGGACCAGCGAGATCCAGTGAGAGCCCATGTACGCCGCGCGGAAACGTCGTACCTCGACGCACCCCCCACACAGCGTGCCCAGCTTCCAGCGCCTGCTCCGCCAGTGCGCTGCCGCAGTAGCCCATCCCAACGACCAACAGCTCCACGGACGAGTCATAGGTGTTGCTTTTTCCCTTGCCAAGTCAGCCGGCTTGCGTGATAGTAACTCACAACTGAGTTACTAAGGCTCCGGCAGCAAGAAAGCCCTCCCACTCTGCGGTCTAAGGTCGCGTGCCCTGACTTTGGTCCGCAGGGTTGGGGGGCTATCTTGCCCGCGCAGCTCGGCGTTCGTTCGGCTCTCCCCGGTGGACTCGCTTCGGACTTCGCCTCAGCTCGTCCGCCGCCTCGGCCTCGCTCCTTGCCTCGCGCGCTCTGCTTGCCCGCGCAGCTCGGCGTTCGTTCGGCTCTCCCCGGTGGACTCGCTTCGGACTTCGCCTCAGCTCGTCCGCCGCCTCGGCCTCGCTCCTTGCCTCGCGCGCTCTGCTTGCCGCGCAGCTCGGCGTTCGTTCGGCTCTCCCCGGTGGACTCGCTTCGGACTTCGCCTCAGCTCGTCCGCCGCCTCGGCCTCGCTCCTTGCCTCGCGCAGCTCGGCGGTCGGTCGGCGCGCCGCCGCTCCTTCGCCTCGGCAGAGCCTCGGCTCAGGCGCTGCGTCGACCTCACTCCTTATCGCCTCGCGCGCTCGTGGGTCTGCCCGCGCAGCTCGGGTCTGCGTTAGGCTGCTCGCGCGCTGAGTTCAGGCGTCGCCCAATGCGCGTGGCGAGGGCCATGATCGTGACTTGGGGGTTTTACTCCAATTGCCGTGGGGAAAAGACTGGCGTCCGCGACGTAGCAGCCTGGCAGGTCCCAGACTTCACCGTTCAGGTTGACTACCGACGATGCTGGGTTCGACCCCATGCGCGCCGTGCCCATCAGGTGCACCGTGAACAACTCGAGCGTGTTCCGCGTCGGTCTGCAGTTCTGCGTCGATCTTGTCAAGCTCATCGCGCGTGTAGGCGATGTGCTGGTTCGTGAACGGGAGCACGACCATCTCCGCTCCCATCTCGAAGTGCATGGAGGCCAGGAGCTTTACCCCGCGCTTGAAGCGATCGTGGTCGAGCTTCGTGAGGTCGTAACGTACAAGCGGTAAGCCGAGCATCGTGCGACTGACGCTGCCGGACGTGGAATCCTCGACGAGCACGCCGCTGATCACCATGTTCTCGTAGCGACTCATCAGCTCCCACGCGCGGGAGCCGTGGAAGGGCAAGTAGGCGGCTATGATCCCTGGGGCAACGAAGTTCTCCGCGAATAGTAGCCCGTCTTCGTGGAACTCGCGGATCTGCGTGTTCTGGCTCACGCCTTTATAGCCGTCGACTTGGTGAGGGTACACCGCCAGCACCTTGGCGTTGGGGTGGCAGAGGAAGTTCTTGCCTAGCTGTCCGCTGCGGCGCCCGAGCTTGTGCTTCTGCAGCAGCAGCGGCGTCTGCACGGCTCCGCAAGAGACAATCACCGCCTTCGCGCGCACGCGCACCTTTCGGTCGGCTTTGCGGGTCTGTGGGTTGACTGACCTACCGATGATCCCGACGCAGCGTCCGCCTTCGATCCAGAGCTGCTCCACTCGCACTTCCGTGAGGCAATCAGCGCCCTTGGCAAACGCGCGAGGCAGGTAGCTCACGAGGGTGGATTGCTTGGCACCCGTGGGGCACCCGAGCGCGCAATTGTTGGCGCCCACACAGGCGCTCTGATTGCGTCGATTGGTGGTGTAGTGCCAACCCATCTTCTTCGCGCCGGCTTCCATCAAGCGGCTGTCTTCGCCAACGGACAAGTCGGACTGATAGTTCGCGCTGATGGTCTCCTCGACCTCGCTGAAGACTCCGTCGAGCCCCATTACACCCATGTCAGTCGACCCGGTGATGCGCTCCCACTCCGACAGCACGCGCTCTGGAGGCCGATACGCCATCCCGCCGTTGATCACCGTGCTCCCACCAACGCAGCGCCCCTCCACGTAGGGGATGGGGGTGCGCCCGACGATCATGGTGGCGCTGGCATCTCGGTACAGCCGTGGAACGCTCTGCGTCGTGTAGGGATTGAACGAGGACGTTGGGTGATAGCTCCCTTCCTCGACGAACAGCACGTAGTGCCCAGCTTCCGCGAGGGCGGCGCCAGCAGCTGCGCCGCCCGCACCAGTGCCAACGACCACAACGTCGGCTTCGAAAGACTGATCTTTGGCGTAATCTTCGTGAGCAAGAACGGTCATGGGGTGCTCCTCACTGTGCCGCCAGGGCGCTCTCGGACAGCAAGTCGTGGCGCAGTTCGACGCGCTGCCTGATGAAGGGGATCGGCTTGTACTTGAGCCGCTGGTGAACTTCGTCTGTGTCGAAGTATGCGCTCAGAACCGAGCCGCGAATCCCGACGACCAGGAGCCGTATCGGCATCCAGCGCGAGGAGGTGAAGCGATTGATGATCTGGTCCGCCTGGCTTCGCTCCAGTTGACTCAGGCGTTTGGTGCTCGTGAAGAATAGGCGCGGCGCCCAATCGAGCAAGATGAAGGAGAGCCACAGCCCACGCGCCGCAAGCGGATGCATGTACATCATGAAGCCGCGCACATGTCGCTCGATGCGCGTGATCATGTCCTCCGTCAGCGGGGCAGGTGGGGGAGGGCACAGGATGGTGATGATCGCGTGGAACATGCGCACGTAGCGCTCGCTCATCGGATACGGATCCGCGTACGTCCAACCATCCTGGGGGTGCCGAGCAAGCGCTGGCGTCAATGACGCCATCGGCAGCTTGCGCTTGGGTTCAGGCAAAGACTGATGCTTGCTCGGCGTGACTGTCATGGCTCCTCGTCTGGTGGTGGTGGGGGTGGGGTCCCCGTCAGGGTGGGTTTGATGATGGTCTTGAGCAGCACGACGAACTCGCGGTCGACGCGCTGGTAGTACTCTCGGCTCGCAGCGATGGCGCGCTCCTCATCACCGTCCGCGAGGGCGCTCAGCGTTTCCCGGAGGTAATTGGGGAAGCTCGACTCCAGCACCCACAGCGCCGGGTAGCGACCCAGGATGTCCCGGTACGCCTCAAGGAAGGGATTCGAGATCCAGCGGATGGCCGTTGAGTGGCCCGCGTCGATCAGCGCCTCCAGCCAACGGTGGAAGCCCTTGCCAACCAGCGCACCGTCTTTGGTCTCGAAGGCGGTGATCAACAATTCCGTGATACCGGTCAGGCGATCGATGTCACTGCTATCGGCGCGGCGAACCGCCAGTCGCGTCGCGAACTCGAGCACCTGTTCACGGGCCGGCAGGATATCCTCGAGGATATGTACGACCTCGAGTAGTGAGCCGCCCGCCTCAAGCATGGGCGAGAGCAGCTCCATCGTGCCGGTCTTCTTGTAGTCGCTGATCGTGACGCCCTGCCCATGGCGGACGGTCACCAGCCGCGCCTGCTCTAGCTTGCGGACTGCCTCCCGCAGGGTGTTGCGGTTCGTGCCGTAGGTGGTGGCGAGGTCACGCTCGCCTGGCAAACGCTCGCCGGCGGCGAGCTCGCCCACCAAGATCTGGCGGCGTAGTTCGCGAAAGATTGAGTCCGCGATGTTCGAGCTCTGGTTCTGCTCTTCCATGGGCGTGACTCTAGGCAAAACGGCGAGGATTGACCCGCGGTTCAGCCCGCCGTTGCGCGTGGTCGACGCCGACCCCAGTGCAGCGTGCTCGAGGGGAAGAGGGCCCGACCCCTGAGCAGCACGCAAAACCGGCGCTTTTACGGCGCAAGCTGAAGCATTCGGGGAAGGGGCCAGGGCGGTCATGATCTCGGGCAGCGAAAGCCCGTAACGGGCATCGGCGCAATTGGTTGAACCAGTATGACTGGTTCAACCACGAGATCAAGCGGTGTGAATCAAAATACGCATGTGGTCGGTGGGCGAGCTCCTAACTCTCGAAAATCATGTAGCAAATTCCGATAGCGCAGGCGCGAAAAGCACAGCCGTCGGCCTCGGCGGCCACCTCGACGAAGGGGTGCGCCATCAGGCCGGCGAGGCAAAGCGCGTACGCGGTTACGCGGCCAGTGCCTGGCGCTTGGGACCGCAGACGGACGGAGTTCCTCACCCCCGAGGGATCGTGGGGAAGCGGAGGCTAGACGGCTACCCGCTCTGGACGCATCGCTGGCCTTCGGATGCCTCGGGGAAACACGCGTCGCTCAGCCGTGGAAGGGTTGCTTCGATCTAACGCGCGAAGCCGTAGGCGTCGGGCTGCCGCAGCTCCGGCAAGGCGTCCTTCGGCAGCAGGATCGTGCGCACAGCCCATAGATCCGTGAAGATGCGATAGCGCGCCGTGCTGTCCAGGTAGTCTACACCGCTCGAACCACCGGTGCCGATGCGGCGCCCAATGATGCGCTCCACCATGCGGGCGTGGCGCGAACGCCAGATCACGAGTTGTTCCTCAGCCTCGACTACCGTGTCGAGCAGGAGGCGCGGCCAAGCCAGTAGCGGCAGCTCGCGATACGACTCGACGAAGAGCACGCCTGCGCGTACGCGTTTCGCGCGGGCGCGCCCTGGCTCGGGGATGTCTTCGGCGAACAAGAAGCGTCGCGCGTAGTTCTCTCCGTCGGCGAACTGGCGTTCGATACCGTCGGTGATCTTGCCCAGCGCCTCCAGCATGCGCTGCTTCTTGCTGAGGTTCAGCTGCTGCATCTGCTGGAAGTATTCCTCGAGGAAACGATCTACGGTTTCCTCGTCGTTTGCAGCGTCTGGGCTAGAGCCCTGCACAGGTGTGCGATAGAGCCATTCTTCCAGCGCGCCTTTCAGGGAAGTTTCTGCGCGGGCGGCGGTGATGCGCTGCCACGCGAGCTTGCCGGCTGGGGAATCGACGGCGAGCTTCTGAATGTGGGCGAGGGGATCCGTGCCAGCGTAATCCAGGCGCGCAGAGTCTTCGAGGCCGAGCAGGATCTCCAGCTCACGCATTTGAAAGCTCTGAAAACCGCTGGCCGGGATCAGCTTGTCGCGGAACGCGAGGAAGTCTTGGGGGGTGAGGGTCTCCATCACCTTGAACTGGTCGACCGCCAGCTCCAGGATGGTTGTGACGCGGCGAAGGTGATGAACCACATAGGGGATCTTTTCCTCGGGGACACGCGGTTCCGCGAGGTGATCACGCGCTAGCCGGAGCTCTCTCAAGCTGAGCTTGAACCACAGCTCGAACGCCTGATGGACGATGATGAAGTGCAGTTCGTCCGGCATGAGAGCGCTCTCATCGCCCTCGATGCCGCCCTGCAACGCCAGCATTTGATCCAGCTTCAGGTAGTCCCAGTAGGTGTTCGTCGCCATCTGACCGCACCGTAGTGGGAGCGTGAGTTGCGCTCAATGCTGCAGTTTGTCTTCAGTTGGCATGAACTATATTGCTAACGACTGGCCAGCCCTCGAGCGACCTGAGTCAGCAGTCCATCCGCCCGTTCTCTCACGTCTGAGTCCGCTTCAGCAGCCCAGGCTTCAATCAAATGCAGCTGAGAAGACGGGATACGCAGGCGCGGACGATGACCCAGGATGCGGTCGAGGCGGTAGGCGACGCGCTCGGGTAGCCGACTGTCTTTCAGGATGTCTCGCTCGGAGATCACTTTGCAAAGCTGGGCGAGCCTGCCCTCGCTGGGTGGGTTCCTCCAGCTGAGACCGAGCTCGCCCTCATGGGTTGCACCGTGACTGAGCGCTGCCTGGAATGCGCGCCGCGTTCCCGGGTGCTCGGCAAGCACGCCGTCCAAGAGGATCTCGGTTCCGATGTGCGCGACCGCGCGTGCTGCTCCGCGCGGAATCCCTCGGCGCTCCAGGGTCTCGAACGCTTCTCGGTTCAGCTCGCGGAAGTGCTCACACGCATGGAAGACAGCGTCCGTGCGGTGATGCAGCTCGATGCCTTCCGCGACGCTCCCTTGCGCGGCTGTGGGCGCCGCGGTCCCGAGCATGGTGGCCAAGTCAGGCAGCATCGCACCCAAGTGGTGCGCGGGATCCTGCGCGTACCAGGTCGCGACGGCCAGGTGACCGAAGAAGTTCACTTGCGGGTTATAGGACGCGAGGGGCGCGGGTCCCAGGGCGACCTGCGCGGATAACTTTGGCCCGCTTGGAAACGGCGAGTGAAGTGACTGGGGATGAGTTGATTGCTCACGCCTACTTGGAGGCGGATTCCAGGAGTATGCGTTGTTGCCTTGGTTGCACGCTGCTCCGCAGCTAAGCAATCCGACATGCGAGCATTCCTGATTGGCTTGGTGGCGGTGAGCGCTGTTCTTGTTGGCTGCGGATCGTCGGACGATGGCGGAGACAATGGCAATGGCGGCAGTGGAGCCAGCGGTGGCTCGGCGGGCGCGACGAACGGCGGCGCTGGCGGCGGCGGTGCCCAGGGCGGCAGCGGCGGCGCGGTCGGTGGCTCCGGCGGTGACGGAGGCTCCGGTGGAGGCCAAACGGCGTTCAGCTGTTCTGCCGGGAGCGTGGCCGCTGGTTGGAACGAAGGCTTCATGGTGGGAGGCAAGGCAAGGCGTTTCCACGCGGCACTCCCTACTTCGCCCAGCGTACCAGTTGCAGTGGTATTCAACTGGCACGGCTACGGCGACACGGCGGAGAACATGCAGAAGTTCTTCGCTCCCAATCCCGACGCGGACCCTGACTTTCCGCTGGTCGTGATCACGCCAGATGACACCGGGCTCAGCCCGTTCGCGGCGCCTCGCGGCCTCGACTGGGATCTGTTTGAGAGCGCGCCGGGCGACGGCAACCTGGAGGCGGCGCTCTTCGAGGAGGTCGTTGGTTGCCTCGACCAGGACCTCGATTTGAACCTGGGACGTATCTACCAGCTCGGCTTCAGCGCTGGCGCGCTCACCGCGAACATGCTGCACAGTCGTTATCCGCAATACGTCCCTGCCGTCGTCGCGTTCAGCGGTGCGTGGTTCAACGACCAACCGGAAGTGGATGGTGTGAACCTGCTGGGGCTGCCGGTCACGCTGCAATGGAATGCGCTGAACGCGGCTGATGGCGGGGCGGTGCTGCTCAGCCACGGCGGTGCGAACGACGTCTTCGGCAGCGGCGGCACCCAGGTGATCGATTTCGAGACCTCGGCTTCAAACGCGCGACCCTTCCTGCGCACCAACGGCCGCGAAGTGCTGGATTGTGCTCACACCGGCGGCCACGCGCCGCACCCCCAGGTCACCACCGCGCGTATCGTGGAGTTCTTCAAGGCTCACGAGGTGGGTCAGGCGTCAACGCTCGACCTCACCGGTTGGCCAGACTCCTGTGCGCCCGTAGAGTGAACAGCGTCAGTCGCTGAAACGTCAAACGGCCCGTTTCCACAAGGAGACGGGCCGTCGCTCTTCGGGAAGCCGGATGCCCCTAGCTCTTTCCGCGGGGCTGGGAAGGGAGCACGTTACCGAGCACGCGTTGGCCAGTGGTGGTAGCCGCCAGCTCCTGGTTGAGATCGCCGAAGCTGGGCACCGCAGGCGCTTTCGGCACGCTGGGTGTTGGCTGAGTCTCTGGGCTGCCCGACATGGGTGCGGGGATCGTGTCCCCCGCTTTCTCGCCCCACTCCTCGATTGCCTCGAACGGCTCCAGCCCGTCGGGGACCGTGTCTCGTGGCTCCAGGAGATCGTCGAACGCCCCCACGTCACCTCGCAGGTCGCGCGTGCCTGAACGGCGCAGGCTCGGCACGCTGATGCGAGGCGGTGTGATCTCTGCTCCCCGACTCATGGCATGCGGGTATCGCATCTTCCACGGGCTGGTTCAACCAGCAGCGCTACCCCTGGAAGATTCGGATGAGACCCTCAAGTCGCGACACGAGGAACTTCTCGCTCGCCCCGAAGCTCCCACGCCGTGCTTCCAGGGTCGCGACGAGTTGCCGCAGGGTTTCGAGATCGTTCATCCGGACACGGCGTGCCAGTCGGTAGAGGGCATCGACGGTGCGCGCGGGCGGCGGGGCCTTCAGGGCTGTTTGTAGCTTGAATACATAGTCCAGCCACTCGCTGCGCGCGGTGGCTTCTGCAAGTCGGCACGCGAACTGGAGGGACATATCGTGCGTCTCGATGTCGAGCTGTCCGCGATGGCTGGCCTCTTGCAGCACCATGTCGAGCGCAGGACGAAGCACCCGCACGGCCTCCGCCGAATTGCCCAGCTTCAGGGCCTTCTCCGCGACGCCACCGAGCAAAGTGAACACGTTGGCGCGGCCGGTCTCGTCATCGCGGGATAACGTTTCCGCGGTTTCGGAGGATTTGCGCGTGGGAGATTGCCGTGTGCTTTCGCTTGTCCACGCGGCGTTTCTCACTTCGACCCTGAGCTGCATCCCGCCGACCTGGACCGTCTCGCGGCCGCGGAGTTTCCGCAGAGCTTCTATGCGTTGACCATCGACATACACGCCGTTGCGACTCCCCAGGTCTTCCACACTTGGGACACCCCCGGAGATCGAAAAGCAAGCGTGGCGCCTCGAGACCAACGGATCGCCTTCAACCACGAAGTCGCAACCAATGTCGCGGCCTACGATGGTTGGATGCGCACCCAAGGCGATCTCCCGGTCGTTGCTGAGAAGCCAGTAGCTTTGCGTGTCTCCCGACATGCCCTCTCCCTTCGTCAAGCTGCGAGAAGCGGGGTCCAGTGTCAAGAAATCGGGAGGGTTAGCGAGACCACGCAAAAGCGCGAATGGGGCATACTCTCGGCATGGATCGCTCGCAGCTACTCGCCCGCGTGTTGTTGGCGCTCGGCGCGACTGCTTGCCACTCCGCACCCGTTGCGCAACCAACGACGATTCGCGTGGACCAACCGGCCGAGCCCGACGCGGAGCCCAAGTCGGGCGCGCGGAGCAGCGACGGTCACTTGCCAAAGCGCGCCCACGGCTACTCACCGGAGTGGCAGCCGACCGAAGCCGGGGCCGGCTGCACGCCAACGCGCAAGGTCCCTCAGGGTTTCTCGAACCCGCGCTACGATGGCTGTCCGCAGCGCATCAACCGCATGTCTGCGTCGGTGTACGACGCGTTGAAGAGTCCACGCCCGCCTCAACTCGGCGCAGAAGACGACCTGCGCTTCGACGAGACGCTGACCGCCAGAGCGCGCGCCGAAGGAGATCTGGAGGCATGCTGCTACCGGCGCGACTACCCCATCATGTACGAAGGTCGTCCGCTTAGGTGGCGCGGGGAGTTGCTGTTGCCTGAGCTGACCTGTCTCGTTGAGGGCACAGCCCCTGCGTCGCAGATCGATTGGCTGGCTAGCGCGCGGCATGAGCACGCTTCCTCTGCTAGCTTCATGCGTCTTGCGCTGGATCTGCTGGCACTCGGCGCGCCGCGCAGCCTGCAGGACGCTGCTCAAATTGCCGCACGGCAAGAGCTTTGTCATGCAAGCCTGGCCTTGCGCCTGGCCGGCAAGGCTGGCCGGAGGGCACAGCTCGGTGCGATGCGGATCCCTGTCCAGCTAGCGCTGGAGCCGCGCTCGGCGCGCGTCGTGCGGGTTGCTCGGGAGCTACTGTTGGATGCGGCTCTGGGGGAAGGGCTGGCCGCCCTCGAAGCCGCCGTTCGCGCCCGTGAGGTGCCGCTCGAGTTCCGTGAGGAGATGATCGAACTCGCAGAACAGGAACTCGAGCATGCGCTCTTCGGCTGGCGCACGCTTCGGTGGTTGCTCGGCACTCAGCCTCGCGGAGCGCTCGCGCCGCTCCTCTGGAGTTGGCTCGATGGGGCAGAAGTCGACGGCGATTACACCACACGCGCCATGATCCGCGAGGTGATGCGTCCGGCGCTCGCTTCAGTGGTAGCTGGTGTAGCCGCACAGCGCCAAGGCGTTGGCCATGTCAGCGGCTGACTGCCAGCGCTGCTCGACGTCGGTCTCTAGCGCCTTGTCCACGATCTGTACCAGCTCGATCGGTACGTTGGGGCAGAGCGCACCGAGGGACGGCGGAGCTTCGGTCGCGATGCGGACCAACAAGCGATGAGTGCGAGGGTCGTCGTAGGGCGGCTCACCGCTCAGCGCATGAAATAGCAACGCACCGACGGACCACAGATCTGAGCGATGGTCTACCGCGTCGCCCCGTGCCTGTTCGGGGCTCATGTAGTGTGGCGTACCAACCGTGGTGCCAGCTGCGGTGAGGTGTACGCTCGAGTTGGTGTTCAGTCGCTTGGCGACTCCGAAGTCGAGCAGCTTGACCTGTGGTGTCTGTGTACCACGCGGAACCAAGAATACGTTGTCCGGCTTCACGTCTCGGTGGACGATGTTCAGGGCATGGGCGGCGGCTAGGGCGTCGAGTAGCTGCACCCCGATGTCGACTACCTCTGCGTGCGCAAGGGGACCATCGTCCATCAGTTCGGCCATGTCCGAACCCTCGAGGAACTCAGTCACGAGGTAGGGCACGTCGTCCTCGGTGCGGCCAGCATCTAGGATCGCGGCCACGCCGGGATGGGTGA
Organism: Polyangiaceae bacterium; assembly: GCA_041389805.1. GTDB lineage: Bacteria > Myxococcota_A > Polyangia > Polyangiales > Polyangiaceae > JAHBVY01. The sequence goes on along the minus strand of JAWKRD010000029.1, from coordinate 41,412 downwards.
GTGCGCTCATCGCTCGCACTTCACGCAAGAAGCGGCCGACGTGCTCCCTCGACTCGTTGAGCTCTTCGTGCAGCAGTTTCAGCGCCACGCGCCGGTCTGTGTAGCGGTGCGTCGCGTCGTACACGGCGCCAGAGGCGCCTGAGCCGAGTAGACGGGTCAGCTGATAGCGGCCATCGACGACGGAGCCAACGCGAGCCTGAGCTTTTGCTTCGGAACTCATAGAACCCGGCTGCCCGAAGATCCGGGCAACCTAGTTTCTTTACCGAACTCGGTCCGATGGCAAGGCCCTTCGCCGCTGCGGGCTTCGGCGAAGGGCTTTTGAGGTCGAACACGCGGAGATCTGCCCCGTCTGAGCACCATCCTCCAGCTGGAGTCGCCTTCAGGTGTCGAGGCGCTCCTGCACCGATCTACTCTGCGCAGAGGTCGACCTGGTCTTCGCCACCGGTGCACTCGGACTGATCGGGGAACTTGCAGACGCCGTTCGTGCAGAAGTTCTTCGACTCGCCGGTGCGCAAGAAGAGATCGAGCTGCTGACGAGCCTCCTCTAGCTTGCGCAGCTTTCCGTGTGGATCCCCACACAGGCTCATGGGGCGGTTGCACATCGGTTCTGCTGGCAGTCCGAAGTCGTACTCGAAGAAGCTCGAGCCGCTGGTGGCACCGTCAGTAGCCGGCAAGTTCCAGACATCGCGGATTCCGGTGTCGATGCGCTGGGCGCCGATGGCTCGAGCCATGATGGCGGCACCCAGCGTGCTGACCTGGTGGTCGCCGACAGCTGCTCTGAGCAGCACCTCGTGGGCGGGGGTGTTGGGCAGCATGTTCTCGCGAATGTAGGGCGCGTAGCCGTTGGGCTCGACGCGGTCCCACAACATTTGCAGGAGCGACAGCGCGACTTGTTGGTCGCGGCTGTCTGGATAGGTCACACGCATCACGGCGTAGAACGGCTGGAAGTCCACCGAGCGGTTCAGGAGCAAGTTGTACGACATGCCCGGTACGCCGAGCACGCCGCGCTCGACGTCGGTGGTCAGCCCCATGTACACCCCGCCGAAGATCCCGCCTTGGCTGATGCCATGGTAGTAGCGGGAGTTCGGGTCGATGTACTTGCCGTAGGTCGCGTCCTTGGAGAACGCGTTCTTCATCATGCGCATCGCCAGCAGGTTGTTCAGCACACCCTGGTGCATGCGATCGAACATCGTCGACAAGTTGTCCAGCTGCCCGCTGCCGAGCACGTCGGTGATGTGCCCCTCGTCATCGGAGGCCATACCCTTCAGGTCCACCGCGAAGAAGGCGTAATTGTACTCGTTCATGAAGGTGCGGAAGTGTCCCGACTCGATCTGCTCCTTCTCGCCGAGCAGTCCGTGCCCATAGGCGACGAGTTTGGCGGGCGCAGTCTCCGCGCTCTTCGGGATCAAGATCTCGAACTCGACGTCATAAGTCGGGGTCGTCTCGTTGATCTTGGGCAACCCGTCATCGCCAAACAGCAGGTGTGAACCCGGCGCGGGGTCGTCGACGTACAGCGGCGCCTTGAAGGTGCCGAAGATGCGGAACGCGATGTCGGTATCGATGTCCGGCTCCACGCTGGTGATGGTGTACTCCGGCCCGGTGTCTCCGGCCTGAGCGAGCGCTTCGTCGCGCATCTTCAGCATCCAGCTGGTGTTGTTCTCGCGGCTCGCGGTCGTGTAGTCCCACGCCAGCACCAGGTCGTCCTTCGGGACCCCTGCATCGCCGAGGCGCTTGAAGATGTCCGCGTACAGGCCGCGGCGCTGGTTGATCGACTCGTCGCCATCGAACGGCGTGTTGTCGCGCAGCGCCTTGAACGCCGCGGTTGGCTCGGCGGGTCCGCTTGCGGTCTTGATGTTGCGCAGCGCCACGATGTAGCGAGTGGCGTCCTTCAAACGCACTGCGGGGCGCAGCATCAACGTGCGGTGGGCGTCTACCTTGTTCGATAGATCAAGCTCCGCCCAGTGGGGGATGCGTTCTCCTGTCTCGGCGTCCAGGATGATGGTGGGCGAGTCGGCGCCCAACGACGCTGCGATGTCAGCGCTGGTTGGTAGCCCCTCCATCGTTGCCCCGGGGATATAGGTGAGGGCGGCAACACCCGCAGAGAAGCCGTCGCTCTTGTCCCAGGGGTCGCCCTTGAGGACCGGCCCCTGGAAAGACGTGAGCAAGAACTCACCGTCGAACTTCACCCGTCGCCCCGTGGGCGTGGTGCTGTCGTCAATCGTGTGGACGTTGCTTGGAAACGGGTAGCGACAGTACTCGTCGACCAGTGCGTCGCAGGTGACATGGGGCCAGGCTACTTCTGGCGTAACGCCTCCGACGCCACCGCTGCCGCCGCCCCCGTTGCCCGCGCTGCCGCCTGTGCCACCGCTTGCGCCTGAGCCGCTCGACTCATCCGAGCCGCAGCCCGTGAGCTGCAGCGGAAGCGCAACCGCCGCGCACAGCCCAAGGCTCGCGAACCCAACGCGCGCGCGCGACGAGAACATTCCGAAGCTCGGACCGCGCGTCGTCGCGCGGCGAGCCAACTTCTGCTTCAAGCTCCCCATGCTGCTGGCTTAGACCGAACGCATGACCGGCGCCAGACTCAAAGCGATGCCGCAGCGCGGCGAAGTTGTCTGGAGCACGGCCACGCCGCAGAATGGGCGCCTGTGAGCTTTGGCGTGCGGAAAACTATGCGACTGCTCACGCCGTCGTCCCCCCTGCAAGCGGCAGCTTTGGCTGGCACACTGGCTCTGGCTTGTGCGTCGTCAGGAGTTGCCACAGGGAAGCGGGGCGGTGCCGCAGGGCCGGAACAGCGACCCGCCGTCACCGCCGAAGCTGGGAACCAGCGACGCCTCCCCCCAAAAATTGCTGAAGGCTCTCCGCCAGGCGTAGCCCAGCGCGCGCCTGGCGACGGCGCGCAGGCTTCAACAGATCCGCTCAGCGCTGAACGTGGCAGCTTCGTCAGCTTGGACGTCCCGGACTTCCAGCCAGCGCTGATCTGGGTACCTCGAGGAAACGCTGTGAAGCCGCTGATGGTGGCGACCCACGGCGCCGGCGGTCGCCCCGAGGAGCACTGCCAGCGCTGGCGCGAGTTGGTGCGGGACCGTGCCTTCGTACTCTGCGTTCGCGGTGCGAAGATCAATCGTAGCGACCCTCTAGCCACGAGTCGCCACTACTATCCGGATCACCTGTGGCTCGGGCGCGCCGTGGACGCCAATCTGGAAGCGTTTCGCGCGCGCTTTGCTGCGGTGGCGGATGCGCGTGATGCCGTCTATGTCGGCTACTCTCAGGGGGCGGTGATGGGGGCGCTGATGCTGATGTCTCACGCCGAAACGTTTCCACGCGCGCTCTTGATCGAAGGGCAGCAAAACGACTGGAACGTCGCCGGAGCCAAGCGCTGGCTAGCCGCGGGAGGTCGCCGCGTCGCGCTGGCTTGCGGCCTCTTGCACTGCTCTCAAGCCTACGAGCGAAGCCGCCAGTCGCTATCGCGGGCGGGCGTCGAAGTGCGGTTCGAGTACGCGCCGGGAGCCGGGCACACGTATGCCGGACGAGTGGGGGAGAACGTGGCGAAGCTGCTCGAGTGGTTGATCGCGGATGACCCCAGATGGTCCGCGAATTGACGCGAATGAGCGGCGGCTAGACGAGACCGATTCTGGTACACCGTCGATTGTGCATGGGCCCCGCTGAGCGAAAACCGATCCTGCAACGCGTGCTGTGGTGCGCGCTCGCTTGCTCGCTGCTGCCGGCGTGCGATGGCTGCAGCAAGCGCGCGCCGAAGACGGGGCTCGAGCTGACGACCGGGGTCATGACGGGCGAAGCCGATGACCACAGCGCCGTGGTATGGGGCCGTGGCACCGGAGCCGGCTGGCTGCAAGTCGAAGTTGCTGGACCGGGCGGGCAGCGCGCTCGAGCACCTTTGGCCGAAGACCGCGACTTTACCGCGCGGATTCAGCTGTCGGAGCTAAGCCCCTCCACGGATTATGCTTACAAGGCCTGGTTGAGCCTGGACCAGGACGGTGGTGGCGCGCCCGCCGGTGCGAAGCTCGGGGCGTTTCGCACGGCGCCTGCTGCGAAGGTTGCCGAGCGAGTGCGCTTTGGCTTCAGTGGGGATCTCGCCGGTCAGAATGCGTGCCGCGACGCGCAGCTCGGCTACCCAATCTTCAAGGCACTGGCCGACGAGCGTCTACAGTTCTTCATCGGGCTCGGGGACATGATCTATGGAGATGGTGTATGCCGTGCCACAGGGCGCTTCGGCAACACCCAGATCCCCAGGGATATTGACTATGCAACCAAGCGCCCGGAGTATTGGCGCTTCTGGCGCTACAACCGCGAGGACGCCGGCTTTCAACAGCTGCTCCTGAACACGAGCTATTACGCTGTGTGGGATGACCACGAGGTGGTCAACGACTTCGGTCCACAGCGAGATCAGCGAGGCAACCCGCCTTACCATGTGGATCAGCACTTGATGCCCGAGGGGCTGGCTGCGTTCCTCGACTATCACCCGTTCGATGCGGCAGCCCAGGCGGGCAAGCGTCTTTACCGTTCGCGGCGCTGGGGTAAGCACGTCGAGCTCTTCTTCCTCGACACGCGACAGTATCGCTCGGTGGCCTCGCTGCCCGATAGCGACCCGAAGAAGTCGATGCTGGGTCCCGAACAGCTCGAGTGGTTGATTGAATCCTTGAGGAAAAGCGACGCGACCTGGAAGCTCATTGTCAGCAGTGTCCCCATTGCCATCCCCACTGGTTGGCCTCCGGATGGGCCGCGGGACGGCTGGGCGAACTTCGGCGGTCCGACGGGCTACGAAGCAGAGTTCTCGCGCCTCGTCGCCGTGTTACCGGAGCTGAAGCCGGCGAATGTCGTGTTCTTGACGACGGACGTGCACTTCGCCGCGGCCTACGTCTATCGACCGTTCGCGCGGGAGGGGGCCAGCGCGGAGGGCGCCACCAGTCAGTTCAGCTTCCTGGAGCTGGTCAGTGGCCCGCTCAGCGCTGGCCTGTTTCCGAAGCTGGTGTACGACGACAGCTTCGGCGCGGAGCGGCTGTTCATTCACGCTCCAATGGACGGCGAGCCTGCTGGCCAGTTCGACAAGGCGCTCGGCTGGTTCAACTACGCCGTGGTCGATGTGGATCCTCGCGGCAATATCGAGGTGACCTACAGGGACGCCAAGGGCAAGCTGATCCAGCAGCTAGAGCTCGAGCCCGGTAGCGCCCCCCAGCTGGTGCCAGGTGGCCGAGCGTTGGTCGGGCCGGCTCAAAGCCGCAGCGAGCTCGTTGGGGTGGGGGACTCTGTAGCACCAGCGCCGCCTGTAGCACCAGCGCCGCCTGTAGCACCAGCGCCGAGCTCTGCAGCGCCGAGCTCTGCAGCGCCGCCGTCAAACGAGAAGTGACATGCCTGAGCTACCTGAAGTCGAAGTCACACGGCGCCGCATCGCACCACTCCTCGAGGGGCGCACGATCGCGCGGCTGAGCACCACGGCACCGAGCTACTTCTTCCTGACCCCGCCAGCCGAGCTGAAGCGCAAGCTGAAGGGGCGGCGCGTCGCCGAGCTCATGCGCCACGGCAAATACCTGTTTGCCGAGCTGGATGGGGGCGACCGCTTGATGCTTCACCTGGGGATGACCGGGCAGCTCTATGGTGCAGGCGCCACGAGCTTGCGCTTGTTGAGCTCCACGAGTCGCTCGAGCCTGACACCGGAAGCGCAAGAGGAGCGCCTCGCGCGAGGCTCGGCACCAGATCAGCATACCCACTTGGTGTTCCATTTCGACGACGGCGCCCCCGACGTGCTGTTTCGCGACGTGCGCAAGTTTGGCAAGGTGTTGTTTATTGCCTCGGGGAAATCAGATGCGCGAGTGGAGAAGCTCGGCACGGACGCGCTGCTGATCACGGCGGAAGAGCTGCAGGCGATTGCTGGCAAGCGGCGCGCCGCGGTGAAGGGAGTGCTCTTGGACCAAGGCGTGTTGGCTGGCGTGGGCAACATCTACGCTGACGAGGCGCTCTTCTTGGCGAAGATCCGTCCCACCCGTCCCGCGGCGCGTCTAACCAAAGCGGACTGGAAGCGCTTGCTGGATGCCGCGCAGTGGGTGATGCGGCGCTCCATCGAAACCGGAGGCTCCAGCATCAGCGACTACGTGCAACCGGACGGCAGCGATGGCGCCTACCAAGACGAGCGTCGGGTGTACGCGCGCACCGGGGAGCCGTGCAAGGAATGCGGCACGGCCATCGTTCGAGTCTTGGTCGGCCAGCGCGGGACCCACTTTTGCCCTCGGTGCCAACGCCGCTGATTTCCGTGTGAGATTTCGGGTCGGTGCACGAGTGTGGACATTGCGCGCGCGCTGTTCCCACAGAGTTTACTCGGTGCCAGCGCGCTGAGATGGGGTTATGATCACGCGATTTCTTGAGCGGGGTGGAGGCAGACGATGAGCGCGATGACGTTTCGGCGACTTGGGCGGTTAGGGGTGCTGGCGTGTGTTCCGGCGTGGCTGGTGTTGGCCACTGCGTGTGACGACGGTGACGACACCAAGAACAAGCAGGCCGCTCCCGATGCGGGGGCTGACGGGAGCATCACAGCAGGCGGCACCGCTGGCACCGCTGGCGGCTCGATGGGCGGAACCGGTGCGACAGGCGGTGTCGGTGGCGCTGGCGGCACCGGCGCAGCCGGCGGCAGTGCTGGCGGTGCTGGAAGCGGCGGGACCGGTGGCGCGGGCCTGACGCTGCCGAGTCCGTTGTTCTCGGTAGGGCGTGAGCACGTTGGCACTTCAGGCTCCGCCGTCGAGACCAGCGACGAAGCTCAGAGCCAGGTTTTCCATCCGGATAATCCAGGCCTCGGAACAGGCAGCAATACGCTTGCCATCACGGCCACTCAGTTGGGCCTACTGGATGCTGACAACGTGGATGCGTTCAGCGTGCTGCGCGCCCCGCCGAATTACCCGGTGTTCTACTTCTCCGTCGAAACCGGCGCGCAAGGCGGCGCGCAGACTCAGCTCGAGCAGCGTGCTCCCCTCGAGGGCACTGGGCCGGAGGTGTACTTCTCCGACGGTGTGGGCAGCCATGCCGTTGTCACCGAAGGCGGCGAAGACGTTGGCTACAACGCTGCGTACTATCTGAAGGACAGTCTGGGACTCGTTTACACCGAGGATCCTCCAGAGCGCGACGACCTGGACGCGCTCGAGCTTGAAGTCGGGACGCCGCAAGCCGTCTACTTCTCCGTCGAGGAAAACTCAGAAGGTGTCAGCGGCAGCGCCGTCGCGGGGACACCTTTGGATGAGCGCGGCTGCACGATCTACCGCTCCGCGCTCGACGGAACGAACGAGGTTGTCTACACCTGCGCTCAGCTCGGGCTCGCGCCCGGAGACGACGTAGACGCATTGATCGTGACCGGCGTGGGGGCGCCCCAAGCCGTGGCGTTTAGCGTGGTTTCCGGCGCCCAGGGTGTGAGCGGCAGCGCCGTGGCCGATCAGAACGCCCTCGACGAAGTGCCAGGCGACATCTACGGCTCCGATGGCAGCGGTACGAACACGCTGCTCGTAGACGAAGTTGCGCTGGGCCTGCAAACCACCGACAACCTCAACGCGCTGAGTTTCCGCGAGGGACCGTCTGCTCCTCGTTATAGCTATGTCTCCACCTGCGACCTCAACCCGTCGCCTCTCGCTGACGTCACCAATCCAGGTTACCTTGACCAAATTGTTCCGATCTCTGGCTCCGTCGTGATGATCCTGAGTACGGTGCAGGGCCTGCAGAGGGTGAGCGTCTACGACGCGTCCACCTGTGCCCAGATCGGTTCCAACGTGGAGTTCGACAACACCATTCCTCGACCGGCCTTCGTACAAACGCTACCCGGCTGGTCCGCGGCGGATCCGTTGACCAACATGCAGCTTTGGAGCGTCGCGGTGGGGACCGGTTCGCTGCGCTTGAACGCCCACGAGCTGAGCTTCGGCACCGTGACGGACACATTCGTCGGCACGAGTTCGATGTACTACGTCCACGCGGCGGTTGCTCCGCCCGGATCGAATCAAGTCTGGATCGTCGGTGAGTCAGACGAGCTGCGCATCTACGATCTACCCACGCTCACCGGCAGCGCCGACGGCTCACTGCCAAACACTCAGCCAGTTGCCTTGACGCGCCCGGTGTTCAGCGAATCACGCATCATCGGGTTCGACACCACGAGCTCCTCACTCCAGATCGTCGACGACTACTTCTACGACGAGCAACACTTCCGAGGCGGGTCGCTGAACGCCCAAGGCTTCTACACCGAGCCGGCCTGGACTTGGGCTCCCCAGAGCACCCCAGCCAACCCCGCAAGCGGCGGCTTCATCGCTCCAGGCGTGGGCATGTTCCGCATGTCTAGCTCACTGACCAGTGACGTCACGGTCTATCGCTACGACCCCTGATCACACTTCCGCGTGGTAACGTAATAGCTGATTGTAGAGCGCCGCGAGGCGCTCTGCGGTCTCGGCTTCGGGATCTAGCCCACGCCGCACGTCGTCGAGCTCAGCGAGCATGCGGCGCGCTTCGTGGTCGCGCACCAGGCTTTGCAGCCAGGTCACTGCTACCAGACGAGTGCCGCTCGTTACGGGCGTCACTTCATGTAGTGAGCATGCTGGGTAGAGCAACAGGCTGCCCGCGGCTCCTTTGAGCCGCTGGGTGTCCGTGCCTGCGTGAATCACTAGCTCCCCGCCTTCATAGCTCTCCGGTTCTGAAAGCCACAAGGTACACGCAAAGTCAGTGCGCGTTGGGCTAGCGCCGCCCATCACGGGCAGATCGACGTGACGCGCGAAGTGCATGCCCTGCGTGTAGCGCGCGATCAGCGGGTGCCGCACGGAACGGGGGATCGCGATGCGTCGTACCTCTGGGTGACCCAGCAGCCGCTCGACGATCTCCCGTCCCAGCGCTTGGGCTTCTGGGTCTTGACTGTCGAGCTGCTGATTGTGCTTCGCGTCCCCATCGCCGCGCGCGAGCGTCGCGCGCCCCTCCTTGAACGGGAGCTTTTCGATGCGCTCGCGAAACGCCTCCAGGGTGCGCGCGTCCAGCAGGTCCGGGATCCAGAACAGCATGCTAGCCCGCGGTCTGCCCCAGCTGCTCTTGGATGACGTCGCGGAAGACCTCGAATGGCTGGGCGCCGATGATCACCTCGTCCCCAACGAAGAAGCCGGGCGTGCCCAGGCGGTCGATGCCGAGCTTGTCCACCTCGGCCTTTTCCGCGAGGATTGCTGCCTTGTGGGTTTGATTGTCGAGGGCTTGAGCGAAGCGCGTCATGTCGATCCCGCCGAGCTTCTTGGCGAAGCTCTCGAGCCCTTGGCGGTTCAGCGCATCCTGGCGCATGAAGAGCAGGTGGTGGTAGCGCCAGAAGCCTTCTTCTCCCAGCTGGGCGCGAACTTCGCGCGCAGCCTCAGCGGCCTGCATCGCGTAGGGGTGAATGTGACTCAAGGGATAGTCGCGCCACACGATCCGCACCTGATCTCCGAAGTGGTCGAGCACCTGCTCGAGCACCGGCTGAACCTCGGCGCAGAACGGACATTCGAAGTCTCCGAGCTCCTGAATCACGAGCTTCGGGTTGCTCGCGCCCTTGCTTGGCGCTTGGGGAGGGACGCTGAGCGGCGCGTGACCACAGCCCACGAGCGCTCCCGGTGCAAGCAGTGAGACGGCGGCGAGCTTGAGGCCCAGCCCAACGAATTCACGGCGCGACGCTGACATGTTGCCTCGCTATCATGAGGTCCGCGACGCGTCGGTAGCCAAGGAGGCGCAATTCGCGCCGCGTTCAGTCGAGTTGCAGCTTGGCAGTGTCGGTGTGCGTCGCGCGCGCCGCGGGATTACTTCAAGCCGTGCAGGTGCACGACCTACCACTCGCCACGCCAGGAAAAGAGCGCTGAGACGTCGAAGCGCCGCTCGCGGCCGCGTTGATCGACGTAGCGCAGGCTGGAGCCGAACAGTCGATAGTACTCGAGCTTGTTGTATTCGCGCCCGGCCTTCATCCAGAGCGCGTCTTCCGGCACGACGTCGAGGGCGACAAAGTGGGCGCGCTCACGATTCCGCCCCAGGGCGCGGTGGTACCTCTCGATGTCGCGCTTGAGCTGACCATACAGGCGGAACTTCCAGTCTCGCGGCGGATTCTTGCTCTCCTTCAGCTTCTCGTACACGGCGAGAGGCATGAAGTAGGGCAGCATCAGCTCCGGGTTGTTGTCGACGATGGCCTTGAACAGCGTCGGCCCGAGTTGCTTGAAGAACGCCGAGTCGGTGCCTGGCAGGTCCTTCGTCTGCGGCAGCAGCTCGCCTTGAGCGTCCAGCAGTTGAGGGATGACGGAGTCGCTCCTGGATTCTTGCCCCAGGGAAAAGCCTACGGGGACCAGGGGACTCTTCTGAGCTTGACTCGTGTCCGCGCCGTCGTCATCGCCACCGTTCAGCTCGCGCGCCGCGCCTGCCTGCTTCTCATCCCCCAGCTTCGGCACCGCCTCGGATTTTGGGGGTGAGGGATCGCGCTGAGCGACCTCGGTTGGCTGCTTCTCAGGCGGTTGCTTCTGCGTTGGCTCTGCGGAGGCCTTTTGCGGCTTGCGAGGCAACGGCTTTGCTGCTTCCGCTTCGCTCAGGCGCTCGATGGCGGCTTGGTTGTTCTCGACGCGCACCTCGAGGTGAACCGGAGCCGGCTCCGCCTTGGCGCCTGGCGGCGCTTCCCCTCGGCAACCGGTGAGGCCTCCAAGGGTGAGGACGCTCCCGGTCAGCGCGAGCTTCGATAAGCGGGCTGCAAGTTGATTCGGCCGCATGCCTTGCGGCTACCATCGTACATAGCAAGCGGCCGAGTTTGTGGCGCGTAGAGGTGCGAGGTGTGGGCCTCAGCGTACGCAGCGCTCTCTTGGTATGCTTGGGATCACGTCCCAGCCGCGGCCCTTCACGCTGCCTTGCTGGGGCAGGTAGGACAGCGTCTTCGGCGGGTCGTCGCCGCGCTGGTAGCGCAGGCGCACCGGCAGGCGCGCGTTCCCGGCGGCGTAGTGCAGCTCCGTGATGCGATCACCGACTTGCAAGCCGGCCTTTGCGGCGGGCCCCTTCGCGTCGAGGCCGACGATGGCTCGCGCGTCGTCCAGCTCAAAACCCAGAGCGAACAACGGGAAGCTGCGGGGCACCTGGCGAAAGCATGGGCCGAGCGCCTGAGCTGCGAGGTCTCCGGGCTCGCCCTTGATGATCCACTTATCAAAGCGCTGACGCACGTCGGGCAGCTGCGCCTCGAGTCGGCTGAGCAGGTCCTCCACGCGCTGAGGCTTACCTGGGGTGCGGTCGTCACCCACCGCCGCTCGATATGTTTCCCTGAGGATCTGAGCGAGCAGGGGCGGCGTCTCCGCGGCTTTCGCGCCAGTACGAGGCAGAGCCCGCAGCTTCGCGTCCAGATCGCTCGCCCACAGTGCACCTCGCGCGATGCTCAGGGCGATTGCCCCGGGCTTGCCCGCTCGAGCAGCCTTCGCGAGCGCTGCGTTGTCAAGCTTGCGCTCCGGCGCGCTGCGCACGATGGCGGTCAGACTCTCGACCTCGGCGGCGTACTCGTCAGGCTCGAGCTGCCCCATGCGGAAGGCCACCTCGCGGGCGACGTAGCGCGCGAAGCCCGCGTTGAACCAGAGCTGACCGGTCGCATCCTCTGACGGACCCAGCCACAGGCGCCCGCCGAGCCACTCGCGCACGATGGCTTGCGAGACGGCCAGAGACAGCGTCCCATCCCAAGGTTGCCCTGCGGCAACGTGCACGAGCACGCTCCAGCTACGCCGCGCCACCTCGTAGTCCCCAACGGGGCGTCCGTCGCTCAGTATGAGCACAGTCAGCGGTGTGCTCCGCAGGTCACCGAAGTACTCGCGAATGGCGCTGCGGAACACAGCGTTCTGGGCGCTGACGAGTCGCGGGTCGAAGCTCGTGTACCCCACCCAAGCCGTCTCGTCTTGTCCCTCGGGGCCCGCGAAGCGCGCGGAGCCAAGGGGGCCAGCAACGAGGCTGATCTGGCGCAGGCTGCGGGCGCTCAGCGTTCGACTGCGCACTTCGCCCACGCCGAGGCTCGACGCCGCGCCTTGGGGCACGCTGAGATTGTCTGAATGAATCCGCAGGGATACGCTGAGCTGGGCGTCGGAGTGCTCGTCGGGGAGCAGGAGCAAGCGCTCGGCAGAGGCGCGGACGGAGTTGGGGTTTACCGCGTTGAGTTCGACCGCGTCGGGGGAGAAGTCTGCTGCCTTCACCCGGTACTCGAGGGTGATGCTCTGCTTGGCTGGGAGTGACACCGACAGACCGTTCCCTGTTGGGACGGCGCTGAGTGGCTCTCGATGACCATCAGGGAAGATGCGCTCGATGCTGAGCAGGTCGTTCGGGGGGAGCTGTTGGATGCTGAAGCGCTTGCTGTCGACACGTGCGCTGACGTGTTGCCGCACCAAGAAACTCGGAGGCTCGAAGACGGGAGTGACCTCGATGCCCAGGTCGGCGTCGCTGAGCGTGTCCGCTGCGGCGGAGACGCTTGGCGGGGCAGGCGTTGTTGGCGCCGTAGCGCTAGCTTGAGGCGGGCACTGTGCTGGCGCCGTCGTGCTGGCTGAGCAGCCAGCAACGAGCAGCAAGAGCCCCAGAGAAGCGAACGCCGGAGCGGTGCGGAGCATACGGGGGAGGCTAGTCGGCGTCCGCCGGCCCAACAACCACGAGCACGCTCGCGTCTTCGACCTGGTCTCCTTCGGCGACACGCACCTCTTTGACCACGCCCGCCTCCGCGGCTTTGACGGAATGTTCCATCTTCATCGCCTCGAGGATCACCAAGACCTGACCGGCTTCCACTGCCTTGCCCGTTTCCGCAAGGAGTTTCACGACCTTGCCTGGCATGGGCGCGATGCACGCGCCGGCTTCCACCTCGGCTTCGGCGCGCTTGAAGCGGGGCACCACGGAGAACGCGGCAGAGCCCGCGATGCCAGCCACGAACACTTGGTCGCCGCGCATCAACACCCGAGCGCTGCGCCGCATCGGAGCGCCTTCGACCTGGGTGAGTTCGTAGCGCAGCCGGTGCTCGGCCGCGTCCCAAGCCAGCGCGCGGCACGTCAGCTGGGTGTCCCCGACGCTCAGCTCGAGCTCTCCGCCTCCCCGATTCTGGTACTCCACCCGAGTCGCTTCACCCGCATGCGCCAGCTCGAGCCACTCGCGCTGAAAGCGGTTGTTGCGGAACCCGGGTTCGAGGGCGGGCAGCGGGCGCTGCTCCCGGCGCCGAGCCTCGTGCAGCGCCAACGCTGCGATGGCGAACGCTTCCGCGCTCGGCCCAGACTCACTGCTCGCGTCGCTCAGGTGCTGCTGAATGAAGTGGGTGTGGGTGTTGCCTGCTTGGAACTCCGGGTGCTCGAGCACCTTGAGCAGGAACGCGGTGTTCGTCTTCAGGCCTTGGATGCTGCCCAGCGCGAGCGCGCGTTGCATGCGAGAGATCGCCTCTTGGCGGTCCTGCCCCCAGGTGATCACCTTGGCCAACATCGGATCGTAGTGGATGCCGATCTCGCTGCCGCTCTCGATGCCCGCATCGACGCGCAGTCCCTCGACGGCGGGTAGCCAGAAGTCGGCCACCGTGCCCGTCGTGGGCAAGAAGCCATTGGCAGGGTCTTCGGCGTAGACGCGGCACTCCACCGCAGCGCCGTTCAGGCTGAGGCTCTGCTGTTCGAGCTCCAGCGCGGCGCCACGCGCCACGCGGATCTGCTCGCGCACGATGTCCACGCCCGTCACCGCCTCGGTGATGGGGTGCTCGACCTGGAGGCGGGTGTTGACCTCCAAGAAGTAGAAGTTGCCCTGGGGATCCAGGATGAACTCGACGGTTCCCGCGTTGTAGTAGTTCACCGCCTTACCGACCGCCACGGCTGCCTTGCCCATGCGATCGCGCAACTCCGGGTTCAGGGCGGGGGAGGGCGTCTCCTCGATGATCTTCTGATGGCGCCGCTGGATTGAGCACTCGCGCTCGAACAGGTGCAAGAGCTTGCCGTGTTGATCCCCGAGGATCTGAATTTCGACATGACGAGGCGACGTGATGTACTTCTCGATCAGCAGCGTGTCGTCGCCGAAGGAGCTCTTCGCTTCGCGCTTGGCGCCTTCGATGGCGGGTTCGAGGTCGGCTTCGCGCTCCACCACGCGCATGCCCTTACCGCCACCGCCCGCGCTGGCCTTCACTAGCACCGGGAAACCGATCTTCAGCGCTTCCTTGACCAGCGTGGCGGTGCTCTGGTCATCGCCTTCGTAGCCGGGGATGACCGGCACGCCCGCCGCACCGACCAGGCCCTTGGACACCTTCTTGGAGCCCATCTTGCGGATGGCCTCGGCGCTCGGGCCGATGAACGTCAGGCCTGCTGCAGCACACGCCTCAGCGAACTCGGCGTTCTCCGCCAGGAAACCAAAGCCCGGGTGCACCGCATCGGCGCCGGCCTGCTTGGCGGCGGCGATCAGTTTATCCACGCGGAGATAGCTCTCGCTGGCAGCTGAGCCACCGAGCGCTACCGCCTGATCCGCGAGCCGCACGAAGGGCAGATCTCGGTCGGCGTCGCTGAAGACAGCGACCGTGCCCACCCCCATCTGATGCGCCGTACGCATGATTCGGGCGGCGATTTCTCCACGGTTAGCAACCAGGATGCGGCTGACGCGATGCATGAGGACGGACGCTAACTCAAGCTTGTCCCCTTGGGTACGCCGGGCGCGCTGAAACTGGATTCCAGCGCAGCTGCCGGTTTCCCTTTGCTGGAAGCCGATTCTGGCTCAGCGCTCCTGCCCGACGGCGCGGCTCGAAGGTGTCTGACTGAGTCTGACCTCGGCTGGGCGCGGGGCGCGTAGGCGCGTCATCGAGTTGCGCACCGACTCCACCGGGAGTCTTGGCGTGTCTGTATGGCGGACGGCGCTGACAGGGAGAGACAGCCGCTGCCAGGCGCCGCGCATGCTGGCGGGACGTGACGCCAAGCTCGCCCGCCGCAGCTCATCGAGCTGGGCGCGGCGGTCGTGATTCTCGATGCGCAACGCGAAGTCCGTCGCGCGGCGCTCGATTTCGCGTAGCAAGACCCCACGGCGAGCTGCCGGATCGGGCAACGCGAGCACCCCGACCCGGCGCACGGGAGTCCACATCGGCACCGCGATCGCCTGCATGCAGCCGAGCGTCGGCGCCAGCCAGCTCGGAACTTCGAGGATCAGGCTGCGCTCGACGTGCGCGAGCCACAGCCGCAACCGCGACTCGAACAACGTCGTGACTTCGCTGCTGCTCGCGATCACCCCGTCACCCTGGGAGCCGCGCAGCGGATCGACCACCGCCGCCGCCACCGCGGGTGTGGTCAGCCAGCGCAGCTCGTCGACGAAGTCGAGCAGGTTTGGCGCTTGCGCCGAGCGGGACCCATCTCGGAGGAAGATCCCGCTCTGGGTCTGCGGGTGGTCCGATTGGCGTAGCGTGCGGTAGGTCACGCCCTCAATGAACGGGCTCCGGGCCTGGACCTTGAGTGATCAGCAGTTACGCGCGCTGTCCACGAGCAAATCTGGGCGATCCGACATGATTCCGTCCACCCCGAGGCGCCACAGCGCTCGCATTTCTGCCGGCGCGTCGATGGTCCAGACGTGGACCTGAATCCCCTGGCGGTGAGCTACGTCGACCAAATGTCGGGTCACCACGGGCACCATCCCGACCTTAACCGGCAGCTGGAGTGCGTCGTAAGGGGGCGCTTCCCAGCGCCACAGCCCGAGCCGCGCGGCGATCAAGAAGCGCAGGCTCTCCCGGGTGCCCGCCGATGTAGCCACTTGCCCTCGCGATACCTCACGGAAATCCTGCACGAGCGCATCGAAGCTCGCTGCGATCAGCAGTTGGTCGTGGAGGCCGCGGCGCTCGATGAGCTGCCACATGGGTCGCACGATGTCGGGCTCCCGCTGCTTGAGCTCCAGGTTGAGGCGCACACCGGGGAAACGCTCGAGCGCCTCTTCGAGGGTTGGAATCGTCAGGCCCTTGCCACGAAACGGGTAGCGACCGTCCTGGTAAAAGCGATAGCCCGCATCCAGCTGCTTCAACTCGCGCAGCGTGAAGTCACGGATGAAACCCGAGCCGTTGGTCGTGCGTTCGACCCGAGAGTCGTGGAACAGCACGAGGTGTCCGTCGCGAGTGCGATGCACGTCGCTCTCGACGTGCGAGCATCCGAGGTCCAGAGCGCCGCTGAAGGCCTCGAGCGTGTTCTCGGGCCACATCAGCGAGCCACCGCGATGGGCGAAACACAGCCGGTGGCTGCGATACCTCCCCGCAGCGTCGTGCGCGCCGCTGAGATTCTCGAGAAATTCCCGAGGTGGCCTCGTGAAGCCGGCGGTCGACGGGGAGTGAGGCATGCTGCGAGCATACTGAGCGACCGTCGCTTGGGATACCTCCGCTTAACCTCTGGCCCGCTTGCACACTAGACTCAGCGTTTCATGGTCCAATCTCCGCTTCCAGCCGCGTTTCCACGCATCCGCGTGTGTGCCAGCGCTGTGCTGCTGGTTGGCTTGGGTGGCGCTTCACCGGCCGCGGCGCAGACCATTGGCGGCGAGGTCGAACACCACGTCGATCAGGGGCTGAAGTCCAAGCAGCGCTCCTCTCCCCCAAAAAAGAAGAAGAAAACCAAGGCCAAGACGGCGAAGAAGGCGCCGCCCCGTCGCACACCCGAGCAGCGTGGCTACTGGTCAGGGGATCCCAACGCCGCCACCCAGCCGAAGGCTCCAGAGACCAAGTACCCGATCCGCATCCTTGGCGGCGGCTTGCGTATCGATCCAGGCATTGGTGGGGCGTACCGCGGCTGGCGCCCACAAGGCTACCCAGCTCTAGATGTTTCCACGCAGAATTACTATACCTGGAGCGTGGATGTCGGCGTGGGCTTCTTTGGCTGGGTGACGCTCCACCACGGCTACTTCGAGTCGAACTCCGCCGCAGCTCCTAGTCGGCCGGAGGCTGCGATCACGGCCCGCGCGGGCAACCTCGCGCCGAAGCTCACCAAGGCCCTGGGGGTCATCGGTTTCCCTGCGGTAAGCTTTATCTGGGAGCCGATCTTTCGCTACGAGACGCGCGCCTTCGAGACCACGGTGACGCCCAAGCAGCCCGTGCGCGTGATCCCCCACTCGGCGAGCCCGAATCAGCCGACGACGGACTTCCCGTTGACGACCGAGCCGCTCACCATGGTCAGTGGTTTCGAGAGCTTCATCGTCGGCGTGAAGTACAACCACGACAAGGACCCCACGGGCATCGTGCAAGTGCCGAAGGGCGATTTCCCCGAGATTTACTTTGGCCTCGGGCTGACCAGCTACTCGAAGCCCTATCAAGTGCGCGTCGACGACTTGGTGCTGGATGAGCTGGTCTTCGATGCGCGTTTCCGTGGGGCAGGGCTCGCCTTCGGGGGCGACACGAACCGTACGCCGACGAAGTTCTACGGCAGCCTCTCGAGCCAGGTCGGCTTGGGGGAGGTGCAACTGCTCGAGGACTACAGCCTGAACGACGCGCTACCTGACGACTGGCTGATCGGCTACGTGCAGGGCGACCTCACGTTCGGCTACCTGCATCCGCTGCTCAAGACCGCGCCCACGCTGCTCGGCGGAATCGAAGCGACGGTGGGTGGCATGACCTTCTTCTACTTCAAGACCTTTCAGGCCGAGGGAGAGCGCGAGACACCGCCGCTCAACTGGGATTTTCTCTGGGGCTTGCGCGCGTACCTCACGCTGCCGTTGTAGATCGGCTGCCTAGCCCCGCGCTGCCTACGGCAGCCGCGCCTGTGTTTAGTGAGCCGCAGGTCCTGACCTGGTAACGCGTGTTCGAGGTGAGGAGCCAGTGTCGCAGGTGAGTTCACTGCGTCGAAACTCACATCGATGAATTCTGGAAGCTGGTCCGCTTGGCGTGTGACGTCGATGCTGACGTAGGCTCTCCCATTCTCATGTAGAAACACATTGAGAAAGACATAGTCGTTGCCCACTCAACCCTCCCTCGACTGCAGCCACAACAGATAGTCCATCGCCCAGGTGCTCTCGGATTCGATCTCCGAGAGCGCCGCGGTGTCGACGTGGCGACCGTTGTGAGTGGGGAGGATCTTCGTTTCCTCGCTGATGCGCCGGACGACGCCCAGGGTTTGCTGCGCCAGCACCTTGAAGGGCAAGTTGGACCAATAGGGCCTCACGGTGAGCTCGCCTTTCGGCAGCTCGAGGAGCTGGACTGTTCCTTGCCCGAGCTCACGGTGTTCGAGCACATGGCAACCCTTTTGGCTATGCACGGTGAAGCTCTGTCCGAGCGTCGCCAGCAGATCGAGCACGTTGAGCTTCTTGCTCGAGAAGAAGCCGCGCTTCGGAGCGAACATGAAGGCGTAGAACTCGCTCACCATATCCCCGAGGATCGGGGCTTCGAGGGGCGCCCGGAGCTCGGTTTGGACGGTGGCGCGGGTACTCTGCCACATGCGTGCGAGCTCCTGGGAGAACTCGCTGTCGGTGTTCAGTAGCTCGTCCAGCGCCTCGAGGTTGAGCCGAGTGAAGCTCATATCCTCGGTGGCTGTGGCTCCGAGCTGCTCGGCGAGCTTGATGCCGAGCTCCATCGCGTTCACGGCGTTGCGTGGCGCGTTGGGGCTCGCCCAGCTCACATCCAAGGAGAGCTTGTTCTCGCGCATCCAGAACACGGCGCACCACGGCTCGCCATTTCGCTCCCGGAGGATCCAGCCCTTGTTCGTGGGGTCGCCGTGGAGGATCTCGTCCATCACCTCTTCGATGAGAGAGCCGTCCAGTGCGGCGCCGTCGTCGCGCTCGATGTTCACCACGAATGTCATGCCCGCCTCCGGTGGGAAGACTAACCGGCTATCGCGGGGGAAGTCAGTTCAAACCTCTGCGCGCGCTCTCTCGTCGAGACCTCGTGGAAGCGCAGGTTCTTAGCCGTGCCGCAGGGGAACCACCGCACGCAGGGCTGGGCTCCGCAGCCACAGGCCGAGCCACAGCATCACACCGAGGTAGACGGGGAACAGGATGTGGCTCAACCATGGATCGCCCATCCGCACGTGGGTCGCGACGGCGCCGCCGAGGTAGCCGGTCCAGAGGATGGCGCCGAGCACCGAGGTTCGCGGGAACAGGTAGACGATGAGGCACACGAGCTGAGTCACGCCCAAGGGGAGCAGCACTGCTGGGTCGTAGCCGAGCTTCCGAGTGCCTTCGACCGCGGGCTGGCTTGCGGCGAGCTTCATCGTGGCGTCCATCAGCAGGAAGGCGACCGGCAGGCCGCTCAGGATGTAACCGCCGATCTTCGCCGCCCGTGAGGGCGACGCGCTGGAGTTCGGGGCGGGAGTGACGGCTGCGAGGGCGACGTTTTGCATGAGAGTTCTCCGGGGTTTGTGCGGTCTCGAGGGTTAGACCGCGCCAGGCCGGGGAACTCATCGGTGGCTGTGCAGTATGAGTAGCGGGACGACGCCCTCAGCCGGCGTCTCGTACTAGTCTTGCGTCATGGAGCCTCAGCTCACACCCGCCGATCGCGAGCACCTGAAGGTGCTCAGCATCCTATTCTACGTGTACGGCGGGTTTCAGGTGCTGGTCGGCTTCGCGGGCGGCATCTACGTAGTGATGGGCAGCCTGATGCTGAATGACCCGGCGTTTTCCAGGAGCAGCACGCCACCCGTTGCCGAGGCCGTGCCGTGGTTCTTCATTGGCGTCGGGATCTTGATCTCGCTGTGGCTCTGGCTCTTGGCAACACTCTCAATCGCGACCGGACGCAGCCTGGGGCAGCGCAAGCGCCACGTGCTGTGCATCATTGGCTCTGCGTTCATCCTTCTCAACATGCCTCTCGGGACGGCGCTCGGCGTGTTCGGGCTGGTCGTGCTGCTGCGCCCCAGCGTGAAGGCGGCATTCAATCGACCCGAGGCGTTCCCTGAGCACAACGCGCCGTATCCGCCGACGATCTGATCAGTGGCGGAAAATACCCCAGCTCGTGCTGCCCTGGACCTTGGCGTTGAGCGCGGCTGAGAGGCTGATGGCGATCACGTCTCGGGTGTGACGGGGGTCGATGATGCCGTCGTCCCAGAGGTGGGCCGTGGAGAAGAGCGGATTGCTGTCGTTGTCGATCTGCATCTCGAGCATCTTCTTCATCATCTCGAGCTGCTGTTCGTCGACTTCAGTGCCCTTCTTCGCGGCGGCGCCGCGCTGGATGATCTCGAGCACGCCTGCGAGCACAACGCCGCCCATCACCGCGATGCGGTGACTCGGCCAGGTGAAGAGGAAGCGTGGCTGATAGGGCATGACCGCATCAGTTCCCTGCGCCGTAGCTCATGCCCATCATGATGGTGATGGCAGGGACGCTGCTGTTGCTGACGGCGTTGATGAAGCTTGGCGCCGTTCTTGATGATGCCTTCTTGCTCGTACTTCTTGCCGACCATGAAGCCGCTGATGTTCTGCAGAAGATCAGCGGCACGTCGTTCTGGTTACAGCTGGATGAACTGGGCGCCACTTGGTGGCGCTCTCGCTGAACAGCACGCCGTTGTTTGCGAGGATGCCGACAGGGTATCCGTGGAGAAACGCCCAGCCACAGACCAGGGTGTTACCGTAGAGCGGCTTGAACTCGCTGAAGCGCGAGCCGTCCACGATGCGAGCAATCACTTCGCGCGCGTCGAACGGCACGCGCAAGTCCGCTGAAGCGATGCCGAGCAAGTCCTCCGAGGAATAGAGCGGTGGCTCCACCTCACGACTCGGAGTCGGGCCGTGCTTGTGCCAGTTCAGGTGCGCCATGATCTCTGCGCGCCCCAGGCGGATGGCGTCGGCTTCGTCTTCTGCCAGGTAGTCGCTCACCCCCGGAGAAATCTTCCAGTGCATCTCGGCGCCGCCGGGCTCTCGTGATCGGTCTCCTCCCCGTAGCCATCTTCACGAGGGTGGTCCCGCCAAGTAGACCTGGGCTTGCTGCTTCACCATCACGGTGTAGTCGCTCATGCCGGGGATGTAGGCGCCGCCCGCCGTCAGCTGCCGAACACGAGGCATACTGTGGGCACGCACTCGCTCCGAGCGCCGCGTAAGATCACGGAAGGTGCGACCGCCGGGCACGAAGATCTTGCTCTGGTTCAGCAAGTCCGCACCCGCGCTCTCCACCAGGTGCATCGCGGGCAAGCGATTCTGTTCGGCGATTTCCGCGAGGCGATGGCTCTTGAGCACGCATACTCGCTCACCGCGCCGCCTTTCAGCGTGGCTTCGGTCGCGGTGATCAAGCACTCGACGCCGCTAACCACGCCGATGCCACCGATGTTGCCAGCGCCTGGCGAGTTGCCGCTGATGTCATAGCCAGCCAGGGGACACAGCTCGAGGAAGTGGGAGTCGCGATCGAGCAACAACTCCACGCGCTCGCGTGGCAAGAGCTTGCCCGCGTTCTTGTGGCGCTCGACGTACTTGGGGCCACCGCCGGCGCGTGCCTTGGCGAGCAGCTCATCGACCTTGCCCAGCACCTCGAGGTTTGCCGTGCGGTTGCTGACGAAGGTCTCGTCTCTGGGGTGAACCTTGGTGGGCAGGACGGGGAACTCCTGCACGTTGCTGGCGGTTTCGCGCTGGCGGCTGGCTGTGATCATCGGGCGCAGGCTACTACGAGGCGCACGCTCCGCTAAGCCTCGCTCAAGGCGTCGTCGGACGCAGGGAAGTTGCTGCCTGGAACCGAGTTACGAGGTCGACCGGATCCGAGCCCAGGGCAGACAACGTGTCGATTGCTGCCTCGTCATCGAGCACCAAGAGTGCCCCGTGCAGGTCCGGGTCGTGCTCCACGGCATCCAGCAGTTGCCCGAGCAATTCGACCGGCCACACGCTGAGCAACGCAACGAGTGATGGCCAGCCTCCCGGCTCTTCCAGGTCGACTTCGTCCATCGCGTCGTTGATGGAGGCGGTGAACTCGAGTTCGTCGAAGGCCGAGAACTGTCTCGCGAGCGTCTCGAGCGCTCCGACCAAGGCTTCGAACTCCCCAAGCGCTGCGTCCTCGTCCACGCTCGAAGTTCACCCCAGACGTCGGCCCGAGTCACGGCATTCCAACCACCGCCTCGCGCGGTGCTATAGCTTCGCAATGGAGTCCGTTCGACTCGATCGCTGGCTGTGGGCGGCGCGGCTCTACAAGACACGCACCGCTGCGGCAGCCGCTTGCACCGGCGGCTTGGTGAAGCTGAACGACGCGGCCGCCAAGCCTGCCGCGAAGCTCAAGGTCGGAGACCAAGTGCGCGCTCAAGCCCCGCGAGGACTGGTGATCTTGGAGGTTGCGCAGCTGGCTGAGAAGCGACTTGCGCCCGTACCTGCGCGGGAGCTGTACGTTGATCATTCCCCACCGCCGCCCCCGCGCGAACAGCGCATGCAAGAGATCCCGGTCCGTGACCGTGGAGCGGGGCGACCCACCAAGGCCGACCGGCGCGCAATGGAGCGCCTGCGCCGCTGGATCGACGAGTAGCCCCACTCCCCACACGCTGGAGTTGGTTCCGCTCAGCGACCTGTCGGGTTGGGTAGGTGTTTGGGGGTGAGGACCACCAGCGCAGACGCCCGAGAACCACCCAAAGCCCGCACACCTTGCGCTCCAGCGCGTCGAAGAGCGCCAACCCTTGCGCGGTATGCCATGCGGAAACAACTGATGGCACGATTCGCGCAACCAGTTCGCGCTGAAGCTGCAATCTCGGCGAATACCGCGCAAAGTCGTCGAAACCGGCTGTCCGTTCTTGACGCCTGTCCATCTCGGACTGGCGGATACCGACGCGTGCGTTGGCGTCTTGGTCGATTGCGTACGGAAACGGCGCAAACACGGTGTGTTCATGCGCTGGCCTACCAGTTGCACAACGGGGAGGCATGACCGTCGCGCTCAAGCTGATTCGCACAGAAAATGCGCTTCACGAAATGACCGCTCAGGAACACGCACGAATTCTCGGCGCGCTGCCCGCTGCAGTGATCGGACTCGACGCCGAGGGCACCATCGTCCTGGCTAACGAGAGCGCGGTACGCGTCCTGGGTCGCTACTCGGAGCAACTGATCGGCATGCAGGTTGAAGACGTGCTGGTCTCGATGGATGAGATCCGCCGGGCAGCGGGCGATGCGTGCGAAGAGCGGGCAACGGGGCACGCCTCCGAAGACAGCGGGCGTGTCTTCGGCTTCGATGTGACCCGCCTCGAAGCCAATCAACCGGGGAGCGCCGAGTATGCCGTGGTCTTCCGCGATATTACCGGACTCGAGCAGCTGCGCGAGGAGCGGGACCGGCTGCTGCGTCTAGCCGCTGTCAGCGACATCCTGCCGTCCGTCTTGCACGAGTTGAAGAACCCATTGGCTGCGATCAGCACGTCCGTCGAGTTGATGCTGGAGGAGCTGCCTGAGGGCACGACCCAAGAAGACCTGCACGCCGTGCTGACTGAAATGCGGCGCATGAAGCTCACCCTCGAAGGGCTCGGGTCCGTTGGTCGTTCACTGCTGGGAGCGCGAAACACCGCCGTGGACCACGCCCTGCGCGACGCGGTACGGGTGCTTGGGGCGCAGGCTCGCTCTCGCCGCATCGATGTCGTCAGCGCGATCACGGACATGCCGCTCCTGCCGATGGACATCTCCGTGGTGCGGGCCATCGCCTTCAACCTGATCACCAACGCGGTGCACGCGTGCGACGCAGGTGACCAAATCAAGGTCGCTGGGCACTTCGACCTACGAACGAAGCGCTTCACGCTGAGCGTCGAGGATACGGGGCAGGGGATGAAGCGAGAGGTGCTCGAGCGCTGCACCGAGCTCTTCTACACGACGAAGAGCAAAGGCACCGGCATTGGCCTCGCGCTGTGTAGTGGCGCGGTACGTTCGGCTGGTGGCGAGTTTAGTATCCGCTCGGAACTGGGCAAGGGGACCGCAGTGCAGATCTCCGTCGGCATCCCCGAGCGGGTTGTTCCGCGTGGGCCGCGGCGCGCGACGCGCGCCAGTCATTGAACTGAACGTCTAGACATAGCATATCCGTGTGGATTTTAGCGGGCCAGCTGTTGGCCTCGCCGAGAATGGCGCGCGCCGCGACCGGTGCATCGAGAAACGAAGGAGAACGAGGAGCATGGCAAGGACCGAGGAACTCAACCGCATCTTGCGATCGCTGCAGTCAGGTACACCGGAGATCGAGGCTAGCGCGCTCATCTCCGATGATGGTCTGATGATCGCCAGCGCGCTTCCACAGCACCTGGACGAAGTGCGCGTCGCTGGCATGAGCTCGACACTGCTCAGTCTCGGCACGCGCGCATCGAGCGAGCTCGAGCGCGGCGGCCTGCAGCAGGTGCTGATCCGTGGCGACAACGGTTTCGCCGTCATGGTGACAGCATCAGAAGGCACGATGCTACTCACGCTGACCACGGCAGAGGCGAAGCTCGGGCTCATCTTTCTGGACATGAGTCGAGCGGTCAAAGAGATCCGCAAGGTGCTCTGAGCTGCGGCAGAGGTCGAGGTAGGCGATGGCCCTGGTGTTGCTAATCGAGGACGAGGAGATGCTGCGGACTTCAATGTCGCGCGGAATCGCCAAGCTCTCTGGTGTCGAGGTGGAGGATGCGGGTTCGCTCGAAGAGGCGCTCGCGTTGATCGACCGCTGCCCACCGGACGTCATCGTCTCCGATATCGACCTTCCACGACGTTCCGGGCTCGAGCTACTCGGGGAGCTGGGTCAGCGTCGGCTACAGATCCCGGTGATCTACGCGTCGGGCTATCTCACGGCGTACCGCTCACAGATCCCCCAGCACGCCGACGTCGACGTGATGGAGAAGCCAGTGAGCTTGGAGGAGCTGCGTGGCGCGATCGAGCGGCGCCTGAGTCAGAGCCGAAGTTCCGTGGAGATCGCCCCCTTCTCCGTACCCGACTACCTCCAGCTGGCTTGCATGGGACGGCACTCGGTGGTCGTCGATGTGGAACGCGCTGGGCAACGTCTGGGTGAGGTCGTCGTCTGGAAGGGTGAAGTCGTTTCCGCGCGGGATGAAAGCGGGACGGGGGACGCGGCGCTGCGGCGGCTCGCATTTCTGAAGGGCAGCGGGGTGCGTTGCCGGACCCTGCTCGAGCGCCCTTCGGAGCAGAACTTGGAAGGGAACTGGGAGTGGCTCCTGATGGAGGCGGCTCGCCAGGCTGATGAACTTGGAGAAACCGCTGAGGAGTGGCGACCCGAGCAGCGCTCGGGCGTACTTCGCGCCGGGACTCCCGTGGACGAGGTGGAGCTGGAGTTCAATGACGCCGAGTCAGCGCTCCCAGTAGAACCTGAGCTCAGCCCGGCTGAGCGCGCCTTCAACGAGGCGTGGGACCGAGGTATCGAGGCTCTGCTTGCGAAGCGCTACACGGTCGCCCTTCTGGCGTTCCAAGAGGCTGGAGAGCTGAACCCCGACGACCCGAAGGTGCGGGCGAACCTCAAGCGACTCGGCGATATGGGGATCGTGGAGCCACCTGCAGACTGAGCTGGAGATGGCTAGCGGCGCGCCTCGCCGCGTGGAACCAACCGTAGGGATCGCGCGGGGCGCGAACAACACAGGTTACTGGGTGGAAACATGTCACGAAGAATCACACTAGTCAGTCAGAAGGGAGGCGTCGGAAAGACGACGGTTGCCCTGAACCTGGCGCTCGCGCTTGCGGAGCGTGGCCGCCGAACACTGCTCGTCGATCTGGATCCGCAGGGCGGGATCGGCCATGCGCTGTCGCGTGGGGACACCGAGCTCGTCGGCCTCGCAGACCTCCTGATGGGGCAAATACAGCCAGAGGAGGCCATCCTGCCGACGAAGGTGCCTCGCCTGTCATTGTTTCCGCGAGGCAGGCTGGACCCGGCGGATGCCTGTGATTTCGAGCTGGCTTTGGCGTCGAATGGTGTTCTCGACTCAACGCTGGCGAAGGTGGAGCGCGGCTTCGACATCACCATCCTGGATAACCCATCCGGGCTTGGGCTGATCACCCGCGCGGCGCTCATGCTAGCTGACTTTGCGCTGATCCCGTTTCAGGCGCAGCCCCTCGCGCTTCGGTCGACCTCACAAGTGTTGCGAGTGATCGATCGCGTGCGCAGTGGTGAGAATCCCAAGCTTCAGCTGCTTGGGATCCTGCCGACGATGGTCGAGCGTGACAACGACGCCTCGCACGCAGTGATGATGGACATCTGGAGCAGCTTCGAAGCGGTCACCGACACGACTATTCCACGCGCGAATGTGTTCGCTGACGCGAGCTTGCGCGGACTACCCGTCGGGTTCTTGTCGGGACCTGTCTCCCCCGAAGCACGCCGCTTCGAAGTGTTGGCTTCCGAAGTGGAAAGCCTGATGGATCAACTCACCCCAATGGAGAAGCAAGATGTCGTACGACCAGAGCGTGCCCTCCTCTGATTTGGAGTTCGCAGTACAGCTGTCACGTCGCCTGCGCGATGATGGCCAGAACGCCTCGCGCCTCGACCCGCGCCCCCGCTACGTGCGCTTCGATGCGCGCCGCTTCATCCCAGGTGGTGTGGAGCTTGGGCAACGCAAGAACCGTGCTTTCGGAGCGGAAGCGTGGAACCAGCTGCTCGACGGCTGCATGGGTATCGCGCGGGCGGACTCGGCGTTCTTGATGGAGCCTCAGGGCTTGGTCGTGGCCGCCCGTGGGCGGCTTACGGCCGATGTCGCCGAGGGGATCGGAGGGCGCTTGATGCTCGCGCTGGACCAGGCCGCGCAGATGTCTCCGGGCAAGTCTCACACGGTGTGTGTGGAGTTCGACGGACGCTGGCTCACCGGCGTACGTCTGGCGGTTGGAGACACCCAGCTCACGCTGGGGGTGACTGCAGAGTTGCCGCTCCCAAAGGATATCCGCGAGGCACTGGAAGAACTGATCGCAGCGACCAACGCGGTCGGGGACTGAGGAGGGCGAGATGAGTACGGTTTTGTTCGAGAGTGACACACACAAGAACGTTCTCTTGCCCGTGTTCGACCAAGGCGAGGCGGTTCCCGCTAACCAGCACGTGGTGGTTCACGGCAAGGAGGGCATGATCCTCGACCCCGGGGGGCACAAGATCTACACGCGCGTGCTGTCCGATACGACATCGGTGCTCAAGGGGGCAGAGCTGAAGTACATCTTGCTGTCTCATCAGGACCCCGACATCGTGGCTGCGACCAACGGGTGGTTGATGACCACGGACGCGGTGGCCTTCACGCCGTCGGTCTGGAAGCGCTTCATTCCACACTTTGGTCTCGACCGCTTGGTCATCGACCGGCTCAAGGGGGTACCTGACGGGGGGATGCGCTTCGAGCTCGGGGGACAGGAACTCCTGATCTTGCCCGCGCACTTTCTGCATTCGTGCGGAAACATCCAGCTCTACGATCCGGTTTCGAAGATCTTGTACACCGGCGATCTAGGTGCGTCCCTCGGGCAAGACTACGACGTGGTGACCGACTTCGATGCTCACCTGGAGTTCATGCAGGGATTCCACGAGCGCTACATGGCCTGCAACGCCGCGATGCGACTCTGGGCGAACATGGTCAAGGGGCTCGACGTGGAGATGATCGCGCCGCAACACGGCGCGCGCTTTCCGGGCAAGGAGCTGGTCGGCCGCTTCATCGCCTGGGCCGAAGAACTCAAGTGCGGAGTGGATCTCATGGCAAAGACGATATCAATTCCGGGGGGAAACTAGAATGAGCGCGACCTACGGGACATTCCAGGCTCTCAAGCAGTTCCTGGGGTTCGCGGAGCGAGATGCGGAGAACCTCAGGAGCCTGGCGCCAATCTTCGAGCGACTGGGACCGGCCATCACCGACGCCTTCTACGAAACGCTGGGTCGCAACGCCGATACCGCGAAGTTCCTCGAGGGGCGCGTGGACCAGCTCAAGCGCACGCATCGTCAGTGGATGGCCGAGCTGTTCGCGGGCGAGTATGGCGAAGGCTACTTCGAGTCACGTATGCGCATCGGGCTTGCCCACGTCCGCATTGGACTCTCGGCGTACTGGGTCGAAGCGGTGATGAGTGTGATTCGCTCCGAAGGCCTCAAGGCGATGGCTCAGGAGATCAGCGACCCAAACGAGCTGGCGAACAAGGCAGCGAGCCTTGCCCGGATCTGTGATCTGGATCTCGCGATCATCAACCTCTCCTACGGTGAAGACCGCCTGGATCGGCTGAGTGAGTTTACGGGGATGAAGCGCGTGCTGATCGAAAACATCATCAGCATCCCGCGGAAGGCGAGCTAGGACCAAACAGCAGTGGTTAGCGCTGCAGTCCGGGAAGCGTGCGGAGTACGCCAGGGTTCAGCAGCTTGGGTCGCTCCGACGGGGCGGGTGGTCCCTCTTCGTCTTGCTCGCTCTCCGAGTCGGGGCCGGCTCCGGCGCTGCCGCCAGCCTGCGCAGGTTGCTCCGGCTCCTCTTCTTCTGGCTCATCGGCCTGCTCCTGGCCCGGCGCTTCCTCTGGCTCGTTGCGGTCGTTGGAGAGCTCGGGCTCCGGAGGCGGGGGGATTTCCCGGCGTACCGGCTCAGCAAAGCGCTGAGGCGGCGGCGCGGGTCGTGAACTCACGCCTCGGTTCCGCTCGGCAAGACGCTGCAGACTACCGCGCCGGCTGCTGCCGCTCCCCGTCGCGCCTACTTCGTCGTTCGAGTTGCCGCTCTCGCCCGGGCTCAAGGTGCTGCCGAGGCCGCTCTGGGTGGGAATGCCGGACTGCCTGCTGAGCTTGGTCATCTCGGGGGCAGCGAACAGCTGAGCTGGCGTCGACGGCACCACCAGGGCGGTGATCAGGCTGACCACCAGGGCGAGGGTGAGCAACGCGAAAAATGGCGTCCACCGCCATTCCAGGATTGAGCCCCGCTCTGCCAGGTTGCCAGACATACTCGCAGGCAGAGTCTAGCTGCGGGCACGAGCCCAGCCAACTTGGGTTTTCGCGCGATCTGTCACGCGACCTGTCGGTTTGGCAGCGACGCCGCCACCGAGCAACGAAAGCCGCCGAAATCCGGCAGCTTCGGCCCAGACAGACGGGCGCCTCCGAAGGCCTCCGCAGGCTCGCTTTTGCGCGAGGTTTCCCCCCGCGAGCGATCCCCCGCGCCCGCCTAGACCGGGGCCTTGCCCTGCCGGGGGGAACCGGGCTTCGGGCGACGGACCGATCAGCCGCCGCTCGTGGCGTCTTCGGCGTCGGCCCCCGGAGGCGTGTCGTCTTCGAGGTTATCGAGGTAGCCGTCGGGCAGCGCCACCTGCTGGGTGCCGGAGCTCTTGCCGCGCGGAACCCGCATGGCGCTGGGGGGAAACGCTTGCTCTGGGTCCACGCTGCTCGCGATGCGCCGAAGGTCGTCGATGCTCTCGATCTTCATGAAGCTGCCGCGCAGGGCGGCGCTGCCGCGGAAGCCTTTGGTGTACCAGGTCGTGTGCTTGCGGAAGGAGCGTACCGCCATGCGCTCGCCGAACCACGACGCCAGGAGCTCCGCGTGGCGCACCATGATCGCCATCACCTGCCCAAGGTTTGGCGGGTTCTCAGGTCGCCGACCGTCGAAGATGTGAGCCAAGTCGCGAAACAACCAGGGTCGACCCAGGCAACCTCGCCCGACGATGACGCCATCGCAGCCCGTCATGCGCATCATGCGCAGTGCGTCCTCCGCTTCCCAGATGTCGCCGTTGCCCAGCACTGGAATACTGAGCTCGCTCTTCAGTGTCCCGATCGCGTCCCAGCGCGCTTCGCCGTCGTACAGCTGAGCTGCAGTGCGCGCGTGGAGCCCCACGGCAGCGCAGCCTTCGTCTTGAGCGATGCGCCCGGTGTCGAGGAACGTGTGGTGTTCCTCGTTGATGCCGATGCGAAACTTGATGGTGACCGGGATGTGCTCGGCGTTGCTCACCGCCGCGTGCACGATGTTGCGCAACAGCCGTGGCTTGACGGGGATGGCCGCGCCACCGCCCTTGCGCGTGACCTTGCGCACGGGGCAACCGAAGTTCATGTCGATGTGATCGACCCGGCCCTCGCTAACCAGCCGCTTGACCGCTTCACCCACGTAGTAGGGATCCACGCCGTACAGCTGGAGGCTCCGCGGTGACTCGTCAGGGCCGAAGTCAGCGAGCTTCAGCGTCTTGTCTCGCCCTTCGACCAGCGGGCGCGCCGTGATCATTTCGCTGACGTACAGGCCTGCGCCGAACTCGCGGCAGATGGCGCGAAACGGGTAGTTCGTCACCCCAGCCATCGGGGCCAGCACCACTGGAGGCCACACCTCCAAGGCGCCGAGCTTCAGTGGTTGAAACTCATTCGTCTTGGCTGGCTCGACCTCGCTGTTGATTTCGCTCTGGTAGATCGCGTCCATGCTGAGTTGCCGCGCGCTCCTTAGCGCGGGCGAAAGCATGCGCCAGCTGCCGCGTCAGAGCACGCAGAACCAGCCAATTGGCCGTCATTTTAGCCCTTGGTGAGCGTCAAGCGTTCACTCAAGTAGCCCGTGCGTGGGCAGCCCGCGCGCACTTCGACCTCGCCTTGACCGCGCACGACGAAGCTCTTCACTGCGATGCTCCCACTGGCGCTGCGCGGGTAGTGAATGGCGGAGGCGTAGTAGCCTCTCCCCCAACCCTCGAGGTGATCCAAGGCCTGAATACGACCGCTTGGGCTGACGAGCTCCGCGCTCGGAGGCAGCTCGATTTCGAGCACGGGTGCCGTGTTCCAGTCGAGCTTCTTTGCCGATGGGATGCCGTAGGTGGCGAGGTAGCCGTGGTTTTCGAGTTGGCAGTCGACGCGATGGACACCGTCGCCCAGGGCCTGCTGCTTCACGCTTAGCACGAGCTTCGGAGCCAGCGCTGCTACCCGGAGGAAACAGGCGCTCTGGGCATTGCAGACTTCATCAATGCGCTCGTAGGGCGGGTTCCAGATCCCCACGAGTGGCAACAGCCCACCCACTTCGATTTCTCCGAGCTGGGGGTGAGAGAACGCCTTCCACGGCTGGAAGATGCGTCCATGGTTGTGTTGCCTGTCCCACTCGACCGCGCGCTCGTGGTCGCTTTCAGTCGCATGGCTGTAGGCATGCACGAAGGGCCGCTTGCGCTCCATGCCGATTTGCTTGAAGAAGTCCCACAGCTCGACCACGTACGCGATCGCGCCGCGCTGGTGATAGCCGTAGTCGCTCATGTCGCCGCGCAGCGGCTTGTCCGGTTCGTAGGTAAACTCTTCGTAGCCGCTCACCACCGGATAACCAGTGAGCTCGGTTGCCCAAGCCTCGAGCTGCTTGAAGATGGCCAGGTCGCCTTGGTCCATCTTGTTGTCTGCGACGTCGCCGCGAGGCCGGATGAACACTCCGCCGAAGGTGTGGAAATTCAGCCACGCGAACATCGACGTGAGACGCGTCGTGTACTCGAGCACGGCTCGCGATTCTGGCTCGCTGCCAGGGTAGTCGCCCGCGCCTAGCTGCTCGTGCTCCGGCGCCCAGGCGTAGGGGAAGTTGCGGTTCAGATCAGGAGCGTGGTCGCTGAGCATGGTCGGCGTCGGCACGTGCACGCCGTCGAAGTGCTCGATCACCCCCTCGGGGTAGACCAGGTAGTACGGGCCCGTGTCTTCCAGGCGTCGCCTGCGCATGCGACCGTCTGCGGTGGCGACGAAGTCCCCGCACTGCGCCTGTTTGCGCATCAGCAGCGCGCGCCCGTCCCCGTCGACGTCCTCCAGCTTCCAATAAGGCTGACCGCCGTCTGGTCTATTGTCGCGCGGAACCGAGCGTAGCCAGCGGCCGCTCTTCAGTACTTCTTCTGCGCCGTCTGGAGAGATGCGCGGCAAGATGTAGAACAGCACGTCCCTCAACTGCGCGCGGACATGATCGGGCAAGCCGTGTTGCTCAGCGTCCGGCTCGAGATGCAGCCGCAAGACATCCTCGGCGATCCCGAGCGCTGCGCTCGAGCCCATTACTTCGGATGCATGCATATTTCCGTCGACCCACACGCAGGGGCGGCTGCGGTCGGGCTCGGGACCAACCACCAACACCCAGATGTCTCGCCCTTCGCCCGATTTGCCGATGCTCTCGAGGCGCGTGAGGTTGGGGAAGGCATCCGCCCACGCTCGCAGCTGGTCCGTCAGCTCTGCGTAGTTGAGGTACTTCTGGCGGAACCCGTGGTTGAGGTCGCTTAGCGGCGTCGACATGCGCCGGTTCTACACCAAGTCGTCTCGCGTTGCCTCGGCAGGCGCTGGCGCGCGCTTATCCCTAGCGCGCGCAGCCGATCCGCTTCGACATGCCCCAGCGCGTGCTCATGCCAACGTCGGTGCCCCGGATCCGCCCCTGAGAATCCAGGTAGTAGTTCGTCGGGAACGCCTCGATGTGATAGGCGCGCAAGACCTCCGGGCTGCCCAGAAGTACCGGATATTTGATGTCGTGCTCGCGCACGAACTGGGCGATCGCCGCTGGATCTTCGGAGTCTGCCACGATGGAAACCATGGCCTCATCCGAACCCAAGTTGGCGTACACCGAGTTCAGCGCCCCGAACTCCTGACGGCAGACCGTGCACCAAGTCGCCCAGAAGTGAACCTGGACGCGCTTCCCTCTCAGCTCTTCCAGGCCAAAGCGCTGGCCGTCGACGCTGCGCAGCTCGAGCGGCGGAGCGTGCATGGTGCCGTCCGTGGGCAAGAGTGAGTGCGTGCGCCAGGTGCTGGCGGCGAAGTAGATCAACACCACCACGCCGGCCTGCAAGAGCCAGCTGAGCCACTTGCGCCGATGACCCCGAGGCTCTTGCCCTGCGGAATCATCTGCCGTCGCTTCGGGCGATGCCTGGTCAGTGGCCGGCTCGGTCGCCTCGCTGAGAGAATCGTCGCCCATCTCAGTCGTCTTCAGGCTTGTCGCGCCGGAGAAGCCGCTTCACGGCGCGCTTTGCGGTGTCCTTGACCGCGTCCCTCAGGCCACCGCCGTCGGCGTTCTCACGCTCTTTTGGCGCGAACAGGCGCGGCGGCCCGCCGTCGGGGCCCGCTTTGGCGAACAGCTGTGCGGCCATCAGCGGAGCGCTGAGCAGGCTCTTCGTGAGATTCGCAGCGAGCGCCATCGGGGTCGTACCGTGCGCCTCGATTGCCACCTTTTCTCCGCTGACCACCTCTTCCAGCGCACCGCGTGCGACTGTGCGTGATCCGTCAGACCGAATTTCAATCACCATGCGAGCTACGACGGGCGGGTCGCCTGGTTTCTCCATCAAGTCGTCGCGCTTCGATGAGTCGCGCTGCACGATCTGGACGTCGTCGGCTTCGTCTGGCTGGCTCATGCTTCTCTGTGCTTATGGCTTGTCCCCCGGCAGGTGGTCGCGTGGCTTCTTGCCATTCCAGGCTGTCCAGGACTCCTTTCCGTCCAGCGCGGCGTCGCAGCTGGGCGGCTTTTGCGGGCCCAGGTAGCGTGGCTCTTTGGGGGCGTTGTTGGGAAACTCGAGGATGCGCTCGTGTTCGTCGATGAAGTACGTCTGGTAAAGGCCGACGGTTTCTGCGGAAGGCCAAGCGTAGCCGACCCAGCGTCGCTCCGCCTGCTCTTCGTCGATCGGATCCCCAGGGCGAGCGGTCCAGCCCCCGCCAGCGCGCGGCAGGCAGATCAAGTACAGATACGCTCCGCCATGGGCAGCGGGACCGAGCGGCGTATCGACCAGCCTCGACAGCTCGCGGTTCAGAAGTGGTGCTGTGAGCGCGGGCTGATCGCGCAGCGGAACGTCGCCACCCAGCTCGGGGATCAGCGCAGCCGAGCCGACGCCGTCCCCGTCGGGATCGACACGGTGGAGTCGGCGCAGGACGTCCTCGGCGACCACGAGGCCACGTAGCTTGGAGACCGCCTGCTTGCTCGCCGCTCGATCGCCCGCCTCGACCACGCCAGGCACCGCGTCGCGAATCACGAAGCGCACGAGCCCAACCAGACTCGCGACCAATGCCAACGCGTGCAGCCCGTAGAGCAGTGACCTCGACTTCTCGAGCTTCGGCAGCGCGGCGGTGCTGATGATCACGATCACCAGCACGAAGAGCGCGATCATGTGCGCCCAGATGCTGAAGAGAGCGAGCGCGAGCACCGCGAGCGTGCGGTAGAGCGTTGAGCTGGACTCCGGTGAACTCACCTCGCGGGCTTAGCCAACTGGGCTCCGCGGGGCAAACACCGCGCTCCAGGACAAGATGTCGCAACGCTGCTGCTCAAGGCGTCAACCGCCGCAGTTCAGCGCTTGTTCGGGCCGAGCGGGTGCAGCACCTCGATGGTGCCAGAGGCATCGGGCGGCATCGAATAGCCGCCGGGGGAGCGTTCGAGCATCGGCTTCTGACGCATGACCGGGGGACGTTCTGCCGGGCCAACGGGGCGCGATGAGCGTCGCTCCGTGGGTTCCGGATCGTCGTCGACGCCCTCCCACGCCAAGTCACGTGTCATGTCCAACGCCGCTGCCTCGAGCTGCTCCTCTTCGAGGGGCATCAGGACGTCATCGGCCGATGCATAGCCCACTTCGAATTCCGGTTCGTCCTCTGCCGGCGGCGGTAGGGTCTCCAGCTCGTGAGAGGCGCGCGGAGGCGCCGCGGGGGTCCGCGTGTCCGCCGCGGAGTCAGCAGGGCGAGGGGTTGGCGCTGCAGCTCGCATGGCCGGCATGCTGGGCGTCGTGGGCTTTGTTTGCCGTGCGGAACTGGTCTCCGCGACGGGCGCTGCAGGTCGCAGCTTGGAAGAGCTACTGCGTAGGTCGACGCGGCCCAGCGCGATCTTGGATTCCGACGGCGGTTCGGGTCGCGGCACCGCGGGGGCCGTGGACGTATCGCGCTTGCCGACTTCAGGCGCCACCCGCGGCGTGGCGCGGTTGCCGACGGGGCTCGCCTGGGGGGCCAGCTCCGGCTGCACGGGATCGAGCGACGCCGTCGCGGCCTTCAGGGCGGGATCGGTGGGGCGTTGCCGCAGATCCGTGCCCGAGATCAAATTGCGCAGTCGCTCGATCTCTTCGACTGCGCGATCGCGTTGCTCATGAGATCTATCGCGCTCCCGTCGGGCGTCCTGAGCTTCGGACTTCGCCTCCGCGACGCCGAGCCGCGCCTCTGCGAGCTCTCGCTTGATGGCGACGAGTTCTCGGCGCACTTGCTCCAACTCGCCACGCGCCTGGTCCAAAGCGCCTTCGGTGTCTTCCAGGCGTTGTTCAGCTGCCGCCGCACGCCGCTCCGCCGCGCTGCTGACCTGTTCGGCCTCGCTCGCATCGCGCTGGGCCCGGTCGGCTTTGCGCTGGGCTTCGTTGACGTTGCGCTCGGCTTCGTCGACTTTGTGCCGTGCTGCATCGGCTTCGCGTCGCGCGTCGTCGGCTTCACGTCGGGCTTCATCACACTCCGCGCGCAGCCAATCGATGCGCGCCGCGAATCCTGCTCGACGGAGACCCGCCTCCGCGTGTGCTCGGCCATCGCGCTCTGGGCGAGTGCGTCGTCGCGCTCTTCGCGTAGCCGGGTAAGCTCTTGCTCGTGCTCGTCTAGCAGCAGCGCGAGGAACGCATCCTGTTCTTCCTGGAGGTGCTCGCTGGCTTGTCGTGCGGCCTGTAATTGCTCCGAGGCGTGCTCGCGCTCCGAGGACAGCTGTTCCTTCAGGGACTCCAGCGCGCGGTGCTGCTGCACCAGCAACGTGCGCACCTCTTGCATTTCCCTGGAGAGGCGATCCTGTTCGATTTCCTTGCGGGAAATCTCTTGCTCCAGATCCATCGCCGCGGCGCGCAGCCTGGCTAGCGAGTTGCTGCGCTGCTCACTCGGGCTGAGCCCAATCTTCTGGGGGCGGGCAGCACTCTTTGACGCGGGAGCAATGTGTGACGCCGGCGCAATATGTGATGCGGGCGCAACGTGAGCTGGGCGAGCTGGGTCTTCACCATCCGCCTCGGCCGAAGCTGGTCGTGGGGGCCGCAGTACGTCGGCGCTATGGGGCTTCGAGTCCACGAACTCGAGACAGTAAAGCACACCTCGGGCAGAGCAAGTGGAGAGTGTGTGCCTACGCGCTCGTGTGCAGCGTGGAACTACGCGAGATTATGTAGCTATTGCAGCGGGGGCCAGGGGCGCGCCCGGTGTTCGTGGACGAGTCGGTCACGGCTGCGGTTCCCGCACGACTGCAGCGTTTGCAGCCGGAATCGCAGCTAGTCGACCAGCAAGCGCTTGAGCTTGGCCGCCGCGTCCCGAAGCGCGGATCGCGCCGTTGGGACCACGCCAGCCATGTTGGCGAAGCCATGGATCTGATCTCGAGCGCAGAAATACTCCACGGAAACACCTGCAGCACGTAGCGCCTCGGCGTAAGCTTCGCCCTCGTCGCGCAGGACGTCGAAGCCAGCCGTCACGAGCACCGCGGGGGGGAGGCCAGCCAGCCTCGGTGCGAGCAGCGGAGAGCCACGCGGATCGAGCGTCGGGTCCTGGTCGCCGAAGTAACGCTCGCGGTACCAATCGATGTTCGCGCGCTCGAGCACATAGCCCTTGGCGAACACCTGCATGCTGCGTGTTTGCAGACGGAAGTCCGTCCCGGGGTAGAGCAGGAGTTGAGCGGCGGGTCCAGGCTCGCCCCGGAAGAGCAACTGCTGGCACGCAACGGCGGAGAAGTTGCCTCCGGCGCTATCACCGCCGACCGCAATCCGGCCTGGGTCCACCCCATAGCGCGGGGCATGCTTTCGCACCCAAGAGAAAGCCGCCTGGGCGTCCTCCAGTCCGGCGGGGAACGGATGCTCTGGGGCGAGGCGATAGTCGACCGAGAACACGGGCATGCCCAGATCGGCAGCTAGGCAGCGCGTGACGGGGTCGTGGGTGTCAATGTCTCCTAGCACCCAGCCGCCGCCGTGGAAGAACACCAGCGCCGGTGTTGGCTCAGTGATTCCATGTGGAATATAGCAGCGCAGCCGCATCGGGTTGCCTGCTGCGTCGGGGATGAACGTGTCCTCCACGCGCTGCATGGGCGGTGACTTGGGGCCAAGCGCGGGCCAGGTGATCGCCACTTCCCGTCGGGCTTGCTCGACAGACTCGCCGTTGGGCATCGAGTCGCCAGCCGCGTTGAGCACCGCGAGCAACAGCTCGACCTCGGGAGCGAGGCGATTCCCGTCGACTTCCGGCGCTGGTCCTCCGGCGAGCTTGCGCAGCACCGGGGCTGGTAGCTGGACCAGCTTGCGCAGAAGCGCCGCCTGAAGCGGGGTGGTCTGGAGCAGGATTTCTTGGAGCGCCGACATTTGGGGGGGAGGATAGCCGGTCCCGCCGCCGCATGGGACTGAGACAACGAAACGCACCATTCGACCGTAATCGAGCGGCTCTCGAGCCCAGCTACAGCGACGGGTCTATTGCCTAGCGCGGCGCTCGGCGCTTCACCCGGCTCGCGTCGACTGAAGGCACCGCACTCGCGATGGCTTCGCCTGGGGTCATGGTCTCAGCCTCGACCGGATCTACGAGTCTCGGCACCATTCGAGAGAGCACCCAGCGTTGCGCAAACAACTGGCGCTGGGCGCGCTCCATTTGCTGGGAGAGCCGACCCAAGAAGACCAGCGTGGCGCTGGTGAGAATCAGGCTGCCTCCCGCGACGAAGAGCCAGAGCTTCGTGCTGCTAACCTCGAGGCCGATGGGCGTGATGATGAATGCGCCGTTTTCCGTGTGGTAAGTGCTTGGGATGATGCCTGCCAATTGCAGCCCGAAGGGCACGTAGATCGCGGCGAGGGCGATCGCGATCTGAATCGCCCGCATACGCCGATCTGCGCGGGAGTTCATGAAGAGCAGCGGAAAGTGTGCGAGCACTCCCAGCGGAGGCAGCGCAAACGGGCCCGCGACCACCGCGAGGCTAGCTGCTGCGAGCGCGCCCAGCGGTCCGCTGACGTAGTAGTGCCAGTCCGGTACCCGAGCCTGCTTGCTCGCTCGCGTCAGCCAACCCGCGAGCAACAGAAAGGAGACCATTGCCGGAAGAATTGCGAGCTTGAGGCCACCAGCAAACCAGATCAGCAGGCCCGCGAAGACCCCGATGGGCAGCATCGCACGCACCGACCAGCGTACGGCGTCTGTGCGGTGCACCTGAAGCCGAGCGTTGAGGTCCTCACGGTAGCGTGGGTCAAGTGCATCCGCCCGCAACAGCAAGCGCGCGAGCAGAGCGGGCGCGTCCTTGTCGTCCGGCGTCAACGCGCTCGCGTGATTGAGCGCCCGCAGTGCCTCCAACACATTGCCTTGCTCGGCGTTGGCCAATATCCGCACAGCTTGCTCGCGCTCTGCCTCAGCGCGCTGGCGACGATCTTCGAAGTCGATGCGTTCAGAGAGAATGCGCTCGATGCTGGTAGCCAGCTCGCGGGCGCTCGGCCGCAACGGGGCCTTGAACGCGATGGCTCGCAGCACGAGGTCTTGTAGCTGGGGCGCGACGGCGGCCGCAGTCATCAGCTCGAGCGCGCGTTGCTCCGTTGGTGTCGCGGCCAGCTGCATGGCTTCGTTGGCGCCAGAGCCTGGATTGAGTCGCTTCAGCGTCAGGAGCTCGAACAGGATCGACCCCAGAGCGAACACGTCGCTGCTCGGTTCGACTTCACCACCCCCGCGGGCGTGCTCCGGTGACATGTACGCAGGGGTACCCAGCGCTTGAGTCGGATCGGTCAAGTCGGCGGGAGCCTCGCTGAGCGGGGTCACGGGTGAACTGTCGCCCCTCGGCTGGCTCGCGACGCCCCAGTCGAGCAAGTACACCTCGCCGTACTCGCCGAGCATGACGTTCGAGGGCTTGATGTCCCGGTGCACCACACCTTTGCTGTGAGCGAACGCAACGGTCCACGCCAAGCGCGCAAAGTCGTGCAGCAGGCGGTACTGATCGAAGCTTCGCAGCGTGGCTTCGTCTCCCAGTCGGCTTGACGCGAGGATCTCGCTGAGCACGCGTCCTTGCACGCGCTTCATCGCGAAGTAGGGCAGACCTTGCTTCGAACCTGCCTCGAACAAGGGGACCACGCCGGGGTGATTTAGGCGACTCTGCGTGCGCACCTCGCGGGTGAACCGGGCGCGTTGTTCCAGGTTGTGCTCTAGCCGCGCGTGCAACCGCTTCACTGCAACGATGCGCGCAAGCGGCTGATCGACGGCGAGCAACACCTCGCCCATGCCACCCTCGTCTAGATGTCCGATGATCTCGAAGCGGCTGGGCACGCTCTGGAGCGCCAAGCCGAGCGCCGTGCGAGCGCTCGTTGCGGGTAGCGTTTCGTCCGCAGGCCGCGCGTCTCCTGCGACGCCCGCGGCGCGCGGAGATTCCGCTCGCACTCCAGATGCAAGCTTGTCGGGAGGCCTCGAAGGCCTATTGGTCGCGTCGCGACTCATGCCGATGAACCATGTCCAGTTCGGATCCACGCACTTGGATCCTTCAAGCGTAGCAGCCCCCTTGCCGGATCACTCGCCAGCAAGCATAGCCTGCGGCGCTCGGCTGCCGCTGGCCGTGCTTACGTCCCGCTTTGAGATGCCGGTCCCAAGCGGCCTCGTATGCAAATCGCCGTTGTCGGCCGCACTCTTCAGGCTGGCGAGTACCCGAGCGCTTCGCTTCTCCGGGCTGGGCGCTGGGCGTGCGGAGAGCTACCGTTGCTGATGGTGCGGGGAAAGCTGGCAGCTGGAGATGAGATGAGCGCGAGCGGCGTCGCGCAAATGGAGCTGTTGCCTGGCGGTCGATTCAGTGTGGGTGAGCTCATTCGACGCGACGAGTGGAGCGAGAGCTTTCGTGGCTATGACGGCGTGCTCCAGCGTCTCGTGATGCTGCGCCGCCCGCGCACCGATGTGGATGCAGAAAGTGCACGCGCGTGTTTCGTGCGCACCGCCTTCGCACTGACGTGGCTGCAACACCCTGGCGTGTTTGCGATTCACGCGGTGTGCAACGAGCCACCGTATTTGGTGCTGGCATACAACGAGGGACGCAGCTTGAGCGATGTCTTGCAGGGCATCGAGTCCGGCGCTCCAGCAGTAATCACTCAGTATCCGCTAGAACGCCTGCTCAGCGATTTTTCCCACGCCTGCTTGGTGATTGAATCCGCTCACCGCCGAGAGCTCGTGCACGGTAATCTGCAGCCGGATGCGCTGCTGCTCGGCAACTTTGGCGACGTCTACGTCACTGACTGGTGGGCCGCCGAGCCCCCCCTCGAATGCACGGGCCGAGCGCGCATCGACCTGAGCCGCGCGGCCCAGCTTCCGTTGTTCGCGGGGCTCCTCTCCCGGGAGGTACCGGTAGTGGGGTCCTGGCTCGACGCCACGCGACGTGCACCGGAGCTTAGCCGTGGGGAAACGCCCACCGGGGCGGCTGATGTGTGGGGCTTGGGGCGCATCCTGAGTCGAATCATGGACGCTTGGCTGGCGCCGAACGGTCCCCAGACTCCGCTCAGCGGGAGCACTCTGGAGCGTGACTTGCGAGCGCTCTGTGCTGAGGCGTGTGAAGCTGACCCCGCCGATCGCGTCAGTGGACCACGTGAGCTCTCGGAGCGCCTCGAAGCGCTGCTCCGCGGGCACGTCGTCGAGCAACGTGATCGGCTCCGCGCGCGAGCGCATCGTGTCGCCGCAGAGCTCGCGCTAGCGGACGCGCTGCTCTCACCCGAGGACGCGAGCCGCTCCCGAACGCGGGCGGTGCAGGAGCTGAGCCGAGCGCTCGCTCTCGACCCCCAAGATCACGCCGCTCTGCGCTTGATCGGCATGCTCTTCGAGCGCGCTGAGGAGGTTTTCGCCGGTCCCGCCGGCCGCGAATACGCGCGCTTGAGAGGGGCCGAGCGCGCCCGCGGATCGCGCCTTGGCGCGCTTTCCCTGGGCCTGGCGCTGTTGCTCCAGGGCGCGATACTGCTCGCGTTTCCCCAGGTATCCGGGCCCCAGCTCGCGCTGGTGCTCGTGTTCGGCCTGATGGGTGCTGCGTGGGTGGGAATGATGGGCTTCTTCGGCTGGACGGAGCCCAAGCATTTCCTGCTCAACGCGACGCTGTTGGCGCTGATTACCGGAGGATTCTCCGCTGTGTTGGGGCCCTGGATCTTCGTGCCTGGGTTCAGCTTGGCGGTCAGCGTGGTGATGGTGACAAACAGCCGGCCCCGGCCGCGTTTCCTCGCGGCACATGTCGTGCTCGCGTGTGCCGCGATGCTCGTGCCGACCGCGTTGATGCACTTTGGCCTTTTCCCCGTGGATTATGTCGACGGGGCCACGGTTCGGATCAGCACCAGCTTCGCCAAGCTCAGTGAGGGCTCGACGCTCGCGCTTCTTGCCGTGGGCAACTTGTTATTCATCACGCTGCCGTTGGTGCTGCTGGGGCGCAACGTGGAGCGCCTGAACTCGATCGAGAGCGCGCTATTTGCCCAAGCCTGGCTGTTGCGCGAACTATTGCCTCGAGACTCCGCGGTTGCGGCGGAGCCGGGGGGAGCGAGCTCCCCCCGCGCTTCATAGCCGTCTCAGCTCTTGCGACGCCGCCGCACCAGCGCCGCGAGTCCCAGGGCCAGACCGAGCAGCGACCCGGCGGGAGTGGACGAGGTGCCTGGAACGGAGCAGCCGCAGCCGGAGGTCTCATCCGCGGGTTCTGCCGCGCCATCGGTGCCGCCCGTGCCCACGCCACCGGTGCCTCCGGTGGGCAATGCTCCCGCGCTTCCGCCCGTGGCCTGGCTGCCGGCTGCGCCGCCGGTGGCTGCGCCGCCCGCGCCGCC
>JAWKRD010000028.1:0-117468 GCA_041389805.1 Polyangiaceae bacterium | reverse complement strand
TTCTGTGCGGTAACGAACATCATTCCCGGTGACGTCGCCCACCGCCGCCGCCGCCGCCTCCGCCACCACCACCACCGCCGCGGGAGGTGACGGGTTTCGGCTCCGGTGGGGGGACGAGTTGGTGGGCTGGAGTGAGTTGGCGGTTTCGTAGCACCAGCAGGAAGACCAGCGTCGCGAGGCTCACGCTGGTCGTCAGCGCGACGTAGATCAGGAGCTGGTATTTCACCGCGACGAGCGGGGAGACACCGCCCAGGATCTGCCCCGTCATCATGCCGGGTAGCTGCACCACACCTGCGACTGTGAGGCTGTTGAGTGTTGGAATCATTGCCGCGCGGAGACTCCGCTTGAGCAGCGGGTGGAGCGCCTCCGGGCCGCTGAAGCCGAGGCTGAGCAGCGTTTCTACCTCGGCGCGACGCACATCGAGCTCCTCCATGAATCGCTCCGCGGCGAGGCTGACGCCGTTCATGGAGTTGCCGAGCAACATGCCGCCGATGGGGATCAGATACTGAGGGGAGTACCACGGCTCGACATCGACAACGATGGCCGTCGTGAAGCCGAGGCTGACGCTGGTGCCCACGATGAGTCCCAGCGCCGCGAGCCAGGCAACGCCGCGAAATCGCCTCGAGATGCGTGAGGCAGCGGTGCGTGCTGCGACGCTGAGCATGATGGCGAGGGTGGCCAGCACCAGGAGCGGGTTCTGGATGCTGAACACCGCCGTCAGGGCGTAGCCGACGGCGATCAGCTGAACGCTGCCTCGCAGCGCCGCCAGTCCGATCTTCTTGCCTAGCTCGAGGCGCATGCGCGCGGAAACGAGGAACACGAGCGCGAGCAAGACGAGGAGCGACAGCAGGCGCAGCCAGTGGATGTCGATGGCGCCCTTCATCGGTCAGCGCCCTTCGTGTCAGCAGCGCCCTTCATTTTCACAGCGCCCTTCATTTCACAGGCGCCCTTCACGTCTCGCTCCCCGAGAAGAACTCCATCAACGCGCCTTCGTCGGGCTGGTCGAGGAGGCTGCCGCCGCGGATCAAGACCTGGCGACCGCCAAGCTGCTTCGCCAGGCGCTCCGAGTGGGTCACCACCACGCAGGTGAGCTCCCTCCGCGCGCGAAGATCCGCGATCAACTGGGCGACCTTGGCCTCATGATGGGGGTCGAGAGCGCTGGTCGGCTCGTCGAGCAACAGCACCTCGGGGGACATCAGCAGGCTGCGCGCCAGGCTCACCCGCTGCTTCTCACCCCCCGACAGGCGACTCGCGTCTTGGTCCAAGAGCGCGCCCGACAGGCCCAGCGCCTCGAGCTCGCTTTCGATCTCCTGATCGCCGGGTGGCTCGAATCCGCGAGGTACCATGCGCAGGTTGTCGCGCACGCTGCCTGGGAACATGACCGGCGTCTGGGTGATCAGCGCGACGCGGCGGCGCAGCGCGCGGGGTTCGTAGTCGGCGAGGGGCTTTCCAGCGAACTCGACCCTGCCTGCCGCCGGTTCCGCCAGACGATTGAACAGTCGGAGCAGGCTGCTCTTCCCGGACCCCGAGGCCCCCAGCAGCACCACCAGCTCTCCTGGTGCTACCTCGAGGTTCACCTCCGCCAGCACCACGCCGCGCCCGAAGTCGATGGCCACCTCTGACAGGCGTAGGGCAGGTACTGGACTCGGGGCAGGCACTTGGTCGCACTATATCCCTGGCTTTCTGGCCTCCACCAGCGAAGCGATCCCAGAGCTGTCTCCGATCGGGGACGCAGAGGTCACGGTCCGGCGTTTTGCAGGTGTCGCGATGCGTGCTACCCGCGGCACGACTAGAGATGCGTCGCGCTCATTGGATTTTGGGTTTGGGGTTAGGGGTCACGGCTCTGGGAGCGGCTTACGTCGTGCTTCGTCGGGCGCCGCCCAGCGCCGAACCTGGGCCGAACCTGCAGGTGTCAGCGCCAGCACCTGGTGAGGCTGAGTCCACGGGTAGCGAAGCCAGCGTAGACGCCGGCGCTGACGTGGCCGCACCCGCACCCAGCGCCATCGTCGAGACCGAAGTCGACGACAGCCTCCCGGAGACGCTGACGGCCCAGCGCGAGCAGCTCTTCAAGCGCATGGCGCACTATTACCCGCCAGACCAGCTGGAGGCGGTGAAGCGTATCTTCGCGGAATCAGAGCTCATCGGTCAGGGCAACCCAAGACCCACCCAGCACCCCATGAAGCGCTCAGAGTGCATGAACATCCGGCGCAAAGCACAGCACCTCGCGCCGGCGGATCCGCGCTGTGGCCATCCGAACATGGTGCCCGTCTATGCCCGCGAGTCGCTCGAGGTGAAGAACCTGGCCGACGGAGGGGTGCTGCCAGAAGCCGGCGTAAGCGCCCTCTCCTCGGTGCCATCGAGCGCTGACTCCGCGACGCTGTGTATCGACCAGTACGAGTTCCCGAACATCGCCTGCGAGTACCCAGTCGTGTATGCGCGAGCGAGCGAAGCGGACAAGATCTGTAAAGCCGTGGGGAAGCGCCTGTGCGATGCCCATGAGTGGGAAGGCGCGTGTGCTGGCTCTCTGCGGCCGCTCGAGGTCGAATATGCGTTCGGGGACCGGCGGATGCTGATGCAGTGGTTCAGCAACAAGTTCAGCGACAAGGTGTGGGCGTATGGCAGCGAGAAGGACCACAAGAAGTGCGCCACCGGCTCCTTCAAGAACAAGAAGTGTGGCTCCGGTAGCTGGTCAGAGTGCGGGAGCAATACCTATCCCACGGGCGCGTTCCCGGAATGCGTGAGTCCGTTCGGCGTCTACGATCAACACGGAAACGCAGCCGAACACATGAACATGCCCTTGGCGCCGGAAGAGCTCGCGAGCCGCGGGGGATTGGGAGAGACGGAGATGAAGGGCAGCTGGTTCATCTTCGACAGCTACGAGGCGCACCCCGGCGATTGCCGCTACCGAGCCCCCGCCTGGCATGCGACCAAGGTGGACGCCGCTGACAGTCACCGCAACTTCCACCTCGGTTTTCGCTGCTGCGCCGATGTGAAGTGAGCCGCGCCTTCCCAGCGCTCGCTCGCTCGATGGTTCCTAGAAGATCCCCAAGTCGAGGCCGGCCGCCAGGGTTTGACCCAGCTCCTCGCAGCTCGCCTCGTCGTCTGTGGTGACGACTTCCTTGCGCGCGATGATCGGTTCTGCTACCGCGCGGAAACCGTAGCCACGGCAGATGCGCTCGATGTTGCGCACCGCTCCCGTGCCGTCGGTCTCGCAGCTGATGAAGATGGCGTAGGGCAGCGGGCGCAGCTTGCCTTGAGCTTGGCGATAGGTGCGGTCGAAGAAGTCTTTCAGCGCTCCTGACATGTACCCGAAGTTCTCCGGCGTGCCGAAGAGCAAGGCGTCCGCGCTTGACAGATCCTCGAGCAACGCATCCTTCGCGCGCACGAGTCGTGTCTCCACGCTGGCTTCGAGCTGGGCTCCACGCTGGCAGGCGTGGGCCATCCGCTCAGTG
This sequence comes from Polyangiaceae bacterium, assembly GCA_041389805.1. Classification (GTDB taxonomy): domain Bacteria; phylum Myxococcota_A; class Polyangia; order Polyangiales; family Polyangiaceae; genus JAHBVY01. The sequence continues at coordinate 114,016 of JAWKRD010000028.1, read as the reverse complement.
CGGCCCGTCTGGGAGTGGTAGATGATCAGTAGCCGCTTCATCGCCTCTTGAATCGCTTGCGTGCGGAAACGAGTTTGTTTCGCCTCCACGTCGGAGGAGCATCGCAGGTTACCTGAGTGTTGCGAGATCCGTCGGTCGCGGGGCCTTGTGTGTGCGGCTCGCTGCGGGCCGGTTTCTGATGGCGCCAGATGCCACTTGCGGAGTGTTACTTCATAGACGCGCCGCGTAAATTTCACTTGCGTTGCCTACATGGGCGGCTACCGTACGCACGGTACGCCGCACCGCATCATTGCGCCTCGAGCTCGCGGCTCTTTCCCTCGCTCGGCGCTATCTACCTTGAATCATTCCAGAAACACGACGCGTGCTGGCGCGTGCGTGAGGGCCGAGTTGCGCCTGCGGAGGCAAATGTTGCTTCCGTGCGGTTCAGTCGGCCGGTCGAGCCCGGTCATCAGGCCGGAGATGAACACGAGGTCCGAGCATGTCCAACGCATTCCTTCGGGACGTCTACATCACCGCGGCTGGCGCCTTCCTACCTGGGCAGCCCATCGACAACGAACAGATGGAGACCCGACTCGGGCTCGTTGGAGGGCAGCACAGCCGCTACCGGCGTCGCGTGCTGAAAGCCAACGGCATCGAGCGTCGCCACTACGCGATCGACGAGACCGGACGTCAGACCCATCTGAATGAAGAGCTAGCCGCGGAGGCGGTGCGGGCCGCGGTGGCGCGTCGAGGTATCGATCTCGAGTCGGTTCAGATGCTCAGCCTGGGCACGACTCTCGGCGACACCCTGATGCCGGGCTTCGCGTCGATGGTTCACGGGCGTCTCGGCGGTGCACCGATGGAGTGCGTCTCCGCTTCTGGTGTCTGCGCGTCAGGCATGACGGCTTTCCGCGCAGCTTACAACGCGGTGCGCACCGGCGATCATGAGGTCGCTGTGGCGGGCGCCTCGGAGCTTGCTTCGGCGATGATGCGCGGCAGTCGCTTCGAGAAGGAGAGCGAGCTTGCTCCCGAGCGCTCCGAGACGGATGCCTCCTTTCAGTACTTCAACGCAGACTTCCTGCGCTGGATGCTGTCTGACGGCGCGGGCGCGGTGGTCCTGGAGAATCAGCCGGCGGCTCGCGGCCTGTCGCTGCGCGTCGAGTGGGTGACGAACACGTCCTACGCGCACAAGTACGAGACGTGCATGTACCTGGGGACGTCGCGTCCCAGTGGTCCGCGGGTGGGTGCGACGTATCTCTCGTACCCCGACATCAGTCAGGCGGAGCGCGACGGGCTGCTGCTGGTGCGTCAGGACACGAAGCTGCTGGAGCAGGGCATCACTGACATCGTGCCTGCCGAGATTCAGAAGCTGATCTCACGCGGAAAGCTGGACCCAGGCGGTGTGGACTGGTTCATGCCGCACCTCTCGTCGTACTTCTTCTTTACGCGGCTGCTGCGCTACCTCGAGCCCTTCGGGATCACCGAAGACAAGTGGTTCACGAACCTCAAGCACAAGGGCAACACCGGCTCCGCTTCGATCTACATCATGCTCGAAGAGGCGCTGAACAGCGGGATGCTCAAGCCTGGACAGCGCGTGCTGACCATGGTGCCCGAGTCGGGGCGCTTCACGGTCTCGTACGGCTTGTTCACGGTGGTCGACGCTGGCGCCGCGGAGCTAGCTGCCGAGTGAGTTCGAGCGCCGAGTGAACGCCAACCGAGTGCATTCCACGGAGGAAAATATGAACGCCGTTTTGTCTCCCCCCCAAACCAAGAGCCGCAGTGACATAGAAGTGCAGCGCGTGCTCGAGCAGTCCCCACTTGGTGCGAGCTTCGCGGAGACGCCGAATCCGGTGACGCGTTACCTCGCGGTTGAGCTCGCGTTCGTGTGGGACGAGTTCGTCTCGCGCCTGAACCGCGTGCCCGTTGTGCGCGCCGTCGAGGATGGCAGCGTCAGCAAGGAACAGTACGCCGCGCTGCTCTTGAACCTACGTCAGCAGGTGATCGACGGCGGTCGCTGGATCGCGCTCACCGCGTCCAGCATGAGTCAGGAGCTGTTCATCATTCGCTCGGCGCTGATCACCCACGCCGCCGAGGAACACCGCGACTACCAGATGCTGGAGGATGACTACGTTGCCCTCGGCGGCAAGCGCGCGGACATTGAATCCGCAGAGAAAAACATCGGCAGCGAGGCGTTCAGCGCCTTCATGTTCCAGCGCGCTGCCCAGCCTGACCCGCTCGACCTGTTCGGCGCGATGTTCATCATCGAGGGCCTCGGTTCCGCCAAGGCTGGGCTGTGGGCCAAGCGCCTCCAGGCCAGCCTCGGGCTCGAGCGCGCTGGCGTGAACTTCCTGCTCTATCACGGCCAGAACGACGACAATCACTACAACAAGCTGCGCATGGTGCTGAGCTTGCCGTTCATCACGGAAACGGTGGCCAAGCGCCTGGTGAAGACCGCGCGCACCGTCGCACGGCTCTACTGCCTGCAGCTCGAAGAGCTGGGGAACGTGTGATGGAGGGGCTCGCTGGAGTCGACGCTGAAGTCGGTGGTCTTTCGCCCTCGAACTCGCCCTCGAACGTGAAGGGTCAAGCGAAGTCCCGCGCCAAGCTCTTGCCGCGCCCGAGCGCAGTGCGCGACCGCGACAACCCGAGCCTGTTCGACTACATCGCGGCGGATCCGGCGTTGCCCATCGATCGCGAGCTGCGCGTGGCGATGGCGCGAGATCTCTCGCGCTGGACCCGCAAGTACATCTTCCCGACGTTTCGCTTGTGCTGCCTGCTGGCGATCCACTTGATGTTGATCATCAAGCGCGTCTTGCCCTTCCAGCTCGCGAGTGAGCGCTTGCTGAGCTGGGGCAGCGTGTGGTTCGGCAAGCACTTCGTCAGCGCCGAAGCCCAGCGCGTGATCCTGCGCCACTTCGTGATCGAGTCTCAGCTGGTGAACTTCATTGCTCGCAACGCCGGGGGTGGGGACGTGCCTGAGTGTGACCTGTTTCCGATCCGTGCGGAAGAGCTCGGCCATGTGGATGGTCGGAACGCGGTGATCCGTCACGACGTGAACACCTTCAACTTGTTGCTCGACCTGGCGGAGGCTCCGCGGGCGGATGTCTGGACGCGGCGGGAGCTTGCGGATCTGGACTTTTCCGACTTGGAGCTGCCGAAGTTCGACATCCACGAGCCGAAGTTCTTCGCGCTGGACCTCATGACGTCGCTCTACGCCACGGCGCTTTGGATCGCCGTGTGCCTCGACGAGCGCACCACCGAGCGCGCGATCAACTCGTTTCAGCTGGATGAGAGCTTGATGGGGATCCTCGCGAACTTGACTGGAGATCCGCTGTTCCGCTCCTGGGTGCCCTGCCGCTTCCCGACGTGGCTTGGCTCGCCGACGGGCGACCCGCCGCGTGACTTGCATTGGCACATCCTGGTTCACGAGTACGCCTACTTCCGTTTGCGTCAGCTGCGGGACGGCGTGCTCTCGCAAACAAGGGGGACGTGATGAGTCGATTGGATGCACATCTGGTCGCGGGCAACGGGCTCTTGGCGCGCTTCGTCGCTGCGGTGACCAGCTACCCAAAGCACGCGCTGTTGCTCGTGTTGCTGTTCACCGTCGGGCTGGGCTACTGCGCGCGCAACGTTCGCATCGACAACAACTTCGCTCAGCTGTTCTCCGTCGACGGCGCCGAGGCGGAGCTGCGTGAGAGCTACCGCAAGCAGTTCGGTGCCGATGATGGGCTACTGCTGGTCGTGCTCTCCCCGGAGCACCCTGAGGACCCGAAGTTTGGGAAGTTGCTGGCGGAGATCTCAGAGCGCGAGGGTGCGAAGCCGGAGATGCGTCGAGTCGACTCGGCCGCCGTGACTCCGGTGATCTGGAGCGATGAGTACGGCTCCACCTTCCTGGCGCCCGCGTTTGGGCCGAAGGCACCCGAGAGGGCCTTTGACCAGCGGGTGAAGACGCTGGACTCGTCGTTGATCGGCGGCGGCCGACTGATGAGCAGCGACGGCAAGCATTTCGTGATCGCGGCTGAGCTGCGCCCTGAGATTGACTCGTACGAGAAGCTGGTTGGGCCCGCCGACCAATTCCGCGAGGATGTCAACGCGGCCGTTGGCGCTTCCGGCCTTCAAGTGGAGCACAGCTACGCGGGGATCCCCTACACGCGCCTGGGCGCGATCGCCAGCATGCAGGGTGATCTGTTGAAGCTGGCTCCGCTAACCACCGCCGCGCTGGCGCTCTTGTTGTTCGGCTTCTTTCGCCGCGTGCTTGGCGTCGTGGTTGCCCAGCTGACGATCGGGATCGCGATCGTCGCCACGGCGGGTGTGATTGGCCTGTGTGGCGACAACCTGAACCAGATCACGATCATCTATCCGGTGCTCCTGATGGTGGTCACGGTCGCTTCGGCGGTGCACCTCTACCATCGCTTCCAGCACGAGCGCGCCTTGGGTCTGGAGCAGCACGACGCGGCTCGCGTCGCGAGCCTGCACGTCACCCAGGCGGGGCTGCTCACCAGCGTGACGACGGCGATTGGCTTTGCATCTCTGGCGATCGCCGACGTGAAGGTGCTGCACGGTTTCGGCCTGTATCTGGCTGCCGGAGTGATGATTTCGTTCCTCGCGGTATCGACCGTGGTGCCCGCGTGCTTGAGCCTGTTTGGCGACCGCATGGTGCGTCAGCGCTTGGTCAAGGAAGACAAGGCGTTCACGTGGCTCGGGCGCACGACCCACTGGGTCAGCGAGCCGCGACGGGCGCGTGTCCTGGCCATCGCTGGCGTGCTGGCGTTCGTGGTGCTGGCCGGCGTGAGTAGCCGCGCCGTGTACGACTACCGCCTGAGCGACAACCTGAACGCCGAACACCCGATTTCGCGCGGAAACCGCATCCTGGATGAACAGATGGCCGGCATCGTGCCGGTCGAGCTGTCGTTTCGCGGTGCGAAGGGCGACTTCGAGAAGCCTGAGAACCTCGCTCGCCTGGCGGCGCTGGGACACGACCTCGAGCAGAAGTATCAGATGCCCAGGGCCATCAGCCTGGGTGCAGCGCTCGAGGAGCTGAACTTCCGCGCCACGGGCGAGCGTGAAGTGCCGAAGAGCGAAGCCGAAGTAAAGCAGCTCTTCGAGTACGCCGGTGCCAGCGACGCCGGCGACTTGCTGCGAGAGCTCGGCAACAAGGACTACAGCCACGTGCGCTTGCGCACGAATACTCATGACGGCGGCGCGCGCTACGTCGTGCAGTTGCAGTCGGAGATCGAGGGCCTGGCAGCGCAGCGCTTCGCCGGTACTGGCATCGAGGTCGCTATGACTGGCGAGGCACCGGTGGCGTATCACGGCATGAACAAGCTGAGCCGTGAGCTCATGGAGAGCGTCCTCGGCGCCTTGGTCGCCGTGGTGCTGGTGATCGGTCTCGTGTTCCGCAGCGCGCGCATCGCGCTCGCCAGCATCTTGCCCAACGTGATCCCCACGGTGTGCGTGCTCGCCGCCTACAGCCTGAGCGGTGCCGTGATCGATCCGCTGCCCGGCGTCGCGTTCTGTATCGGGCTCGGCATGAGCGTCGACGACACGGTCCACGTCTTCGCAAGGTACCGCGAGGAACTAAGCCTTGGAGGCTCGCCACGGGAGGCGCTCGTGCGCGCCATGAATGGACTCGGCGGCGCGCTCGTCACGTCGAGCGTGGTGCTTGGCGTCGGCTTCCTGGCGCTGACCCTCTCGAGCTTTGACATGAATCGCATGCTGGGACTGCTTGGCGCTTCACTGATCGGCCTCGCGTTGGTCTGCGACGTGGTGTTCACGCCGGCGCTTCTCAGCCTGTTCCCCCTCACCAAGGCGAAGCAGGCGATGCGCTTGGATGCGGAGCTGCCTTCGACACCGGCCGCCGCGGAGTGAGTATGCAGACGTATTCTCCTGCTCCCGTCGAGGCCGCGCTGTGGGCGCGACCAGCGAGTGATCCGCCGCCTCCTCAAGGCACCGACTGGCCCGCCCGCGCCGGGTTCAGCGGTGTCGGGGTGTGGCCGGCCGCGGCAGCTGGAGTCTACGTCGGTGTTTCGCTTGGTGCCCTCCTGTGGCTCTGGCTCTGGCCTGCTCACACGGCGCGCGCCGGCCTCGGAGTGCACTGGGGCTACCTTGCGCTGTTCCTCGCGGTAATGACGTACCTGGTCGCGCTGGGGGTGACGCTGGTCTACCATCGCGTGCTGACTCATCGCGCGGCCAAGCTCAGCCGCTGGGTGGCTTACCCGCTGGTGACCATCGCGTTGCCCGCCGGGACGCCCGTGCAGTGGGTCGGCAACCATCGCCATCACCACGCCGTGACCGACGCGCCCGCGGATACTCATTCCCCGCGGCAATACGGGATGTGGGTCGCACATGCGGGCTGGTACATCTACACGAGCCGCGTGCTCTGGTGCGTGCTGTACAGCGTTGCCGGTCCACTGCGCATGTTGTTCGACGCCTTCTGGCGCCCGCAGACGAACCAGGAGCACACGCGCTTGGCTCGAGACATCGAGGCCGATGGGTACTATCGCTGGCTTGGCCGGCCCACGCCGTACGCGGCGCTGGTCATTGGCCACGTGGTGTTCACCTGGCTGATTGTCTATGCGCTGTGGGGCGTCTGGGCGTTGCCGCTCCTCTACCTCACTCAGCTGACGTACTACCTCGCGGGCGATGGGGTGAACTCGATCTTGCACCGCTTCGGCGCTCAGCCGTTCGACACCGGCGACGACAGCACCAACGCCTGGTGGCTCGCGCCGCTCACGCTGGGTGAGGCCTGGCACAACAATCACCACGCGTTTCCGCGCTCCATCAAGAGCGGCTTGCTGCCGTTTCAAGTTGATTTGGCCTACCTGAGCTGTCGCTTGCTCGCGCTGTTTGGCCTCGCGAAGGACCTGTGGTTGCCGACTCAGCGCGACGTGGAGACACGGCTCAAGCGGTAGGTACCTTCTCTCGAGCGGGTCAACGATTGCGTCTCGTGTAGGCCTCGGGACGCTTGATGCGCCGCGTGGCGTAGGTCATCCCGAGAGTCGCTTGCGCTTGGTGGAAGCCTTGTAGCTCTTCGCTGCTGCCTTGAGCCGTTTGTTCGGCCGAGCAGGTGAATCCGCAACAGTCTGCAACTTGGCGAGTTCTGTTCCGGAGAGCTTGAGTGGCTGCGGATTGAGGGCCCACTCCAGGGCAATCAGGGTCGGACTTGATAGTTCAATCACGGTCTCAGACGTCTCCGGATCCACGACGACCACGCGGCGCCCGCGCTTGGCCTCGGTGATGGCCTTGAGGAACAGGGCGAGCGCCTCATCGATTAGCTGGCTACGGCTCAGGCCCAGCTCTTCGGCCGCCTTGAGCACCGCGTTGCCACGAGAATCAGGAATCGTCGCTTCGAGTCGCATCCCTCAATTATGAGGGATATCTTCGGGAGCGCAACTTAGAGGCCTCGTCGAGATCCTGCGCTGCCCAGGCGGGTGTATCCTCCCAACGTGAGCTACGACGTCGCGCTGTTCGCCAAGCTGAGCTTTCCTGCTCGCAAACGCCAACTCTGGGAAGCCGCTTCAGCCAAGGAGCTGCTAGCCGGTGGCAAGTGGCCGAAGCCGCTCTCGCCGCCGCACCCTGAGCTCTTCGGTGAACGCAGCGTGGCGGAGGCGCTGGCTTGGCTCGCATCCGGTGAGACCTCACTCTTCTTCGTCAGCGAGCTCGTTTCCTCGAAGATACACATGCGGGGAGTGCTCGAAGAAGGGCAGATCGCTGAATTCGGGGCTGCGATCTTTGCGCTCTTGCGCGGCGCAGGCAAGTTTGGGGGCTACGGCGACGGGGGGCTGGTCACGCTGGAGCACGCGCCTACCCAGTGGGGACTCGAGGCGGTGTTGTCTGGGGACGGGTTTAGCTTCAAACCTGTCACCGCCGCCCGAGTGAAGCTCTGGTGGCGCCTCCCGCAGGTGATGCGAGTGCAGGAGGAAGCCATTGCCGCGGAGAAACGCAAGGCTCCTGCCGGCGGCTTGGCAAAGCTGCTCACCAAGGCTGAGCTGAGAGACTTCGAGCAAGCGCTGCGCGAAGTGGGTGAGGTCGATGAGGCGCTGCTGCGCAAGGTTACTGCCAAGGACCACTACGAGGTGCTGACTACTCGCGGTAGCCAGCGCACCCTCGCCAAGCTGTTCCCTAAACGCACCGCGTTGCTCGAGGCGCTGTCGAAGGGCAGCAGCCAGGCGTTCGCTGAAGCAGACCTCCAGCTGATGACCCTCGAGCTGTACGGCGACCTGCTGCGTGACGCCGCGTATCCTTTATTGCGGCGCTGGCTCGGTCGCGCGAAGCGCTACGACGCGGGCACCCAGAGCGCGCTCCGAGGGCTTGCGTTCAGCACGGGCGCCGCGGACGCCACGCTGATTCTAAGCACGCTGAAGCGCTTCGCTCCCACCAAGCCGAAGGCAGGTCGCATGAGCGCTCAGGACGCGTACCTGTTCTCCGCAGGTGCCGTGAGCCTCGGTCGCCTCGAGACGCCTGGACTCGATCGAATGATCCTCGAGGAACTCAAGCCGCTGGCGAAACAGAAGCAGGTGAGCCTCGCTGAACAGACCTACGCAGAGCTGCTGTGTCTCTCCCTCTTGACTCACAAGGACGTTGACGTCTGGCCAGCGCTGGGCAAGTTGGCGAGGAGCGCCAAGTCCCAGGAGCTGTCGCGTATCCTCGGGGAATACACGGCGAAGTGCCGGGTGGCGGAGGCGGCAGAAGCCTACCTGCCGCGTGCCATCGAAGCTGGCTACGCGGAGCACGTCGCCCAGGTGGTGCTCCACCTGGAGCATGGTCACGCGACCTTTACTGAAGCGACAGCCAGGCTGGACGAAGCGCAACGGATCGAGTGGGAACTCGTGCTGTGTCATTACCTGAGCCAGCGTGAGGACCTGGATCAATTGATCTCTGCCGAGCCGGGCTGGCTCGCGCTTGCCGAACGTTTGGCGAGGCTCGCGCCCGAGATCACCCAGGGACGTGCCCAGCTAAAAGCTGCTCAGGTGCTCGAGCGCTTGCCCAGCACCAAACGCACGGGTGCTGCAGCAACTGGGGCACCCAGCGCACGAAAGCCTCCCAAGAAGCGTCCCAAGAAGCGTAGGTGAGCAACCAGCCCACATCCTGCGCCGCGTGATGTCGGTAGCCGGCTTTTCCAGCATAGAAACCCAGAGCGCTTTGCTATGGTGGAGGGCTGCATGGGGGCTAGACCGAAGGCAGGCAGGGCAAACAACAAGCGACAAGCCGCCAAGGCTCCTGCCAAGCGCGGGGAGAGGCCCAAACCGGGCCCAAAGCCAGCGGCTGCGCGCAAAGCCAAGGGTCGTGAAGCCGCTGAACATTCGCATGTGGAAAAATATCAGGCGGCGCGGGTCGGTGGCCTGAGCGCTGACTTCGAACAGCGGTTTGGCGACTTGCAGCAGACCCTGGCGGAGCGCTGGCTCACGGTCCACGACTGGGGCAGCGGTCCGCGGGACATCGTCGTCGTGCCGTCGCTGAGCCTCGATGGTTTTCAGCTCGATACGATCAAGGGCGTGATCCACTACGAAGAGCGCATGCTCTTCACGTTGGGCCTGCTGCGCCACCCCGAGGCGCACATGGTGTTCGTGAGCTCGCTACCGATTCATCCGGCGGTCATTGATTACCACATGGGATTGGTCGGCGGCATTCCCTCGGCTCACGCCCGCGCGCGGCTCACCATGTTGTCTACCTACGACTCCGCGCCGCTGCCCCTCACCCAAAAAATCCTCGCGCGCCCACGCATGATGGAGCGCATCCGGCAGGTGATTCACCCCGGCCGCGCTCACCTCACCGCGTTCGCCGTCTCCGATGCAGAGCGGGAGCTCGCCGTGCGGCTTGGGATCCCGCTGTACGGCGTCGATCCGAAGTTGCTGTGGCTCGGAACCAAGAGCGGCTCGCGAAGCATCTTCAAAGAGGCTGGCATTTCCCTCGCGCCAGGCGAAGAGAACCTTCACTCTCAGGAGGAAGTTGCCGAAGCTGTCTCGCGCGTCTGGGAAGAGCATCCGCGCACGCGCAAGGTGATGGTCAAGCTGAACGACGGCTTCAGCGGGGAGGGCAACGCCACGCTCAGCCTGCAAGAGCTGGGGCACGTAAAGCCCAAGCGAGGCGGCGGCGCGAGTCACAAGGAGCGGGCTCACGCCGTGGGGGAGGCGCTGGAGCGCCTGACGTTCGTCAGTGCGAAAGAGACCTGGCCCCGTTTCCTCTCGGCACTGGAACGTATCGGTGGCGTGGTGGAGGCCTACGTCGAAGGGCGCCACAAGAAGAGCCCGAGCGTGCAGCTGCGCATCGACCCGAAGGGCGATCTGGAGGTGATGAGCAGTCACGACCAGCAGCTAGCGGTTGACGGTCAGACGTACCTCGGCTGCATCTTTCCCGCGAGCGAGGCGTACCGGCTTGGAATCCAGAGGGACGCGCTGAAGGTCGGCGCGGTGTTGCGTGATCGCGGCGTCGTTGGGCGCGTGGCGGTGGACTTCGTCACCGTCGAGACCGAGCCTGGGCGCTGGAAACACTACGCGATCGAGATCAACCTGCGCATGACCGGGACGACGCACCCGTTCATGTTGCTCAAGCTCGCCAACGACGGAGACTACGATCAGAAGAGCGGGCTCTATCTGACTCCGAGCGGTGAGCCGCGGTACTACGTGTCCACCGACAACCTGACGTCCCCAGCGTACGTCGGGCTCCTACCTCCAGATTTGTTGGACATCGCTTCGAAGCACAAGCTCCATTTCGAACCGGGGCAGGCGACCGGAGCTATCTTCCACTTGCTCGGTGCGCTGTCTCAGTTCGGCAAACTGGGAATGACGTGCGTTGGACGCACTCCGTCAGAAGCCGAAAGTTGGGCCGAGCGCGTACGCTCCGTGCTCGATGCCGAGACGCGAGGTTAGCGCTTACTCGACTGCGGCGCTGCGTCGTGCATCAACGCGTCAGCGGCGAGGCCGAACGCAACGTGTGACCCCGCGTGCTCCGTGCTAGATCGCTGACTCCCCCACCCGAGGCTCCCTTGTTTCGTCCCCATCCCACTATCTCCGATGCTTGGATCCTGAGTCGCTCCGGCGAGCTCGAACCGCCGGTGACCGTCGTGTTGGCTGCACTGCATGGCAACGAGCGCTGCGGCGTGGCAGCAATCGAGAGCGTGCGGCGCGATCCGTCGCCTTTCGTCGAGCGGCAGCTCGGCGGCAGTGTCGTGTTCGTGCATGGCAATCCGCGCGCGACCGAACAGCGCCGTCGCTACACCCACGGAGGCACCGACATCAATCGGTTGTTTTCGTACGGATACGTGGAGAGCCTGGCTCGCGAGGCCTGGACCTACGAACACGAGCGCGCGCTGGAGCTCAAGCCCCTCGTGACCGGCGCCGACGCGCTGCTCGATATCCACTCTGCGAGCCAGCCGACGCCGCCCTTCGTGATCTGCGATGGCTCGCGCGAGGCAGTGCGCCTCGGCGCAGCCACTGGCTTCAAGGTGACCTACGGCTGGGACGGACCGGGCATGCTGATGGACCAAGTGAGCATCGGGTCGCTGGTCTCCCAGGGCAAGCCAGCGCTCTCCGTCGAGTGCGGGCAGCACGAGGCGCCGAGCACCATGGAATACGCGCACGCGGTGCTTGACAGTTTCCTGGTGGCAATTGGTGCGCTGTCCGGTGAGCTGCCCCCGACGGACGCTGAAGTGTTCAGGCTGTTCGCGCGCGTGGTGAAGCCGACTCACGACTTCGAGCTGGCGCGCGACTTCGCGAGCTTCGAGCGACTCGACGCGGGACAGAGCCTCGGATCCGGCCCCGGCCTGAACATCGTGATCGAGCGCGAAGCGTACCTGCTCCTGCCGACCCCCAGCGCGGAACGCGGCGAGGACATCGTGTATCTAGCTGAGCGCGTGAGCTGAGCCTGCGGCCGCCCTGGCTCACCTCAAGGCGGGTCGACGCCGAGGTGCTCGCTGCCGCAGTCGCCGAGGGTGGTCCTCACGTACGCCGTGAAGCCCGTCTTGTCCTTCGCCTTGTCGAGCAGCGCGTCCATCTGCGGGTCTCGCGCTCCTTCCCCGCGTTCGCGGATCACCGCCAGGTAGTAGACCAGCACGCCTGCGAGCGCGTTCACGTTGATGGAGACGGGATCTGGATGCTGGCTGCCGTCTTCCATGAGCGACGCGCCCATCGCCAGGAAGAACTCTCCGAGGTAGTTCGGGTCCTTGGTTTGAGGCAGGAGCACCGCGACGCGATCACATAATTCCAGGTGGATTTGATTGCTCTTGAGCAAGATGTCCGTGAAGGCCGCGCGGCGCTGCATGGCCTTGAGGCTGCTGGGATCTTCGTGAGTGATGCGGATGGTGCTTGCGAACGCGGCCTGGTCGTCGCGGGAGAGGTGGTCGATGTCGAGCTCGGCCTCCGCGTTCACGTGGGGCCCGCAGTGATAGGCATCTACGTAGACCTCCACCGGCGCGCCCGGGCACGGGATGCGGTACAGGTCGACGATGTGCCCGTCGGGGCCTTCCCCTACATTGCCGACGCGGGCTTCGGCGCCCGCATCGGAGTCGCCGCCGAGGGGCATCGAACCATCGCTGCACCTGTAGTTCGCGATGTACGGGTAGTCGCTGCGATTCGGGCCACCGTTCATGTGGCAGAGCCGTACGGGGTCGTCCTGAGTGCCCTTGCCTTGAGGACCGTGCGGAACTCCAGGTTGCGCCTCGGCGGCTGCGGCTTGTGGCGCATTCGCCGGAGGCTTTGAGCCACCGCAAGCGGGGACCAGAGTGAACAACAGGAAGCAGAGGGGCAGGCGGCGCATCAAAGACATGGTTTCTCTTTCGACTCCGCACGGCAAGACATGATGTCGCTCGAGGTGCTCGTGATTGACACCCGCTGTGCCTGAAAGTTTGGCCGCACGAGTCGTTGCCGCGAGGTTGTGGTTGTTTGCGAGCGACACACCTCCCCCCCACAAAACCCAGAAGGGCTCCATTGCGCTGCGCTGGCTCGAGCTGAATTGGGGCGGGCCCACTGACCGAACAGCGGCGCTCGTCGCTCCAGACGTTGATTTGATGTGAGCGCTGCGCTGCGCCAATCCTCGCAAAAGCCTTGAAATTGCAGGGAGAAACCCCATGTGTGGCTCGCGGTGAGCAGGGCGGAGAGAGGCCCGGTGGGTGTCACTTTCTCGACATGGGACACGACTCGTGAAAGCCTCCCCGATTCCCCACTCGTCGGGCCTGAGAGCCACGTGTGGGAGCGATAGGCCTCAACGCATGACCGATAACAAGCACTGGGGCGTCCAGGTGCCGGCTACTCCCATCGAGTGCCGCAACCTGGTCGCAGGGCATTGGATCTCTCCGGAAACGGAGTGGCTGGACGTCGAGAGTCCGTACACCGCGCAGACGGTTGGTCGGGTTGCGCTCTCTACCGCACGGGAAGTCGATGCGGTGGTGGCGGGCGCCAAGGCCGCTGCCGGAGATTGGGCGCGCACGCCGATCAAGGAACGCACCGCGTTGTTGTTCCGTTACCGCGAGCTCGTGCTGCAGCACCTGGATGATCTAGCCAATCGCGCAGCCCTCGAGTCGGGAAAGACCGTCGCGGAGGGGCGCGCGGGAGTACTCAAGGGCGTTGAGGTGCTCGAGTACGCGCTCAGCTTGCAGAATGACCTCGGTGGCGCTCAAGAGGTGAGTCGCGGCGTGACCTGCGAGGTGCGGCGTGAGCCCCTCGGGGTCGTTGCCGGCATCACGCCCTTCAATTTCCCGGCGATGGTGCCGATGTGGCTGTATCCGATCGCTGTTACCCTGGGGAACTGCTTTGTGCACAAGCCCAGCGAGAAGGTGCCGCTGACAGCTGTGCGCATGGGCGAGCTGATGGTGGAAGCTGGCTTTCCAGCTGGCGTCTACAGCGTGGTGAACGGCGGCAGGGACGCCGTCGAGGCCCTGGTAGACCACCCCGACGTGAAGGCCTACGGCTTCGTCGGCTCCTCGGGCGTTGCAAAGTCGGTCTACTCCCGGGCTACTGCCCTGGGGAAACGCGCGCTGTGCCTGGGAGGCGCCAAGAACCACCTCTTGGTGGTGCCGGATGCCGACCCCGCGGTGACCGTGGACGGCGTTGTCAGCTCTTTCACCGGCTGCGCGGGGCAACGCTGCATGGCCGCGTCGCTAATGGTCGCCGTGGGTGATGTGGACAAGCTGATCGACGCGATCATCGAGCGAGCCAAGCGCCTCGAGCTCGGCCGTGAAATGGGCGCGATCATCGATCGCGCGGCGCTGGAGCGCCTGAACAAGGCCATCGGGCGCGCCGAGAGTGACGGCGCCAAGCTCCGCCTCGACGGGCGCGGGATCAAGGCGCCCAGCGAGTACCCGAACGGCTACTGGCTCGGACCGACGATCATCGACCACGCCACTCCGGGACAGGAGTGCACCGAGACGGAGCTCTTCGGACCGGTGTTGACCATCGTTCGCGTCAAGAACCTGGACGAGGCTCTTGAACTGGAAGCCAAGAATCCGTACGGCAACGCCACCAGCGTGTTCACTACGCGCGGCGCCGTGGCTCGCTATGTGTCCGAGCGCGCCACCACGGGCATGATCGGCGTGAACATCGGCGTGCCTGTGCCGCGTGAACCGTTCAGCTTTGGCGGCACCAAGGCCTCGCGCTTTGGTCAGGGCGACATCACCGGTGCCGGCGGCGTCGAGCTGTGGACGAACCTCAAGAAGATCACCACCAAGTGGGCACTCCAGCCCGATCAGAACTGGATGAGCTGAAGCAAGCAGCGCGCAGTCACCCACCGCCGCAACAGAGAGAACAACATCATGACGACCAAGAACATGCGTCCCATTCAGCTCACTTCCCACCCGAACAGCCACGGTCCTGCGCCGCTACCCATCAAGTGGGGTGCCGCGACCGCGAAGGAGCGCGGCCCAGTGAACGCGAGCCTCGCAGATCCGGCCAAGCGCAACGTGATCGGCACCCACTCCGGCGCCTACGCGATTTACCGCGCGGTAGCGGTCGCTGCCGGGGCGCTCGACCCGCAACACCAGCCGGACCTGACCAACACCGCACCGACGGATCGCATCGGGCCGTATCCCCAGTGGAGCGATCCAAAGAAGATCGTCTCCATCGACCCCTGGGGAGCGTTGGCCGCTGAGGTGTTCGCTGACGAGCGCAAGGAAGGCTACGACGTGCGTCCCACCATCGCGGTGACGAAGGCGCACCTCCACATGCCGGAGATCAAGGAGGCGGTCGAAGCCGGTCGCCTCAAGCCCGATGGCAAGGTGCTCAAGGGCGCGGGTGACTGCGCCGTGACCAAGGCGGCCTTCGAGCCTGTGTGGTACTTGCCTGGCATCGCTGAACGCTTCGGCGTGACCGAGGCGCACCTCCGCCGCTCCTTGTTCGAGCAGACCGGCGGCATGTTCCCGGAGCTAGTCACCCGTGGCGACCTCGAAGTCTTCGTGCCGCCGATCGGTGGCATGACCGCGTACATCTTTGGCGACGTGGAGAAGCTCAGCGACGAGAGCGTGCCTCTCGCGTGCCGTGTCCACGACGAGTGCAATGGCTCGGACGTCTTCGGTTCCGACATCTGCACCTGCCGGCCTTACCTCGCGCACGGCATCGAGGAAGCCATCCGTATGGCGCAGGGCGGAGGCACTGGCCTCGTGGTGTATTACCGCAAGGAAGGGCGCGCCCTCGGCGAAGTGACGAAGTTCCTGGTCTATAACGCGCGCAAGCGGCAAGAAGGCGGCGACAGCGCCGCCCGCTACTTCGAGCGCACCGAGTGCGTCGCCGGTGTCCAGGACATGCGCTTCCAGGAGCTGATGCCCGACGTGCTCCACTGGTTCGGTATCAGAAAGATCCAGCGCTTCATCTCCATGAGCAACATGAAGTACGACGCCATCGTCGACACCGGCATCAAGATCGCCGAGCGCGTGAACATCCCCGACGAGCTGATCCCCGCGGATGCGCGTGTGGAGATGGACGCGAAGATGGCTGCCGGCTACTTCACGCCCACCACGGTGCCCGACGAGTCGGAGCTCAAGAAGGCCAAGGGGCGCGGGCTTGACGAGTGACGCGGATGCCATCCGCTTCCTGAACGACCCCGGCAGCATTCGTGAGCGCGCCGCCCTGCTCTTCGACAGGCTGGCGCGCGGTGACTCCGAGCATTTCGAGTACCACCCAGAGAAGCTGCCAGCAGTTGGCCGCCTGGTGGCGCAGGTCACCCGCGACAACTACCCAGACTTGAAGATCCCGTATCACGCGCGGGAGAATCATTTCTTGGTGGGGGGGAGAGATCGCCTCTCCAGTCTCTTTGGCGATGCGGATCTGAGCCCGGAGGAGCGCGCGCGCCGCGAGTTCGACCTCACCGTGACCAGCGTCTTGCTGGACGCCGGTGCAGGCGCCGAGTGGAGCTACCTCGAGCCTGGCACCGGCGAGCGCTACGCCCGCTCCGAGGGCCTGGCCGTCGCGAGCCTGCACGGGTTCGCGTCAGGTGCCTTCTCCATCAACCCCGAACAGCCGCAGCGCGCAGATGCGCGCGCACTTCAAAACCTCACGGAAACGGAACTCGCGAAGGGTTTCCAGGTCTCCGAGCAGAATCCGCTGGTGGGAGTCGCTGGCCGCGTGGGCTTGCTCCACGCCCTGGGGCGCGCGCTCGAGGCGCACCCGGAGCTGTTCCCTGAGGCTCGGGTCGGTGGTCTGTTTGATGTGCTTCGTGATCAAGCGGAGCACGGCGAGCTCGCGGCTGAGCGGATCCTCGCGGCAGTACTGGCGGGCCTGTCGAGCATCTGGCCAGGGCGCGAGGCGATTGGCGACGTGAATCTGGGAGATGTGTGGCGCCACGCCGGGCTCGAGCATTGCCATCCAGCGAATGGGCTGATCCCGTTTCACAAGCTCAGTCAGTGGCTGAGCTATTCATTGGTCGTGCCTCTCGAGCGTGCAGGAGTTCGGGTCGTGGCGCTCGAGCGCCTCACCGGCTTGCCGGAGTACCGCAACGGTGGGCTCTTCATCGACGGCGGAGTGCTCTCGCTGCGAGCCCCAGCGGCGCTGCTAGAGGCTCACGCGCCAGGCAGCGAGCTCATCATCGAGTGGCGCGCCGCGACCATCGTGCTCCTGGATCAGGTGGCGCAGCTGGTGCGCCAAGAGCTGGGTGTCAGCGCCGAGCAGTTGCCGCTGCCGTGTGTGCTCGAAGGCGGAACCTGGGCGGCAGGTCGGCGTCTGGCTCAGAACTTGCGGCAGGGGCTCCCACCGCTGAACCTCGCGAGTGACGGAACTGTTTTCTAGTAGATTGAGACCGAGTGAAAGCTGCTGACATGGAAAAAGTAAACGTACTGAATCACCCGCTGATCCTTCACAAGCTCACCATCATGCGAAAGAAGGAGACCAGCACGCGTTCCTTCCGTCAGCTGTTGCGCGAGCTCTCCATGTTGATGGCGTACGAAGTGACGCGAGACATGGCGACGACGATGGAAGAGATCGAGACGCCGCTGATGAAGATGCAGTCGCCAGTACTCGACGGAAAGAAGCTGGTGTTCGTCTCGGTGCTACGGGCAGGCACTGGTATGCTCGACGGCATGCTGGAGACGGTGCCTTCCGCGCGCGTTGGCCACATTGGCCTCTACCGCGACCCGAAGACGCTGGTTCCCGTCGAGTACTACTTCAAAGTCCCTGCGGAAATGACCGACCGAGATGTGGTGGTCGTGGACCCAATGCTCGCCACGGGCAACTCCGCCGTCGCCGCCGTGGAACGCATCAAGGCGACCAAGCCGCGCTCGATCAAGTTCGCTTGCTTGCTGGCAGCGCCGGAGGGCATCAAGACCTTCCACGAGCATCATCCGGACGTGCCGATCTACACCCCAGCGATCGATGAGCGCTTGAACGATCACGGCTACATCCTCCCCGGTCTGGGTGACGCCGGCGACCGCATGTACGGCACCAAGTAAGCGGGGCGCGATGGGGGGAACCAACGGGACTCAGCAGCACGGGGGTAATGGGCGGCTGTTCCTGACGGGGGGCAGCGGCTACGTCGGGCGCAACCTGATCCGCCACTTCGTAGAACGAGGAGTGGCGGTGCGCGCACTCGTCCGCAGTGATAGCTCCGCGGAGGTGGTGCAGCAGCTAGGCGCTGAGCCGTTCCGCGGGGATATGGTGGAGTCGGACCTGGGGCCAGCCATGCAGGGCTGTGAGTGGATGATCCACGCCGCGGCAGACACGAACCACGGTGAGAGCACCAGAGAGCAAGAGCGGGTGAACCTCCAAGGGACTCGCAACGTCTTTCGCAGCGCCCGTCAGGCTGGCGTGCAACGCGGGCTCCATATCAGCACGGAGTCGGTGTTGCTCGACGGTAGTCCGCTGCTCAACGCCGACGAGCACACCCCGTTTCCCACGCACCCCGCCGGGGGCTACTCACGCACCAAAGCAGAAGCCGAGCGAATCGCTTTGGCGCAAGGCGTGGCTGGCTTGCAGGTCGTGGTGTTGCGTCCGCGCTTCGTTTGGGGACGCGATGACACCACGGCGCTGCCTCAGCTGATCGAGGCAGCCAACACGGGGAAGCTCGTGTGGATCGATGGCGGCAACTACCTCACCTCGACCACGCACGTCGGGAATCTGTGCCGCGCGGCGGAGTTGGCGCTCGAACGCGGCGGTGCTGGGGAGGTGTACTTCGTGACCGATGGTGAGCCCGTCGTGTTCCGGGAGTTCGTGAGCAGCCTGCTCGAGAGCCAAGGCGTAGCGCCGCCCGGCAAGTCGGTGCCCCGTTGGCTCGTCAACTCGCTGAGTCGCGTCGGTGAGTTCGCGTCCAGGCTCAACACGACGCGCTTCAAGTCACCCATCTCTCGTCAGGAGTACGCGACGCTGGCGGTGGAAGTGACCCTGAACACCGACAAGGCGAGACGGGAGCTCGGGTACACGCCGCTGGTGTCCCTTGAAGAAGGCTTGGCTGAGCTTCGAGCACGGCGCTGAGAGCAAAAGGCCGATTCCCGGAGGAATCGGCCCTTGGTTCGCTAGCCAGCGTCTGTGCTGGCTACCGGCGCCTCACAGGGAGAAGTGCTGGATGCTGCCGTCGTACTCGTACTTGCCAGCGTTGGACCACAGCAGATCCGTGCCGTCGAAGTACAGGCGCCAGGGCAGGGACTGATCCATGCTGAGCACGGTGGCTTCGCCGCCCGCCAGGGGCAGACGCACGACCATGCCGAGCACCTGGTCCGTGAAGACCAGGTCATCGCCGACCACCTCGAGGTCAGTGGGCATCGCGGACGTGTACACGTCGGTCACGCTACCGCCGGCCTTTGGCAGCATGCGAATTGCACCGGCGATGTCCGCAGCGCCACCAGCGCCGACGCTGCTGCCTGCATCCGCCCAGTAGACGTTGTCTCCGACGAGCACGATGCCCTTGGCGTCGGTCTGACCGGAAGCCAGCTCAATGGCTGTCCCCCCGGCTTTCGGGGCCTTGGATACGTTGCCCTCGGTGCCACCAGTCCAGTAGACGTCCGTGGCGTCTGCGGTGATGAACTCGGGGCGGTAGGCCGCGTCGGTCACGAGCTCGGACTCGCCACCGGCGACCGGCAGGCGGCGGATCTCGTTGGTTCCCGCATCACCCCAGTAGAGGTAGCCGTCGCTGAGCAGGATGCTGACGGGGAACCCGGCCGAGCTCAGCTCGACGGCGTCGCTGCCGTCCTTGTTGGCGCGCATGACGGATCCAGGGATCCCGGTGTTGTCGACGCCGCCGTCGCTGTCGCCGCCGTTCACCCAGTAGATGTGGGTGTCGTCGAGGGCGATCGCGCGGGGGTCAGGCATGGCCGCGGTGATCGGCGTGCCAGCGCCACCAGCCTTGGGTGCACGCATCACGAAACCTTCGTTGCCGTCCTGGCGCTGGTTGTCGTTGTTACCGCTGTTCGTCCAGTAGACGTAGTCCGCGTCTGCGGCGACCGCGAGCGGGAACTTCTCTCCACCGGAGACGGTGGCGGGCGTCAGCATGCCAGCGGTGAACACGGAGAAGTGGGTGGTCGAGGTCGTGATCACCGACTCGCCGCGCTCAGTCACCGTGAGCTGCGTGAAGGCGTCGCTATCCTTCGGCGCCGTGAAGGCGCGGACGTCGAGCTTCATTCCCTGGGGAAGTGCTACTCCGGTGTACGGGAGCTTGAGCGTGAGGGGCTTTGCGAAGGTCTGACCCTCCGGCCCCAGCAGGAACGACGGGCCGTGGCTCTCGAAGCCAGAGTGCGCGGGCGTCTCGCTGAGTTCCGTGACGGTGATGCTCACGTCTTGGGTCAGGGCGCCTTCCGGAACTGTGATCTCGAAACCGTTGTCGAGTTGGATGACGCCTCCCTGGGCGCCAACGGTGGTCTTTCCGGCGGTGTTGCCCCCGGAGGTCTGCTCCGGGTCGCTCGAGCCGCATGCGGTGAGCGCTGTGGTCAGTGTGAAGAGAAGGACGGTGTGGGCGGTTGTGCGGAACATGGGGCCGATGGATACTCCAAGTCAAACTTGTCGCAAGCGAGATTTCCGTCACGGAAACCGATTTTAAGTGTTGTGCTCGCGTCGTCACAAAAATTTCCTTGCGGATTATCGGTCGAGTGGTCGAGGCTCGTACCGGGGACGAGGGTTGGAGTTGGTCTGTCAGGCTGACCAAGGGGCGGGGTCTAGCTCACGCGGAGCGCGCAGCTCTCCCGACACGCGCGGCGAGGAACCTTTGGTCAGCGCTATAGTGCGGGTACGCCGCTCTATTGGGGGGCCGGGCGGGGGAGCTCGGCGGTCTGCGCTGGTGTTCCTCACCCCCATCCGATGAGTCGGACCGAGGGTCGGAACCGGGGACGTAGGATCTTGAAGGACCGTACGGGTTCGATGACGTCGTTGGTTCGTCGTCCGACGGGCGGATCGACCAGTCGACTGATGATCAGCCGACTTTTGAGGGACTTTTTGTGGGTGCCGACAGGGTGGGCGCGTGTGTGCGCGATTATCGACTGCGGCGATCTTTTTTCAGATCAGGCCGCCTGCCCGGATAGCTGAGTCCCTGGTTGCTCGTCAGCTGCGTCGGGCCTGACGGCGCCGAGCGAGGCCTGCGCCTGCTACCACGAAGCCCAGCAACCAAGTGCCGAGTGCGCCCTCGGATTCGCCGCCTGCGCCAGGGGTGCTGCAGTAGCACTTCACGCTCGAGTCATCGGTGTTGGCGCCGTTGTCGCTTGTCCCCGCGGAACCGCCCGTGGCGCTACCACCAGTACCGACGCCGCCCGTGCTGGTGCTGCCCCCGCTGCTGGTGTTGCCGCTACCACCCGAGGTGTTCGAGCCGCCATCGCCGGCGTTGCCCCCCGCAGTGCTGTTGCCCGAGCCGCCGTTGCCCGAGCCGCCGTTGCCGGAGCCGCCTGAACCACCGGTGCCGGCGTTGCCAGAACCGCCCGCGCTACTTCCGGCATTGCTGCTACCGCCAGTGCCAGCGGTGCCGCCGTTCGATGCACCACCTGTTGAAGAAGAGCCACCCGCACCGCCGGAGGTGGAGTCGTAGGTGAAGGCGTTGCTCAGCGTCGACTTCTGGCCGTCGGCGTTCTCCGCTTCGATGGGTACAGGGCCATCAGCGTGAGCCGGCATGTTGATGCCAATGGTGGTTGGGTCCACGTAGGTCGCGGTAACGGCAGTGCCATCGACGCGGATGATCGTGTTCCACTCGTAGTCCGTTCCCGTGAGGATCACTTGAATGCCGGCGGGACCCGAGTTGGGAGCGACGCCGGTCGTGGCGGGCGCTGCCTTGTACTGGAAGCCGTTGTCGAGTTGATCGGTCTGGCCGTCGCTGTTCGTGACCACGATGTTCACGAAACCGGCTGCGTGGGCTGGCGTCACTGCGGTCGCTTCCGTCGCGGAAACGAGCGTGACGCTGGTGGCTGGGGTGCCTCCGAAGCTCACGCCCAGCCCAGACTTCAGGCTACTACCCTGCAAGGTGACCAGGGTGCCACCTGCGAGTGGACCCGCCGTGGGCAGGGCTTGATACACCTCAGGAGGCGGCTGGAACGAGAACGCTTGCTTCAAGACGCCGCGCTTCGAGCCGGGATTCTCGATGCGCACATCGACCGTGGACTCGAAGTAGGCTGGCGCCGTTGCGACGACCTCTCCAGAGTTGACGAAGGACACCGCGGTTGCCTCGGTGTCGCTGAAGAACACTCGCGTGCTGCCCGTGAAATTCTCACCGAGGAAGCTCACCTGGGTGCCACCCAAGGTCGAGCCAACCGTGGGCGTGATCGAGTTCAGCCGGGGCAAGCCACAGAAGTCGATGGCGATCGGCACGTTGCTCGGTCCCTGGCCGTCGAGGAAGTTGCCACTGCCCCAGCACATCAACTCGTTGGCTGAGGTCACCACGCACGCGCTGCCTTCCTTCGCGTGGATGGAGACCGCGCCGCCGGTGGTTCCCAGGCTGCCGCTGACCGGCTGGGGTGTGGTCACCGGCGCGTCCGCATCGACACCGTCTCCCAAGCGACCGTGATCTTGCCAGCCCCAGCACCACACCGTGGTGTCCGCCTTGATGGCGCACGCGGAGCGAACCGACGCATCCACCTCGTTGACGGTGCCGATGGTGGTGACTTCCTGGGGTGAAGGCTGGTTGGTCGTGTTGCCCACACCGACGTGGCCGTCCGCGTTGTCGCCCCAGCAATAGAGCTTCTTTGCGTTGTCGATGGCGCAGGTGAAGAAGCCTCCAGCGGACACCTTGTCCACGTTGGTCATCACCTGAATGGGACCGACCTGCGGGTTGTTGAAGTCGCCTCGGCCGATCTCGCCGAAGCTATTGTTGCCCCAGCACCACAGCGTGTCGTCGCTCTTCTTCGCGCACGCATGTAAAAACCCTGCGGAAATCTGCTCGACGGTGTTGCCGAGCGCCCCGATCTGCACTGGAGTGAGCGACTGGCTCGGGGTGGCAGTGCCCAGCTGGGCGGCAGAGTTGTCACCCCAGCACCACACCGTGTTGTCCAGCTTGAGCGCGCAGCTGAAGTCGTTGCTCGTCACGACCTCCTTCACCTGGTTGCCGAGCGCCGTGATCTGCACCGGGTCGGTTTGCTGGATGGTGTTGCCGTTGCCGACCTGGCCCGAGCCGTTGGCTCCCCAGCACCACGCGGTATGGTCGCTGCGCACAACGCACCAGGTGAGCGCCTCGCCGTCGATACTCCCGATGCTCTCGATCTGGTCGAGGCCCTCGTATTTCTGCGCGGGAAATCCTCGCCAGAGGGTGCCGTCGGTCTGCAGACCGACCCAGCCGACGTTGTAGTCGCCCTCCCCCTCGACGCTCTTCACGCAGTTGCTGAAGGCCTGTTGGGCGGTGGCTGTCGACTCGTCAGGCGTGGGGCCCGCTTCACTGCCGCAAGCTGCGGGGAGCGCCACACAAGTGAGCACCAAAAGGGAACTGAAGCGCTGCGCGTAATTGGCCAAAGTACCGGCTAGCCTTCAGTGGATCGGCGCCCGCGGCAACCCAATGTCTCCCCGGGGCTGCTCGCCTACAATGTGGGTGCGTGCGCTGCCCTCCGACGGTAACTCGGCTGGCAGCGCGGTTTTTGCCAAGCTTCTGAATCCAGCGCTCCCTTTTCGGCCCTGAGACCTGCAGGCGCGCTCCGCGATTTCAACGCAAGGGTGAACTTGCTCGCTCTCGCACCGCTCAGGCGCTTCACGTGTGACAATCCGCGAGGTGTCTAGCGCGCGTCGTGACCAGGGTGGTGGGGTGTCAAAGCTCTTGGGTTCTTGGGGGTTAGGGCTCATGGCGCTGCTCGGCTGCGCGCTCGTTGCGCCATCCGCAGCGGCGGACGTCGCCCCGCGTCGGCCTCGGCCGGCACCTGCTCAGCCTGCAGCGAAACCGAAGGTGAATTTCCACGAGGATACGGCGAAGCTGGCAGCGCCGTCTGCCTCTGCAGCGCCGTCTGCCTCTGCAGCGCCGTCTGCTTCTGCTCGCGCAGAGCCCGCGCCGGAGCCGGAAGCGAGCGCACCCGCTGAAAGCAGCGGCGTTCCCTCCGCGGAAGCAGCCCCCGCCGAGCTACCCGCCGCCGGGCCCGTGGTCAATGATCAGCAGGAGCCACCCAAGGCCCACGCAGGGGGCAGGGACGTACGAGCAGCGCGCGCGAGCTTCATCGTCGCTGCAGCGTTCCTCGGTGTGCTGGCCGCCTTTTGGATGCTCATGCGCTGGCGCAAGAGCCGCCTCTACGCCCAGCTCGCCGAGATGGAAGCTCGGGACGAGGAATCAGGCTCCTCCTGAGCGCAGCTCGTCAGCGCACCCGCGCACTGGCACCAGCGTCCGCCGCCGATTCGCCAGGGTCGCCACCCGAGGGATGGGAGTTTCGCCGCCAGTTTTAGCCTGATTGCGATCGGGGAGCGCGGCATGGGGCGTGCAACCGGCGTCCGCATGTTGCCGCTCTGTTCGTGCTCTCGGCTTTCGCTCCGCTGGGCTGGGTTGTGTGTGCTCTGGTTTGGGTTCGCTGCCTGCACTGCCGCCGAGCAGGCCGAAGTAGATCCCGGAGGAAGCGGGTGCGGCGTGGCGTGTGTCGATGCGGGGGCGTTGCCAGACACCGGGATGGCGCCACCCGGCCGTCCGCTGCTTGGCGACGACGTTCGCTGGCGAACGCCTGCGACAGACGCTGGCGCCCATGACGCTGGTGGCGTCGAGGTGGACGCTTCAGCCGATGCCAGCGGGGATGGTGGTGCGGAATGTGATCCGAACCTGCTCTGCGCGACTGGCGAGCTGACAGCTCACGCCCCCAAGGTGATGCTGCTGGTGGACCGCTCCGGGAGCATGACGTATCCGTTCGCTAGCGGCCTTTCGCGCTGGGAAGCGCTGACTCAGGTGCTGGCGGCGCCGCAAACCGGGGTCGTGAGTCAGTTCGCTGGCGTCGAGTTTGGGCTGGTCTTCTACACCTACCGCGGCGCCGCAACTGCCAGCTGTGACGTCTTGAGTCAGGTTTTCCAAGCGGATTTTGAGCAAGCCTTTCAGGCTCACCCGCCGATCCTCGATGGACAGACTCCGACAGCTGAGGCGCTGGGCCAGGTTGCCCAGCTCCTACGCCCAGCTGGATCAGCGGGGGCCGCAGCATCACCGACGGACGCGGCCGGCAGCGCAGGTGCAGACTACAAGGCACCGCCGAGCGCGATCGTGCTGGCGACGGACGGGATGCCGGACTCCTGCTTGGAGCAAAAGGTCGACACGGAGGGCAGCGCTGCCGCGCAGCGAGCGGTCGCTGCCAGTGTGGTCGCGCAAGTCTCTGCGTTGTTCGTCGAAGGGATCCCGACGTATGTCGTCGGCGTCGGCTCCCAGCTCCAGCGAGGGCATCTCCAGCAGCTGGCGAACGCGGGTGTTGGCTACGACGAGGCCGCGAGAGTCGGCCAGCCGGGGAGAGTGTTCCAAGCTGGAGACAGCGCTGCGCTGCGCGCAGCGTTCGACGACCACGTCTCGACCCTGCAGAGCTGCGGCTTCGACCTCGATCATAGCGTGAGTGATCCAAGCCGGGCCGAAGTATCGCTCGATGGCAGGCCCCTCGAGTGGGGAACGGACTGGCTACTGCAGACGCCGGAGCGAGTGGTGTTGACCGGCTCAGCGTGTGACACGCTGAAAGGCTCCGGTGGTACCGTGCGCGCCATAGTTCCCTGCGGATGCGCCCAGGAGGTGAGAGGTGACGAATAGCCGGGGTGGCTACTTCAGGGCGTCGGCGACCGCAGCTGCCCGCTCCGCCACTTCACGCCGTAGCGGTTCGAACCGAGGGCGCCCGCGGATCCCATCCAGCAGTGGGCAGTGTTCGAACCAGAGCAAGTCGATCAACCCGGCGGCGACGGAGTGCTCGAGGTCGATCACCGCTTGGTCAGCGTCACCTTGAATCGCTAGCAGCTCACAGCGGATCTGGTGCCGAAATGCGGCGCCCCTGGAGGAGGAGTGAGAACTTCCAAGCGCGGGGTTGAAGATGCTGTCGACGTCCAGGCCCTTGCGACCATCCAGCAGGAACTGCAGCAGGCGTCGCACCACCGTGTACTCAGGACCCTGCAGGCTTGGGTGAGCTATCGAGCGCTCCGCGACGTCCCTTGCGTCGTGCCAGATGCTGGTGCGCACCACGTGAAGCCAGCCGCCAATGCTGGGTGCCGCCGGCACGTCGTGGAGCAGCGACTGGCACAGCTCCCAGTTCCCGACCAGTGCCTCCAGGCGGGCATGGATCCAGCGCCACTCATCCACCGACGGGTCTAGCTCTTCAGCGGAGGTGAGGTGTGCCCGCGCAACATCCGCTGGGCCCGTTTCCGCGAGTAAGCGACCCAGCAAGGCGTGCGCATCGGCGAGCGCTGGTGCGAGGCGTAGCGCTTGCTTGGCGTGCTTGACGACACCGACGGCGTCGCCTTCGTGGAGGGCGACCGTCGCGAGGGCGAGGTGAGGCTCGGCGCGCTCCGGCGCTAGCGTCGCGGCACGCTCCGCCGCCTGGCGCGCCAGATCTGCCGTGCCCACTCCCCCGAAAAACCAGTGACGTGCGTGGGCGAGGGCGCGACCACTGAGGATTGCTGGATCTTCCGGGGCGAGCTCCACGGCTTGCTCGAACAGTTCCACCGCCTTGAGCACGCTGCTCGGGTCGAGCTTCTTGTACTCGTGACGGCCGCGGAAATAGAGATCGAGGGCGCGGGGATCCGTCGGAGCGCGGCGGGGTGCGATACCACTGCTCGGGGTCGTCAACGCCTCAGCTACGGCACGGGCGACGCCTTCGCTGACGTCGAGTAGCTCGCTCGCGTCCGCCTTGAGACGCTTGGCCCACAGCTGAAAGCCGTCTACCACGCCTACGACCCGCGCCCGCAGGACGTACTGGGTACCGATCTGACTGATGCTGCCTTCGACGACGACTTCCACTCCAAGCTCCGCGCCCAGCTCGCGAGAGTCCAGATCCGGCTTCGTGCGCTTGAGTCCGATCACGCTCCCGAGTGGCCGTACGCGCAGGCCTCGCGTCATCGACAGGAGGTCGATGATCTCCTCGGCGAGCCCTTCCGCGAGGTAATCGAGTTCCTCGTTGCCGCGGGTGTCAAAGGGCACGACCACCACGCTGCGAGTCTCGCCTGGAGTGCTGAGCCCCAGGCTGTCGCTCGACGTGCGCTCCCGCGTGATGATCGCGCCGCTCGCAGGCGTGAGCATCGAGGGGAACGGTGTGTGTAGCATGCTCGCCTTCGCGCTCGAGAGCGCCGGCGTCTGGCGTACATCCGCCGACTTCAGCGTGTTGGGTCGCGGTTTCGCGCCCTCGGATGCAAGGGTCGAGCTGGGCGGACTCAGGCTGAGCACCGCCTGCTCTGAGACCGGGCCTGCTTCGGAGAACACCAGTGTGGGCGCGGTCCCCGCTCCCGCTTGCTCAACGGTCTGCCAGGCTTGCAGCGCGGCGATCAGCTCGAGCGCAGAGTTCGGGCGCGCGTCGGGTTCCCGAGCGAGGAGTCGATTCGCTAGCTCGGCGAGTTCCGCGGGGATATCTGCGTCGATGCTGCGGGGATCCGGCGCGTCGGTGCGCAGCCGCGCGAGCGCCGTTGAAATCGGCGTGTCACCGCTCCACGGGAGCTGCCCCGTCAGGAGTTCGAACAGGATCACCCCCAGGGCGTAGAGATCGGCGCGCGGGTCGACCGCCAATCCGCTCAGCTGCTCTGGCGCCATGTAGGCGGGCGTGCCGACCAGCTGCCCCATGGTTGTTGCTTGCCCCGGGGAAACGCGGGCCGCTTGTGCGATGCCGAAGTCCATGATCACCACGCGGGCCCGCTTGGTGCCCCGGGGGCGCTCCAGCATGATGTTCTGAGGCTTGAGATCGCGATGGATCACGCCGGCCTGGTGAGCGGCGTCCAGCCCCTTGCAAATCTCGACCGCAACCGCCGCGACTTGCAGCGGCGTGAAGCGCACCCGCGCGCTGCGCGACGCCAGGGTCTGGCCCGCGACGTACTCCATGGTGATGAAGAAGTCGTCTTCGTGGGACGCGATGTCGTAGGTGCGTGAAACGTTCGGGTGAGTCACCCGGCGTGCGAGCTTTACTTCTCTGCGGAAACGTTCGAGGGCGCCGGGGGTGTCCATGGCGTCGCGTTTCAGCAGCTTGAGCGCGACCTCTTCTTCCAGGTCCAGGTCGCTCGCCAGGTACACCGTCCCCATGCCGCCTGACCCCAGGAGGCCCTTCAACTCGTAGCGATTGGCCAGCACCGTGCGCCGCTGCGGGTGCACCGAAGGGGCGGGAGGCTGGCGCGGAATGTCTGGCGTCGGAGGAGCACTGACCGCCGTGAGCTCGCTGGGAGCGGGCTGCTC
Source organism: Polyangiaceae bacterium (assembly GCA_041389805.1). GTDB lineage: Bacteria > Myxococcota_A > Polyangia > Polyangiales > Polyangiaceae > JAHBVY01. Next base: position 85,867 of record JAWKRD010000028.1, on the reverse strand, counting down.
CGCTTGCGCCGCGCCCTGCGGATCGGAAACCGCGAGGGTCGGGTGCTCGCTAGGGCGCTTCTCGGAGGTCATGGCAGTTCGTGGATGTTGGTTGCTGCTGCGCTCAAATGTGGGTCGATCTAGCCAGGAAATAGCTCTATCGATCTATCCACGCCGCAGCATATCATCGCTCGTACGCCAGGCTGAGCGAGCTCGTATCAGGGATGTTGCACCTTGAGCGGCCTCCGGCAGACACTTGAGTGTGCCCAACTTTCGCCTCACCCCACACGTCCCGCTGCGCATGGACGTGGATCTGGAGTGGGCGGTGTCGCGCACTGGTGACAACTACCGGGTCAAAGGCATGTTCCTGAACCCACTGGTGAAGCAGCTCGGCGCAGCCTGGGAGGCGCTCTCCAAGGAGCTCGATCACCCGCCGCGCATGGGCCGCTACCTGCCGTTCAAGGACTATCCTCAACGCGACATGACCCGGCTCATGTTCCACCTGGGCCGCCGGGAGTTTCCGGGAGTGGGCGCCTTTGAAGCGTTCCGGCGTTTGTCGCGCAATGACTTCGGCGTCTTCGCGGCGTCCACGCTCGGGCGCGTGGTGCTGAGCACCATCCGCGATCCCATCGCCGCGTTGCTCAAGATGCCTGAGGTCTACTTGAAGGTCGCGCCGGGGGAGTGGACGTTTCACGCAGAACAGGTTGGCCGCGATCAGGTGGAGCTCAGGTTTGGCCCGGCGCCCGGGATCTGGGGTGCGCAGCTGGGGCAAGTCGAAGCGATCGTTCAGTACTTCGATGCCGAGCCCGAGGTCGACGTATCGTTCGACGAGGAGCGGGACGATCACGTGCGCTTCTTGATCGATTGTCACCGTTAGCGCGATCGACCTGACGTGGCTCGCCGTGAGTGGGCACGAAGCTTGTAACGGGGAGTGTGCCGTTGTGGAGGCGGCTCGCGAAGTCAGCGGGCTTTTGAGTTTCCACGCTCAAAACGGTGACGTGCCGAGAGCGACTCGCGCGTCTGACTTGGCACACTTGGCACATTCAATCCGTTCCGGAGGCTCACCCATGATGCGTACTTATCGACTGCGTTTGCGCCTGCTAGCGCTGTTCGCGACCTCATCTCTCGCCGCTTGCGGTGGCGCAACCGCGGGCACGGGCAACGAAGGAGGCACGGCGGGACAGGGCGGCAGCGGCGCGCAGGGCGGCAGCGGTGCGCAAGGCGGCAGCGGTGCGCAAGGCGGCAGCGGTGCGCAGGGCGGCAGCGGCGCGCAGGGCGGCAGCGGCGCGCAGGGCGGCAGCGGTGCGCAGGGCGGCAGCGCCGGTGCGGGCGCGCAAGGTGGCAGCGCTGGAGCGGGCGCCCAAGGTGGTGCCGGTGGCTTCGGGGCCGGCGGGAGTGGCGGCAGCGGCGGAGGTTTCGTTTGCGACTGCGGCACACCGCCCTGGCTACAGTGTTTCCCCAGGGATTCAGTGCCTCAGGTGCCGGGCAACCCGGCCCCAGATCCTGGGATGTGTCCGCCAACGCCGTACGTTGACGGAACGATGGTCGAGCCTTGTGCGTCCCAGGGTTGGGACGTCTGGTTCTACGGCGACCCCATCGCCGACGGCGAAGAGTGTTGCTACAACGCGGAAATCGGTTGCGCTGTGGGGCGCCCCTTCCTGGTTGATGACGAGGTGCGCACCGCGAAGGTGACGTCTCGCAAAGACTGGTGCTCGACCCTGGCTTCCGACGTCGAGGATCTCACGCCGGCGGCGCGTAGGCTGCTGAGCGCTGCCTGGCTCGAAGACGCGAAGCTCGAGCACGCGTCGGTGGCTTCATTCGCACGCCTCACGCTGGAGCTCATGGGCCTGGGAGCGCCGCCAGAGCTCGTGGCAGCGGCACAGCGCGCATCCCTGGATGAGATCCAGCACGCACGAGACTGCTTCGCGCTCGCCAGCGTGTACAGCGGTGAGCCCCTTGGCCCGGACGCGCTGCAGGTAAGCGACGCGTTGGGCGCGCCCAGCTTGGTGCAGCTCGCGGTGAACACGTTCCGCGAAGGTTGCGTCGGTGAGACGGTCGCTGCGCTGCTCGCGCAGGAGCAGCTGCGGGTTGCCGAGACGGACGGGCCGCGCGCGGCGCTGTCCACGATCGTGGAAGACGAGACTCAACACGCGGAGCTCGCTTGGCGCATCGTCACCTGGGCCGTGCAGCAGGGGGGGAGGGAAGTCGCCCTGGCGATTCGCGCTGCCTTCGAAGCGGAGCTCGCGTCAGTGCCCAGTGTTCCGTCCAGCGTGCAGCTCGCCGCGGAAGTCACTGAAGCCGCTGCGTTGCGTCGCCACGGCCGACTGTCCTACGCGGAGCGCGCGGAGTTGCGCACCCAGGCGTTGAGCGAAGTCGTCGCTCCCTGCCTCAAGGCGTTGCTCAGTCAGCCACGCACGCTGGAACAACCCAGCGCCGCTGTCTGACCGCGAGAGTCGCCCAAAAAAAGCGCCCGAGGCGCTGACTGTATCGATATGGTGCCGCTCGGGCCGTCTGCTGAATGAGAGGCGGCTCGGGCGGAGCCGTGATGAAAGAAGTCAGCGAGTCGAAGGGCGCGAGCCACGAGGTCAAGCCGTACATCCCGGCCAGCGTCACGCTGCCGGAGATCAGCATCAAAGCCGTGATCTTGGGTGTGGTGTTGAGCGCTGTGCTGAGCGCCGCCAACGCGTACCTCGGATTGTTTGCCGGGCTCACCGTCTCGGCGAGTATCCCCGCGGCAGTGATTTCGATGGCGGTGCTCAAGGGCCTCAAGGGCAATATCCTCGAGAACAACATCGTCCAGACCGCCGCCAGTGCCGGGGAGAGCGTGGCCGCCGGTGTCATCTTCACCATTCCGGCGCTCATCCTGCTCGGCACCTGGGCTGACTTCGACTACTGGGAGACCACGCTGCTTGCCGGTTTTGGCGGCACGCTGGGCGTGCTCTTCACCATCCCGCTCCGGCGTGCGCTGATCGCCGGCGACGGCAGCGGCGAGCCGCTCAAGTTCCCCGAAGGTGTCGCGACCGCGGAGGTGCTGAAGGTCGGCGAAAGGGGCGGCGGCGGCGTGATCTACGTAGGCATCGCCGGGCTCGTGGGCGCGCTCTTCAAGCTCGGCGAAGCTGGGCTCAAGCTGTGGCATGGCTCGCTGGAACTCGCGGGCTTCGTCGGTGCGAAGAAGACGGTGGCCTACTTCGGCTCGAACCTGTCGCCGGCGCTCGTTGCCGTGGGGTACATCGTCGGCTTGAACGTCGCGATCCTGGTGTTCGTGGGAGGCGCGCTGAACTGGTGGGTCGCGATCCCGATCCTCTCGGCGATGCAACCCGCGGCGGAAGGCAGCGCGGCGGATGTCGCTGGCATGCTGTGGAGCACGAAGACGCGCTACATCGGCGTTGGCGCGATGGTGGTTGGCGGTCTTTGGGCGCTGATCAAGCTCCGCACGAGCTTGATCGCTGGCATCCGCTCGGGAATCGCAGCCTATCGCGAGTCAAAGAAGGAAGGTGGCGGCGCGCCCCTGCGCACCGAAGACGACATGCCGATGCAGTGGGTCGGCATCGCGATCGTGCTGAGCATCTTCCCCTTGTTCGGTATCTTCTACCACATCACCCATGTGATCTGGGTGAGCGCGGTGATGAGCGTCGTGATGCTGGTCGCCGGCTTCTTGTTCTCGGCGGTGGCTGGTTACATGGCAGGGCTGGTTGGTTCCTCGAATAACCCCATCTCAGGCGTCACCATCGCCACCATCCTCACCTCTTCACTGTTGCTCCTTGGGTTGCTCGGCTCCGACAGCAAGATTGGCCCCGCGGCAGCTATTCTGATCGGAAGCGTTGTGTGTTGCGCGGCGGCGATCGCCGGCGACAACATGCAAGACTTGAAGGCCGGACAGATCTTGGGCGCTACCCCGAGGAAACAGCAGTACATGCAGATCCTCGGCGTGATCGCGGCCGCCGTGGTGGTGGCCCCGGTGCTCAACTTGTTGCTCACGGCGTACGGAATTGGCGTGCCGACGGACGCTCACCCGAAGCCCCTCGGTGCACCGCAGGCGAACCTGATGGCGAGCGTCGCCAAAGGTGTCTTCCACGGTGGCCTGCCCTGGGGCATGGTGGCAATCGGCGCGGGGCTTGGTGTTGGCGTGATCATCCTCGACCTGGTCCTGGAGGCGAAGGGCAGCGAGTTTCGCACGCCCGTGCTCGCCGTTGCCGTCGGGATCTATCTACCGTTCGAACTCTCGGTGCCGATTCTCGCGGGCGGGCTGGTCGCTCACTTTGCCGAGCGCGCTCACAAGCAGCGTGTCGCAAGGGCGACCGAAGCCGAACGCCCTCAGCTCGAAGCACAGGCGGAGACTGCGGGCCGCCACGGGCTCTTGTTCGGCGCTGGTCTGATCACGGGCGAGGCGCTGGTCGGTATCGGGATGGCGGTGCCGATTGTAGTCACAGGTAAGAGTGACGTGCTGGCGGTGTTCGGAACTCACGATGGATCGTGGCCCGGCGTCTTGCTGTTGTTGTTCGTGCTTTTTGGCTTAGGCGTCGTAGCCGCCGGGCGCCCCAAGACGGTGGACATCGATTGACCAGACCCGCGGTATCTAAAAAATGCGCCGCTCGGCGTTGGAAACGGTCGCGCGACGCAAACCCGCGGGGGGTCGTGTTAGTTTGGGGAAAGTGGGGGCACCTTTCTTGGCTTGGCGTCAGCGGCCCAACTGGAAGCAAGCTGTTGCTTCTGGGCTCTTGGCAATCATTGGGACTTCGGGGTGTGGCGGGTTGCTTGGCGGCTCTCCTCACCCCCAAAATCCAAGCGGAAATTTAGCGCCGGCGGATCCGACGCCCCTGGGGCGCTGTAAGATCGCCGCTAGCGCAAGTAACCCGCTGGTCACCGAGTGGCCCGCTTCGGAGAAGGCGCACCTCGAGAGCCTGATGGGGACGCGCACGGTCGCCGTGCAGTTCTCTGGCTGCGAGATGCGCATCATCGACGCTTGTCGCTTGCCTGGTCACTACGCCTGGCGTCGCACCACGCTCGCGACGGACACGATTGAAATCACCAACGCCGACGATCTGTACGCGAAGCTGCCCCTCGGCGCCGTGAGCCTGGAAGGTGAGCTCGAGCGCAGCGGGCGGCTCGCGGTGCGCACCACGGTTGCTGGCCAGATGCAGCTCGAGGGGCTCCAGGCGGAGCTCGCGAAGAGCGACGCCTGCGTCGACGCGACCCACGTGGTGAGCGCCGTGAGTGTGGGTGCGTTCAAGCTGCTGTCCGGCGGCGCGGCGCGTGCTCAAGGCGGCGGCAGCGGACTAGGAGTGAGCGCCGGAGTTTCCACGCAGCAAACTGAATCGATCATGCGAGAGAGCGGCGTGCAGGACTCCTGTTCCTCCGCCACCGCGGAGACGGCGGACCCCCAGTGTAGCGCGCCGATTCAGCTGTTCCTGGAGCCGCTGAGGAGCGCTGGCGCGGGCAAAGTCGACGCCAGCGCGCTCCAGGAGCAAGTCGCGAAGCAGGCGGGCGGCGTGCAGCTGAGCTTTGCACCGCCCGAAGAAGGCGAGCGCTGGACGCTCAGGGACGCCGGTGGCGCCGAGCTGTGTGACCTGCCCTGTCAGCGCTGGGTCGGGCAAAGCAGCGGCTATTACTTGCAGCGGGAGCGCATGGGCGACGTGGAAGTCGCGACCGTACCCATGCCGGCCGCCTTTGCGTATCCTCCGGGAAGCGCTCTTGATGCAAGCTATCGTCCTGAGCGAGGGAACCCTTTCTGGGCCAACCTCACGTTCTACTTCGTTGGTCTGCCAACAGCGGCGCTTGGCACGGTTTTCCTTGGATTCGGCCTGGAACAAGTCATCAGTGGCCGAGATTGCTCGGGGATCCGAGACTGTCCGCTGTTTGGCAGCCCAGGGGCGAATATCGGCTTCTCGTTCTTTTATCTCTCCATGGCTGGCGCCTCCACCTACTGGTACCTGTGGAGCCACGAGGCTGAGGTGGAGGTGAAGCGCCCGGGCGAAGAGGCGCGCGGCGGTGCGCCCCGCTGGGCGAACGGCGCACCGAGCGGCTTCTCCAGCGTGCGCCTGTCAGCGAACGGTTTGAGCGGCAGCTTCTGGTGACATGTCGCGGCTGGCGAACTGGCCCATCAACTTGAGAATTAGCCAGGCGGAAATGCCCAGGGCCACACCTGTCCAAGCGGAGGCGCTGGGCCGCGCGAAGTGCTGGGCGACCACTGCGCCGAGCAATGCACCAGCGCACTGCCCCAGCGTGTGACCGAACAGGTCGAGGGCCGCGAGGCGCCCGAGCAAATGATCTGGCGCCAGTCGCTGCAGCCGCGTTGTCGCAGCGACCCAGTTGGCGCCCACTCCAACGCCCCACAAGAACACTGCGAGGGCGAGCCAGGTGCCGTCTGGCGCCAGCGCCAGCGCACCAACACCGAGGAAGGCGCTCCACGTCGTCGCGTTCCACCACCAAGCGGAGCGATCGTCCGGCGACCAGCGCGCCCACAAGAGTGGCCCCACCCCGGTGCCGAGGGCGCGCACGCACTGGAGCGCGCCGAGGAGCAGGGCCGTGGCGCCGAACCAGCTCGCGGCGCCGAGGCTCTCCGCGCGCTCGTTCAGGAGCACCCAGCCACCGCCGTTCACGATCGCCGCGGGCGTCTTTGCTAGGGCTGCCTCGAGGATACGGCGATCGCCTCGGACATGAGAGACGGCCGCGAACAGCTGGTTGCCAAGTGAGCCTGGCGCGCTGCTCTGCTGCTCGCTCTTCAGGCTCGGGAGCCCAGCGGAGATCCAGGCGGCGACGAAGAAGGTCGCCGCGTCGAGCAAGATCGCCCAGGTAGGCCCCAAGAAGGCCGCCGCGACACCGCCCGCGGCGACGCCCAGCGCGAACAGCACGCTCCACGTCGCGCCGATCAGGCGGTTGGCGGCTCCCAAATCCGCGAGGAGACGCGCCGAGCGCGGGGCAGGTTGGCTCTCCGGCGCGCTGGTGTGCCTCGTGGCGTCGTTCGCGACTGGGGCCTGCGCGTCTTCAGGAGCCGAGAGCACCCGGGGCAACGACGCGGTCACCGCAGGTTCGCTGAAGGCTGCGAGCGCGATGCGCAGGAGCAACAGCAGCTGCACGCCCAGCAGGCTGCCTGTGGCGGCGGCGTAGGCCATGCCGAGCGCCAACGCGCCGCGGATCACGTTCGTCGCGATGAGCACTCTGCGTCGGTCGAGGCGGTCGATGAACCAACCGGCGAAGGGCGCGAGCAAGGTACTCGGCAGCGCGTGCGCCACCAGGACCAGGGAGACCGCGACGAGGCCCTCCCCGCGCTCCAGGGCGAGCACGCTGACCGCGACATAGGTCAGCCAGTCACCGAGCAGGGAGACCACGTCGGCGAGCCAGAGCCGGCGAAACGCGGGGCGCTCCCGCAGCAGGCCAAGCCATGAAGTCCCAGAGCCCATGCTCCGGGCATAACGCCGCAGCCGCCGAACTTCAGCCCGCCTGCTCACCCATTAGCAGATTGCTGCTGGGGAGCGCGGTCAGCGGTAGTCCGTGGGGTCGACTGGTTTCGGCGGCGGCGGTTTTGCCGTGGGCGGCGGCTTGGGGGGCGGATCGGCTGTCGCCTTCGAGGTAGCAGTCGTCACCGGTGGTTTGGGTGTGCCGCCTCGCGCGCCACCCTTGGGCTTCGGGACAATCGCTGGAGGCTCGGGCTCCGGCGCCGCGCTTGCCACCTCTGTCGCGGCGGGCTTGGGCGCGGAAGTTTCAGGCTCCGACGGCGGCTCGGGTGCAGCGCTCGGCTGTGTTTCCGTGGGGAGAACCGGGGCGCTGATGGCCACTGCCGGCGAAGCCTGGGCGGCGTTCTTCTGCATCATGAACACGCCGGTCGCCGCGCCGCCCAGCGCCAGCACACCCAGCAGCGCCACGGCGTAAGGCCATTTGGAGCCACCCGACGTCGTCTGCGTGTTCTGCACCGACGACAGATCCGTCGACCCACCGACCACGTTGGGCGCTGTCCCCGGCAGCGAGCCGTAGGAGCTGCGGAACACCTGATCCGAGCTGATCGCACCACCCGCCGCGCGGGCGATGCGTTCGATCAGGTTGGAGCTGCGCGCCGGTGCATAGGGCTGCAGCGCGAGCACGAAATCGCCCACGTTCTGAAATCGCTGGTTCAGGTCGCGCGCAAACGCCCGCTCGATCACCGCGATCAAGCCTGGGTCCAGATCTGGGCGTAGCTGGCTGAGCGGCGTCGGCTCTCCCATCACGATGGCCACCGCCAGCTCGGGCAACGTTTCCGCGATGAAAGGCTGACGATTGCTCAAGAGCTCGTACAGCGTGATGCCGAGCGCGTAGATGTCCGTGCGCAGGTCGACGGTCTTGGTGCGCTGCAGCTGCTCAGGCGACATGTAGAGCGCGCTGCCCATGATCGCGGCCGTGCGCGTGATGCCGTCTGGCTCGTCTGCGGCGTTGAACTTCGAGATGCCGAAATCGAGCACCTTGATCAGCGGAGAACCGTCGTGGTGCCGCGTCAGGAACAGATTCGCAGGCTTGATGTCGCGGTGGATGATGCCCGCGCTGTGAGCCTCTGCGATGGCATCACACGCCTGGATCACGAAATCGACCGCGTCCTCGGTACGAACTACGCGCTCGACTTCCAGCACCTGGCTGAGGTCGCGCCCCTCCAGGTACTCCATGACCATGTAGGGGGCGCCGTCGTCCAGCGTGCCGACGTCGGACACGCGCGCGATGTGCTGGCTCTTGATCTTGGCCGCCGCTTTAGCTTCCCGGAGGAAACGTACCAGCGCGTCGTTCGAACTAACCTGGTCGGCGAGCAAGAACTTGATAGCGACTCGTTCACCGAGCACGGTGTGATGCGCTTGCACCACGACGCCCATGCCGCCGCGACCGAGCACGCGCTCGATGCGATACTTGCCTGCTAAGATCTGTCCTTCGGCCGGTTCCGTCACGCGTCCGTATGTTGACAGGCTTGGCGAGCGGCGGCCAGCTCAGACGTCGCTCGGGAGCTGCCGTTGTTTGTCCGACGGGTATGCGAAACGCGAGTACTGCGGCGGGATCTCGCTTCCGCGCGGCCCAACGTCGTGGAGACGCTCATGCGTTCAGCGCTCCACCGCTCACGCTGGTTAGCGTCGCAGCAGCTGAGCGAGCAGCTGCGCAGAGCCCTTCGCGTCGACCGGAGCACCGGTTTCGTTGAGCGCTTGCAAGCCGGTTGCGAGGGCGATCAGCAGCCACGTGAGCTGCTTCGGGTCGACATCACCGCGCACCGCCGCACGAGCCTGTGACAGCTGCGTGGCGTCGCACACATGCTCCGACACGACACGCAGGGTGTTCAGGTAGAGCTCCCGCAACGTGTCCGATCGCCCGCAGGCGTGGAGGAACTGGTGGGCGGGCACCTGGCTCGGCGTCTCCGTCGTGCTCATCAGCCGACCGATGAGATTGAGCAGCGCCTCGGGGGATTCGTCGTACTCCGTCACGCTCTGCACGAGCGCGCCCAGGTAGCGTTCGCTTACCGCGCGGATCAGGTCCTCGCGGTCCTGGAAGTGTACGTAGAACGCGCCGCGGGTGTAGCCAGCGCGCTCACAGATGGCGTCCAAGCTTGGGTTGTCCAGCCCCTCTTCCGCGAACGACGCCATGGCCGCGTCGATCAAGGCCGCCCGGGTGTCCGCCTTGGCAGCCTCCCGGCGGGGTCCGATGCGGCGCCGACGGTGAGAGCGCTCCGTGCTCGGAGCGATCCGCGTCGTTTCAGCGACCGAGTCGGCAGAACTATCGGAGAGTTTGGAGCTGCTCGGTGCATCCGAGCTTTCAGCGGTTTCGGGCTTGGTCACAACCCCTCGGGATACCGTTCCGTCGGTTTCGATGCAAGAACCCATGCGAACGATCGACCGAGATTTCGGGCCGAGATCGTGAAGCGAGGGGATGCGAGGTCATTGGTTTGCGTGCCTCGTTGCTGGCACCGAACTCGTGAATCTTACCCCGACAGATCAACATGCGGGAGCGTTAGCTGGGTTTTTCCGCGGTCTTTTCCACGAACTGCCGCTCTCACCAGCTCAACCGAGAGCGGCTCCTAGCTGCAGAAATCGCACCCAAGGTAGTCCCCTGTGGCCCCGTGTACGTGGCGACGTGACCCCTGCTCGACCTGAGGCTAGCTGCTCTGTTTCTTTTTTGGGGGAGAGGGCGCGCTCTCCAACGCGTCCGCGCGCGGCCCCTGACACTCGATGCCTCTTGCCCCAGCCTGTTACCTTGTGGAAACGATCCGCGGGGCTAGCGCTGCCGCCCGCTGGAATTCGACGTAGCTGACCCTGCATGTTCCAGCGAGTTTGGGGGTGAGGGAGCACTCACCCCAATTCGAGTCAGCTCATGTCCAGCGTATCTTCGGACACACCGGCGACGCCATCACTCGCTTTGACCGAGCCGGACCCCGCCGTGCCGCCAGCACCGGCGGCGCCTGCGCTGCCCTTGGTGGTGCTCCCGCCGCTCACCGTTGGCGCTGTACCGCTGAACAAGATCCCCACGGAGACACCACCAGCGCCTCCGCCGGCACCGCCGCCGCCGCCGCCGTCGCCACCGAAGCCGCCATCACATCCGAAGCTTGTCCCCGAACCTGTGCCGGTTCCAGACCCCTTCTTTCCGCCAAACAGACCCGCCTGCCCGTCGCTCCCCTTGCCGCCTGCGCCGGCGTTGCCAGCAACGAGGTCGACGTTGGTCAAGGTGATGGGCGAAGCGACCAGCATCAACGCGACGCTCGCGCCGCCACCCTGGCCGGCGCCACCCGGGGCACCACCGCAGCCACCGGCGCCACCGCCACCGCCACCGCCGGTGGTGCCGCCACGGCCGCCGCCACCGCCTTGCCCCACGGAACCAGGCTGGCCATCAGTGCCGTTTTCCGCGACCCAACCGATGGTGCTCAGGGTGCCCAGGATGCTCGCGCCGGCGCCGGGGCTGCCTGCGGGGCCCGCGTTGCCAGCGTTCCCTCCGCCTTCCGCGTTGCACGCCTTTAGCGGGAGGCCGCCCACTCCGCCCTTGCCGCCATTCGCGTCGGGAGAGGTCAACGCCGGCGTCCCATCTCCTCCGCCGGCCGGAGTTGCAGCATCACCGGCACCACCGATCGCACCTACGGTGGTTCCGCCACCGGGGCATGCAGCGTAGGACTGCGAACCTCCTCCTGCGAGCATGTTCGCGTTCTTCCCGTCAATCGCCGTGTTCGCTGGCTGCGAGTAATCAGCGCGCGCCCCGTCCGCACCCTTCATCCCATCGCCAGCCACCAACTTCACGCTCACCAACGTCAACGCGGTGCTGTCCTTCACGAAGGCCGCGATGGAGTTGCCGCCGGCGCTGGTTGCGCTCTGGGCGTCGAACTCGAAGCCTTCGAGTCGCGTGTCGGTGGTGACGCTGTCTGCGCTGAGGGCGTAGCCCTCCACGGAAGGCGCCACGGTGGCCTTGAGCGTGTTGTCGTAGCTCCAGTCGCTACACTTGAAGGAGCCCCAGGCCTGGACTCCGGCGTTGGTGGCGTCGAGGGAGACTTGCTCGTCGTAGCTCCCGCCGTCCGCGCAGACGTACAGACGTTTCCCTGCGGTATTGGCCGCGGTGATGCCCTTGGCGATGCTGGCGAAGGGCGACGCCTGGCTGCCGTCGCCTGACGTGTCGTCGCCGTTTGGCGAGACGAACATGGCGTACTGGTCATCGATGACGCACGCATCGTCTCCCGGCGCTGACGTCGGATCGCACACGGGGCCGGTGCCTCCGGCGCCCGCCGTGCCTGCCGTGCCACCGGTGGCTCCGCTGCCGGCGGCGCCGCCGCTCGCACCGCTACCCGCAGAGCCCGCGTCTCCCGCGCTGCCACCCATCGAGTTGCCGCCTGCGCCCGCCGCGCCGCCGTTGCCCGCTGTGCCGGCGCTCCCGCCGTTGCCACACGTGAGTGTGTCTTCACACGAGCCGCCGGAGTCGGTGCAGCCGACTCCCACTCCTGCGCTCACGAACAAAACTGCCAGGCCCAACGAAGTGCGCTTCAAGTTCATCATCAAGTTCCTCATTCAAGCCGCCGCTCGCAGCGAGCGGTGTCCAGCGTGGAGCTGAGCTCCATCCCCAAGCGGCGCTCCACCGCCCGCCAACCCTGGCACGCATCGGGTCAGGAATCACCCCGAACCTGGTTCGCGTTGTTTCCGTTCAGCGCCTCCGAGGCGAGTTGGTTTGGATGATCGCAGTCCGGGCGACACGGGGTGCCTGCTTGTCGGCTGCTGTCGCTCCCAGTTGTGCACTTTTTCCACGCCGCTGGTGACTTTGGTTCCGGGCGGTTTGCTCGGTCGCGGGGCCGCTTATGCAAGGACCGCTCGGTTGGCCCCGCTGATCCTCAGTGACCCAGCCGCGACATCAGCATGCCAATGAACACGAGCAGGCACGCCAGGCTCAAGAACACCAGGCCGAGCACCGTCGGCGAAATCGGGAAACGGCGCCGCGGTTCCTCTTCGGAGGTTGGCGCTGGCAGATCGCGGATGGCGCCACGTTGACCTCTCGCGCCTGCTCCGGCGTGCCGTAGGTCGGGGACTCGAGGGTGGGCTGCGTGTAGCCGGGGACGCTGGTTTGCGGTGGGGCTTGCTGGGGGCTCTCGAGGGTCTTGAAGGTCACCTGTGCGCCGGCCTGGCGCTCCAGCGCGGCCTGCACCTGGGGCGGGATTGCGGGGGTCAAATCGCGCGGTTTGGGGAGGTCGCGGCGCGTGGGATCGTTGGTCCTTGGTGCCGCAGCCTCGTCCCTCACCCCCAAACCCACGTCCAGCAGTGGAACGGTCTGACCGATGCCCTGCGCCGGGCCCGTCGCGAGCTGATGAATATTTCCGAGGATTTGGTGGGGAGGAGCGTCGAGCAAGGGTTGCGTGAACCTTACGGGTGCGACCTGCGTTGGAACGCTGGGGACCGGAATCGCCACCTCAGACGGCGCGTGCCCGACGAGCGCGTTGGTGAGCGGCGTTGGGGCGCCCATGGTGTTCATCCGTGGGGAAGCAGCTTCGCTCTGCCACGGGGCGACGCTCTGCGGGATGGTCGCGCCGTCGTCGCGAGGCTCCGCGCCCGCCACCGCGAGGCCTGCGTCGGGTAGCTCGATCTTGATGCGTGCGCGGCCCGGGCTCTGCTTGCGCTCCGCGATGCCTTCGAGGCGCTGACGCGCGCTGCGCAGCTCGTCCGCCAGCTCCTGCATCGTCTGCTGACGCCCAGAGCGAGACTTGCTGAGCGCCTTCTCGACCATGTCCCAGACATAAGGCGGCAAACCGGGCACCAGCTCGAGCAGGGACGGGGGAGGGGAATTCAGCTGCCGGTGCCCGATGGTGACGTGATTCGGCTCTTCTCCGGGAGCGATGAACGGGTGCCTCCCGGAAATACTTCGAACAGCACGAGGCCGAGTCCGTACACGTCGGAGCGAGGATCCACCTGCTTGCCCGAGAGGTGCTCGGGCGACATATACGGCACGGTGCCCGCGAGCTCGTGCACCTCGGTGGTCTTCAAGTTGTAGCCGAGGAGCTTCGCCATGCCGAGGTCGAGCACCTTGAGCTCGCCCTTCTTGGTGACGAAGACGTTCTCCGGCTTTAGATCCCTGTGGATCACATTGAGCTGATGTGCGGCCTCGATGCCTTCGGCGATCTGCAGCGCGTAGTCGAGCGCAGTCGGCAGCTCCAGGCGACCCACCTGGGTGAGCAGCTCACGCAGAGTTTGCCCTTCGAGCAGATCCATCGCGAGCCACACCACGCCGTTCTCCAGCACGCCGGCGTCGTGCACGCGGATCACGTTGGGGTGATCCAGGCGGCTCAGCACCAGCGCCTCCACCTGCATGCGTTGCCGCAGCTCCGCACGCCCCACGTGGTGCACGTGCATCGCCTTGATCGCCGTCGGCCGCGCGAGGTAGCGATGCCGAGCCTCGAAGACCTGACCGAAGCCGCCGCTCCCGAGGAGCCTCAGGAGTTGGTAGCGATCTTCAATCCAGTCTCCTGGACGCAGCGTGGTGGGCGACTCCACGGCGTCAGCATACCGAGCGGAACTTACAGGTCCAGCCACACGGGCTAAAACGCTCCGCGGAAGCCGAGCGCCGCTCGGTCCTGCTGAATGAAGAGGTCGACGCCTTGAACGCCAGGCCGCGACGCGGCCGATTGCTGCTTCGGCTTGGGCCACAAGAAGAACGCGGCGACGCTCGCCACCGCCAGCCCAAGGCCTACCCCGAGCAAGATGTTGCTGGTGCTGGCAGCCGACTCGCGGTCCGACTGCAGGCCGTCGAGCTCAGCGCACACCGGGCTGCCGCCGCCGCCCTGGCAGGCGTTGCTCGGCAGCCCCTTGCGCAGCGCGTCCGCGTCGTCGGCCTTCTTGTTAGCTTCCCCGCGGAATATAAAGCTGCCGGTGATCGCGCCCAGGGCTAGCACTCCCCCGGCGATCACGACGATGTTGCGGGTCATCATCGAGCCGCCCGCGTCGCTCGGCTGATCTGGCGTGGTGTCCGCCGGCGCAGAAGCTGGCGCAGCTGCCGTGGGTGCTGCAACGGGCGGCGCCGCGGCTTTTTCCACCTCGAGCCTGAGCGTCGTTTGCACGCTCTCCCCAGCGCCGACCTTCACGTCCTGGCTGGCGCTGACGAACCCCGAGGCGCTGGCCTCGACCTTATGTTCCCCTGGGGAAACGAACAGCTCGCCCTCGAACAGCTCCTCGTCGAGCGGAGTCGCGTCGACGCTCAAGATCGCGTGTTTGGGGGCGAGGTCCACTTCCACGCGCCCTACCTTCTTCAGGACGTCGGTTTGAAGGGCGCGGTACTTCTTCTCGGCGGCCTTTTGCTTCGGATCGTCGGAGAGCGTGAAGTGCTTGAGGCAGTAGGGCAAGGAACGTCGCGGCCGCCGGGTAGTGATCGAGCTGGGCCTCACCCCGGCCCGCCTTGCACGCGGTGAAGTACGTCGCGTGAAGGCCCCATGCCGCGCGGAACTTGGCCGTGCCGTCCGCGAACTTGGATTTCTTCATCAGCGCGTCGCCCTCTTCCACGAGCTTGCGCGCTTGCTCGACCGCCTCTTCACTGCCGCGCTCGGGGCTCAAGCCGCTATCGATTTGATCGGGCTTGGACTGAGCGAGCGCGGGCAGCTGCGCCGTGAGAATGGAGAGTGCGGTGAAGGCGCTCGTGGCGCGGAAGAGTAGACGAGACATGGTGTTTCGATGTGGAAGGCCGGGCGGCAGTGTAGCCGCAACCAGCCGGTTCGGCGGAGGAAGTCTGCGGGAACCGGCTGGGCGTTCGGAGGTGGCCGCTCCGGGCAACCTAGTGGCAGGGTTGAATGCGGGTCGAGTCGCCGAAGCCACACACCCGGTAGGTGCCGGATTGACCACATGCGGGTGCAATGGTCGTGTTGAGCCATCCCTGGTTCACGGGGCTCGAACAGGTACCCCCAGCGAATATTGTGGTGTACTGCGCCTCGGCAGTCCCACTGCAGTTGTAGTCGAACGCCTTCAGGCCGGGCACGCCATGGTCAACGGTGAAGAATGCGGTGACTCCAGGGTTTACCGCCGCGGCGTTGGTTCCCGTGTCGCGGCAGTCGCCACCCTTGTTGGCGCAGGGGGCCGCCCGCTTTGCACGTGTTTGGCGAGTAGCCGTCCATGTCCTCGTCGATGAAGGTATAGACGCAGCCGGTGGCGGGTGCACAGCTGTCCGCGGTGCAAGCGTCTCCGTCGTTACAGGTGACAGCGGTGTTGCTGCAGGTGTGCGTGGTGGTGTTGTACGTGTCCGTCGTGCAGGCGTTCTGGTCGTTGCAGTCTGGGTGCTGGTCTTGCAGGTGAACTTGCAGTCGTCCTTGCAACCGTCGGCGTTGTCGCCGTCCTTGCCGTCGTCGCATTCTTCGCTCTTCGCGCTATCGATGTAGTGGTCGCCGCACACGCTCGTCTTGCATGACTGCGCGAGGCAGATCTTGCCTGATCCGCAGCTCAGGCCATCGTCACGGCCTTCGTGGCTGCAGATGCCGCTGGCAGGGACACAGCTGTCGTCAGTGCACGGGTTGCCGTCGTCGCAGCTGATGCTGTTGCCAGCTTCGCAGACACGGAAGCGTTGCAGGTCTCCTTGCCGTTGCACTGATTGCCGTCATCGCAGTCGGCGTCCTTGGTGCAGGTCGCTTCGCAGAGGTCCGTGCAGCCGTCGGTGTCGTTGCCGTTCTTGCCGTCGTCGCAGAATCTGTTCCGGCGCGGTATCGGTGTAGCCGTCGCCGCAGACGCTCTCGACGCACTGGTCGTTGAGGCAGATGGTGTCGGTGAGGCCGTCGGCTTCGCAGTCGGTTCCGTCGTCGATGCCGGAACAGTCGGTGATGGGTGGGCGCCACCTGCGCCTGCGATGCCGCCAGCTCCGCTCTCTCCCGCGATTCCACCGGCTCCGCTCTCCCGCGATTCCACCGGCTCCGGCGATTCCACCCTCCCCAGCGATTCCAGCAGCACCTGCCATGGTTCCGCCCATGCCGGCGTTTCCACCAATGCCGATTTCCCGCTCGCGCTGCCGCTGTCTCCGCCGAAGCCACTGGTGCCCGCGACAGAGGTTCCGCCACCACCACCGGCGTTGGGGATGCCGCCCCCTCCGAACGCTCACGGGGCGCACAGGCGATGGCCACGATTCCGGTCAACAAGCTGATTCCAAGCACTCGACGCATTTTGAAAACTCCCAGCCCGGGGGGTCTGAACGGAGCTGGGGAGGTATCGGCAGCTGGTTGGGTCAGTTGCGTGCTTTTTTTCAGTGGCACGCCTGGGTCTTCGTGCTTTCACAAGATCCGGTGATGCAAGTACATTGACCTTGGCTGCCCCTCAGCCGACTGACGTAGGTGCCGGAGAAACCGCAAGCGGGTGCGGAGTTTTCCCAGCCCGAGCAGACGGTCACCGTTCCGGTTGGCTGGTAAATCGCTCCAAACTCCTTCTCATCCACACTTGAGCAGTTGTAGTCCCAGCTTCCCTTCGCTGTCTTCGAGGTGAAGTACGCGGTTTGACCAGGGAAGACGTTGTTGTTGGTGTCGTCGCAGTCGCCTCCCTTCGTCGCGTAGCTGCCGCCGGCTTTGCAGGTGTTGGGC
Organism: Polyangiaceae bacterium; assembly: GCA_041389805.1. Classification (GTDB taxonomy): domain Bacteria; phylum Myxococcota_A; class Polyangia; order Polyangiales; family Polyangiaceae; genus JAHBVY01. Next base: position 68,886 of record JAWKRD010000028.1, on the reverse strand, counting down.
GCGAACCTGTCGTGATCTGCATCGATGAAGCTGGAACACGCAGCCTGTCGCAGTGTTGCAGCTATCGACCGTGCAAGCGTCTTGGTCGTCACAAGTGATCGTGGTTGGAGCCGAGCACTGGTGCGTCGTGGTGTTGCAAGTCGACGCTTGGCACCTGTTCGTGGGCGTGCAGTCCGCGTTGGTCTTGCAGGTGAACTTGCAGTCGTCTTTGCAGCCGTCGGTATCGTCGCCGTCTTTGCCGTCGTCGCACTCTTCCCCTCGCGAAGCGTCGACGAAGCCGTCCCCACAACGGCTCGCGCTACAGCTTCCTCCGACACAAATGCTCCCACCACCGCAGCTATCGCCGTCGTCCAGCGCCTGGAAGCTGCAGATGCCGCTCGCACTAACGCAGCTGTCCACCGTACAGGGGTCGCTGTCGCTGCAGACAACCGCTGCGCCGTTCACGCAAACGTCGTTCACGCAACGCTCTTCGCCATTGCACAGATCTTGGTCAGCGCAGTCCGTGTCCTTGCTGCAGCTCGCCTGGCAGTCGTCTGTGCAGCCGTCCGCGTCATTCCCGTTCTGACCGTCGTCGCAGAACTCGCCGGCTTCGCGATCCGTGTACTCGTCACCGCAGCGGGTCTGAACGCACTCACCCGTCAGGCAGATTCCAGCGCCCGCGTCGATCTCGCAGGGGTGCCGTCGCCTGACGCTGTGCAATCAACCTCAGTTGGTTGGCCACCCGTTGAGGCGTCGGCCGTGCCAGCGTCGGTGTTGCCCCCAACACCACCCGTCGATTCGCCACCGGCTCCGGAGCTACTGGCGTCGCTCCCTGACGAGCCACTGAGCCGGCTCCGCCATTGCCTCCGGTGGACGTTTCCCCGGGGGATCGAAATCCTGGATCTGCCGCAGGCCAGAGTTGAGACCAGCGCGAGTGTTAGAAGTGTTCGCGTCATGGCACCCTCAGTGGCAGGTTTGAGTGACGGTTTGGACGCAGTTGCCTTGGGAGCACACGCAGCCGCCAAAGGGGGAGGCGCCCGAGCTATCGTAGGTCGCATTCGCCCCACAGGCTGGCACTGAGCCAACCCATCCGGTGCACCCACTGCCCTTGGAGTTGGGCAGTTTCTTCTCGACGACGGTCGAGCAGTTGTAATCCCAGCCGCCTCCCACGGCCTGACTAGAGAACCACGCGGTTTGCCCCGGGAAGGCCCTGCCGTCCGCATCGTTGCAGTCGTTGCCTTTGCCGCTGTGGGCGCCGCCGGCCTTGCAGTTCTCAGGCGAATAGCCGTCGCCATCAGCGTCGATGAAGGCGTTTACGCAACCAGAAAGCGGATTGCAGCTGTCGGTGGTGCAAGCGTCTCCGTCGTTGCAGGTGCTTGAAATGTCAGTGTTCGTACACGTGTGGGTCGACGTGTTGCAGACGTCGTTGGTGCAGGCGTTGTCGTCGTTGCAGTCCGCGTTCGTCTTGCAGGTGAACTTGCAGTCGTCCTTGCAGCCGTCGGTGTTGTCGCCGTCTTTGCCGTCGTCGCACTCCTCGCCCTTGGCGGTGTCCACGTAGTGGTCGCCGCAGACGCTGGTCTTGCACGAGACGGATAGGCAGATCTTGCCGCTGCCGCACGTGGCTCCGTCGTCGAGCGCCTCGTGGGCGCAGCTGCCGTTGGCCATCACGCAGCTGTCCGCGGTGCAGGCGTTTCCGTCGTCGCAGTTGACGGCCTGGCCGAGCTCGCACTTGTTGTCGGCACTGCAAGTCTCTTTGCCGTTGCACGGGTTGCCGTCGTCGCAGTCGGCGTCCACGGTGCAGGTGGCCTTGCACTCGTCGGTGCAGCCGTCGTCGTTGTCACCGTTCTTGCCGTCGTCGCAGGTCTCGTCGTTGTTCTCGTCGGCGTAGCCGTCGCCGCACTCGCTCTGGACGCATTGATCCTTCACGCACAGCGTGTTGTCGCCGTCGCCTTCGCAGGGCGTGCCATCGTCCTGTCCGGTGCAGTCGACCAGTGGACCCCCGCCGCCGGCTCCGCCGACTTGCATGCCGCCGGTGCCACCAGTGGTCATGCCCGCGGTGCCGCCGGCTGCGCTGGCGCCAGTGCCTCCGGAGCCTGCGTTCGATCCGGCCGCGCCGCCGGTGGCTGCCGCGCCGGTGCCACCGTTGTTCTCGCCGGCCGTTCCGCCGGTTTCTCCCTTGGGGGTCTCGAAGTCGCTGCCACCGCACGCGGTTGGGAGCAGGAACAGCAGAGTGGCCAGGCTGCAGAGGGTCTTACGGGTCATGGTCATTTCCTTGGGGTTTTGTTGAGATTCGCGCGCAGAGCGGGCTCCGCTGAGCCTGGTGTGCTGCGCTGGCCGGGATGTCGGTGGCAGGCGCACCCAGTTGCGTGGAAAAGCGCGCGGTCTCCCGTAGCCGGTCGGACGGGCGGCTGATGAATGAGGGAAACGACCCTTGGCGAGGGGAGCAAGGGGCCGTCGGGCGCGCTGCCTACGATCACGGATGACGACGCGCAAGCAGGTAAGGCGCCGTTGGGAGTCCGCAGGGAAGCTCGACGCTCCTCACCCCCAAGAAATCAAGCGGTTAGGTGGGCTGACGAATATTCGGATCGGCTAGAAGCGGCCGAAGACACCTAGTGACGTCCGCTGCGGCAACGCTTGTGCCCAGACGTGAATGGTCGCTTGGTCGCCCGAGTCAGCCTCTGGCCATAATAACCATGTGGTAATAAGAGCCGCCGCCCCAACGCCGGCGGTGACGAAGCCGACGGTCGCGATGTCCTTCGCGTCGAACTCCTGCTGCTTGAAGTCGGCGAGCTGCGCGCAGGCTGACTGCACGCTCGCCGAGTCGCTGCTGCACTGGCGCTCGGGATCCTTCTGATTGATGTCAGCCAGCGCTTGGTCGGCCTCCTCGCTCGCCTTGTTCGCCTGCAACGTGAAGCCGATGCCGAGACCCAGCCCCGCGAGCGTCACCACGCCTTCGGCGATCAGCACTGGCACCTTGAGGGAGCTACCTGTGCTTTCAGGGGGCTGCGTCGTGTCTTGCGGAGGAGCTGGCCTTGGCCTCGCCAGAGTCGGTACGGCTGCTGGAGGGGGCTTCGCCGCGGAACCCAGCTCGATTTGCCTGGTTTCACCCGCCTTGAGTGTGACCTCCAGGGCCTGCACCTGGTCCCCGTTCACGCTGCGGATCTGGTGCAGCCCTGGGTCCACCACGATGGGCGCTGAAGTGTCCACTGCATTTCCGTCGAGAAACACTTTGGGTGAAGCGCCGTCCAGAGACACGAACGTCAGCTTCGCAACCCAGGCCTCCACGCGCTGGATCGCTGGCCCCAGGAGCTCGGAGACGTCCGCTGCCTTCTGGCCCTCCGCCAGCAGTTGCTGCGCCCGCTTGTAGTTGCGGAGAGCGGCGGCAAAGCGCCCAACTTGCTCCTGACAGTAGGCGAGGTGATAGCGGAGCCCGGGCGTCTCCTTGATCGCCAGCGCGGCGCGTAGCTCGCTGGACGCACCCTCCCAGTTCTTTTCGTCCTCCAGTTGACGCGCCGTCTTGAAGTGGGCGCGCGCGGCCTGAAGATCGGATTGCGATTGTGCGGAAGCGCCCGCTGCCAGGCACAGCAAAAGAGCGGTGGTCGAAACCGCCAAGCGACGAGAAGGGTGTGAAGGGCGGCGCACGCTCCCCCGAGTATCGCTCACCCTCGAGTCAGCTCAAGGCTGTTTACGCTGCCGTGCGGCCCTCAGCGCTGCTTTTACGACTCAGCCTTGGGCGAGCCCACGAATCGCCTTGATGCGTTTGCCCAAGAGGCCTGCGAGCTTGAACAAGGCCCCGAAGCTGCCTTGATTGCGCAACACGAGCGCCTGGCTCATCGTCTCCAGGTCTTCGTTCGCGGGGAACCAGAACGGATCCGGCTTGCTCGAGCTATCCACCAGCACGGTGCGAGGGCGCACGAAGGAGTGATACGCGTGGCGACTGGCCGCAACTCCGGTGCCCGTCTCCTTGACGCCGGTCCACGGTGTTTCCGGGAGGATTCCGGTGAAGGAGTGGTTGTTGACTAGCGCGACGCCTACCTCGAGGCGCCGAGCCAGTGCCTCGCCACGGGCGATGTCGCGGGTCCAGATCGAGCCATTCAGGCCGTATTTGCTGGCGTTTGCCTGCTTGACCGCGTCCGCCGCGTCTTCCACACGGATCACCGCGACGACTGGTCCGAAGGTCTCTTCCGCCACGACCAGCATATCGGGGGTGCACTGATCCAGCACCGTGGGGCGGTAGCCGTAGCCCTGCCCCGTGGGCTCCCCGCCAGCGATCACCTTCGCGCCCTTGGAGACGGCGTCTGCGACGTGGCGCTCGACGATGGCGAGCTGCGCTGCGTTCTGCAGCGGACCCAGATCCGTCGGCCCGTCGCCCGGCGCGACGCGCAGCTTGCTCACGATGCTTCCGAGGCGCTTGACGAACTCATCGGCGACGCCGGTCTCCACGTAGACGCGCTCGATGCCCGCGCAGTTCTGACCTGCGTTGTGCATGGACCACTGGGCGATGCCGATGGCGGTGCGCTCGAGATCGCAGTCGTTGAGCACGATGGCTGCATCCTTGCCGCCGAGCTCCAGGCTCGCCGGGATCAGACGCTCTGCGGCTGCAAGGGCTACCTTGCGCCCGGTGGGTACGGAGCCCGTGAACACGATGCTGTCAACGCCTTCGTCTATCAGGCCTTGCCCGACATCGCCGCGCCCCTGGACCAGGCCAACCAAGCCCTCTGGCAGTATCGCGCAGAGCTGTTCGTGGAGCCAGGCGCCGGAGCGGGGTGAGTGCTCCGAGGGCTTCATCACCACGCCGTTTCCTGCGAGCAAGGCCGGCCAGATTGACTTGTAGAAGTTCGAGATGGGGTAGTTCCACGGGGCGATGATACCGATCACTCCGCGCGGAACCGGCTCTACCACGACGCGCTTGCCCGGGAAGTCGAGGGAAGAGAGCTTGATGCGGTCAGGCTCCAGCGCGACTTTTGCCGCGCGGATCGCGCCCTTGATGTAGTCGGCGGTGCTGGCGAGCTCGGTCATGCGGCACTCCGTCTTGCCGCGCCCGGTCTCGTCGCTCAGCACCTGGCAGCCCTCTTCCTGGTTCTCCAGGATGCGCTGCCCCACTTGCTTCAAGAGCTCGGCGCGCTGCGCGAGGCTCAGCTGTCCCCACTCGACCTGAGCTTTACGGGCGGAAATGATCGCCTGGTGCACGTCATCGCGGCTGGACGCCTCCACCGGGGGCAACTCGCGACCGTCAGCTGGACAAACAGAGCCTGGATGGGGGTTAGCCATGGCGCCTTCTATCACGCATCAGCCAGCTGCACGTACGCGCGATGACCGGGCGCAGAGCAGTGATTAGGTGACAGAGCTGCAACGCGCGTTCAGTGGTTGAAGCGTGCTGAGCGCGCTGGTTGGAACGCGAGTGAGCGTTCTCGCGTGAAAAGCGGCCAAACGTCGCCACGCTGGTATCTTTCGCAGCATGGCCCGTCTCAGCTTCCGCTTGCGCTCTCCCCACACCGCGTTGCTTGGGTTGGTTACGTTGTTTTGGATCAACGGCTGTGGCTCTAGAACGCCCCTCGGCTTCGACGACGACGGGACGTCGGGCTCCGCTGGAAGCTCGGGTTCTGGCGCGGTTGGCGGCGTAGCGGGCGCGGGCGCCGAAGGCGGCTTTGGCGCGACCGGAGGTGCTGGTGCCGTTGGAGGCTTCGGTGGAAACGGCGCCGCGGGTGCTGGCGCCTTCGGTGGAAATGGTGCTGCAGGCTCAGGCGCCGAAGGCGGCTTCGGTGGAAATGGCGCCGCGGGCCAAGGCGGCTTCGGGGGCGGGACCTGCGCACCACCAGACTGTGGGACGTGTCCTGACTGTTGGTCCGTGTGTTTGTGCAGCGGCTCGACACCAGACTTCTGCGCCAAGGTGTGTGACGGCGTTGGTGGCTCCGCGGGGCAAGGTGGCTTTGGCGGGCAAGGCGGTTTCGGTGGCCAGGGCGGCTTTGGTGGCAACGGCGCCGTGGGTGGCAGCGGAGGCACTGGGGTGGTGTGCGGCGGCCAGGTATGCTCACCGGTGAACGTGCTGGGCGCCATCGATCTCGGTGCGTGCTGCACTGGAACGAACGGCGCGACCTGCGGCGTCGACACCGGGCCTATCGCGGGTGTGCCCGGCATTCCCATCGGCTGCATTCCGAAGAACCAAGCGGGCTTCTTCGATCCCAGCTGTCCTCAGCTCGATACGCCGGCCGGTCCGCTGCCTGGTTGCTGTCGACCGAACGGGATGTGCGGAAACGACCTGAGCCTCGCTGAGCTCGGGTGCGTGGAGACCTCGAGCTGGGGCGGCCCGCCGCCACAAGCGTGTGGTGGTGGCACCGGTGGCGCTGGCGGCGTTGGTGGGCAAGGCGGAATGGGCGGCTTTGGCGGGGGCCCGCAGAACGACTGTTGTTCCGTGGGGAACACACCTGGCTGCACTCCTTCCGGGATAGCGGCTTGCGTGTGTCAGCAGGACTCATTCTGCTGCAATCAAAACTGGGACTCGATCTGCGTCAGCGAGGTCGAGCAGTTCGGCTGCGGCGTGTGCAACGGCGGCTTCGGCGGCACGGGTGGCACCGCGGGAACCGGTGGCACCGCGGCAACCGGTGGCGTCGGCGGACAGGGCGGCTTTGGTGGACAAGGCGGCTTCGGCGGCAGTGTAGGCGGTGTCGGTGGCGTGGGCGCCACGGGTGGCACCGGCGGTTCCGTGGGGAGTTGTTGCACCAACAACACCACGCCTTCCTGCGTTGAGCCTGGTGTGGCTCAATGTGTCTGCGCCCAGGATCCCTTCTGCTGCCAGCAACGCTGGGACTCGATCTGTGTCAGCGAAGTCGACAGCCTGGGCTGCGGCACGTGCAACGGTGGCGTTGGTGGATCGACCAGCGTCGGTGGCGCAGGCGGTTTCGGTGGCACCGGTGGCAGCTTCGGTGGCGCAGGCGGTTTCGGTGCCTCGGGTGGCGCTGGCGGCGCGGCGGGTAGCGGGGCGACGGGGGGCAGCGGCGGTACCGGCGGCGTCGAGGCGTGCATCGATCTCGCGACCGACGAGTGCGGCGTGTGCGCATGCACCTCTTGCTTCTCGCAACTCGACGCCTGCTACCAAGACTCCGGTTGCACCGACATCATCGATTGCGTGAGCACGACCGGTTGCAGTGGCTTCCAGTGCTACCAGGCGAACACCTGTCGACCGGTGATCGACGCGAACGGCGGCTTGTTCGGGCCTTCGTTGAATCGCGTGGTGCAGCTCACCAACTGCACCAATCAGAGTGGCTGTCCCTGCCCCTGAAGTTGCGGGGCGAGCGCCAGAAAAGAAGAAAGCCTGAATCCGGGAGGAACGGATTCAGGCTCTCGATTCGCGCTGTGTTGATTGGGTCAGCGAGTCAGGGATTCGCCTCACCAGAGCGAACGCGAATAAGCAAGCGCGTTTGTTGGGTTTGGGGGTGAGGGTCTCGGCTCCGGGAGTAGACGGAAGCGAGACCCTCGTGGTGACTCAGAACGCCGTCGGGCAGCCGTCGAAGCCGAACGGAATCGGCTGCTCCGTGGTGCTGCTGTCGATGCTCAGCAGGAACTGGATCAAGTCTTCGCGATCCTGCGCTGCGTTGGTGCCGGTGAGGAAGGCGGCGTTCACCGCGCGGTAATGCGCCTCCCAGGTGGTGCCAGTGAACATCTCTTCCAGGTCCTTGGCGCCGCCGTGGTGGAAGAACGGTGCGCCGAGGCTCAGGCCGTAGAGCGACGGGATGTTGTAGCCGCCGCGACCCTGTGCGCGAGTCGTGCCGTTGGCTCGCACCTCGAGCTTTGACGTCGCTGCCGCGTCACCCGGTACGCCGAAAGTGCCAACCTTGCGGATCACACACGAGACGTGGTTTGGACCCTGGGCCTCAGTGACGTTGTCCGACGCTGCGTTCTGGATGCTGAGCTGGAAGTCGCCGCTGTGATCCGTCCAGGTGGAGGGCCAAGCCGGCGGTGCGGTGAACACCGCGGTGCCGAGCGCCGTGTTGGTGGCCGTGGAGGGCGTATAGAACCTCCGGGAAACGGTCCAGCCAGGTCCGCCGTGGCAGCTGACGCAACCGCCGTTGCTGTTGGTGCCTTCGATGAACTCACCGAACAGCACCGCGCCGCGCGCTACCGCGTTGGGATCGAGCAGCTTCTTTCCAGCCGGCGGACGGATCTGCTTGGCCCAGGCTTCGATGGCGTCAAAGTCCTTGGTTCCGCAGTTCTCCGGCGCGTCCTGGAACTCCTTGGCGGGTTTGCCGTTCACGCCCTTCACGCCGTCACCCAGCGCGGTGGGCTTCAACGCTCCCGAGCAATCGGTCGCGCCTGCTCCGGTGTCAGGCTCCTGAATCGCGCCAGCGCCGCCTTGGACGCCGACGGTGTTCGCGTTGAAGTCGTGCATCTCATCGAACACCGCCGTGTGGTTGAAGATGCGTTGCTTCTGGTTCGCGCCTGGACCGTGAGAGTAAGAGCCTGCCAGCGACACCGACTTGCGCGGACCTGCGGCGAAGCGCCAGACGACGTTGTCGCTCAAGCCACCTGGGTGACACGAAGAGCAACTCGACCAGGCGTTGTCTGACCAGCGCGCGCGACCCGTGAAGAAGAAGCGCTTGCCGTCCTGCACCTTCTGCTCGTTGGGGTTCGTCGGTAGATCACACGACTTGATCGTCGTGGCCAGCGTCTGCGTCGTGAAGTCCATCACACCCAGAGAGCGGCTCACCCAGCAGTTGACCCACGCCTTGGGGCTGGCATGGCCCGCTACGATGCCCGTCGGGTTCTTGCAGCCGCCGGGACCGGTGGCTGGCGCCTGGAGGACGTCCATCTGGCGCACGCCGTTCGGGTGCCCAACGGTGACCGTCGGGCCGAAGCCGACACGCTGGATCACGTCCGCGCCACGGGAAGCCACGTAGGCGACGTCCGGGGCGATGAAGTCCACGTCAACTATATCCGCGAGGAATAGGATGGGGTCGCTGCCAGCGTCCGTCTTCACCGCCCGCGCGAGGTTCACGGAGTGGTTGGTATCGACGGTGCGATCACTGATGTTCGCTGCGTAGATCACCGGTTGCACGTTGCCGTTGGAAGTCGGCGGCCCGTTGGGCGAAACGGAGATGCTGGTGATGTAGAGCTTGTCGCCCTGGATGTTGACCGAGCTGAGCTGGTTCGGCGAGGTCATCGCGGTGCCAGCGCCTGGGGTGCTCTTCGGCTCGAAGCCGCTGTCGACGGGTTGGAACACGACGTCTTGCCCCGACGCAGTGAGGTCGCTCACGTTGAAGAAGCGCACGCGGCCTTGACGGCTCTCGTCGGTGCCTTCGACGCCGATCGCTTCACCGAAGAACTCAGGCACCACGAGCAGCTCATCGCTGTCGTCGGTGTCCAGATCGTTGGTCACCGCGAGCGCGTAGGGCGTGTCGACGCCGGTGATGCGATCGACGACCTGCATGGTCGCGGTGTCGATCACGGCGATGCTGCCTTCCGCGTGCTCAGCGACGAACAAGAGCTTGCCCGTGGGTGACAAGGCGAGACCCGTCGGTTCGGAGCCGACCGCGACTGGCGTACCCGCAGTGGGAGTCGAGCCGTCAATGCCGTCGACGCGCACCACGGTCGCATCCGCGCGGTTTGCGACGAAGACGCTGGTGTCATTCGGGTGGATCACGACACTCGAGGGTTCGCCTCCGGTGGGCACGCTTGCGCGGAGTGTGTTGCTGGCGGCGTCGAAGATGCTGATGCCGCCACAGTCTTGGTTGGCCATCACGACCGTCGCGTCGTCGCCGGTGAGTGCGACGGTGCTCGAGCGCGATGCACGAGGCAGCACGTTCGGTGCGCCACCGGTGCCACCGGCGCCTGCGTTGCCCGCTGCACCACCAGCGGCGCCCGCGCCTCCGGCGCCACCGACAGCGCCTGCGCCGCCGTTGCCTGCCGTGGTGTTGCCCGCGTTACCGCCATCGCCCGCGCTGCCCGCAGTGCTGCCGCCGGCGCCTCCCGCGGCGCCGTTCCCGCCATTCCCGCCGCCACCGTCGTCGCCGCCGCATGCCGCAAGCAGCAGACCGACAGCGCACGCGCCAATCAGGGTCGTTGAAGCCAAACGTCTCATGATTCCTCCAGGTTCAGTGGGGCCGAAGGAACCGAGCTGCGCACGCAACACGGGCCTCGAACCCGCCTTACAACTGCATCCGCTGGCCGGAGTTCGCGAGTTAACCCGGGTTAAACGTTGGCCCCCACCCGAAGCGCGTACGTTGGTGCGATGAGCGAGTCAGACGTCGAGCCTCGCTTCGGCTGCACACTTTCAGTGGTGCGACGGGGTGCTGCGGCCTGGAGCCAGAGCGAGGCTCAAGGCGTTCGCGTTGGTTGACGATGCGTGCCCTTGGGGAGGGGGCCCCGCTTGCGGGGGAGGGGGCTTGGGTAAGCCCCCTCGGTAAAATCATAAGCACAGAAGTCCTGAGCAATAGACTGCGCTGCGGCGGAAGGCCGCCGCACCACACCCCGACGGGGTGCGGGGGCCTGGAGCCAGAGCGAGGCTCAAGATTTACCGTGCTTAACTCGCGGGTGGTTTGGGGGAGCCGCAAGCTGAGCGTCGACTTGGTCGGAGGAACCGACGACTTGGAGGCTCAAATGAATATGACCCGCGGACAGTTCTTGAGGATGGCGCTGATTGCTGGCACGGCGACGCTCGGTACGAGCTTGGTTGGCTGTGGCGGTGATGACGGTGGAGACGGTGAAGGCGGCAGCGGTGGCACTGGCGGCTCAGGCAACGGCGGCTCCGGTAACGGAGGTTCGGGCAACGGCGGCTCGGCTGGACAGGCAACGGGAGGTTCCGCGGGGAATAATACCGCGGGCACCGGCGGTGGCGGTGGAGCGAGCTGTGAAGCGAGCATCGTCGGCAACCATGGCCATGAGCTGGTCGTGACCCAGGAGGACATCGACGCTGGCGTAGACAAGACCTACGACATCACCGGCGCGGCGCTGCACAGTCACAGCGTGACCGTGACCGCAGCTGACTTCGCGACGCTGGCCGGCGGCGGCAGCGTGACCGTTACGTCGACGGACGCCGCGGCGCATAACCACAGCGTCACGGTCACCTGCTGAGCGGCTACGCTTCGATCCGCGCGGGAACGCCCGGATCCAGCAGGTAGCCCTGTTCGTCACGCAACAGGAGCTCGCGCAGCCCCAGCTTGCGCAGCGTGGAGAGCGCCACTTTCAGGCGGTTTTGTGCGGCAAACGGCGTCATTCGCTCCCCGGGCCAGCCGGCTTCGATCAGCTGGTCCTGGCTCAGGGAGACGCCGGGCTGCGTGAGCCGCTGCTCGATGAGCGCGCTCACGATGCGTCGCAACGGCTGGCGCGCCGAGAGGTCCATTTGCTCGCTACCCGGTAGATCCAGGAGCCCGCTCTCCCCCCGAAAGACCACCGCGTCATGGCTCAAGCTCAGCTGCAGCAACCTCAGGGCAAAGCGCGCGTCGTCGGATTGGCTGAGCAGCGTGGCGTGCTGAGGAGCAAGCGCTGTAGCCAGACGTGCGTCGGCGGATGCGCGCAGCGCGACCTGCTCCTTGGGTTTCGCATCGCGAGCGAGCGCCAGGTCCAGATGCGCGCGGTGCAGGTCGAGCGCCAGTACGAGACCGGGATCCCCCAAAGGCTCCAGCACCTCGGAGGCGCTGGCGAAGGCTTCGCGCGCCGCCTCGAGGCGCCCTTGCTCCGCCTCCAGGGCTCCGAGCGCGGCGCTGAAGACGCCCTCCTGGCGGCGATCGCCAATTCCGCGCAGAATCAACAGGCTGCTCTTGTAGTGTTCGCGAGCGCTGTCGATCTCCTCCACGTCTCCGAGCTGGCGCGCTCGCTCGTGGCGCAACGCACCGAAGTAGCCGAGCAAGTGCCCTTCGAGCAACAGCGAGCCGGCGCGCCGAACCGCGCGCAGCCCGCGGCGAAAATGCTTGGCTGCGGCTTCGAACTGCCCAAGCTCCTGCTCGACGATACCCAGGTTGCCTTCGATGATGCCGACGAGCGTCCCGTCGCTGAGGCTCTCGGCATCGTGAGTGCGGTGCAAGTCCAAGGCACGCTTGAAGTACTCGCGCGCCTCGTCGAAGCGCCGTTGCTGCAGGCGCAAGATCCCCAGGTCGCGACACAAGCTGGCCTCCAGCGCGTGAGCACCAGCGCCTTTCGCCAGCACCAGCGCGGCGTCGTAGCCTGCGAAGGCTTCGTCCAGGCGGCCCTGGCTATGGCGCAACAACCCCAGGCCCGCGAGCGCCCTGGCCCGCGCGCCCCGCTGGGCCGGCTCGAGCAGCTCGAGCGCACTCTGAAAAGCCTGCTCAGCAGCATCCAGGTTGCCCGAGGCTTGCTCCAGCACGCCGAGCTCCGTCTTCAAGTCTGCGAGCAGCTGGGCGTCTTGCGTTTCCGCGAGGCGAGCCAGGGCGCTCTGCAGGCCGTCTCGAGCCTCCGCCATGCGCCCCAGGCGTTGCAACATGCGCGCTCGCTCGAGCTCTGCCCGCGCCACCAGGGCGGGCGGCGCCGCGATGTAAGAAGCGTGATGGATCGCCGCTTCAATCAGCGCCAAATAGCGCGCCGGCGGACCGCGTCGCGAGAGCACAGCACCCGCGCCGAGCGCGAGATACAGGCGCTGCTGGATGTCGGCGCTCGAGGTGCTGGTGATCAACGTCTCGCCCGCGAGCAAGATGTTGTTGAGCTCGGCCGCCAGCCACTCGAGGGCTACGAAGTCCTCCGCCTTGGTGCCCGGGCGTTCGCTGTTGCCCTCGAGCTCTCGCAAGCGCTCGCCGCACGCCACGGTGAAGTACTGGGCATGGCGCCGCGTGGTGGCGCCGCCGTCCTTCAGCTGCTCGGCTGCGTAGGCGCGCACGCTCTCGAACAGCATGAAGCGCGTGGAGAGCTGGCGGTCAGCCGCAGTGATCGTGCGGATCAGCGACTTCTCGCACAGGCTCTGCAGCACATCGAGCGCGTGCGTCCCCGCGCCGAGATCCGCACCGGCGACGCCTTCGAAGGCCTCCAGGCTGAACCCGCCGCGAAACACCGACGCCGCGCTCAAGGCGCGTTGCTCTGCGTCACTCAGCGCCTCCCAGGACCAGTCGAGCGCCGCCCGCAGGGTCGCTCGTCTCCGTGTGGAATCAGAGCTGGGGCCAGCGGTGTCTGCCCCGCCACGGCTCAGCAAGTCCAGGCGCTGCCCAAGGCGCGCCAGGAGCTGCACCGGGTCCATCACGCCCAGGCGCGCCGCCGCGAGCTCAATCGCCAGCGGCAGTCCGTCCAGCTCTCGGACCAGCTTGACCAGCGTCCGCGAGTTGCTGCTGGTCAGGCGCAAGCGCGGCGCGCGATCGAGCAACAGCTGCACCGACTCGGCGTCAGCGACCTGCTCCACGTCCGAGTCCTCATCCGGCAAGGGCAGGGGAGAGACCTCGAGCAGGGACTCGCCCTGGAGCTTCAGCCGTTCCCGCGAGGTAACGAGCAACCGCAGGTCAGGCGCCACCTCGAGCCAGCGCTCGAGCGCCGGGCCGGCTTGGTTGAGCAGCTGCTCGAAGTTGTCCAGCACGCACAGGCTCGGGCCTCGGGCGGAGAAGGCGCGCCCCAGGTGCTCCACCAGGTCGGTGTCGTCGCTGAACAAGATGCCGAGGCGCGAGCCGAGGCTGCCGCACACATCGGCCAGCGTTTCCGCGCTCGACAGGTCGACGAACAGCGCCTGATCGAAGTGTTCCGCGTAGCGCAGCGCCAGACGCGTCTTGCCGATTCCCGGCGCGCCGACCAACGTCACCAGCCGCTCGCCAGCAGCGAAACGCCGCTGCAACTCGGCGAGCTCATGGTTCCGCCCCACGAAGCTCGAGCCATCCAGTGGCAGCTGGCTTTGTGGGGGCAATTCCGAATCTGCTGCGACCATCGACGTCGCAGACTGTATCCTCCGAGGGCCCAATGATCGACGACTCCGAACCTCAGAAGCAGCGGTTTCTTCGTGCGTCGCGCCTCGCGCGGCTTGCGGCTGATGAGCCGTCGCGCTGGATGTTTCCGCTACTTTTCGGCCTCTTCGCGGTTGCTTGTGGGAGCGATGACGAAGCTCCTCCCCCAAAAATCCAGGTCATGCTGCTCGACCGGGAGACTGGTCAACCAGTTACGGACGCGACGGTCAGCAGCGGCTCGGCAACGGCGAGCCCAGACGCTGAGGGTGTCGCGAAGGTGTCAAAGTCTACTGAGATCAGCATCACTGCGACGGGGTACTTGCCGCTCCAGGTGGGAGGCGTGAGCGGTGACTCGATCACGCTGCCGCTCTCGCCGAGCAAGGCACGTCAACGCACGGTGCGAGGGAGCATCGTCGGTTGGGATTCGCTGCCCGCGCTCGATGCCGGGCACTACCGCATGGCAATCATTCGTGGCGCCGAACTGAACGACTCCGCGCGGATACATGAGCGGGTGGCGCTCGGGATCAGTGAGGCCAGCTGCGTCGCGCGAGACACGCCCACGGTGTGCACCTTCGAGCTCAACGTCCACGCGGACGTGACGAGCGTGTTCGCGACGATCGTCGAAGGCGATGACGCGGGAACTCCCGATGACCTCAGCGACGACACGCTCACCGGCAGCGGGTTCGGGCTCTTGACCTTCGACGCCGGTGACGATCTGCTGTCGGGTCAGGCGCTCAACATGATCCCCACGGATCAACTCGGGCAGGTCGCTGTGAAGCCGGGCACCGGTACTGGCAGCGTCAGCTCCGAGCCAATTGGCGTACCTGGCCTCACCGTCAACAAGCAAGTCCTGGTGTTTCCAGCCTTCGAAGGCACCCTCGGGAGCTACGCCGTGCCCGTGGCTGCGTCGTTCACGGGTGGGGACGAAGCCACGCTGTGGGGCGTTTCGTTGGCGCAAGACACTCAAGGTTCGTCGTTCGCCGTCGAGCGTGGTTTGCCCCTGGATTTGGGGGTGAGCACACCCGTCGACGTCGATGTGGCGGATCTTCAAGCGACTCCTAGCTTGCAGGAGTCCACGGATGGCTACCGGGTCGAAGTACCCAGTGGCGCCTGCTTGCTCGTGCATCAAGACGGCAAGGACTACATCCACCTCGGGGGCACGCTGGAGCTACCGAACCCGAGCATCTCCGCGTGGATCCAGCTCTGCGAAGGTGCAGGTACGGACGCGTATCAGGCGCTGAGCCAAGCCCCGCGCTGTTCTGCCCACGTCATGAAATGACCCGAGACCGGCGGTACGCCGCTAGACCATGGAGTTCAGCGGGCTCCGATTGGTAGGATGCAGGCCGGCGCTATGGAGGGGGAACCAGGAGAGCGCATCAAAGGGCGCTTGATGATGGCGGGGCGCAAGTCGATGAAACACGACTTGGGGACCGCAGGCATGGCAGCGGTGCTGACCAAGGCGTCTCCCGAGGTGCGCCATGCGTTGACTCGGCGCTTCCTCGCCACGGACTGGTACAGCCAGGAAGCAACCGACGACGTGATCCGCCTCGTGGCTGCCCAGCTTGGGATGGAGCCCAAGGAATACGCGCTCCAGCTCGGTCGCAACAGCGCGTACGAGGGCGCGGGCCGCCTCGGTCGCACGTTGCTCGGCTTGTTTGGTAGCCCTCAGCGCCTTGCCCGGTACGTGCCGGAGTACTGGTCCACGCTGTACGACAGCGGCCGCGTTACCGCGGGGTATGACGCGTCCACCAAGCTGCTCACGCTGACGGTTCGCGACTGGAAGGGGCACAGCGCGCTGCGCTGCTTCAACCCCTTCGGATCGATGGTGGAGCTATCCCAGCGCTTCAAGGAGCCAGCGCTCGTTGACTACAAGCAAGCGAGCTGCGTGTCGCGAGGCGACCCGCAGTGCGTGTATCAATACCGGTACCGCTAGTCGCCGAGACTAGTGCATCGTGACGGCGGGGCGAGGCTGCACCTCCACCACGCTGAGGGGCCAGGTCAACAGATCGCGGATCCAGCCTTCGCTGTCGTCGCTGCGCCAGTCCACCTTGAGCGCGTAGTTGCCAACGACCGGCGGGTGCGGCAGCCCCAGGGACCGCGTGCGGAAGCGCGGCGTCTGCGACACGTGCTGCGTAATATCCGTGGGGATTTCCAGGCCGCTGTCCAGGGATTGCAGCACGAAGCGCGTCTGGAAGCTGAGCCCGATCTCCTCCGGCTGCAGCACCCAGTAAGCATGCAGCTCAACCGGGATGATCCCGTTCGGCGGAGGCTTCACCGCACCTGGACCCGATGACGGCGGCAGGTTCAGCTGCTCGATCAGATTGAACAGCGAAACGTTATTCGACCCCTGATCCAGGGCCGAACCGCTACACACGCCGAGGAAATAGCATCGAGGCACGAGGGGCTCCTAGCGCGATTGGGAGTTGTTGGCCAGAGTCACAGCGTCAACGGAGGGAACATGGGGCAAGTAGAAGAGACACTCAAGGCTTCGAGCTGGCTCGCGCTGTGCGCGCTCGGGTTCAGCGCGTGCGCTCAGAGCGCGCCGCCAGCGAACGAGCCGAGCGCCGATCCGGTCGCCGTCGAGCCCGAAGGGAGTGAAGCGCCGGAAGCTACAACTCCCGCAGTGGCACCGAGCTCGGAGCCGCCGAACTCGGAGCCACAGCCAGAAGGCCAGCTCACAGGGGTCGGTGAAGTCGGCTCCGGCAGCGGCAAGCCATGCTCCGTCAAGGACGATAACGGCCCGTTACCGGGCGGCAACATCACGACCAGCGGGTGCGACCCGGGCGAGACCTGCCGCTGCGAGTCCCAGGCGGGCTACTCTTGTTCTGGGGTGTGCGTGAAGTCCCTTTGATTCAGGCGCAGGAGGACCCCGCCAGCCTCGCCTGGCAGGTCTAGTCGGCGTACTCGAATTCGATGGCCATGTCCCAACCGCCGTCGGCGGTGCGGTCGAATGATGCGTACATGGCGCTGAGCGGGTTACCGTCGTTCTTGTAGAGCAATAGGAGCTTACGGATAGCCAACAGCACATCGTCGTCGAGACCCATCGGCGGTTTCAATGCGATGCGCGGCTTGTTCGCGTCGCCGGTCACGCGGATCAAGACTTGGCTTGCGCCGTGGGGCGCCGATGCCGCGACGGCCCTGCCCAGTTCCTGTTGATGTTCCATCTGCGTTTCCAGGTCGATCATCGCTTCTCCAGTCCCATCACTGCACTCAGTACAGGAACGCGACGATGCCGGTGCCGCGGTCGTCCGCTAGCTCGAGCCAGCTGCGCAATCGGTTGGCCGTGTCACGTACGCTCGAGTCCTCGAGGGCGCTCATGACCTCGGGCGTCAGGCGGGCGAGCTCCCCAGAGATCTCGCTCTCCTCGAGGTATCCAATGCACGGCCACTCATAGGCCTTCGGGACGGCTCGCGCGGGCGACCCACGGTAGAGTAGTTGCCGCACGGCATCGCTCCCGGTGGGGTCCAGCGCCTCAGCCACGGTCTCGAGGTAGGATGAGCGAGGCATGCCGCTCCAATCGTGGTTGTTGAGGAATGATCCGTAGGCGTCGCAGATGAGCTCCAGCGCATAGCCGTACATGTACGCGTGGTCTGGGTGTTGCGGCTTCCCGAACAGCAGCTGCTCCAGCGCCAGCTCGATGGGGGGACACCCTTCGGCGATTTCGTCTTCGAAGTTGTTGTTAGTCGACTGGATGCTGCCGCGACCGGAGCGCGTCACGTAGCGCAACGTACGAGCGGCGCGAGCCTCCGGCTGCGAGAAGAGCCTGCGCAGCCGCTCCACCCCGATCGTATAAGCCATGACTGAGTAACCCATCAGTGCTCCTCCTGCGATGAGTGGCTCGGCGAATCATCGTCTTCATCGTCTTCATCGTCTTCTTCGCCGTCCTCGTCTTCTTCTTCTTCTTCTTCTTCTTCACCGTCGTCCTCGGCTTCCGAGTCTTCTTCACCGTCTTCTTCTTCTTCTTCCTCGTCCTCGTCCTCCGCTTCGGCGTGACTCGACGCTTGAGCCACGATCTCGGAGCTCGACCACTCACCGTCGCGCAAGAGCCAGCCGGAGTCTCCAAGAGCCGCCGAGTTTGCCATGACGGTGAACACGTCGGTCAGGCACAGCGCGCCGCCGGCGGTGCGCAGGGCCGAGACCTGGAGCTGGCCATTGAGCAGCCAGCAACCCTTGAGGTCCAGGGAACCGCTGATTTCAACCGTTTCGGCAGCACCGATGAGCGTCACGTTCTGGTCCGCGGTCAGGAACACGGAGCTAGCCACCTTCGTCGGCTCGCTTGCCCACGGCTCCGGATCGCCGTTCGGTAGCGTTGCCCCGAGGCAATAATTTCCGCTGGGCAAGTGGATGCGTCGAGCGGGCAGGCGCTCTGAGAGCAGCGCCGTCAGCGGCACCGCGCCCTGTGGATCCAGCTTCAGCATCTCCAGCTCGGGGTCCTCTGGCGGGGTGGTGTCAGGGGCCTGGTCCCAGGTCCACTGGGTTCCCCAGCGCGACGTGCTGAGCTTCGAGCGGAGGCGTCCGAGTGCCTCTTCGTGTTCCATCCGAGTCAGGTCTCCGTAGCCAGATACCGTGCGGAAACCAAGCGCGGCGGCGGCGACGAACTGTTCCAGGTGAGAGAAGTGCTGCTGGAGCGAGCGGACCGCGTTGCACATCCTCTGCCACCCGGCCGCGCGGTCCAGTGCGCCGGTTCGGATTGCGAAGCCGCATCCCGCGATGACTCGCTGGAGGTCCCAGGCAAGGACGGCCTGGAGGTCCGCTCCGTCTCGGCCATGGCGCTCGCCGATCGCCTCGAGCCAGGTCAGATGCTCCAGCTGATCGTCGCAGGAGAGGCCTCGGGCGGACATCGCGTCGAGCACCTGAGAAGGTTCCAGGCTGCCGCCGAGGTAGACCGGGTCGAGCCAGTCGCCTCCCAGGTCAAGCGTCGCCACGCCAAGCACCATGGCTTGGCCTGGGCTCAGCTTCACCCGACTCCGCAGCTCGAGCGAGGCTACCTGATGTCGCAGCAGGGGTAGCAAGCCATGGAACCCAACGAGTGCTGGGCAGCTCCCACTCACGTCGAGGGTTCCACCCAGTACAGACGCGTCGCACGTGGCCTGCGTGCGCTGATCGTACAGCCACGGGAAGGAGCCGCGTCTGAAGCCGAGATCCTGGCCGTCGTCCACCAGGTGACTCACGATCTCCTCGGTGCTGAGGGGCCTGAACCGGCCAAGGAATACTGGCGGCGTACCTTCGAGCTGGCCGTCACAGGCGCTGAGCCACGTGTTTATTTCCTCGGGGATGTGTCTCGTGCCCAGCACGTCGTGCCGGAAATCATCGAGGTCTTCCGGTGAGGGCGCGGGGCGCAGGCAGCCCGGTGCCTGAGCGTCGACGAGGGAGAGCCAGCGCTGCATCAACGCGGGCAGCGGCAGGCGCGCGATCTCCGCGAAGCTCCCGGGGAGCGGCGCGTCGGTGGTTTGCAGCATGCTGAGCGCTGCCCACGGCGAGTGGGCGTCGGCCTCGGTGTACTCAGCTGCTTCCCGTGTCCGCGGACCTGACCAGAGCCGGGCCCGCGCGTCCACCAGCGCTCGCTGATCGTCGGCATCTGGATTGATGAGCCAGGGGTGATCCAGCAAGCGCCCCGCGTCGCGCGCCAGCTCCAGCCACTGGGAGTCAGCAAGTGCCGCGCAGATACGCGCGGTGACCAGCGGCAGCAGGTCGATCGTCATCTCGTCCTTGAACTGCAAGGTGACTCGCTGAGTCCCCTCGTCGATCGTGAGCGCCGCCTGCCCGAGCAGGCCCTGGGGGCCGACGCTCAGAGCCTCGAGTAGGCGCACCAGCGCTGGCCGGGAGGGGAAATCGCGCGTCGCGAGGCTCAGGTGGCTCAAGTCGAGTTCGAGGCGGCGCTCGTCGCGACTCACCGTTGCCCAGCTCGCCAGCGGAAGCTCCAGCGCGTTCGTCGCTGTGAACTCAGGCGGCAGGGGTGATGCTGGATCAAGCAGACACTGCTCTGCGCGTGACTGCCCGGAGCCGCTCCAGATCTGCTCCCTGGCGCTCAAGCGTGTCCAGCGAAGCAAGAGCCGCGAGTCGTCCTCGGCGAGGACGCCGACCTTGGCCGCTTGAACCGTGGACTGAACGACCTGCGCGTGCGAGGTGCTGCCCAGTCTGCCGACCGCGTCCGCGCTCTCGCCGGATAGATCCCAGATCTCGCCGAAGCCGCCGTCGCTCACGCGAAACAGATCTTCCGTTGCCTCACGGATTCGAATGTGCGTCGCGAGCGCAGCGCCTTCCTCCACGACCAGGCCCTCCTCACACCGCGCGACGCCGTCGACCTTTTTCACGAGCGCCCTGGCACCTTTAGCGATCCCCACCACGCCTGAGCACTCGTGCACGGTGAGGCCGTCGATGAGTACCTCACCCCCTCGCGCCAGCACACCCCAGTAGCCGCGCTCCACCGTACAGTTTCGCAAGGCAAGCAAGCGAGTGCTCGTGACAGCGGAGTCTTCCTCCGCGAGCGGCGCAGACTTGAACGTGCAGTCCTCGAACGCGATGGCAGAAGCAACGCCGTTGCTGCCTGCCCCTGCCTCGTTTTCGAAGCGGCAGCGCTTGGCAGCGAACGCGGAGCCCTTGAGGATGTTCGCGACTCCCTCGAACTTGCAGTCGAGCGCCAGCGCGCTCGCAGCTCCGATGACCTGCAAGGCCGGCGCGCCCTTGGCTTCGACATTGCGTAACCTGGCCACGCTCTCGAACTTCAGATCGATGGCAAGCCCATCGGGGTTGTGAAACTTGCAGTCTTCGATCAGGAGCGAATCCTCATCCACGCGATCGAGCGTCGCGCACCAGCCCTCGAATCGCGACTGCGGGTAGCTGTCGTTGTCCAAACTGGTTCGGGCCACGAGGGAACGCAGGCCAGCGCGCCCACCCTCGCACGTGATGAGCTTCGAGCCCGGCCAGGGCCGGTAGATCCAGTAGCCCTCCTCGCTCTGACCGTCCGCGCTGCAGCCCTGGAGCTCGAAGCGCGACTCGAAGAGGAAGAAGGCCTGTTTGCCGCCTGTGATCCTCACGCCGCTCGCTTCGAGCACGCTGCTGTACATCACCTTGACGCCGATGGTGCTGTGCTCTTGAACGGTGCAGTCCGTCAGCGTCGCGCGGCAGCCATGCATCGCCACCAGCCCGACGTCCGCCGTCGAGATTTGGCAGTCCCTTAGCTGCACTACCGAGTGTTGCGCCCCAACACCGAATCCATCCCCTTCGAACCGACAGTTGTGGAGACTGAGGTAACCCTTGTCCACGTAGGCGTGGGCGACGTCAGTGGAACCGCCGCGGAACACCAGGTTCCTGACCCAGGCCGACGCCTTCACGCTGATGCCATTCCGATCGTCGCCGGACACCACGACGCTGCCTGGCGCACCGACGATCTCGATGGCCGGAGGGAGATTCTTCAGCGACTCGTGTTCGCCGGCCGTGAGGCGGATGCGCCGCATTGGCCAGCGCTCGGATAGCAAGGCTGTGCGGTCGTCATCGGGATCGACGGCGACTTCGTCCAGGTGCGGGTCCTCCGGGCAGCTCTCGTCCGGCTCAGTTCCCCACGGCAAAAGACCGAAGGGTGAGTACTCACTACCGTTCAGTCGCTCCCACTCCCGGCGCGCACCCCCTGCAGGTGGCCGTCGAAGAGCTCGTCCCAGCTCTTGCACCGAGCCTGGAGCGATCGCACGAGGTTTGCCATCTTGGTCCAAGCTTTGGCCCGATCGACGATGCCGCCGCGCAGCGCCTGGCCGTACAGGAAGAGGGACTGAAGCGATCCGGAGATGTCCTGATCGACGTAGTGCTCTGCGATGTGGCGCTCCAGGTCGAGTTCGCAGCGGACGCCGAGCTTCAACATGCGTCGAGACGGCCCATGAGGCGCCCACGTTCCGCCTAGCACATCGAAGTCCAGCTCCTCGGCGGCGACGAGGGGGGCCATTGCGTAGAGCACGACACGTTGCCCCGCGGATAATTTCGTGCGCTCCACGAGCAGCTGCTCCGCGACGCCGTAGCGCACCGCCGAGAGTAGCGAAGGAAAGAGCCCAAAGAAGTAGGGGGCGAGGTCGGTGACCACGCCCTTCAGCTCCACCCAGAACACGTGGTTCTTGCCTGAAGTGCGGCTCACGAAGAGCGGGAGCTTCACTCCAACCTCGTCCCAGTCATCGGGATCTCCAAGTGCCTCCAGGTCTTCTCGCTGCGCGAAGGCGATGATCTCATCGATGGAAAGCGCACGGTAGTCTGGTCCGTGAATCGCCCCGCGCACAGCCCCTGGGTCTTGCCCGTCGTGCCAGGCAAACCAGGCGTCGAGCTCCGCCGGCAGCCGTGAACGCTTCAGCACCTTCCTCGCCAGCTCCTGGCGCTTCTCCGTGTCGGCGCCCGGCCGGAAGCTTGCCGCGAGGAAACCTCGGCAGCTGCGCGTCACGTCGTCATAAGCCTGGAGCGTGGCGGGCAGGCTGAGCGCGCCCAGCTCTGCGAAACTCAATGACTCGCTAGGAGGCGGCAAGTAGATGCGGCTCTGCACGCCACCAAAAACGGACCAGCGGGAGATGGTTGTCTCGTATGGGCGCTCGATGGCAGCTTCCGGAACGATGGCTTCCGGGCGCAAGCGGGGCGGTGGGGCGTGGCTGACGAACTCCTCTGCGCCTTCCGTCAGCTCCAGGTCGACGAACCATGGGACGCCGCGGATCGGGCTATCCTCGCCCTCCAGCAGCTCCTGCATGACTTCGTCAAAGCCAGCGAGGCGCTTCTCCGCCCAGTAGCGATAGCCGATCGAATAGTGCCGGTAGTACTCCCTCCAGCTCGAGTAGTGCCGGCAGGCGGCTCGGGCTGCGCCCTGACAGAACGCGATGGCTTCGGCTCGCTCGATGTAACCAACCGCGGCGCAGTGAGCGGCCAGGTAGATCCCTCGGGTAACGTCCCAGGCCATGAGGCCGCGCGCACCGATTTGCTCCCGGTGCTGTTGCACGAACCAGTAGTCTACGTGTGCGCTTCCCAGATCTGCGGGGCGCGCGTCACAGCCCCAGCGCTCGACGGCCGCGTCCCAGCGCTGGGTCAGCCGAGCTATTGTGGAGCGGTGACCGTGGCGCCGCAGCCCTTCGAGGGTCGATAGCGCCGAGTCGCGGTCGGACACACTCCAGTCGCGCTCGAGCATCTCTGCGCTGCCTTCGAGCTCGAAGCTGTTCAGGTCGTCCCCGTTGCGTTGACGCAAGACGCCCATCGCCGCGATGATCCAGCGCTCGGTGAGCGCGGCAGATGGCTCCGGTTGCCTCGGCAGGGGGGGGCGAGGAGCACCGCGCTCGACCAGCTCGCGCAGGCGCTGCAGCGCTCCGTGGTTCGCGTCAAGTGTCTGGGCGCGGTCGAGCGCCGCCCTGGCGTCTTCAACTCGACCGAGGTCTACGAGTACCCGTGAGATTCCCAGTGGAAAATCGATGTCCTCTGGATCGATGCGCTGGCCGGCTTCGTACTGCTGCAGTGCGAGCTCCGAGTCGCGTCGCTCCAGGACCGAGCCGTAGTTGTAGCGTAGGACCGCATCGTTTGGCTGAATCTCGACCAAGCTCGCGAGGCGCCTGGCGGTCGCCGAACCTTCGCCGGCATAGAGCGGTACTTGAGCGAGCAGGCCTCGAGCCGGGAGGTAGTCTGACCAGCGCCGGAGCACGTAGCGCATGCACCAGCTCGCGACGCTCAAGTGCTCGATGGACCAGTCACCGTCATGAACCGCTTGCATCAGGATGCGCGCCTTGAGCCAGCGCGAGTTCACACATTCCGACCACACCGCGAGGTAGTGATCGACGAGCAGCAAAGCGTCGGCGTAACGTTCCTGCACCCTCAGCTTCTCCGCGAAGCGCAGCACCTCGGGCCGCCCCTTCAGAGCTGGCAGAGCCTCTTCGAGCATTGGCCATGCAGCGTCCCAACCTGAGGAGCGCAGCTTGCCCTCGACGGCGCGCAGCTTGCTGTCCTGAACCAAGCAGCGCTCCTCCTCGGGGGTCAGCCTGTCCAGTTTTTCCGTGCGGCTACCATTCCACCAGAACGTGGTGTAACCGCCTTCCTCCGCGAGCAAGACGATGTCCTCGCCCCTGCCTGAATGAAAGGCGTGGTATGTCTGCAAGCCATCGATCGCCTTGAACATGCGATGAGCAACGCCCACCAGCGAGGGGATATCCGTGTACCCCGTGATTTGCGAAGAGTACGTGTCCTCGCTGGTGTACCCGGAGTCGAGCAGCAGCGCGCCCTCTCGCTCGAACTGCCTCTGGCGGTCAGGATGACTGAAGCGCGGAAGGTTCATGGCGCAGCATCCCCACGCCTCTGATGTGCACGCAAGCAGGAATCTAGGCTTTTTTGCTTCCGTCCGGATCTTGTTGCCGTGTGGTCGTGGCGTTGGCGCTTCCTCGTTGCTCGGATGCGAGTGCCGCGCGGTCGTGAGCCGGGCCGCTCAGCACTCGAGTCCCCCAGCGTCTCCTTGCGCCCCTTGGTCTTCAACCCCAGAAGGGTGACTGACCAACGTCGGCGAACCGTTGAACCCCAGTAGGTTATACCCACCTGCAGTTCGCCGAAGCTGGGTTTGCCTCCCCCCGGCCGCGGGTGCCGGGAGAAACGATTCGAGCTTTTCAAAGAGCTGGGCGGCGTCCTGAGATCTGCTTGGCGCGTCCGCCCCCTCCCGGCGCCGGCCGCGACTCTTACGCTCGCGCGCGCGGGCGGAGGGGACACCCTCGCTCGTTGCCGCGCCGAGGTGTACACTCCGGCGCTACGGGGTACTGATGCTTACGTTTGAATCGAACTTCGCTATAATGTCGGCACCCGCAAAGGTAGCGCCATCCAGCTTTTATCCGCGGAAGTCCGCGTCGACCAGCGTGGCGCCATCGAAGACGCACAGTGGGAGGTCGGCGTTGACGAACGCGACGCGAGTTAGGTTCGCGCCTTTGAAGTTGCTACGCGCCAGGTTGGCCTTGTCGAAAGTGGAGTCCGTGATGTCCGCTTGCCAGAAGTACGTCCCTTCAGCGGTTGCACCGAGGTGGCGGACGATCAGAACGCTCTTGAAGAAGTCCGCTGACACGTCAGCGTGCGTGAAGTCGCACCCAACCAGCACCGCCTCGGACGATGCTGGAGCGAGCATTGCACTGACCAGATCGCGCTGTTGCAGTCGCAATTCGACAGGTTGCACTGAAACAGGCGTGCGTTGGTGAGATCCGCAGAGCGAAACGACGACTGACAGAGAAGTTGACCTC
Source organism: Polyangiaceae bacterium (assembly GCA_041389805.1). Lineage (GTDB taxonomy): Bacteria > Myxococcota_A > Polyangia > Polyangiales > Polyangiaceae > JAHBVY01. The sequence goes on along the minus strand of JAWKRD010000028.1, from coordinate 43,823 downwards.
TACGCCACGGAGAATCGTCGAATACTGCTTCGTCGGAAATTGCAGCTCTCGAGCTGAATGTCCGCAAACGGATGTCGCTCAGGTCTTCACCGTGAAGTCCTGACCCGCGCGTCCACCGGCCTCAGGTAAAATCGTCGAACCGCCACGAACAGCAATCCATGCACTAGGTAGTTTTGTCATGTTTGATGTCCCAACTTGGGTCCATGCGCCAGGCCGAGGCTTCAATCGCGGATACTTCGAGAAGTCGACGCGCAGGCCGATGCTTGAAGGGTAGGCAGGCGGCACTTCGCTCGAGCTCGAGATCCTCAAAAGGTCGCCTTCCACGGAGGACCTTCGACCAAGTCAACGATTGCTACTCCACTGTCAGTCTTAGTGACGTGGCCCAGCTTCGGGAACTGATCTGACCCGATGAGGATTTCACCAAGAACGGAGAGTACCATGTTCGGGCAAAGATGTTCCCTGGGCCGCAGCCACGGCAGATCCGAGATATCCATGCCCAAGCCTTCTGAGGCTCTGGGCTTTCCTTAGTGTCTACAGTGCGCCAGTCGACGTGGACGAATCCGTAGTCCACTTGGAAAAGTGATGCGATGTCGTTCAGTGCCGACCACCACGCCTCGAAGTGCGGCTCGCGAAGGGGGCCCGTCGAGGTCAAGTACGAACTTGCTCAACGTCCAAGCGTCTTGCTTACAATGAATCCTGTATCTCGGCGCTTTGGTTCTGGTGAGCTCAAGTGGCTTATATTGCTGCACTCTTGGCCGTACGTCTACTGGGTCATAGGGGATCCGACGAATCCCAATCTGCGCGTGGGTCGGGGTGATGAGTGGATCAGCTTCCAGTCGGCCGAGCCAGCGGTCCAGTAGGTTGGGTTCGTAGACCCTAGACATGGTGAATAGTCGTGCGAAAAGTTGGTCATGCATTTCTTACCTGCTCAGGCGGCTCCACTTTGCGTGTTGCCGCTTCTCGTCTTCTTGCTTCTTCCTGTAGGCCTCTGCTTTCGCAGGTCTCCACCAAACTAGCGGAACTGCGTCTTTCGCTGGCATGGATTCGCCCCATTGTCCCTTGTCCAGCTGGATTCTTCGGGTCCTGTTGCCATCGCGATAGTTGCCGTCTTTGATACTCGATGCAAGACCTTGGATTCGTCAGCAAGGGCCGCTCGGTCGGCAGTTGTTTGGTCGTCCGACGCCATCACGACAACGGGTGTTTTCCCATCTTGTTCTGCGCCCGCCTGTTGACCTCGGAGCTGCGCTGAGTTGTTCTGCGTGGTTTCCGTCTTCTCTAGGTTTGTTCGACTGAGACTTGACGTCTACCACCGCGCCGTTCTCGCGTCCGTCCTCGAAAGCGGTTGGCTTGTCTGATGTAGCGTCTGGGCGAGTCTTCTCACCATAGTTCTCGGTCAGGTACTCGCCCGGAGGACTCTTGTTGTTATTCTCAGCAAGGTTGCTGAAAAAATCCCGCTTACCGCGGGGATCGACAGCGACCGCGTGATCGATCTAACCGGGGGATGAGAGGCGCGTCCGAGCAACAGGCATCGATGATCACCTTGCGAGAATCCGGAGGATTTCGTGCCCAAGGCCATCGTCCGAGCGGTGAAAGTTGGCCGTGCGGCGCTCCGCGAGATGTCGCCGACGCGATGCCATCTCGGAACAGGGACGCGCCCTTCGATTCCGCCTGAGGTTCTCCTGAAGTCGTCGCTGCTACGATGGCGCTCTCCGTTCAGTGAGCAGTTGTTCTGCGAGCAACTGGGCTACAACTTGCTTTTCCGCTGGTTTCTAGACGTACCCATGGAGGCGAGCCGTTCGATGCCAGCACCTTCTGCCAGAAGAATCGCGTCCAGCTGATGGATCGCGACGTGGCCTCGACGTTCTTCAAGCAGGTCATTGCCCAGGCTCGACAAGCGTCGTTGATGTCGAGCGAACACTTCAGCGTCGACGGGACCCTGATCGAAGCCTGGGCGTCGATGAAGCTTCCAGCCGAAGGACGAACAGGCCAAGCGCGACGCTCGTCGACACGCAACAAGCGAAAAACTTTAACAAGGGCGGCAAGGGGGCCACGGGGCCGTCGGAGCGAACCCACGGTCGAGCTTTCCTGGAGAAAAATCGCAGCAACGAGACTCACGAATCCACGGCCGACCCTGAGGCGAAGCTTTCCGCAAGGAAAGGAAACCTGCTCAGCTCTGTTACGGCAGTCACGCTGATGGAAGAACCGCAACGGCTTGCTCGTGGATTTTCGGATCAGCGAAGCCAGCGGCACCGCCGAGCGGGACTACCTTTGTTAATGATGGTCGAAGAACTCGAGGGCTCGGGAACCGTCACCGTGGGCGCCGACAAAGGCTATGACACGAAGGAGTTCGTCGAGGAGTGCCGTGCAAAACTCACGCCGCACGTCGCTCAGAACGACACGAACCGTCGAGGCGCTGTGGACGACCAGACACTCGTCATCCTGGATGCGCCGTTCTCTCAACGTGCGCAAACGCATCGAAGAGATCTTCGGTTGGGCGAAGACGATCGGTGGCCTGCGCAAAACGCGATATCGAGGCGCAAACGAGAACTAACACGCAGCCTACCTCGTAGGCGCCACATACAACTTGATGAGGATGGCGAGGGCTGATGCCGGCATAGCCGGCATGCGTAGCCGTGGAAAACGTGGCCTGGCGCCCCAAACGGGGCGCTACAGGCACTCTCTTGAAGGCGCATTCCTCGACGCATCTAGCTCTGAGCCGCGCGGAAAGACCTCGAACCCCGCACTTTTCAACAGCCTGCCAGTCGAGTTCGTCGAGAGCCTTGTTCTTGAGCTCGCGACCTCGTTCGCCGTTCTCCTCGACTTGGTCGTGTTGTTTGCGCCACGCGGCGAGGTCATCAGGATCCATACCTCGGTTCTCGCGGGAGCAGGCGTTCGTCTCATACCGTCGCCGCCAGGGCCTGCTTCGCGAAAGCGGCGTCGTTCATCGTCGGTCTTCGCTGCCTCAGCTTCTTCTTCGCCTCGTCTTTGCGAGCGTCGAAGTGCTTCTTCTGCTCAGCCGTAAGATGATCGGAGTTGAGCTTGTTGTCCCCGGTTTTGGGCGCGGAGCCATCTTTCTTCTTCTGCGGGTGCAGATCTGGGAAGTCTTCTCGGGCTCTCTTGGCGTGGCTGCCGCTGCGTGCTCCCGGACTCCTCAACACTCGGATCACCCGAGTGCGAGTGATGCCCATCGACCTTCAACCCCAACGGGTCACTGATAACGATACGGCGACCCATTGAACCCTAACAGGTTGTACCCTCCCCAGTTCCTAGCGGATCCGGGGAGAGCCACCTCTAACGAATTGTCAATAGCGACCACCTCGTACAACTTGAGACCAGTTTCGTGGTCCCAGTTGGGTTACCTCCCCGGCCGCTAGTGCCGGGAGAGCAACAGGGTTTCAGAGCTAGGACGTGTCGTCCTGAAAACTTGCGCGTCCGCCCCCTCCCGGCGCCGGACGCGACTCGCTGGCGCTCGCGCGCGCAGGCGGAGGGGGCTAGTAGAAGAACCCGACAGTCGTCGCCGTTGTCAGCCGCCTGCTGGATCCAGCCTTCAATGCTGAAGAAACTTCGTCGATGTCGCTGTCATCCGACGTCAGCCCGTCCTCTTCGATCGCCGCCTTCGCTTGCTCGAGTTTGCGCAAGGGGACGAAGCCAACGTTTCCAAAACTTCCGGCCAAGTTGGGAACAGTGACAGGGCCGAACGAGCTCGTGAAGATCGAAGCCGATGTTGCGCGACTTCAGCTCGTCGTTGACCTTTTCGAACGAGTCCACGTCCGTCGGGGCGAGTCCGGCATTCATCAGCATCTTGCCTGTCACGCGGCAGAGATTGCTCTAAGGGCGTCGGCATGGATCTGTGTGTCTCTCAAGCCGGTGTCGCCGGCAACGAGCTCGGCGAAGGCGTCAGTGACATCTGGCGTTGCACTGGCTTCGGGCCATAGGTCACGGCGCTTCGATCCGATCAATGCTTACCCAAGATCCTTGATCTTGATAGCGTACACCATCGCGCTGTAGCTTTCCTCGGGATCTCTCCCTTCAATGAACCACCTCAGGATGTAAGGAGACTCGACTTCAACCTTCATGCCTCGGTCGTAGGCCATGGCCGCGAGCGCCAGAGTATGGCCGCGAAAAAGGGCGTCTGGGTCCTTTGCGTTGCCCTCGAGCCCCACCAGGCCTTGTGTGCCTTCGGCTTCGAACAAGTGCGCATTGAAGCTCTCCTCGTCGTTGTCGAGGAGGGCGAGCATGACGGGAATGCAGGTTGAGGTGCGCGCGGCCGCCCGAGGTCCGCGTCTTGAGGAGCTTTAGGGTCACAAATCTTCCCAGAGCCTCCTCGAGGAGTCCTCGAGCGTTGGACTCTCCGTTGACAACGCGCGGAACCCGTCGGCGAAGGTGTAGAACCCTTCATCGGTCGTTCCCTGCGGCCGGCGCTCCGTCGTCTCGTCGAGTGCGCTGAGCGCCTTGATGGCTGGCTTGTTCCGCAGGGCGATTGCGAACGCAAGCATCCGGATGTTGAACGACGGTTCGGAGTAGAGTCCGAGCTTTTGGGCGCCCTCGCAGCTTCTTGCCAGCAAACGTAAACTGGATCAGCTGATACGCTTTTAGGTATGCGCGTGCGCCCGCGGTGGAGCCTTCATCGCCAGTGCGAAGCAGCGTTTCATGACGAAGATTCGAGCGCTAGATCGGGGCCTAGTCGCCGCAAGTATGGCCAGATGAGCTCGCCGCCGATGCCCGATTGTCATCTCATATCTGCCTTCGACGACATCGATGATCCGTAAATCGGTACTTTGCCAAGTCCGGCCGAGACCCAACAGCATGCGTCGTCGTTCCGCGAACGACAACCAATGAGTCTCCTTGTTATTGACTTCCTCTAGACAGCTTCTAGTGAGGCTACTCACGGCGATACTCCTTCACCACGGCATACCCTTGTATTTGTTGATCGTTGCCTCGGGAGGGGTACCCGGAGGGGCAGTGCCAACATAGTTGCCGTTCTTGTCGAACACATCGACACTCCCATCGTTGTGGTAGACCCTGGTGTGTTGCGGGTCTGCAACGACAACAGGATCGTTCGGGTAGGGACGGTCTGGGTTCTGCGCATGCTTCTGATGCTGCGCCCGACAGTCCCCGCATTGCTCAGTTGATATCCCTACCGGATCATTGGTGCCTCGCTTGTTTTGCTCTAGCAGTGATTGCCGTTCTGCGTGCGTCGCTGCCGCGCCACCTGGCAGGGTCTCGGAACCATTGCCTTGCGATCCCGTAACTCGATTCACCTCGCCATCGGCACCTCTCGACACTTTCGGGTCCACGCTGCTGTTGGAGTAGGTGTCGTGTCCGATTTCCTTGTCATAGTCCCGGGCCTTCACAGGGTCTCGACCTTCGCCATCGGTGAAGCGGTCACCGTTCTTCATCCCCTTCTCTTTCCGCGGGGGATTGGGGGCGTCAGTTGTCTTGTAGCCGCTGATGTGTTCCCCTCCATTCACTGCGACCGTCTTGCCCTTGTGACTCTTCTGCAGCTCCTGGGCCTTTTCAGCTTTCTGTCTTGCAGTGCTCATCTTGGCTTGCAACTGCTCAGAAGGCTCCGCTCGATCCGCACGCTTCTCGAGATGACCAGGAGGATGGTTCTGTTCTCCCGCCTCAGCGTGGGCGTGCTCCTCACCCTTCTTCCGCGTCCCCGGACTCTCAACACTCGGATCACCCGAGTGCGAGTGATGCCCATCGACCTTCAACCCCAACGGGTCACTGACCAACGTCGGCGACCCATTGAACCCTAACAGGTTGTACCCTCCCCCAGTTCCGAGAGGATCTGGAGAGAGCCACCTCCCTAGTGAATTGTCAAAGTAGCGATACCTGGTACAACTGAGACCGGTTTCGTGGTCCCAGTACTGGCCCTGGAGCCGAAACGGGGACTCCAGCGGCGCCTTAGCTTCGACTGTTGCTCGCCAGACTTCAAGGGTTTCGCCCCACGCGCTGTGAGCTGCGCTCCAGAGGATGCTGCCGTCGACTCTGAGCAGTTCTTTCGGTGTCCCGAGCTGGTCGACGATGACTTGGTAGACCTGGCCGTCCTGGCTTTGCAGGAAGGGCACGTAGCTGGGCTCGTGCTCGCGCCCGACGACTGGGTGGCCGGGGACGTGCACGTGCACTCGCTGCCAGCCGCTGCCGTGGAGCTCGCCGCACAGTTCGTCTTCGTCCCACAGGTACGCAACTTCGTACTCTGGAAGCTGGGCTGGGGCTTCGTCCGCGTCTAGCTCCTCACCCGCGAACAGCTTGGCGAGGACTGGGATCAGCTGCTCGGGCTTTGGCGCTGGCGGCAACACGCGCTTGCGCACACGCCTGCCCCAGGCGTCGTAGTCGAACTGCACGCGGTAGCCGTCGGGGCGGCGCACTTCGCGCAGCTGGTCCCACACATCCCACTCGAAGTGCGTCGTCTCGCCTGTCTGGCGATTCCGTCGGGCAACGAGGCGGCCGAGCGCGTCGTTTTCGTAGTCGTAGTAGCCGTGGCGTATCAGCTGGTTGCCACGGTCGCTGTAGGCGACGGCGGGTGAGCCCAGCGCCTTGAACCAGGGAGGCGGCGGCGCGGCCTGAGGGGCGATGGGTAGCTGCGCGTTCGCGGCATCGTGCGCTGCCGGCGCCGGGAGCTGGCCCCACAGCGGCTGGCCGTCGAAGGTGCGCAGCGCAGCGTCCACGCTGCCTGCCGCGTCGTAGTCGAAGTGCTCGACCAGGCGCTCGCGCTCGGCGGTGTCGAGGCGATCGGCGGCGTCGTACTGGAAGCGCTGCCTGCCCCAGAGCACGTCGTCGCAGTGGGTGACGCGCCCCGCTGCGTCGTAGCTGTAGCGGCGCTCGCTTGCGCTCTTCCATCCGCCGCTCGGGTTGGGGGGGAGGTGGTAGCGGGCGGCGCGGTCTGGCGCCTGCCCAGCGCCGTCCGGCACGACGGCGCGGCGTGAGGTGAGGTGACCTTGAGCGTCGTATTCGCTGTCGATGGCCAGGGGCGCTGGATTGCCCTGCCTGTACGCATCGGGGCTCGGCAAGAGCGTTTCCGCGAGGCGACGAGTCTCGAGGCCGTCGAGGTTCCGCTGGACTTGAGTGCGAACCGGCGTGCCACCCTTGGGGTGGTGGACGACGGCGCACAGGTCACCGGCGATGTCGTACTCGTACTCGGTGCGCTCACCGAGCGCCGTGCGGGTCTTCACCCGTCCGCGAGAGTCGTAGGCCCAGCGGATCTCGAACTCATCCGTCGGCCCGATGCGCTCGCAGATCACGCGGCCCAGCGTGTCGCGCTCGAAGTGGGTCTCGATAGTGGCCTGGGCGTCTTCAGCCGTCGCCTTCAGCACGCGGCCGTGAGCGTCTCGCTCGTAGGTCAGCGCGCCGCTGCTCGTCTCCTCCTTGAGGACGTTCCCCAAAGGATCGTAGGTGAACTCGCGGTAGCTGCCGTCGTTGCGCTCGATGCGCTGCACGCGGCCGGCGAGGTCATAGGTGTAGCGCAGCGCGCGGCCGTCGAAGGTGTCTTCCTCCGTGAGCTGGCCTGCGAGGTTGTAGCGGTAGCTGTGAGTTTCGCCGCGGGGATTGCTGATGCTGGCGAGGCGATCTTCCAGGTCGTAGCGGTACTGCCACTCGGAGCCGTCGGGGTGGCGGCGGCTCAGCAGCTGGCCGGTCGTGCTGTACGTGCTGTGAGTGACACGACCCAGCGCGTCCACGCTGCGCGTGACCAGGCCGTGGGCCGTGTGCTCGAAGCGCTCGACGCTGCCGTCGGGAAACGTCTGGCTCAGGAGCCTGCCGTAGACGTCGTGTTCGTAGAGCCAGCTGCGGCTGACCCGACCGTCCCCGAAGGTGTCCGTGCGCTGCTTCAGGTAGCCGAGCCCGTCGTAGACGTAGCTCGTGCGCAGACCGCGGGCGTCTTCGCGGTAGGCGAGCAAGCCGTGGTCGTCGTAGTAACGTCGCTCGAGGAGTGCGCCGCGGTCGTTGGGGGCGGAGCTGCCAGCGTAAACGGCGGTGACCCGGCCGTGTTGATCGCGGTCGAAATAGCGCTCCTCACCCCCACGATCTCGGGTGCGGACCAGGTCGCTAAAGTCGTCATACCAGGCTTCGGTGAACTGACCGCTGTCGGAGCGGATCGCTGCGTAGCCAGGCCAGAAGCTCCACTCAGTGACGTTTCCGGCTGGATCCACTTCACGCGTCTTGTTGCCGACGCTGTCGTACTCCCACTGCCAGGCTTCGCCGGCGGCGTTGACCCGCTGGGTGATCTGGAGCTCCGAGTCGTAGGTGTTCGCTTCGCTGACGCGGCCGTCGAGGGTGGCTTTGTTGAGCAGCTGACCGCGGGCGCCGAAGCGATACTCCTCGGCGACAGCAGCGCCGGTGACGACTGTGGTGTTGAGATCCTTGCGGGTGAGCTCCCGATGGTATGAGCCGCCAGAGACGAAGCTCTTCTTGCAGAAGCTGCTGGCGTCGTATTCCCAGTGCACGACGGCGCCAAGAGGTAGCGTTGCCCTGCGGATTCGGTGGAAGCCATCGTAGACGTAGCTCGTCTTCACGCCCGCGGCGTCGGTCACCTGCGCGAGCTCGCCGGTCTCGTGATAGTCGTAGCGGACGCTGGCGAGCTCTACCGGAGTGGCCGCGCCCACGTCGTGACGCAAGAGGCGCGCGGTCGTGATGCAGCCGTGGTCGCCGTAGTCGAGCTGCACGCTCCAGCCGCGGCGATCGGTGATGCGCTGCAGGCGTGGCCCGCGCTCGAGCTGTTCGTAGTAGAGGTCGACGCCGTTGCCGCGGCGATCGACGATCGCGCTCAGGTACCAGCGCGCCGGTCCCTCGCGCTTGACCAAGCTGAAGGTACTGATGCGTGAGCCACGGAGCTCGCTCACGCGCAGCTGGTCCTGGTGGCGGGTGATTTCCAGGTTGGCGTAGAGCAGGCGCTGCGGGCGCTCTGGGTGCTCCAGGAGCGCCCTGCCGAGCCTCAGGAAGCGGCCGTCCGCCTTGCGCAGGAAGAGCTGCTCGTCGGCGAACTCGATGTACTGATCGAAATTGTGGCTCCAGCCGCGACCGAAGGGCAGCTGATCCGTAGCGTCGCCCGAGCTGTACTCACGGATGAACTCGAAGGCCAGCTGACCGTTGCCACCGCCCTCGAGGTTGGGATCCAGCGTTTGCCGCGGGGAACCGATTGGTGGCGCGATGCACAGGTCGACCAGCGTCTCGACGACTTCGCCCGTCCAGACGTCGATTGGCTCGCCGGTGACGCAGCGACCGGAGCTGTCTCCCGAAGCCTTGCCGCTGCAGGAGCTGCTGCTGGCAGGACGCGTGCCCGTCGTGCTGGCGTTCTGCGCGAGGTGTCCGTTATTTGCGCCGGTGTCGTCGTCGCCTGTGTCGCCGCCCGCCTTGGCGCCACCCTGGCCCGGCGTAGCGCCGCCGTCCGCTAGCGGTGCGCACACGACGCCCTCGACCGAAGCCTTGTTGGGGCAGCCTTGCGCCTCTTTTCCACCAGTCTCCGACACGGCTACCTCAGAGGTCCATCTTCTTGTTGATCTTGCCGGTGGTCAGATCGTGAACGGGAGCCGGGTTCGACGGATTATTTCCGGGAGGATCGATGTCGTACTTCGTGCCTGGCACGATGGTCTTGCCTCCGCCAATCAGGAGCTTGGTGGAGGCTCCGTCCACGGAGCTGGGCTTCGCGGTATGGGGAAACGGTGCGGGCACGCCGTCGGGCTTTGGCGGCGGCATGGGAGGGATGTTGCTCGGCGTCGGCGGCGCGATGAAGGGCGGCGACGTCTTCGAGGTGAGAGCTTTCCGTTTGGAAAACGTCGTGGCCATCAGGGTAGCTCCACCTTGGCGGAGTAGACGCGCACGTTGGCGTGAACCCGCATGTAGAGCCGCTCCCCATTGATGCGCATGCGACCTTGAGACTGAAGCTGAATTTCGCTCTGGCCGCTGCGGAGCTTCACCTCCTCGTCTGCCTGGAGGTTCACGCGCCGCGCACGCACGTCCAGGTCGCCGTCGGCGTTCACGCCGGGAGTCATCCGCGTTTGTAGAGCGCCCAGGATGAGCAACGCATCCTGAGTGGGACTCACCAGCACCATGGCGCGGCGCTGGAGCACGTCGGAGATCAGGCTGGGCTCGACGCCCGGCGCCAACTCAGCCTGCACCAAGTCTCCGTCGAGCAGGCGCACCGAGTAGGTGCTCTCGGCTGCGAGCTCCACGAACGCGCCATACAACGCGCCAGGGGTCAGCTCTGCCGCCCGACCTCGTTTCCGTGTGGTCTTGATGGTGGGCACGGCGCGCAGCGGGCGAGGCTTGGGCATGCACTCGAATCGGCCACCGGCCGCTCCAGTTGTGGCTTTTGTGTGAGGCGGCCTCGAATTTTGTAACTGTTTGAATTTATTGGGTTATGCGTACTTCTGGCTGTTCGAATTGCTCGCGTTGCCTGACGAATCGAAGTCGGCGTCCACTTCGACGCTGCCGCCGGTGACCTTGATGCTGCCGCCCCAGCCCTCGATGGTGATGGAGCCCTGAGCTTCGAACACCACGTTCGCGCCGCTCAGGGTGGACGCGCCCGAGCAGTTGATGCTGATGGCGCCTTTCCCGATGTGCTCGACCCCGGCGCCACGGACCAGGCGCGCGCCGTAGCTCTCAGTCAGCACGCCAGTCACGCTGAGTGCGTAGTTCGTGGCGTTCACTACCTTGGGCCCGGCCACTGCCTCGTTGTTGATGCCACCCACGCTGACCCCCGAGTTGGACGCCGCCTGCAACAGCGCGCCGCCGATCACGGTGATGTTGGAGCCCTTGACCTTGCGGGACTCGCCTCCGACCGGCAGCTCCGTCTTCAGGCCGGCCACGCAGCGCACCAGGGTTGCGGCTTCGATGCCCTGCTCTCCCCCCACGCAGAAGATCCGCGCGCCGCCGATCACGATGGTCTCCGAGCCGGCCACGATGCTCTTGTTTGCGGTCACGCTGACCGTGCGTGTCCCCACGGAATAGACTTCGGCGCCGCCCGTCGTCTGGGTGAAGACTTGCCCGGTCGCAAGGCTGCGCGAGCCCGAGACGCTGTGGCTCTCGTCGGCGGTGACTGTCGTGGTCTTGTCCTTGGTCGTCTTGTCACTCATCGCGCTGCCGGCGTTGAAGTGCATGCCTTCCTTGCCCTTGGTGTCGTCGAACGCGATGCGGTTGCCCTTGCCCCCGCCGGCCGGTGTGCTGCGGGTCCCGAAGGCGGTCGTCGTTTTTTCCGCGGGGAGATTGTTGGGGGGAGGGAACAGTGCGTTCACCATGCGACCCAGCACCACGGGCTCCCTGGAGCCGCTGCCCCAGTGGGCGCAGAGCACCTCCCAGTTGACCCGAGGAATGAGCATGCTGCCGCTCATGTTTGGCTGCATGACTCGGCACCAGGTGGAATCCGTGTCGAGGGGTGCGGAGCCTTGGTCGCGGCTTCCCGTCGCGCCGCGCCGGTCGGCGTGCTGGCGCAGCTTCACGCGTAGCTGGTCGTCAGGGTGGATCTCGCTGCCTTCAGCGCCAGTCACCTGGGAGCTGGTGATGAAGTCCGAGGCCACGCTGCTCTGGGCGGGGCGGTAGCCTGCGGCCTTTGGCACCGCCTTGAACTCGCACACGAACGGCTCTGCATCTCGCTCGGCGGGCGACGCGCCCTCCTTCGCGCCCTCCTCCGCGTCGTCCTTCAGCCCGCGTCCCGAGACGATTTCGGTCACGAGCCAGGAGCCGCGCACGGCCGACTCTTCGGAGTCGACCTCGATCACTCTACCTGGCGCGAGCTCGCGACATGGGGTCTTGCCTTCGAGCACTCGCGCGTCCCGACGCAGGGACTCGAGGGTGAGTTGAGCCAGCAGCTTGCCCTCCTCGGGTGTACGAAAATCTGCGTGGAATGCGTAGTGCTCGAGGCTCGAATTGAGCGTCGCCAGCAGGGGACGCGAGGTCCCGCGGAGGCACTTCAGCGGGTCCACTCGTTGAGCAGCACTCTCCGATGCGACAGCAGGAACGCACGTGAGCGTCGTGCACGCGCCTGGCGGCCCCGAGCATGCCATGGGTTCGCACTCACTGCCAGCAGGGCACTTGTCACTTCGAACACCTCGGAGTCCGCTAACTACGCTCTCCACCGTCGAACGCGCGATAGGTGATGCCCTCTTCCGCGAGGATTCGCGAGATGAACGCGAGCCTGGATTCCCAGTGCTGCACACACTGCCGTCGCGGCTGGAGCTTGCGGGTGCAGCGGTCGTCTACCGTTAGACCCGCCTCGGTCAGAATTTGCGTGACGATCTCTAGTGTCGTCTTCTCGACGAACACGCGCTGGTCTTGACCTTCCCCCAGGAGAGCGAGCGGGCTCACCAGCTCGAAGAGCACGTTCAAGTCTGCGACGTGAACGCGGCGTACGACTCCCTGCTTCGTCACTGCGGGCAGCTCGAGCTCTCCCGAGAATTCATCGCGCAGGCGCAGCGAAGCTCGCGCGCCCACCCAGGCGCGAGCCGCCTCTTCCGCTGACATGCCGCTCGCGTCCGCCACGCTGTCGCGGCCGGCGGTGAGGGTCGCCCGCCACGGGGCGTGCAGTTGCTCGTGAGACTGACCGGAGACGACCAGGCTCGCGCCGGATTCGAGATCCAATTCAAAGTCCATCATGCGTCCAGCTCGCTGACTCCCTGACGGGTGATTGAACCGCTCACTTCAGAGCCCACGACCTTCAGCGTGCCGCCGGACATGGAGCCTCCGGGCGCCGTGATGCTCGAGGCGCTGATGGTGATTGAAGCGCCCTTGAACACCACGTCCGCAGCGGCGGTGGCGGTGAGCGCGCTCATCGTCAAGGCGACCGACGCAGCCTTGGTGACGTTGGTGGCGCCCGCTTGCAGCAAGCTCGCTCCAGACGTGATCGCCTTGATTCCGAGCACCTTCTCTTCGTAGCCCACGCAGTTGATGCCGCGCACAGCACCGACGAGGTGCTGGCGAGCACCGAGCACTGTCTCGTTGGCACCAGCGCCTGCGGCGTGAATCATCGCGCCGCCAACGGTGTTCACGAGCGCCGCGCACTCCAGGTTGGAGCTCACACACTGGGTCGCTTGGAGCGCGCCAACGACTTCAGTGTAGGCGCCCGCCTTGACGATGCGGGAGCCGCCCACCTTGTTGATCTCGACGCCGCCGATGGTCTCGCTGCGGTCTCCAGCCTGGATCGAGTACTCCGTACCGACGTCGACTTTCTGAAGTCCACCGACCGTGCGAGTGTGATTGCTCGCGGTCTGTGTCAGCGACAAGGTGACGGTGTGATCCTCGCTGCCGCTCACGGTCGTCAAGGAACTGCCTCCGACGACCACGTCCTGGTCCTGCGAGGCGTTGATCCCCATGGATTCTTTCCCTGCGGAGTCGCCGAGCTTGATCTCGTTGACTCCGCCACCGCCGGGTGAGGTTGCGGTCTGGAACGACGTGGAGGCGCTCTCGCCTTTTGGCGAATACGGGAGCGCGGCTTCGGCGTTGTAGAGCCGGCCCAGGACCCTTGGCTGATCGGGGTTGCCGTGAGCGAAGGCGACCAGCACCTCCCAGTTCATACGCGGGAGCAACATGCTGCCACCCAGGTTTGGCTGCAGCGTGCGCGCCCAGTGCGATGTGGTGTCGTCCACCTGCGGAGTGCGGTCCCAGGGGAACTTGAGCTTCACGTCGCCCAGGTCGTTGACGTGAACTTCCTCGCCCGCCGGTCCCGAGACGGTGGCGGGCTCCGCGCCTGGTAGCGTCGGCCACTCGGGGATCGCAGGGCGAAACAGCCGGGTCGCGGGGACGAGCATCACACGGTTGCTGTACGCTTCTTCCGCTTGACCGGCTTGCGTGGTGTCGGAGAACCCGTGCTCCACGGAAACGACCAGGTAGCGCTGATTGAAATCACCTTGCTCCGACGCGATCTCCAGGACACGACCTGGCTGCACCCGTACGCAGTCCGAGGCTCCGCGCGCGACGATCTCGTGGCGCCGCAGCTGCTCCAGGCGTACCTTGGCGCGCCGCGCCGCTTGAGCACCGTTCACGAGCCGCGCTGGATAGGCGAAATAGAAGCCTTCGCCGTCCTCCAGCTGGCCGTCGATGGGGACATCGGGCTGGCGCGGGTCATCATCGCGGAGGAGCACACTCCCGGTGCACCAGTTCGCTTCCAGCTCAAAGGAAGTGAAATGACGCTGCTGGGTCAGCGCGCTACGCGCCTCCAGCGGGACGACCGCGTCGCCCTCGATGTCGGTGCACGCGTCCGGGCCGTCAGCGAGCACCCAGCGCGGCGCGTCGTTCACCACGTCGAACCAGCAGGCAACGCCGTCATCGGCAAGTATCCGTGCGGCAAAATCCCACTCCGTCTCCGCGTACTGCACGCACTGCGGGCGGGGTTCGTAAGCTTGGCTGAGCCGAACGTCGAGCTCTGGGCCGCCCAGCGCCTGGGCGTCTACCAGGGCAGAGACGATCTCGACGGTCGACTTCTCAACCCACATCGAGTGACCGGTTCGGTGCGCCAGGACGTGCTGACGGGGCTTGAGGTCCAGCCGCAGCACTAGCTCCCCGTCGGGCGTTTGAATCTCCAAGTCCACGCCGTCGACCATCAAGGGAATGCTCCGAGTGTGCCCCTCGAGGTCGTCGACCAGCGCGATGGTAGCCGCGCGGCCAAACAGAGCATCTAGTCCGCACGGATCCAGCCCGAGCGTCGACTCGTCGATGCAGAAGCGAACGCTGAAGCTCGAGAGTTCGTTCATCGCTTCCCGCCCATCCAAGCGCTGTACAGGGATCGGCGCGTCCACACCTTCGAGCACGACGAACACCTTGGTCGTTGCGATTTCACTCATGTGAGCTGGCTCCTCATGCAGGTGCTCCGTAAGATGCCCTGGTGGCGCGCCTCACTCTGGATCAATACGCTCGAGTCAACCTCGCCTTGACCTTGGTGCGCCTCCCCGCCGACAGCGTGTTTGCGGGGGAGCAGATCACCAGCGAAGAGTGGGAGGCGCTGAAGGCGCCCATCGAGGCGCGGTTGATGGAGGCTGACGTCGACGATCCCATTCAGGACGAGTACGGCGCGGCGAGCGAAGCGGCGCTCGAACACTTCCGCAGGCCTCTGCCGCCCCTCGACAACGACGCGATGGCGTGGTTCGCCTTCCTGAAGGCTTACGGTGAATCTCCTGACCCGCCGCTGGTGCTCCGGTCCATCGGCCTGTGTGAGGTAGATTTGATGAACCTCAATCGCCACTGGGCGAAGCAGCTGGCCGAGTTGGATCCAGCGACGCGCAGCAGCGCGGTTCAGGCGCCTCCCGGCCTGCCCAATATCCGGGCGGAATCGCTGGAGTACCCCGTGGTCACTGACCCGATTGGCCCCTTGCGCAAGCTCGAGCTGGTCGCGCCGGAGCCGACCCATGCACCGGTTCCCGTGTTCGCGGCCTTGCCCACCGACGAGGACGACTGAGCGGCTCACGCGGCCACCGCGTCGAGTTGAAGCTCGCGCAGCGGGTTGCTGCGCAAGAGTCGGTAGCGCTCCCGCAGTACCATTTCCACGCGGCGATTCTCGGGCTGCACGATCACGGTGTCAGGCGCCGGTCGGCGCAGCTCGGTTGGACCCTGATCGCGAAAAGCGCGGATCGTGAGCGGCCACGCGGGCAGCTGAAAGCGCAGCAGACGCTCAGGAGTCACGCCGAGCAGGTTCAGCGTCTCACCCGCCTGCAGACGGCGGTTCAGGACGAGACTTGGGTGTGCCTGGTTGTGATAGCGCAGGCTGAAGTCCTTCGGTAGCAGTGGCATGCGCTGCTTGAAGTAGCTGTCATCCAGCGTCCCGAAGTGACTGCGCCGCGGCTCCCAGTAAGGCATGATCGGCGCGTAGCCAACCGGCGCGTGGCTGTCTTTCCCGCTCTGGTGCGGCTTGTTCGGGTGCTCGATCTGCGGCGCTGGTTTTCCGTCCAGGAGCTTCGCGTTGGATGCCACGCCGACGCCGGCGGGGTTGCGCTCCTCCACGTGCTGCAGGTCCTCGGACATACCGCCGTATGCCTTCTCGTACACCAACGGCACGCGATCGACTCGCTGAGCCGGTCCAATGCGCACGCTCCCCAGCACGCTCTCGAAGTAGCGCGGGCCGTGCACCAAGAGCGGCGCTGAGACGTCGCCAATTTGGACGTTCGTCGTGACCTGGGTCGCGCCGGCGTCGAAGTAGGCGTGGCCCGAGACGATCACGTCGCTGCCGTGCTTCTCCGGGACGACATCGGCGGGAAGCAGCGCGGAGGGCGCATCGTCTTTCTCCCCGGTGAGTTCTTCGTTGTAGCGGATCGCGACCTGTTCTTCCGCGGGGACACAGCGCCCGTCCTCCAGGATGCTGAACGTCGCCTTGACCACCAGCGTCACCACATCGGAGCCACCCTCGGGTTCGCTCCACACATGCAGCAGATCAGCGACTTGAAAGCGGGTGTTGTTGTAGATCACGATCTTCAAAGCCTCGCGGAGCTAGCTTCAACGGGTTTGGGGGAGAGGTGAGACGCGGCCGCCGCGGCAACCGCCTGGTTCCGCTCCCGAGGATGGCAGTAGTAGTCGCCAGGACGCAGCTTGGAGCCGAGGTTCGCCAGGCCACTCATCAAGTTGTCGAGCTCCGGCCTCAGACTGTCCTCCCAGTCGTTGAGCGCTGGTAGCTGGAGCCCTCCGAGGCGCACGCTCAACTCATCCAGTCGGCGCTCCAAGCTTCGGCGACTGATCAAGCCGTGGCTCAGTTCGGCGCCGACCTGTGCAGGCGCCCAGGGTCGCCCGAAACGGTAGCGCACGCCGCTCTGGAGCCCGAGGTGCCTGATGTGCCGTTTCCACGCGGCAGGGTCCTTCGCTAGATCTTCATGAATCGGGCCAAACAACGTCTCGAGCGCCAGCTTGGCGTCGTCTTCCAGATCCTCCTGCTCGAGCGTGTGCAAGAGGTAGGCGTAGGACTCGGGAACCCCAAACAGCGCGGCGCACTCGATGGTGTAGCTCGTTGGCGGACGCGACTGCAGGATGTGCGCGAACAGCCCGGTGTCTTCCAGGTTGCCGAACCAGAGCAGTACCTCGAGGGCTCGCTCGCTCAGCGCGTCGAGCAGCCGACCATCGGTGCGCAGCGTGTGATAGGGCGTGACCGAGCCGCACAGTGCTAGACAGCGCGCAGCCTCGAAGCTGACTCGTGCACTCACCCCCCCCAGCAATAGCTGCTCTACGTTGGGCACTAGCTCACTAGGGATGTGACGGGCGCGCGCCAATCCACGCAGCGTCGCTACGAGCACGCACGGGTTCGGATCGACGAGCCAGCGACAGAGCGCCAGCGGATCGATCTCGGGAGGCTTGCCCAGCTTGCGGCTGCCCAGGTCGATGGCCACGGCGCGGAGCACCGGGCTGGGTGAACGCTGCCAGTGCGCTACGAGGACATTGCGCTCCGGGCGCGCTACGAGCTCGAGCGCGTTGGCCGCTGCTTCGACGTCGCTGTGCGCGTCGTTCGGTAGCGTCTGGAGTAGCTCCCCGAGGATACGAAACATGCCGCTGCCGGCACACACCGAGAGCGCGTAAGCGACGGCGAAGCTGCGATAGGCGTCGGTGCTTTCGCCTTGATCATTCCACCACGAGCGCAGATGCGTCGGAGCGTCCGCGCCTACCACCGTGAAGGCGTCTCCCAGGCGCAAGATGCGGCGCTCCTCGTTGGCCGCTTCGTCCATGCGCCGCTCCAAACGATGGCGGGAGAGCATCGCGAGGTCATCGAGGCAGCTGTGGGCGGTGCGTTCGGCGATCTCCTGATGCTCCAGGCAACGCGACACGGAGTAGTCGACCAACACCTGTCCACCGCTCGCCGACTCGCGCCTCATGAATGCGCCGTCGTCATCGCTTGGAGGCGGGAGGAGCTGTTGCACGCGAGGCCGACGCCGGGAGGCTCTGAACCCACTGCTTAGCCAGCTGCTCGACGCCGTCGCGGCCGGAGTCTCGCACCAAGCCTCATCGAACGCGGCGCCGGTACACAGGTCGTAGACCCGGCGGAGCGCGCCCACGTGCTCCTTGGGTAATAGCCCCCCGGCGCTCAGCGCCATCACGAGTTGCTGCGCGCGCCCCGCGTGTTGTGCGAGCTCCGGGGTAGGGCTGCTGGCGCGAGCAAGCAACAGCAAGCACTGATTGAGTTCTTGCCCAACCGCTGCGCTGCTCGGCGCGGAGTGGAGGCTCGCGAGGGCCTCATGCAACTGCTCGAGTAGCGCGGTTGCGTCGGCCCAGGCGTTGTCTGACTCAAGCACGTGGGCCACCAGTTTCCGCCTGGATTTGAGTCATCAGGGCGAGCAAGCCACGAGCTCCGTCGGGTGAGACGTTCCACACACAGGAGGTGAGGAGGTTGCCGTCCGAGGGCTCCTTCAAGCCCAGGCGGGTCGCCGCGATGCAGTAGACCACTGACACCAGGGTTGCGGCGGCACCCACCCGACCGAAGACGGTCTCCACGTCACAGGACTCGAACGCAGGAGCGACCTTGCTGCGGCAGCGGCAGAGCGCCAGCTCCCACTCTCGCGAGCGAAACGCCGAGCTGTGGCTGGGACCGATCAACCAGTCGGGCCGAATGGCTTGGCTGAGCGTCTCCAGGAGGTAGGTCATGACGAGTCCGTCTTGAGGCACGTCATTCAGCTCAGTCGCAGGAGCCTTCGCTTCGCCAACCGCTACGAGGCGGGCGATGTGCGAGGAGCTCAGCGCACCGAGCGCGGTCCCGGACAACCGAGAGCTGCGCATGGAGCTCGCTGGGCCGGCGGTCGTCGCGTTGCTCGCCGGGGCCTGGCTGGTGAAGTAGCTCTGCCGCAGGTTGTCTTGCCCTCGCGAGCGCCCCAGCCGGCTGCGGCTCAGCGAGTCGGCTGCGGCGCTCGGCGACTTGCTCGTAAACAGCACCGCGGCTGCCGCCTCTGCCTTGAGCGGCGGCAAGGGCTCCCAGGGGCTCACGGGATGGGTGACCTCGCGTTCAGCAGACTCGACGGAGAAGAAGCTGTCTACTCCCAACAGCAGAGCTGCTGCAGCGCCGCCTTTGATTACCGTGTGGATTTCTTTCAGGGCGGCCATGGTCGCCGCTTCCCCGTACACCGGCTTCACGTTGCTCGGCGCCAGGCGCTCCCACAGCGCGTTCACGATGGTCGCCGCCGTGCGCTCGTCGAAGTCGCCGCGAGGGCACGGCAACACCAACCAGAGCTCCGGGCAGACCGGCTCATCTTGTGAAGTGAACAGCGGCTCCAGCGCTTCACGCGCGGCTCGCTCCGCCATGCGTGCACAGCGCTCTGCCAGCGGTAGCTCGGCCTCCAGCCACGCGCAGCGGTTGATCTGAATCGGCTCTGGGTCGTCACCCTCCAGCTCTGCAGGCTTGAAGAAGGGGGTCGGCACGCCCGGCTCGACGCTCGCCTCGGCGAAGAACATCGACTCCAGCAGGTTCGAGCCTGCTGTGGTCACCAGCCCCAGGCCGCTCACGTTGAGCGAAACGATTTGAGTTGCGGCGGTTGACATCAGTGATCCGTCGACCCGCTCTGCTTGGTCTTGCGCTTGAACGTGACCGTGCCGCCTTCAACCAAGACCGCCGACCCGTCGAAGCTCAGGGTGGTTCCGCCGACTTTGAACGTGACCTTTCCCCCCGAGCAGCTGAGCGCCCCGGCGGTGGTGAAGCTGATGTTCGGCGCATTGAAGCCGACGCCAGCGCTGGACTGCAGCGTGAGCGCCGCGCTCGAGCTCGCCAGCGCCGCCTTCACTTCACGCGCGACGGTGGCTCCCGCTTTCACGACGTGACTGGCCGATGTCTCGATGGATGCTCCTCCGACTTCGAGGGTGACGTTGGAGCGCGCCTTGGTGAGGTGTGCGCCGCCGACCATGAGCTGTGCGACGCCATACGTCTCCCACTCGATGGACGCCGGCGTCGTTACGATGTTCGCGGCGCCCACGCTCTCGACGGCAGCGCCGGCGATCTTGATTTCCTTGTTGCCGGAGCCTCCCGCTTCCGCACCCGTCCCGTCGGCTTTCGCGCCACCCGCCCCTCCGGCTTCGGCGTTGGGACCTTGAGCTTGCTTGTCGCTTCCGCCTTCGCCCTTGCCGGTCAGCTCCTTCTCGCTCCAGTCCATGCCCTTCTGGAGCAAGTCGTTGCCCGCGAACTCCATGCCTGCGGACAGCGCGGCGTCTCCTCCCGGAACCATGCCTGCGATCATGCCTGCGCCGGTGTTGACGCCGGCGGTGGCCGCTCCCTTGAGCGCCCCGGAGACTCCGCCGGACTTGTAGCCCTCGTAGGCTGCGGTGGCCATCGGGGCGACGAACTGGGCAGCCATGGCGCCGACCTTGCCGAGCCTCGCGCCGAGGAAGTTGCTGCCTGCCATGGCGCCGAGCGCGGTGCTGCCCAGTGAAGCGGCAATCGCAGCGGGGCTACCGATTTGCTCCAGCAGCGCTCCGCCGATGAGCACCGTCTCGGAGCCCACTTCGTGGCTGAGCTTGCCCGTGACTCCGATGTTCTGTGCACCACCAACCGTGCCCGTCTGACTGCCCGACGTGACTTCGTACTTCTGACCTACGCTCAGCGTCTCGCTCCCGCCAACTGCGGTGAGCTGATGACCGCCAATGGTGCGGTCCTCGACGGCACCGGTGGCCCGCTTGAGGTTGCCGCCGACGGTCGTGAACATCCCGTCACCCGCGTTGATTACGAAGGTCTGCCCACCCGCTTTGTCGTTGGTGTGGATGGAGTTCATCTTGCCGCTGCCTGGGGAGGCAAAGCTACGCAAGGCGGTGGACGTCTTGTTGGCTGGCAGAGCGAGTGGGGGCTGTGCTCCGTTGAACGTCTTGCCGAGGATCAGCGGTCGCTCAGGGTTGCCTTGACGAAAGCGACCCATACTTCCCAGCCAACGCGCGGCAAAGCCATTGAGTCGACCATGTTGCCTTGCATCACGCGCATCGGCAGGCTGCTCTCGTGATCCGTCGCTCCGTCCAGATCCCAGCGGAAACGAACGTTCGCTCGACCCAATGCGTCGACGTGGATCTCCTCGCCCTCCGGCACCGTGACCCACGCCGAGTGGAGACCCGCGCAGCTGGGGCGCGGAGTCTCGCGCTTCAGCCGTACCGGCAGCTCGCGGTTCACGCAGTGCAAGCGCACGGTGTACTCGCTGCCCGCCTTCCATGCGTGGGTGACTGCCGTGACCACGAAGTAGCCCGCCTCAGAGATGATATCTGGCTTCATGCTCGGCAGCAGCTCACAGCAGTCACCGGGTCCAAGCCCGATCGCGTTCGTGTCGAAGCTCAGCTCGTCGGCGCCGGTCTGCAACGACTCCAGGAGCCGTTCCGCCTCCTGTTCGCCCACGCTGTTGTCGGTGAAGTTGACGTGGCTCGAGTAGTGTTCCAGCTCGCGCTCCCCGTCCGCTCGTGGAAGCGCCGACTGCGTGACGCGCATTGCCTTGAGATCAAGGTTGGGTCGCTCGGGATCGTAGTCCCGTAAGGTGACTCGTCCCACGCTTAGCCGGCTGTCGATGACCAAGTCATGCGCGTACAGGTCGCCGTGACCCTCCCACGACTCATCGCTGACCGTGAGTGGGTCGCTCGCTGGCTCCAGGTTGGTCGACATATCCGTGAGGATGCAGACCTCCCGTGGTTCACCCCGCGCCGTGCTCTGAAAGTAGAAGTAGAGCCCGGCGCGTTCGCAGAGCCGGCGCAGGAAGTCCTCGTCAGTCTCGTCATACTGCACCACGTAGCGCTGGATCGCGTGCGTCTCGCTCAGCCTCAGCTCGATGGTCTCGTTGTCCCAGCCCGACGCAAGCAAGACCTGGCGCGCGATCTCCGGGAGAGACAAGTTCTGAAATGTACGGCTTCGCCGCGTCAGCCTCAGCCTCGCGATGCCGGACTCGAGCCGCACCTGGTAGCAGTAACGTAGGCCGTCTGCCTGGTGCTGACCGGGACGGGCGACATGGGTCATGCGGCACACCAGGCCGAGGAGCGAGCGCGTCGCGTGCTCTCCGTCCAGCTGCAGTGCGCCCCACGTGCCGAGGAATGTGCGGACGTCCAGGTACTCGCCGCTGGTGAACTCCACTTCGAGGCACATCGCGCGCCCGACTTCTTCAGAGCCGTGAACGCTCAAACACGGGAGTGCTTCAACGCCAACGAGTGCGAGGGATGCTGAAGATTGCATGGCGATACGCACCGTGGGGTCCCAGGCGCTGGAGACGTGTCGGCCGCTCAGCTGCCCGGTTGCGTGAAAACGTTCAGTTTTACAAGTGTCGGATATCATGCAGGATTTTCAGCATGCTTCGACGTCTCTAGCGGGGGCGCGAAAAAGTCCGCAACTGGGCCGCCCGACGGCCGATGGGCAACACGCGACGGCATACCCGGGAGGCTACGTCTCCGTACGTCATTTCCTCCGAACCCGGCTTGCGACCGCGCGGACTACTGCACTTCGCCGCACAGCATGGGACATCGGTGCTGAGACCGCGCGGCAACAGCTCAGGACTGCGGAAAAACTTCGCTCCTCACCCCCAAAAAGCGAGCGGTGGCTCTAGTCAGGTGACGTGACGGTCGTAGTATCCCCCTGTGACGTTGTCGTTGGATCAATACGCCCGGGTCGTTACTGCGCTGGAGTTGCTGGGGTTGCCTCAGGCAGACGTGCTGGCCGCCGAGTGCATCTCGCTGGCGGAGTGGGAGAGCCTCAAGGCGCCGCTCGAGGCGCGGCTCGAGGGGGCGGCTCTGGACGATGATTTCCTCGAGGAATATGTGGCGGCGAGTCAACGAGCGCTGATGCACTTCAGGCGCCGCGTGGCTCCCCTCGATCGAGACCCGCTGGCCTGGTTCGCGTTCCTCAAGTGCTTCGGTGAGAGCGCTAACCCGAGCCGCCTGGCTCGCGAACTGGGGCTCACGGAGATCGACCTCGCGAACCTGGGGGCATACTGGGTTGGTGCGCTTCCGGGTCTCGCGCCGCGCCTGCGGATTCGAGCGGCCGAGGTGCCTCCGCGGGTGCCCAAGTTGCGGCTCGGACTGCAAGTTTATCCGACCCCGGCGGATCCCATTGGCATCGCTCGCTGACTGTGCGACGCCGTTCGGGCGCGCATGCCGAGTCTGAAGAAGCTGTTCGACAACGGGAAACGCAGATACCAGGAGCTCCGCGACGGCGCTGAAGGAGCCATCGTGCGGCGTGAGTGGGCGACCTTCGGGCGGCACTGGCTCGAGCCCTACTACGCCGAGTCCAACTGCTTTGGGCTCGGTGCGCTCGTGTCGCTTCCTATCGACGACACCCGCGGACTGGTGGAGCACGGCTTCGACGCTGCCGGGCGGCTGCGCGTGGTTCGGAACTACAACGCGCTCAAGAAGTGCGAGTGGCTCCCTGGCAGAGGCCCCGAGCGTCCCGCCAAGGAGCAGTACTTCGACTACGCTGACGATGAGGTCATCGCGACGCTGTTCGATCACGATGAGAAGAAGCCAGTCATCAACGTCGCGCGCTATCGCTACGAGGGCACACAGCTCGTAGAGGTCCAGACCCGCTACAAGAACGGCAGCGAGCGCACGGAAACCTTCGAGTGGGCCGACGGGCGCCCCGTCCGGGCGCGCGTGTCACACCCCGGTATGAGCGCGTGCTGGAGTACAAGCACGACGCGGCTGGCGAACTCAAGCTGGTCGAGTGGGTCTACGCCAACGGCAGCCGCGCGGAAATGTTTCGACGCATCCGCGAGCAGCCAGAAGTCGTCTTCGAACGGGTCCGCTGCGCGTTGCTCGCAAGCACGCGATCTCACCTGCCCACGCTCGACGTCGGCGCCAAGGTTGCGGCCGTCGCGCTGTGGCTCGATATGGAGTCGCACGATCACCTGTTACCACCTCAGCTCGCACTGCTGACCGAAGCAGAACAAGCCGACTTCGTCGGTGAGCACGCGGAGGACGCAGCGACCTTCCTGTGGCACCCCGTCGAGTGGGAGAACTACGACACCCAGGAACTCGAGTTTGAAGACGAATCGCTCCACCGCGCAGCGAGTGATGCAAACCAGCTGGTCTGGCAGCGTTCCTTGCATGACGCCGCGCGAGGCCTGGTCGACGCCGTGTGCCGTGAGCTCAACGAAGCAGGCATCTCGACCCTCCTGGAGACGACCCCAGAGTGCGTTATATTCCCCGTGGATATTACGTCCGGGGATGGTGAGCAGGGGGTGAGGCGCGTCGTTACCCCAGCACAGCTGACCGCGCTGAAGCGTAAAGGCTTGTTGAGAGACTAAGGGCCGCGAACGGGGAATTCAATCGTCCTCGCGCCGGATCCTCTTGCTGCGGCGTGCGGCCTCGTCGGTCCGCTCCTCAAAATGCCCAAGTATTCCTGCGGTGCTCCCTCCTCGGGCGCCCGCCTCGCGGCGGTCTCAGCCGCGATCATCGATCGACTTCCCCGTTCGGGCCCAAAGTAACCCGCCCGATGGCGATGCGCGTCTCAGGCGTGCGCCACTTCAACCCGACCCAGCCGTACTCGATCGGCCGGCCCTCGGAGGTCGGTCAAGAGCAAGATGGTGCCCATCCCGAAGCCATCTCGGCCGACGCGAGTGTCGTCGTCGTGATGCAAGCTGCTCGCGTCAGCCACGCGTAGCAGGTAGGCACCCGGGGAGTCGGGCACCGCGACCGGGGGCAGCACCGCAAACGCGACGTGCCCGGTGTTCGTCGATTTCGTGAGCACCTTCGGCTTCAACCAGGCGATCAAGTCGCCCGGCTGAATGTCCGCGACGCGCTCGATCCTTTGCCACCCTGCGCGCGGTGCGTCCGCAGGGCTGCGCGCGATGGTGCGATAGTAGTCCCGCGCCAACGGTCGCCCGCGCACGCCTTGGAAGCTCGCGCTGCGCGCCATTGGGCTCGCCTTGCCCAGGATGTAGTGCACGAGGCCGGAGCAGTCGAAGTGGTAGATCCCCTCCTTTGAATCCACGCGGAAACCATGGGTGTACTCGCTGTCCTGCAGCGTCTCGGAGATGTGCCCGAGCGCCTGCATGACCTGGTTCTGGTCCCAGGCGATCTCGGTGTCTGGGCTCAGGGTGGCCTTGCGCGGTGCAGTGTTCGCAGGTGGTGCAGCACTCGGCGTGGTCGGCTCTCTCGCGGCGCTGACGGACTTCGGTGCGGGTGCTACTGCCTGAGTCGCGTCGTGGTGTGGTCCAGGTTGCTCGAGGTTGCTCGGGGAGCAGGCCACGCAGCACAGGATGGCGATGGTCGCCAAGCCGAAGATACATCCACGCGGATACGCGCGTCGCATGCGGCCGCGCCACTGGATGCGGCAGAATCCGGACTCGCGAGGCGTACCCACGACTCCAGTGTAGCGCGCTTCGGGGAACAGACACGCGCTTCGCGAGGCCCGAGAGTAAGCGCTGCGTGGCGTGCGATTGCGAACCAAGAGCTGCCGCGGCTGAGGTGTCTCAACCACGGCAGGGGTCCGTCTCCTAGTCCTGTTACATGTTGTAGTTCACGGCGTTCGAGCCATCGATCATCTTGTTGTAGGTCTCGAACACCGCGTCTCGAGAGCCTTCAACGCGGGCGCCCACGCCTTGATCAATCATCGCGGCCTCCCGGCGGGTGTACTTCGTCTTGGCCTTGAGGCGCTTCCAGTGGCTGCGCGCCTGCTTGGCGAACTCGTCCGGTTTGTCCTCGAACATGGCCCACATGAAGGGTTGCTTGCGCTGCTTGGCCTCGGCGTCGTTGAGCGCCTTGACAGACTTGTCGAGCTCGTCGAGTGCAGCTTCTTCCTTCACCAGGTCTTCTTCCTCGGCGCCGATCAGGACGATCACCTTCTTCGCATCCATGATCGTCTTGCGATGCCAGTAGTGCAGGCCCTTGCCCTCTTCCTTCTCGATTTCCACGAGGTTCTGAGCCGCGCGTTCGTCGCCAATGCGATCTTCCTCGTCTTCGAACGCCTTGGCCGCGGCGAAGAAGGACTTGAAGCTCGCCTCTAGATCTTTGTGGAGCTGCTTGCCCTTGGCGAACCCGTCCTCCTTGTAGACCTCGTCTTCGTAGTAGGTGTTTGCAGCCGTCAGCTTTGGAGTCAGCTTGTCGAGCTCCTGCTCGTAGGGGCCCGCTAGCTTCGTCAGCGAGTCATAGCCAGCGAGCTGCTTGTTGTTCCGCAGCTTGTCCTTGCACGCTTTGAGGATTGAGGGCTCCACGTCGTACAGACCGTAGACGTTTCGTTCCTTGCCGGTTGGGCCCTTCTCAGGGTCGACCCAGGAGTGGTAGCGCTTGCGCGCGTCGCGGATGCGATCGTTCACGTGGTTGATGCAATAGACGTAGTTGTCCATCGCCTCACCCTTCTGCGAGTCCGCGTCCTGGTTCAGCGTCGCGGGCGCTGGAGCGCTGGCCTTGTGCAGCATCGCGTCGCGCACGATGGGAAACGCAACGAAGCCGCCGACGCCGAGGATCATCGTGAAGGGGACGACCGTGGCTATGATCTTGGTCAGGTTCATGGGACTGGGATCGGTAGCTGCCCTCACCAGTTGCCTGGAAAATGCAGGTCAGCGCATTTCTTGGTCGCGCTGGGCCTGCTTGAGCCGCTCCCGCAACGGCGAAAGCCGCGGATCTCCAGGCAAAACAGCTGTGGCACGCGCCAGCGATGTCTCCGCAGTGCGCAGGTCGCCGAGCTCGAGCTCTACAGACGCGAGTCCGAGGTTCACCCGGAACGAACCCGGGCTGATGTCCCGCGCTGAGAGCAACACCCGGTGAGCGTCGGCGACGCGCCCAAGCCGACTCAACGCCTTGGCTATCAGGAGCTCTGCACCCAGCGACTCGCTGAGCCCCCTGCTTCGCTCCGCGTGGGACAGGCAGCGCTCAGGCTCACCAGAGTCCAGCAGGGCGACCGCCAAGTCAAAGTGAGCTTGCGCTGAGTAAGGATCCAGCTTCACCGCGCGCTCGAGCAACGGGAGACGCGCTTCAGGTCTTGCCTTCGCTTCACTTCCAGCGCGCTCCGCGAGCCAGTGCCCTGCGGAGAGGCGGGTCCCTAGCGCCAGCAGAGTCAAGGCAAGCCACCAGATGGGAAGGCGCCGCACCCTGGCTATGCCTCCAAACGCATCGCGCCCGAGCGCGGCGGTGACGAGCAACGCCAGGACCAGCACCACGGGTTGCTGGAGCGGAGCGTCTGCGATGGCACACACTCCGAGCGCGATCAGGCTCATTTCCCCGCGGAGCCAATGGCGAGTCTGTCGCCCCGTCCTCAACGCGAGCCAGAGCCAGGCCACCATCAAGAGCCAGCCTCCGACTCCGTGCTCGAGGAACGTCTGAATCCAGTCCGAGTGGGCGCTCTGCAAGGCCTGAAACGCACGCGACGCAGAGCGCTCGCTCAGTCCTCCGAGGAGCGCACCCTGCCCTGACAGGAAGGCATCAGGGAAGCGACCACTGCCAAAACCCGTCAACGCGCGCAGGGGCTCTTGCGCCGTCGCTTCGAGCGCCGAGCGCCAGATGAAGCGTCGCCCTGCCAGAGCCTCCTGCCAGCCGCCGGAAGTGCTTGGCTGTGCTCCCCACGCGGCCAGGGGCGCGGCGAGCGCGCACAGCCAAGCCAGATGTGGGGCGAATCGCTGAAATGTTACCGTGCGGAGACGAGCGAGCGCGAAGAGCAAGGCAACGACCAGCGCCACCCAGGCGACCCGGCTCTGGGCGAGACAGAGCGCGACGAGCTGCGGCGTGAGGCTGAGCGCGACCGTGAGCCTCCCACGCACGCTCTGGAGCGCGCGGCGCTCTGGCAGGCTGAGCAGGAACGTCAGCGCCAGCGTGAGCCCGAGCCAGTTCGGGTTGCCGAGGCCGCCGTGCAGGTAGCTACCCCGAGCGCCGATCGCGTATTGGTAGAGCGCCCAACCGGAGGTGCTCACCCCCAAGAAAATGGACAGCTTGTGCAGCTGCTGACGCAGCTCCGAGGCGGACCAGGTCGCGCGTGCGACGAGCGCGACCACGAACGCTGCCAGGTTGAAGCTCAGCACGGACAGCGCGCTCGGGCTGCCCCACAGCAGAGTCAGGCAGCTCCAGGCGATCCAGGCGCCAGCAGCCGCCAGGGGAGCCGGCAGCACGAGTGGCGCTTTGCGGAAGGCGCACCAGGCCGCGGCGCACAGCCCGAGTACGCTCACCGCCAGAGCTTTGGGCGCCTGGGCCGTGGCCTGAGGATCCCAAACCAGCAGGCAAACGCCGAGCGCCAGCCACAGCCAGTTCCGTGGGGAACGGCGCGAGCCGGCGCTGCTCGAGGCAGGTTCAGCTGCGGTCGTCGAGGATGACCCGGAGCTGGTCACGGGTGAAGGGGCGCTGCTCTCGGCTCAGCGCGCGCCGCATGACGAAGGTGAGCTTCTTGGAGTCGTCGCTGGCGAGGTAATGGTAGGCGAGCTCCCGCTCTTCAGTGCTCTTGGAGGACAGGCCGTCGAGCATGCGAAAGAAGCCTTGCTCCGGGTCCCAGCTGAGCAGGATGGCAGCAGAGGCCATGGCCGGCTCGAGGTCGGGCGCCTTTGAGCGCTTCTCCAGCTCCGGCTGCAGTAGTTTCCGTGCGGCAGTCTCCTTGACGGTGCCGAACAGGAAGATCGCGCTGTCCAGCCAGTCCACCGGTAGATTGTCGAAGTCGCGCATCAGCTCCGGCACGGCGACGCTCTCCCCGAGGCGCAGGCGCGCGATGCCGGTGTAGAGGCGGATCCAGGTCTGCTTGTGACCCTTCACCGTGTCGAGGCGCTGCTTGCTGCTCTGATCTCCCAGGTCGGCGATCAAGAGCGAGCTCCGCTGGGCGTTGCCATACGCCTGATGCGCCATGGCCTCATCGAAGGCGGAGTTGGCGACCGCGACGGCGCCTGCGGGCTTCAGATCACCGAGCAGCCCGGTGAGCACACTGCGCCCGCGCGCCCAGCTCAGGAGCAAGCGCCCGGCGGTGCGCGGGTCCTGGTCTTGCGCGGCGAAATCGCGGATGTCCCTGAGGTCACACTGGTAGCGCTCGAAGCAACCGAGCAAGTAGTTACGCACGCGGGTGTCGCCGAGCTTGCCCAGAGTGACCGCGGCGCGCTCACGCATCTGGGGGCGGCGCTCTGCGTCCTTGGAGGCGTAGAGCTGCTTGTAGATCAGCTCTTTGCGCTTGTCCCCCGACAGCTTGTTGACCGCATAAATTGCTTCCTCGCGGATCGTTGGATTGGCGTCGTCCGTGAACTTCTCGAGACTTGCGATGGCCTTTGGCTCTGCCAGCTTGCCGAGCGCCACGATGGCGCTGGTGCGCACGAAATCGCTCGGATCGCCGAGGGACTTTTCCAGCATCGGCAGCCCTTCCGGGCGCTTGACGTCGCCCAGCACGAAGGCAGCATTCAGGCGGATGACCGCTTGCTTGTGCGCTGCCAGCTTCTCGATGGCCGGGAAGAAGGCCTTCGGGTCGAGGCGCTCCAGGGCAAACGCGATGTTGTTCAGCATGCGCGCCTCACGCACCTTCGGCAGGTGCCCGATCAACGCGCGCGTCGCGGTGGGATCGCCGATTTTCCCCAGGGCATACACGGCCTTGTTGCGCACCTCTTCGTTGCGGTGGCCCATCAGCGGAGTCAGCTTGTTCACCAGCTGCTTGGCCTGAAGCTCTGCGGCGGATTCCGTGCCTTGGAGCACCAGCCAGTCGTTGTCTTTCAGGCCGAGCACGTAGGCGACGTCGCCGATCAGCGTCTGCCGCGCCATCAAGTGACGGCTACGCCACAGCGCGGAGAAGACGCGACCCCGGTTGTCGCTCTCGTCCTTCTTGGGAGCCTTGCGCAGCTCCGAGCGCAGCACGCGCACCGCGCGCTGACTGCCGAGCGCGCCCAGCGCGTCGACGATCGCCAGGCGGTTGCTCGGGGATTCGTCGTCGCGCTGATAGAGCTTGTGGAGCGCCTCGAACGACTGTTCATCGGGCATCGACTCGAGCGCCAGGATCACTTCGTAGCGGACGCTTGGCTCCCAGTCGGCGAGTGCCGCGCGGAGATTGGGCAGCGCCGAGCGATCCCCCAGAGCGCGCAACAGGCGCGCGCACTCGGCGCGCACGTCGGTGTTCGCGTTGTCTTGCAGGCAGCGCGCTAGCGCAGCCGTGCCACGCTTGCCCAGGTTCAACACGTCGGGGCTCGATGGCATCTCCCCGTAGCTCACGTTGATCAGCGCCGCCGGATCCTTGGCCATCTGGACGAGGACGCGCTCCCGGGGTGAGAGCCGCTGAGTGCCCTCCTGGGCGCCGGCGTCGACACCGAGCATCAGGCTCGGCAACAGAGCGAGCGAGAGGGCGCCTGCGGCAAACGCCGCGCGGCGTCGAGTGGTCCACTTGCGATCAGAATTGTTTGCCATACGGAATTTCTTCTGGGGGATCGCTACTGCTGCTTGACGTCCCGGGCGAGCTCTTTGATGCGACCGAGCAGCGCTTCCTTGCTGGTGCGCTTCGGCAGATAGCGAATCGTCACTTGGCGTGCCTTGCATACGCCGTACGGTTCCTTCCACTCGATCAGCTCCACGCCCTCGTCCTGATACAGCGCGAGATCGAAGTCTTCCTCACAGCCGGCGCGTTGCTCGAGCTCGAGCTGGAGCTTGAGCTCGGCGCGCTGCTCGCTTGCGGGCACCGGCCTGTCGTGGCTGGGGGGTGCGCTCTGGAGCGCGGCGCCGCCGCAGGCCTGAACGGCGACGCACGCGGCGAGCAGCGCCGCAGGGGTCACGAAGCCCTGGAGCAACGCGGAGATTCGCGCGGAAAGCTGAACCGTCACGCGCGGGGTCTTCGCACGGGAATTGAGCGACTTCAAGCCGGACTCTTTCGCGGAGTTTTGCGGTGCCAATCGGCGCGAGACTAGCGCCGCGCCCGGCGTATTACGCTGCCGCCGCCCGCTGCATTCCCGGCACACCCTGGAATTACTTCGCGGTGATTCGCACGCCGCGCGATTTTCAGAGCGGCAAGCTCAAGGCATTTCCACGGCGCCCAGCGTGCACGGCTCGCTGCGCGGCTCACCCCGCTGGTCTACGGCTGGGCAGCCGGTGCCCGACTTGGTGAGCAGCGGACTCCCAGTTTGAGGCAGCGCCGTTTCCGTGGGGCCTCCGTTGTCCCCCAGCATGCCAATCATCGGGTCAGCTCTGGTGATGCCGCTCACGCAGTCCATGTCGTCCTTCGGGCCGTTGGGCCACTGGATGTTGTGACTGCCTGAAGCCGGCGGCGTCGCGTAGCTCGAGCCGGTGCAGTTGAGCGGCGTATACTGATTGCGTGCCTCGTTGTGGATCACCGTGTTGAGGATGGTGAGCGGCGACGCGCGCCCGATGCCTGAGGCGAACTGGGCGATGTTGCCCACGATGGTGCAGTTGGTGAGCGTGCCGTCGGCGCCGCTGCCAATATTGATCCCCGCGGCAAGGCCCATCGTCGTGAAGTCGCTGCGCTCGTAGACGCGGTTGCCGAAGACCGTGCTGTTGACCATGGTCAGGCGGCCTGGCGCCTGTGCGCCGTGTTCGTTGACCCACACGCCGACGGCGTAGCCCGCGACGTTGCGGCTGATGGTCGAGGAGTCGATGGTGACGTAGGTGCCCTGCAGGTAGAGCCCACCAGCGCCGTTTGGCTCGTTCGGGATATCGCGGATGCTGTTGCCGTCGATGGTCACGAACTCGAAGTCGCTGGGCTCCGATTGGTAGCTGGTGCGGAATACCGCGCCGCCGAACGCGCCGCCTTCGTTGCCCTGGATGATGGTGCCGCACACGTGCAGCGTGCGACCGCGGCCATCCATGCAGATCCCGCCCCCGTTACCACCGCGGCCCACTTGCTGGCCATTCTCGACGGAGTTCGCGCCTTGCCCGGTGGCGACGTTGTCTTGAATGGAGCTGTTCAACACCTCGATTGACGTACCGAGTCCGCCAATGGCGCCGCCGTTGCTGCAGCGATTGCCCTGGAACACCGAGCCGACGACGAGCGTCTCGCCCGCGCCGATGCCGTAGATCGCGCCGCCCGCGACGTCTGGGCCGTCGACTGGGCACTGGTTGTCGTAGAACTGGCAGTTGAAGACGTGGACGTTGCCGCCCAGGTGATAGATCGCGCCGCCGCCACCGTCGGTGTCGGTTCCGAGAGGAATCGAAGTGCCGGTCGAGCGACCGTCGCGGAACGTCAGGTTCTGCACCTCGAGCGTCGGAGATGTCGCCTCGAAGTTCCCTGTGTCGAGGCTCATGATGCGCACGTTGCCGCCGCCGCTGAGGGTGATCGTGTTGCCGCCGTCGAGCACCACATTCTTCGTCACCTGCAGGGTCTGGGTGAGCGTGATGGTGTGTGGAGCGCTGCCACAGTCGAAATCAATCACGCCGCCAGCGGCGATCTCGGTGCGCAGCGCAGCCTCGGTGCAGCTCTCCGGCGTCCCAGTTCCAACGACGCGCGGAGCATTCGCCGTATCAGTCGGCCGCGGCCCGTCGCAAGTTGGATCGGGGGGAGAGGCGCCCCCAGACCCACCATTGCCGCTTGAGCCAGCACTGCCGCCAGCCCCGCCACTGCCGCTGGAACCAGCTTGCCCCGCGGAACCGCCACTTGCTCCAGACCCACCAGCTCCAGACCCGCCAGCTGCAGAGCCCCCGCTCGCTCCGGAACCACCCGCCGCAGTGCCGCCACTTGCTGCAGTGCCGCCACTTGCGCCTGAGCCTCCGCTCGCTGCAGATCCGCCAGCGCCCCCGGCGTTCGCGCCACCGGAGTCATCACTGCCGCAGCCGCTCAACGCGGCGACCGCCCACAGCACACTCACCCCCAACGAACCGTCTCGCAGCCAAGCTCTCATGGGCGCAGTCTACAAGCAAGCCGAGCTGGGGTCAGCCTCACGCAGGCGTGACGAAAGCTCGCATTCGTGCCGCGCGGAATCAATCCCGAGATCGGGCCGCCTTGCGGCGCTTCTCGACCAGAGGCGGGATACTGAGAAAGAGAATGGCGCTGATCACCAGCAGCGCGCCGAACAACTCCTGAGGCGACGGAAACCCCTCGCCGAGCCACACATAAAGTCCGACCGAGGCGAGCAGCCCTGCGAGCACTGAGGAGGCGCGATTCACCGGCACGCAGAAGCTATTTTCCCTGCCATCCAGCAGGATCAGGCCTCCAAAGATCCCCGTGCCCTGACTCAAGATCCCAATCAGCAGGGCGTAGCCCAGCAGGCCGCGCTCGAAGAAGCTGGTGAACCCAGCGCGGATCTGCTGCAGCTGGATTGCATGAGGAAAAAAACTCGCGAGCAGCGCTAGCACCGCCAGCGTGAGCACGATGGCTGGTGCCGCCGTCATCTGCTCTTCGACGAAGTAGCGCTTGGTGGCATGCGCGTCGGAGCTCTTCGCCAGGCGGCTCATGAAGCGCAAGCGCACGAAGTACGACGCCAGGTAGATCAACACGTCGATCGCGGCGACCAGCGTTAGCCCGAGGTGCCCCTCACCGAACAGCGCCGTCAGCAAGGCCGCGAGGCTCAGGCCGAGCGCCACCCAGGAGAACCAACGCACGTGGCGCTTGCTCAGCGTGTCGACGATCGGGGCGATGACCAGCACGCCGCCGCGCATCAAGAGCATCATGAACACGATGCTCGCGCCCTCGAAGGTGTAGGCGAGAGTCGTGGTGCCGATGATGGCGGCCGTGCACAGCCCGCTGAGAAACGTCCAGGTCCCCGGAAGCGGCAGGGACACGCCGAACAGTTTCCTCCGGGAAGCGCTTCGCCACCAGCCACTCAGCCAGAGGAACGTGAGCATGCCGAACATGGAAGCCAGCGTGGTGATCGGCAGGAGCTCGAAGCCGGGCACGCCGGCGGTCATGTGTGGCAGCAGCCCCGAGCTGATCGCCTTGGTGAGCGCGCTGTAGGGCACATAGCAAGCGAAGTAGCCGAACGCGAACCACCAGATGCTTGGCTGCTTGGAGGTGTCTTGACTCATGGCGACGCGGGCGCGGAAGTCGCGCTACGCACCCTTCTGAATGCCGTGCTTCTTCAGCTTGCTCTGCAGTGTGGTCGGTTTGAGACCGAGCAGCTTTGCTGCGCCGTCGGGTCCGTAGATCTTGCCGTGGGTCGCGCTCAGCGCACGCTCCAAGTGAGCGCGTTCGTTCTCCTCGAAGCTCATGACCCGCGCAGGCTTCGCGGTGACTCGCTCGAGGGCCGCAGAATTCGCGGCGAGCAGCGCTTTCGCACTGGCCCCGAGAGCCGGGCCGAGGTGGACAGGCTCGATCAGTCCAGTCGGCTGCACGATGGTCGCGCGCTCGAGGGCGTTGGCGAGCTCTCGCACGTTCCCGGGCCAAGGCCGCGACTCGAGCTCCTGCT
Organism: Polyangiaceae bacterium; assembly: GCA_041389805.1. Classification (GTDB taxonomy): domain Bacteria; phylum Myxococcota_A; class Polyangia; order Polyangiales; family Polyangiaceae; genus JAHBVY01. The sequence continues at coordinate 9,696 of JAWKRD010000028.1, read as the reverse complement.
TGGCGGCGCGACTGAGCTGCCAAGGACCCCTGCCTTGTCGCCCCTTGAGCTGCTCCAGGATGCCTTCGGCGAGAATCACCACGTCTTCACGCCGCTCGCGTAGCGGTGGGATATCCAGAGGGAACGCCGCCAGTCGGTAGTATAAATCCTCACGGAAACGTCCGTCGAGGATCGCTCGCTCCAGGTCGACGTGGCTCGCTGCGATGACTCGCACGTCCACCCGCACGGTGCGATCGGAACCGAGGGGCTCGAAGCTGCCTTCCTGGAGCACGCGCAGCAGCTTGGCCTGCGCGGCGAGGGGCATGTCTCCGATTTCGTCGAGCAGCAGCGTGCCGCCGTTCGCCGTCACGAAGCGTCCGGGGCGCTCCTTCACGGCGCCGCTGAAGGCGCCCTTCACGTGGCCGAACAGCTCGCTCTCCACCAGATTTTCTGGGATCGCTGCGCAGTTCACCTTCACGAAGGGGCCGTCGGCGCGGGGGCTCCAGCCGTGGACCGCGTTGGCGAGCACTTCCTTGCCGCTGCCCGTTTCTCCGCGGATCAGCACTGGTAGATCCGACGCGGCCACTTGCTGTGCAAGCGTGGAGAGGTGGCGCATGGCGCTCGAGCGAGACGTCTCGATGCGCCGGCACGCGACGCTCGCGCCGCCTGCCTCCTCCACCAGCAAGCGGTTCTGCTGTTCGAGCTGCGCGCGATAGCGTGCTAGCAGGCTGGCTTGTTCGGCGAACATCATGGCCAGGCTCACGAGCTGTCCGTAGACGTCGGCGAGCGCGGCGCTCTCTTTCGAGTACGGCACGCACTCGCGGCGGTCCAAGGTGATGAGGCCGAGGCTCTTCTCTCGAGAGTAGAGCGGGATCACCATGCAGCTGTGTCCGTGAGGTAGGTCGAGGACGCCGTCATACGGGTCGCCTTCGTCGCCGGCGTGGTGGTCCTCCGTGAGGGCGATCGCGCGTCGGGTGTTGAGCGCCCGGCGTATCGTGGGGAAACGCTTGAGCGTCAGCGAGTGATGGCGCACCTCAGCGGTGGCCAGTGGACCGTCAGCGGCTCGCACCACGAGCTCGTCGCCTTGCAGTGCGTACATCACCGCGAGGTCATAGGGGATGACGCTGGCCAGGGAGCCGAGCACGCCTTCGAGCAGCTCCTGAAAAGCCTCGGGGCGCACGGCGAGTGCTGCGAGCTGGCGGAGATCTTCAACGGGGGCGACCATCGTCCCGCTCTAGCTAGCACCGAGTATTCGTTGAGGCAACGATATGTAGTTGTTCCACAACAACGATATATCGGTTGTTTCGTGTGTATCTTGCTGAAATCAGCTCGTAACCCGCCGCTCGACTTGGCACGCCGTTCGCTATAGGTGCGAACTGTGAGCCAAACGAATCTGAGCGTGGACGTCGCTGTGATCGGAGCAGGGACTGCTGGGCTGGCCGCGTACCGTGCCGCGAAAGCCGAAGGCGCCAAGGTGGTGCTGATTGAAGGCGGCCCCTACGGGACGACGTGCGCCCGGGTCGGCTGCATGCCGAGCAAGCTGCTCATCGCCGCGGCGGAAGCGGCGCACCACGCGACTCGAGCGGAAGCCTTCGGTGTTTCCGTGGGGCAGTTTGAGGTGGACGGCCGCCGAGTGATGGAGCGCGTACGGCGCGAGCGCGACCGCTTCGTGAACTTCGTGGTGCGCGACTCGCTGGCGATCCCAGAGTCTGACCGTTTGCGCGGCTACGCCCGCTTCGAGAATCAGCGCACCCTGCTGGTAGGCGACGCAGAGAATCGCATGCATGCGAAGGTCGAGGCCCGAGCGGTCGTCATCGCAACGGGTTCCACGCCGACTGTGCTGCCGATGTTCGATGGCCTGGGCGACCGCCTGATCGTGAACGACGACGTGTTCGAGTGGCAGGACCTACCGAAGTCGGTCGCCGTGTTCGGACCGGGAGTGATCGGCCTCGAGCTTGGGCAAGCCCTGAGTCGGCTGGGGGTGAGGGTGCGCATGTTCGGCGTCGGCGGCCTGATTGGACCCATCACGGATCCGAAAATCCGCGAGGAAGCGACCCGGATCTTCTCGCAGGAGTTCCCCCTCGACACCGACGCCAACGTGCACTCGTTGCGACGTGTGCTGGACCAGGTGGAGATCGACTTCGAGTGGGCAGGCGAGCGACGCAGAGAGCGCTTCGACTACGTCTTGACAGCGACGGGTCGTCGACCGAACTTGGGCCGGCTCGCGCTCGAGCGCACCGGCGTGCGTCTCGACGAACGGGGTGTGCCGCTCTTCGACTCCCGCACCTTGCAGGTGCTCGAGAGCCGTATCTTCCTGGCTGGTGACGTGAACAACGTACGGCCGCTGCTCCACGAGGCCTCGGACGAGGGCCGCATCGCTGGTGCCAATGCCGCGCGCTTCCCGAACTGCACCTACGGCGCGCTCTCGGATGTCAGGCCCGAGCTGGCGCCCCAGCGGCGCAGCGCTCTCAGCATCGTGTTCAGCGATCCGCAGATAGCAATCATTGGATCCTCCTGGAAAGAGCTCGAGGCGGCGCGCGACGAGAACCGCGTGATCGTTGGCGAGGTGAGCTTCGAGGATCAAGGACGGAGCCGCGTGATGCTGGTCAACCAGGGGCGCTTGAGGCTCTACGCCGACGCGCGAGAGGGCCGCCTGCTGGGAGCCGAGATGATCGGGCCCCGAGCGGAACACATCGCCCACCTGCTCGGTTGGGCTCATCAACAGCAGCAGACGGTCATCGATCTGCTCTGCATGCCCTTCTATCATCCCGTGATCGAAGAGGGGCTCCGTACAGCGCTCCGTGACGCAGCCAAGCAGCTCGAAGATCGCAGCGGTCTTCAGCGCCGTTGCGCCTGACCTCCCCCCAAGACAAGCAACCAGTAACGCACCGTTGGTGCCCAACCCCAACCCGGCGCGCCGCCCTCAACGGGATGCGCCTTTCCAGGCAACACCCCGCCGGCTCACTCAAGAGGCCGCTCAAGCGAGCGCCAGAAAGACCAGACTCGAACATGAAGAACAGCGAAGGACAGAAAGTACCCGAAGTCACCTTCCGTACCCGTGAGGGATCCGCGTGGAAAGACGTGACGACTCAGGAACTATTCGCCGGCAAGACTGTGGTGGTGTTCTCACTGCCCGGGGCCTTCACCCCCACTTGCTCCAGTAACCACGTGCCGCGCTACAACGAGCTGGCGCCGGTGTTCAAGGCCAAGGGTGTGGACGACATCGTGTGCATGTCCGTCAACGACGGCTTCGTCATGCAGGCGTGGCAAGTGGACCAGCAGGCACACAACGTTCGCTTCATTCCCGACGGCAATGGTGAGTTCACCCAGGGCCTTGGCCTGCTGGTGGACAAGCGCAACCTCGGCTTTGGGCAGCGCTCCTGGCGCTACTCGATGCTCGTGAAGGATGGCGTGATCGTGAAGCAGTTCGTGGAGCCGCAGAAGGACGGTGACCCCTTCGAGGTGTCTGACGCCGAGACGATGCTGCGCTACCTCGATGAGAACGTACAGCTGCCCCACGACGTGCTGATGATCTCTCGCCCGGGCTGCAGCTTCTGCGACCAAGCGAAGGCCATGCTGCAGAGCCGCGGCATCGAGTTCGACGAAGTCTCGGCGAATCCCCGGCGCCTGAAGGCCGTGAGCGGTAAGACCACCACGCCCCAGGTCTTCATCGACGGCGAGTACGTCGGTGGCGCCGCCGAGCTTGAGACCTGGCTCGCGCAGCACAAGTAACAGTTCTGCGCGCGACGCCGCCTAGGCGGTGCCGCGCGGAGAAAGGTCCTGTGGGTGGCCTCGCCGGTCCAACGCGATGCGAGCGGTGACAAAGCCCACAAGTCCTGATTGATCGTGCCCAGCAACCGCCCCCGGATCTCGCAGCAATTCGGCTTCGAGGTCCGGGGGTGGACTATTTTGAGCTAGGCGCCGAGCAGCGCAGACGACTCGACCACTCGCGCGCCGCGCTCTGCCATCTCTGCGATGGCCCGCTCGCTATCTCCCGCCTGCAGGTTCACGCCGCGGCAACCGTCGCTGACCAGCGTGACCCCGAAGCCAAGCTCCAGCGCGTCGAGGACGCTGAACTTCACGCAGAAATCCGTGGCCAAGCCCAGGGTCACGATCTCACCCACGCCGCGCACGCGCAGCCAGTCTGCGAGCCCCGTCGCGCGCAGGTGTCCGTTGTCGAAGAATGCGCTGTAGCTGTCGATGCCGACGTCGGTACCCTTGAAGAACAGCTTCTCGATCTTGCGGGAGTCGAGTTCCGTGTGGAGCTGCGCGCCGTGGCTGAGCTGGACGCAGTGGTCGGGCCACAGCACTTGATCGACGCCGCCCAGCTTCACCAGTTCCCCGGGCGACTTGCCCGCGTGCTGGGTGGCGAAGCTACCGTGGTCCGCGGGATGCCAGTCTTGCGTCGCGACGATGATGGCGTCGCCGCTGAGCGCCGCCATGACGCGATTCGCGACGGGGACCACGCTATCTCCGTCGGCCACCGGTAGCGAACCGGTCGGCATGAAGTCATTCTGCAGGTCGATGAGTAGAAGCGCTTGCATGTCTTGCTGCTCCTTCTTGGTTGGTGGCAATGAATGCCGCGGGGAAATACAGGTTCAGAGCTCGAAGTTGAAGCCGCGCTTGACCAGTTGCTTGTAGCGCCGTTGATCGAAGCGATAGAGCCGCGCGGCCCGGTGCGCGACGCCCTTCTCGACCTCGTCCAGGGAGCGCAGGAGGTCCATGGCCAAGATCTTCTTGCGAAAGTTCCGCTTGTCGAGCTCCGTGTCGAGCACAATTTCGTACAGGCGCTGGAGTTGAGTCAGCGTGAACTTCTCCGGTAGGAGCTCGAAGCCGATTGGCTGATAGCGCACCTTGCCGCGCAGGCGTTCCCGCGCTGTCGCCACGATTTCGTCATGATCGAAGGCGAGCTTGGTCGCTTCCTCCACGCTGAACCAAGCAGCGTCGCTCGCGTCGGTCGCTGCCCGCACCGCGTGCTCGCTCAGCTTGACCAGGGCGTAGTAGGCGACGCTGACCACGCGTTCTCGAGGGTCACGGTTCACGCCGCTGAACGTGTAGAGCTGTTCGAGGTAGACGTTGGTGACGCCGGTCTCCTCTTCCAGCTCGCGGAGCGCCGCTTGATCCGTCGTCTCGTGCATGTCGACGAATCCTCCCGGTAATGCCCAGCTGCCCTTGAAGGGCTCTCCGGCGCGCTGCACCAGGAGCACCTTGAGGTCGTCCTCGTCCAGGCCAAAGACCACGCAGTCGACGGTCAACGCTGGCCGCGGGTATTCGTAGGTGTAGCTCATGGCGCCTCCGCGGCTGCGGCGGCCCTCAGCTCTCGCAGCTCGCGCGCGTAGCCACCGCTCAGGATCGGGAAGCGACACCAGGTCTTGGGGTCGAGGTTCTCATCATCGAGGTGAAAGCTCGGAGCGTAGCGCTCGCGCTTCCACTGGTTCTGGCTCCAGAGCCTGAAGAAGCGCTCGAGCCAGAGCAGGTGATCCGCGCGGGAATACTGTGGGAAGTGCACCGCGAGCAGACCGTAGATCTCCGCAGGGCTACGGGCGTCGCGGATGGCGGCGCGCTCGATGTAGTCGAGCACGGGGTACGGCATCAGATCGGTTTCGTCGGTTTGCGCCGCGGCTTCGGGGCGTAGCTCAGCGGTAGGCTTGAGCTGATTCACCACGGAAACACATGGCTCAGGTCCATAGCCGGCTGGGCCGCGCACCTCGAGCCAGCGTAACCACGCGAGCAGGTACGCCTTGTCGATGCCTGCGATGGGTGACAGGCCGCCGGCTGTGTCGCCGTCCATGGTGGCGTAGCCGACGGCGGCCTCGGAGCGGTTGCTGGTGGAGAGCAACAGCGCGCGTCGCAGATTGGCGATCAGCCACACCCCCGGCGCCCGCGCGCGCGCCTGGATGTTCTGCAAGGGGATGTCGTGGTGCTGCCAGTCGAGCAGCTGATCCATCGCCTCCTCGACCAGCTCCACGTAGCCTCGCGCCAGGCTCTCGATGTCGAGGAAGTGGTGAGTTGCCCCGAGCGCTTCAGCCACGGAGGCCGCTGCGTCGCGCGTCGTTTCCGAGCTGTTCTTGGTGGCCTGGTAAACCGTGGTGAGCCAGGCCTCGGGGCGCGCTCGATCGCCATCGAAGAGCTCTGGCCAGTAGCTCAGTCGCTGCTTGAGGTCGGTTGTCTCCAGCTCGTGGGTCGCTCGCTCGAGGCTCATGCGGCAGAGTGCTGCTACAGCCGTTGAATCCGCGCCGCCGCTCAGGGACACCACGAAGCCCTTCGAGCGGCTCTTGCGCATGTAGTCAAAGAGCCCGAGCGTTACCGCGCGGCTAAACTCTTCAGACTTCAGGTTCTCACTGTCACTCTCCCAGTCGGGCCGTGGCGTGGGTTGGGGGCGAGGAGCGCTGAGAGTCGGACGGAACTCGCACCGCACGCGCCCTTCGGCTGCGACACCGGGCGCATAGCTAGCGACCTTCGCTCGGTGCACACGGCTCAAGTCGATGTCGACCAGTGCGTGAGTCAGCTCCACCTCTTGCAGGCTGAAGCGGGGTCCGCGTGCGACTAGACGCCCTGACGAAGCGATCAACGCGCCGCCGTCGTAGATCACGCGGCCGGCTTCGTTGCCCATCAGGTTGGAGTACACGTAGTGCACTCCCAGCGCGCGCGAGCCTTCGAGCACGAGCCGCTCTCGCGTCTGGTGCTTGCCGAAGGCAAAGTGGCTCGCGCTGGTGTTGAGCACGACGTCCACGCCTGCCAGCGACAGCTCGCGGCCCGGGCGTTGCGTGACCCAGGCGTCCTCGCAGATTTCAAAACCGATCTGCAGCGACTCGATCTGGCTGTAGTTCAGACCTGGCAGCTCATTGCCGGGAGGATTCAGTGGTGTGAAGTCGAAATGGACGTCGCCTATCGGTAGCTCTCTCCCCAAGATTCGGCAGCGGCTGCGCGCTCCAGCGGGCCACGGCTTGAACCAGCGGGGCTCGTAGTGGATGCCGTCGCCGGCGAGGGCGCGCTTGCACACGAGCCCCAGCGGTTCACCATCGGCGACCAAGCAGGCGGTGTTGTAGACAGCGTCCTGATGCCAGAACGGGAGGCCCACGGCGACTATCATGCCGCGAGTCGCTGGCAGGATTGCTTCCAGCACTTCGAGGGCCAGGCGCTGCACCGATGGCGCGTGAAAGGCATCCTCACAGCCATAGCCGGTGATGCACATCTCCGGCAGCGCGAGCACGGCGACCTGGCGCTCCCGCGCCTGGGCCAGCGCGCTCTCGATTCGACGCAGGTTTCCGTCCCAGTCGAGGGGGGTCTGATTGAGTGTGGCGGCGCCAACTTCCAAGAACCTCATGACGTGTCCCTTTCGTGGCCTTTCAGCGGGTCCGCTGCTTGTCCAGCGCCTCGGTCTTGAGCCGCTGATTCATGCGTTGAAGCTCGGCTTCCATGCCGACGGCGACCGGCGTCGCGGTGTTGGAGTGTTGCCTCGCGGATAGCGGTAGGCGCTTGATCTCGGCGCGTGCGCGCTCGCGCACGGTGGTGAGGGGTTCTGGCGGTTTCACTCGCTGCCCAGCGCGCAGCGCGGGCTCCAGGAGCGAGCGCCAGGTCGCGGTCGCCGGCGGGTCGAGTCGCTGCTCGCTGTGCAGGCGCGTGCCGCTCCACGGGGAAACTCGGTCGCGCGAGCTCCTGGGCGCCTCGCTGAGACCCGCGTCGTACAGCAGGTCGAGGCAGACTTGACCATCCAGCTCGAAGCGCGCGACATCCAGCACACCCGCGATGGACGTCTTGATGGGCACCTCGGAGAGCTTCAGCTTGAACTGCCAATCCGAGCGCGCATCGGGTCTGAGCGCCGCGAGCTTGTAGACACCGCCGAGCGCTGGCTGATCGAACGCCGTGACCAGGCGGGTGCCAACGCCCCAGACGCCGATCTGTGCGCCCTTCGCCTTGAGCTCTGCCAGGCGATACTCGTCCAGGTCGTCGCTGGCGACGATTGCAGCGTCGGTCAGCCCTGCGGCGTCCAGACGCTTGCGCGCTTCGATGGACAGGGTCGTCAGGTCGCCGGAGTCGAGGCGGATGCCCAGCATCTCGTGGCCGTTTTGCCTCAGGCGTAGCCCGACCTGAATCGCGTGGTCCACGCCCTGGAGCGTGTCATATGTATCCACGAGGAAAATGCAGTTGTCGGGGAGGGCAGCGGCGTAGTGTTCGAAGGCGGCGAGCTCCGTCTCGAAGCACATGACCCAGCTGTGGGCGTGGGTGCCGCGCACCGGGATGCCGAAGCGCTTGCCCGCGAGCACGTTCGAGGTGGCGGCGCAGCCGCCGATGTAGGCTGCGCGGCTCGCGCTGAGCCCGCCGTCCGGGCCCTGTGCGCGGCGCAAGCCGAACTCAAGGACCTGTGAGTCTCCGGCTGCGCTTGCGATGCGCGATGCCTTGGTCGCGACCAGCGTCTGGAAGTTGATCGCGTTGAGCAACATCGTCTCGACCAGCTGAGCTTGAGCGAGCGGCCCGCGCACGCGCACCAGTGGCTCATGAGGGAAACACGCGGTGCCCTCAGGCATCGCGTCGACGTCGCAGGTGAAGCGCAGCTCGCTCAGGTAGCCGAGGAACGACTCAGTGAACAGCGGGCTGCCGCTGGCTGCGCAGAGGGAGCGGAGATACTCCACGTCGTCCGCGTCGAAGCGAAACGCGGCCAGCTCCTCGAGGGCTGACTCGAGGCCAGCGCAGATCGCGTATCCGCCTTGAAACGGTAGCGTGCGGAAGAAGAGGTGAAACACCGCCTCCTGATCTGCCAGTCCGTGATGGTGGTAGCCCTGCGCCATCGTGAGCTGATAGAGATCGGTGAGGAGGCCGGTCGACGGGGAGAGGGCGCTCGCGGGGTGAGATGCAGCTGCCTGCGATGCGCTCGATTCACCAACCTGGTTCGACATGGTTGCTCCCTTCGCCGCGACTCGAGTCGCGGAGCGCTGTGACCTAGAACATCCTAGGACTTAGTGTATCCTAGACACTAAGAGGCGCTTGACAAGAGGGAAGCTGCGATTTCGCCCCGTCGGGTGGCTTGAGCGGGCCGCTGGATGTGCAGGTTTGCGTCCCCGAACCACGCCGAGCGGGCAGCGTGGAAAAGCGATCGGTGTTCCCTCAGCGGTGATTCAGGCCTAGGTCAGGTGTATCAGTACAGTGATACACCTGACTCGGAACTCTTGGAAATCATTGGGTTCCGATCGCGGACACCTCCGGCATTGCCCTTGCTTAATGGGATGCACGCTCGCGGAAATACGGAGGTACGCAGTGTCAGACCAACTTAGCAAACGTCAGTCCCAGTTGAAGGCCATCGATGAGCTCGTGCAGGAGATCGGAGGCCTTGAAGATCTCGCTGCTCTCGAAGACAGCGTACGTCTCGGCAAGCTCGTGGTCGATCGCCTGTACGGGGGTGAGATCGCCGAGTGGCGGCGCCGCGACGGAGCCAACGTGAGTTTCCGCACGCTGACCGGACGCAAGGACTTGAAGCTCAGCGCCGTGACGCTCTATCGCGCGGTCGGCTTGTATGAGCTGACGGTGCGCCTGGGTGAGCTCACCCAGTGGCCGGACCTTGGCGCGGCACATTTCCGCGCGGTGATGGGTATGTCCCAGGACGAGCAGCGTCGCCTGCTCGAGGCAGCTCAAGCACAGCACTGGTCAGTGCGTCGCATGGAAGCCGAGTGCAGCCGCATGCGTCCGGGTCGCCGCCGCGGTCGGCGTCGCCTACCTGGC
>JAWKRD010000027.1:0-117785 GCA_041389805.1 Polyangiaceae bacterium | reverse complement strand
GGGTTGAGTCTTCGTTCACGCCCTGGGGGCGCGAGGCTTATAACACCCCGATCCACATATCGCGAGCCGTTAGCGCGCGCCGCATCCGACCCGCAAAACCGCGCAATAGCAGGGCAATCTCCCTGTTGATGGCGTCCGCACAGCGCCCCCGGACAGGGCCGCGCGTGCTCTGCCAGTGGCCGCAAATTGGGCTCAGCTCAGGCGCTGCTTGTAGTCCGCGTAGCCGAAGCGACGGACCACCCGTCGGGCGGCACCATCGGCGATCACGATGCTTGGCAGGCGGACCCCGTTGAACGTGGTGTTCTTGACCATCGTGTAGTGCGCCATGTCCAAGAACACGAGCCGCGAGCCTACCTCGAGCGGCTCCGCGAACGAGTAGTCACCGATGACGTCCCCCGCGAGACACGTCAAGCCGCCGAGCCGAAAGTCGTGTCCGAGCACACCTGGCCTAGCGCCACCACGGATTTCCGCGCGATATGGCATCTCGAGCACGTCAGGCATGTGAGCGGTGGCTGAGGTGTCCAGAATCGCGATTGGTGGTTCCCCGGGGATAATGTCCAGAACCGAGGCGACCAGCGTTCCCGTGTTGAGCCCAATCGCTTCTCCAGGCTCGAGGTACACGTTCACCTTCCATCGCTCCTTGAAGCCCTTGACCAAGCGGATCAGCAAATCGACGTCGTAGTCTGGTCGAGTGATGTGGTGACCACCGCCGAAGTTCACCCACTTCAGCTTGGGAATGAACTCGCCGAAACGCGCTTCGAACGCCGCGAGAGTTCGCTCCAACGCGTCGGAACCTAGCTCACACAGCGTGTGGAAGTGCAGGCCGTCCAAGAGTTCGACGAGGTCGGGGGTGAGAGCGCTACGTCGGGTGCCAAGGCGCGAGCCAGGAGCACACGGATCGTAGAGCGCCGTCTTCACCTCGGAGTGCTCTGGATTCACCCGCAAGCCGACCTCGATGCCGCGCGCCCGAGCGCGTGCCGCGAACTGACGCAGCTGGGTCGGAGAGTTCACCACCAGGTGGTCCACCAATGGGAGCAACTCCTGAAAGTCGGCTTCGGAGTAGGCAGGGGCGTACGCGTGTACCTCCCCCCCAAATTCCTCTTTGCCGAGGCGCGCTTCGTCCGGAGAGCTCGCGGTGATCCCCGGGAGCACCTGGCGGATCTCGCTGAAGGTCGACCACGCGGCGAACCCCTTCAGCGCGAGCAGGATCTTGCAACCAGCCTCTCGCTGTACGCGATCCAGCACCTGCAGGTTCTCGCGCAGCTTGCTCAAGTCGATGACGTAAGCAGGCGTCTCCACCTGGGAGACATCCGTCCCCGGGTCGCACGGCTGAGCCCAGGGGATGTCGCTCTCGGAGTCGGCGCCCACCTCAGCGCTCCTCGACGTGCCAGGGCAGGCCGTGCTTGGCCAGTGCCTCGAGGAAAGGCTCCGGGTCGAGCTGTTCCATGTTGAACACACCCTCACCCTGCCACTTCTTGGTGAGCATCATCATCGCGCCAACCATGGCGGGCACGCCGGTGGTGTAGCTGATGGCCTGCGAACGTACCTCGCGGTAACACTCTGCGTGATCGCAGATGTTGTAGATGAAGACTCGCTTCGGCTTGCCGGCCTTTTTGCCCTCGATCAGGCACCCGATGCTGGTCTTACCGGTGTAGTTCTTCGCGAGCGACGCGGGGTCGGGCAACAGCGCCTTCAGAAACTGGATGGGTACGATCTTCTGCCCTTGGAAGTCGATCGGTTCGATGCTGGTCATGCCGACGTTTTGCAGCACGTTGAGGTGGGTGATGTACTTCTCGCCGAACGTCATCCAGAAGCGAATACGCTTCAGGCCCTTGATGTTCTGGCACAGCGACTCCAATTCCTCGTGGTAAAGCACGTAGGCGCGCCTCACCCCCACCCCCGGGAAATCAAAATCCTGGTGGATGCTCAGCGGAGGGATCTCTTTCCACTCACCCGCCTCCCAGTAGCGGCCATTCTGGGTGATTTCGCGGATGTTGATCTCAGGATTGAAGTTCGTCGCAAAGGCGTGACCATGGTCCCCGCCGTTACAGTCCAGGATGTCGATCGTCTCGATTTCATCGAACAGCTTCTTCTGCGCGTACGCGCAGAAGACGTTCGTCACGCCGGGGTCGAACCCACTTCCTAGGAGCGCCATGATGCCCGCTGCCTTGAAGCGTTCCTGATAGGCCCACTGCCAGCTGTATTCGAACTTGGCGACGTCCGGTGGCTCGTAGTTGGCGGTGTCGAGGTAGTCGACCTTGCGGGCGAGGCAGGCATCCATCAGCGCGAGATCCTGATACGGCAAGGCGACGTTCAGCAGCAGATCCGGCTTCACCTCATCGAGCAACTTGATGGTGTTCTCCGGGTTGTCCGCGTCGAGGGCCCGCACTTCGATCTCACGCCCGGTGAGTTCCTTCACCTCGGCAGCGATCGCTTCACAGCGTGAGAGGGTACGACTCGCGAGCACGATCTCGCTGAAGACTTCGGGGACCTGAGCACACTTGTGCACCACCACCTTGCCGACGCCGCCTGCGCCGACGATCAGAACTTTGCTCATCGTTCCTCCAATGGATTCCTAGGGTCCGCCCGACCTGGCAGCACCGCTCTGCGCGAGCCTAGCGAGGCGAGGGCCGCGGACATGCCACATGTTCGTGACGCGGTCGAGCCTTCAGCGGCCGACCCGGCTCAGGGGGCCAACACGCACGCAGCGCCGAAGAACTCGCGGATTTCCTCGCGGCGCGCGAGGGCGTCTTTTCGCCCCAACTCGATCAAGCGTTCGGCGAACCCACCGTCGAACAGCAGGTACGCCGCCCAGTCGGCCTGGGAGCCTCGGGCAACGCCAAGCAGCCAGCGCGGGATGCGCGAGAGCCGCCACGAGTCGAGGTGACGGTGCAGGTGCTCGGTAGCGATAGCACCCAGGTCCTCAGAAGGGTTGAACACCAGCGTTTCGATACGCCGGTAGGGCGCCCCGCGAGAGTCGACCAGCAGGCGCTCGACCTCGGCAAAGCTCTGAGCAGGAAGCGCCTGCTCCATCACGGCGACCAGGTGGTTGAAGCGCTTGAGCACCGCGAGATCGTAGACCACCTGATCGAGCAACAGGGCGTTCATCACCTTTCCCGCAAGGAAAAATAGGCTCGGATACTCGTCGATCTTCACCTCGGGCTCTATCCCTTCCTCACGAGTCCCCGAGAGCGTGATCACCACCAGCCGATCCGCACCGGCACGGATCGCAGGAGAAATCGGGGTATTGAAGCGCAGCCCTCCGTCGCAATAGTAGGAGGCTCCGATGCGCCGGGCGGGGAACAACAAGGGGATCGCGGCAGAAGCGAGCACGTGTTCGTCCCCGATCAGGCCCACTTCCGCACGGCGACGCGGGTCGCGCGAAGGACGAAAGTCTGCGGCCGGCGCAATCTCAGAGAAGATCGTGGTCTTGCCCGTGGCAACGTCCAGCGCAGCCACCAACAGCGCGAGGGTACGTCCGGCATCGACGTTGTCGTGTAGAGACTCCCACTCGATACTGCTGGCGATCATGGCTTCGAGCGGGCGCGGATCGAGCAAGGACCGGCCGAAGTGCTCTTGGTCCTGGCCACCGTTGCCGGTTCGACGCAGCCCGGCACGTAACGACAGGAAGCCCAGCGGGTCGAACTGCAGATGGCGCTCGATCTCCAGACTGGTCCAGGTGTGTCGCAAGCGCTCGATGTCCAGGTCAGCGCGATGCGTGTTCGCTGCCATGTAGGCCGCGTTGATGGCGCCGACGCTGGTGCCGGCGAACACACGAAACGGCGAGGGCCGGTGAACTGGCGTGCCGAGCGCCTCGACGATGCCCTCGACGACGCCCACCTCGTAGGCGCCGCGCATTCCTCCGCCGCTGAGCACCAGCCCGATGCGTGGCTCTTGGGCCACCGGCACGATGCTCGGGCGCATGCTGCTGCGAGGGCCGATGCTCGCGGGCGGCTCACTCGGCCGAGCGAGGGTTGGGCGCGTAGACGGCGGTGCGCTCATACCCTCGCCCAACCGGCTCGAAAAAGCTCCGGCCCACGAGCAAACCACTCGGGCTGGTGCGACGCACAGCGCATCCGTCGGATCATAGCCGAGGTACGGTTCGCTGCGCGCTAGTCATTAGTCGACCTCGAGCGGTAATACAGAGGCCGTGCCTGAACCGCGCCATCAACTCTGGGTGTCCCACCGGGCCGAACGCCGTTTGAGTCACGCGCGCGCGTGGCTTGGAGCCCAGGGCGACGCCAGAAGGCTCCTACTGGTTGGAACTCCCCTCGCCCTCTCGCGGCTGGTGCACGGCAGCCTGCAGCCTGAGAGAGCGTGCTTCGGTTGGCAACGCCAGAGTCTGTCGAGCTTTGCCGGCGCGCTGGTAGAGGGTGCGTTGGCCGAGTCGGGGAGATTACCCGCCACCGAACTCGGCATGGAAGCAGCCGCCTGTCGTGTGATCGCCGCGCTCCACGCTTCGGGTCAGCTCGGTCGCTTTGCTGGGGTTGGTCAGCGCCCCGGCCTTCCGCGCGCCCTGGTGCGCACGTTCAACGACCTGGAGCTGGGGCGCGTATCCTTCAACGCGCTGGAGAGCCAAACGCCGGATCTGGTGCGGTTGCTCGAGAGCCTCCGCCGCGAGCTTGCGAGGCTGAAACTCGTGACGCGCGCCCAGGTGCTCGATCTCGCAAGCAACGCGCTCGCGGACTGCACGCTCGAGTTCTCCGCGGCGCTCTTCCTCGATCCGAGGGTGCACCACGCGGCGGAGGCGGAGCTGCTCGCCGCTCTGGGCCGCCGGCTGCCTTGCACTGCTGTGTTTCCCCACGGCGACAAGCAGAGCGAGATCTGGTTGGCCCGGGCCTTCGGCGTCTCCCCGGAATACCTGGAGAGCGACGCCAGTGGAACCAGCCTAGACCGCCTTCAACTCGAGCTGTTCAATCCGAGGGAACTCGAGCAGAGCGAAATTGACGATGGGGTCCGCATGCTGAGCGCGCCCGGGGAAAATCGCGAGTGCGTCGAGATCGCGCGACGGATCCTCGAGCATGCGGGGCAAGGCGTGCCCTTCGAGCGCATCGCGGTGTTGCTGCGCAGTCCGCAAAACTACGCGCCGCACATCAGTGAAGCGCTGAGTCGCGCGGGCATCCCACATCACCTGGCTCGTGGCCTGCAGCGACCGGATCCGGCGGGGCGCGGCCTGCTCGCGCTACTCGCTTGCCGCGCGGAAGGCTTCAGCGCTGCGCGATTCGCCGAGTACTTGTCCCTGGGCTGCGCGCGATCCCCCGACGAGCGCACCAGCGCCGAGGGTGACTGGATAGCACCCGAGGATCAACATGGCCTGCTCCCGGAAGCGGCGGCGCCAGCTGCTGAACCCAGTGAACAGGAGCTTCTGGAAGCCGCGCGGGACCAGAACCTGGACGCAACCGGTACGCGTCCGGCACCCCGACGTTGGGAGCGGCTGCTCAACGAAGCCGCGGTGATTGGCGGTGCCGACCGCTGGCAGAAGCGCTTGTATGGCGAGGCCCAGCGCCTCGACCTAGCCAGCGCAGAGAGCGAGAGCGATGGTGAGCGAGCGCGCCTGAGTCGAGACGCTCAATCTCTGCGAGAACTAGCGAGCTTCGCGCTGCCACTCATCGAACAACTCGCGAAGCTCCCAGATCAACCTACGTGGAGCTGGAGTCAGTGGCTGGAGGCGCTGCGAGAGCTTGCCGGCAGCGCGTTGGAACGACCTACCCGGGTGCTCCAGCTGCTTGGTGAACTCGAACCGATGGGCGACGTTGGCCCCGTTTCGATTCACGAGGTCCAGCTGGTGCTCTCGGCGCGCCTCGGTCAGTTGGCAGGTCGCCCGAGCGGCGCGCAAGCTGGAAGAGTATTCGTCTCGAGCGTCGACGACGCCCGCGGTCTGGCGTTCGACTACGTCTTCATTCCCGGTCTGGCAGAGAAGCTGTTCCCGCACAAAGTAGCGGAGGACCCGCTGCTTCTCGATTCCGCTCGGCAACAGTTCGCGACCCTGCCGAAGAACGAGCAGCGCGTGGGCTTGGAGCGCTCGATGTTGCACCTCGGGGTGGGTGCGGCGACACGGGGAGTGGTCTTCAGCTACCCGCGGGTCGACATGGAGCGCGCACGGCCCCGCGTACCATCATTCTACGCCCTGGAAGTGGTGCGCGCCGCCAGCGGTCACCTGCCAAGCTTCGAAGAACTCGCGCAGCGGGCCCGCGACGCGGCCCACGGACGCATGGGCTGGCCAGCACCCGAGCGGCCCGAGCTCGCCATTGACGATGCAGAGTACGACCTTGCGTTGCTCGAGAGCTGCCTCGGAGCTCAGGAAGCAGAGAAGCGCCAAGGCGCCGCAGGCTATCTAGTGAGCGCCAATCCGCACCTCGGGCGCGCCTTACGTTTCCGCGCGAGACGCTGGAACTTGCGGGGCTGGCGCAGCGCTGATGGCTTGGTGGATCCGAGCCCGGCGGCGCAGGACGCTCTCGCGCGACACCGCCTCGAGGCGCGCCCCTACTCAGCGACCGCTTTGGAGCACTTCTCGGCGTGTCCATATCGCTTCTACCTCTCGGCGGTGCTCCGACTCTCTCCCCGAGAAACCGCAACGCGCGCCGAGCGACTGGATGCACTGACCCGAGGCCGTCTGATCCATGAAGTCCAGCAGGCGGTAGCCGAAGCAATGAAATCCGCGGGGCAACTTCCACTCTCGGCGGAGCAGCTCCCCGACGCGACCCTGCTCATGGAGCAGATCCTCGAAGCGGCCGAGGCGCGCTACCGCGAACAGCTCGCGCCCGCCATTGAACGCGTGTGGCGAGATGGCATCGAAGAGATCTCGGGTGACCTCCGGGGCTGGCTCGAACAACTGGCAGAGGATCGCGACTGGGAACCCATCCACTTCGAGCTGGCGTTCGGTATTCGCCGGGCAGACCGCGATCGGGGTAGCCGCCTCGAACCTGTCAAGTTGCGCTGCGGTATCACCCTGAGGGGAGCCATCGACAGTGTCGAACGTGCCCGGTTCGGGGGAGAGGAAACGCTGCGTGCAACGGACTACAAAACGGGGGCACCGCTCGATGTGCGGCGCGCGGCGCTACCAGAAAATCGTGGGCGCTTCAGCATCCGCGGTGGACGCACGTTGCAGCCGCTACTATACGCCGAGGCGCTCGAAAACTTGTTCCCCACGGCAAAGATTTCAGGCGGTCGGCTCGCCTACTCGACGCGACGCGGAGAGTATCGCGAATACTTCGTACCCTTGGACGACTACACCCGGCAGTCGGTGCAGCTCTTCAGCGACACGCTACGCAGCCTGTTGGAGGGCGCGTTCTTGCCTGCAGCGCCCGAGCCGCGCGGCTGCGAGTACTGCGATTTCAAGCCAGTGTGTGGCCCGTACGAAGAACAGCGCACGGCCCGCAAGACCGAGCCTCACCCCCTGATCAAGCAGCTGCGCCGCTTGCGGGAGGAGCCATGACCGAGCTCGCAGACGCAGCCGCGCGCAAGCGGATCCGCGAGGATTTAACTTCAAGCTTCGTGGTGGAGGCCGCCGCGGGCACCGGCAAGACCACTCAACTCGTCGAGCGCATCACCACCTTGGTGGAGTCCGGCACCGCTCAGCTTTCCCACATCGTCGCCCTGACGTTCACGGAGAAGGCCGCTGGCGAGATGAAGCTGCGGCTGCGCGCAGAGCTCGAGCGCCGGCGGCAGCAGACGCAGAAGAACTCGATCCAACGCACCAACCTCAATCACGCGCTGGAGGAGCTGGAAACGGCGCACATCGCAACGATCCACGCCTTTTGCGCCGACTTGTTGCGGGAGCGCCCGATTGAGGCGGACGTCGATCCCGACTTTCAAGTGATCGACGCCGAAGCCAGCCAGGAGCACCTCGAGCAGGTGTTCTCGCTGTGGTTCGAGCAGCACTTGGAGGCGCCGCCGCCGGGGCTTCGGCGCATGCTACGTCGCAAGCCGTTGCGCCAAGGCGAGAGCCCGCGAGAGCTCATTCTATGGGCGGCAGCGACTCTGGTCGATCATCGCGACTTCCCCGCGCGTTGGCAGGCACCGCCGGATTTCCACCGAGAGACGGCGCTGCTCGAGATGCTTGCTCGCCTGCGAGATCTGGCGAGCGTGGCCGACGTGGCCTTCGAGCCCAACGCCTACCTAGTGCAAGGTCTGCGGGAGCTCGGGCGCCGCATCGAGCGCGTCGCTCCGAGGGCCGCCCAAGCGACCGATCTGGACGCCTTGGAAGCGCTCTTCGCGGAGTTACCCCGCGCCCGCTTCCGCACGGGTAAAAAGGCGTGGTGGGAGTACGCCGGAGCGCCGCGGGACGTCGCGCCGGACTTGCCGATAGTCGAGCTACGAGAGCAACGCGCACAGCTGGTTCTCGAGCTCAAGCAGCTGAACTGCCTGCTGGACGCCGACCTCGCGACGCAGCTCAAAGACGCGCTACAGCCAGTGATCGACGGCTATGTGCAACGCCTCAGCAGCGCGGGCGTATTGGACTTCCTCGACCTCCTGCGCTCGGTTCGTGATCTGCTGGTGCGGAACGAAACGGTGCGTGGTGAGCTCGCTCGGCGCTTCACCCACCTCTTCGTTGACGAGTTCCAGGACACCGACCCCCTACAGGCGGAGATCCTGCTGCTGCTTGCCGCAGACGACCCGAACGAGGTGCGGATCAGCAAGATTCGGCCACGGCAAGGCAAGCTGTTCGTGGTTGGCGATCCCAAGCAAGCCATCTACCGCTTCCGCCGAGCAGACATCTTGCTCTACGAGCGGGTCAAGGAACAGCTGCTGCGAAACGGCGCCGAACTCCTCCACCTGAGCACCAGCTTTCGTTCGCGTCCGGCGATCCAGAATCTGGTGAATACGTGCTTCTCCACGCGCATGACCGGCGGGGCACACCAGGCCAGCTACGTCGCCCTGGAGAATTTCCGCAAAGAATCCTTGAGTCAACCGAGCGTGGTGGTGCTGCCGATTCCAGCGCCGTACCCCGACTGGACGACCACCCCCCGCGTAACGCTCACTCAGCTCGAGCAGAGCCTCCCAGACGCGGTCGGGGCGTACATCGAGTGGCTGGTAAACCAGAGCGGCTGGACCGTCGACACTCCGGATGGAACCCGACCGATTGCCGCCCGCGACGTCTGCTGCTTGTTCCGACGGTTCGTCAATTTCGGAGAGGATGTCACGCGCCCATACGTTCGCGCACTGGAGGCCCGACGCTTGCCTCACGTACTCGTTGGCGGGCGGTCCTTCCACGGGCGTGAGGAGGTGCTGGCACTCCGCACGGCGCTGCAAGCGGTGGAATGGCCCGACGACGAGCTGATGGTGTACGCGACGTTGCGAGGTGCGTTCTTCGCGCTATCGGACTCCGAGCTCCTTGAATTCAAGGCCTTCGTGGGTGCCCTCGACGGCTCGAGCGGACGCTTGGGCCGGCTCCATCCGCTGCGGCGCGTGCCTCGGGAACGCCTCCCAGACAGTATCCACGCGGTAGCAGATGCGCTGGACATCCTGGGCACGCTCCACGTCGGTCGCAACCGACGCCCAATCGCAGAGTCGATCGGGCAGCTCCTGGCGGCGACCCGCGCCCACGCGGGGGTGGCCATCTGGCCTACCGGAGAGCAAGCCCTGGCCAACGTGCTGTCACTGATCGACAAGGCGCGTCGCTACGAAGCCCGCGGGGCGTTGTCGTTTCGCGGCTTCGTCGAGTGGCTCGAGCTTAGCGCCGAGCGTGGCCAAGGCAGCGAAGCACCGGTGATTGAAGAAGGCACCGACGGCGTGCGCTTGATGACGGTGCATGGCGCGAAGGGCCTTGAGTTTCCGGTGGTCATCCTCTGCGAACCCGGCGCGCCGCTCGAGTCGAATCGGCCATCGCGTTTCATCGACCCGAGTACGAGCCTCTGGGCTCAAGGCCTGTGCGGCTTGATGCCTTATGAGCTGTTGACCCACGAGGAGGAGATCAAGGCGCAGGACGACGCGGAGGTGATTCGCCTCGGATACGTGGCGGCGACCCGCGCACGTGAGCTCCTGGTCATCCCAGGCATTGGCGATGGCCCATTCCCAGAGGAGCGCTGGAGCAGCATTTTCCACGCGGCTATTTACCCCGACCCCGCCAAGCGATCGAGCGCCCTGCCCGCTCCCGGCTGCCCGGAGTTTGGGCCTGACAGCGTCCAGCGACGACCGTTCAGCTTGGATGTGCTCGAGCGCCCGCCTGTCCACCCGGGTTGGCACCCCGAGCTAGCCGGCGGCTCCGGCGCGGTGTGGTGGGCTCCCGGTGTTCTCGACCTGAATCGACACGAGCGCGGTGGCGTGCGGCAGCAGGAGATCTTGATGGCAGACGGGGAGGCTGCAGCCGCGAAGCTCGCCCATCAGCGCTGGTCGGACCAGCGCCGAGCCCGCCTCGAGAGCGGCGCAAAGTCCCACTGGCGCACGCGTAGCGTGACTCAAGTCGCCCACGCCTTCGCGGCGTTGCAGGACGGTGATCTGGCGCCTTTGGCCGAGCTTAGCCACGAGCAGGCGCGCTCGCTGGCGGCAAAGTTTTTCCCCGAGGAACTGATAGCCTGCGCCGATCGCGTTCGCATCGAACAGCCGATCCAACGCAGCAGCGGTAGGCCGCGAGGACCGCGCTTCGGCACCTTGGTCCACGCCCTACTCGAGCGCACCACGCTCGACGACTCACCCCTGGCGGCCGCTTCGCTGGCGACTCTCGCCGATCTCCTTGCACGTCAACTCGGCGCTAGCGAACGCGAGACTTTGGCCGCGAGGGACGCCTGCGCAAACGCGCTTCGCCATCCGCTCATGCTCCGGGCACATGCGGCACAGGAGGTGCGCAGGGAGAATGCCCTCAGCTACCGTCGCCCCGACGGTGAGCTCTGGGAGGGCATCGTCGACCTCGCGTTCTTCGACCAGGACAGCTGGTGCGTAGTCGACTTCAAGACGGACGTGGTCGACGACGCACCCTACGCTTATCGGCTCCAGGTCGCGATCTACTGCCAGGCCATCGCGATAGCCACCGGCTCGCCCTGCGAAGGCGTGCTGCTTGGGGTATGACAACGCAGCGCATCATCAGTTCTTGGGGGTGAGGGTTCGCTGCACAGCGCCTGGCGCGATGCGTCACCCGCCGTGCTCTGCAGTGGGCGGAAGTTCACATTCAAAGTACCCGAATCGGCAACGGCTTTGGCATGACCGTGGCTGGCCTCTCCTCCTCCGTCGCTACCGCCCGCCAAACCGCAATATCCACAAGGTTTTCCGGCTCGAACGCTGGCATCGAGTCAGCATAGGACGGATACTCGCTGCCTCGGTAATCGTGCGAAGTGGAGGCTCTTGGAAGCGACCCGCCTCGATCCCCCCGGCGGGTGGCTCGAGGAGCGGGGTCAGGCTGTTGCCCAGTAATCGACGCTGGGGGCAGTACGAAGCGATTTGCGAACTCGCGAATGGTGGCATGGCGAGCGTGCACCTTGCCCGGCGGGTCGGTTCGGAGGGCGACTCCGGTCTAGTTGCCGTCAAAGTGCTCCACGGGCACCTGCAAGACGACGAGGAGCACCGCGAGCTATTCCGCAGGGAAGCGCAACTCATCGCGCATATCCGCCACCCGAATGTCGCCTCCCTGATCGAGTTCGGCGAGGAGGCGGGAGAACCGTACCTGGTGATGGAGTACGTCGAGGGATCCACCCTGGGCACGCTTCAAGCGCACACCGCGCGCACCGGGAGCTGGCTCAGTCGCAGTGCAGCGCTGACCATCTGCATCGATGCCCTGGCCGGTCTGCACGCCGCTCATGCGCTGAAGGACGCAAGGGGGGTTTCCGCGGGGATTGTGCATCGGGACGTATCCCCCCAGAACATCCTGGTCGGGGTGGGCGGCCAAGCCAAAGTAGTCGACTTCGGCATCGCTCATATATCCGGCCTGGAACCAGGGGATAGCGACTCCGTACGGGGGCGCCTCGCCTACATGTCACCGGAGCACATGCGAGGTGAGGACATCGATGCACGCGCGGACGTCTACGCTCTCGGCATCGTGCTCTGGGAGCTGTTGACCGCCAAGCGCTTGTTCAAGCACCGGCACGATGGCGCCCCGATTGACGTGATCGAAGCCGTTCCACGCATCCGCAGCCTGAAGAGCGACCTTCCTCAGGAGCTCGACGACTGCGTCGCAAAGGCGCTCGCAACGCGACGCGAAGACCGCTTCGCTACATGTGAGGAGTTCGCGGACGCCTTGGAGGCTGCAGTCGAGACGGCCGGGCTGGAGCTTACCCGCAAAGAGGTGTCGGAGTTGGTCCTCGGTGCCTCCGGGAGAGAACTCGAGCTGCGTCGCGCGAGCGCTCGGGCGGCCGCCACGGCTGAGTCGGGACCGCAATGGAGTGCGCCATCGGATCCGACGCCGACGCCGTCCCCCCTTTCGGTTCCGCGTGGCAACATGCGAGCGCACCAAGCAGAGGGCCTGAGCCAGACGCCGCCGCCCGTGGCACTGGACGTGCCCCGCCCGTCACACCCAAGTATCCATCCAAGCTACAGCGGGCCTCCACCAGGTGGCAGCGTGCCGCCGCTCGCGGACGTTTCGCGGGCCTCGTATCTTCCAGGTGCTGTCCCGGTCGTACAAGCCAGCGTTCCACCCCAAACCACGAGCCGGGCATGGCAGTGGGTGTTGGTGCTCGGTCTAGCAGCCTTGGTCGGGACGCTGCTGGTGGTGGCTTGGCAGCGCAGTCACCCCCCGGAGACCACGGTGATCAGCCCGAACGCCAACGGCGACGCCCCCGAAAAGAAGCCGCACAAGGTCGAGAACTCACCCGCCCCCGAGTCCACCAGCAAGCCCGGCGATGGGGCGCTGAGCGTGGACGACATCCCCGTGTGGCAAAGTCGTCCACGCGCCGCGAGCGAGCGGTCGAAGAGCCAAAGCGAGGGGCCTACACCCCTCCCCGAATCCAAGCCCGCGGATACCCGGCCGGCTGAGCCTACCAGCAAGAAGCGCCCTACGGACGTCGACCTTGCGAACCCCTACCGTTGATCCCGAAGCGCCTCCGAGACGACACCGAGCAGCGGAACGTCAGCTGGCGCCCAGTCGAGTTCGCTGAGTTCGCTTGCCGTCAGCCAGCGCAGCTCCGCGTGCTCAGTCGGCGAAGGCACGCCAGATTCCAGCCGGCACGCGAAAAGCTCCAGCTGAAGTTCGGGCAGCAAGCAGCTCCCGAGCCGGGCGCCCACCGTTATCTCTATTCGGAGCTCTTCGGCGATCTCCCGTTTGAGAGCCTCGGCGGGCCCCTCCCCGGACTCAATTTTTCCCCCAGGAAATTCCCATTTCAAGGGCTCCCGCATCTGTTCACCGCGGCGAGCAGCGAGCACCTGCCCATCACGAAAGATCGCAGCCGCAACCACATGTAGGCGCTTCACGCCGCCATCGTACCCGGTGATCTCGCGACGGGGTGGAATGCTGCACGGACGTGCCCTGACCGCTCAAGGAACGCCGGGGAATGCCGATCTGCGGTTTGTTCGCGCGCTCTTTGTCGCGCAGCTCGCTCGAGTGCGGGCGCTGTGCCCGTTGGGCTTGGAGGACGAATTTCATGTTGCGCATCCGAAGTCGGCACATCTTGCCCTTGAGTTATCTGGCGCTGCTGGGCTGCGGCTCTCAGGATCCGAACCCTCAGAGCGGGGCTGGCGAGACCGCTGGCGGTAGCGGCTCCTCTGGAGCGCCTGCGGGCGGTCAGGCTGGCAGCTCGGATGATCCCGGCGGTGCAGGTGGGCAACCAAGCGCTGGCGCTGGAGGTCAGGCCGCTGGAGCTGGAGGGGCCGGTTTGACCGGCGGCAGCGGTGGCGAGAACACCGGGGGTGTCACTGGGCTAGCCGGCGCAGGAGGTGTCGGGACCGCAGGCGCGGCCGGAAGCGCAGGCGTGGGGAGCGGCGGCATGGGTGGCGTAACGGCGGGCGCTGGTGGCAACCCACTGTGCGAAACGGTCTACTACCGTGATGCAGACGCTGACGGTCGAGGTGTCGCGAGCAATACCCTGACGGACTGCGCTCCTCCCCCAGGCTATGTGGACATCGCTGGCGACTGCAACGACGCGGACCCCAACAACTGGGTGTCCTGTGCGACCTGCCGAGACTTGGACACTGATGGGCATTTCGTTGGATGCGACGCCTACGTCACCATCAAGGGCTTCGACTGCGACGACTCGCGACCTTGGATAAACAAGGACATGGTAGACGCGCCCCCCTTGACCTCGACCGACACCGAGGACTGGGACTGCAACGGGGTGGATATCGCCGTTGACGAGTCGGTGGGAGCGTTCGTATCTCCCCGTGGAAATGATTCGAACAGCGGCACCCGATCTGAGCCGGTGCGGACGCTGCGTCGGGGGATCGAGGTGGCTGAGGCGCAGAAGCTGGCCGCCGTTTTCGTTGCCGCTGGCACCTACCTTGAAGACGTTCACACCAGCGTGAGCATCTTCGGCGGCTACGATCCTGAGTCTTGGGAGCGAGACGTTCTGACTCACGTTACGCGACTCGCTGCACCGAGCGACGGCGCAGTTCGCGTGGATCCGGGGTCGAAAGTTGCGCTGCAGGGCTTCGAAGTTCAGGGGGCGACGGACGCGACGACGTCTAGCTCCTCACCGCTGCGCGCGACGAACTCGACGCTCGTGCTTCACAGCGTGCGTGTGTCCGGCGGCAACAACCTGAGCCAGTGGGGAGAAGTCGCGGGCATCACCACCAGCAATACCAACGCGTTCATCGTGAAGAGCGATGTGTACAGCGGGACCGCCCCATCCGGCACCTACGGAGTTCGCGCGGCGCATGGCTGGGCCTACCTAGAGGCGAGCAGCGTGAGCATGAGCCAGATCACGCCGGCTGTTAAAAGCGCCGGAGTCTCAATCACGAACGGTCGTGGCACATTCTGGGCGTCCAGCGTCACTGGCGGGCGCGCGGTTTCCACATACGGAATCCTCGCGGAATCGTCTTCGGGTCTTTCCGTGGTCGAGAGTTCCGTGCACAGCGGTACGAGCCTCAGCGAGTGGACCGGGCAAGACGCAGTCCCGGCTGGCTGCGTTGGGCTACGCGTCTCCGGCGGTGCCACGACCATCGAGTCCAGCGTGGTCATGAGTGCGGAGGCAGGAACTCAGTGCTTCATGAGCAAAGCCCTGGACAGCGCTGGCAGTGTCTCGTTGGTCAACGCCTTGCTCCACGCTGGCAAGGCCGCGGCGGGCGCCGGCTTCCAGCAACGCAGCGGACAAAGCCTGATCGTCAGCTCCACACTCATCGGAAACGAAGGACCAAGCGGGTCCGCCTGGGAACTGGCCCCGGGCACGCTTGGGGTAGCTGTAAACAGCATCTTTAGTTTCCACACAGAAACCGGAATCAGTGCAGGGGGCACGCTGCAGAGCCTCTACAATGACATCTGGAGCCCGAACAGCAGTTGCCTCGTAAAGGGAGGGTCAGCAACCTGTGCGCAGACCGCACAAGCGGTTGACGCGAACTATTGCCTCCTGGGGAGCTGCGGAAACATCTCCGTGGATCCAGAGTTCGACAGCACTTTCCAAATCAGCGAGGGCAGCCCTTGCGTGAACGCGGGCGTGGATCCGACCCCTTGGTTCTCTGGCCCCATCGTTGATCTCAACGGCCAACTTCGGCCCCTTGGGGGACGCTACGATCAGGGAGCGTTCGAAGTCAGGTAGGTCACTCTTGGGCGCTCGCGGAGGGGCTCGGGTTCAGCAGGATGATGCCGTCGTCGTCAGACTGCTCGATTGGCCCACGCATGAACATCATCGCGATCACCCAAACCCCGATGATCGCCACCAGCACCAGGAACCACCACCACAGGGACGCCCCGGCTTGAACGGAGCGAAGGGGCGGCAGCTCGGGCTTGACATCTGACGGCGCACCGTCAGCCTGGTCTTCCTGCTCAGGCGGACTCACTGACACGTCTGTCCCGTACCAGACGCCCTGAGGTCCGTCACGTCGCGTACCTGCGGTTACCCGTCGCAGCGTGGAACCTTGAAGCCGGGTTTGCACTTCATCTACTCGGCGAAGCGCTCCAAGGTCACGGAGTCGGCGAGGGAAACGATCCGAGCGCTGTCAAGCCGCGCCACCCCGACTCGCTCGGTACTCAGGCCCGCGGCCGCGCTCGCCAAACGCGCAGCCACGCTCAGCTCTAGGTCCTGCGCGAGGCCAGCGATCAGCGCTCCTGCGAAGCAATCCCCCGCGCCAGTCGCATCGCGCACAGACGCCGCGATGACCCCGACCTCGAGGCGACTCTTCCCCATGAACACGGATGCGCCTCGAGCTCCACGGGTGACCGCCAATACGTGAGTGGCGCGGCGCAAGATCTCCAGGGCACCTGGTTCCGTCCCGAGCTCGGACTCGCTCAAGCAGATGCAATCGAACGTCACCCCACAGTCCCGCGCCCAGCCCGCGATCTCCAGCAGGCGGGAACGAGGCGTTACATCGATTGGCCATTGCCTCCCGGAACCGGCTCGAAGCCACCCCTGGGGGATCAGACAGCGACCACCAATGCGCAACTTCTGACTCCAGTTGAGGGCTACCTGAAGGTCCAGCTCATCAAACACCGGAGCGAGAACAACCCAACCGTTGGCTCGCCAGGAACTCGCTGCGATGCGAGCACAATCGACAGGCGATGCACGCTGCCATAGCCGCTGTCGTCTAACTTCTCCCAACTCCACGTTCTCGAACTGCGTGGTCGTTGGGCTCGCATGGCATTGCCAGGTCCAGTCGTCCGTGGAAGGTGGACGGATGAACCGGTCATCATGCACGGTCACGACTCGCACTGGATGCCCCAGCGCTGTCGCAGCCGCCCCCGCGTAGAGCACAGCCCCACCTGCTAGCCAGTTGCCTGGCTTACGCCCGCGATCACGAGTTACCGCCCCGACGAACGTCAACTCGCGCATCGCGGAATGCTAGCAGATGGCCGGCAGTCGCAGCGTCGAGCGACACACCCCGGCGCGGCTCCTTCACACCCGCAGCACCGCCGCCCCCCAGTGCAGACCGGCGCCAAGCGCTAGCATGCAGACCGTCTGCCCCGGCTTCAGTCTTCCGTCGCGGCGCATCTCATCCATCAAGATCGGGATCGTTGCGGCAGATGTGTTGCCGTAGCGAGCGATGTTCGAAGGCACTTTGTCCGCGGGGACCCCCAGGCGCTCACGCACTGCATCGTTGATGCGTTGATTGGCCTGATGAGCGATGAACCAGTCGACGTTCTCGAGCTTTACCTGCGCCTGGTTGCAGGCACGCCTGACACTGTCAGGAAGGCGACTCACCGCGGTGCGGAAGACATCTCGTCCCTCCATGGTCGGGATCATCAAGTCTTCGTCCACGGTGCGCTGGGAAACGAATGGCCGAGAGCGAAAACCAGCGGGGATGTAGAGTTTATGCGCGTGCCGACCATCGCTGTGCACGTCGAGAGAAAGCAGTCCCGTGCCTGTCCCTTCAGTCGCTTCGAGGAGCAATGCGCCGGCGCCATCACCGAAGAGAATCGCGAGCCCCCGATGTCGAGTCGCACGCTCCCAGTCCTCGCTGGTTGGCTTACGATCGGCCCCGTCCAGAATGTCCCAATCGCGCCACGGCATGAACCCGGCGTGAGCCTCGGCGCCGACGATCAGCACCCGCCGCGCTGCTCCACTCGCAATCAGGGCGCCAGCGAGCTGAAAGCTGTAGATCATGGCCGCGCACTGCGTGCGAATGTCGAGCGCGGGCACGCCGGGGCAGCCCAGTGCTGCGCCCAGGAGGGGCCCGCTGCCTGGAAACACATGATCAGGGGTCATCGTGTTGAAGAGGATGTAGTCGAGTTCCTCCGGGGCCCGGCCCGCGCTCTCAAGCGCTTTCCGCGCGGCAGGCAAAGCTAGCTCACTTACTCCAACGCCCTCTGGACAGTAGTGCCGCTGGGAAATGCCCGTGCGCTGCAGGATCCAGTCGTCGCTGGTCTCCATCACTCGCGCTAGATCATCGTTCGTGTAGGGGCGGCCAGGCAGATAGCGACCGCTACCCGTGATCTCGAATCCAATCATGTGTTCTCCGGGACGCCCTCGCCTCCCCGGCGAGCGCAACCGACGCAGGTCTAGTGCAGGAGCCTGGGGAGCGTCACCCAAACAAATCGCTGCATAGCCGCTCAACTCACGGCCGCTCCGCGGCGCAGCGACCAGCCAATCGGTGGCTCAACCTGTCGTTTCCGCCGGTATTCAGCTGCGATGCCTCGCGGAGCAGTGCTGATGAGGCTCAAACTACGGAGTAGCACTCAAAGGCGGCCTGCAGCGTTCAGTGGATCCTGGGCTCGATTGGGAGGCCGCTCACGATCTCCGCCTCCAGGTCCGCCAGCTGTTCGAGTCGCGCCGTGCTCTGATCGGAGCCGAACTCCTCACTCGCCAGGCGCACGAACAAGGTCGCGTGACCCGCTTCCGAAATCTGCAGGCGCCGAAACTGTGTGGCGAGGCGTTCCTCCCCTCGAGACTCCAGCTCCGCGCGTAGTAAGGCGAAGCGTTCGCAGGAGCGCTCTTCGATGAGAGCGGCCACGAGCAAGCGATCGAGCTTGCGCTCCTTGGGGTGAGACCGGAGCAGCTTGAACAGCGCCTTGGCGTAGGGGTCTCCAGGATCGCGACCGAGACGCACGCCGCGCTCGAGCAGCAGATCGTAGACCTCGCGGAAATGTCGCATCTCCTCCTCGGCGAGCTTGCTCATTGCGCGCACGAGACCGGTATCGTCTGGATAGTCATTGATCAGCGCGATCGCACTGACGCTCGCTTTCTTCTCGCAGTGGGCGTGATCGCACAGCGTGGCGTCTAGCGCATCCACGGCTTGAGACGCCCAAGCTGGATGCGTAACCGATTTGAGAATCCGCGAATCCATCGGGCGTTGCGTAGCGTCGGAGAGCGCTTCGTTCAAGCCTGCTGCCGAGGCACGCCTCGCAGCACGGCCGCTGGTACCCCGATTGAACCGGGCTATGCTGCGCAGATGTTGCTCAAAGGCCTGACCCGGGTCCCGACGTCCAAGCTCGAGCGCTTGCTCAAGCTGCTGCACCAAGACCAGGTTGGAATGCCCTTGTCCGGGGCGAGCCTGATGACCGCCGGCATGAGTGATATCGCGGACGATGTCGACCTGCTCAAGGGCCTCGAACGAGCCGCGATTCAGGCCGTGCTGGTCGCCGTCATCGCGGAGCGTCGACGCAAAGCACCTGCGAGCGATTGAGTCAGCAGACACGCGGGCCGCGGTTCCCACCTGCGGCACAGCACTTAGAACTCGACTTCAGCGTCGCTTCGCAGCTTGGCGAAGTGCCTTGGCCAACGTGTCGAGCTGGCCACGAAGCGCGGTAACTCGATCGATCATTTCGTTGAGCGCTTGCGGGTCAAGACTCGAGGCACTCTCGAGATCTCCCAGCAGGTCTTCTCGACCGTCGGCGAAACGATCAAGTTGTCTGACGGCCTTCGCAAATCGAGGCAGTGGCTTTCGCCCCTTGCGCGCCTTGCGTGTCGCGCGGAGGCGGGTCGCCTCTGTACGCAGCTTCTCGACGGACCATCGCTGCTTCTCTGTTTGACTCACCAGGCGGCGCTGCTGGGCAGCAGATAATCCGAGGACGAGACTGAGGTGACTCATCCCGACATGCTCCCAGTCTGGTTGCATCCCGAGATCGCGGCACATCTCATAGATCGCCGCACAGCGGTAGAGGGCTTGAGCGCTCATGCGCCCCTCCAACTCGGAAGCGATCTTGCGGAACGTCGTTCGCCCCCGACGGCCGTGTTCAGGACGCTCGCCAGCGTAGAGATCCTCGACGATCAGCCTTCCAACGGCGTACGCATCTTCGGGTCTGAGCTTTCCGCGACGCGTGTCGAATACCGCCTCCGGCCATGCGATGTCACGCGGCTTGGTGGCGGAGACCTTGTTATCGGACTTGTTGGTGCGCCGACCTGCGCGTGATTTTACCCGCATAAGACCATGGATTAGCCCAGAGTTCACGTTCGTTCAACGGTGTTTCCGTAAGGGATTGTCGTTTGGGTAGGACGAATCGTCCTACTTTTGGTTCCCCGAGGTTTCATCTTTCGTCTGCGCGCAACACTGGATCGGCAGCTATCGCGCTGCCGCTAGCCAGCGCTGCCGTCATTTACAGCGCCGTCGTTGTCCACAGCGCCGTCGTTGTCCACAGCGCCGTCGTCATCCACAGCTGCAGCCGCTGCAGCGGCTGATGTGTAGCCGCGGCAGGGATGTCTGCAGCACGTCCCCACGTTTTGCGAATGCTGAGCATCGACGCCCAGCATCCGATGAAGGCCCCCTCACTAACTGAATCCAGTCAGTGTAGCGAACCAACACGTTGTCCAGCAAATGCTTGGTCCAGCTGAAACCTGTGATCCGCGCTCCACAGCCATTTTTGGCTGCCTTTACGTTGCTTCGGAATTCAGAGGCCACGCTGGGCCTCTCCCTGGTGACGCCGCTTCAGGCTGTAGATGCCTCGCTGTCCTTCGCCGCGGTGTTTCCAGGTAGGTTCCTCAATGACTCGATGTGGGGATGCGTGTGGTTGCGCATCATCACTTTCCTTACGGCGAAGTCTGGCAGCCTGTGGCTGCGTGGACTCCGGTTGCGTTGCTCCCCTGACTCCGTTGCTTGGTTGAAGGTTGTGTTTACTCCGGTGTTCCCGAAGGGTGGTGCTGGTGCCGCGCCATGGATTCTCTGACTCGAACTTGAGCCGCTCTCTTGAGTATCTGCTCTACAGAGGAGACCCACCATCCCTTGGTTGGGTTAGGCGTCGTGGATTCTCACGATGCGTGAGGCAAGATTGCGTGTACGACGTCGACGTTCGAGGAGGACGCGTCTCTCCAGTGAGCTTCGCGCCTCATGGCGCACGATCTCGCACGCGCGGAAACCATTTTTGAACGGCTTGTTTCCGCGTCGCACGCCCCCAACACCGCAGCAGCTCTCGATAGCGTTGAGCCGAAACGTGAAGGGCTCCCGTTCAGCGCGAGTCAGCGCGAGTCAGCGCGAGTCAGCGCGAGTCAGCGCGAGTCAGCGCGACCTCAGGCTGACATCAAGCAGCGATTGGGGTCAGAAATATGAAACAATTTCAAACAACTGAAGCGACCTAGGTCTTCTGACGTGAGGTCCTTCACTCAGCTTCAATCAACGACCCTCGCCGCTGCCGACTTGAGTGTTCCGATGAAGTATTTGTTGGTTAGGGCGACGCGCGGCGCCGCAACCGGACTGCCAGATACCGGCTACGCTGACGTATGCGTAGTCCGTGCGGATCCGAGCCAGCGCTGCATTCGCGTGGGAGCCGTGCGGCTCGCGCCACCTGGACCCGCCGCGATGAAGTCTGGAACCCGCGCGCTCGACTTGGTGGCCCAGTAGAGCGTCGGGCCTGGCGCGTGCGCCCTCAGGTGGCGAACGACGCACGCCGCACTCTTCGCCGAATAGGTCGTGTCCAAGACCATATCGGGCGCGCCGCGGCGCCAGACTTCCATGGCACGCACGCCGCTCTCGGTGGGCTCACCATAGCCGGCACCGAAGAACGCCGTTTCAACGCGAAATTTGCTGGCTAGTTGCTCGCGGGTACAAACCAAGGCGCGGTCACCGGAGAGGGCAGCGAGCTCCTCCGACGCGCGCACCGCGAGGTCCAAGATGCGCCATGGAGCCGTCACCGGCCACGGTGTCACCCGCACACTGTGGAGCTGCGGGAGCGTATCCCGAAATGCGACACCGAGACGCGCGGCGAGGTGGAGGCCAACCAACAGGCCTGCGGACGTGCAGCATGAACCTACGCCGACGACGATGCGACGCGGCGCCGGGCACTCGCCGCGAGCCACCTGCTCCGCGAGCTCCAGACCCGCAGAAACGTACGCCAGCGCTCCCAGCGGAGTTGCGCCTCCAGGAACCATCACCTCGGCAAGTCCTCCGCGCTTGCGCTCACCGTGGCGCGCGAGAGCTATTCCCACGGGCAGTGTGGACCAATGCGGCAGGCAAACGACGTCGGGGTCGAGACTCAGGATCCATTCGAGGTTCTCCCGCGCGGCCATCGAGACAGGCTGGGGATACAGCACGACCCCACCCTGCAGCCCAAGCCGCGCCCCGTGCAGCAGCGCGGCCACGGCATGGTTCGAGCCGAACGCCCCGGTCGAGTAAACGCGCGTCGCCCCCTGTTGCCGCGCGGCACCAAGCAGGATCTCGAGCGTGCGAACCTTGTTGCCTCCGTAGATTGGATGCGAGAGGTCGTCACGTTTCAACCACAGCTCTCCGTTGCCCTCAGGCGCGATCTCACGGGCGAGCTCGCTCGCGCAATCGACCCGGGTCGGAAAGAGTCCCAACGCTGACCACCCGGTGCCCGCGAGCCTTGGATAACGCGCTAGCAACGGACGCGCATCGAGAGTCGAGGCGTTCGCGACTCTGGCCGCTGGCTTTTCCCCCATCACCACCGAGAGCCTAGCCAATGGGCGTGCTGCACCGAAGGCCTATTCGAGGTCGTCTTCTGTTGCGTCTGGAGCGAGGGGTTCTTGCGCTGCCTGGTCCTCACCCTCTGGGGTGCCAGCGTCGGGCTCCTCGGGCTCTGGGCAACGGTCGCCCGTGTAACCCTCGAACCCCTTCGGGATCTTACAGGGATGAACCTTCACGATCCGGGTGCGCGGCTTGTAAACGACCTTGCGTCCCTCTTCGTTCTTTTTTCCGTCGGGATACGTGATGATACGAGTAGCCACAACCGACCAGCCGTCCATGCCTCCGTACAGGACCTTTTCCTTTTCTGGGTCCATCTTGTCATCAGCCTCGTACTCGACGTCGGGCTTCACGATGTCGAACCGGCGGCTCACGATCCGGCGCACCTTTCGGCCGCCGTTGTCCCCGTAAATCTTCACGCGGATGAACGTGGAGCCGTACTCGGTTTTGATCAGCATGCCCGCCTGCGTGTCGTTCCTGAAGATCAGGTCTGGCACCGGAAAGGAGAGCGTCGCCTCGTGCCCCTCAGGGTAACGGGTGAAGTAGTAACTATGAGGCTGGCGCTGAATGATCTCGTACGCGCCGTCGAGCACGGCGTTGAACATCGTGGTCGCGAACTGCGAAATCCCGCCCCCGTAGCTGTCCACCATTTCCCCGCGAGAAATAGTGGGAGCTTCCACGAAGCCTTTTCCGTGGGTCCTCGGTCCAATGTACTCATTCACGCTGAAGCGCTCACCCGGCTTGACGATGGTGTCGTTCAAGAGGTCAGCGATCAGGTGGATGTTCTGTACGCGCTTCTGACAGCAGGCATGATAGGTCGTGAAGCTGGACACTAGCCCCTTGATGCCCAGGGCTTCTGCGTCTTCGGTTGTGAACGAAGGCGGCGCACTGCGCTGGATCGGCAGCTTTCCAGTTGCCTGCCCCGCCCGCGCTGCGGTCTCCAGCTCCTTTGCGACCGCGGCCGCATCGAGCAGCGTCCCCGGACGAGAGGGCTCGATCTTCACGCGATCCCCCTCCGCCACGAAGCGAGCGTTCTTCGGTTCGTCCTCGAGGTTCTTCCGCAGCGGTTCGAGCTTCTTCTCGACCGCGGTCGGGTCGAAGTACACCTCGAGCCCCCCAGTCGGCCCTGGGCGGGTGCGCACGCTCGACTTTAGTTCCCGTACGGTAAATTTTACCTCGACTTCTTCTTCACTGTTCTCCAGGCGAATTGGCTGCTTGACCAGCGAGTTCGCGAGCGCCAGGGCCGCGTCCACTTCGCCCGCGGTGACCTTGGCTTCGCGACGCACGAGCTCTGCGCGGGCGAAACGCGCGCCGTGTGCCGAGCCGTCTGCGAACGCTGCCAGCACGGCCTCTCGCGTCGCGGCGTGGTCCACGACCCAGCCAGCAGCCGGAGGCTTGCCAACCAACTGATCCCCCTGAAGCACCACCGCACCCTCGAAGGGTGGATGTGCCAGCGCAGTCTGTTCGAGACGGCCGAGCTCCGCCTCGAACCGAGCGTCGTCGAGGCTCACGACGAGGTCTACGGTGTGCCCCCTCACGAAGGACTCGAGCCACCACACGAACTGCGAGCCAACTCCCCCCGAGCGTCCCGCGGCGAACGCCCGACCCACGCTCTGTTCCACGTCGCACCGGGCACCGATCGTCTCAGCATCTAGCTCCAGCAGGTTCGCGCCGATCCCCAACTTCAGCTGGCCCTGCTCGACGCGCTTGCCAAGCGGCGCGACCTGCGCGGTTGCCTCGTCGTGGTTGAGCCCGGAGAGCGCGAGCGACCCCAAGCTGACCCCGCGCTGGACCTCGCCTAGGCTAGCCAGGCGGTCTAGCCCAAAGCCAAGCAACGGCAGCACACACGGCAGCAGCGCGCAGACGATCCACGTCCAGCGCGGTCGCAGTCGAGCGGCGGCCGGCAATGGCTCCGCCGCAGGGCTCACCTCGGGCGAGTCTGCGCTCGGTTCTAGCGTCGGAGCATCGCCTTCAGAAGCGGACACGGCCCGTTTATAGCGGCAGATGCGCCGAAGCCAAGGCTGAGTCTGGGCGAGTCCACGAATCCAGGGAAAGTCCCATTCCGAGGCAAACCGAGGCATCTCGCGACGCCGCCCAAGCCGCCCGCACTCGAGACTTGCTCGCGAATTGCGTGCCTGGTCTATAGTCGGGCGCAGCTATGCAGCGAGGAAGGAACCAAGCGATGAATCAGCCGAAGGCCCTGGGCCAGAGCACCGGAGCTACCGGGGCGTCGTGGATGCGAGCAACCCGCTGGCTTTTGCTTGGAGGCGTCGCGGCTGCCAGCGTGCTGGCTGCTGGCTGCTCGCAGAAGAACCAGGAGAAGTGCAACGAGGCGCTGCAGGTCACGCGCCAGAGCATCACCTCCAAGGACTTCAACCTCGCGCGTCAGTGGCGCGAGCGGGCTTACACCTACTGCGAGGCCGCCTCGGCGAGCGCGCTGGACGGTGAGATCACCGCCGCGGAGAAGGCTGAGCTCGACGCGGAGGCCAAGAAGAAGGCTCGCCAAGCCACCGCGGACGCGATCACGGCGCTCGTGAAGCAACTCGCCGAGCAGGGCAAGGACGACGGCAGCAAGATCGCCAAGAGCGCCACTTGCCCCGACAAGAAGGAAAAGAAAGAGGGGTGGTGCGACGCGACGCGCACCGCCGCCGGGGATCCGACGCCCATCAAGGTGAAGTATTGGAACGAGGAGCCCAAGGCCTTCATCATCTCCACCAAGCCCGCCGGCCCCGCGAGCTGCGATGCCCTCGGCCCCAACACGGTGGTGCGCACCTTCGGCAGCACCGTGGACGGCAAGCCAGCTGAGTTCAAGCACTGCAACTTGAGCGGCGGGCTCGGTGGCCTGCAGGCGCTGGTCGGCAGCAGCGAAGAGCTCAGCCTGGTGCAGGTGTTCACCAGCGAGTACCTCGCCCGGGATCCGAAGCTCGCGAAGCGGCTCAAGGGCAGCTGACTTCTGGCGCAGGACGCGCGATGACTCACTCAGCCCAGACGAGCTGACCACGATTGACCCACTCCAGCACCAACTCCAGGTGCCGCGAGTGGGTTATTTCTTTGTGGATAATCTGCATCGGCAGAGCAAGCTGATCAGTCACGCACGAGCCGAACGTCAAGCTCTCAGGGCCCAACTCATAGAGTTCCCCATCCACGGAGACGTACGCTGCCGCGCCCCTCCCCCCCCGCACTAGCAGCCAACGCGACGCTGGGTGATGACGGAGGCGCGCACCGCCTGCCAGGCGCGCCAGCAACTCCGAAGCGTCGATCGCCTCCTCGGGGGGCTCCAAGACCTGACTCTCTTTTGGTTCCGTAAGAAAGCGCGCAAGCGAGGCGTCAATCAGCCCATCCAGCTCTTCCGCAGGCAGCTCGAGTAGTGCCCTGACCTGCGCCCGGTAACGCCGCAGGGTCTCCTCGGCCAATTCCCCAGGGTTTGGGGGTGAGAACACGAGTCCATCCACGTAGCCAGAACGTCCGAGCGGCGGCGCGCGGCGGAGCCAGGCCTGGGAAAGCTCTGCGGCTAGTGAACCGCCGCTCAGGAGCTCGACCGCCTCAACCGCACGGAACCCAACGGAGAACGTCATGCACTCGTCGATGGCGACTCCATCGTGTCCAACGGCCGCGGGCAGGTACAGGCAATCCCCCGGCGCGAGCTCGAAGCGTTGTTCTGCCTCGAACTGACGCAGCACCTTGAGCTCGCAATCAACACATAGAGCGTCGCCATCAACCGCGGTGCTCAGCTCCCAACGGCGGCGTCCCAGTGCCTGGCACAAGAAGACGTCGTAGGAGTCGATGTGAGGTCCTACGCCACCACCGGGTGCTGCGAAGCTCACCATCAGATCGTCTAGCCGCCAGCGCGGCACGAAGTTGAAGCCCTCCAGGAACTCCCGCGCCGCCGGCAGGTGCTTGTCGACATCTTGCACTAGCAGGGTCCAACCAGCGGCTGGGAGCCGGGAGAAATCCCGCGCGGAAAAAGGCCCCTGGCGCATGCGGTAGTGCTCACCCTCTTTGAGTACCAGTCGGCTCTCGACGTGGGGCTCGCATGCCAGCCCCGCGAGCTCGTCGCCATCGATGATGGTCGTCAAGTCGCCGCACAGCTGGGGGAGCAGACGGGCCTCGCGCTGCCAAACGTCCGTGAGGAACGCGTCAACGTCGCGTACCTTGGCCGCGGTTCGCAACCGCTCACGAAACTCGGAACTCGCGGGTTCGCGGCTCAAGCCGGGCCCTTCGCGGGCTGTGTGGTCGCCTTTGGGCGCAAGAGTTTGGTGACGACGAAGCCCGCCAGGAGCCCCGCCGCAGCGGCGATCAGGGCGGCAATCATCAGCCCAAAAACGCCATCGTATGGCCGCTCCGGGTCCACGAGCTCGGGCGCATACGCAGCAAACGTCAACGCGATCGCGACGCCCGTCGCAACCGGCGCCTTGAGGCCGCGTCTCGCCACCATCGCCTGCACGATGACCGCAAGGCCCAAGAGGCCAATCAGCGCCGCCTTGGGCAGTTTCGGGTAGATCGGAGGCGGCAACAGCTCGAGCCCAATCGGCTGCTTGATATCACTGTCAGCGTGACTCACCGCCACTTGCACGGGCCCTTGACCTTCGAGGTTCAAGCGCTCGCGCCAAGCGTGCTGAACGGAAACCTGGCCCTGCTTCCCTACCAAATGGCGCTCGAAAGCATGCTCCACGGTCTGTTCGTGACCGTCACGAGTGACGGTCAAGGCAAGGCGTCCCTGATCCGCACGCAGTACCTTTCCGTGAACCACCAGCTCCACGTCGTGGCGCGCGTCGGGGATGCTGAGGGCACGCGGAGCCGCTTCCGTGAGGTCTGCTGAAGCGAGAGGCGCACGCACCTGAAACAATCCGTAACCGACCCAGAGCGCAGCCAACAGGCTCACGCCGCTCAGCGCGAGGCCAACGTTCTTGAGCGTTGGATGGGTGTCGAGCAGCCCAATGGAGGTGTACAGCACCGCCACGATGGGGACCCCAAACACGATCGCGCGGGCAGCAAACGGCCGAATGTCTTCCAGCTTGCCAGCGGCTGTCATCAAGACGATGGCGACCAGCACCAGTGGGATTCTCAGCTTGTCGAGTAGATCGCGCGCGCTATCGGCAGACGAAGATTCGGTCATGAGGCTTCTGGGGCGGACCATACGCCGGGCGGGACAAAGTGCAATCCCGGCGTCCCCCAAGCGCGGTCAGCCCTTGCGGCTGAAGAATGCCATCGCCGCGCGTATGTTCTCGTCCGAGCCGTAGCAACTCTGGAGCACCGCTTCCTCGGCGTGCAGGCAGGCGGTCCACTCTGGAGTCTGCTCTCCATCGCGGATCAGGGCCTTGGTTTTTTGGACGCCTCCGGGGGGGAGGGCTGCGATGTCCTGCGCGATGCCGAGCGCGCTTTCGAACAGGCTGTCGTGAGGAAAGACGCGGGTAACCAACCCCCAGCGCTCCGCAGTCTCGGCATCAATGGGCTTGGCGCGCAGCATCAATTCGTTGGTGCGCTGGCGCCCGATCAAGCGTGGCAGCGAGAACGAGCTCCCGAACTCCAGCACGAGACCGAGCTTCACGAAAGGACAGCTGAAGCTCGCCCGATCCGACGCGTACACGAGGTCGAAGTGTGGGAGCAGCGTCACCCCCATCCCGACCGCCTTGCCCGAAACCACCGCGATGAGCGGTGTCTTGCAGGCTTGAAGGCACTCATGGACTTTGTCAGGGAGCGTCAGCGTGTCTGGGTCACGCTCGCCGAGCTCCGGCCCCTGCCCGAGGAACAGGCTGAGATCGGCCCCAGCGCTGAACACGTCTCCCCGAGCGCTCACCAGGATGGCGCGCACACCGGGCTCCGCATCAGCTTGCCGCACGGCAAGCGCGAGGTCGCTGGCGAGTCCGACGGAGAACGCGTTCTTTTTCTGAGGTCGAGCCAGCGCGAGTTCGCGCACGCGGGCGTCCGGGTCCGCGAGCACATGATCCACGACCTCGATGTCGGAGAACTCCATGGCTGGAGTCTAGCCAAACTTCGGGGCCCTCCGCGCGCTACTCTGGGTCTACCGACGCGGGCGGGGACGGAGCTGGAGCGGCGCTCGAGCTGCTGGCTGGCTTGGGACCGGCGGAGGCGCTGGGAACGGCGGCGCTACTGGTCGCAGTCGCGCTCGGGCCGGGTAGCTCCTGAAACTCCGGCTCGTCGAGTTCGACCCAATCGTCAGGCACCCCTGCATCAGGCGAAGCATGGGCACCCAACGCGGCGTCC
This sequence comes from Polyangiaceae bacterium, assembly GCA_041389805.1. Taxonomy (GTDB): domain Bacteria; phylum Myxococcota_A; class Polyangia; order Polyangiales; family Polyangiaceae; genus JAHBVY01. Next base: position 89,204 of record JAWKRD010000027.1, on the reverse strand, counting down.
AGATCCATTCCGGCGTCCGGGACGGGCACCGCAGGCTTGGCTCCAGGGATGGGTTGAAGCTCAACCACGACGCGGCGTCGCTTACCGCTCAGGGTGAGTGTCTTCGGGTGGAACCCGTCCCGCTTGACCTCGACCTCCACTTTTTCCCCAGGGATCACGTGGATGGTCACCGGCATCGCGCCCAGATCGCGCCCCTGACGAAACACGTGGGCGTCAATGGGCGCGACCACGATCGCGACCGCGATCGCGTTCGCGCGCGCGCTCGGCAGGGGCTCCTCGCTGGCAATCTCGGGCGCGGAAGCCGTCGCTGGAACCTCCGGATCCTCGGGCTCCGGCCCCAGGCTCGGACGCGTGAGGACCACGGCCCCTGCTCCAACCAACAGCGCCACGATAGCCACGGCGATGACGCGCCCAGCGCCGCCGCGCCTCCCGAAGCGCTGACGCGCCCAGCTCTCATCCAGCTTGAAGCGTTCGGGGAATCGTCGGAGCTCCTCCAGGCACTGCGGATCGACTCCCTTCGCCAGGAACTCGAGCTCGAGTCCAAGGGCGGGCATGCTGCCAAAGCGGTGTTCGGGCTCTTTCGCCAGGCACTTGAGGATCACCGCCTCGAGGCCGGGCGAAATCTCCGGATTGAAGCGGCTGGGCGGCGGCGGGGGCGTGAACATGTGCTGCGTCAACAGCCCCATCGGGTTGTCCGAGTCGAAGGGCACCTCGCCGGTAGCCATCTCGTAGAGCAAGATCCCCAGGGAATAGACGTCACTCTGAGCGTCGACGTCTGCACCCGAAGCTTGCTCCGGCGACATGTAGTGCGGCGTGCCGAAGATGGTGCCCGCGCGGGTGATCTTGTTTTGCCCCCGCGCGACCTTGGCGATGCCGAAATCCAGGACCTTCACGTAGTCCGGACCGTTGTCTCCATTCAGAATGAAGATGTTGTCCGGCTTCAGATCGCGATGCACGATCTGGGCGGCGTGCGCAGCACCCAGGGCACGAGCAATCTGTTGACCGATATGCACGATGCGCGACTGGGAGAGCGGCGCCTGGTCGCGAATCACTCGGCCTAGGGGGTGACCATCGAGGTACTCCATCACGAAGTACGTCGATCCGTCGGGCAGCTCGCCGAAGTCGTTGATGTCGACGATGTGACTGTTGCCGATCGCCGAAGCGGAACGCGCCTCGGTCACGAAGCGCTCGGTGACCTCGGGATCCGTTGCGAAGTTCGGCAGCAGGATCTTGACGGCAATCAGCTTGTCGATGACCTGGTGCCGTGCGCGATACACCACACCCATGCCGCCTTTTCCGAGCACCGACTCGATGGCATAGCGGTCGTCAATCACGCACCCAATGTACGCTTGCGCGGGATCGCTAGGCGGCTCCGCGGCGTCGCCAGGTCGGATCATGGTCACGCGCTTCAGTGCTTGCCGCGCGGCACCAATATCTTGCTCGGTCGGGCGCAGGCTCATCACTGCGGGGTCTTCGGAGTCCCTGCGGGTCGCCGGAGCAATCGCAACGAGCGTGCTCAGCGCCTTGGGATCGGGCTCGGTGTCTGGCGGCACCGCTACGTCGCCCCCCGAGCGAGTCGTCTGCGGTGGGTCATCGGGTGACGTGGGCGCCACGCCGGACTCAGCACCTGGGCTGTCCTGCTCCCCCTCGTCTGGCAGGTTCTTCTGCTCCTCCTGACTCATGCTGCTGACGGACCCTGAAGAGAGCGCACTGCTCACGCTCCTCGGCGGGTGTTTAGCATGCAAGCGGTAAAAAACAGGTAACCGCCTGCACGCTATCCGTTCAGAAGTCTCGGCCGCTGATCTCAGCTGGCCTGGGCGGAGTAGGAGGGCTCCACGATGCCGCGCCCCAAGAGCTCCGTGAGTGTAGACGCGCTCTCCTCAGCCAGCTCCGTCCCGATGCCTTCCGCCTGCATCTGGCCATCCACGAACATGCGCGCCACGCCATAGATCATCGCGTTGGCCGCGAGCATGATGCTCTCTGGATCACCTTGGATGATCGCGCCGCGACTTTGAGCCGCCACGATCAGCGCCTTCAGCTGGGCCCGGCCGTGATGCAACCCATCGCGCAGCGCCTGAGAGTACGCGGCGTACTCGGGGACGCAAATCACTCGAAAATGCGCGGGGTGCGCGACGGCGAAGCGGACATAAGCAAGCCCGGCTTGGCGAAACGCCTCCAGCGGATCACGCTCGGCCAAGTCGCCAATTGCCGCCTCGGTCACCTCGTTGAGGCGCTTCACGCCTTCCTCCGCAACCGCAGCCATCAGCGCGTACTTGTCAGGGAAATGCCGGAAAGGCGCGCCACTCGACACACCAGCGCGCCTCGCCACCTCACGCACGCTCACCGCCGCCGGCCCCACTTCTTCAACCAGCTCGAGGGTCGCTTGCACCAGCGCTTCACGTAGCGGCGGCTTCTTGGCGCCGTTCGTGCTCGAGACGGGATGGTTCGAAGGGCTGGCGATTTGCGGTTCTGGATTGGTCAAGGGGGCTCCAAGCTCGCCACTGTGGGTGGCGTCTCAATGCGCAGTCGCTCGGGCTGCGTCGGTACTGGGCAGCTCACGCCACCACGGCGTGAACGCGGTCTTTCGTTTTTTCGGCTGATGGGAGATCGTTTGAGGTGGGGGTGAGGGAGAGAAGCACCGCTCACATTCGTCAGTTACACGATTGACGCACTCCCACCAGGCGCTATGTGAGCATTGCTTTCTGTAAGCATTGCTCTCACTTGGAAAGAATCGATGATGCAACCGAGCACCCTTGGAAGTAATTCCCGCTTCGTGCCGCGCGGTCCAGGCGCTCACGCTCCCCACGAGCGCCAACGTCTTGAAATTCCTCAGGCTCAGCGTCGCTCGCTCGCAAGAGAGCATGGCTTCGAATCTTTGCTCACCGAGGGAATGCTGCCCGAAGGGCTCCGAGGCACGCTGGTCCGCAACGGTCCTGGACTGTTCGAATCGTTCGGCGTGCCCTACCCCCACCTGTTCGAAGCTGACGGGGCGCCGAGCGCCGTGCGCCTCGACGGGGCGGGTGCGTTCGGTGCTCAACGCCTCGTGCAGAGCAGCGAACTCCTGGAGGAACGCGCAGCGGGGAGGCCGCTTTACGGAACCGTGGCCGCCTGGCCGCGACGCCTGACCAACGGCTTCGCAATGCGCACCAAGAACACCGCAAACACCAGCGTCATGAGCTGGCAAGGACGGCTGCTCGGCCTCATGGAGGCGGCCCCTCCAACCGAGCTGAACCCCACGGATCTAACGACTCTTGGAGTCACGCGGCTGGGGGATGTGGTGCGGGGTCCTTTCTCCGCTCACCCCCACCGCGTCGTAGGTCGCCGCGCCAGCTACAACTTCGGAGTGTCCTACGGGCGCGAAGTGAGTCTTGACCTGTATGAGCTACCGGACGTCGGGGCGGCGCGCCACCTCGCGCGCCTGCGCCTCGAGCGGGCGGTGATGCTTCACGACTTCATCGCGACGGAGAATCACTTGGTGTTCTTGGTCGCGCCCGCCGAAGTCCAAGTTTGGCGGGCGCTGCTCGGGATTGGCGGCTTCTCCCAGCTCTTCGAGTGGCACCCGGAACACGGCACCGAGGTGATCATCGTTCCCATCGACCGGCCCGGCGAGGTGAAACGTTTCCGCACAGAAGCGTTCTACCAGTGGCACTTCGCGGGAGCATTCGAGCGGCTCGGAGAGCTTGTGCTGGACCTGGTCGCCTACCCCGACTTCGCTAGCTTTGGCGATCTGGAGCAGGGGGTGATCAGCGAACCCGGGCGCTATGAGCGGGTGCGCCTCAATCCCCGCAGCGCGACGCTGCACCGAGAGCGCCTGTCGTCGGTGCCGTGCGAGTTCCCGCGTATCGACCCGCGCTTCGAGGGTAGGGAGTTCACTCAAGCCTGGGTCGTCACCGCGCGCGGAGCTCAGACGGGCCTGGGGCGCGTCCACACCGCAAGCGGCGAACTTGAAGAATACCTGCTCCCGGCGGGGACGTTCGCTTCCGAGGGGATCCTCGTGCCGCGCACGCCCGATGCGCCGGAGGGCGATGGCTGGTTGCTCAGCCTGGTGTACGACGGCGCCAGCGATCGCAGCCACCTGGCGGTGTTCGACACTCAAGAGCTGTGTGCCGGTCCAGTGTTTCGAGCATTCTTCGACCACCACGTACCCGTCACATTTCACGGGATTTGGATCCCGGCTGAGAACTGAGAGCGCCGCGCGACCGAGCCTTGTTCGCGGCCCAAGGTTGTCACGGTGTTTTTGGGGTGAGGCACCACGTTGCCTGTGGCACGGTCCGCGCCGATGCCCACCCTGCGAATCGAAGACGCCTCGAACACCGGCGGCGTGCCCCTCGAACTCTACTACGAAGCATTCGGCGATCCCGGGCACGAGCTGCTGCTGTCCATCATGGGCCTAGGCGCCCAGTGCGTGCAGTGGGACGAGGACTACTGTCGCCTGCTCGCGAACCATGGCTATTACGTGGTGCGCTTCGACAACCGCGACATCGGTCTCTCGAGTCACCTCGACCACCTGGCGATGCCCCGCATCTTCGAGCTGATGGAGAAGGTCACAGCGGGCGAAACGCCAGAGGTGGACTACACACTGACGGATATGGCGCGTGACGCCGTCTCGCTCATCCAGGGCTTGGGCTACGAGCAGGCGCACATCGTCGGAGCGAGCATGGGTGGGATGATTGCTCAACGCCTCGCGATTCACTTCCCTGAGCGCGTGAAGAGCTTGACGAGCATCATGTCGACGACGGGGCACCCTTCCCTTCCCTCGGGGAAACGCGAGGCTTTCATGGCACTGATCGCTCCGCCGCCCGCTGATCGCGACGCGTTCATTGACTACAGCGAGAAGCTCTGGCGGGTGATCGGCAGCCCTGGGCTGGTTGGCCCTGAGCGCGCGCGCAAGACAGCTGGGCGCGTCTTCGATCGTGGGACCCACCCGGCAGGCTTCGTACGCCAATTTGCCGCAGTGATCGTCGACGGCAGTCGGCGGGAGGCGCTGGCCCAGGTGATGGCGCCAAGCCTCGTGATCCATGGCAGTGCCGACCCGCTGATCCCCGTCGAAGGGGGCCGCGACACCGCCCAGGCGATAGCCGGGGCGTCGCTCTTGGAGCTCCCGGGCATGGGCCACGACCTACCCGAGCCCCTCTGGGAGACGATCGCCGAAGCGATTGCGGCGATCGCACGCCGAGCTAGCTAGCGGAAACAAGTGTGGCCGCACGCATCGCTCAGCGGCAACCCCAGCCACCGTCGACGTCGATCACTTGACCGCTGATGTAGGCGGACTGCTCAGACAGCAAGAAGCTCACGCACTGCGCCACATCTTCGGGTCGACCGACGCGTCCGAGCGGAACCTGCTCGGCGTAGACGGTCATCTCCGCCTCGCCCAGATGGGCTGTCATATCCGTCCGGATCAGTCCAGGAGCCACGGCATTCACGCGGATCCTACTTGGACCAAGCTCCGCGCAGAGCTGTTTGACCGCGCCTTCGAGTCCAGCCTTCGCCGCCGAGTAGCCGACGTGCCCGGCCAGCGCGTGGCGCACCAGGTTGCTACTCATGAAAACGACCGCCGCCCCGTCAGCGACCAGCTTGGCCTCGAGCAGGCCTCGAAGCAGCAAGAGCGGCGCTTCCAGGTTGCTCCTGAGCTCCGAGAGCAACGGGTCCACAGTCGTGGCGCTGCTACCCACGAAGGCTGAGTAGTGAGCCACGCCCGCGTTCAGCACTACCCCACGGAAATGTTCACCGCCAAGGCTAAGGCGCTGTAGCAGCCCCTCGCGCGCCTCTGGGTCGCACAGATCGCAAGCGAAGGAGCGCAGCTTCGCAGCCTCGCCAGCGAGCGCGGCGGCGAGGCGCTGAGCCGCGGCGTGGTCCTGGCGATACACCCCGACGACATCGCCCTGTCGGATCAGCTCCAGCGCCACCGCGCGGCCAATGCCGCGGCTCACTCCGGTCACCAGAGCGGTCATGCGTCGGCCTCTAGAGACACAACATGAACTTCGATCTCGTCGCTGGGGATAAACGCCGGGACGTCACAGCAGAAGAGCGTCGCCCAGTCATTACCAAGGTTCTTGTAGTGGTGGACTTGCCCCTTTTGCCAGGCGACGGGCGCGAGACCCCGAATGCGCTCACCGTCGCGGGCGAGCTTACCCTTCACACGCCACTCGAGCTCCCGCATCTCCTCGTGCCGGTGCGCAGAGATCTCGGCGCCTGGCGCGACGTGTAGCAGATACAGTCCCGCCTCCCCGGTTTCGAGCAACACCTCGACGCGCCCAAAGCGCGCAGACTCTTCTCCACGCGGAAATTGGTCCCGGCGCCGCTGCAGCTCGACTTCTGCCGCTCTCGCGCGCCCCTGGAGGGCTTGAGGCTTCTTGATGCGGATGCGCACGTCCTCGAGGCTGGGTTGGACACCGAACAGCATGGCCGCGAGCTCCTCCCCTGCGTTCTCCAGCAGACGATAGCGGCGAAAGCTCAGCAGGCTGATCACCTGGTCGGTAACGCGGTCGTAGTCGAGGGTGTCCGCGATGCGGCCACTCCTGCCGGCGGCGCTGAGGTCCAAGCCGAGTTCCAGGTCCACGACCAGGGGCTGGTTCTGATTGCGCTCGTGGGGGTAAATTCCCACCACGCACTCGAGCTCGATTCCGTGGACGCGGATCCAGTCGCTAGCCATGGCATGCGTATAACGCCTCGTTTGATGTGTAACCAGCGGGAGAGTGCCACGTACCCCGAGCGTGCCTGACTCCCACAGAGCCTTCCTCAGTCGCCGCGCCTGGCTTGGCGGCGCCCTTGCCCTGGCGTGTTCGCGGGCCACCGAGGCGCCAGCAGGAGCTTCCGCAGAGCCTCACAGCGCGAGCCGCCAAGGCGCTCAACCCGGCGAACACCGGCTCCCCAAGGCTGCAGGCGCCGGCATCGCCGTCGTGGAGCTCTTCACCTCTCAGGGTTGCTCGAGCTGTCCGCCCGCAGACCGCGTGTTGCGCACGCTAACGGAACACGGCGACGAGTCGGTGCTCACGTTGAGCTTCCACGTCGACTACTGGAACTACCTGGGGTGGGCCGATCCTTACAGCAGCGCGCGCTACTCCGCACGCCAGCGCGTGTACGCGTCACGCCTGAGCGGCGGCCGAGTCTTCACACCCCAGGCCGTCATCAACGGACGCCACTCGGCGCTGGGCTCGGCGGAGGGCGAGATCGAGGATCTGATCCGCATGGAAAAAAAGGTCGCGACGCTTGCCCGCTTGGAGCTGAACTACGAGGGCGGTGCGGTTCGCTACCACACGATCACGTCCACGCAGGGTCTCAAGCTCACGCTGCTCTTGCTACAGAACTCAGCGCACAACGCGGTGCCGCGCGGGGAGAACAGCGGTGAAGACTTGAGCCACGTCCACGTCGTGCGCAGCCTGCTCGAGCGCAGTGTTGAGCTGGAAGGCAGCGCCGGGGCCACGGGCGAGTGGAAGCCAGACCTGGCGGTCCTCACCCCCAAAACTGGCGTCACGACCGGCAACTTGAGCGTAGCCGCTCTGGTGAGCGACCCGAGCGGCGCGATCGTAGGCGCCAGGCGCATCGACCTGGCCTGAGCTGAAACGACTCGGGTTTCCGCGCGGCTTAATCGACCACCTTCGCGCCCAGCTCGAACCCGGTGAGCGTGCGGGGCTCACCTTGGTCGAGGTCGATGAAGGTCACGCGGCCCTCGGGGTGCTCCTGGGCTACGAAACCACGGCGAGCCCCGGCGACCATGCCGGCGGCGAGCGGCGGGCTCGCCAGGGTGAAGTAATCCACCTGCAGGCTCGGGATCTGCACCAGGTACACGCCGTACAGTCGCTTGTCGTCCGAGCGCACGGTGATGAGCGCTCGATCGCTGTCTGGGCTGATAGCCACGCTCATCGGCGCGGCGTCAGTGCCGACGATCTTCGGAGCGCGCAACTCCGCCGCAGGCACGATGGAAAAGCCACCTGCCTTCGTCGAGCCCGGCGCTTGCCCCTGGAGCACCACCGCGTGGGTACCGTCGGGCGTCGCGAACACGGCCCGCACCGGCGCCTTCAGATCCACGGTGCGCAGGCTGAGCGCCTGGGTGTCTGCAATGGACAGCGTGTTGGACGCCACGGCGTTCGTGTAGAGCAACGCGGGGTTGTCAGTCGGTGAGAGGCTCACACTGCCGAAGTACTCCGTCGACTCCAGGGTGCTCGCGAGGCTTGAATCCGTGAGGATCCCGGGGAGCGGCAACAGCACCATCAGGGACTTGTGCTCCTGGACGCCGCCGGTTCCGCCAGCTCCAGCCGCCGCGCCACCTGCGCCAGCGCCGCCACTCCCAAGGCCGCCCGCTCCTGCGGTTGCTCCGCCGACGCCGCTGCTCGCGCCCGCTGCGCCACCAGTACCCGCTGCGCCACCAGCGCCGCCGGTTCCAGCGCCGCCGGTTCCAGCGCCGCCGGTTCCAGCACCGCCGGTGCCCGCGCCGCCAGTGCCGGAGCCCCCGGCGCCACTCATCCCCGCGGAACCACCGACCCCGCCGGTGCCCCCAGGGTCACCGCTCAACCCAGCTTCCCGCACCACCGCCACCGCGAGGGAGCCTGACGCGCTCAGGTCCAGGTCCGTGACGTTGCCCGCGAGTTCGATCTGGGACGCGCTGCCATCATCCAGGTTCACGAAGCGCACTGCCGGGCTCAAATCGCGCCGCACCAGCGCGATGCTGCCGTCGGCGGTGACCGTCACATCACGGGAGGCTGGGTTCTCGAGGGGATCATCCGTCACCTCGACCTGACGTGTCACGCGGGGGCCCAACTCGTCCAGTTCGATCACGCTGATCCCCGGTTCGCTGATCACGAACGCTCGGCTCTCGTCGTCGCTGAAGAAGATGCGCTCCGGACGATAGCCGACGCTGAGACGTGTGGCCATCTCGGAGCCCGCGGTCAGACGCAGCACCGTGACGTCTTGAAAGCCCTGAGTCACGTCGGCGTTCACCACGTCGCGGGCGTTGGTCCACGCAATGGCCCACTTGCCCGCGTTCGAGAGCGCCCAGGCGTTTGCGCCATCGTGGGTCGGAAGGCTCAGCCCAGAGACGCCGTCCGCCGTCGCGCGCAGCAAGGTCGCGTCACGGCTGCCAGTGTTCAGGACCACCGCAGTGTCGTTACCTCCCGGAACCGCGGCCAGGTAAGTCGGGCTGAGTCCAGCCTCGACGATGCGCACCTCGAAGCTCAACGCATCCACGAGCGCCACGCGACCGCTGTCGGGATTCGCCGTCCAGATCAACTTGCCAGTGGAGACCGGGCTCTGAAAGCTGCTCTCCAGTTCCTGCTCCGGCGGGGTGCCACCTGTCCCGCCCCCACCACCGGCGCTAGAGCCGCCGTTCGCGTTGCCGCTACCGCCATTGGCGCCGCCCACATCGGCTTCGCCGCTGGACTCGGACGCCGAGCAGTGAATGAGACCCAGCGTCGCCGCTAGCAGGCCCAACATGGAGAGCCCCGAACCCCAACTCGTCACACCCCGCGGCCAGGTGCCGTGGCGCGTTCCCCTACCAAGCCAAGCCATCGACGGAGTCGCAGTGCAATCCACGCGCCAAGCGGACGCAGGGGCTTACGCAGCGCAAATCGGGCAGAAAACGCGAAACTTCAAGGGAATGGCGAGTGGCTCAACTCGCTGGGCGTCCTGGTGAACCCTGACTTCGCTGTCCCGCCGTGTGCAGTGCCAACCCGCTCGAAGCCGTGCCGTGGGGAGGCAGCGAGATCGAGGTGCTCCGGCGGGAGCGCCGTCAGGTGACGTTCGCTCACCCGACGAAACTCATCGAGCGACTGGGTGCGGCGGATCTCCTGCAGGAACATCGCACCATCCAGGATCCCCCGGGAGATGAAGGTGCACAGCTCCTTCAGCTTCCCGAGCACCCCTTGACCGCGCACGTGGTGGAACACGGGGACGTAGCGATCCACGGTGCGGTGCACGTAGTCCAGGACGTCGAGCGGCGTCGGATCGAAGGCCGCCTCTCCAGCGCGCAGCTCCGCGAGCTGGCGGAAGATCCAGGGATTGCGGATCGCTGGTCGACCGATCATCACGGCGGCGCAGCCCGTTTCCGCCTGGAGATGCAGCGCGCTCTCGGCGTACCACAGGTCGCCGTTACCGATCACGGGCACCGAGAGTTGCTCTGCGAGCAACCCCACGATGCGCCAGTCGGCAACGCCGGAGTAGAAATCAGCGCGCCGTCTCGGGTGCACGCTGATGAAGTCAACGCCTGCGCGTTGCACGGTCTCGGCGATCTCGAGCACGTGTTCGGCATCGTCGAAGCCAGCCCGGATCTTTGCGGAGAGCAGCCCCGGCGTCGCTTCGCGCATCTGGCTGAGCACCTCGAAGAGCAGCTCCGGCTGCTTGAGCATCGCGGCACCGACGCCCTTCTTGACGATGCGCGGCATGGGGCAACCCAGGTTCACGTCGATCACCGCTGCGCCGGCCTCGGACACGTAACGGGCCGCCTCTGCCATGCGATCCGCGTCGTTGCCCATCACCTGCACGCTGAGCGCGATACCTGGAGACGGCTGAATCGCGCGCCGGATCACCTCTGGGTTCAGGCGTGACGACGTCACGCGTACGAACTCGGTGCACACCAAGTCGAGACCGCCCTCTGCCGCGAGGGCGTGACGAAACGCCGGATGCCCCACGCCCTCCATCGGCGCCAGCACATTGCGCCACGGCAAGCGCTCGTGGGCTGCGTGATGAGCGGGAGGCAACAACTTGGGGTTCACGGCGACGCCCCGGGCTTGACCCATCGCTGAGCTCTCCGCAAGCGTCCACTCCCCGGGGCACGCGTGCTACGGCACACGGCATGAAACCGCGCTTGGTCGTGCTCGACGGACACACGCTAAACCCAGGAGATCTGAGCTGGTCTGCGTTCGAGAGCAACGCGCAAGTCGAGCTTCATCCCCGCAGCGGGGACGCGACCGTCGAACGCGCCCGTGGCGCAGAGCTCGTGCTGACGAACAAAGAGTACCTGAACCGCGCGCGCCTCGAGCAGCTGCCAGACCTGAGCTACATCGGCGTGTTGGCTACCGGAGTCAACGTGGTCGATCTCGAGTGCGCCCGCGAGCGCGGCATCGCAGTGACCAACGTCCCGGGCTATGGAGCGGCCAGCGTCGCTCAGCACGTCTTTGCGCTGCTGCTCGAGCTCACCAACCGAAGCTACCAACACTCCATTGCCGCACGGCAAGGCAGCTGGGCGAGCTGCCCAGATTTCTGCTTCACGCTGACGAGCCTGCCGGAGCTGGAGGGCAAGCAGCTCGGGATCGTGGGGTTAGGTGCGATTGGGGCCCGCGTGGCCCGCATCGCCAGCGCGCTTGGCCTGCGAGTAACGGCGGCAGACACCCAAGGGAGTCGCCCCGAGGTGCCGGGCGTCGACCTCGAGTGGCTGGGGTTGGAAGAGCTGTTTCAGACCAGCGACGTGGTGAGCCTGCACTGTCCCCTCACCCCGGAGACTCGCGATCTGGTCAACGCGACGCGACTCGAGCGGATGAAGCCCGGCGCGCTCCTGATCAACACCGGTCGCGGACATTTGGTCGACGAGGAGGCGCTGCTCGGCGCGCTCGAGGGCGGATCCATCGCTGGAGCTGGGCTCGATGTGCTGCGCAAGGAGCCGCCTCCAGCGGATCACCCGCTAACCGCCTATGCGGCGCGGTGTGGCGATGACCCGCACGCGACACCGCTCATCATCACCCCACACATCGCCTGGGCAACCCGCGAGGCGCGAGCGCGCCTCATGCATATTGCCGCAGGGAACCTCCGAGCGTTCCTGAGCGGCGAGCGCCTCAACCGCGTCGACTGAGTCAGCCTGCCGCGGGAAACATCGGGTCCGTCGCGAACAGCACCGACTTCTTGAGCGCGTCGGTGCGCAAGTGGGAAATCGCTTGATACTCCGGGCTCTGAACCATCTCGAGCAGAGCGGCGCGGCGCGGGTACTCGATCAGCGCCACCAAGTCCCAGCGTTGGTCGTCAGCGCCCAGCAAGAGCTCCGCGCCGCGACCCATGTAGACCGCGCGCCCACCGCGAGCCTGAAGCATCGGCTCCACGGCGCGGGCGTACTGCGCGTACAGCTCTGCGCCACCCTCCGCGAACTGGAGGAGGTTCAGCATGCACACCGGACCTTCGCCCGCACGCTGGGTGAAGCGCGAGAGATCGTCTTGGTTCATGCTCGCCCGGTAGATCAGGCACGGCCAGCGCACAAGGCACGGCCTGGAGTCAGCGGTCTGGCCCACGAATCTGGCGATCCGAGCGACGAGACCGACACGCGGTCGCGGTCACGGCCGAGGCTTGCTCAGGTCGATTGGCACGTCGAAGCCAAGCCACGCTGTGAGCACCTGGAACTCTTCGCAGTCTCCCGGATCCTGACACAGGGCGTTCGCTGCTCCTTGTAGCCAGCTCTCCACTTGCGCTCGAGGCAAGCGATACAACACGGCGCAGCCCACTTGATGCACGATGTTGATCATGTTTCCCGCTCCAAGCTTGGGGTCGACGTCGAAATCCGACTTCCTGGGGGCGACCTTGCACTCTTCCTGCGCGTAGTCGTATGCAGCACCGTCGCTTGGGTTGAATCCGCCGGGAATCGAGTGGTAGAGCAGCTTGGGCGCCACCTCTTCCAGTCCTTCCATGCAAGCGAAGCTCTTCAGGCTGCAGTAGCCGGGTCGCCCCGGGTAGCCGAAGGGCTCGGCGCTCAGGAAGTCCAGACGTCCATCCTTGTCGGCGTCCGTGAAGTCGGCGATCGGCGCCGTGTCTACCGGAATGACCTGACCGGCTTGTGCTGGATCCGGCTGCAGGATGCCAAACAGCACGCACGCGGAGATCGGCTGCGGCACGTAGAAACCGGGCCCGCGGTACTCCTCACCCGTGGCCATCACACAAAGTGCTAGCTCTGAATGGGTGTCATCGGTGAGATCCGCCACGCCTTCGACGTGGAGGCTCACAGAGCCCCGCGCGAAACCAGCGAAGTACGGGTTGAACGCTGGCAGCTCGAGGCGCGCTTCGCGCCCGGACGCATCGATATAGACCAGCTCGACGGTGAGCACGACGAGCTCCGCCTCGCTCACATCCGCTCTCCGGCCGCCACTCTTCAGATCCAGAGCCCAGGCTCCGCTCTGGGCCGCGTGGCACTTTCCGACTTTTTCCCAGGGGAAATCATCTGGTCCGAGGGGCACGAGCCTGGCGTCGGGATCATCCAGCACAGGCAGCGGAACCTTGGTTGGCTGGTTGCGCTCCGCAAGTGCCTTGCAGGTTTCCTCCACGGAGCCCGCAAGCGCTGCCGCTGGCGGCTCGCTTGCCGTCGGTGCGGCGACACTCGCCGTGGCCGGCGGCGCGGGCGTGGGTGTCGGCGCTCCGGCAGCGCCACCACAGCTCACAGCCAACAGCAGACTACCTCCCCCAGAACCACTTCATGCTTCCCCCTAGCTCATCCAGCGCTCAGCCAGATCGCGGTGCTACCGGAGGCGGTCGCACCGAAACCGGGTTGAGATCATGCAGGGCGACTTGTTCGAGATCGATGCGATTGACGACCCGCGAGAAGGCCAATGTGGCCGCGAGGGTGTGGGTGCTGGCCGCCCAACGCGGAACGTAGAGCGGCTCCTGGATCCACCCGGCCTCGAAGGCCTCTTCCAGATCCAGCACATCGGCCAGGCTGAGCCGTCCGGCGAACACGCGGCGCACCAGCGCGAGGCGATGCTCGGATATTGCCTTACGGAAAAACGTATGAACACTGAAGAGTCCGTGGAGGTAGACGGCGTCCTTGGTGAACACGATCTTGCCTCGCACGTCACCGCCGCGGAAGACCCGCATGGCAGAGCGCACGCTCTCCATCTCCGTCTGGCCTTGCTCCATGAAGTAGCGGAACGTGTCGATGAAATCGGCACCGTTGAGCGCGTTGTGCACCGCGACCGTGCGCAGCGCGAGGCGCCGCAGGCGCGCCAAGTCAATGGCTCCGGTGAGCACCTCAGCCAGCGTCGCCAGGCCCTCCTGAGTCGAAGTGGTGCGCGGAGCGCCGAGACCCAACGCACCCAGGATGGGCTGTGCGCGCCCGTTCAGCGCCGTGGCGCTGTGCACGAACGCTTCGTGCTCGAGGAGCTGCGCGAGATCCTCCTGGCTGAAGCACGTGCGTCCACGGATGCGAATACGCGTGGCACTGGCGGCCGCCTTGCTTGCCAGGGACTCGTCGATCACCACCTCGACTTGGTGCTGGGTGAAGAACGCGTTCATCCTCTGCTGCAGCTCGGCTCGAACGTACTCGGCGGTCAGGCAGTAGTCAGCCGCGTCGGGGCCGATACTCTCGGCGAGGGGCCCTGTCGTGTCCAACAGCGCTTGCGCCGCGTCCAGGTAGGAGGCGTCGGTGCCAGGCATGCGTGACGTTGGATCACCGTAGAGGTTGCGGCTCAGCTCCAGAAACCCACGGGTGCCGGCCGCCGTAACCAGGCGCGCGGCGTCCAGGTACGACGCCGCCGTTGCCGCGAGGTAACGACCAAGAGGATGTCCAAGATCGAACTCTTCGAGGAGCGCCTCGAGACCATCGATTTCGGCGCTGAGATCGGCGGTCGGCGGCGAGACCACCGGCAGCTCACGCTGACCGCGGTGCCAGCCGTCAACAAACGCATCCACCACGTCGCTCGGCCAGGTGAGTATGCCCAGCACCTGGATCCGCCGCGACATCTCCACCAAGCGCGCGCTCTGCTCTTGAATCCGGTCGAGAGCGCTGGTCATCCCGGCAACGATACCCCGAAACTCCGTCCTGCGTAGTCGTTTGCTCAATCTCGGGGCCGACTCGCCATCGAAAACCGCTCCGGGCGAGATCGGCTCTATCATCCCGTGCGATGACTCAACGCCCAGCGCCCGGACACTCGGGTCCGCCCCCGACTCCGCAGCGCGGGTCGTTGTTTGAGCCGCTGACGCCGGACCAGCGCCAGGAAGCCGCGCTGACATCGCCTACCGGCGCCAGCCTGCTGAGCTACGCCGAGCTCGAGCGGCGCGTCTGGGCGTTCGCTGCGCTGCTCCAGCGTACAGAGTGGCTGCCTCCCCACGCGGCCGCGAGGCCAGCGCCGATCAAGAACCTGGCGCTGCTCTCGAAGAACCGCGCGGAGTACCTGGAAGTGGTGCTCGGATCCATCGCTGGTGGCGCATGGCTCACGCCGCTGAACTGGCACCTGGCAGCGGCAGAGATCGAGTATATCCTCGAGGATTCAGAGTCGACGCTCGTCATCGTCGATCCCGAGCTCGAAGGGTTGCTGCCAGACGGCGTTTCAGGGGTGACACGCCTCGTGCTGGGCCCCGACTATGAACGCGCGTTGGAGCGCGCCGCAGAGCTCACCGACGAACAGCCAAGCGGCGGTGCCTGGCCAGGCGGCAGCGCACCACCTGGTGGGACGCGCATCTACACCAGCGGCACCAGCGGGCGCCCCAAGGGCGTGGAGCGCCAGCGAGCCGCGAGCCTGGACGCCGCCTGGGAGGCGCTTCGCGCGGCGGGCAGGGCGCTGGGGCTCGAGGGTCGACGCAAGGACGGGACCCCGCACACCCACCTGATCACCGGGCCCATGTATCACGCGGCCCCGCTGATGTTCGCGGTCTATGACTTGATGAATGGCGCGCGGGTGAGTGTGCTGCCGCGCTTCTCGGAGCAGGCGTTCAGCGATGCTGTCAACGCGCTGGGGGTCAGCCACACCCACGTCGTGCCCACGATGTGCGTACGTCTGTTGCGCCTCGAAGCCGACGCGCGCGCAGCGCTCGACATCTCCAGTCTAGAGCTGGTGCTCCACGGCGCCGCCCCCATCAGCCCAGGCATCAAGCGTCAGATGATCGACTGGTGGGGCCCGTTGCTGGTGGAGTACTGGGGCGCGACGGAAGGCGGCGTCTACACCCTGATCGACGCGCGAGACTGGCTAGAGCACCCGGGGAGCGTGGGTAGACCGCTGCCGAAGTTCGAAGTATTCGCGCTCGACGAAGCTCAGCGTCGCTTGCCCGCCGGTGAGATTGGCACCCTGTACTGCCGCCACCGCGAGCTCGCACAGCCATTCACATATCACCGCGCGGAAATAAAAACGCGCGAGAGCTATCTCGAGCCCCACGTCTTCACGGCAGGCGACCTGGGACACGTGGACGAGGAAGGCTACGTGTTTCTCTCCGCAAGGCGCAGCAATCTCATCCTGAGTGGCGGCGTCAACATCTACCCCGCGGAAATCGAAGCGGAGTTCCTCGAGTCGCCGTGGGTGAGCGACATCGCGGTGTACGGAGTCCCCGACGAAGAATGGGGCGAGCGTGTGTGCGCGGCGATCGAGCTCAGCGAACGGGGCAAGGAGGAACGCGCGCGCCACGGCGACCAAGCGCTGATCGAGGCTTGGCTGGCGAGCCTCGAGGGGCGCCTGGCGCGCTACAAATGGCCGCGAGACCTGTTCGTCGTCGACGCGCTCCCCAGATTGCCCACGGGAAAAATCCGCCACGAAGCCCTCGAGGGTCTGGGCAGGCGCACGGCGACACAGCCAGCTGAGCCCTGAGGGCCGCGCTCTCCTGAAAAAGCCCCGACGGGAGTTGCGATTGCTGCTCCCCCAGCGACAACACCCCCAGTACTATCGCCGGGATGTCGAACCTCTACGCTCCCCCGCAAGAGCCCGCCCCGGGACCGCCCCGGCGCCCGTCGGCGCCGAACCGAAGAGCTTGAACACCGTGCTGGTGCTCTTGCTCGTGCTGTCGGCCCTGGGCCTGCTGGGCGCGCTGCTCGGCATGCTCTCGAACCTCACCGGCCTCGGTCAGCATCCGCCGCCGCCACAGCCGGGCATGCCACCGGGCTTCATCGAAGCTCAGGCCAAGATGTACGAGGAGCTCCAGGCAGCGTCGATGAAAGGACCCGCGACGCTGATCTCGCTGATCGCCGCAGGTGTGGAAGGCTACGTACTGATGATGGCCTGGGGCGCCAAGCAATACAAAGACTCAGCCCGAGAAGCGCTGGTGCGCACGGCGCTGCCGGTGATCATGGTGTTCACGCTGCTCAAGTTGCTGTGGGGTCTGATCGTCGCCATGCGCACCTACAGCGTCTTCACCAACTTCATGGAACGGATCGAGAGCACCCTGCCAAGCGGCTCCGCGGGTACTTCGGCGATGAACATCATGAAGGCGGCGGTACTTGGCGGCACCATCGGCGGAACCGTGTTCGCCGTGGTGTGGGGCGTTGGCCTGGTGGTGTTCTACAACTGGAGCCGCAAGGTGATGGCGCGTCCCGACGTGGAAGCGTACTACGCCGCACGCGCCGTCTGAGGCGCGGTGTGCTGCGTCACTGATCCGCGGGGATCAGCGTGCCCGTCTGAGACACCCAGAACGACAGCAGAGGCTGCTCCCCCGGAGCCAGCTTATCAGACGCCCGGGTTAGGCGTGGATGCAGCCACAGCTTCACGCGGCCGTCTCCGGTCACCGCCCATGCCACTGCGTTCTGCGTCAGCGCAACGCTTGGCAGGGGCACGAGGCCCTGGGGCGTATCCAGGGCGAGGTTCAGGACGCCGGGATCTCCACCGACTCCAGGCAGCGCGAGCAGCGCGCGGCCTCCGCTGAGCGCCTTCGCGGCGACAGTTTCCGCAGGGAGACTATGCCAGCGCCCCGCGCCAGGCTGCGCCGGGCTACGCAGGAAGTGGCGTGTCTTGCCATCGAGCTCGGCCTCGACGACCAAGGTCCCGTCCGCGGCGTAGGTGTGCCCGTGCAGGCGCTCGACCTTCGTCCCTGGCAGCGCGACCTCACTCTGCAAGCCCGTCGCACTCACCACGCCGAAAGACACCGTCTTCTGCTCGGGGTTGCGACACGCGAACAAGCCGAGCCCAATCGCCGTGCTGACAGACTCCAGGTGACACCCCGGTGTGACTGGCACGACGTCCAGGCCGCTCGATGTCACGAGCGCCACGCTGCCCCAGCGCTTGAGCTTCGCGTCTGGCTTGCACACGCGGTACGTGTGGGTCTCCTCGTGACTCTTCGAGTCGCCGCCGGTGCCCACGACGGTGTACTTCTCGACGCGCTCTTCGCTGTCCGCCGGGCTACAGGCGGCATCTCCAAGCGCGACGGCAACGCGCTTGCCCGTGGGTAGCGAAGCCTCGGACCACTCGAGGGTAAACACGCCCCGGGGCGCGGTGCGCCCTGACAGCGCTCCGAGCACCCCACTGAAGCAGTCCGACTTGCTGACCTTGCTGGCTGCCGTTGGCACCTTGGGAAGCGCCGGGTCTACGATCTCGCCGGGCCAGGAGCTGACCAGAGTGGCGTTGAACGGCGCGCTGTCCATCCAGTTCCACATGGATTTGGCCATCGTCTTCTGTGGGCAGCCGTAACGCGCGACGATGGCGTCCCCCCAGCGCTCCAGGACGCCGCGCTCCGCGAGGTAATCGCGATCGTCGCCTGCAACCTCCGGTGGCTTGAGCTTGGCCTCGGCGAACTGGCGCCAGCCGTCGCTGACCCAGATCTTGAAGTCGTGAACTTCGACGGCGATGACTCCATCCCGGCGCACGACGATCTTCCTCACTTCGGGGGGCAGCGCGGGCCCCTCGCGGAAGGTCTTTCCCTGATCTTGAGAGATCCAGAGTTTGTCGGCGTCGTCGCGCTCGCCTTTGACGACGACGAACTTACCGCGTCCATCCCAAAACTCTGCGCCAGCGCTGGTGCTCAGGAGCTCAAACTCTCCCTTGACCGCCGCGTCCAGATCCTTGGCGCGATACAGCTCCCCCTCGTCGTTGGCGAGCAGGACCATGCTGCCGTCACCTACCAGCATCGCAGCGACGACATTTCCTTTCGGAATTTTTGCGAGGCCGCGCATGCCGCGTTCGAGATCCAGCGCCAGCACACCGTAGGCCGTCACGGCCAAGTAGGCCTTCTCACTCCACGCGCTGCGCTCGGGCTCGAGCGCGAGCCACCCCGACTTAGGCTCACCGGGAGTCGTCAGGTCGAGCCACGCGGGCGGCTGAGCAGGAGCTGCGACCGAGGGTAGCCGCAGAAAATTGTCAACCGCTGGAGGCGGAGCAGGCGGAGGCGCATACACCGGCGGTGGAGCCGCCTTCGGCTCGTGGGCGCAGCCGACTACAGACACCATCCCAAGCGCAGCCAGCGACCCAACCAGCGCGCTGAATCCTCGATGACGTAGCGGGCGCTGCGAGACGCCCAACGAACCGCTCAAGCCAAACATGGCGGGACGCTAACCGAAGCGTCGACGCTTTGCCCAGGGGCGACGCGCGTTCACCTCACTGAGAGCGCTGGATCCAGCTCAGCTTGGTCACGAATTGGCCCGAATCCACGCAGTCCAGCAAGCGGGTCGCAGCACCGCTCCCATCAGCCGCTCGGACTTCGATATGAGAGCACTGGCTTGGATCCGGCATCAGGTACGCGACCTGGCTGCCGTCAGGCGACCAGACCGGGTTGGTCACGTCAGCGGCGACGATCGAGACCGGCGTCCCTCCGCTCACGTCGCGCACGTACAGACCACGAGGCGCAACCCGCGAGCGATACACGAAGCGTTTGCCGTCGGGCGAGACGACCGGGTTGTCGGCGTCTGCCAGGAGGCTCTCGCTACTGCCGTCGGCGAGCTGCATGCGACGGATCTCCCGAGTTTGAGTGC
This sequence comes from Polyangiaceae bacterium, assembly GCA_041389805.1. Classification (GTDB taxonomy): domain Bacteria; phylum Myxococcota_A; class Polyangia; order Polyangiales; family Polyangiaceae; genus JAHBVY01. Next base: position 69,640 of record JAWKRD010000027.1, on the reverse strand, counting down.
TTGGGGGGGTGAGAGTGATCCGGGTGAACAACAACTCACTCACGTCTTGCCCCGCTGCCGCTGGGGGCAACGGCGCCGGATTCAGCTCGAAGACGTTGTCTTGCAGCGCGCCGTACGCCTGATACGTGCTGCAGCCAAAGTCGATGCGCCCGAGCTGCCAGCCCTTGAAGTGCCCCTGATCGCCATCGTAGCCGAACTCGGAGCGCCGGCACACGAAGAGGCCCTCGCCGTTGGGAGCAAACAGGTGGCACTCGTCGTTGATATTTCCGTGCGAAACCAACTCGACCTGCTGAGTCGTCGAGTCGTAGAGCCAGGTGTGCTGAATCGAGTCGAGGTAGGTCAGGCCATAGTTCGTCTCTTGCGCCGGGTCGGTGGCCGAGAAGGCGATGCGCGCGCCTCCTGCCTCCACGCTCATGCTCCACACCCTGAGCGCCGTGAACAACACGCTCTGCTGGCTGCCATCAGGGCGCATCGAGCGAACGGCATTGGGCGTGCCCCAGTCGTTGTAGATGATGCTTTCTCCCTGCGGTAACGGATTCTGAGCGCTGAACTGGATGTCCGTCGCCGACGGCCTCGGAAACGTATCGTCGTGCGCCGGCTGACCGACACAGCCACCGCTGCCGCCGGCGCCGCCAGTCGCCGCGCCGGCAGTGCCGCCGGTGCTCGCGCCACCAGCTCCGCCGCCCGCGGTGCCGGCCGCTCCAGCGACGCCCGCCGTGGCTCCGGCGCCCCCGCTTCCTCCCGACGCGCCCTCACCCCCGTCCGAGTCCGAACTGCAAGCAGCGAGGAGACAGGTCAGACCAATGCAGGCGAAGAAGCAAACGCGCATCTCTTGCACCAACCACAGTCCTTTCCCGCACGCAATCCGTGCGGTTGGTTCTGGGGCAAAACGAACAGTCCCGCCGGCAGAAGCACCGGGTTGCGCGCACCGAAAGACCTTGGGATAGAAGCGCTATGGGATTCATCCAAGCACCGCCGGAGCTCGCCCCCCAGTTCGAAGACGACCGCGTCTTGCGCCGTTTCCTCGAGCGACAGGTCCCCGCGGACGTGCTGAGTGAGATCACGCCCAGCCTGAGAGAGATGGGCGAGCTCGCTGCGGGTCGGCTCTACGAGCTCGCCATCCGCCATCGCAACGAGGAACCGCAGCTCACCGCGTGGGATCCCTGGGGCAATCGCATCGATCACCTCGAGGTCAACACCGCCTGGAAAGAGTACGCAAAGGTCGCCGCTGAAAAGGGCGTGGTCGGCACGGCGTACGAGCGCAAGCACGGCGCCTACTCGCGCATCCACCAGTTCGCGCTGATGTACTTGTTTGCCCCATCGACCCAGGTCTACACCTGCCCCCTCGCCATGACCGATGGCGCGGCCCGCACCCTGGAGACGCTCGCCAGACCGGAGTTGCGAGACCGCGTGCTGCCTCACTTGATCCACAGGGATCCAGCTCAAGCCTGGACCAGCGGCCAGTGGATGACCGAGCGCACCGGCGGTTCCGACGTCGGCTTGAGCGAAACCATTGCCAAGGAAACTGCGGAGGGCTGGCGGCTCTACGGCACCAAGTGGTTCACCTCCGCGGTGACGAGTGAGGTCACGCTCACCCTGGCGCGCCCCGAAGGCAACCCGAGCGGCGGCAAGGGCCTCGCGCTCTTCTTCGTGGAGCTGAAGGACAAGCAAGGCCGGCTGAACCACATCCTGGTGAACCGCCTCAAGGAAAAGCTGGGCACCAAGAACCTGCCAACCGCGGAGCTCACACTGGACGGAACCCTCGCACAGCCCGTGGTCGGCCTCGACAACGGGATCCGCAACATGGCCAACATGCTGAACATCACGCGCACCTGGAACGCGGTGGTCGCAGTGTCGAGCATGCGTCGCGGCCTCGCGCTAGCCCGGGACTACGCCAGGCGCCGCGTGGCGTTCGGTGCGCCTCTCAGCGAAAAGCCGCTGCACCTGGACACCCTGGCGGGGCTCGCCGCCGAGTACGAAGCGGCGTTTCAGCTGGTGTTCGAGGAAGTGCGCTTGATGGGGCGCGCGGAGCTCGGAGAGATCAGCGAAGAAGAGCAGCGCGCGCTGTACGCGATTCAACCGCTCACCAAGCTGATGACGGGTAAGCAAGCCGTGGCTCATGCGAGCGAGGTGCTCGAGTGCTTCGGCGGCGCGGGCTACGTAGAGGATACCGGGCTACCCGTACTCTTGCGTGACGCGCAGGTGTTGAGCATCTGGGAGGGCACGACCAACGTGCTCAGCCTCGAGACGTTCCGCGCGCTGCAGCGTGAGAACGCCTGGGGCCTGCTATCGGAGAAGATCAAGCGCCACGCGACGGCGGCTCAGGACTCGCGCCTTAAGGACCTCGCGGAAACGACGCTGAAGGCCGCTGGGCACGCCCTCGAGTGGGTGAGTCGCACGGGGCCGAACGACCCCCGCGCATTCGAGGCAGGCGCGCGGCGCTGCGCGCTGACCCTCGGGCGCGCCCTGGCGTCGAGCCTGCTCATCGAACACGCCCAGTGGGAGCTCGACCATGGCGGCGATCCGCGAAGCCTCTACGCCGCCCGGCGCTTCGCGGAGCACGGCATCGACCTGGTGCTGGACAGCTCAGAGCTCGACGCCAACGCCGCGCTGGCGATGGGCTGAACCCTCAGAGGGCGGTCTCGTCCCCCAGGGTCGCTTTGAGCTTTCCGTCCGTGGGCTGGAAGATGCAGAGGCCCCGGCCAACCTGGACGTAGACCGCTTCTTTCGACGCGGAAACGGAGCCTGCCGCTAGCAGCTTCACTTCCGTCTGCTTCCAAAGCTCCTTGCCCGAAGCCGCGTCATAGGCGTAGAGCGCAGCTGGCTTGGTGAGGTTCGTCACCGCGTACACGCGCCCTTCAGCGACAGCGACCTTGGGGCCATACTTACCTTGGTAGGTCTTGCGCCAAAGTTGCTTGCCCGCTTTGTCCTGCGCGATGAGCACCGGGAGGTCCACAAAGGTTTCCGCCGTTTGCTTGCCGGAGAAATAGCGGTTCCCCGCCGCGTCCTCGAGCACTTGCGTCGTGAGCGCGTTCATGCCCTCTGGCGCCGTTGCTCCACTGATCTGCCTGCCCACGCCGGGGATCGTCGACCCGCCACACCACGAGTCGTCGCCCGGCGACGTGCTCAGATCTGTCAGGCTGACCTGAGTGTACTGGCGATAGTTGCGCAGCACGACGCTGGGCTTTCCCGACGGATCTGGACAGATCTGCCGGATTGCGTGGGGAGCGGTGAGCTTCTTCAGCAGCTTGCCCGTCTTCAGCTCCACCAGCGTCAAGTCCTGGGGGTAGCTGACGATCAAGACCTTGTCGTCGGTGGTGTAGAGCGTCGGTCCCATCCCGAATTTCAGCGGGCCCACGCGCCACAGGACATTCCCGGTCTTGCCGTCGAACGCACCCAGGTAGTCCCCGCTCGGGTCGAGGCCATGATAGCCGCCGAGGAAGTCTGTCGTGCCGTCCCCATTGATTTCCATGGGGAACGCCTGACCCGGGTCGCCCTTCAACCAGAACTCCGCCGAGTTGAAGCGCGTCTTGGCCAGCTCTTGTTTTCCACCTAGAAATTCGTATCGGATCTTGGTACCGAGCCAATAGATCCCGAAGATCACACCGCAGAGCAGCACGATGCCGTAGGTCCAGAAGAGTGAGTACTGTTCACCCTTGTACTTCTTGAAGAAGCCGCCGACCTTTTTCGAGGTCTGCTTCAGATCCTGCTTGGTGCGGTCGACGAGATCTGGGCCTTTGGGTTGGGGGTAGGACACCCGATCAGTCTACCGAGCACATCCCGCGCTGAGCTTGAACAGACCTTTAAATTCCACCTCAAGAAAACGCCCGAAAGCACCGCAAGAGCGCTGAGCACGTGTGTGCCCATGTGCTCAGAAGGCCCAGCCAAAGATGATATCCACCTGCGGATAGACACCGTTCACGCCCGCCTTCTTCTGCGAGCCAGTCTCATATGCCCAGTACTGGGCGCCAGCACCGAGCCTGAGCAAGATGCGATCGTAGTTGAACATCCACCCGTAGCCAGCGGTGGCGCCGACGCTCCACACCGGGTTCGACGCGGTGTCATCCAGCCCATCCTTTGCATAGCCGACGCCGGCGCGGGCGAAGGGAGAAACGTAGAGCCCCTTCATTCCGGTTCCGAGCGGAAATACGAACGGGCGCAGCTCCGCGACCCAAGCGTAAGCGTCGGTGTCCGGCCCGCCCCAGATCTCCGTGTACCAGGGCTCGTTGTACTGCAACGTGAGCCTGAGGGAGAGGTGCTTGACGAGGCGGTGCTCGTAGCCGACACCGATCACGCCGCTGCCGAGATCCGCTTGCAGGCTGTTCTTCGGATCCGGGTCCGCGCACGAGGCGACGGCATACGGCGGGTCGTCATCCTCCGCGAGCGCAGGCGCCGCGACAGCGCACAACGAAGCACCCACGAAGCCAGCAGAGATCACCCTCTCGAGCCTACCCATGCTGCGGAGCTACCACGACCTGACGCCCGACTGGTACCTGACTGGCCTCACCCCCAGAAAACGAGTACATCGCGCGCCATGGTCACCCCCGCGGAGCGCGCGGCGCTCGAAGAGCTGTTCAAGAGCGTGCGCGGCGCGTCCACCGCCCGCAACTGGAGTCGCGGCGTGGAGATGGCGAGGGCGGGCCACGTGTTCGGCGCCGAGCAAGACGAAGACTCGGTGAGCCTCAAGGTCACGGATCCAAAACTCCGGATCGCGCCCGTGGCGACGCTCTACGTCGAAGATGCCGAGTGGGACTGCACCTGTGGTGGCGACGATCCGTGTGCCCACGTCGCGGCGGCCACCATCGCGCTGAAGCGCGCTCGCGAAGAAGGGCAAGCGCTGCCCGAACCACCGCGCAGCTTGGGTGAGCTGGTCTATCGCTTGAAGACGCTCCCGGAAGGGGCGGAGCCCGGCGAGCAAGTGCTCTTGATCCGCGTCAAGCGGGTCGGCGATCAAGAGACGCTGGTCGACGGCTCCATCGCGTCCCTCTTGAAGAGCGACAGCGGCGCCCAGACCCTCGACATCGAGCAAGCGGATCTGCAACTCGATCGCGCGCTCTCTGGGCGCCCAAACGGCACGCTGCCGCCAGACTTCTTCCAGGGCTTGTTGCGTTCCCTCGCGGAAGTGAAGCACCTCGAGCTCAACGGCAAGCCGTGCCGCGCCTCGGCGGACAGCATAGCGCCCCGAGCGCGGGTTGAGGCGACGAAGGCCGGCTTTCGCGTCACCATCGAGCGCCACCCCGATGTGCTGGCGGTCGTGCTGCCAGGTGTTGCCCTGGTGCGTGACGGCGACGGCGCCGTGCTGAAGTCCCTGCGTGGTACCGAGCTGACGGGCAAGCGCCTGCAAAACCTGCCCAGCACTCGAGAGTATCCCAAGGCGAAGAGCGCCGAGCTCATCACCACCATCTTGCCCGCGCTGCGCGACAAGATGGACGTCGACGTGCTCACCGACGAGCTGCCCCAGGCGGCCCGTCATTTGCGCCCCCGCGCGGAGGTGCAGATCACCCAAGAAGGCGGCAGCATCAGCGCCTTCGCGGTGCTGGTCTACGGCGATCCCCCGGTCGCGCGCATCGACAACGACGAGCTCGTGATCCTGGGCGGCGCCGTGCCCGTGCGGGACACCGGCGAAGAAAAGCAGGTCGCCGACCGCCTGCGCGAGGACCTGGGGTTGATCCCTGGACGCCGACAGCACTTCCACGCGGAAGCTGCTACGGAGTTCGCCACACGGCTCGATCGTTACCGCGCGCGCTCGGGGCGCGTCACCGGCGACGCGCCCGAGCGCTTCCTGCGCAAGGCGTCGCTCAGCCCGCAGCTGTCCATCAGCGGCAGCGACTTCTCCCTGGAGTTCTCCGGCACCGCGGACGATGGCAAGACGGTCAGCGCGGATGCGGGCGCAGTGCTCAAGGCGTGGCAACAAGGCCTCGACCTGGTGCCACTGACTGACGGCGGCTTTGCTCCCCTGCCCGCGGACTTCTTGAGTCAGCATGGTCATCGGGTGCTCATGCTGCTGTCTGCCAAGGAGCAAAAGGCCGAGCTGGCTGCGTATGCGAAGCCCCAGCTGCTCCAGCTGTGCCGCGATCTCGACTACCCAGCGCCGCCCGAGCTAGCGGCGCTGGCGCCCTTGGTCGATGGCTTCGAGGGGCTGCCGGAAGCCAAGCTACCAAGGACGCTCAACGCCACGCTGCGCCACTATCAGGAGGCGGGCGTCGCGTGGCTCGGCTTCTTGCGGCAAGCAGGGCTCGGCGGCGTGCTGGCGGACGACATGGGCCTGGGCAAGACGCTGCAGGCCCTGGCGAGCTTGCCGGAGGTCACGCCGAAACACCGCAGGCGCGCGCTGGTTGTCTGCCCGACCAGTGTGCTGATGAACTGGCGCCGGGAAGCCAATAAATTCCGCCCGGATTTGAATGTTTGCGTTTACCACGGCGCGAAGCGCGAACTCGATCCCAGCGCCGACGTGGTGCTCACGAGCTACGCGCTCCTACGCCTGGACCGCGACGCCCTGGCCGCCGAGAGCTGGAACACGCTGATCCTCGACGAGGCGCAGACCATCAAGAATCCGGACAGTCAGGTGGCCCAAGCGGCGTTCTCGATCCCCGCGGAATTCCGCTTGTCCTTGAGCGGTACGCCCGTCGAGAACCGCCTGGACGAGCTGTGGAGCCAGCTGCACTTCACGAACCCCGGGCTGCTCGGCGGACGTTCGGACTTCGACACCCGCTTCGCCAAGCCCATCGCCGAGGGACAAGCGGGCGCCGCCCAGCGCCTGCGCAGCCGCATCGCTCCCTTCTTGCTCAGGCGCCTGAAGCGCGACGTGGCACCCGAGCTGCCGCCGCGCACCGACGTGACCCTCTACGTCGACCTGACTGACTCGGAGCGCGCGACCTACGACGCCGTGCGCGCCGCCACCGAGAAGGAGCTCGCGAGTCAGCTCGGTGCTGGCGGCAGCGTGCTCGCTGCGCTCGAGGCGTTGCTCAGGCTGCGCCAGGCCTGCTGTCACCCGGCGCTCCTGCCGGGGCACATCGGTAGCCCGGCGGACACGCCGCCTTCCTCCAAGGTGTCGCTGCTCGTCGATCACCTGGAGCGCGCTGCGGCCGAGAGCCACAAGAGCCTGGTCTTCTCCCAGTGGACGAGCCTGCTAGACTTGGTGGAGCCAGCGCTGCGCGGCGCTGGCCTCGACTTCGTGCGCCTCGACGGCAGCACCGCCAACCGCGACGCCGTGGTCCAGAGTTTCCAGGCGGAATCCGGGCCACCCGTGATGCTGATCTCCTTGAAGGCGGGCGGCACCGGCTTGAACCTCACGGCAGCAGATCACGTCTTCTTGCTCGATCCATGGTGGAACCCCGCGGTGGAAGACCAGGCCGCCGATCGCGCCCACCGCATCGGTCAAGAGCGCCCCGTGATCGTGCATCGTATGGTGGCGGAAGACAGCGTGGAGGAGCGCATCCTCGCGCTGCAGGAACAGAAGCGCGCCATCGCCGACGCGGCGCTGGGAGAGGCGGACAAGGCGCTCAGCTTGACGCGTGAGGATTTGCTCGGGCTGCTGGGCTAAATCCGCGGTGCATGCACCGTCACCACCAGGCCCCCGTCTCTTGGCAGCGCGTGCTTCTCGAACCGTACTGACGGAATCTGCAGGCAACTCAACTGGAATCCCCCTCCGCCCGGCGCGGGAGCGTTTAGCGAGTCGCGTCCGGCGCCGGGAGGGGGCGGGCCGCCGGGCGCGTGAAACGCGCCGCCGGCCCGGGGGGAGGCAGCCCTTCCCCCTCTGGAGTGATTGCTCTACATCTAGGGGATCGCAGGCCGACTGGAAGAACCAGCGGCGAGCAAGCCGTCAGGCGAGAAGGAGATCCAACGATGACCGACACGAAGCAGAACGAGCGCATTGGGCTCGTGGCGTTCTGGAAGAACTACGACCGCAAGCTCAACCTGCGCGCAGCGCAGCTCGCCGATGACCTGGGGTACGACTCCTTCTGGCTGCCCGAGGCGTGGGGCTACGAGATCTTCAGTCTCCTCACGGAAATGGCGGTCCACACCAAGCACATCAAGCTCGGTACCGGAATCGTGAACGCCTACTCGCGCACGCCGGGGCTCCTGGCGATGCACGCGGCGACGCTGGATGAGATCAGCGAGGGGCGCTTCATCATGGGGCTCGGCACCAGCGGCAAGCGGGTGATCGAAGGCTTCCATGGCCGGCCCTTCGGACAAGCCGCTGACTCAGGTGCGCGACGTGATCCGCGTGGTGCGCGCGCTCTTGGCTGGTGAGAAGCTCTCAGACGCTGGCGCCAAGCTGAACGACTACCGGCCCTTCGAGCTCGCGATGACCCCTGTGCGCAAGACGGTGCCGATCTACGTTGCCGCGCTGAAACAGAAGAGCATCGAGAGCATCGGCGAGCTGGCGGACGGCTGGATCTCGACCTTCTGGCCCTACCAAGAGTTCAAGACCGGCATGCAGTGGATCGAGAACGGCGCCAAGAAGGCGGGCCGCGATCCGAAGGAGATCACCGTCGCGCCTTTCACCACGGTGATCCCCACCGGCGGCGAGATGGCGAAGGCCCAGGCGAAGCAGATCATCAGCTTCTACATCGGCGGCATGGGTGACTACTACAAGGAGCTCCTGAGCGGCTTCGGCTTCAAGGAAGAGTGCGAGAAGGTCGACAGCCTCTACAAGGACAAGGCGACTCGCAGCCAGGCGGCAGACGCCGTGACCGACGCGATGATCGATGCGCTGGCGGTCACCGGCGATCCGAAGGAGTGCGTCGCTGAGCTCCGCCGCCGCCGCGAGTTTGGCATCGGACTGCCGATCTTGAACCTGCCGAACGGCATGCCCTTCGAGATGGTGGAGATGTTCATTCGCGCCATGGCTCCAAATCAGTAGAGCTTCCGAGCCAGCAACCCCGCCCTATCAGCAGCGCAAGCAGACCAGCCATGCAGCTCGCCCCCAAGCAGCGTCGTTCGCTCTTTGCGGACATCCAGCACCGCCCAAGCCATCGCCTAAGGCACCGCGTCGCCACCGACGATGGCTGGCACATCGCGCTCTACGAATATTCCCCAGGGAAAAATGGCGCGGCGAGCGACCTGCCCCCTGTCGTGCTCTGCCACGGCGCGTTCAGTCGCTTTCACATCTACGACTGGGGCGGGGGTGAGGGACTGGCGCCGTACCTCGCCGGACTCGGCCGCCGGGTGTTCGCCGTCGAGCTCCGCGGCCGGGGAGACTCCTTGCCCCGCTCGCCGCGCGGCCGCAAGCGCCAGTACAAGCAGGGCTGGACCATCGACGACCTGTTGACCCACGACGTGCCCGCCACTCTCGACTTCGTGACGCGCCACACCGGCGCGGCGCAGGTCGACTGGGTCGGGCACTCCATGGGCGGCATGTTGATGCTGGCGCACCTGAGCCAGGACGATGATCCGCGTGTGCGCCGCGTGGTGACGGTCGGCTCGGCGGACTTCCGATTCCTCGGGGAAAACGACAGGGCAGGCAGCCACGATCCACGCAAGGGCGAGCGCCGGCGCGTCGATTTGGCCCAGCTGATGAGCCCGATCACCCGGCGCCTGGCGGTGATCCCCGCGCGCCCCTTCATGCGTGGCTTGGCGGTCGCGGCGCCCTGGGTGCCAGCGAAGTACAAGGCGACGGCGTATCACGCGCCCAACGTCGAAGTTGGCGTCGAGCGGCGCTACCTGTGGCACGGCTTCACCAACGTGTCCTCGCGGAAATTCCGCGAGTTCACTCGCCTGCCGGATCCCGATGGCCTGGCGCGATACCAGCACCCGACGCTGTTCATCGCTGGCGAGCGAGACTTGCTGGTACCCCCGCGCCTGGTTCGACGCACATATGAGAGCGCAGGTTCCGCGGACAAGCGCTACCTCTTGTTCTCGAAGGCTGCGGGTCACAGCGCCGACTACGGCCACGGCGACCTACTGATCGGCAAGCGGGCGCCTGAAGAGGTGTTCCCGCACATCGCGCAGTTCCTGTCCGAAGCGGAAGCCGTCTCGAAGCGTGGGAGCGCTGCGCCGACTCACGAGGTGCGCCCGTTTCCTTTGCCCCACGGTATCACCTTGGTGGGTGATGCGTACGGCGACCGCACCGCTTACCAGGCAGGCACAGCTCCCGGCGTGTTACTGCTCCACGGCGGCGGCCAGACCCGCCACGCCTGGGGCGGCAGCGCGGAGGCGCTGGCGCGCGCCGGCTTCTACGCCATCGCCCTCGACCTGCGCGGCCATGGGGACAGCTCCTTTGCTCCGAACGGCGAGTACCACACGGATCATTTCGTCCAGGATCTGCGTGCTCTGCTGAAACTCCTTCCCCACAAGCCTGCCCTGGTCGGCGCATCCTTGGGCGGTATCACGTCGCTGGCGACTCAAGATCTGGAAGCCGCTCAGGGCGCAGATGCCTGCACCGCGCTCGTGCTGGTCGACATCACGCCCAAGATGGAAGTCGACGGTATCCGCCGCATCCTCGAGTTCATGGACGCGCGCCCCGATGGCTTCGCCGATCTTGAAGAAGCAGCCGATTTCATCGCGGAGTTCCTACCCCACAGAAAGCGCCCGAGTAACCTGAACGGCCTGAAAAAGAACCTGCGCCAGCACCCCGACGGCCGCTGGCGCTGGCACTGGGACCCCAAGCTGATGCGCACCTGGGATCCCAACAGCTTCGATCCCACCGAGGGCCCAAAGATCCACGCGGAAAGGCTCGAGCAAGCGCGTCGCCTGAGCATCCCCACCCTGCTCATCCGCGGCAAGCAGAGCGACGTCGTCAGCGAAGCCGGCGCCCGAGAGTTCCTCGACGCCTGCCCCCACGCCGAGTTCGTCGACCTCACCGGCGCAACCCACATGGTCGCCGGCGACGTCAACGACCATTTCAGCAGCGCCGTGGTCGACTTCTTGAGCCGCGCAACGCCGTGGATTCAATCTTCCCATGACGGACAGCGTCTGGAAGCCCCCGAAGCCCCTCACCCTCCGCCGAAGACGGGAAGCAGCAAATCTGGTCTCCGGCTGATCGGCACGCTCCTCTTCGCGTCGCTGCTCGGCAACTGCCTGGCTGTCGCCTATTTCCTAAACACCGTCACCCTGCTCGACGGCAAGAACACGGTGATCCATGATCTGGAGCGCCACCGGGACGCGCTGGACCAACACTTGCAGCGTTGCGGGAGCCAGCGCGACTTCCCCACCGATGGAAGTGAGGGCGTCGAGTGGCAGTTCGACAAGGGCCGATACTCGGGGTCAAGCACCGGAATGAGTAGTACGCCTAGCTACGACCCATCGCGCTCATCAGCCACGCCTTAGGGCCCGAGGCAACGGAAGCGATCATGTCATTGGCAGAGCAGTGGATGGCCAGAGGCCGAGCGGAGGGCGAGGCCAGAGGCCGAGCGGAAGGCCAGCGCCGAGTGCTGGAGCGCCAGCTCCGGCGGAAGTTCGGCGATGCTGCGCTGGACGAGTCCGTGCTGACGCGCCTCGCGGCGGCAGAAGAAGCGGAGTTGGTCGAGTGGGCCGAGCGCGTGCTTGACGCCGAGTCGCTGGATGCTGTCTTTCGCTAGCCGTACCGCTTCGCGAGCGCCGTGAGGTTCAAGTTGCCGAGCCCCGCCTCACTTGCCGCACGGAATACTTCCTGGGCTCGCTCGGTCAACGGCGCACCCGAAGACTGGCTTGCCGCATAGCCTAGGTCCTTGGTGACCAGGTCGATGGGGAACATGGGATCGAAGGCAGCGGCCAGCATGCCTCGCAGTGCGCCGAGGGCTGCGGGGCTGAGGACTGGCAGGCGCTCGAGGGCGGCTAGGATCGGGGGGGAGAGGAGCGCTGCTCGGTCGCTTGTGGCGCTGTGAGGCGGCGCAAGGATCGGTAACAGCTCGGCGAGGGTGGCGACCTGGATGGCGAAGAGCGCGTTCGCGAAGAGCTTGAGCCTCGCGCCTGCACCTGGTTGTCCCAGGGGGTAGTGGGCGCTCCCGCAGACTGAAAAGATCGGCTCTGCGCGACTCAGCCTCGTGCCCTCACCCCCAACCAAGAAGATCAACTGGCCGGCTTCGGCTTGGGGTCGGGAGCCGAGCACCGGGGCATCCAGAAACGCTCCGCCGGCGCCTTCCACGGCGGAGCACAGCTTTCGTGCCCACTCGGGAGTGACGGTGCTGCACTCGAGCACCAGCGTATCCTTGCGGATCGATTTCAAGGCGCCCCGCTCCGGGTCTAGCCAAAGCTCCCGCGAGGCGTCGTCGTCGCGCACCATCGAGAGCACGATGTCCGCGTTGGCGACAGCCTGACCTACTTCGGCTCGAAAGGTCGACGCGAGGGATTCGCATTCAGCAGGCAGCCCGGAGCGGCTCCAGGTCGTGAGCGGGAAGCCTGCCGAGAGGAGGCGCTGAGCCATGCGTCGGCCCATCGCCCCCAGCCCGAGCAGCGCGATGCGCGGCTGATTCACTGTGCCGCTCCCAAGCGCCCTGCCGCTCCCAAGCGCCCTGCCGCTCCCAAGCGCCCTGCTGCTCCCAAGCGCGCCGCCGCCTCGCGATTCCGCGGAGAAACCCATTTCAGCCCTGGATCGTCCATGAAGGACTCCTTCGGTGTGTGCGCGATGTGGTTCACGTAGTTCGAGATGGTCTTGGTGGCGATCACGAGCACCACCTCCAGCAACTGGGCCGGAGTGAAGCCTGCCTGCAGGAAGCGCGCGGTCGCAGGATCGCCGACGAAGCCCCGCTCGCGGATCACGGCCTGGGTGAACTGGCGCAGCGCCTCGAGCTTCGGGTCGTCGATGGGCAGGCTCTCGCGCACGGCCGTGATGGCTTGCTCCGGCACCTTCACGCTGCGTGCCAGGTAGGTGTGGCCCATGGAGCAGTACTCACACTCGTGGAACACGCTGGCGCTGAGGAAGGCGATCTGCTGCTCGACGGGGGACAGCGACGACTGACCGACCAGCTCGAACAGCTTGCTGTAGCCCTCGAGGGTGACGGGGCTCTCGGCGAGGGTCGCCTGCAAGGTGGGCACGAACTTCCAGGCTCGCTCCGTGGCGTCGAGCAAGGGGCGGCTGGCTTCGGGGGCGCTGGCTTGGGTGTGTTGAACGAACTGGGTCATTGGGTAGCTCCTTTGTGCTGCTCGGATTGGCTGGGCCGGCGCGTCGGCCGCGTCGGTGAGTTCATTTGTATGCATTCCAAGTTCGGATGGCAGCGCCATCCTCGTGCTATGATTCATTCCAAAGGGGAATCAGATGGATCGCATCGAAGCCATGCGCTTGTTCACGCGGCTCGTGGAGCGCGGCAGTTTTTCGGCGGCAGCCAAGGACCTGAAGGTGAAGCAGAGCACTGCGAGCAAGTGGGTCGCGGAGCTGGAGGAGCAGCTCGGAGTGAGCCTGGTGGAGCGCACGACGCGGGCGATCCGCATCACGGACGCGGGGCGACGCTTTCACGCGGGCTGCCAGGCGGTGCTGGGCACCTTCGACGAACTGAGCGCGGAGCTCCGAGATCAAAACCCCGAGCCGAGCGGCCATTTGCGCGTCAGCCTGCCGGTGACCTTTGGCACCTGGTTCGCGGCCCCGCTCGTCGCGGACTTCCTGGCCTGTTTCCCCAAGGTAAGCATCGAGGTGCTGCTGAACGATCGCTACGTGAACCTGGTGGAGGAGGGCATCGATCTCGCGCTGCGCGTGGGCGTGCCCGTAGACACCAGCGCCCGCGGGCGGCGCTTGCTCGACGGCGGGCGGCGCTTGGTAGCTTCGCCCGACTACCTGAAGCGCCACCCCAAGCCGAAGGCCCCGGAAGACCTGACGCAGCACACATGCCTCTGCTTCAGCGAGGTCGGTACCGGCCCCGTGTGGAGCTTCACGTCCAAGGCTGGCACGCAGCACGCGGTGAGCGTGAAAGGGCCCCACGCAACCAACAACGCCGAGGTGCTCCTGCAAATGGCGAAGCGAGGCATGGGGATCACGCTGCTCGCCGACTGGCTGGTGCGGGACGCGCTCAAGCGCAAAGAGCTGGTGCCACTGCTGCCGAACTTCCCGCCGCCCCCAGCGCCCATCTACGCGCTCACCCCGGGCAACCGCTACGTGAGCGTTGCCGTACGGTCATTGATCGCGCACCTCGAAGTAGGGCTCCGCCGCGAGCTCAGGCGGAGCTGAGCGCGCTCCGCGCAGAGCTTGCTGGTCCGGGGCGCCGTGCGCGACAATTGCGCGTTCTACGGGAATTGCCGTGCTGATGCTGGAGCAGTCGCGCTGTTGGTGACAGCGAAACTGCAGTAAGAATTGGAGCCGTCATGCGGTGGTTCGGAAGGCGGTTCGGCTGGCTCCTGGGAGCTGGCGTCGGCGGGTGGCTCTTGCCAGCTCCCGCCGCGGCCGAGCCTGTGGACCAGCGCTACGCCCCAGACCGCTTCTCCCTGGTCGCGAAGAGCGAGAGCCATGTGGGGCTGTTCCAGCGCGCCCTGTTGCCGGGGCCCCGCGGGACCTTGATCACCACGGAAACGGTCGTCCCCCTCGAGCAGTACGTGCTGCTCGACGCGCGCGGCCTCGATACGGGCTGGGACGAGGACAGCGTCGACATCGAACTGTCGGCGTACGGACAAGTCGCCTTGGGGGCTCTGGAAGACGAACAGCGCCTCGACGGAGATATCCAGACCTTCTTCGTGCGCTATCGCAAGGGACCTGTGGCGCTGCAGCTCGGTCGGCAGATCGCCTTGTCGTCCGCCGCGCGCTACGCGCGCTTCGACGGCGCAGCGGTCGACGCGGACCTGGGCCTTGGGCTCGACGTGAACGCGTACGGCGGCTTCACGGTGCTGCCCCGCTGGAACCGAACGCCGGGCTACGCCTCGCTCGGCGGCTTGCCCGAGGCGCGGGTCGAGGATCCTCGGGTCTTGGAGACGGTGTCTCGCAGCGGGTACTGGCTGGCTGGCACGCGGATTGGCTACTCTCAGCAGTTCATCGGCGGCGGGTTGTCGTTTCATGAGCAGCGGGAAGACAGCGAGCTCTCGCGGCGGAACCTCGGCCTCGATCTACGCGCCGGGCCTTGGCAGAGCGCGAGCCTCGGCAGCAACGCCCTGTTCGACACCGACGCGACGCGCTTCGCCGACGCGCGAGTGTGGATCGACGCGGAGCCGTGGGACCCGCTCAATCTATCCGTGGAGTATCTCCACACGGAACCGGCACTGCTGCTCTCGCGGCAGTCCGTGCTGTCGGTGTTCGGTGGCTCCGGGTATGAAGAGGTGAGCGGTAGCGCCGAGCTCGACGTCACTCCCGCGCTCAGCTTCGAGGGGCAAGGCGCGTTCGAGGTGTACGACGAAGGGCGTCCCGGCTCCCGGGGGGAGCTCGGCGCGCGTTTCCTGGCGGATCGCCTGAGTCACGTGGTGGTGCGCCTGGGCTACGCGCGCCTGATCGCCCCAGACAATGGCTACCAGAGCCTGCGCGGAGGAGTCTCCAGCAAGCTCTTGCCGGCGCTGTCTGGCACCGCGGAGCTTTACGCCTACTTCTACGACGAGGCGATCCGTGGCTACCGCGTGTCCACGGTCTACGCGGCAACGCTCGGCTACCAAGCGACGGACTCGCTCGATATGCTGTGGGGCGGCTCCGTCGCTCGCTCGCCCTACGCCGCCCTCGACGCGCAAACTCAGCTGCGGGTGCGTTACGTGTTCGACTCAAGTTTGGAGGCGAGGCGATGACGCCCGGCGGCCCGAAGGCTTCGAGCCAAAGCCTCTCGTGGCTGTTCTGGGCTGCGCTGGTGTTCGCGGCGGTCTTCGCTGCGTGTAGCACACCTCCCCCACCCCGATTTCCGCACGAAAAACACCTGGAGGAGCTGCCCTGTGGCGGCCCAGGGCAACGCGCGTGCTTGAACTGCAACACCTGTCACACCGTCTCGGAGAAGCGACGCGACGATAAATTGCCGGAGCCGGTGCTGTGCGAGACGTGTCACCAGAAGGACGCGCAGACGGCGGTGCAGGCACTCAAGGCCATCCCCGAGCGCCCCTACGGCGACATCCAGTTCAACCACGACCAGCACCTCGCGTTGCCCAAGCTGAACGGTCAGTGCGTGGGTTGCCACTCCGGCGTGGTCGAAGGCGCCAAGCGCAACATCCCTGCCATGAGCGAGTGCTTCAAGTGCCATGAGCACCAAGCGGAGTGGGACCGCGGTGAGTGCGTGCCGTGTCACGCGAAGTCGGATCTCAAGCGCATCACGCCCCAGAGCTTCTTGCGCCACGACGCGAGCTTCATCAAGCACCACGGCATCGAGGCCGTACAGCAGAAGCAGCTCTGCCAGAGCTGCCACGCCAAGCAGGACTGCGAGGGCTGTCACGACGCCTCCCAAGATTTGACCATCGAGCGGCGCCGTCCCGAGGCCCTCGAGTCGCGCTTCGTGCACCGCGGAGACTTCATGAGCCGCCACGCCATCGAGGCCCAAGCGTCTCCCGCGAAATGCCAGCGCTGCCACGAGCCGTCGAGCTGCGACGCCTGTCACACCCGCCGCGGAGTCAGCGCCAACAGTCGTTCCTCGCGGAACCCGCATCCGCCGGAGTGGGTGGGTAACAGCGCGACCATCAAAGGCCACCACGGCAAGGCCCGCGCGGCGCGATCTGTTGAGCTGCGCCAGCTGCCACGATCGGGGCCCAGCGACCAACTGCATCGGCTGTCACAAGGTCGGCGCCTACGGTGGCAACCGCACCCCGGTGGCTGGCGCAGCGACCGCAGCGACACGGCAGGAATGTGCAGGTACTGCTGCCGTTCAAGCGCCGCCAACGCCTGCTGCTCCTGGGCAGCCTGAGCAGCGCCCTGCTGTTCGGCGATGCCGACTGCCTGGGCGCACACGAAGGCGCGCCATCGACTCGGATGTCACGCGCTGTGCGCTGCCCGCCACGTATGGGGATCAGCTTGGCGCGGCGAGCCTTCACCGGCGCTCGAGCGCCTCCATCAACCTGATAGCTGACGGGCATCAGCACCCGAGCGTCGGTGTGCCAGTTTCACGTCTACGGCAGCGAGACCCATGGCCCCGTGGCCTGCAACGAGTGCCACATCGTACCCGAGCAGGTCAGCGATCCCGGGCACGCCGACAGCGCAGAGCCGGCGAGATCACTTCGGTTCCCTGGCGAGCCAAGACGGGCATGGCCCTGCCTGGAAGCTCGAAGACCCGGCGCTGTAGCGACAGCTACCGCCACGGCGCCCGCTCGCCGTCCTGTTCGCTTCAGCCATAACCCGGATCAGGCCTGCGGCACCTGCCCAGCCTACCCCCGGCGCTCCTCGCCCCAGTCCGAGCGCTGCTCGGCTTCTTCTACACCGGGATCGACGCCGAAGCCGTTTCCCCGAGGCAAGCCTCCACGTCAACAGCCAGGTCGAGTACCTGCTCGGCAAGTGCAACGCCTGCCACGAGATAATGCAGACTCTCCCGCCCGCCGGTCGACACTCCACGGCAACACGGATCACCTCGCCCAGGTCGGCGCCCTTCAGCGTGCTGGCAGGAGGCAGCACCGACCGACCCGTCGAAGTGCCAGGGTGCCACCAGGTCCCCAGCACCTCGGATCATTCCACCAACGGCAGGCAGAGCTGGTTTCGGGGGTGAGCCAAGCCAGCGCAGACGCTCGAAGCTGATCCCGGCGGCGCAGGGCTGCACGGTCTATTGCCACGCGCCGAGCGCATAACAGCCCTCACCCGCTCCGCCTGGATGCCCAGGCGCTGGCCTGCACCAGCTGCCACGGAGCGCCGCCTCCGGCCCCACCCTCAAATAAGCCGACTGCAACCGTTGCCACGCGGCAGCCGTTGCGACGGACAACCTGACCATCATCGACGCGCCTTGCGTCAACGGCAAGGAGTCGAGTCTGACTCGACAGCAGCTGTAACGCCTGCCACGGCGGCACCAACCGACGCGCCGCCCTTCGATCTGAGCGGCAACACGGCGACCAGCTTCCCCGGCGTCGGCACCCATCAGGTGCACCTCGCCGGCAGCACGAACTTTCGCGCCGTCGCGTGCAGCGACTGCCACCAGGGTGCCCACGGAGGTCACCACACCGGGCCACACGGACTCCCCGCTGCCAGCAGAGCTGTTCCTGGCGTGGGCCTGCCGCGCTAGAAGCGCGACCCCCGTGTTACAGCGGCGGCAGCTGCCAGGGCACGCGCCTGACGACCAGTTCCCCCGATGGGCACCGCTCCGGCGGCAGCAACACGTCACCGATCTGGACCCGGGTCGACGTGCTCAGGCGGTCAATGCGGCAGCTGTCACAGCCTGCCGCCACCTGCCGTCCACGGACTGCGTCAGTGTGCAGAACATCTCTGGCGACGACAACCTGACGTTCATCCGCCAGGGATCTACACGTGGACGGCGTCGTCACCTTCGAGCTGCCTTGAACTGCTAGCCTCACGGCCGCCGCAGACGACCGCCGCGCTACTTGGTCGGGTTGAACAGGTGGCAGCTCGTGCACGTGGGCGCGTCGGGGAAGTGATCCTCGCGCTTCTCAAACGGCATTTGGTGCGCCGCGCGGTCCAGCGCCGCACCACAGCGCCCGTGGAGGCGAGCATCCTGCCGTGGCCGGTGTGGCAGTTGCCACGGGTCTCGTTCCGCTGCTTCGGGCGGTGTAGCCCCGGCAGCTGCTGGAGGTCGTGGCAGCTGGTGCAGCCCGGCGGTGTCGTGACGCCGCTCGGGCCATGAGGTCGATGAGCAGCTCGTGCGCAGTCAGCACCGATCTTTCGTAGAGGGAGTCTTCCGCAGGCTCCGAGTGGCAGCTGGCCTGGCCTTGGGGTTCTTGCCGCTGTGGGGCTCGTGGCAGCTGGCGCACGCTTGGTGGCCGGCAGGCGCGGTGTTCTTCTCCTGGCGGTGGCAGTTGCCGCAGGTCTGCGGGATATCGCCGCGCACCAGCTTGCCGCCGTGGGGCTCGTGGCAGCCCTGGCACTCCTCGTGTCCTTTCCGCACGGCTCCGCCTTCGGCTTCATGGCAGCTCTTGCACTCGGCGCGGAGTGCCTGCGGCTGATGGGGCAAGCCGCGGTGGCAGCCCTGGCAGTTCTGGTGTCCTGCGCCGGTGGCGCTCTTGGTTCCACCGCTGGCAATGACCGACGCGAGAGTGACTTGCTCGGAGTGACAGCGCGTGCAGAGCGGCTTCTGATCGAGCCCCGCTAGCACGAAGCGATGGGGTTGGTGGCAGCTCTTGCACTCCACGCGCTCGTGGAAGGCCTGGTCGCTGGCTGCCTTCTGGTGGCAGTCGCTGCAGCTACGAGCGAAGACCTTGGCGTTGTCTTTGGCGGGATGCGGGTCGTGGCAGTTCACGCACTGGCCGACGCCTTCTTTCACCGGGTGGTTCGGGTGCACGTCCTGGTGGCACTTGGCGCAGGCCTTTGCCGGGCTCTCGCGCACGGCGTGAGGTGAGTGACACGAGGTGCACTCCTGGTGCGCCTTGATGCGCTTGCCCCCGAGGAGATTGATTTCCTCGTGGCACGACCGACAGGCGACGGCGTCCTGCTTCTCGAAGGCGTGGGGCTGGTGGCAGCCGACGCACGCGCGGTGTCCATCTTCGAAGAGCGCCGACGCCGGGACGCTAGGCTCTTGCTTTTGATGGCAGCCGGCGCACGTGTCCAACGCTTCTTTGGCCCTGGCGTGTTGGTGCTGATGGCAGGTGGTGCACACCTGGACGACGCCTTGGGTGCCCAGGCCGTGGCTCACCGGCGCCTGGGTCAGTTCTTGATGGCACTCGCTGCAGGGCGTGACGTTGACCTTCTGATCACCATGCGGTTGATGACAGCTGAGGCAGGGTGCTGAGCTGTGCACCTCCACCGCTGGCGTATCGCCTTGCTGTTCCGCATGGCAACGAAAGCAATCCTTGGGCTGATAGGCTCCAGCTTGGGTGAGATCGGGCGGAGGTAGCTCGGGCGCGCCGG
Source organism: Polyangiaceae bacterium (assembly GCA_041389805.1). Classification (GTDB taxonomy): domain Bacteria; phylum Myxococcota_A; class Polyangia; order Polyangiales; family Polyangiaceae; genus JAHBVY01. The sequence continues at coordinate 49,839 of JAWKRD010000027.1, read as the reverse complement.
GAGTCCCCGCCGCCGGCTGCCCCGCGGACGCTTCGTGCAGGCGAAACACGTGGCAAGTCGTGCAGTCCGCCTTGGCGGTCGCGCCGAAGCGCTCATGGGCTTCCGCTTCGGCGTGGACGATGCTGCCTTCCTTCTCGTGGCACGCAGCGCAGCGATCCGGCGTGAAGCTGCCCATGCTGTCTTTGCCCATGCTGTGGCACTTCGCGCACGGGATGTGTTGCTCGACGACGTGCACTTGATGGCCGGCTTGAGCCCGCGCCTCTTGCCACTGGCTGCCGATGTAGATCCCGTTTCCGAGCGGTCCGGGGCCGCTCTCGTCCGAGCACGCGACGATCCACGCCGCGCACAGCGCGATCAGCAGCCACACGACGGGCAAGCCTCTCTCAGACGAACGAGCCAACGCGCCCATCATATAGCCTGAAGCGCCAGCGACGCGCTTCCCCGATCCACCCATCGCACGTCAGCGCGGAACCACGGAAACACGCAATCGTTGCGCCGTCACGCTCGACTCGCTCACGTGCGGCCGCCACAACCCACTAGCTGAACTCTCACGAGCCTCCTATCCTGCTCGCCGTGGCTCATTCGTCGCCGCTCACCGCGCTGACTCTGGTGTGCGCACTGATCGCGGCGTCGATCTGTCTTCACTACCTGTGGAAGCGCCCGCCGCTCGTGCTCGCGACCAAGCTGCGCTTGCTGCTCGGGCTCGGCGTGTTCCCGACCCTCACCGCCGTGACCTCGACGGTGACCGGGATGGAAGCCACGACTCACCGCGAGTTCTGCGGTTCGTGTCACGTGATGGGCGCGCACTACGCGAACGCGGTGGATCCCAACGCGCAGTCCCTCGCCGCGCGGCACTCGCGAAACCCGTTCTTCGGCGATCGGAGCTGCTACGTGTGCCACGCCGACTACGGCATGTACGGCTACGCGATGACCAAGGCCGGCGGCATGCGCCACGTCTACGAGTACTACCTCGGTGGCTACAAGGACATGACCCTCGAAGAGGCGGAGAAGAAGATCCACCTCAGAAAGCCCTACGACAACACGAACTGCCGCCAGTGTCACACGACCACGGCAAGCGTGTGGCGCTCTGTCCCTGACCACATCTCGTTGAGCGCTGAGCTCGCGTCGAACCGCGTGAGCTGCACCAGCGCGGGGTGCCATGGTTACGCACACCCGTTCAGCAAGGCGGCGCAAGGAGCGAGCAGCGCGGCGCCCAGCGTCGCTCCAGGCCCCAGCTCTGTGGGTACTGCAGGCTCAGCACCGCCAGCCTCGAGCGGAGGCGCGCCGTGAGTCGTATCGGCCACTGGCTGGTCCACCAATCCGTCACGCACCTGCTGCGCATCGCCTGCGTGGCGGCGCTGCTCGCGCTGTCACTCATGGCGTACTCGGTGATCTCGCTGAAACCGCTCCCCGTGGTGTTCGCGATGAGCGTGGGTCACGGCATCGGTATCTTCGCCTTCCTTTGCTACTTGCTCGCAGTGATTCTGGACACTCGACGCAGCACCCCGCGGCCGAGCGCTGCTCCCTCACCCCCTGCAGAACGTGCAAAGGCTGCAAAAGACTCCTCGCCGCCTGAAGACCCTGCCGAGGACGAAGGCGAAGACGACGAAGGCGAAGACGACGAAGGCGAAGACGACGAAAGCGCCGAGGACGACGAAAACGCCGAGGACGCCCCCGAACGGGCGTGAGTTGTTCCGCGCGGCACCTGCCGCGAAAAATCTTCGGACGCTCATGAGGCAGCGCGTTCTTTGCGCGTTTCAGCCGCCTCGCCAAAAACCGCAAAAGTTTCGGCTGTTTTTGGGGGTGAGGCGCTTCGTCGTGAGCGATGTGGCCTGCTATAAACAGCCCGTTCGAAAGGGTTGCTGGCTATGAAAACAACGTCCCTCGTCCTGATATTGGCGGGCGCCTTCGGCACCGCTCTGGCTTGTTCTGGAAGTGATGGCGCCGACGGCAAGCAAGGTCCCCAGGGGGAACCGGGCCCTGCGGGCGACGCTGGCCCTCCTGGCGATCCGGGTATCCCCGGGGAAGCAGGCCCGCCTGGTGATCCGGGAACCAACGGTGATTCGGGCACCACGCCGGAAGGTGGCCTGACGGCTTCGTGCCTCGGTCCCTGCCATGGCTTCACGGGCATCGTGGAGCAATGGAAGAGCAGCACTCACTTCGCGACGTACATCGCGAACCTCGGCGGCGAAGAAGTCGAGACCTGGACCGGTGAGCGCGCGTGCGGCAACTGCCACGCCATCGACGCCATCGAGCAGCGCGTCGCGGGCAACGTACTGGCTCCCGGCGGAAGCGCGCCGACCCACGTCTCCAACGGTCAGCTCAACTACCTCAAGGGCAGCGCGGTCACCGAGTCCAACTACGGAGGGCACGCCAGCGTCGCCGTGGTGCACTGCACGACCTGCCACGACTCGAGCCCGCAGAACGATCCGCACCGCACCGGAAAGCAAGTCTACGAGGCGGGCGACTTCCCGCTGCGCGGACCGACCGGCGCCACGGATCAGACCTACATCGAGAAGAGCTCGAGCGTGGGCGTCTCCGACGGCACCGAGGCGGGCACCTATAACAAGGGCAACGCCTGCATCTGGTGTCACAAGTCGCGCAAGGACGTGACGAACTACATCACCGCGAGCAACCGCTTCTCGAGCTACTGGGGACCCCATGAGGGACCGCAGTCGGACATCTACACGGGCAAGGGTGGCTACCAGTACACGGGCCAGACCTACACCTCGTCGTCGCACCAGGCGTTCACTAACGGCTGCGTCGATTGCCACATGGCGCCGGTCGCATCGAACGGCGACATCGGGGATCACTCGTTCCGTCCTCAGCTCTCCACCTGCCAGTCAGCGGGCTGCCACGTCGCTGCGACGAGCTTCGACGTAGCCGGTGGTCAGAGCGCGATGAAGGAAGGCATCCGCGAGCTGCGCAAGGCGCTCAACGACAAGGGCTACCTGTCGCGCGCTGGTGTGGCTCCCCTCACCGCCGCTCAGCTGGCAGACGACTTCTTCATCGAAGACCAGCCCGCGAGCGTGAGCAACGTCCCCGCGGACGAAGCCGGCGCGATGTACAACTACCTGCTGCTTGCGCGCGGAAGCGGCTTCGGCGTGCACAACCCGGTCTACACCCGCCAGCTGATCTACGACTCAGTGTTCTCGCTGACGGGATCGGCACCGGCGACCATCCCAACTCGCCCACAGTGATCTAGCGGGTACAGAGAAACGGGGCGTCCCTTGGGGCGCCCCGTGGGGTTTTGTTGCCTCCCCCCGCGCCGCGCGGTACCGCGCGGCACGCCCCCTCCCGGCGCCGGTGCGTCTCGCTCCGCTCGCGCACGCGGGCGGAGGGGGAACCCAGAGGGTCCCTTAGGCCGTTGTTTCAGTGCCGAGCGGCAATGCGCGTGCGCGCCGACCAGGCACTAACGCAATCTTCGCGGTGCGCGCCGCGAAGGAGGAATCTAGCGCCGAGCGGGCGCTTCGCGAGAGCGAAGGACTCGGCGCAGAACTAGGTTGGCGACTCAGCTGAAGAGCTCTTCGAGCGTTTGGGCGTCCAGCACGCGATCCCCCCAGGCCGCCAGCTGCTCCTCGCTGGCAGCGGCGAGGCGACTCACTACCGACTGGTCTATCGCCGCGTCTCCGAACTTGCGACGAAGCTGCCGCTCAAGTAGGCGCCGTTCACCTTCCGCTCGACCCTCTGCCATCCACTGTTGTGCGCTGTTCATGATTGCTTCCTTCACCCCTGGCGCGCGTCCCTCCAGCGCGTCTAGCAAGTCCCGGTCCGTCAGCACCTCGCTCACCAGCGACAGGTAATGTAGCACAAACGAAACTGCGGCACGCCCGTCTGGCAAGCTCCAAAGGGCAGCGATCACCCACGCCCACAGCAAGAGCGCAGCTTGGGTCGCCTCTTTCCGACGCCCATCCCGCAGCGCCCAGAGCGTCAACCAGGCAGCCTCGCCGGCTTCCGTTTGCTCATTCGGGTCGATGACGAGCTCGCTTACCAGCGGCACGAAGGTGCTGCGGGCAGTCGGCGACCGCCGTCATCCAGGTTGAAGCGTGGTACTTCGCAGTCTCCAGTGTCGTGCCCGAGAGCCTCGAAGACTTCGGCAGTAGCTCGGGCTGGTCGCTCATGCGTAGAGCGTCACCTAGCGATGCGGCGTACGCCAGGTCCTGCGCCAAACAGCGCAGCCCGGCGCGCCAATAGCGACGCAGCGCGCTCAGAGGGCGAGCCGAACCACTCGCGACCGACTGGCTACAGCGCGAACCCCTGTACGCACACCGACCCAGTTTGCACCGGAAGCACCGACTCGCAGGGTGTCTTCAAGCTCCACACGGCTGCCGTCCGCGTTCTCACGGTGGAAATCGTAGAAGCAGCCGGTGACCACAGGTACTGCAGCCCCAAGCGTACGCCGGACAGGGGCGCGAAGTCGTAGCCGATCCCGGCGCGCACGAAGTCGGCGCCGTTCGCCACCAAGCGGTCAGGACCGCTCGACTCCTCGTGGCGGCGATAGCCCGCGCCGAAGGTCACGACCACCCACCCACCGGAGGAATGACGCGTGCCGGCGTGCTGAGCCCTGATCAGAATCCGTCGCGCTCCTTCTCAGAGCCGCCAGTCTCCCCAAACACCGAAGGGTTCAACCACTGCACATAGCCCCCGAAGGACCAGCGCTCGAGGGGTCGAAACGCGGCGTCCAAGCCATAGCCAGTCACCGGCCCCGCGAGCACGCGATCATCCAGCTCGAGCCCGACGATCGCGTTCCCCCCGAACTCGAAACCGTAGCCGTAGTCAGGTGGCCTGTCTTTATCGCGCGGAGCTTGCTCCTCAGGCGATCCGGTAGCGACGACGTTGGAGTTTGGCGCCGCCTGAGCGACACACGGAGTGAGTAAGCCCCCGATAAGCAAAGGAGCAGCACGCAGCCGCATGGCTGAAAGCTAGCTCAACCAGAGCAAGCTCGCAGCTCAGCTCTGTGCGGGCAGTTGCTTGGGTAGCTCGGGTGGCTGAGCGGCGTTCCTCACCCCCAACCCTTTGACGAGCGCTGTTGCCTCACCCGAAGGCTTTGAGCAGGCTCTCGGCGATGCGCTCGGCGGTTTTTCCGTCCCAGAATTTCGGGATGCGGCCGTCGAGCTTGCGGCTCATGACCTCTTTGTAGGCGGGCATGATGGTCTCGCGGCGACTGCCGGCGAGCACGTTGGTGCCCTCCTCGATGGTGCACGGGCGCTCGGTGTTCTCCCGCAGGGTGACGCAGGGCGTGCCGAGCACGGTCGTTTCCTCCTGGATCCCACCGGAGTCGCTGAGCACGACCTTCGCCGACGCCATCAGGCGCAGGAAGTCCATGTACCCGAGGGGCTCCACCAGCTTCCAGCGGGCGCCGTCGAGCTCGAGGCCCATGTCCTTGAGGCGCGCGCGGGTGCGCGGGTGCATGGGAACACGTGAGGGGCTGATCGGGACACCTCATCGAGCACACCAAGCAGGTGCTTGAGCTGCTCGGGTTCATCGACGTTGCTCGGGCGGTGCAGCGTGACCAAGCCGTAGCCGCGCTCGGTGAGATCGAGGCGCTGCATGATGTCGGACTGCATCGCCTCTCCTTGGCGTAGAGCAGCGTGTCGATCATCACGTTGCCGACGTACTCGACGCGCTCGTCGGCGATGCCCTCGGCCTTCAGGTTCGTCATGGCTGCGGGATCCGAGACGTAGAGCACGTCGCTCAGCACGTCCGTCACCTTGCGGTTCGTCTCCTCGGGCATGTCATCGTCGAAGGAACGGAGGCCCGCCTCGACGTGCACCATCACCGGGCGCTTGCGTGTTTTCCCGCGGAAACGGAACTCTTCAGGCAAGAAGTGCTTGGCAGTAACCAGCGCGCAGCCGGCGGTGGAGTTCACGTCGCCCACCACGATCACCACGTGGGGATTCTCCGCCTGGATCACCGCCTCGAAGCGCTTCATGATCTCCGGGCGGTCTGCACCGCGTGAGACGCCGACCCGACTTCAAGGTCCATGTCGGGCTTCGGGATCGCCAGGTCCTCGAAGAAGACCTTCGCCAGCTTCTCGTCGTAGTGCTGACCGGTGTTGACGAGCTTGACTTGAAACTGCTCCGGGCGCGCATTGAACGCGCGCATTAGCGGCGCGATCTTGGAAAGTTCCGGCGGGCGCCCGCGACGCACAAGACTTTGATGATCACGGCCCCGGAATAGCCAGAAAGCCATTCCGGGGCAACCTCGGCCTCAGGGCAGCGGAACCAGGATGAAATTCCTGGTCGTGGAGCCGCCATCGCTGACGTTCACCGTCGCGACGGCGTCTTGATAGCCAGCCTTGCGCACGCGAACTTCACCTCCGTGCTGGTGATGGCGGTGTTGAAGTTGTAGTTGCCCGTCGCGTTGGTGGTCTGCTTCGAGAGACCACGGTTGACTTCACGCTGGTGCCGTTCACCGGCTGCGACTGATCGTCGACCACCTGTCCGAGGTTACCAACGAGCGCCGGATCCGCGCCGATCCGCACCGGTAGTGGCCTGCCGGTTGGCAGCCCTGAGTGTCGACGCTGACCACGTGGAAGAAGTGGATGCCAGCACTCAGGTTCGACTGGATCAGCTGCTTGTTCCCGACGGGCAGGAAGTTGTCGGCGCTCGTCGGCACGGTATCCGCGTAGACGTCCTCTACTCCAGTAGGCACCGACTAAATTCGCTAGCACGGCGGATGGGGAAGGTCCAGGAGTAGAACGCCGTGGTGTTACTCGACCAGTTGGTCTGGCTGGGGTGACTCGAGAAGCCATGCTCGGCGGCGTGGTGTTGACCTGGATCTGGAACCAGGACTGCACGGTGCTGGGGGCGGAGTTGCCGTCGATACTTGCCAGCGGGAAATAGTTGGTCCCAGCGACGAACTTGCTGCGCGGCAACGGATGCCTTCGGTGTCGAGGAAGTTCGCGTTCGAGGGCGACGGCACGGTGGTCGCCGGTGTTCGTCAGCTCGTAGTAGCCCAGCGCCGAGGGGAAACGGACGATTCCAGGTGACATAGGCCTCCGGGAAGTCGTCGTTGTAGATCCGGGCTGTGTTGGGGGTGAGATGCGCTGGTGAGCGTCAGGGGAGGCAGAATGTTCGTCGTGAGCGTGGCACCGCTGGTGCTGCCGCTGATGCTGCCCGTGACGCTGTACAGGCGCTTCACGCGGCCGTTACCGCCGGCGCTAGCGAAGCGTAGTACGAGGTCGACGTGCTGATTTCAGCCACCGGTTCCACCGGACATTCACGGAACCAGCATTATCGAGCGTCCAGCGGCGATCAAGATGCCACCTCCAGAGCCACCACTACCGCCGCCTTGTCCTGATCCGGCAGGCTTCCATTCGGCTCATGATCAACAGCTCAGCGACCGTGATGGTTGGTGCGACCAAGCGCAGCACACCACCGCCGTATCCCCCACTGCCAGCGAAGTTTGTTCCGTCACCACCACGTGAGCCTGAAGTGACGAATGCATCCAAGTCCTGACCGTGAGCGGCGCCATAGCGACCATTGCAGGAAGTAGTTCCGTAGTTTGAACCAGTAATCCCGTTGGTGCCGTAGCCACCGCCTCCTCCGCCCGTGTAGCGATAGCTGCATGGGCTTGCGTAGACACCATCGTATCCGTTCCCCGCAGCCTGATTGCCTGTCGGCGCCACGGCGATCGACCCACCGTTCTCCACCACGATCTGATCCGCGATGATCGTCAGATCACCGCTCGGCGAGTTCAGCGTCGCGCCCGAGCGCACCACCAGTGCGCCGTCGACCACGAGGGTGCCGTCGAAGTCTTCGTTGCCGGTGATCTCGAGCGCCGCGACCGCGCACGTCGCACTGGGCACGTCGCAGAAGGAGCTGCACGTCTCGATGGTGGTGTAGCCGGAGCCACCGGAGTTGCACTGCTGCACCTGATTCGCGTTGCAGCGCAGCGTGTTCGGCGTGCAGGCGCCGGTGCAGAGACCCGCGGAGCAGCTCTGCGCGCAGCTCTCCACGTGGAGCCAAGCACTGCCGCTCGAGTTGCAGACTTCAACGCCGCTGCCGTTGCATCGACGCGCACCCGCGGTGCACGACGTGCCCGGGTTCGTGCCGCCACTACCGCCGCTGCCTGAGCTCCCCGCGGAACCGCCCGTGCCAGCGGTACCGGTGCCGCCGGTCCCCATGCCGCCGGTGCTCGTGCCCCCAGCGCCCATGCCGCCCGTGCTAGTACCCCCAGCGCCCATGCCACCCGTGCTGGAGCCGCCGCTGCTCGTGCCCCCCGTACCGGCACCGCTGGTGCCACCGTTCGCAGAGCCACCCGTGGCGCTACCTCCCATGCCAGAGGAGCCACCGCTGGTCGATCCACCAGAGCTGCTGCCGGCGTCGCCCGCGTTGCCGCCATTCGCGCTGCCAGCATCCCCACCGTTGCCGCCAGCGCTATTCCCCGCGGAACCTCCATTGGACGAACCGCCTGCAGAGCTACCGCCCTCACCCGCGCTGCCGGCGTCGCCACCGCCACCACCGTTGCCGCCCGTGGAACCGTCGTCTCCCCCACACGCGGGGGTGAGCAACAAACTGAACACTGCAATCCAAGACCAACGATGCATGGCGAAACTCCTCACCCAAGCCGCCCTGGCTCAGGCACTCGACCCGCACCTCACTGGCGCGAACCCTCTGGTGTCGACCTCTCGGGTGGCATCACTTTCGGTGCCACTCAGCGCCGGGGATACTCACCGAACTCACCACTCGGCGCAACGACCGACTGGCAAAAAGTGGTATAATATCGAAAGCTTACAAGCCAAACGGTGGACTGATCGATGTTTTACGCTTAAAGCATTTCAGATCTCCCCCAGCGCCCGCTCGCACTCACCGTTAAGCTCGGCTCCGAACACTCAGCGGACGTATGGGGGATGGCGCGCATAGGCGCATGGAAAAGCCTGGTGGTTTGTTCACTTAGCGGGTGCCGCAACGCACCCGACGTCACTTAGGGGAACATGGATCACGACGAGGAGACCCTCGCGGAGCCGCGGCCGCGCTACCCGAGTCGCCCAGATGAACTGGGCGACGCGCCGTCCGCCATGAGCGGAACCGAGAAAGAGCTCGGCAGTGATCCGACCGTGAGCAGTGGGCTGCCGCGCAGCGAGTCGTTCCGTTTGCCCGGTGCGGCGAGCGAACCTCCGCCGAGCGGGATGACGACCCAGTCGTCGCTCACCACCACGCTCGTACGTCGACGGGAAGAGGCGGAGCGCGCGCGAGCGCTCAGCGTCGTCGCTGGCATCGGCGCCATCGGCACGATCGCCGCTCTGCTGATCGGTGACCGCGCATCGCCTTCGCTGTGGGTGGCGGTGTCATGGCTCGCCTTCACCGCACTCGGTTCGGTGGTCGGCTACGCGATGGACCGCATGGGCTATCCCATCGGTCCCCGCCGCTTGTTGACCATGGGCTTACTCGCGACGGTCGGCATCCTGGCGCTGATCGTGCACATTGGCGTCTTTTCCCTGGCCGTGGTGCCGCTGTTCGTTGGCACCTACTACTTCGGCATGACGGACGCGCAGCGCGACGGCTGGGCGTTCTTCGGCGTGGGCGCAGGCGGCTACTCCCTGCTCGTGGTGCTCAGCATGCTCGGGGTGCTCGATCCGGCGAGCGCGCTACTTTCCCTGCGGGAACCTCCGGACCGCACGGCGGGCAGCATCGCGGTCGTGATCGTGGGCTTTCTGGGGCTGACGTTCTGGCTCGCAAGGCGCACCCGCGCGGCGACGCTCGAGGCCATGGCCAGGGTCGAGCGGGCTCAGCGACAGCTGCGAGGCCGCGAGGCGTTGCTCAACGAAGCGCGCGCGGATCTCGGCCGCGCGCTGGAACACGCGCGGCTAGGTCGCTTCAGCGGGCACGAGATCGACGGCTACATCCTGGGTGACGTGATCGGACGCGGAGGCATGGGCGAAGTGTACCGCGCGGAACCAATAGAAGGCGGCACTCCGGTGGCGTTCAAGGTGCTCCACGCATTCGCGGCTGCAGAGCCGGCCCACGTCGAACGCCTGATCCGCGAGTGCGAGATCACCAGCGGAATGCAGTCGAAGCACATCGTTCGCGTCCTCGGTTCGGGTACCGCGAACGACGGCACCCCGTATTTGATCATGGAGCTGCTCCGCGGCAGGGATCTGGGGGAGTTGCTCCGGGAGACGCGGCGCCTGTCGTTGAAGCAGACCCTGGAGCTCACGGAGCACGTCGCCGAGGCGCTGAACGTAGCTCGAAGCCACGGTGTGGTGCACCGTGACCTGAAGCCTCAGAACCTATTCCGCACGGAAGAATCCGGCGGAGCCTACTGGAAGGTGCTCGACTTCGGCGTCTCGAAGCTTCAAGGCTCGAACGCCACGCTGACCCGAGGCTCGACGATCGGCACTCCGAGCTACATGGCACCGGAACAAGCCAGAGGGCGCGACGTCGACCACCGCGCAGACATCTTCGCCCTGGGCGTCAACGTCTACCGCGCTCTCACCGGGCGCCCTGCATTCACGGGCCCCGACATGATGGCGACGCTGTACAACGTCGTTCACGTGCAGCCAGTGCGACCATCGGACGTCATACGCCTCGGAACTCCCGAGCAAGAGCGAGCGCTGGATATGGTCCTGGCGCTCGCGCTCGCAAAAGATCCTGCACGTCGCTTCTCGAGCGCCACGCTGTTCGCTGCGGCGCTGCGGGACGCGAGCCACGGGCGCCTCGACCAGCGCCTCGAAGTCGATGCTCAGGCGCTGATTCAGGCGCAACCCTGGGGCCGCGACGTGTCGGAGCCCACCGAGAGCGTGCCCCCGGAAGCCTGAGAGGCGCGCTCAGGGGACCGGCACTCCCGGACTCCGGAAGCGCTTCCACACCCCCCGACCGAACACCAGCGCAAAGAGCACGCTGAAGCCAGCGACGAACACACCCGACTCGCCGACGAACACGTTCTGGCCCTGGGTCGCGCCATCGAACGAACCTTGGATGATTGAATTCCACGCGGAATGCATGAGGATAGCCGGCCAGACGCTGCCGGACTCCAGTCGTAGCCGGGCCACGAAATACCCCGCGGCAACGATGGAGACCATGAAGAGCAACGCGGAGAGCGCCGGGTAGGGTCCCGACGCATACTGCCCGCTCAAGATCAGGGGCACATGCCAGAAACCCCAGATCAGACCACTCGTCAGCACCGGCTTCGGCACCCGCGCCTCGACGAGCCGCGTCAGCAGGTAGCCACGCCAGCCAATCTCCTCGCCCGCGGCAGATATCGCCGACAGCACCACGCCGATCGAGCACGTCAACGCGAGCAGCACGAAGAAGCGCACGTTGGGCGCCAGCGCCGAGAGCGCGGTGTCCCGCGCCGGAAAGCCAAAATGGGCAAGGCCCGTTGCCCACGCCAAGCCGTAGGCAGCTCCACCGATGGCCAGGGGATACACCCACGCCCAGAGCGACCAGCGCACCCCACGCCAGCCGCCCAGACGAAACGAGACGTCAGCGAAGCCCTCGCGCAGCACCAAGCGCAGGGCGATGGACACCAAGCCTGGGGTCCACATCAGACCGAGCACGAGCCCGACGTGTTTCTCGATCGGATCTCCCGTGCGCAGCAGGAGCCACTGAAACACGCCTGAGATCAGCAACGTCAACGTCAAGAAAGCGCTGACCGCCAAGCGCGCGCGGCCAACTCGCGCTGCGTGCGGTTCAGCGGCCGAGGTCAGGTCGTCGGAGACGGGTGTGCTCAACATCCTGGTTACTTCGCGCTGTAGCTCGATTTATTTCAACGGCGCAGGCGTGATCGACGGACGGCGCCGAGCGGGGACCAGCCGTCACAAGGCGTAGCGGACGAACAGCTGACCCTGGGCCGCGAAGTCGGACTGGGTCTCGATCTTCCCGCCACTGCTCACGGCCGTGTCGTTCCACTTCCAGCTGCCGTCTCCTTGGGACTCGCCGTACACCGGAAGCACCGTGGCCAACATGCGGAACGCTCCGCCGAGCTTGAGGTTCTCCGTCGCGTTGATCTCCAAACCGAAGCCGATGTATCCGACCGGATACGCGCCAGAGTGGCTCATCACCGTCTCGCCATCTTGCAACGCCTCGATACGCGTCAACTCCACGCCACCCCCGAGCTCTGCGTAAGGGCTGACGATGAAGTCAGGAAGCATGCGCAGGCCGATGCCCAAGGTTCCATGGGTGGACACGCGGTCGAGTCCTTGATCATTGGTTTCCGGCGCAGCGCTGTAGAAGTCCAGGCCGACCTCGCCGAAGACGTGGCGGTTGAGGTCCAGGGTCCCGAACACGCCGACACCATTCATGCGGCAGTTGTCCCAGACGCCTTCCCCATCTGCCTGGCGAAAGCCGTAGCCTCCAACGCGGGCACCGAAGCCCGGGCGCAAGAAGCCGTCCGGGTAACTCCCCTCAGCTGCAGGCTGATCCTTGGCTGCTTGCCCCGCTGTTTCCGCCGAAGCGATCCCCGTCGCTGCCACCGCCACTCCAAACACACACATCGTTGCCAACCGCTTCATCTCGTCCTCCTCATCCCGCCCGGGCTTCCAGTCGCCCAAACTCCTTGGAGCGCCTCCAGCATCACCAGCACTCGAGCGCTGTGCTTGCGCCAAAAGCAATGGGTGTGCCGATTCAGCGCCCTCGGACTTCCTGCACGGAAATTGGGAAGGTAAGCGGGCACTGCGAACGGGCCACCACACCGCCACCCGAGACGCCGGTTCACGCACAAAGCTGCAGAAAAACCCGGGCATATCTCATTTCAGAAATCGCCTTCGAAGCGTGAACAGTCCCGCGGCGAGCGGCAACCAACCCGGTCAACTGCGCGCTGCAATCCACTGGTCGAGAGGCAGCGGGTCGTGTAGTCAGGCCGAGTGGAGATCACCAACGCGCTGGCTCCGTCCCAGGCGGCTCCGAGCGGAGCGCCGATGAATCGCCCGGTGCCGCGGAGCGTCTGGGTTTGTGCGCTGCTGTCCGGCGCCGCACGCTTCGCACCGCTGCCGCTCTTGGATGATCTGATCATCGGGCGCATCCAACGTCACCTGGTTGCGACGGCCCTCCGCCGACACGGGCGCGGCCTGGACCGCCATCAAGTCGCGGCGCTCTACGAGGACCCCGAGGGCTGCGTCGCCGGGTGTCTAACGCTGCTGATCGAACTCCCGCTCGCCATTCTGTTATTTCCCATACGCAAAATCTGGGGCATCGTGAAGGCCATCCGCGGCTTCTCCAAAGACGTCGCGGACACACTGCTCCTCGCGCGCTGCATCGATCGCAGCCTCGAGCGTCCCTTGATGGTCGATGGCGCCTCGGCGGAGCGCCTGGCCTTCGAGGCAGGCGCCGTGCGGCGTGCCCACTTCGAGGCCATCGCCGGCACCGACCTGGAGCTCTTGAGGCGCACGCTCCAGGGGGTCTTTCGCCGCACTGGAGCGCCTCGCCTGGCTCAGCGACTGCTGCGCAAGGTTCGGCGCCAGGATCGCGAGGTCGAGTCGCCGGAGTCGCTGCTCGAGTCGGATCCCGAGCTGGAGTCGGGGGTGAGGGAGCTCGATCAGGCGCTGCAACAAGGCGAGCTGCAGGCGCTGTTCCTGGCCTTCGATGCGCGCTTCGACGCCGCGCTCGAGCGCCAGCTCGCAACACCGCGGCGCTAACTCCCTCGCAGCCGCGACCTGGACTGGATATACCAGCCGGATGCAGGTCAACGGCTGTGAGCTCTATGTCCAAGACACGGGGCGCGGAGTCCCTATCGTCTTCTCCCACGGCCTGTTGTGGTCGGCGCGCATGTACAACGCGCAGATCGCTGCCCTCGCTGATCGATATCGCTGCGTGGCCTACGACCACCGTGGGCAAGGTCGCAGCGAGAGCCCGCGCGGCGACATCCTGGATGGCCATGGCATCAGCATCGAACAGGTGTACCTGGACGCGGTCAGCCTGATCGAGTCGCTGAAGCTCGGTCCGTGTCACTTCGTCGGACTCTCGATGGGTGGCTTCGTTGGTCAGCGCATCGCCGCGCGGCGCCCTGACTTGTTGCGTTCCTTGGTCCTGCTCGAGACCGCCGCCGACCCAGAGCCCCAGAGCAACGTGCCGAAGTACCGCACTTTGAACAAGATCGCCCGCCTGGGCGGCCTGAGCTTCGTTGCTGGTCAGGTCATGCCGATCATGTTCGGCGATAGTTTCCTCAAGGATCCAAAACGGAAGAAGCAGCGCGCCGAGTGCGAGCGGCAACTCAAGAACAACGGGCGCAGCATCTACAAAGCGGTGAACGGCGTGATCGAGCGTGAGGACTTCGAGCCTGAGCTGAGAAAGATCGAAGTGCCCACCCTGATCGTCCACGGCGAAGAAGATCGCGCGATCGTGCGCGAGCGCGCAGAGCGCTTGCACGCCGGGATCCGCGGGTCCGAGTTCGTGCTGCTACCGAAGGGTGGACACAGCTCGACCATCGAAGAGCCTGAGCTCGTGAACGCCGAAATTCAGCGTTTCCTCGCGAGCCGCTGAGCGTCAGCTCAGCTGCTTGAGCAACGCGCGCGCACGCTCGCGCCCCATCGCCACACCCTCGCGCACTTTCCCACGGTCTCGCGTCAAGCGCGAGAGTGGCATGCCCTTCGGCGGATCCACGAGGATCACCTCACCGCGGTCGACCGCGTCGCGCAGGCGGCCCATCACACCGTTGTGCAGGTGGTGCTGATTCAACGACAGACCGCGGATCGACTTCGGCACGATCAAGCGCACTGCGAGGCGCTCCCATAGCACCGGCGGTGGCTTCGCTGTTTGCATCGGTCGAGTAAGCACCACGACCACGGGCCCTTTCACATCGACGTCGATCGGCTCCTCGAAGCACGCGGGGCAACTCACGCCTCCGTCGATGTAGCCGCGACCCGCGACCTCCACCACGCGGTTGTAGCCGACCGGCAGAGCCAGCGCGGCGCGCAGCCACTCGATCAAGTTTCCCGCGTTGGGGCGCACCAGGCGCATCCTCGCGTCAGCGACGTCAGTTACCGTGAGGAATAGCGCCGGGTCACCACGCGTCGCGCGCTCGAGGTCGAGCAGCTTGCCCTGGGTGATCACATTGTCGAGCATGTCGTCGACACCCAGGCCCGGCGCGCCCCATGGCGTGAACTGGCGCCTCCAGCTGATGAAGCGCGAGCTGGGCACGTGCTCCGACCAGAGCTCGACGGCGGTGTCCATCTGACGCGCTGCGAAGAATGCGGCGTTGATGGCTCCCGAAGACGAACCAATCACAGCGTCCACGGGCACATCCGCACGCTCGAGCTCCTGGAGTAGCCCAGCAGCGTAGGCCGCGCGTACTCCGCCACCTTCAAGCACCAACCGCATGGCGGGTGACGCTACTGAGTGCGGCGTGAGCGCGGCAATCGAAAACACACCGACCAACTGTCCGTTTGGTAACAAGACTGGTAGCTTTCTCCCGTGGCGTCGGCTTTCCCCTCTCGCTTGATCGCGCAACGTGTCGGTCTGCTGTGCGCGCTGGGCGCCGCTTTGCTGAGCGCGCCAGTGCGCGCCCAGGGCGTGCCCAATCTGACCTACCAGCCCAGCGAAGTGGGCACGGTGCTCGCGCGCATCGACTCGAGCCTCGGGGCACCCCGGGGACACGGCAACGTGATGATCCACCGCGGCTACCTGACGGTCATCTTCAGTCGCGACTCGGGCAAGGGCGATGGCGGCTTCGCCTTCTTCGACATCTCGGATCCGCGAGCGCCGGCGTTGGTCTTCGCCAAGGACGACGACGAGACCGAGGACATCCGCGAGTCCCATGGCTACGGCGTGGTGCGCTTCGAGGGCCGTGATCTGTTCTTCATGCAGGCGAGCTTCGGCTTGCAGGTGTGGGACTTCACCGACGTCACCGCGCCGTTCCGCGTGAACTACCTGAAGCTCCCCGGCATCTCCGACTCCGACTACGGCACCGGCGCGTGGTTCGCTTTCCCGCAGTGGCCCTACTTGTATCTCGGCGGAAGCAGCAACGGACTCTACGTGGTCGACATCCACGATCCCTCGGCGCCCTTCCTGGTGGATCGCGCAGAGCTGCCCAATCCCATCCCACCGACGCTGCTCGGCGACTTCAAGACGGGGCCCGTCTATGCCGCGGGGAACCTGCTGACGATCACGGGCATGGATCAGCCGGGCTACTCCACGCTGGACATCTCGCGCCCGGAACAGCCGCAGCTGCTCACCACCCGGCGTGACGGCCTCGACTCGATCTACTCCGGGCTGTTCAACGGCGGCTTCCTCTATGGCGCGGGGACGCAGAATCACGTCACCGTGCACGATGTGCGAGACCCACTGAAGATCCTCGACTACTCAAGGTCTCCTGAGATCGCCGGCCGAGGCGGCTACCTCAGCGTGCAAGACGGCAAGGCGCACTGCGGCGAGTCGGAGCACTTCGTGGTCGTCGACTTCAACGACCCCAAGGACCCGAAGATCCTGCTCGATGCGACCAGCGGCGTTGACGGCCGCGATGAGGACTTCGCCACGACCCTCGGCAACTTGACCATCGTCAGCGATGACCACGGCAATGGCTCCTTCATCATTCCCCACGACACCGCGCCGGACACCACACCGCCACGAGTGAACTTCCTGAGCCCGCCGAACGGCGCGGTAGGGCAGTCCGTCGACCTGCGTGTGGGCATGACGTTCAGCGACGCCATCGACTTCCAAAGCGTCGATGAGAGCACGGTGAAGCTCCGAGTAGCTGGTGGAGCAGCCGTGCCTGGCTATTTCAGCTACCAAGCCGGCGTGCTGAATTTTGGCCCCAGAGCTCCCCTCTCCCCAAACACGACCTACGAGGTCGAGGTGCCAGCGGGGGGAGTGCGCGACGTCGCGGGCAACCCCATCGCGGAGCCGCTGGTCGCGGTATTTTCCACAGGGCAAATCGTGGAGAACCCCGGGTGCAAGCTGACCTCTAGCGGGCCCACCGAGCTCGGCAAGGACACCGAGCTCACACTGGAAGCGAGCGGCGATACGTTCGCCTGGGACTTCGGCGATGGCGCTGGAGCATCTACACCCTCTGCGGGCAAGAGCATCACGCACCGCTTCGCAGCTCCCGGGCACTACAGCGTGATCGCCTACGCCTACAGCGCAGGCGCGCTGGCCACGACGTGTACCCTCACGCAGACGGTGCATCGACCGGTGCTGGGTCGAGCTCCCAAGAGCAGCAGCATCCTGCTCGACCCAGCGCGGGAACGCGTGTGGAGCGTGAACAAGGACCAGGGCACGCTGAGCGTGCTGGACGCGCAGCAGAACACGTTGCTCAAGGAGCTCGCGGTCGCCTCGGAGCCGCGCGCCGTGGCCCTGGGGACGGGCGCCGATGGCAGCAAGAGCGAAGTTTGGGTCGTCAGCGATGAAGGCCGCAGCCTCCAGGTCTTCGACGCCGACACCCTCGAGTCGGTGGCGGAACTCAAGTTTCCCTGGGGATCCAGACCCAGCGGAGTGCTGCTGCCGGAGAGCGGCCCCGGCTACGTGACCCTACGCGGCACTGGCAAGGTCGTGAGCATCGATCGGGCGACGCACCGTCCGCTGGCAGAGGTCGCGCTGCCGCCCGAGCCGTTCGGCCTGGCGCTGGATCCCGAAGGCCAGCGGCTGTTCGTGAGCCACTTCCTGTCTCCCGAGACCCACGGCCTGCTCAGCGTGATTCAGCTGCCAGACTTCACGCTGAGTGAGCCCCTCGAGCTGGCGGAGGATCCGGGCCCCGACACCGAGAGCAGCAGCCGCGGTGTGCCGAACTACCTGCGAGCGCTCTCGCTCAGCCCGGATCGGAGCGATCTGTGGCTGGTGGGCAAGAAGGACAACACCAGCCGCGGCTGGTGGCGCGACGGTGAGGCGTTGACTCACGAGTCGACGGTACGCTCCGTCGCGCTGCGCATCGACGCGAGCACGCTGGTCGAGGACGTGGCCAGGCGCCTCGACCTCGATGATCGCAACTTGCCAAGCGCGGTCGAGCTGAGCCCTCTGGGTGACATCGCGTTCGTCGCCACGGAAGGCTCCAACACCATCGAGGTGCTCGATGCGTACTCCGGGCGCCGTATCAGCTCCATCGACCACGCCACCCAAGCCCCTGAGGGGCTGTGGCTCGATGAGCGCAGCGCGCGGCTCTACGTGCAAGGCTTCATGAGCCGCAGCGTCGCGGTCTACGACGTGAGCCTGTTGATCAGCTCGGGCAGTAACCGCGCGGAACTAATCGGCGAGATCCCGACCACCACGAGCGAAGTTCTCGCGCCGGACGTGCTGGCGGGCAAGCGCATCTTCTACGACTCGAGCGACATCCGCATGAGCCGCGACAACTACCTGAGCTGCGCCACCTGTCACCTCGACGGGGAGCAGGACGGTCGCGTGTGGGACTTCACGAATCGCGGTGAGGGGCTGCGCAACACCACCACGCTCCGCGGCAAGCAGGGCGGACAGGGGCGCCTGCACTGGAGCGGGAACTTCGACGAAGTGCAGGATTTCGAGCACGACATCCGCAATGCCTTCGGCGGCCTAGGCTTCATGAACGATGCGGATTTCCACGCCGGCCGCGACACCCCGCTCGGAGAGAAGAAGGCCGGGGTGAGCAAGGAGCTAGACCAGCTCAGCGCCTACCTCGAGAGCCTGCAGAAGGTCCCCGACAGCCCGTTCCGCACGGAACATGGCGAAATGAGCGCGCGAGCCAAGCAGGGCCAGCGCGTGTTCGAGCGCCTCGAGTGCGCGACGTGTCACTCGGGTGCGGCCTTCACGAATAGCAGCGATGACACGCTCTACAACGTAGGCACGCTGTCCGCCGCCAGTGGCCAGCGCCTGGGCGACACCTTGACCGGCATCGATACGCCAACGTTGCTTGGATTGTGGGCCACCGCGCCCTACCTGCACGATGGCAGCGCCAAGACCCTCGACGACGTGCTGGAACGCGCGGCGAAGAGCGGCAAGCACGGCGACATCCAGAGCTTGAACAGCGCCGAGCGCGAGGTGCTGGTGCAGTATCTGCTGGAGCTCGACCAAAGCGAGGCGGAGCCTCACGCAGAGGTCGCTCCCGAAGACTCCGGTTGCGCCTGCCACATTACCTCGCGGAATCGGCCGATTTCGGGGGTGAGCCTCGCTGGGCTGCTCCTGGGGCTACTCCTGGGACGGCGCCGCAGATCCGCGCGCCGGCGCTAGCGGGCGCTCCCTCACCCCCAAAAGCCGACCTGGGATGGGCGGCGACTCGAAGGTTAGCGAGCGTTGTAGCTAGCCGAAGGTCAGCCGCATGCCTTCGCGAGCGACGGTCGCGCCGTCCCACATCGCGCGGGCGTCAGCCTCGACCCGGCGCATGAAGTCGTCTTCGTGCTCAGGGTCGTGATGGAAGATGGCGAGCTTCTTCACGTCTGCTTGTGTGCAGAGTCGCACCGCCTCCTGCCAGGTCGAGTGTCCCCAACCGACCTTGTCCGGAAACTCGTCGTCGGTGTAGGTGGAGTCGTAGATCACCAGGTCGGCGCCTTCGATCAGCGCGAGCACGTTTTGGTCCGGCTGCCCCGGAATGTGCTCAGTATCGGTCACGTAGCAGACGCTCTTGCCGTTACCTTCGATGCGGTAGCCCGTCGCGCCATTGGGGTGATTCAGCGCCACCGTGCGGACCTTGAGGTCCTTCTCGAGGGTGAAGGTGTCACCCGCGTGGAAATCCGAGAAAGCCAACGTCGCCTTCATCGCGTCCAGAGGCACGGGGAAGGTGGGCTGCGCCATCTGGCCAGCGAACACTTCTCTCAGCCCGCCCGGCCCGAGGTGACCCGCCATGATCTCGAAGTGGTGCCCAGCCTGAAAGCCCGGCTCGAAAAAGGGAAAGCCGTTGATGTGATCCCAGTGGGTGTGGGTCAACAGGATGTGGGCGCGCCTGACGCCACTCTCCATGAACGCACGCCCCAGACCGCGAATGCCGGTGCCAGCGTCGAGCACCAGGCGGTGTTCACCGCAGAACACCTCGATGCAGCTGGTGTTCCCACCGAACACGACATGCTGTGGCGAAGGGCACGCGATGCTCCCGCGAACCCCCCAGAACTGAACTCCAACCGCCATGACCGTTGCGACTCGCTCCTCGTACCCTACTCCAATCGCGCCCAAGTCGGCGCGAACAAATGCTGTTCGGCTCAGGCGGAGCCGCGAACACGCGGCAAATCCGCAATGATCTCGGCCGAAGCCCGGGAGCCCAGCGACGCATGGCGCGCCGCGACCTGACCACTTACGGCGAAGCGGGCGTCGATCTCCCGTTCCAAGCCCCGTTCTGAGCCCCGGGTTGCGACATCGCGTCGAGCATGTTGAAGATGGAAACCATGCTCAAGCTCGACGAATTCGAGAGCGTGTTCAAGTCGGCGACGAAGGAGCGCTTCGAGTTCAGTGTCGTGCCGATCCGGCGGGTCGCAGTGTTCACCGACCTCGGCCAGGACGAGACACGGCTGTTCGGTCGCGACACGGCGGAGTTCTTGAGTTGCCTTGGGGAGATCGAGCTTGAAACCGTCTCGGGGGAGCGCTTCAGCGACGTCGGCTCGCTGCTCGATGTCGTGGAGGAGCTGCGCCCCGACTTGATCGTCTCCTACCGCAACCTCCACGGACGAGCGCGCAATTTCCCGTTCAGCCTGGGCTCGCACATCGACGTGCTCACCCAAGCGACCTCGACGCCGGTGTTGCTCTTGCCTGCCCCCACCTTGGAGGGCCGCCTCGACCCGAGCTGCCGTCAGATTGAGCGCGTGATGGTGTTGACGGATCACCTCACCGGTTCCGCGCGGTTAGTCAACTATGGCCTCGCGCTGACCCCGCGGGGTGGCAAGTTGGTGCTCGCGCACCTCGAGGACGACACGACGTTCCAGCGCTACATCGACGTGATCTCCAAGATCCCGAGCATCGACACGGACGAAGCAGAGAGCAGCATCAAGCGACAGCTGCTCAAGGAGCCCCAGGACTACATCTCGAGCTGTCGTGAGGAGCTGTTGAGTCAAGACCAGCTCGACCTGGAGGTGATCGAGGAGGTGCGGATGGGGCATCACGTCGAGGACTGCAGAGCGCTCGTAACGACACACGGTGTGGAGCTGATCGTGATGAACACCAAGGATGACGAGCAGCTGGCGATGCATGGTCTCGCGTATCCGCTAGCCGTCGAACTCCGAGACGTTCCGCTGCTCATGCTGTGAGCGGATCGAAACAGCAAAGGCACCGTGGCGAAGCTCATGCGCGATCTACTCTTTCTGGCCCACGTCGAGGCTCATAGCCATCACGCGCCGTCCACGGGCGTGACGCTGCTCTTCGCCGGGATCCTCACGGCAATGATCTTGTGCTTGGCGCTGGAGGAAAAGCTCCACGCCAAGAAGTCAGTCATCGTCGGCTTCTTCGCGGTCATCAGCCTGTTCCTGGGGGACGCGCTGGGTGTGCTGCCGCTGGACGCCGACGGCCATTTCTGGATGGACAACCCGCTCGGCGAGCGCGTCAGCTTGCCAGTCTATATTCCAGCCATTGACTGGGGGGTGATCGCGATCATCCTCGGCGCCAGCTTATTCGTGGATGTCACGAGCAAGAGCGGGCTGTTCTCCTGGATCGCCATCAAGCTCACCAAGGCTTCCGGGGGAGATCCACTGAAGCTACTGGTGTACTACGGGTGCCTCACGGTGCTGTTCTCCGCCGTGTTGAACAACGTGACGGCGATGTTGATCATCGGCTCGCTGACCGCCGTTTCCCTGAAGAAACTCAAGCGTAACCAGCTCTTGCTCGGGTTCTTGCTGGTCGAAGGCTTGCTCACGAACGTCGGCGGCTTGCTGACGCTGATCAGCAGCGTGCCCAACATCATCGTGGGCAATGCGGCAAAAATCGGCTTCATGGAGTTCTTCGTCAAGGCCGCGCCCTATGTCGTCGTCGCGACGGCGCTGACGCTGCTCATGGCGGTGAAGCTGTTCAAGATCCCGCGCCTCTCCACGGAGGCAGAAAAGAAGGACGCGCAGCGCCTGGTCGGCAGCTTCGACGAGAACGACGGCATCGAGAGCCGAGGCTTCTTTTGGTTCTCCACCGCGATGTTCGTGCTCTTCATCTTGACCCTCGCCACGACCAGCATCCTGCCGGTGATCAAGGATCTGGAGATGGGCTACGTGGCGATGGCGTTCGCCGTGATCATGCTGATCCGTTACAAGGCTACCGCAGGGAAGTTCTACAAGGCCCTCGACTGGGACTTGCTGTTGTTCTTCGCGTTCCTGTTCGTCGTGATCAACGTGATGGAACACGCGCGGGTCCTGGAGGTGATAGGCAAGGGCCTCGCCGCGATCACGGGGCTCGGGCCGAAGGTTGGTGGCGCGGGACTCTTGGCAGCTTCAGCAGCGGCGAGCGCCGTGACCGACAACATCCCCCTCGCTGCGATGTTGGCGAAGATCCTTGGCGCCTCGGGCGACGCACCGATGAGTCAGTGGTGGGCCGTGGTGTTTGGCGCGAACCTCGGCGGCAACCTCACCCCGATCGGCTCGGCGTCGACCGTCGTCGCCGTGACCATCATGACTCGCTACGAGCTGGCGGTGGGCTTCGCGCGCTTCGTGCGACTCGCGCTGCCATTCGCCTTGATGCAAATCGCACTCGCCATCGTGTACGTGTTGATCGCGATCTAGGCGCACGCGCCTACCCAGGGAATCCCAGCTACCGACCCGCTGGTTGGCGCGACGGGATTTGTACACGGGAATCTCACCTCCCCCAGCGGCGAAGCAAGCGCGCCGCATTCCAAGACATACCGGCTCAACAAACCGAAGGTATTCCTTCCACAAACCGCTCGGAGTGTTTCACCCTTTGCACCGAGAGGCTGGAGCTCCGCCGGGAGCTCGACAGCGAACGCAAGAGGGAAGAATGAGCTTCGAGAACACGGACCTGCTGGCCCCCGCAACGCACACGGACGACCCCGAACCCTTCTACGAGTGGCATCGGGAGCAGACCCCGCTCTACTGGGATCCGGTCAATGAGCTCTGGTCGGTCGCGCGCTACGAAGACGTGATCTTCGTCTCGAAGAACCCACAGCTCTTCTGCTCGGGTCAGGGCGTGGTGCCGAAGCTGTCCTTCGACGACTGGCCCGAGGAGGCCATGATCAACAAGGACGGCGACGCACACACCAAGCAACGCGGCCTCGTCAGCAAGGGCTTCACTCCGCGCCGCGTCGGCTGCATGGGAGAGCGCGCCGTCGAGATCGTCAATGAGCTGATCGACGCGTTCATCGACAAGGGGGAAGCGGACCTGGTGCGAGGCTACGCTCGCCCGCTGCCGATGTACATCATCGGGGAGATGCTCGGGTACCCGCGTGACCGCATGGATGAGGTCCTGGACTGGACCGACGTCTACGTGGACGCGGGCTCGGGCCCGGACCACATCACCGAAGAGGTTCAGGAGGCATTCGCCAACTTCGTTGAATTCCACGAGGAAATTTTAGAGCAGCGCAAGCAGCAGCGCGGCGATGA
The DNA here is from genome assembly GCA_041389805.1 of Polyangiaceae bacterium. GTDB lineage: Bacteria > Myxococcota_A > Polyangia > Polyangiales > Polyangiaceae > JAHBVY01. Next base: position 26,483 of record JAWKRD010000027.1, on the reverse strand, counting down.
CCTGATCAGCGTCTGGCTCGACGCCGAACTCGACGGCGAAAAGCTCAGCGAGGAGATGCTGATGTTCGAGCACAACCTGTTGCTCGTCGGCGGCAGCGAGACCACGCGAAACGCCATTTCCATCGGATTGTGGCAGCTGATGAAGCACCCGGAGCAACTGGCGTGGCTCAGCGACAACCTGGACAACTCCGAAGCCGTCGCCACGGCGGTGGAAGAGATGATCCGGTTCGCGTCGCCCTTCGTGCGCATGCGCCGCACGGCGACCCAGGACTACGAGTGGTACGGGAAGACGATCAAGGAGGGCGACGAGATCCTCATGCTGTATCCCGCCGCAAACCGCGACCCGCGCGTGTTCCCGGAGCCGCAGAAGTTCGACATCAAGCGCCAGAACGAGCAACCGCCGCTCAGCTTCGGGTATGGCAAGCACTTCTGCCTCGGCGCGTCTCTCGCGCGGCTGGAGGCTCGCACGGCCATCAAGCAGCTGCTGAGCCGGGTGAAGAACCTGGAACTCGCGGGGGAACCGCGCCTGCATCCTTCGAGCTTCACCAATGGGCTCGAGTACCTCCCCGCGCGCTTCTCCAAGCGTTGAGATCCCGCTCGCGTGGGAGCAGGACGCACACTCAGTATCGGAAGGCCGCCGCGAGGCGGCCTTTCGATTTTGAAAGGTGGGCGTACGGTCGAGGCGCCCATTTCGCCCCAGCAAGCGGGCTCGAGCGCATCCGCTGTCTCGTCTCGCGACGCTGGCTCGCCAACTGGGTTCGGGGTCGACGCTGGTTGGGAGAGGTCAGCGCCGCCGGCGCGTCTCGCGATGAGAACCTAGGCGCTCGAGGCCGCGGGGACACCGCAGACGTTTAGAAAGGATTCTCAGCATTTGCCCTAAACTTCGCGGGCGACTGGGCCGTATGCTTCCAAGATCGCTGTCTAGATCGCGGCCCAGCCTTTGCAAGGCTGGTCGCCATGGTGCTCGCGCGAATGGCTCGAATCACGAACTCGCTGGTGAAGCTGGAGGTGGCCCCCCCGGATCGGCGCGCCGTGCCCCAAACCTCAAGCGCCTATCGAGCCGTATTCGAGACCGCAACGGATGCAATCTTGGTCGCCGATTGGGACACCGCATGTTTCCGCGAGGCGAATAGCGCCGCCGAAAGGTTGTTCGGCTACTCTGCCGACGAGTGGCCGAGACTGAGCGGGCGCATGCTGGCGCCCGACGAGCCGATCACCGAGACGCGGGCCCTGAGCTTAGAGCTCGAGGCGAAGGGCGCAGCACGTCGCACCCGCTGGCGTTTTCGGCGCCGCGATGGCACTGGCTTCTGGGGTGACGTGAGCGTGAATGTGTTCGAGGCAGACGGCCAGCGCTACATGGTCAACATCATCCGCGACGTGTCGGAGACCGTGGCTCGCGAGGCCGAGCTCGAACGCAGCTATCAGTCGCTCAAGGAGACCCAGGCGAAGCTCGCCCATGCGGACCGCCTGGCCCTGATCGGACAGATCGCCGCCGGGGTGGCCCACGAAATCAACAACCCAGCGGCCTATATCAGCGCCAACTTGGACACCCTGGAACACGAGCTCGAGCGCATCACGCTGGAGGCGGGCAAGCGCGGCTCACTTCTAGAGGTCGTGCGAGAGAGTCAGTCGGGAGTCTCGCGGATCACCTCGATTACTCGAGAGTTGCGGGCGTTCTCCCGCATGTCCCAGGATGCGATAGACGACCTCGATCTGAACGACATAGTCCAGGCCGCGTGCAAGATGACCGGCAACGAGATCCGCCACCGCGCGCGCCTCGAGCTTCGACTGAGTTCCCTGCCCATGATCACCGGACACGCGGACCGGCTCACCCAAGTCGTCACGAACCTCTTGCTGAACGCGGCCCAGTCAATACGGGAGGGCGAAGCCAGCCTAAATCGCATCCTCGTGGAAACAAGAGAGGCTGAGGACTCCTTACTGGTGAGTGTCAGCGACACCGGCGTAGGGATCGCGCAGAATCACCTGCCCCAGCTGTTCGAGCCCTTTTTCACCACCAAAGGCGCGGGCGAAGGCACGGGGCTTGGGTTGGCCTTGTGTGCGGACATCGTACATCGACATGGCGGCGAAATCTCGGTGGAGAGCGCGAAAGGCAAGGGCAGCCGCTTCACGCTTCGATTCCCCAAGGATACTGGGCTGAAGCGGAGCGCGATCAACTCGAAGCCGCCTCAGGGCGGGCCCGCCCAGCGCTTGCGCCTGCTGATCATCGATGACGAGCCGCTGCTGCTGCGCGCCTACGAACGCATGCTCGGTCGCATCCACGACGTGGAGGTCGCGCTGGGCGGAGAAGCTGGGCTCAAGGTGCTCCGCGCGCGCAAAGATTTCGACCTCGTGCTCTGCGACCTGATGATGCCGGATTGCGACGGCCCGTCGGTTTACCAGGCGCTGAGCCAGGAATCGCCTGAGCTCCTGGAGCGCCTTCACTTCTGCAGTGGCGGCGCGTTTACTCAGCGGGTGACCGACTTTCTTGCGCGCGTGGGGCGCCCTGTGTTGGAGAAGCCGCTCAATCAAGCGCGCTTGAGCCGATTGCTGGACGAGCGCGGAAACGCTCCGATCTAGGCGTTCCCACGGAGACAGCGGCGCGGATATAGAGCACGGAAGGTGCTCTTTCATGCTTCGATTTCACCCGGCAGCCCAAGGCCGACATCGCACCCGCGAAATCCCGTAGGCTCTGGGCATGAGCAGCGAGCTGGAGTTGCTGGAGAAGGCCGTGGTGGAGGACCCGTCGAACCTGGAGGCACGCGCTGCACTTCGGGACGGACTGAGCGAGCGGGGAGATCCGCGAGGCGAACACATGGCGCTGTCCCTGGAGCTCGACCAACTCCACATCTGGGAAGATCGCTTTCACGAGGTGAAGCGTCGGGTAACCGCACTGGAGGCAGAGCATGGCCGCACCTGGCTCGCGGAAATCGCCCAAGCCTCCCGGCGAGACCAGGACCGACCGTGGGGAAACACTAGATTTTGCTTTCGTCGCGGAGCGCTTGAACGCCTCGAAGGCGACATTCATGACCTCGCCCATCAGCTCTCCGCAACAGTAGAGCTCGCGCCCGTGGTCGAGTTGGTGGAACTCGATGATGTCACCACCCAGCCCATCGAGCGGCTCGCGGAGACGCCCGCTTTGAAGCGCGTGCGCAGACTGACTATGCGGACAGGGGCCCGGGGCTACGTGCCACTGGTCTCACCACTGCTCGAGTCGCCGTACCTAGAGCGGCTCGAAAAGCTTGCGATCGACCTGTCGAGAACACGCACGGACAAGCGATGGGATGACGAGGTGCGACGGCTCGCCGAGTGCCCCGCGCTAGCCGACCTCGAGGAACTAAGTCTGCTGGATCACGCTGGGAAGATCACGCCCGCCGGGGTCGAGACGCTGATGACCGCCCCGTTCATGTCGAACCTACGCAGGCTGGGGCTGAACATTGGGGAAGAGGAACGGCTCTTCCAAGCAGTCGCCCAACTTCGCGGCCTGGAGGAGTTGTTTTTGGGCGGCGTCGACGCGCGGGGACTCGAGGCAATCTCGGACCTTGCCTGCAAGGACACGCTGCTCCGCTTGAGCCTCCGTGACAGTAGTCAGACCCCCAATCACCCCATCACCTTGTCGCTCCCGGAGCTTCGAACGTTGTCCGTGAGAGGGTTCGGGCTCGACGAGGTGAAGATGGGGCAACTGCTCGACGACAGCGACCTCGAGAAGCTCAGAGTGCTCACGCTCAGCGCTGGTCGAGAAGACGGCGTGGTGAAGGCGCTGGCCAAGCGCTGGCAGTGGGGGCCGCTGAGAGAGCTCAATCTGGTAGGCGTTGAGAGTGCACAAGCCCTGGAGGCACTACTTGCCAGTCCTATCGCAGGCGAACTGAAGCGCCTCGGACTGGCTGGGCTCGGAGTTGCTGCGTGGGATGCGTTGCTTGCCTGGCCCGGACTCGCCCAGTTGGAGGCGTTGGACGTTCGGCACCTAGGGTCTACCAACGATTCACCCCTCACCCCCCGTCGAGCCCACGCCCTCTTCGACGCGCTATCGGAAGTCCACGAGCTGGATCTGCGCGGCCAGCTGCGAGGTGACGACCCGATTCGCTCCCTCGCTCGAGCCAACGGGCTACCGAAGCTGCGACGTCTCAGCATCCTCACTGGAGACACTTCGGGGATCGTGCGTCTCGCGCACTCCCGAGTCGGGGCCCAGCTCGAAGCCTTGCGCCTTCCAAACAAGCTCATCGAGCTCGGGACGGCTGAAGCACTCGCTCAAATGCCACACCTCGCTCGACTCCAATTTCCAACGGGATATTTCGATGACCCGTTCGCGCGCTTGGTCGCGCGCTTCGGTCCGGGATTTTTGTCGGGCAGCCCAGAGGTTCCTGTCGAGAACGCGTTCGACTGACGCGTAGAGGAGAAGCCATGTCACTGCAGGTAAGCATCGGCCTGAAGAGCCACTACATCGGGCGCGAAGACGAACAGCTCCACCGCGACGCCCTGGTGGCGTTGATCGAGACGCAGCTGGTGGTGCGAGTTTGCGACTTCATTGGAGACGGCATCTACGAGGCGTGGCGCCGAGCGGATGGCAGCGTGGGTCAGGGCTGGCTCGACGAGCCAACGTCGAAGCGCGTCCGAAGCGAATACGCAGCCCTCGAAGGGACGAGCGCGGAGTTCGAGTATGACGCCCTGGCCGGCTCCGCGCTCATGGAGCTCGGGCTACCCGACGCGGACGTCCCGGTTGGGCAGCATCGAGAGGTGAAAATCCCCACGGCAACAAGCAGCGCCCAGAAGTTGCGTGCCACCTCGCTCGAGACCTCGCGCACGTGCTTCGGCTCACGAGGAAAGAACTGGAGCACCGCCCGCGGGCTCGTGGACTTCGCGCAGGCGAATTTCATGATCCTGCACAGCGCGTGACTGAAAGCGGAAAGTGAAGCCCGTCTCCCGTGGAGGGCGACTTCCTCGCTCGTTTGGAGTGTCGCTCCGCGCACTTTTGTCGCAGAAACGTGAACACGTGGCGTCTTGGGTTAACCCACTCGTTTCCCGTTCGTTACGTATTCACTCGAATGTCACACAAGCGGCGAGCGGGTTCTTTACCTTCCGCCGCCGATGACCCCCCTCAATGCCTTCGGTCGACTTCGTTTCCGCGCCGGCTCAGCTGGCACGTCCTTCAAGCTGCTGCCTCTCGCGGCGGCGGTCGTCGTCTCGACGCTGACGCCAAGCGCCTTCGCCCAAAGCTCCGATCTCCAACCGGAATCCGAGAAGGCCGCGCTCGAGCCCCGCCCGGTGGAAGGCGTTGAGTTCAAGCCTGGAAAAGGGCTGTCTGCCGCCAGCTCGGACGGCGACTTTTCGATTCATCTGGGGCTCCGGAATCAGTTCCGCGCGACCATCGAGAAGGAGCACCCGGAAGAGGGCGACGCACCTGACGCCACCCTGGGCTTTCAGATCCGGCGCTCCCGCCTGTCCATCAAGGGCAACGCGTTCGACAAGAAGACCAAGTACGAGTTTCAGCTCGGACTCGCGTCGAAGGACGTCAGTGCAGGCGCGGCGGGCCCGACCACTTCGCCGTTGCTCGACGCACTGGTGACGTTCGAACAGCTGAGGGATCTGAGCCTACGCGTTGGCCAATACAAGGCTCCTTACTTGCGCGAACAGATCATGAGCGACGGGAAGCTGGAGCTCGTGGATCGCAGCCTGCTCAACTCCCGCTTCACCGTGGACCGAGATATCGGCCTGGATTTCTACTCCAACGAGCTATTCGGGCTCGAACAGCTTCACTACAACCTCGGAGTGTTCACTGGTGAGGCAACAGCTTCCAGCAGCAGAGCTTTTGGACTGATGTACCTCGCGTCGAGGTGCTGCCCCTCGGTGACTTCGATGGGCTGAGTGAGGGCGACTTCGAACGCAGCGCGCCGGCAGCTCAGCATCGGCGCCGCGTACGGTTACCACAGCCGCGCCCAGTTCAGTGGCGGCACGCGGGGTGGAGCCTTCGGTGACGGGGGTACCGCGAACTACAAACTCGCGACAGCCGACATGATGTTCAAGACCATGGGGCTGACGCTGATCGGCGCGGTGGCCTGGCGCGAAGGCAACCGCGCCGTGGGTACGATTCCCGACCCCACGAGCGGCATGGTGGAGGAGGAGGCGCCGAGCAACGGCTGGGGCTTCTTTGCCCAGGCGGGGTACCTGATCCCCACGACCGGCTTCGACATCGCTGCGCGTTACTCTCAGGTTCGGGGTATCAGCGACGAGACCAAGGCCACCACGCTGGCGGATGAGAACGAGGTCGGCTTCGGCGCTGGGTACTTCTTTGCTCAACACCTCCTGAAGCTCCAGGCAGATGCGTTCAGGATCTGGGAAAGTCGGCTGGGTTTTCCCATGGGACTGACGAGATCCGGGTCCAGCTGCAAGTGTCGCTCTGAGGTCAGCGCGCACGTAAGCAACGCCTGGGAGCTGACGCTCTTGGGCGTTTCACGCGTGGCCCGGCCGCGACACGCAATCGTCACACAGCCGTCGAACACCGCCCGCTCGTGACACATTGCCGTCACATAATCGTTGCCCGACTGTCCCAGCGACACAGGCCTCCCGTTGCTAAGTCTGCCGGCGAAATGAAAGCCAAAGCTCCCCGCTTCACACGGCGCCTGCTCGCCCCCGTCGTCGTTACACTCCTCGCGCTCTTGGTCACCGCTTGTAAGGGCTCTGGCGAGGGCAGTGGCGAGAAGGCAACCGCCACCACGGGCGACGTCAGCCTGAACGGTGCTGGCGCTACGTTCCCCTACCCGCTCTATTCCAAGTGGATGAGTGAGTACAACAAGCAGAACCCGAACGTGAAGATCAACTACCAGAGCATCGGCTCTGGTGGAGGCATCCGCCAGATCCTCGCGGGAACGGTCGACTTCGGGGCCAGTGACGCACCGATGAGCGACGATGAGATGAAGAAGGCGCCACGCACCCTTCATCACATCCCGGCTACCCTGGGTGGCGTCGCCATCACCTACAACCTAGACGGCGTGAAGGACCTCAAGCTCTCCCCCGAGGCGCTCGCCGGGATCTACCTGGGCACGATCACGAAGTGGAACGACGCCAAGATCGCCGAGACGAACGATGGCGTGACGCTGCCGGATCAGGGCATCACCGTCGCGTACCGTAGTGACGGTAGCGGAACGACCGCTGTCTTCAGCGACTACCTCGCCAAGGTCTCCAGCGACTGGAAGGACAAGGTCGGCGTTGGCAAGAGCCTGAAGTGGCCCAAGGGCCTCGGCGCCAAGGGTAACGAGGGCGTCACGGGTCAGGTAAAGACCACCAAGGGCGCCGTGGGTTACGTCGAGCTGGCCTACGCCATCACGAGCAACCTCGAGGTCGCCGCCCTCAAGAACAAGGCTGGAGAGTTCGTGAAGCCCTCCATCGATGCGATCACCGCGGCGGCCGCAGGCGAGGCACTCCCGGAGAGCCTCACCACCTCGATCACCGACAGCCCCGGCAAGGGCGCCTACCCGATCTCGAGCTACAGCTACCTCCTGGTCTACGAAGACACCAAGGACACCACCAAGGGCGAAGCCCTCGCGAAGTTCATGTGGTGGGCCATCCACGACGGCCAGAAGCTGGCAGCGGATCTGCACTATGCCCCGCTGCCCGACGCGGTGGTGAAGCAGGTGGAGACCCGCCTCAAGCAGCTGAAATCAGGCGAGAAGAAGCTGCTCCCCTGACCCTTGCCGCTGATACCGCAAGGAAATTCCAAGCCAGAGGTTTAATCCGTGCCTGAGGCGAGTACGACAGCCATCACCCGCAAGCCGCCGCGTTGGCTGCCGTGGCTTGGAGGGAAGAGCAACCCTGGAGACGCCGTCTTTCGCGGCGCCTCCAGGTTCTTTGCTCTGCTCGTCGTCGCGCTGCTCCTGGCGATGGCCTACGAGATGGCCCGGGCCTCAACGGCGTCCTTCAAGGAGTTCGGCTGGGGCTTCATCATCAGCCGCGAGTGGGATCCCGTTGCCGAGCAGTTCGGTGCGTTGCCCTTCATCTATGGCACCGTCGTGTCGTCCTTGGTGGCGCTCTTCATCGCAGTGCCGGTAGCGCTGGGCATCGCCATCTACCTCTCGGAGCTGGCCCCGCTGTGGCTGCGGAAACCCGTAGGTTTCCTCGTGGAATTACTAGCAGCAGTTCCTTCCGTCGTGTACGGCCTCTGGGGGATCTTCGTGCTGGCGCCGCTCATGGCCCAGACCATCGAACCTGCTCTGCGCAAGACCCTGGGGTTCCTCCCGCTGTTTTCGGGCCCTAACCAGGGCTTCGGCATGCTGAGTGGCGGGCTGGTGCTGGCCATCATGATCTTGCCGACGATCTCCAGCGTGAGTCGCGAAGTCCTCCAGGCGGTGCCGAACAATCTGCGTGAAGGTGCGACGGCGCTCGGCGCGACGCGCTGGGAGGTCGTCCGCGTCGGCGTGCTGCCCTACGCTCGCTCCGGCCTGGTAGGGGCGATCATCCTCGGTCTAGGCCGCGCCCTGGGTGAGACCATGGCCATCACGATGCTGATCGGCAATCGCCCTGAAATCAGCGCCTCACTCTTCGCCCCGTCGTACACCATGGCGAGCGTGATCGCGAATGAGTTCACGGAAGCAACCGCGGACGTTCACCTCGCAGCGCTCGCGGAGATCGCCTTCCTGCTGTTCGCGGTGACGCTGTTGCTCAACATCATCGCGCGGCTCTTGGTGTGGCAGGTCTCGCGGAACGAAGCCAAGGGGGGCAGATGAGCAACTCCCGTCTGACCGCGAAAGACGCTGCCTACAGAGTGCGCAAGGTGAAGGATCTGGCGGTCCGCGGCCTGTGCGTCGTCTTCACGTTGCTCGCCCTGGTGCCCCTCTTCAGCGTCCTCTATTACCTCACGGTAAGAGGCATCGGCGGCGTGAACCTCAGCTTCTTCACGGAGCTGCCGAAGCCCGTGGGCGAAGAAGGCGGTGGCATGGCCAACGCCATCGTCGGCACACTCGAGTTGGTGGGTCTGTCGTGTTTGTTCGGGATCCCGCCGGGAGCAATGGCGGGTATCTATCTGGCGGAGTTTCAGGAGAGCAAGCTCTCGCGCTTTGTGCGCTTCAGCGCTGACGTCCTCGCCGGAGTGCCTTCGATCACCGTGGGTGTGTTCATCTACGGCATCTTCGTGCTGACCATGAAGCGCTTCAGCATGGTGGCTGGGGCCGTCGCGCTCGCGGTGTTGATGCTGCCCACGGTGACCCGCACGACCGAAGAGCTGATGCGCCTCGTACCCGTGCAGCTCAGGGAGGCCGGACTGGGACTCGGGCTGCCGCGCTGGCGCGTGACGATCAAGATCATCTTCCGTACGGCACTACCAGGCATCGTCACCGGAATCATGCTGGCGGTCGCTCGCGTGGCAGGGGAGACGGCACCGTTGCTGTTCACCGCACTCTCGAACCGCTTCTGGAACGACGGCATCGATCAACCGGTCGCGTCGCTCCCAGTGCAAATCTACACCTACGCCGTGTCTCCCTTCGAAGACTGGCACCGTCAAGCTTGGGCCGCTGCGCTGATGCTGGTGGTCTTCATCCTGATCCTAAACGTGACCGCCCGCTTGATGGTGCGTCACCGGGTGAAAGCACGATGAACCTAGAGTCAGCCTCCGTGTCTGAGCCACGAGCCGCCGCCAACGTGACGACCCCGCGCGACGAAAGGCAGCTGGACGCCGGCGATGCGTCTGACACCCGGGAAACCGAGGTGAAGCTGTCCGCGGAAGGACTCAGGGCACTGTTCGGCAAGAGCGAAGTTCTGAAAGGCATCAGCCTGCCCATTCGCGGTCGCAGCGTTACCGCAGTGATTGGTCCATCGGGCTGCGGCAAGTCGACCTTCGTGCGCTGCCTGAACCGGATGCACGAAGTCGTACCCGGCGCGACCGTGCAAGGCCGGGTGCTCCTCGATGGCCAGGACATCTACGCGTCGAACGTGGATCCGGTGCTCGTGCGCCGCCGTGTCGGGATGGTGTTTCAGAAGCCGAACCCGTTCCCCACCATGAGCATTCGGGACAATGTGCTCGCCGGGCTAAAGCTCAACGGTGCGCGCGTGAAGAACGCTGCCGAAGAGGTCGAGAAGCGGCTGCGCCAGGTGGCGCTGTGGGACGAGGTCAAGGACGGCCTGGAGCGCTCAGGTACCAGCCTATCGGGCGGACAACAGCAGCGCCTCTGCATCGCGCGTAGCCTGGCCCTCGAGCCCGAAATTCTGCTGATGGACGAGCCTTGCTCGGCTCTCGATCCGATCGCCACTGCGCGTGTGGAGGAGCTGATCCACGAGCTCCGTGAGCAGTACACAATCGTGATCGTGACTCACAACATGCAACAAGCGGCGCGCGTGGCGGACACGACGGCGTTCTTCTACATGGGTGAGCTCATCGAATACGACGAGACCGACGTGATCTTCACGCGGCCCAAGCAGCAAAAGACGGAAGACTACATCACGGGACGCTTCGGCTGACCTGAAGCCGTCTGGGAGCCAGAGGCTCATCAACCGAATGCGGACGCTGGTGGATCCGCACGGTATCGATCCGAGCAACTCGAGGGCGGGGAACGGCCAAGCAGGCCAAGGTGACGACATGAATCGGCACACCGATCGAGAATACGAGCGCGAGCTACGGGAGCTGCGGGACAGCATCCTGCACATGGGCTCCAAGGTTGAAGCCATGGTCGACTCGGCCATGCAGGCGTTCGACTCGCGTGACGCGAACGTTGCTCGACGCACCATGTTGATCGACCAGGAGGTAGATCGGCTCGAGCTCGAGATCGACCACCGCTGTCTGCGGCTGCTCGCCCGGCGCCAACCTGTCGCCAGCGACCTGCGCTTCATCACCACGAGCCTGAAGTTGGTCACGGACCTCGAGCGCTCCGGCGACCTCGCGGCGAACATCTGCGAGCGGACCCTCGAACTCATCGAGTACCCCCCGGCACAAATCGACCCCAGGCTGCCCCGTATGGCGGCCCTCGCGCGGGAGATGCTCGAGGACGCGCTGAACAGCTTCGTGAACAAGGACTCGGCACGGGCGCGCAGCGTGGTGGAGCGGGACTCGGTGGTCGACGCCTGCTACGCAGAGACGTTTCCAGCGCTGGGCGCGCGCATGGGTAGCGAGCCCGAGACCGCCCAGCGCTTGCTCTCGGTAGGTCGCTACCTTGAACGGATCGCAGATCACGCGACGAACATCGCGGAGATGGTGGTGTTCATGGTGGAAGGCAAGGACGTGCGACACACCTTCCAGGTGGGTCCGATTGGCAATGCCTGAGGCCTGCCGTCAGCGCCGCTCCACCAACGTTTGAGGACTGGCGCTCCTCACCCCCAAACCCGCTTCGAGCGTCCGGGGCCGCAACGTCCGTGCCTAGCTTCGAGCCGAGCCGTGGCGGTCGTCCTTCCAGTGCCCAAGCTCCGCCAGGCGACTGGGGCGTGGGGACACGCCTCTGACCGTGGAAAAACGCCCGAATCGCCCAGGGACACCGCGGACAGCTCAGGACGGGTTCAGACCTCCCGCTATACTGAGCTGCTGTCCGGCAGCCGGGCAGGAGGAATGGTGGAGGGCGACGCATGAGCACAGGGACCAGCGAGGAGAGCGCGAACGCGGCGCAGCTCGAACGCGCGACCCTCGACAAGGCAGAGCGCATGGAACTCCTCCATCGCGTCGGGATCGCGCTGACCGCCGAGAAGAACCGCGACCGTCTGGTCGAGATGATCCTGCTGGAGGCAAAGCAGCTCTGCAACGCCGACGGCGGCACGCTGTACATGCGCACGGAAACGGACACGCTGCGCTTCGCGATCATGCGCACGGACTCCCTGGCAATCGCCCTCGGAGGCACGACCGGTCGCAAGATCGAGCTACCGGAGATGCCGCTCTACGACGCGGAGACGGGTGAGCCCAACCTCAAGAACGTCGCCACGGCAGCCGCCATCCTCAAGCAGTCGATCAACATCCCCGACGCCTACGACGCGGAGGGCTTCGACTTCAGCGGCACCAAGAGCTTTGACGAGCGCAACAACTATCGCTCGCAGTCTTTCCTGACCATCCCCCTGTTCAACACCGAGGGACGCGTGATCGCGGTGTTGCAGTTGCTCAACGCGCGGGACACCGCGGGCTCCGTGATCGCGTTCAGTCAGGAGGTCGAACGCGTCGTCGAAGCCCTCGCGTCTCAAGCTGGCATCGCCCTCGACAACCAGATGCTGCTCGAGGGTCAGCGCAAGCTGCTCGAAGCGTTCATCAAGCTGATCGCCGCCGCGATCGACGCGAAGAGCCCTTACACCGGTGGGCACTGCGAACGCGTGCCGGTGCTGACGGAGATGATCGCCCAGAGCCTGTGTGAGACGCGCGGTGGGCCATTCGCGGAGTTCGATCTGAACGACGACGAGTGGTACGAGCTGCGAATTGCCGCGTGGCTTCATGACTGCGGCAAGGTCACGACGCCCGTTCACGTCATGGACAAGGCCACCAAGCTCGAGACCATCGTGGACCGCATCTCGATCGTGCGCGCCCGCTTCGAGTCGCTGCGTCGCGGCGCTGAGATCGCCATGTTGAAGGCAAAGCTGGACGGTCGGGAGCCAGGCGACGTGATCGAAGAGCGCTACCAGAGCGAACTGAAGCGCCTGGACGATGATCTCAAGTTCCTCGAGCACGCCAACGTGGGCGGCGAGTTCCTCCCGCCTGAGCACCAGGCACGCATCCGGGAGATCGGTCTACGACGCTACTCGGAGAACGGGCAGGAGCGTCAGCTCTTGTCCGAAGACGAGATCGAGAACCTGTCGATTTCGCGCGGCACGCTGACCGAGTCCGAGCGCCTCGTGATCAACGGCCACATGGTGCAGACCGTCCGCATGCTCGAGGCGCTGCCATTCCCGCGCAACCTCGCTCGCGTCCCGGAGTACGCGGCGGGCCACCATGAGAAGATGGATGGGGGAGGTTATCCCCGTGGCTTGTTCGCGGGAGACATGAGCATCCCGGCTCGCATCATGGCCATCGCCGACGTCTTCGAGGCCCTCACCGCGGACGACCGCCCCTACAAGAAGGCCAAGCGCCTGTCGGAGGCGATGGGGATCATGGGCGCGATGAAGCGCTTCAATCACCTCGACCCTCAGCTCTTCGATCACTTCGTCCAGAGCCGGGTTTACCTCGAGTACGCACGCAAATTCCTCACGGAAAACTTGATCGACGAGGTGGACGAGGCGAAGCTACTAGCGATCAAGCCAGAGGCTTTCGACTTGCCCGACGAGGAGCTGCGCAAGCTCCGCTGGCGAGATTTTCTCCCGGCCTATCGCAACCAGGCTCGCTAGGCGCTGACTAGCTCTTGCCGTAGACCGGCAGCGCCGTTCCGCTGATGTCACGCGAGGCGTCAGACAGCAGGAAGCTGATGGCCTCGGCCAGCGACTTTGGGCTCACCCATCGGGAAGCATCCGCGCCAGGCATCGCGCTGCGATTGGCGGGGGTGTCGATCGTGCTCGGAAGCACGGCGTTTACGCGCACCCCGGCTTCTCGTAGCTCCGCGGCTACCGCCCTGGCGAGCGCGACGACGCCCGCCTTGCTCGCGGTATAGGCTGCGGCGTTGGCACCGAGCTCGGGGCTCACCGCGTTCTTGGAGCCAATCACCACGAGGCTCCCGTTTCCGCGGTGCACCATGGGCTTGAGCAACGCTTGCATGGAGACGCCCGCGCTGACCAGGTTGAGCGCGAGCTGCGAGGCGAGCTGGTCCGTCGGCGCCTCGTGGAACGCTGAGCCACCAGCCCAGCCTCCTGCCACGAGCACCGCGCCCGACAAGTCACGCAACTCGCCGCGTTCAGCGAGCTCGGCCCACGCCGCGGCGTCAGCGACGTCCAGCTCAGCATGCCGACAGTTCAAGTCCTTCGCGAGCGCCTCGAGGCGCCCATGCGAATGAACTCGATCGAGCGCCAACAAATCGGCGCCGGCGTCGACCAGGGTCCGACAGAGCGTGGCGCCCAACGCGCCCGCGGCACCCGTAACAGCGATCCGACGACCTTCCAGCGAGCCTTGCGTAGTCACGCCGGGAGCGTGTGAGAAAACTCGGCCGGAAGCAAACCCTCAGACCTCGCCGCCGTTCACATGCACTCCCAGGTGATGAAGTTGCAGGAGCAGGTGATCGCCCCGTAGACGCAGCTTTGCCCGAACTGAGCGCAGGAGCTGCCGTTCGCGGGCTGCGTCGCCGGGCACTGGTTCTGGTTGAGCGGCAGGCTCGCGGAGCCAACGCTCCAGTCCGAGGCGACGAAGTTCGGCGCAGCGCCGGTGGAGGCAACCCGCAGGTACGCCGAGTTGTCCTCCAGCGCGACTGTGTTGATACCGGTGAGCGGCCCTGGGGCAAAGTTGATTCCCGACGGAACCGTAGTTGGGCGCGACGTGAAGATGACCGCGTCGATCACGTTCGCCGCGCTGCAGGTAGTGCCCTGACACAGGAGCGCCGCGCCGTCGGCGCTGTAGACCCAGCTGATGCTCCCGCTGACGTAGAGGTCACCCGACTGACCGATACCGTCGCTCTCGAGGACGCGGATCGACGCACCTGGAGCCAAGACGTGGCTTGGCAACGCAAAGCTCGTGGTGGCTGACGCATTGCTCGTGAGAGCCGCCAGGGTGACCCCTTGGAGCTGAGCGCTGCAGGTGCTGCTCTGGTTCTTGATCACGACATAGTCACCCGTGCCCAGGTAAACCTCGGTGAGCCTGAGCTGGCGCACGGCGCTGCCAGGTGCGCACGCCTGGCACGCCCCATTCACACAGCTCTTCCCCGTGGCAGCGCAGTTCGTTCCACCGGTGTCGTACCCGCTGCCGAGTGCATTGCATGTGGTGGCGACTTCACCGTTGCACGCGGGCTGATTCGGGGTGCAAACCTGCGCCTTGCACGTGGCACTCACGTTGTCGCAGTACTCGGTCGCGGTGCAGTCATCGACGAGGCTCGAGCTACTCCCGGTGCTGTCGCAGAGCTTGACGTCCCCTGCGTCACAGTAGAACTCGTTTGGCGCGCACACCTGGGCGGAGCACGCACCTGCGACGCAGTTGAGTCCCTTTCCGGAGCAGTCCTCAATCAGGCTCGAAGACAGGCCGTCGCTCGCGCATTTGCGGTGCTCGGCGCCATCACAGTAGTCGCTGTTCGGCGAGCACTCGAGCGCGGCGCAGCTAGCCTGCGCGCCCGCCTGGACACACGTCGTGGCGCCCGCGCAGGTGACCGGCAATCCCCAACCAACGCCGTCGGGCAAGCAGCTCTCGACAGCGTTTCCGCTGCAGCGACTGCTGCCTTCGGCGCACGCGTCGAGAGCACAACCGCCGCCCGCGCAGTGGTAAGCCGACGGACAGTCGCTGTTCTTCAAGCAGTCCACGCAGACACCGAGGGTCTTGTCGCAGAGCTGCCCAAGGGGGGTGCACTGGTTGTCTGATTGGCAGCCGACCAATGTTTTGCACTCACTGGCCACGCACGTCTCGCCTGTGTCGCAGTCGGCATTCTCCACGCACTCGACGCAGCGCTCGAGCGTCTGGTCGCACACCTGACCCGCGTCGCAGTCCAAGCTGTTCTTGCACGACGTGAAGCTCACGCAGCGATGGTCCACGCAGTCGGCGGTGCCGTCGCAGTCGCTCGGCTCGACACACTGCTCGCAAGTTGACGTCGCGGGATCACAAATGGGACCTGCGGGAGCGTCGACGCAGTCGAGGCTGTTCACGCAGCTGGTGTCAGCCACGCAGTGCTTATCAGTGCAGCGCTGGTCCGTACCGCAGTCGGTCTGGAACAAGCACTCGACGCACTCGCCCGCCACCTCGTCACACACCCCAGACGCGCAATCGGCGCTCGACTCGCAGGGTCCGCCCACCGAACCGCCGTTGCCTCCGGAGGCACCTCCCCCGCCGTTGCCCCCGTTACCGCTCGCACCCGCGGAACCCGCAGCGCCCGCCGCACCCCCACTGCCCAGGCCGCTACCGTCGCCACCGCCACAGGCAACGACAACCAACGCCCCACACAACACTCCAAGCCAGCCAACTTTGCGCATCATACTGCAGTCTCGCACCCCAGGTTCGCGCGTATGCTACGCCAAACGACCGTTCGACCTCCCTGACTCTTCCTGAATTGTTGAGCCTTAAACCGATCAGCGTTCGAAAGCACATTTCGCCGGGAAACCCCGGGCTCAATGCGCCTTCCGGGCCGCGGCAAGCGCCGCGCCTTCGTCCGGGATCACGCCGCTGAACGGAGCTTTCACGGGGCTGCCGTGCTCGGCCATCAGCTCCTTGACCCGACTTGGCTTGAGCTTCGAGTTCACGCTCAGGATCTTCGCCGCCAGGTTCGCGGCGTTGGGGGATGCCATCGAGGTGCCGCTGAGCGGCACCGTCTCGCCCGACGGGATCAGGCTAGGCACCTCCACGCCGAAGTCGAACACGTTCACACCCTCCCCGGAGTTGGTGAAGCTCGCCCAGTTCCCCCAGCGGTCGACGGCACCGACGACCAGCAGGTTCTCGCGCTGGATCCCCGCCGGCACTACCCCGTACTCGACGACGTCTTGATTTGAATTCCCGGCGGCAACGACGAACAGCGTGTTCGGACACGCGTCGAACACGGCAGCCCAGTTCTCGCGGCGCTTGTCCAGCACGGCCTTGGCGCGCGCGCGAACCGCGGCATCATCTTGATACTTGGACTTTTCGTAACGGAGTTCGGCCTCGAGGTAGTCTTGGCTGAAGCCGAGCGACGCGTTGACGACGCGCACCTTGTGACGATTGATGAACGCAGCGATCGCGTCCATGTTCTTGCGCTCAGCCGCTAGTTCATCGTCCGTCGGTCCCCGGTGATGATAGGGACGCGCCTCCCCTGCCCACGCAGAGCGGAACACCACCAGCTGCGCCTTGGGGATGCCTGACAGCAGCAGACCAGCGACGTGGGTGCCATGCGCCCACTCGCCCACTGCGTCGAGCGACTGCTCGAGCCGATCGAGCTCGCTTGCGTTGGAGACACCGCGCATGAGCGCCAAGACCTTCTGAGCTGCGTCGCTATTCGCGATACCCGCCCTCAGATCCATGATTCCGCGAAGAAACGGCTTGTACTCCTCCAGGACCTTGGGGTCTGGTTCGAACAGCAGCTTGGTGTTGTCCGCTTCGTCCACCAGACCGCCGATATCGTCGACTTGACCGTTCCCGTCGTCGTCCTTGCCGTTGGGGAATTCAGCGCGGTTCTTGAACAGCTGTCGCTTGAACAGCTGGGTATTCGTGCCGAGATCCCACACCGCGACGACCACTGGCTTGGCGTCGCGAACCTTCGCGAGGTCAACGCTCTTGAAGTCGAAGTCTGGCTCAAGAGGCAGCGCCTGCTGTTCCTTGCGCACGGCCTCGACGGCCTCGAGGAACGCGGCGCGCCCCCGCACCACGTCCGGCAGCACCTGGCTAAAGACGAGCGCGCTGCTCGCTGAGTCGAGGCTGAGCAAGCCCTGCTTCAGCTGCTCCAGCCGCGCGTCGAGCTGCTTCTGCTCCTGGAACACCTGAAAGACCACGGTCGCGCTGCCGAGGCGCGAGCGCGGCAGCTCCGCCAGCACGGGCTTGACCGCAGCCACCTGAACCTGGCGATCATCGCCCGCTCGCCGCTTGGCGATGACGCTCAGCAGCGTGGTGCCAGTGAACGCGGAGTTGCGATTCCTCGCCCGAGCGCGCACCCAGCGAACCAGACCTTCAGCCGCATCGAGTTCCCCTCTCGAGAGCTTCACCAGCGCCAAGTTCAGGATCTGCTCTGAAGCACGACCGCTCAGCTCTGGCGCCGTGCTTGGCTGCTTGGCGTAGTCGCTGAAGCGCTTGGGGTCGAGGTCGGGTGCCACCTCTGCCAGACGGGTCAGCGACTGTTCCTCGACGTATCGAGCCAGGCCCTGGGGATCGAGGTTGTCCCAGGTCGCCACGAATGGCTCCGGCTGGGTTTCCACCGTTGGGATCGGAGGCGGGGGCGGAGGCACCTGAGGATTCGACGGCTCTCCGCACGCAGAGAGCAAACCCAACACCACCGCCCAGCCAGCAAAGCGCACCACCCGACCCATGGCCACGGGGTTAGTGCCCAAGCCTCGCGAGCGCAACCCGGAGCGGCCAGCGTTTTGCTATACGCTGCCGCGGGTCGGTCATGGTGGAGGCTGTTTCGAAGCTCGAAAGGCTGAGCGGACGATTGAAGGCGCTGCTGCGCGTGCCGACCCCCCTGGAGTGGCTGCTGCTGTGCGCAGGCCTCGGGTTCACCTGGCGCTACTTCTGGTTCATGGACGATGCGTTCGTCTACTTCCGCTACGCCGATAACTGCCTGTTCCTGGGCCGCGGGCTGGTGTTCAACCCCGGGGAGTACGTCGAGGGCTACTCGAGCCCGCTTTGGATGCTGCTGCTCCTGCTGATCCGTGCGACCCGCCTCGACTGGTACACCTCACTCCGCGTCCTCGCGCTGGTTTTCTGTGCGGTATTTTGGGCAACCAGTGTGTGGATGAACCGGGAGCTTCAGTCCCAGCACCCACAGGGCAGGCCAAGGGCTTCGCTGGGCACCGCCCTGTGCATGACCCACTACGGAGTGCTGGGCTACTTCTCCTCCGGTCTCGAGACGCCCCTGGTTCAGCTCGCCGCTTGCGGGTTCGCGCTGGTGCTGATGCGCCCGGGGCGCAAGCTCTTCCAGGTGCTCGTCGGCCTGGCACCGTTGATCCGTCCGGAACTGACGGTGCCGTGCCTCGTGCTGATTGCGGCGCTCTGGCTCAGGGAACGGCGCTTTCCGCGCTGGCTCCTGGGCTCGGCGCTCGGGTTCGGCGTCTCGTGGCTCGCCTTCCGGGTCTACTATTACGCGGACTTCTTCCCCAACACCTACTACCTCAAGGACGAAACGAATTTCACCCAGGGCTATCACTACCTGGCATACAGCTTCGGCTCTCATCAGCTGCTGATTGTCCTCGCGGTGCTCCTCGGTCTTGCGGGAGTCGAGGCGTTGCTCCGACGTCGCGCGAAGGCTCCAGCCAGGAGCCGTCCCCGTTTCGTTCGACTCACCATGCTCACCTGCGCGCTCGCGGCGGTCTTCTACCCGCTCAAGGTCGGGGGCGACATGGTCTACTACCGCTTCCTGGCGTTCCCGATTTGCCTCGGCTTCCTGGCTTGCGGTGGCGTGATCGAGGAGCCGCTCCTGCGCATCTCCAGAGCTCAGCGCTTCATGCGCTGGGGGCTGCCGGCGCTGGGGCTCGCGGCAGCCATCTCGAGCGCTCTCGCTTACCCCAGCAAGCTGACGCAGCACCCCGCGACCCTGGAAGCGAAGGTACCGCACTATCACGGCATCGCGGACAGCGCGTGGCATCGCCAGATCGCGGACTTGCGCCCGAGCCCAGAGCGAGGGCGCTACGACTCCGAGCGCCTCGATCAGTACCGCAGGGCAACGCCTGATCAGCTCGCGGGGGTGAGGGTCGACACGGGAGGCTGGTGCGTGACCGACTATCGGCGCTGGGACCGTACCGTCGTTCACGAGTGGGGGCTGACGGAGCCGGTGCTCGCCCGGGCGACCGTGAAGAGCGACCGCCCGGGTCACAAGGGAGGCTTGAAGCCTCTCGCTCACGGCCTGCTGACGTTGCGCCGCAAGGCGACGGCCAATGGCAGCCTGGGGCTTGGGATGTATCGCCGCGCCGTGACGGAGCATTACGCCCCCAGCTGGGTCTCGGCCAATCTCGACGCCATCGAGGTGATTGAGCAGAAGGCTTACAACCAGCATCACTTCTTTCAGAACCTGAAGCTCGCGCTGCTGCGACCCAAGGTGCTGATCGGAGCCGCGAAAGGCTCGGCAAAACACCGCTGACGAACTCCAAGTCGTCGCTTGAACTCCGCGCCTCACCTGCTTGAATACGCGACGTGTCCGCCGCCCACTATCGCTCGACCAAGACTTTCAGCGACTTGCCCTGTGCTCACCGCCAGCACTTGCACGAGGGGCACTGCCGCTTCGTCCATGGCTATAGCCGTACGGTAACGCTCGTGTTCGGCGCCAGGCAGCTGGACGAGAATCACTTCGTGGTCGACTTCTCGTCGCTCAAGCCGCTCAAGGCGTGGCTAGAAGAGATGTTCGATCACACGCTGCTCCTCAATCACGACGACCCGGAGCTGGAGACGTTTCGCGAGCTGCACGAGCGCGGAGTGGTCAAGCTCCAGGTGGTACCCAACGTGAGCATGGAGGCCACAGCGAAGCTCGTGTTCGACTACGCCGATGAGCTAGTGCGATCCCAGACGGCGGGTCGCGCCTGGGTCGAACAGGTGGAGATGCGGGAGAACGCGAAGAACTCCGCCTGGTACCGCCCGGGCTCGGCCTACGTCTCGACCTGAGCCCGCCGCTCGGTGCACGGCTCAGTCGCGGCGCCACTCGACGCGGGCGAAGGCCGCGTGATTGTGGATGCTCTCCTGATTTTCCGCGTGGACTTCAAACCAGGCGACACGCGGATCCTCCCGCAGCTCTACCGCGACGTTGCGCACCATGTCCTCGACGAACACGGGATTGTCATAGGCCTGCATCGTGACGTGGCGCTCGTCAGCCCGCTTGAGCAATGGATACACCGGAGCACTGGCTGAGCGCTCACCGAGCTCCACCAGCTCTTCGATCCAGATCATTGAGCGCTCATCGAGGTCCACGCTGCGCACACGCATGGTCAGCGCCGAGCGCTGGTTGTGCGCGCCGTAGTCGCTGATCGCCTTCGAGCAAGGGCACAGACTCGTGACCGGCACTGTGACCTCGAGCACGAAATCCTGTTCGTTTCCCTGTGGAGTCGACCTGGAGCGGCCCTCAAAGCAGGAGTGGTAGTCCATGAGCGCGCTGGCGCCGCTGACAGGCGCTGCGCGCTCGAGGAAATACGGAAACTCCAGGCGGATGCGCGCGTGCTCGGCGTCGAGCTTCTGGCGCAGCTCCGCGACGATGCGCGGCAGCGTGTGCAGGCTCACTTCACCCCGGTTCTGTTCTAGCACCTCGATGAAGCGGCTCATGTGCGTGCCCTTGAATTCGTGAGGCAACGCCACGCTCATCTGGATGGTCGCGACCGTCTGCTGCCGCTCACGGGCACGATCCCACACGATAATTGGGTAGCGGAGTCCGCTCACGCCGACTTCGTCGAGGGGTACGCCGCGGTCGTCGCGGTGGCTCTGTAGGTCTTCCATTGGCTCGCTGGCGCCCGCGCCTCGAGTGGCAGCGGCGGTGGGGCGAATCTGAACGACGAAGGCCGGATCGTCCAGTGCGTGGAGACGCGCCTCACCCCCAAAACCCGCGAAGGCGCGTGAAACTGCGCGGACCCTGGGCGCTACGGCTGAGCCCCAACAGGCTGTTCCTTGGGAAAACCGGCCACTTTTGCCTCGAGGACGCGCGCTGTGTAGGGTCCCACCATGCTGAGCGATTTCGGGCTTCGACCAGCAACCGCGATCTACCTCGGCGCTATCTTGGTGGGCGGCGTGTTGCTCTTGATGCGCGCGCTCTTCTGGCTTCGGCAAAGTCAGGTCACCCGCTCCGCGCGGCTCCAGAACCGAAGCTGGCTCGACGCAGTCCGGACCTCGTCACCCCTGCGGGATCCGACCGCGACGGCCAAAGCGCGGGGTCAAGAGAGCATCGATCATCACACCACCGTCACCCGGCGCGTGGTGGTGCCGCTCGTGCTCGGCTTGATGCTGATCCTCGCGGCGCTGCCGTTCCTCGGTCAGCTACCCGCAGCGCTCTTGAGTGTGATGGTGGCGACGGTAACCGTGTTCCTCGGCATGGCGGCGCGACCCACGGTGGAGAACGCGTTCGCGGGCCTGGCGCTGGCGTGGTCGAAGCAGATCAACATCGGCGACACCGTGATGCTCGACGAGCTGTACGCGACCGTGGAAGACATCACGGTGACTCACACTACGCTGCGTGTGTGGGACTGGAGGCGCTACGTGGTGCCCAACAGCCGCATGATGCAGAGCAACGTGATCAACTACTCCCTCAACGATCGCTACCTCTGGGCTTGCATCGAGTTCTGGGTTGCTCACGACAGCGACATCGAGCTGGTGGAACGACTCGCTCTGGAGGCGCCGATCGGGAGCAGGAACTTCGTCCCTCACGAGCCGCCTTCGTTCTGGCTGATGGACATCAAGGAGACCGGCATCCAGTGCTGGCTCGCGGCCTGGGCGGACACTCCGAGCAGCGCCTGGAACCTCAAGCACGACATGCGCCGCGCCTTGCTGGCCGCATTTCGTGAGCACGGGATCAAGACCCACGGTTACCGCCTGGAACCAAGCGGCGCGTCCCCTCCCCGACCAGAAGTTCGCAAAGCGGAGGGTGAATTGAGGAAACTGGCAGACGCTGGCGATGCGACGTAGCCGGCGGCGCTGGACAGTGGGAAAACGTCGAGATGCCGCGTTCCCCCCGACGTCCTCGTGCCCCGCGTGAAATCTGCAAGCTGTGTGGAGCATCGGGTCATTTCCCGGATCTCGTACGGGTCAGCTCCTTGCGTCCAGCCCTGGTGGCTCACATCGCGGAAACGCGAGGGATTCAGCTCGCCCCGGACGACCACGTGTGTCAGGCGTCCCTCAAGGAAGAGCGCAGCAGCTACCTGCTCGATCGCTTGGTCACGGAGCGCGGTCAGCTCAGCGATCTCGAACGCCAAATCGCCGATCAGGCGTCGCGCCACGCGGTGACCGTCGCGAACCAGGAGCGCGAGTGGGATGGTCAGCGCACCCTGGGGCAACGAGTCGCCGACCAGGTAGCCCGGGTGGGTGGCTCCTGGCCGTTCGTGATCAGCTTTCTCACGTTCATTTCCTTGTGGATGGTGCTGAACAGCCTCTTCCTGGCGACGCGAGCCTTCGACCCGTTTCCGTACATTCTGCTGAACCTCGTGCTCTCCTGCCTCGCGGCAATCCAGGCGCCAGTGATCATGATGAGCCAGAATCGCTCCGCAGAGGTCGATCGCCGGCGTGCCGAGCACGACTACCATGTGAACCTGAAGGCGGAGCTCGAGGTGGCCACGCTCCACGAGAAGATGGATCATCTGCTCCACGCCCAGTGGGAGGAGCTGATCGAGCTCCAACAGGAGCAGCTCGAGATCCTCGAAGAGCTGCGGGCGTTACGGGACAAGGCCCCGACCAAAGAGCCCGCGCACTGACGCCGGGTGGAAACGAGGCGCTTCTCCCCACGGCGGTTCTCCGATAGAAACACCAGCATGGGGCTTGGTGGATCCGGGCGAGAAAGACGTCGACAGCTCATTGCTCGGAACAAGAGGGTTTGGGGGTTAGGTCAGGCGTTGGCCTTCATGGCGGCGCTGCTGGGCACTTGGCTGAGCCCCGGCGTTGCCAAAGCGTGGCTCTTCCACGAGCACCATGAGCTGGGCCTCTACAGCGTCTACCGCTTGGCCCCGAGCCGGCGCGCCCAGATCGAGAAGCTCTGGAAGGAGTGGCGCGAGCACGTCAATCGCGGAAACCGCTTGTGTCGGAGCGCCGCCGCCGGCAAGAGCCGCAAGCTGTGTTCGGGCGCGGACTGTGCCACCGTGCCGGGCACCGAAGACGACGTCGGGGATTGCATCGACTTCGCGATGCTGCCTGCCATCGCGGCAGACCATTCCTGTACGCCGGACGAGCTGACCAAGACCGTACTGAACGCCGACTGGCTGCGCGAGATCGTGCGCATCGCGTTCCGCACGCGTGCCCTGATCGAACAGGCAAAGGACCCCGACGCACGCCTGGACGCATGGCACGGCAGCCACATCAAGAACGAGATGGCTGATGACAAATACCTGAGCCGCGCGGAAGCAAACAACGCCCACTTCATGTTGGTGCGGAAGACGACGGACACCCTAGACACCTACCTTTCGCGCAGCGTCGACCCACAGCAGCCGGTGAACGCCCTCGCCCTGTACGTGATCTATCACCGGGCGGCGCTTCAGCTTGGACTCCTGCTCAGCAACATGTCGCCGGAAGAGGCCGGCTACTTCGACCTCTTGACCCAGGCGATGATGAGCGAAGCATTCGCCCTACATTTCCTCGAGGATTCGTTCTCGGCCGGACACATCGTCGGCACCTGGGGCATCAGCCCCGAGCGCATGGGCACTCACGACTACTACTGTGAAAATGGTGTGGACGCGCGCACCTGGGACGGTGGCCGCTACACCGCAAAGGGCGACGGCAACATGCAGCCCAAAGACGTGGACCACAGCGTCCCCGCCCTGACGGAGAGCTTGAGCCAGTTCGTGGACGCGACCCTGGGGGACTACAGCATCCGCGACGGGGCGCCGAGCATCACCAAGGCCGAAGCGCTCCGCCTGATGCGCATTGACTCCTGCACCGCGACCCAGCTGCCGAGCGGCCAACAAGACTTCGCGCTCAGTTCCCTGAGCGAGGCCGTCCTGGTGCAGACCATCGAACCAGGCCTCGGACCGGAGGACGCTTACTTGCCTCGCTTCCGCAACGAAGTGGGCGCCTTCGCCCGCTTCTACTCGGGTTTCCGCGTGGGAGGGAACTTCGGCGGCTATCAGAGCCCTGGGCCGTTCTACGCACCGCGCCCCCGAGGAGATCTGGAGGTCGGCGTCGGGATTGGATACGGCTTCGAGGGCATCGTGACCCAGTCGACGGACGGGGTGGTGTTCGCCCAGCTCACCGGGATTGCTCAGTCCAAGGAGAAGGACCTGGTGTGCCCCGACCCCTGCGAAGACGATCGCACCTTCGCCGGCAACGGCGACCGAGTTCCCTCTCGGCTGGGCCTCGGGGTGCGCCTGCGCGTCCCGAACTTATTGCTCCCAGGCGACTCGCTGATCGCAGTGCCTCTGACCATGCTATTCGATTTCCACGCGGGGAAACGCCTTGCGCTGAAGGCGGCGGACGGCGGCGTGGGGGGCCTCTGGCGACGTTCAGGCAAGGGTCAGTTCGTGCTATTCCGCGAGGTTGGGGTGAACTTCTACGGGCTCTTGTTCGGGACTCCGGTGTTCAGGCGGAGTGACGGCGTGCGCGAAGAGTTCACGTCCGTCGAGGTCGACCTGCCTTGGTACGAGTACCGCCCGCTCAGGCGCTTCAACACCGACCAGACGTCCACGTTGATGCTCCAGCTGGGTACTTCGGGGGACTTCAACCGCTACGGACACGCCTTCTTGCTGTACGCGCGGCTCGGCTTCGACGGCCGGGTGTACTTCTAGCCGCGAACCTGTGACAGGATGGGCCGGAGTGTCGGTGATCCCCATCCACCCAGCGGACGAGCGGCTCGAGGGGCTGATCGGATACAGCGTGCCTTCGGGATTGCCGAACACGCAGTACCAGGTGGTGCGGATCCTGGGCAGCGGCGGCATGGCAGTCGTGGTGCTCGCGCTGCGTCACGACCCGTACGGTGTCGCGCCGGCGGTGCTCAAGATCCTGACGCCGCGCTTCGTCGGTAACGCTGGCAACACCGCCACCCTGTCGCTGTTGAAGGAGGCTCAAGCGCTGAGCGCCCTGAACGAGCAGGTCCCGCCGACGCCGTACGTCGTGCGACTGCTCGACACGGGCACGCTGCACATCTCGATGACCCAGCACCCAAGTCAACCCGGCAGCGTGCTGGAGCTGGGTTGGCTAGCGCTAGAGTATATCCACGGGGATGCAGAGGGCACGACGCTCGGGGAACGCGTGCGCTACAGCCTCGAGCGAACCCGAGCAGCCTTCGATCCGTTGCGTGCCGGAGACTGCCTGAACGACATCTGCAAGGGACTGAGCGCGGTGCACGCGATGGGGATCCTGCATCGCGACGTCAAACCAAACAACGTGCTGTGTTCTGGCTTCGGCGATCGGGAGAGCTTCAAGATCGCGGACTTCGGCATCAGCCGAAGCGAAGACGCTGGAACCTTCGTCAGCGCTGGCGTCGGCACACCAGGCTACACCGCGCCGGAACAGCTCTACACTCAAGGCGCGAAGCTCGGCCCCGCGAGCGACGTGTTTGGACTGGCCGGCATCGCGTACTTCGTGCTCACAGGTAGAGACATGTTCCGCTTCGAGACGATGGTGGACATGGTGCGCACCCTTTCCTCCCCGGCGCGCCCGAGCATCCGTGAGAGCGATCACCTCGCCCAAGACCTCAAGAACTCTGCGCCAGCGTGTGACGCCATCGACGCACTGCTAGCGCGCAGCACCTCCGCCAAACCGAGCGAGCGCCCGCAGACGACCATGGAGTTTGCCGAGGAGATTCGACGCGCGCTGCACATCCCCACCGGCCTGGGTCGCACCACGATGAGTCGTATGCCGGCTCACGCCGAGAGTGCCGCCCCTTCACGGGCCGGCTGGCAGTGGCTCACGCGCCAGCGCGGCTTCACTGATCCCTACGGTAATGCCAGCGATGAATACGTGATCAGCGCCGCCTTCGATGGGGCACAAGGCTGCCTGTCGACCACGAACCGCAGCCTCGTGTACTGGGACGGACGCCTGTGGCGCGGCGTGCCTGCCCGCGGCGGCGCCGGGCTCGACGCGGTGTACTGCATGGGCGCGGGGGAGTGGCTCGTGGCGGGCCGCGACGGTGGGGTCCACCACTTCAGCTACCAAGGTCTCGAGGAAATCGTGCGCGGTGATGGCCAGC
>JAWKRD010000026.1:0-119087 GCA_041389805.1 Polyangiaceae bacterium | reverse complement strand
CGTCTACTTCGTTGCTAACTCACAGCGTACACGCGACCAGACCACCGCGAACCGCGGTGATAGTGGTGGTCGTCGTGGTGAGCTTGTGAGCCATTTCCGTGCAGTATACTTGAGGCATCAAGAAACGCCAGCCAGCATTCATGGACAAGCGCTCGCTTGCTCGAAGTCTCCACGCATCCGGAGGCTACGGGTCCCCTGGAGTTGCCTGGCCGCTCTCTGTGGCTGGCTCTGCTGGAAACCGCGCCGTGAGCATCGAGGCGGTCTCCGGGAGAACCGCTTACCCAAGCCGTGGAGCGGCCGTTCTTGTGCCTTGGAGGCATCGAACGGCGTCATGCGACGTCACACCGCAGCTGAGCGAAGCGCTCCGAAACTCCCTAATTACTTGTAATTCCAAACTAATTTGTTCTTCCCGCGGCCAGGCTCCACACACCCGCTTGCTGAATTTGAAATCCACATTCAAATAGAGGGAGCTTCGCACGCGAAGCCTTCCCTAACCTGACTGACACCTCCATGACCCTCGACACCGCCCGTATCGGAGAGCACCTGAGGATCCAGCAAGTAGCTGGAGAGCGAGCGTTTCGGCGCCGCCTGCTGGAGCTTGGGTTGGTGCCGGGCACGCGCGTCGAGCTCAAGCGCATCGCGCCGCTTGGGGATCCCATCGAGCTCCTGGTGCGGGGCTGCAGTCTGTCGATTCGCCGCGCGGAAGCGCGCTCCATCCATGTGGCCCGTGAGGTGAGCGCGGAGTCCGCGGCGCGCCCCGTGGCCACGTGCTGTGATGGTGGTGAGTCCCTTCAGCTAGAAGAAGAAGGAAGCGCGGCGTGACTCAGAGCCGGGTCGAGCCCGACGCAGGGTTCGACCATGTAGCCCCAGCTACTTCGGGGAGCGAGCCCTGGGTAGTGCTGGTTGGCAACCCGAATGTGGGGAAGACCAGCCTCTTCAACCGCCTGTCGGGCGAGCGGGCACGCGTCGGCAATTACCCTGGGGTAACGATCGAGCGACGTGAAGCCAAGCTGCGTTTACCAGACAAGTCCCATGCGCGTCTGGTGGACGTGCCCGGCACGTACTCCCTCAGTGCGCGCTCCGGAGAAGAGCAGATCGCGCTCTCGTCGGTGCTTGGGATCGCTTCGAACCCGACGCCGGATCTGGTGGTGGTCGTCGTCGACGCGGGTCAGCTGATCCGCAACTTGTACTTGGTGGTGCAGCTAGTGGAGATGCGCCTGCCGATGGTGCTGGCGATCAACATGATCGACGAGGTCGACCAGCCGATCTCAGTCGACCTGTTGAGTGAGGAGTTCGGTGTGCGCTGCGTCGCCACGAACGCGCGCACCGGGCAAGGCGTCGAGAACCTCCGCAACGCGATCGCCAAGGCGCTCGAGCACCCTGCGTTGCCCCAACGCGCGAAAGTGGATTACCCAGCCAGGCTCCACGAGCGTGTCGAGCTGATCGCCGGGGCGGTGCCTGATGAGTGGCTGCACTGGCAGCTCGATTCAGTGACCGACGGCGATCGTGGTGCGCGGCGCCACGCGCTCGCGCTGTGGGGGCTCACGAGCATCGAAGCGGACGACGAACTGAGCGATATCCCGCCGGCGCTGCGGGAGAAGTGTCTGGCGCTCGAGAGCGAGGGCGCGGAGATCGACCTCGAAATCGTTCAGGCGCGCTACGCCTACTTGGACGCGCTGGCTGAGCGGCTGCATGGTGAACGCGACCTACATCCTCCCAAGCGCCCTTTTTCCGAGCGGATTGATCGCTGGTTGCTGCACCCGGTGCTCGGCTTCGTCGTGTTCATCGCCATCATGCTGGTGGTGTTTCAGAGCCTGTTCGCCTGGGCCGATCCCGCGATCGGTTTGATCGAGAGCGGCGTCGCGGGTCTCCAGGGCTTCATCCGCAGCACCTTCCCCGACTCGATCCTGCGCGACCTGGTGACTGAAGGCGTGGTCGGCGGGGTGGGCAACGTGGTCGTGTTCCTGCCTCAGATCCTGCTGCTCTTCTTCTTCATCGGTCTGCTCGAGGACTCGGGCTACATGGCGCGAGTCGCCTACCTGATGGACCGCATCATGAGGTCGCTCGGCTTGCATGGCCGGGCCTTCGTGCCGATGCTGAGCGGCTTTGCCTGTGCAGTGCCTGCGATCATGGCAACCCGCACCATGGAACGGCAGCGAGACCGCCTGCTCACCATGCTCGTGATCCCGCTCATGACCTGCTCGGCGCGCTTGCCAGTCTATACGCTGATAATCGGCGCGCTGTTTCCTCCCAGCAAGGCGTTCGGCCTGGTGCCAGTGCAGGGCCTCCTGATGGTGGGCATGTACGTCTTCGCCATGGTGATGACGCTGAGTTCTGCCGCAATACTGGGGCGCACCACCGTCAAGGGGCGGCGGATCCCGCTGATCCTCGAGTTACCTCCGTATCGCTTCCCGAACTTGCGTTCCATCTTGCGCTCGATGCTCGAGCGAAGCTTGGCTTTCCTCAAGGAAGCGGGAAGCGTGATCCTGGTGTGCACGGTCGCCCTCTGGGCGCTCCTGTACTTCCCCCGCGCGGGAGAGGCCCCGCCGAACGTGGACCCTGTGGTGCACCAGGCCGAGGCGCTGGAGAACAGCTACGCCGGCCGCCTTGGCAAGGGCATGGAGCCCGCGATCAAGCCCCTCGGCTTCGACTGGAAGATCGGCGTTGGGCTGATTGGGTCGTTCGCCGCGCGAGAGGTCTTCGTCTCTACGATGGCCCTGGTGTACGGCGTAGGTGAGCCGGAGGACGAGGAGGCCAAGCCGCTGCGAGAGAAGATCCGCGCGGAGACCAAGGCAGACGGCAAGCCAGCCTACACACCCTTGGTCGGGCTTTCGCTGCTGATCTTCTTCGCTATCGCCTGCCAGTGCATGAGCACGCTAGCAGTTGTCCGCAGGGAAACGCGCAGCTGGCGTTGGCCGCTGTTCATGTTCGCCTACATGACCGTGCTGGCCTACGTGTTCAGCTTCGCTGTCTACCAAGGCGGTAGGTTGCTCGGCTTTGGCTAGCGCTGGGCACCGTTAGCAGAGGCCGGCAGCGCGACGAGCGTCAAGCGTCGACGCGCGATACCTCTCCAAACCGGGTGCGCAGATCTTGAAGCCACTCGGCGTGCTTCTGTTTGTCCATCATCAGGCCAAGCTCTCCTCCCCCCGGAAGGCGAAATACTAGGTGCATGCGGTTACCCCTGGCCGCGCCAAGGAACCACTTCGTCTCCCGCACGCCGGCAATTTCCCCAACCCGAACTTCAATGGGCCCGCCAGCAATCCGTCGCACCAGCAAGCGCTTGTTGGTGAGTGCGACGATCGCGTTGCCCCGCACCTTGCCGTGTCCGGCGTTGGAGCCGCGGTAGACTGCCGTTTCCGGTCCCAGCACCAGCGTTTCCCCTTTGGCTTCCAGCTCGCGGCCGAGCGCGTCGGCTTCCTCTCGGGAACGCTTGCGCATCCAGTACAGGATCGGAATCCAGATCGTGAGCTGCAGGAGCAGGATCCCGAGAACCAGCGCCACCACGAACAGGACCGTGTTCGTCGACTCCACGGCCCAGATGTAGCGCGCTTTTTGCGGCGGCGATAGCGTTGAGCGCCGTCGCTCGGTGGCCTAGAAACGGGCGGTGGCAGATTCGACGCGTGCGTTCGACGCCTCAAGGCTTCGGGTATTGCCCCGCGGTTTCTGTCAGCGTCCGGTGCTCACGGTCGCCCGGGAGCTGATCGGGAAATACGTCGTCCGCGATCTCGACGGCGAGTTGCTCGTCGGCCGTATCGTCGAGACCGAGGCCTATCGTGGCCCTGAAGATCGCGCGGCCCATTCATTCGGTGGACGGCGCACTCAGCGCACCGAGGTGATGTATGGCGCGGCCGGCCTCTGTTACGTATTTCGAATCTACGGCATGCACGATCAGCTCAACGTCGTGGCCGGCGAAGAGGGTCAGCCCCACGCGGTCTTGATTCGTGCCCTCGAACCCTGCGTCGGCTGGGAGCAACTGCGAGGCCGCAGGCGCGGGCGCGACGGAAACGTGTTGCCCGACCGACAGCTGATGAACGGGCCAGGCAAGCTGGCTCAGGCGCTCGACGTCGGCCTGGAGTTCTATGGGCACGCCCTCGATCAGCATCCGCTCCAGCTCGCGGAGCTGCCCGGCGCGACCAAACCGAAGCTCGTACGGTCGCCCCGGGTGGGCGTCGACTACGCGGGGACCTGGGCCCTCAAACCGTGGCGCTTCAGTGAGCGAGACAGTCCCTGGGTAAGCGTCAAGCCGGCGCTCTGAACGCCGGCGGCGCGAGCGAGGCAATTGCCGAGGCTCAAGGAGGTCAGTAGGGTCCGGCCATGAGCGAGCGTCCGAAGCCACCGCGACCTTCGAGCATTCCCCCGGCCTCCGTTCGCCCGCCAGCCCGAAGCGCGCGTAAAGGACGCCTCGCGGGACGACGCATCGCGCTGGGAGTCACCGGCAGCATCGCCGCCTACAAGGCCGCGATCCTCGCGCGGCTGTTGGTCAAGGATGGAGCCGAAGTCCAGGTGGTGCTCACGCGAGCGGCGCGGGAGTTCATCGGGGCGGCCACCTTCGCGGGCATCACGGGCAACCCAGTGCTCGAAGACATGTTCGACGAAGACCTCGGCGGGGAGGTTCACGTGGAGCTCGCACAAGACAGCGATCTGATCGTCGTCATGCCGACCACGGCGGACGCCCTGGCGCGCTTTGCTCAAGGACGCGCCGGCGACGTGCTCAGCGCTTGCTTGCTGTGCGCCGCTTCACCGGTCCTGCTCGTGCCAGCGATGCACCCGAGCATGTGGTCTCATCCCGCGACCAAGCGCAACGTCGCCACGCTCACCGGAGACGGACGCGTGCTCTTCGTGGGTCCTGAAAGCGGCGAAGTCGCATCAGGCGACAGCGGCGTCGGACGCATGGCGGAGCCAGAGTCCGTGCACTCCGCAATCCTCGCGCAGCTGTCTCAAGACGCGCTCGCCGGTAAGCACCTGGTGATCACCGCGGGTCCGACCGTCGAGGATCTGGATCCGGTGCGCTACATCAGCAACCGCTCCACTGGGAAAATGGGCTTCGCCCTCGCTGAGCGCGCTGCCCAGCGCGGCGCTCATGTGACCTTGATCAGCGGCCCCGTCGAGTTGCCCACGCCCTATGGTGTGCACCGCGTCGATGTACGGAGCGCCGTCGCCATGCGCGGCGCTGTCTGGCAGGCAGTCGGCCCTGACCTCAAGCACGCTGACGGCTTGATCATGTGCGCGGCGGTTGGCGATTATCGCCCCGCGGAAACGCACTCGAGCAAGCTGAAGCGCGGCGAGGGTGGGCTCAGCCTGGAGCTGGTGCAAAACCCCGACATCATCAGCGAGGTGGGCGCCGCGCGTCAGGGCAAGCGCCCTGTGCTGGTTGCGTTCGCCGTTGAAACAGCTCCCCCGGAGGTCATCGAGGCGAACGCCAGGGGAAAACTCAACAAGAAGCGCGTCGACTTGGTCGTGGCCAACCACGCCAAGGACAGCTTCGGCAAGGCTGACAACGTTGCAAGCCTGGTTGGCCCAATAGACGCCTTGCCGCTACCTCAAATGCCAAAGCTAGAGCTCGCCGATCGCATCCTCGACTGGGTGCTCGCCCGGCTCTCCGAGAACCCCCAAGGCTAAGCGATGCCGCTGATTGCAATCGTCGTGTTGGTAGTTGGTGCCAGCCACTTCTATTTCCTCCAGGAACAGTACGCTGGTACCTGGACGATGTACGCCGGACTCGGCTTGCCGTACCTGGTGTTCGCCACCCTGGCTCTCCGAGACATGTGGGAAGAGGGCGTGCTCGCGGAGCGGCTCGCGCCGCGTTGGGGCGATGTCGGGCTCGGAGGCTTGCTCGGGCTGCTCTTGGTTGGCGCAGGCTGGGTCGTGCGCGAGCAAGTCATCCCGGAACATGACGTACATCGCATTTGGGTGATGCGGATCCTCACGCAGGTAGGTGACGCGAAGGTGATCCAGGCGAGCATCGGACTGACCATCGCGATCTTGGTCATCGCGACGCTCGAGGAGCTGGTCTGGCGCGGCCTCGTGTTGCCTCAGGCTGAACGCATCGTTGGGGTTAGGCGCGGCTGGATCCTGACAGCCGTGCTCTACGCCCTCGCGGTGGTGCCCGCGATGTGGCCCACGCGCGTCGAACCCTTGGGCCTCAATCCGTTCCTACCCGCCGCGGCGCTCGGCTGCGGTCTGGTCTGGAGCTTCCTCGCGGCGCGCCTCGGCCGCCTGGCGCCCATCATGATCAGCCACGCCGTGTTTACGTATTTCTCCGGGGTTGTCTTCCGTATCCCGGGCACCTGACCACGCCGCAGAGCGTTGCCTCGCGGCAACGCTCATGCGCGGCTGACGGCAGCGAGGTGGCGACTCAGTCGTCGCCAGCGATGCGGGCCATCTCCTCGTCGGAGATGTCGAAGTCCGCATAGACGTTCTGCACGTCATCATGGTCGTCGAGCGCCTCGAAGAGGTTCAGGCACACCTCGGCATCGCGACCCGTGACCGCCTTCTTGTTCTTCGGCACGTAGACCAGGCTCGAGTCTTTCACCTCGAGCTTGGCGGCTTCAATCGCCGTCGTGACCCGGTCGAGATCGGTGGGCGGCGTGTAGACCACCCAGTCTTCCCCTTCATCCCGGTAGTCTTCGGCGCCGGCCTCGACCGCCACTTCCATCAGCTGGTCTTCGGTCACGTTCGACTTGTCGAGCACGATGCTTCCCAAGTAGTCGAAAGCCCAACCCGCGGTGCCGGACTGGCCCATCACGCCGTTGTGCTTCTCGAAGACCTTACGCAGCTCCGGTGCCGTGCGGTTACGGTTGTCCGTTGCGCCCTCGACCATGAAGAGCGTGCCCCCAGGCCCCGTGCCTTCGTACACGATCTCTTCGTAGATCGCGCCCTCGACCTCACCAGTGCCGCGATTGATCGCGCGCTGGATGCTGTCCTGAGGAACCCCTTGGCCCTTGGCGACGAGGATCGCCTTGCGCAGGCGTGGGTTTCCGGACTCGTCTCCGCCACCCATGCGCGCCGCGATGGCGATCTCGCGGTTGAGCTTGGTGAATAGCTTGCCGCGCTGGGCGTCCTTCGCACCCTTCTTGCGCTTGATTGTGGCCCATTTGGAATGGCCGCTCATGACGAAAACCTCGACTGTTGATGATGTGGTGGGGGCCGCCAGCGGCCCGCAGGGCGGAGGAGCATACTCAATCCGACCTCGCGGTGTGAGCCTCGTGGGCGGCACTCGCGCAGCGCCCTAGCCACTAGCCTCGCGTGCAGCGCTCGGCAACGGGTCGGCCAGCGCAAGAAAATCAGCAGCGCAGATCCCCAGCAAAGCGTGAGATTTCAGTGGCCTATGCCAACTTCGCTTGACAAAGTTTTTTCTCCGCCTACCTTCCGGCCTCCCAAGAGCAACCCATGGCTCGAAGGGCGCCCGCGAAGGTGGCGGAATTGGCAGACGCGCTAGCTTGAGGTGCTAGTGGGGTAACTCTCGTGGGGGTTCAAGTCCCCCCCTTCGCACGACAGACTCAACCGAGACATTGTGATTCGTTCGCGACTTCCCAGCGCGAACTCAGGGCCCGCCTAAACCGCGGGCCTTTCTCGTTTGTGCGCCGGCAGCCGTCGTTTCAGAGGTCGTTGCACTTCCCGCTTGTGATGCAGCCGGTGGAGCACTCGACCGACTTGGTCACGCACAACGTCTGACACGTCACGCGTGGCTCGACACAGTTGACCGCGCAGTTCTCATCACCAGCACACTTGGCGACACACTTCCTGCAGGGAGCCTTGCACTTCGCCTCACAGGAGGCGCAGCCGCGCTGGCAGGTGTCGATACAGCGGCAGTCGCCATCCGGGGCAGAGCACAAGGGCTCCTCCTCATCGCCGCAAATCTCTGACACCAGCGAGGCGGCAGGCGCCTCCGCCCCAGCGTCCACCACTTCAGGAGGCGAAACCTCGGTTGGTGCTGCACTGCCTGCGCTCGGCGGCGGGCTTGCGCTGAGGGCCGCGCTCACGCTGGGAGCACTTCCGGCTATCGCGCTCGCGCTGGACGCGCTGGACGCGCTCGCGGAGGTGGCTTCAGGCGTCGGGTTGGTTGGGGGGGGAGAGGAGCTCCCGCAAGCCCAAGCGAGCAACGAGAGCACGACACTCGAGGCAGCAAGCGAGGCGCGTGACGTCATGACCTGATGGTCGCCCATCGCGGACGATCCGGTGCGAACAAATCACGAGCGCAGCGGAGAGAGGCTCACGGCGCCGAAGTGCGCCTGATCTTCACTCGATGCAGCTGAGCGCTTCGAGCACTTCGCTGACTTCAAACGGCTTGCGCACCCAGCTCATCACTTCATCAGCAGCCAGGCCAGGGACGTCGAGCGCGCTGCCAGTGATCATGACGACAGGCAGCCCCGGGTGCTCCGCCTTCAGGTCGTGGATCCAACGCGCTGGATCGTCGCCGAGCGGAGAAAGGTCGACCAGGGCGGCATCGAATGCATGCGCCTGCAACTTCAAGAGCTCATCGGCTGAGCGAGCCGACAGCACCCGAGCACCGCGACTCTCCAGGGCCAGCTCGAGCAGCGACACGATCGCCGGATCGTCCTCGAGCAACAGCACGCTGCGCCCCGCCAGAGACGCCGGAGGAACCGAGCGATGCCGGATCGCCGAGCGCACCTCACCAACTGGCCAGCGCAGCTCGAAGCGAGCGCCAATCAAGCTGTCGCCGAGGCTGAGTCGCCCGCCGTGGTTCCGCGCGACCTCGAACGAGTGAGTCAAGCCAATGCCTGCGCCACCGTCTCGCAGCGACACCTGACCGTCGAAGATGCGATCGCGGAGCTCTGCAGGAACGCCGGGCCCCTCGTCGGAGACCGCGAAGATCACGTCGGCGCCTTCGCCGATCACGTCGAGGCTCACCAGCCCACCTTCGGGCGAGAACGCGATCGCGTTCAACAGCAGGTTGGTGAGGATCTGCTGAACGGCTACGGGGCTGAACACCGCGCAGTTGTCGACCCGCGAGTCGTCGACCCGGAGATCCACGCCGTTGCGCGTCGCCTCACGCAACACCCCCAGCGTCGCATCCTTCGCGACGCTGCGCGCCTCGCGGTCCAGCTCATGCCGCGCGGAAACGGGCGCCTCGGCGCCGATCGCGCGGCGAGCTGCGGCGTGACCAATGCGCGCATGGGAACGAGCGATCGCGACAGCGTCCCTCACTGGCCCGCTGGCCAGTTGGGCGTCAGCAGCCTCGAGCCAACCGAGCACCACGGTCATGGCGTTCGACACCTCATGGAGCACGCCAGCTAGCTCACGCTCGCGCTCCGTCGGCTCCGGCAGAGCCAGCTCAGCGCTGTGGGACTCGGCGTTGGGGCCATCGCCAAGAGGGGATTTCACTCGACTACACTATTACAGCCAGGTGCTACGAACCAGATCTGAGCATGAAGAAAAACCGTATGAAAACGGCACAGTGAGCCGGTGTGGGAAGGTGTCCCGGGGTGTAGCAGGCACTGGACGCTGGCATCGCAAGTGGGCGCAGTTGCTGAACTAATGCTCGCATCCTGAGATGCAGCTGAACGCGGCGACGCGCCGCGCCACAGCAGTTTGTTGCACGTCGTCTGCTGCTGCCGTCAGCTCGCAGGGAGGTTCAGCGCGAGGGCAACACGAGTTGAAAGCTGCCGTCAGCGGCGGTGTACGTCTCGCCCACAGCGATCACGCTCTGCGCCCCGCTGCGGTTCGGCAGGTAGCCGTCAGCACCAATGTACGCGTAGGCCTTCACGGAGGCACCAGACACGGGCTCGCCACCAAGCGTCACGACGCCGTGCTGCACCACGGGCGCAGGGATCGTGAGAACACCGAGTCCGTTGTTGGGGACCGGAACGCTGACGTTCGGTCTCACCAGCCAAGGCAGGTTGGAGCCAACGGGTGGCCGCACGGAAATATCGAAGACGCCGGGATCTGCAGCGAGGATGAAAGTACCAGCATCATCCGTGAGACTCGATGAGGCTCGAGGCACGAAGGGAGCCTCTCCCAGGGCGAGCTTGAAAGCGTCGATGGAAGTCTGTCGCGTCGAGGCGACCCCTTGCACCGCGGCGCCCACGACAGCAGGCGTACCCGCTTGGTCGAACCGCACCGTTGCCGAGACCAGAGTGCGGGCCTCGAGCTGGATCGTGCTCCCCCCCTGCCCCTTGGGGGTTACGCTGATCTCCACCTCACGCGCCCCGAGTCCACCGACCTTTTCCTCGGTGTCTGGCTCGCCCGGCGGGATCACCTGCACGCGGTAGGTTCCGAGCGGCAACGAATCAATCGAGAACGCGCCTGAGGCGTCGGCTTCGGTGGTGACCGAGAACGCGCCCAGCACGCCGTCCCCCAACCCATCCAGCGTGACAGCGGTGAAGGTCAGGCTCGCCGCGTTGGGCGTGCGATCGGGCCCCTCGACGAACCCGGAGTAGCTCCCCATTTCGAAGCTGACCTTGGAGAGGTCCATCGCAAGCTCCCCAGGACTGAACACCTCGAGCCCCTCACGCTTCCACAACAGCGTGGGTGCGACCACATCAGCCGGTGGCCGCAGCTGGATCAGCTCCTGCCCCTTGGTCGCTTCAGGCACCTCGTTGAAGGGGATCTCCAGACCATAGGTGCCATCAGCCAACATCGACGACTCGAGGGTGAGCTCGTTGGAGAGCAACTTACCCGTCTCCGAGTCCATCACCGACACTCGCCAGCCGTCTAGCATCACGTCCTTGGCGAGGAAGCTCAGGCTGAGCTTCGAAGGCTCACCCAGGGCGAGGGGCAAATCGAATACTCCCGCTGGAACCATCACCGAGCGGTACAGCTTAGGGATCACGGGGCAAGCCGTGGTGTCGGTGTCTGGCAGTGGTCTGACGTACACCTGGTAGGCGCCCTCGGGAACGCTGAGGGACATTTTCCCCGCGGAAGTGTTGGCGGAATACTCGTCCGGAGCCAGACCGAGCACGCGATCCACGGGTGTGAACGTCACGCGCACGTCGCATGCGACCGGATTCCCGGCGGAGGTCACCGTCCCGCCAACCGTGGAGAGCGGCTCCAGCTCGACCGCCAACTGCTGGCCGCCCTGCTTGAGCCCAGAGAAGGCTTGCAAGAAGCGCACGCCGCCCACCTGCTGGGTGGTCGTCGTGGGGGTGATGGCGAGGATCACGCTGTCGATCTCGCCTTGAGGGCTGCTGCAAACGGACCCCTCGCAGCTGGTTCCTGAAGCGCAGTCTGCCTGGGTCTCGCAGCTGTTTTGCGTGGGCGCGCCGCTAGCGTCGTCCAGAGTCTTCACGGCGCACCCCGCGAAGCTCAGCATCAAGATCCCTACGGAAGCGGCGAGCCAGCGCATCACTGAGCCCCTCCGCAGTCGCCCACCAGGACGTCGCCAGATTCACCATTCACGCCAACGACCAACGCCCACCACGTCACTGACCCAACGTCCTCAGGATCGTCAATGTCCAGGAAATCGATGTTGCCCTTGTGAGTCACCAACATCGTGTAGCTGTTGCAACCCACGTCGGACGCTCGAAAGGTGTACTCGAGGGACACCTGGGTGGGGTCGCCCTCTGTCTTGTACAGGTTTGAACTCGGGCCGGTCGAACTCGAGCCCAAGACGGCAACCCCTTCGGACTGGAAGTTCCGGATCAGGCTGAAGGACATGCGCTCCCCCGCGTCCTCCGAGCGGAACTTCAGGGTGAACGTCGGGGTCTCTCCAACACGACCGTTGAGAACGCGGTTTGGGCTAGGGCTCGTAAACTCAGAAAGGATCACCGGCGGCGTCTGGCGCCGGGACTGGTACTCCGGAGTCTCTCCCAGGAGACAGCCCGTTTGGGTCAGCATCACCAAACCCACTAGCCATGGGCGTGCCAACCCAGCTGGTCCCAGCGTTCGGAAAAATTGCTGCGTGATCTCCGTCAGTTGTGCTCCTGGGCTTCGCCCAGCGGCGCCATCACTGCTCGAGATTTCAGTTTCAGCGTCGCCCGCAGACGGCAACCGCGACTCGAATGTCGCGGAGACGACGTTCTTCGGCAAACAGGCTCGGAACAGGCGGCGCATCGCTGCCTAGAATGTAGACCAGTTCGGGCGCTTGCGCGACGAAGTGGCTGACCTCCAACGGGCGTCCGCATACTCCGGGCTCGTCGCAATCAATACCAAATCACTGATTGCGGGACTCGCCGCGCACAGCGCAGCGAGTCCGCCAGGCTGCTCCAAACCCTTGCTCGCGATTCCCTCTTCCGTGCAGGTCTCACGGATAGCGACCGCGAGATCCCCGCCGACGAACAGCCCCGCGCGGCGAATCGCGAGCCTGGCCGCCGCAACCGTGAACTCGTAGTCCAAGGCCTCGGGGACGTCGCAAAGCTCGCGCAACCTCCGCTGCGAGCGCGCGGGAATGCTCTCCCATAGAACTTCAGCCAGCGTCGCCGCCGCCGCAATCCGAGCTCCGCCGGGGCGCGGTGGCCCGAACGCTAGACCCAAGCCCTTGAACACCGCGCGAGCCTGGGATTCGGTGGAGCCGAACAAGAGCACATACTGTGGCAGCGTGGCGCCGAGCATGGCCCCCAAGTGGAAGCTCAGTTCCGGAGACATCTGCGGCACATCCCCGGAAAGGATGATGCCGGGAGGATCCATCAACGCAACACCCAGCGTCACGGCGCCCGAGCTCTTGCGTTGAAAGAGCGGTGTGCGCGCCAGCCCGAGCAACCGAGCGGCTACCGTATAGCCTCGCGCGAGCGGCGTTGGCGCGTTGAGCGCCACGCGCTCCACGCCGGTGACTCCGTAGCTGCTTGGATCCCTGCGGAACACATGCTGGGCGCCCTCCCACACCAGCGCAAGCGCCTCTGCACCGGGTCCCGTTCCCTCACCGAACAGCATGCGGTGGACCCGCTCAGGCTGTTCGATCTGGGTTTCGAGCTCCGGAGGTGCCACGGACTCCCCACCCCCGAACGCATACAGCACGTGCTCGACTGCGCGCGCATAGGCGAAGTCCTTGTCCGCGAGCGCGGCCTCGTACAGCCGCTCGAGGGTCCAACGATCTCCAGGCACCAGGGTGCTCACCCGACGGCAGACGGCGACCAGATCCTGACTGCGGTCGCTGCGGTTCTGCAGCTGTCGAATCAACTCCCGTCCCGCTTCTACTGAGCCCGCAGAGAGCTCAGCCAGAAGCTCAGCCTCTTGCTCTCCGTGGGCCGAAACAGCTCGCGACGCTCGCCGCCACTCTTGGCTGAGTGGCATCGGAGCATCGGACGTGGCGGCGCGCAGCAGCGGTCCGCCGGGAGGCGCAGAGCTGGGAGCAGCTGAGGTGGGCGGAGCGGAGCTAGAGCGCGGCTCCCTGGAGATGGGTCCCTCCGGCGGCGCGGAGCTGGCGCGCGGCGGCCGGGAGCTAGCACCTGCTGATGGCGGAGGCGCGGAAATGCGTGCGGCGTCGACCGAACGCGAACTCCGGGGCGCCTCGGCGCGAGGATCCGAAGCGCTGACGCTCGCCTCCTCACTCACAGCGCCCTTGTGTTTCCGCAGGGCAATTGGCGCAGCCTCTTCATCGCCTCGCGGTGCGGGTTCCATGCTCGGAGGTGGAGCTATCGCGGGACGCTCGGAGCCCGGCGGCTCGGCGCTGGCGAACTGAGCGATGCGCTCCTCGCGTTGCACATCGGCTCCGGGTTCTTCCCGGGGGAGCGGCGCGTATTCAGGTTCCGGGGGCGGCGGTGGATCCGACGCCATCAGGCGCCGCAGATCCACTTGCCTGAGCAGCGCGTTGGCCCGGCTCTCCGGGTGGATAGCGGCGTGCTCCAGGAACCTCGCTGCGTGCTCAGTGTCCTTGGCGTCGAGCGCCGCTTGGGCGGCGTCCAGCGCCACCTCCCCAGATTTACGCACGGCGCGCAGGTCGCCGTCCAACGCTGCGTCGAAGAATGGTAGCGCACGTTCGTGTTCGCCACGAGCGAGGAGGCGCTCCCCCAGGCCGAGAGCGATCAGCGGGAGCGCGCCGACCTCAGCGTGTGCGCGCTGGAGCTCTCGCATCGCGGCTTCGGTGTCGCCCAACGCATCCAGTGCTTCCGCAAGGAGAAAGGCTCGAAGCTCGGTCTGTTCCGGTTCGAGCTGCCCCTCGATGCTCCTGAGTTCCGTCAGCGTGACCCGCGCATCCTCACGGCCCCCGGCGCGTCGAGTGCGATACTCGAGGTAGCGCGCGAAGAGCTGGGGCTCCGCTGTCTGAGGAGCGATGCGAGCGGCGCGCTGAGCGCGAGCCAGGGCCAACTTCACGTCGCTCCCCCGCTCCGTCGCGACCGCCGACTCCACCAACAACGAGGCGCGCTCGGCGGAGGGCGCCATCGAACTCAGAGCC
Source organism: Polyangiaceae bacterium (assembly GCA_041389805.1). Lineage (GTDB taxonomy): Bacteria > Myxococcota_A > Polyangia > Polyangiales > Polyangiaceae > JAHBVY01. The sequence goes on along the minus strand of JAWKRD010000026.1, from coordinate 104,797 downwards.
AGCTCCTCGAGCGCCTCTGCCAAGGACAGCGGATTGTCCGCTATCCGCTCTACCTCGACCCGCAGTCGTCGCATTTCCTCGGACTGCGCCCAAGCCTCCATGCCATCGAGTACCCGTCGCGCGCTGTCAGCATCACCCCCGGCGAGGTACGCACGACAGGCCGCCCTGCCGAGCGCGGCGGCGCGCGCCTTTTCGCCGGCAATTGCGCTTGCCTGAAGCCATAGCGGTGCCGCGCGGAGCTGATCGCCCAGCTGCTCGTGGGCCCTTGCCAGCGAGCACAACACGTCGAGATCTTCGCCGTGAGTGTTCAGCATCGACTCGAGCTCACCCCGAGCCTCATCTGCGCGGCCCAGGTGCTGCTCCAGGACGCGTACTCGCTCGAGGCGCAGCGCACGGGCACCTGAGGTCGACGAGCGACTCGCACGACGCTTCAAGAAGCCCGAAACTGCTTCCCAGTCGCCTTCCGTCTCAGCGGCACGTTGCGCCGCGGAAAGCGCCTCTGCATCGGTCGGATCCAGCTCGAGCACGTTCTCCCAAAGTGCCCTCGCCCCCGCTAGATCCCCTTGCTTCTGCAACATCCCTGCGAGATCGCGCATCGCGCTGATCTTCACGGTTAGCTGTTCATCCTGCTCCGCCAACTGTCGCAAAGCGGAGATCTGGAGCGCCTCATCGCGCGCCTGGCGCGCTATCTCGAGCAGATCCTGCACCAGCTCCAGCGCATCGGGTGCCGACTGGATGCACTCCTTGAGCAACTTGAGCGCAGCCTTGGTGTCCCCCCGCGTCGCGAGGAGCGCAGCAACGTCGCGCGTGAGGCGCATCCGCTCGTCCAGGCTGAGCCCGTCCAGCGTCAGCTGCTCGCGCAACACCGCGATCAATGCCTCGCTCTGCCCGAGCTCGGAGTACGCCTCGCGTAGCCGTTCGAGCACCTGCCGGGTGAGCGCGACGGGCACGCCGCGCACCCCGCGCGCCTGCTCGAGGGTTTCCGCGGCGGGGCGCTGTTCGCCGCGCGCGAGCTGCCCCTGCGCGACCTCCAGGAGGCCGGTCACTCGCTCCTCGGGGGAGCGCGCCTCCAGCAGCCGCCGCTCGAGGGGTGTACGCTGGGCCTCTGGCAATTCCGCAAGGATTTGTCCAGCGCGACGATGAAGATCGGCTCGATCCGATTCCCGCAGACAAGCCTCCACCAGGAACTTGGCGGCGACCTCCGATTTTCCGCGCTTCTCCGCCAACTTGGCGCTCAGCGCGAGGGCGGGCACTCCGGCGACCCCGAGCTCCAGCGTGGACAGCATCTCGTCGAGCCACTCGTCACAGCTCGCGGCGTCTTCAGCGAGTTCGTCGCTGGAATCTGCTAGGTCCTCGAGCTCTGGCGCCGCGGGGTTCACTCGGTATGCCGCGCGGAGCGCCTTCCAACCGAGCCCGCTAGCCTCGAGGCCTTCCAGCGCGGCCCGGGCTGCCTGTACCGCGATGCGGGCGCCATCATCCTGTTCGAGCTGAGCCAACAAACCTGACAGCGCCCGCTCCAACCGCAGCTCGAGAACATCGCGCTCCTGAGGGGCGAAGCCTAGGATTCCCTTGAGCGTTTCCCCAAGGCTCCGCAACGTCTCCACCTCGGGGCGCACCGTCAAGGCTCTCAGCAACACCTCCAGGCGCTGCCGCTGCCCCTGCTCTCCGCTACCGGAAAACACCGCCGCGCGCTCCAGCCACTCCGCCCGCTCCGCATCGCTGCTCGACTTGGCAGCGACCCGCTCGAGAGCGGTGAGCGCCGTCAGTGGCTCCGCCGCACGCTCGGCCAGGCGCACCATTTGAACGAAGGTGATGCCCTGCGCGGGCACCGCCTCGAAGGCCTGCACCGCATGGCTCAGCGCGCGCTTGAGCTCACCTCGACGCTCCAAGTGCCTTGCCGCACGGTAATGAACGGCGCGCTCACCGTAACAGCCAAGCGCAGCTTCAGCCACGCGATGATAAGCGCGTTCGAGCGCCTCTATCGACTCTTGGCTCGCGCCTGCCGCGCGCTCCGCCACGGCGAGTACCTCGCTGCGCGAAGGATCGAGGTCGATGCTCGCCAACGCCAGCTCGAGCGCCTGCTCGGCGTCCCCGGCCTTGAGCGCCTCGTTGGCCGCAATGGTCAACGCCCGGGCTCGCTCAGCGGGCTCCGTGCGCCGCTCCGCGAACTCCCGCACCCTCGCGACGCACTCAGCCTGCCCGGCGAAGCCCAACAAGTCCTGAGCGAACGTCGCGATGCCAGACTCTGGATCCAACAACGCCGCGCGCTCCCAAGCGGCGATCGCCCCCTCGTGGTCCGCTGCCAGGTCCCAGAGCGCCGCGCCGACCTCCCGCCAGGCGCGGGCCGCCCGCGAAACGCCAGCCCCGCTCTGCGCGCTAAGACACTCGGCGCGGGCCTCCAACAGCGCGATTTCGCCGTCGGAGCCCCGCGGTGGCAACGCGGAGTCCAGGCGTTCGAGCACGGCGTCGGCGTTCGCGCCCTCGTGAATCGCCCGCGCCAGACAGCGAGCTGCGCCGTCGGCATCTCCTGCCTCCGTGCGACGCCGCGCCACCTCGAGCAAGAGCTCCGGACGCGCCGTACCTGGAGCTCCGGACGCGAGCTGGCGCTCCCGCACTGCGATACCGAGCCCGCGTTCACCCGTGGTGTCGGCCACCTCTAGTATCGCGGCGCACAGCACTTCCGAGCGGGGGCCAAACAAGTCGAGCACGCGTCGCGCGAGCGCGCCCGCGCGAGCAGGTTCAAGCTCGCTCAGACGACGCAGCGCTTGCGCAAGCGGTTCCGCGAGGTTCCCGGCTGGCTGAGCCTGGGACAAGAGCCACCCCAAAGCATCCGCCAAACGCTCCGCGTTCCCCGCGCGAGTTACCCGATCAAGCAACGCTGCGGCGGCCTCGGGATCTCCTGGACGCAGAGCCAGCCAGCGCTGCGTCCAGGCGAGCGCCGCGGGCAGCTCGCCCGCATCGTCGAGGGCTTGGGCCAGCGCACGGCACCAGCGCGCTCTGGGTACCACCACGCCCACCGCGTGTTCGATGGCGCCAGCCGCTTCCGAGCCTGCTTGCTCCAAGGCGCAACTGGCGAGGGTCGCCGCGGCCCGCGCGCTGGAGGGGTCCGCGTCCTTGGCGGCGTGGGCCGCCGCCCAGGCCGCGTCCTTCCTGCCAGCAACCCCCCATGCGTCAGCAGCGGCGCACATCAAGACCGCGCGGAAACTTCTGGCCAGCGGCTGGGCCAGTCGTTCCAGGGCGCGCGCCCGCAGCGATTGAGAACCAATCCGGTTTGCGAGCAAGAGCAGCATGCACCAGGCAGCTCGATGCCCCGCACCGGCGTCGAGCAGCGGCTCCAAGTGGCGCACCGCAGACACCGCATCGCCAGCCGTGCGGCGCTGTTGAGACAGCCTGAGCGCCGCTCGCTCCGCTTCAGCCTTCGAGCCTGACCTCAGCTGGGACTCGAGGAGTTCGGAGAGCTGTTCCGTGCGGCGCTCGCGCTCGAGGAGTCGCTCGAGCTGGGCGCGCCACGCGCGTTCTTCGGGTTCGCTCCCCGCGAGCTCCCGCAACAGGGTGATCTGTTCGTCAACCGCCTCGGGCTGGAAGCGCAGCGCGGCGACTAGCCGACGCAGGGCTTGCCCGCGCCCCTCCACGGCTTCCGAGAGAGCCGCCCGGGCATTCTGCGTGGCCTCCTGCTGAAGCCGCGCACGCGGTCGTAGCCGCTCTCGCTGTTTGTCGAGCTCGGCATCCGGAGCCAGCGTCGCCAGGCGTTCGAGCGCCCAGCCTGCCAGGGTCGGATCACTCAGGCGCTGCTCCGCCATGACCATCAGTTCCGTGAGGCAAGCTTCGGTGCCCGGAGGAGCAGCTTCGTCGCTGCCCGGAACGACGCGTTGCCCAACGCGAATCAGTGCCTCGACCAGAGGCGCTTGGTCTCGTGTCGCCGAGGCGTGGCTTCGGAGCGCGATCTTTGCGTCCTCGTTGCTGGGGTCCGCAACCAACGCAGCCATCCAGGCGTCCACCGCGCGCTCGGGGGAATTCAGCGGTCCAGAGTACAGGCGCCCCAAGGCCAACCCAAGGCGCGCACGCGCGGCGCCATTTTGCTGCTCCAGGCCGAGCTGCAAGCGAGCCGCCAGGAGCTCGTGCAGCCCAGCCCGCGCGAGCACTTCATCGAAACCCTTGGACGCGCCCTCCGCGTGCGTTACCGCACGGAAACTCGCGTCAGGATCGAGCTCTTGATCCAGGCCCGCGTCCAGGCCCGCGCCAAGGGCCCTGGGCAAGTCGTCGGCACCGAGCGCGTCGCGCAAACGTCCGAGGTGCGTCGACAGCGACCCACGCTGGCTCGCCAGGGCGTGCTCACGCAGCACTTCGTCCGCCGCTCCGCTCCGCCCTCTGGCGCTCAACGACTGCGCGAGCAACTCGGCAGCAATCGCCGACTCGGGGCACAGCTCGAACGCTCGAAGCAAGTCCTCGAAGGCTGCGGCGCGCTCCCCACGCGCTTCCCGGCGCCGTGCGCCCTCGACGTACGCGTCCGCCGCGCGCGCCGTGGTGATGGCCGCGGGCGCCCACGCGCCGATGGCACCCAGCAGTTCCACGATCAGCGCGTCGTTGGGCGCCTTCTGACCTGCGTCGCCGAGCACATCCACCGCACTCTCGGGCGAGCCCGCCCGCGCCTCCAGCACTGCGATGCGCGTCAAGATCAAGGCCGACTGCTCTGGGCTGCGGTCGAGAGCCGCCGGCCGCAGCGTGGCAGCCGCGAGCGCTGGCTCACCCAGCCCGGCGAACCAACCGGAAAGCTCCTCGCGAAGCTGCGGATCTTCCCCGAGCACCAACGCGCGCCGCGCCATGCGCGTGGCGGTGTCGAGTTCACTGCCGCGCGCGGCGAGAGCACGCGCGAGCTGCACCGAAGCCACGCGCTCTTGCTCGAGATCTTTCGTGCGCTTCGCCTGCTCGAGACGACCTCGCAACCAGGCTTGCTCTGCGCGCGCGCCTGCGCGTCGCGGGACGACGGATGCGCGGGTCTCGTTCAGCCACTCTCCAACCAGCGCACCTGCAGCGCCAGGAGCAGCCACGCTGACGAAGCCTGGAGGCAGAGTCTGACGATCCTTCGTCTCCCCACTCTCATCGACTTCCGCGTTGGGTTCGGTGTCTTGGGTGTCAGCCATGGGCTTGGTCGGGTCCCCGACGGGGAAGCGTGGGCCAAGCTGACCCGCACCTTGCCGCCTGGAGATCTCGATAAGAGTACACGCGACCGACGCATTTGATGGGGTTTGCGTCGCCAAGAAAGCGCTCATGTCACGCCAAGAGAGCCGGTTCCGACGCTTCCGGGCTTGTCCCAAGGACCCCGTGCGGACTAGCCTCTCGGGCACGCGGCAGTCTGGCCGCGCGGAGGCCTCATGCGAAAAATCGCCAGTCTTTCTCTCGCTCCCCGCTTGGTCGCGGCTGTCCTAGCCGGATCCGTTGCCAGCATGTCCTTCGCCCCGATGGCGGCTGCGCAAGGCGCGAAGCCCGCCGACGCACCGAAGAAAGAGGCTAAGAAGAAGCCGCCAACCGCCAAGCAAAAGAAGGACGCGCGCGCGGCCTACGGCGCTGGCGAGAAAGCATTCGACGCCGGCAAGTTCGCCGATGCCGAGACCAGTTTCCGCAAGGCGTACGAGATCATCCCCACGCCTCACGCGGAGTACTGGATCGCGAAGAGCTTAGATAAGCAGGGCAAGATCCTCGAGGCCATCGAGGCGTACAGCAAGTTCATGGACAACCCCGACCACGAGCGGGCGGGCGAAGAAAAGTCCAAGGACGCGGAGACTCGCTTGGGCGAGCTCAAGAAGACGCCCGGCGAGTTCAAGCTCGTAACGGTTCCCCCGGGCGCCGCGGTCACGGTCGACGGCCAGGCCCAGATGGGCGAGACGCCCATGGATCTCAAGCTCACGCCCGGGAAGCACAAGATCGAGATCGTCGCCAACGGCTTCGAGCGCAAGACGATCGAGGTCGAGATGACTCCCGCCGGTACGGGCGAGCAGAGCGTGGAGCTGACCGAAGCCGCGCCCGAGCCCGAGCCGACTCCCGCGCCCGCGCCCGCACCCGCGCCCGTGACGCCCGAGCCGGAGCCTGAGCCGGAGCCCCGCAGCAAGCTGCCAGCGTACATCACGCTAGGTATCGCAGGCGCGAGCGCGGTGGTCGGTACGATCTTCGGTATCCAGGCGTTGGGCTCCAAGAGCGACTTCAACGACAACCCCACGAACGACGCGGCGGACGACGTCGAGCGCAACGCGCTGATCGCGGACATGGCGTTCGGCGTTGCGATCACCCTGGGTGTGACGGGCATCGTGCTCCTCACCTCGGGTGACGACGACCCGGTCACGGAAGCCAAGAAGATCCAGAAGAAGCGCTGGGCACGCTGGCAGGTCGCGCCCTACGCCTCGAAGAAGGGCGGCGGCGGCTTCGCTCAGTTCAGCTTCTGAGCAATTCGCGCCCGGGAGGCGCGAACCAGCAACAATTCGCGCCCTGGAGGCGCGAACCAGCAACAATTTTCCCCACGGAAACTTTACGGGCTCTCGACTTCGAGGGCCCGTTCGCTTTCGTGCTTCGGCAGCCCGTCGTCTCGACGCTCTCGCGGCCATTTTCGGGTTCGGGGGTGAGGTGCGCTGGTTTCGCGCTAAGCTTCACCGGGTGCGCCGTCTGGTCTCATGCGCTGTTTCCGCTCTGATGGTCTGCGCCAGCGGCGAAGCTTCCGCGACGTTCTCCATCGTGGCGGTCGACGTGCAGGACGGCAGCGTGGGCGGCGCCGTGGCTTCGTGCGTCCCGCTCGACACGGTACGCCAGGTGTACGACGCCGTCCCCGGGCACGGCGCCATCATGACCCAGTCGTATCTGTTACCCCAAGCACACAGCTACGGCGTCGCGTGGCTCGGCGCTGGAGAGTCACCAAGCGTGATCCTCAAGACGCTCACGGATCCAAGCTTCGACGGCGACTATCAGCTGCGGCAATACGCGCTGGTCAGCTCGACGGGAGACATCGCGAACTTCACTGGCTCCGGAGCCAACCCATTTGCGGGGCACCTGGCATTCGAAGTGCGAGACGCCCAGAGCCAGGCGCGGCGCTTCGTGGTGTCTGCCCAGGGCAACTTCCTCAGCGCACCCGACGTGCTCGAGCGCGCACGTCGGGGCTTCGAAGCGGACGCATGCGACCTACCTGAGCGTCTGATCAACGCCCTGCTGGCAGCGGGTAGCGAAGGCGGTGGAGACGCGCGCTGCACTCCGAGCGGTACACCAGCGCAGTCAGCGCTGATCGGGGTCGACCCGCCCGACTTTCCCCAAGGTAATTATCTAGAGCTGGTCTCGCAGGTCTACGAGCCGGTGAGTGAAGATCCGCTGCCGAGCTTGAAGATACAGTTCGAAGGCTGGCGCGGCGTCCACCCTTGCCCTGCGCCACAGGCCGCAGGCAGCGGAGGGTCTGGTGGCGCCTCAGACGAAGCGCTTGACGAAGAGCAAGACGGATGTCGGTTCGTGGAGACCTCGGGTGCGGTGAGAGGGCGGGCTTCCCGGAGTCACACTTCGCTGCCTTGGCTAGCGGTGCTTGCGCTGGCAGCGCTGGGAGGTGGGCTACGGCGCAGGTACGCCGCACCTCACCCCCGAAGAACGCGCCGGTAGACCATTTGAGTTCGGGCTAGCCCGCTGCAGTCCCAGCTCAAAGCCGTGCGGAAATGGCGTCCACGACCTGCCCGTAGTCCGCGGGGAGCATCACCGGTGGGTTGCTCAGGCTGTTGTCGACGCCGGGCACCTTGCCTTCGTGGAAGCCGACCTTGAACTCGGTGAACTTTAGGCCGTTGGCGGTGGAGACGCAGACCACGCGATCCGTGGACTTGATGGTGCCGTTGTTCACCAGCTTCTCCAGCACCGCGAGGCCGACGGCGGTGTGGGGACAGGTGTACATGCCTGTGCGATCCGCTCGCGCCGCCGCGTCGCACAGCTCCTGCTCGCTCGCCTGCTCCACCACGCCGTTCAGCTCCTCGAGGGCCTTCAACGCCCGCGGCGCGCTGACGGGGTTACCGATCTGGATCGCCGTCGCCAGAGTCTGCTGGGCGGTGATGGGCTCCACCGTCTTCTTGCCGGCGGTCCAGGCGCGGTAGAGCGGGTTCGCGTTCTGCGCCTGAGCCACCGCGAGGCGCGGGTAGCGGTCGATGAGGCCAAGCTCCCGCATCAGCTTGAAGGGTGTGGGGGGGGGGGGGGCGGGGCCAAGGTTTCCGCTAGGAAGCACCACCCAGTCGGGCACCTGCCAGTCGAACTGCTGAACGATCTCCACGGCGACCGTCTTCTGGCCTTCGATGCGCAGCGGGTTCATCGAGTTGGCGAGGTAGACGATGCCCTCCTCGGCCAGGCGCTGCACGATGGCCATGCAGCCATCGAAGTCTGTGTCCAGGCCGAGCACCAGCGCGCCGTGGGCGAGCGGCTGCACCAGCTGCGCCGTGCTAATTTTTCCGCGTGGCAACAGGACCACCACGGGCAGGCCTGCGGCGGCGCCGTAGGCTGCCAGCGCGGCGCTGGTGTCACCCGTGGAGGCGCAGGCGATCGCCTTCACTTTCAAGCCTTGCTGGATCGCCTGGCGCACGACGGAGACCAGCACCGTCATGCCCAAGTCTTTGAATGAGCCGCTGTGGCTATTTCCGCACAGCTTGACCCAGGTCTCAGGGACACCGAGCTGCTTGCCGTAGCGATCAGCCCAGAACAGGTTGGTACCGCCTTCGTACATCGAGACGATCAGGTCGTCCGGCAGCGACGGCATCACCCACTCGCGCTTGCCCCAGACGCCCGAGCCGTAGGGCCACTGGGTCACGCGATAGCGCTCGTCGAACAGGCGGATCCAGGCTGCGGCGCTGCGATCCCGGAGCGCGTCGATGTCGTGCGCTACTTCGAGCAGGCCACCGCAGGTGGGACAGCGGTACATCGGAACGGTGACGGGCCAAGCGCCGTCACACCCAGCAAAACACTTGAACTGACAGGAGTAAGCCACGGTGGCGCACTATATCGCCCGCGCGCGAGTCGTCGACTGAATCTGTCAGCGACCACTCAGGCTGCGCGCGAACTCGCGTTCGGCGATCACCGCCCAGCCACTCCGAGCGCCAAGATCGCGAAGAAACGCCGCGCCGTCGAAGCGTTTCGGACAATGGAAGAGATCCACGACGCACGCCTCGTGCTCAGGCCAGGTGTGAAGTGTGAACGTCAGCTCAGCCGAGAAACACATCAGCGACAGGCCCTGAGGCTGCCACTCGTGACACACGACCCGCTCCGCCAAGCGTGGCGGCAGCAAGGTCTGCACCAGCGCCGCAAGCTCTGCCGGTGCGAGCCCCGCACTTCGAGGCGCGCGAAACTCCGCGACGCGATGGCTGCGAACCGTCACTCGCTCTCCTTGCCGGGCAAGTTGCGCTCGAAGAACTGCGCGCGGTGCTCGCGGAAGCCGTAGGCCTGCTGCAGCTCGAGCAGGCAACGCTCCACATCGAAGCGCACGCACGAGAACAGATCCGCGTGGAGCACCCGGTTCCCAGGGCGCGCATGGACGCTGAAGTGACTCTCAGCTAGCAGCACGAGGCCGACCAACAGCGGCTCCGTTCCCGCTTCGACGTGGACCTGCGGCTCGCCCACTGAACGCAGGCCGAGCGCCTGGGGGACCTCATTCAGCAGTCGCAGGAGCACGCGACGATCCGCGAGCGCTTGTGCGTCGCAGTCGAACGCGTCCACGATCCAATGCCAGCCGAGCTCGATCATTCGGAGCGAGGGTCTAGCACACTCAGGGGGCTGGTAGGCGCCCCTTGGGATCATCCGCGAGGTTTCGCAGGAAGCCCGTGCACTGATCCATGGCGGCCGGGATGTTGTAGATGACGAAGTGGCCATCACCCCCCGTCGGCACCCACTGCATCAGGCCGCCTGACGCCGCGCCATTGGCGAGGTTTCCGCTGACGCCCTCGGGTGGCACCGAGAAAGCCGCCAAATCTGGTGACCACGCGAGCTCCGCCGGAGGATGGACCACGGGCTCTATCGGCGACAGGCCCATCGCCACCGCCTCCACTTCGATTCCGTGGGGAGGTGCGTACGAGTCCCCGCTCCCGTCGGCGTTCACGCCTTCGGTCATCAAGATGCTCTTCGGTGCGAAGCCGGCGTGGGGTCGCTTGATGATGAGCGGCACGTAGTGGATCGGGTCCGTCGGGTCGACGATGGTCTGCGCCAGGGAGAGCTCTGGGTGTAGCTCGTTCAGCTCGGACTGCTCTGAAGGCGACAGCGCGAGGAACACGTTTCGCACCAGCGCCGCGACGTCCACCGGCTCCGTCTTTTCGAGCAGCGTGATGCTGATCAAACTGGCAGAGCCGCTGAGCACCGCGCCGCGCGCCGCGTCGTCCACCGCCAGGAACATCGGACCGTTGAGCCCGCCTTGACTGTGCCCCATGAACATCAGGCGACTCGTGTCGAAGCGGATCTCCGAACCCGTCTTGCTCACACTGGCAGGGATGCTGGTCGCCGATTCGGTGAACAAGCGCGCCTGCTGCACGACGTCGATCGCCGACTGGGGCCCATTGGCCCGCGCAGCGACTGGGTTCGAGACGTTGAAGAACAACACCTCTGGGTTACCCCCATCAGCGCCTGGCCGCGTGCCGTGGAAGATCTGGTCGATGCCCATGGTGGCGATGCAGCGCTTGGCAAGCTCCGGCCCCTCGTGGCCGGCGCGCACGAAGCTACGATAGTTGCCGCCGGTGCCATGGGCATACAGCACGATTGGGTATCCCTCGCTCGGCATCGGGCAGGCGGACGCGTCGGGGACGGTCAGCGCGAAGCGCAGGTCGAAGTCCCGTTGCACCTCGGGATTGCCCTGGGCGTCGAAGGCGAGCTCCCCACCGTCACCGAAGCTGGCGAATGGGATCTTTCCGCGCTGGAAATCCGGTGAGGGACCATACATGCCTTCGTAGACGTCAGTGCCAGAGACCGGGTCCATCGCTTGCCAGGCGCTCGCAGTGGGTGCCTGGTAGTTTTGTTTCACCCAGTCGGCGAGCTGCTGGGTCTGCGCCGTGGGGTCGTCGGTGGTGAACGACGTGAGGCTCACGATGTGCTGGCGGTCGACACCGGCGCTGGCGAGCGCATCCAGGGTGGGCTGAAGCGCGGCGTAGTGGCTCGCCAGGGCTGCGGGCTCGCTCGGCGCTGTTTCCCCGAGCAGCAAGCTCAATTCATCTGCAGGCCCGAGGCTGCCATTTTCCGCATGCAAAGCGTCGGTGACGACCAGCGCGTAGTGCGTCCCCCCCCGCAGCGGGTGACCGAACGCGGGCATGAATGCCAGGGTGTTCTCTGGCCAGTAGACTCCGGCCTCTGGCTGCCAGTGCAAGGTCAGAGGCCAGCGCTTGCCCACGTCGGGAGAGTTCGGGTCGACGTCGATCAACTGGACGCTGCTCGTGGCCTCGGTCGCTGCCAGCGCTCCGCTCGGTAGCGTCGAAGCATCGATGGGCCCGGTGAAGCGCAGGTACCCCGCGGCGACGGGACTGAAGCCGTGGATCACGCCCTTCATCGCGTCGACGTAGTCGCGTAACAAAGGCACGGCGCGTGGATTCGGATAGCCCTGCAGGTGGATGCTGCCGTCGCTATCGAGACGGAAGTCGCTGGGCCACGGGTGATCGAAGAAGGTCTCGTCGGACAATGCGTCCAAGCTGTCGGGAACGTGATAGACGGACTGAACATCGAAGCCCGAAGTCGCTCCAGTGCCTCCCGTCCCGCCGCTGCCCCCGCTCCCCCCCGCGCTCGAAGAGCTCGGAGAGCTGTCGTCGCTGCCACAGCCAGCAGCCAGCACCACACCCACGAACAAGCAAGCCGCCCATCCCCTTGAAACCATGACCGAGAGGTTACCTGATTCATGAGCTGGGTGCTGGTGCTGGAAGCAGACGCCGGAGATCCCGCACGAAAAGTCGCAGGCTTGCCCTTGGCCCTGCGCCTCGGGCTGGACGCTCAGGGTGCCGGCGCGAGCGGCGTGGTGCTCACTGCGGGGCTCGAGGCCGTGGAGGGCGCGTTCGCTGACCCGCGCTTTCGGCTGCCGATCCTGAAGCAACCTCCCGAGGGGGCCGACCGCGTCACCATCGGCGCGAGCAGTGTGGTCCATCGCACGCTGTTCAAGGCCATGCGTGAAGCCGGGGTGTCGCGTATCGACCTGCGTAGCGAGTCGTTCGAGCACTCGCCGCCGTGGGGCTTCGAGAGCTTCACCGTACAAGACCGAACGACTCAGCGACGCGCCGAAAGGGCGCTGTTTCGCGCGCTGCGCAAGCCACAGGACGGCTGGACCTCACGCTACCTCAATCGCTACATCTCCCTCGCCATCAGCCGCTGGCTGGTGAAGACGCCACTACGGCCGAACCAAGTTTCCGTAGGGATACTAGCCATCGGCATCGCCGGCGCCGTGATCGCCGCCCGCGGCGGCTACTGGGATCTGCTGATCGGCGCGTTCCTGTTTCAGGCGCAGAGCGTGCTCGACGGCTGTGACGGCGAAATGAGCCGCATCACCTACCGAGGCTCACTGATGGGCGAGTGGCTCGATACCGTCGGCGACGATCTGACGAACTACGGCTTCTTCGCCGGCTCGGCCTGGGGCCTCTACTCGAGCACGGGGCACCTCGTGTACTTGATCGCGGGCATCGTGACCGTGCTGTGCGGTGTGACGGCGAGCGGTCTCGAGTACCGCTACTTGATCCGCATCGGCTCGGGCGACTTGCTCAAGTATCCCCTCAGCCAGAGTACTTCGAGCGGAGAAGGCGTGATGGCGTACATCGGGCCACTGTTCAAGCGCGACACGTTCGTCTTCCTGACGCTCATCGCGGCGGTCTTGAATCAGGTCGGCCCGATGCTGATCGTATTCTGTCTCGGTGCCGTGGGGATTTTGATCAGCGTGCTCACGACGGAGCTTCGCATGGCCCGGGAGCAAAAGCAGGCGTGAGCTCCTGGAGCCGCAGCCTAGCCCGGGCGGGGGCGACGCTCGCGTGCGCTGGAGGCATGCTGAGCTGGGGTGGCGTGGCTCTCGCCGCAGGTCCCCTTGGGGATGAGGGCAGCGAGATCCGCACCAGCGACTACACCGTCGACCTGTATCAGGGCCCAGTCACCGCGAGCTCGCGGGTCATTGGGCTCGGCGGCGCCTACGTCAGCATCGCCGAGGGCGTCGAGGGCATGTCGCAGAACCCGGCGGCTCCGGCCGTCCGCACACCGTGGTCCGTCGACTCGTTCGACTACGATCTCGCGCTCGGACTCACCTTCCCGAGTTCGATTCGCGGAAACGACTTCTACAACACAGGTGAAGGGCCAACCGACGTCAACGCTGGCAGCGATGGCTTGTTGTTCCTCACCCCGGCGGCGGTGTTCCAAGACGGTGCCTGGGGCTACGGCGTCAGCATTTCGTTTGCCAACTTCAGCCTCTCGCGCCGGGATGAAACCGCAGACTCCCAGCGCAACTTGGTTGCGCAGTTCGTCGAGCTGGATCTCGTGAGCGCCTACGGCTTCCTGCAAAACCAGCTGTCCGTCGGGGTGGGCTTGCGGAACGTGGGGTTGATCGTGGCGCGGGAAAATCCTGACGACTCCTCGGAGGATCTCTTCACCACCTCCGGCTTTGCGCCGATGGTCGGTGTGTTGTGGCGCCCCGAGGAGCAACCTTTTCGCATCGGGGCCACTTACAAGCACCTCGTGGAAACGGAAGTAGACGCGGCGAGCCAGGTGACCGAGAACGCGGACGGGGATCTGGTGCTCGGACCCGGCGGCACGGACCCCAACTCCATTTGGCTTCCGCGGAACATGCGGCAGCCGTGGGAGGTCAGCGCCGGGTTGGCGCTGCAGTTCGGGCCGCGTCCCATGAATCCCCACTGGATCGATCCAGGTCGCGCGATCGCAGAGCTCGATCGCGTCGTGGAGTTCCGCAAGCGGGAACGCAAGCGTCGGCTGGAGCGCGAAGCCGCTAGCAAGTCGCCGGCTGAACTCGCAGCGCTGCGGGCGCAAACGGACGCAGACGACGCGCTGGACGAGCTCGAGCTCGAGCGCCAAGCGCGAGGCCTCCGCCAGGCGCTGGTCCGACGCGCGCGTCAGACGAAGCGGGGCTACGTGATGCTCGCGACTGAGCTGCAGATCGTCGGGCAGTCGCCTAGCTCGGTTGGCGTCGAGAGCTTCATCCAGCGCAAGGTCGCGCGCGCGGGTGAGAGGGTCACGCTCTCTCCCCGTGTCGGCCTGGAGAGCGAAGTCGTCCCTGGCTGGCTCAAGCTGCGCGCCGGAAGCTACGGGGAGCCTTCACGCTACCGTGCTGGCAAGCCCCGGCTCCACGGCACCTTCGGCTTCGACCTGAAGACCTTCCCGTGGACCGTTTTCGGGCTGTTCGACGACGGAACGGAGTGGCGAGTTGGCGGCGCCCTGGATGCTGCCTCGCGCTACTTCGGCTGGAGCGCGAGCATCGGCGTCTGGCATTAGTCGTGTTCTGAGACACAGATTCGCTGAATTTGGCTGTTTGGGCCAATTCGTGCATGTTCCCGCGGTGATCCGCCTTACGCACAGCCCCTGGGCAAGCGCCGCCTGCTCTCTGCTGGCCGCCGTCGCTGCGCTCAGCGTGCTCGGGTGCGAAGACAAACAAGAGAAGCTCTACGAACCCTCGGATCCGCGCCCGGCACATCCCGTGGACGAGCCGGTGGCGGGGGAGTTTGTGAGCTTTCAGGTGGCGCCAGAGAGCCGCATCAGCTTCGAGCTGCGGAGCCGGGAAGTAACCACCAAGGGCAGCATCGGCGTCGTCCGCGGCGAGTTCAGAGTCAACCTCGCAGACCTCGAGCATAGCTCGGGTCACGTCGAGGTGGATGTGGCTGCGCTGCGCATGCAGAGCTTCGAGTCCGAGGACGACAACAAGCTCCAAGCAGAGCGAGCGCGCAACTGGCTGAACGTTGGCTCGAGCCGCGCGGAAGCGGCACGCGAGCAGAGTCGCTGGGCACGCTTCGAGTTTCAGGCGCTGGACGCCGCACGCCCCCCAAGCGCTTTCGAAGCCAAGTTGATAAAGAAGCTGCTCCCCCCCGCACCTTCCACCAGCGCAGAGGACGCGCCCGTTGCGGCACCTGCCGCTGCTCCTGTCCCGGCCAAGGCGGCAAAGCCGCAGTTCGAGCACCATGGCCCGAACGGCGACATCGAGCTCTACGACGAAGAAGCGTCTCCGCCGGACGCAGGAGACGCCGCCGCTCCCCGGGTGCTGGCGGGTGAGATCCGCCGCTCGACGCTCTCGGTGAACGGACAGCTCTCGCTCAATAGTTTCCGCAAGGCAACGTCTGCCAGTCTCGAAGCCCTGTTCGAGTTCAAGGGCCCTGCCGCGGTCGGCAGCGCGCCAGAGCGCATCGTGCTCAAGAGCACCAAGCCGCTCAGCATCAACTTCGCGGATCACGACATCAAGCCGCGCAACGCCCACGGCGTGCTCGAGGCCAGCCAGAGCGACTTGCTGAAACGCGCCGGCAGCCGGGTGAAGGTGACGCTGGAGCTGGTGTTGGTGCCGAAGCGCTGAGCCCGCAGCCTTTTTCTGAGGCAGCCGAAATCCACTCTGGCGCCGAGCGCGAATAACCCTCGCGAGCGCCGATCCAATCCCCCTCCTGGCGCGTAACCAGCTGGGTTTTTGGGGGTGAGGTCCACCGCTCCCACCATTCGCGGCCAGATCCGCCGCACCGCATAGCCAGAACCCCTAACGAACTTTTCTGTGAAACCTCCCCAGCTGGCCGGCGTAGCCCCCGAGCACACGGTGATACACTCCAGGCCCTGGCGTGATTCACGGGTGAGCGCCTCTCCCGGCGCGAAGTGAGCCGATTTCAAGCGCTCGGCCGTCAAGCAAACCAAACAGAGTTACCCGGACGAAGTCCAAGGAGCAAACCAACCATGTCGAACAAGCTCAGCTCGCACTTATCGCCGCAACCTCGCCGTTCTCAGCGCCTCGGGCCTGTCGCCTGTAGGGACAAGGATGAACCGGAATCTCCCGTGGGACGCCCGAGGTCCCGGCGGCCGAGGCCACCGAAGCACCCATGGAAGGTGCAGCTGACGAGGCAACGGTTCTGGCGCTGGCGAAGCCACCGGCACCTGCCGCGGCGCCCGAAGGTGTGACGGCGCGATGGACGGCGAGTCCAAGGCCGAAGGTGCGGACGGCGAGAAGAAGGAAGAAGCCAAGAAAGAGGAGCCTGAAGAAGAAGCCGCCGCGCGAAGGCTGGCTGCGGCGCGGGCTGAGCGAGCAAGCCTGCGGCGCGAAGAAGCCTGCCGCGAAGAGTTCGCGGGCGCCGCGGCGGCTGCGGCGCGGGCACTCCGGTGGCCGATCAGCGCCGCAGACTAACGACCCAACACGGGTTCATACGCCGCTCGACAACGCTCGAGCGGCCTGAGTCAAATGGTGGCGGTCAACCTGCTTCAGGCAGCAGCGTCGGGCAGGGCACCTCCCCCAAATCGAGGCTGTGATGGAGAGTCGATGACGCGCTTCGGCAAACCCAGCGGCCCGACGCCAGACGCGAACCCCGCAGCGCTGCTTCAAATAATGTCCAGTGATTCACAATCAGCAAGATAGTTCTGTTGTGCGGCCGGCCAAACGACCGTTAGGATTTCCTCGCTGCTTCGCCACTGGTCGCTGGTTTTGCCTGCTTGTTCCTGGTTTCGCCTGCTCCGGCGAGCAACAGCTCGAGCGGGGTGAAACGGCGGCAATGGAGGAAACGGAGGGAACGGAGGCGGCGGGCCGGACGGCGGGCTGTTCTGTAACGGGTGCGTCGGACAGACCTACACCCCGTGCGAGAACGGAGAGCCACAGACACCCATCGAGTGCGACGAAGCCTGCACTCTCGACCCGCCGCACCCACTGTACTCCCGAGGAAACGGTGTGCGTTGGCAACGAAGTGCACAAAGTGCTCCAAGGATGGGAGCAACACCGATGAGCTGGTCGAGGTGTGCGACGTGGCCAACGGCGAGCTGTGCGGAAACGGTCGCTGCGGCACTGCCTGCAGGATAGCCGCGGATCAGCCCTCGAACGTCGGTTGCGAGTTCTGGGGCGCAGACCTCGATCAGCAAGATGCACTTGAACGACCGGCGAGTGAACCCTGGGGGTTTGTGCTGTCGAACGCGGGGGAGGGAGACGCGAACATCACCATCGATGCAAACCTGGCGAAACCGGGTGACCTGCCCAGCCGCAGCCGGTCCAGCAGCTCACGGTGCTCGCGGGGAGTTTCGCAGACCGTGGTCTTGCCCTCGCGTGAGCTGGATTGCGGGACCAAGCCCAACGACTATCAGTCTCCCGGCACGTGCCTCTCGTCGCGCGCGTTCAAGATCACGAGCAGCAACCCCATCGTCGTCTACCAGTTCAACGTCTTCACCAACCAGTACTCGAACGACGCTTCCCTGCTCTTGCCCACCAGCGCGCTCGGCAAGGTGTATCGCATCATCAACTGGGGAGCCGGGCACCCGGTTCCGACGAACTTCCCCGGCATTGGACTCATCATCGATCGCTCGTACGTGACGGTGATTGGCACCTGCGCCAACACCAAGGTGAGCGTGAAGCCATCGTGGAAGATCCGCGGAAACGGGCCGATCCCAGCGACTCCGCCGAGGGCTGATCGAGTCGCCCCAGCTGCATGACGTGCTGAACCTGGAGACGGATGACGGCACCTGGCGACGACCCTACATCATCGCGGACCTGACGGCACCGTGGTGCAGTCAGACAAACCGGTGGCGGTGTTCACAGGCGTGGAGAGCACCAGCGTCCCCGGCTCCGGATATCCCGAACTACCCAGGCTGGGACGACGGCGGCGGTGAGACGTTGACCACCTGGAGGAATGTAGATGTTCCCCGCGAATCACTCGGCAGCAAGTACGTGATCACGCGCAGTCCGGTCCGCTCGACGGGCGGCTTCCGTGTAACCCGACGTGCTGCGCTTCCTCGGGCGTCGCCGAGACGGCGCAGGTCACCACCGCCTTATGCCGCCCTTACGACAGCTTCGCTGAACCCGGGGACTCGTCACGGCGCCAGCGCAGGACAACATCACGGTCGTTCTCCCCGACTACGCCGATCATGATCGGACAGTTGCTCGTCAGTCAGGCTACGTGCAGGGTGCATCCGTCGGGATCCATCACTGACCGTTTTCCCTCCGGTCGACCAGTACCGCACGGAGTACGTGATCATCCTCACGCCGCCTTCCTGGAGCAAGAACTACGTCGTCATCTCGACGCCTCAAGGTGCGAACATCAGCATCGATGGCGCCCTCACCGCGGGCTGCACGGTAGGAAGCGGCAGGGACCATCGACAGGCGTGAGCTACGAGAGCCGCGTGTGTCCGCTCAGTGAAGGCGCCCACAAGCTCACTGGTGATGTGCCGTTCGGCATCGTCGCGTACGGCTATGGCGGAGCCGGCTCCTACGCCTTCGCGGGTGGCGCGGACGTCAAGCGCATCTACGAGCCCCCGCCGATCAAGTAAATCGGCGTTGAGACGCGCCTGCTTGGCCTGAAATCTCGAACCAACGCCGCGCTGGGGCGTACTCTCGGGGAGTGACTGGTGCACCGGAAATCGTCCCGAAAGATCGCCTCGGCGTCGGCCTCGGCCTGCGCTGGGACTTCCTCGAAGAGGTGATGGACGGTCCAACCCTGGACGTCGCCTTCTGGGAAGTCTCGCCAGAGAACCACATGCGCCGTGGTGGGTACTTCCCCTGGGCTCTGAGCAAGGTGCGTGAGCGCTATCCACTGGTGACCCACGGACTCACGCTGTCGCTCGGCGCGGTCGATGAGCCACCACCGGACTACCTGGCGGAGCTCAAGCAGGAGATCGAGCGCATGGGTTCTCCATGGCACTCCGATCACCTGTGCTTCAGCACTGCGGGGCCATTGGTGCTGCACGACTTGCTGCCGCTGCGGCTTTGCAAGCACACGGCGGATCGCGCCGCAGAGCGGCTGATGCGCGTGCAAGACGCGCTGGGCGTGCCGATGGCGTTCGAGAATATCAGCTGGTACGCGCACCCCGGCGCGCCAGAGATCCCTGAGACGGAGTTTGTCAACCGCGTCTTGGAACGCAGCGATGCCTGGATGTTGCTGGACGTGAACAACGTCTACGTCAATGCCCAGAACCACGCCTTCGATCCGTACGCATTCATCTCCGAGCTGCCGCTCGAGCGCGTTATCCAGATTCACGTCGCCGGTCACACCGAGCTCGAGGATGGCATGCTCCTCGACACCCACGGTGCACCCATCATCGATCCCGTGTACGACCTCCTGGAGTGGACGCTGGAGCGCAGCGGGCCGCGTCCGGTGTTGCTCGAGCGCGACAACGAGGTACCCGAGCTGCCCGAACTCCTCGCGGAAGTGGCTCGGCTGCGCGAGGTGTACTCGAAGGCGATGGCTCGCTTCAGCGAGCGCGAGAGGAAGGTCGGGTGAGCACCGACGCGGAAACTCACCGCGCACGCGCCCTCGAAACGGCGATGGCGCGACTCACCCTGGGCGCCGAGGTCCAGGGTGACGCGGCCAGCATCGCGCACTGGTTGGATGAGTGCGGTGTGCACGCAGACGACCGCGCGGCGATTCTGGAGCGTGGCCTGGGCCGACTCGCCGTGTACCGGCGCCTCGTGCGGGGTAACGTGCAGGGAGCCATCGAGCTAGCCATCCCACGCAGTATTTACCGCATGGGAACTGACGCCTTCGAGGCGTACCTCGCTCGGTGGCTCAGTGAGGACGGACCGAAGACACACTACTTGCGTGACGTCACCCGGGAGTTCCTCGACTTCTGCGACCCACTTTGGCCGAGCGACGCCGCCATCCCTGCCTACCTGATGGAGCTCGCACGCCACGAGGCCCTGCGCATCGAGGTAGCTTCGGAAACAGCAAGACCACTCGACGCAGAGCCGGGCGTGCTCCAGCTCGACCGCCCGGTGCGCTTCATCGAAGCTGTCCGCCTCGTTCGCTACCAGTTCGCCGTTCACCAGCTGAGCGAAGACGAAACGGACGAAACAGCACCCACAGAGCGTCAGGTGGCCCTGCTCGTGTATCGCAGCCCAACCCATGACGTCCGCTACCTCGAGCTGACTCCCCTCGCCGCGACGATCCTGGAGCGATTGATTGACGGGATCGCGTTGCAGCAGGCTTTGCTCGACGCCTGTTCGGCCCTAGGAGTTTCCCTCACCCAGGAGGTGCTGGACGGCACGGCGCGGGTGTTGGCGGACCTTGCGGAACGGGGAGCGCTGCTTGGAAGCGCCTAGCTCGCGCCCGCGGCCCGGGCTTTGGATGCTTCCGCCAGGCGAAATCGCCTATTTTTCGGCCGGGATGTAACCGAGTGGTTGCTTCCACCGTCCCCAATCTGGGTAGTCTCCGCATGTACGTTCTACACTCGCCTACCGCTACCCCCGAGCTCGCGGGGTAGCCCCCCGGAAAGCCATGTCAGATCGCGACCCGTTGAACCTCGCCGGCGAAGTCATCGCCGAGAAATATCGTGTTGAACGCCTGGTTGGCGAAGGCGGCTTCGCGGTGGTGTATCGCGCGATCCACACGATCTGGAACAAGCCCGTCGCCATCAAGTTCTTCAACGGCTTGTCCTCCGCGCCGATGGATCAGCGTGAGAGCCTGATGCAGGACTTCATCAACGAGGGCGCGCTGCTGACGGAGCTCTCGAGCCACACCGCGAACATCGTGCAAGCCCGCGACGTCGGCACCTACACTTCGCCGAGCGGACAGTGGATGCCGTACATGGTGCTGGAGTGGCTCGACGGGCGGCCCCTCGACGCGATCTTGGAGGCCGAGCAGCAGAGTGGCGCTGCCCCGTGGTCCATCATCGAGGTGTACCGGCTGCTCGAGCCGGCCGCGATGGCACTGGACGTGGCACACGGACGCGGCATCGCCCATCGCGACATCAAGCCGGCGAACCTGTTCGTGAACGGAGATCCCCACGCGGGAGGCGCGACGGTCAAGGTGCTCGATTTCGGCGTCGCGAAGATGATGACCGAGAACACGCATCTTCAAGCTGCGTTGGCCAAGACGGGCACCAGCATCACGAGCTTCACGCCTCAATACGGCGCCCCCGAACAGTTCTCACGCTCCCATGGCGCCACGGGGCCCTGGACCGACGTCTACGCGCTGGCCCTCGTCGCGATCGAGATGTTGATCGGTCGACCCGCGCTCGACGGCGGCGACTTGGTTCAGCTTGCATTCAGTTCGGCGAACCCGCAGCTGCGCCCCACGCCGCGCAACCTGGGCGCACAAGTCAGCGATCAGGTCGAGGCGGTGTTTGCCAAGGCGCTGAAGATCTCGCCGTCGGAGCGCTACGCCAGCGCGGGTCAGTTCATTTCCGCATTCGCGATCGCCTGCGGCTTCACGGGCCCCGCGGTGGTGTCGAATCCAAACCCACCAGCGGCGTCGTTCGCGTCGGGCGCCACGGTGCTCGCTGGCAACATCCCGACCCACATCAATCCGAGCTCGCCAACCACTGGCAACCCGGCGACGCTGGACCCCCAGCAGGAAAAGCCGGGAGGAAAAGGGCTGCTCTTCGCCGGTTTGGGTGTGGCGGCGATCGCCGTGCTTGGTACCGGTGCGTTCTTCGCGATGAACCGCGGCGGCGACGACGCGAAGGAACCGGCCCAGTCGGTGGCCGCCCCGCTACCGAGCGCCGCGCCGACCACCGCGGAGCAGCCATTTCAGTGCCCCGATCGTACCGTAGGGATCCCCGCCGGACAGTACTTCATGGGTTCGGATCAAGACGACGCGCTCCCCAACGAAAAGCCGTCGCACAACGTCAAGCTGAAGGCGTTTTGCATCGATCTCTACGAGGTGACCACGTCGGAGTACAAGCACTGCTCCGACATGGGCAAGTGCCGCCGCGCTCCGAAGGAGGTCGAGTGGGACGGCGTCACGGACAAGCAGCGCAAGACCTACAGCCCGCTGTGTAACATCAACGACGTCGAGGGCCGCGGCGACCACCCGATCAACTGTGTGACCTGGCAGATGGCGGACACCTTCTGCAAGGCGCAGAAGAAACGTCTCCCTACGGAAGCTGAGTGGGAGTACGCAACGCGCGGTCCCGACGGGCGCATCTATCCCTGGGGCGACGAAGACCCGACCGAGAAACACCTGAACGCCTGCGGCACGGAATGCGTGAAGTGGGGCCAGGAGCACGGCGAAAAAATGATGCCGCTCTACAACGCGGACGATGGCTTCCCGACCACGGCGCCCGTCGGTAAGTACCCTGCTGGCAAGTCACGCTTCGGTCCCTTCGACGTGGTCGGCAACGTCTGGGAGTGGGTCGCGGACTACGAGGGCCCCTACACCTCCGACGCCCAGGTGGATCCACACGGACCCAAGACCGGCGAGAAGCGAGTGATCCGCGGAGGCGGCTGGAATGGCAGCTACAAGAGCTGGCTCAGGCCTTCTTTCCGCTACGCTGCCACACCCGACACTCAGTCTCACGGCTATGGCTTCCGCTGCGCGATGGATTTCAAGACACCGGGCGATAGCGCCCAGCCCGCTCAAAAATAGCTGCGGCCAAAGAAGTAGCGGCCCGCCAAGAAGTAGCAGCCCGCCAAGAAGTAGCAGCCAGAAAAGTAGCGCGAAGAGACCTCCAAACTGGGAATCTTCCAGCCCCTGAGGAACCCGTCACAAGCAGCGGCGACGTGCTGAGCGAACCGCGAAACCGCCGGGCGAACAATGATCTGCGGATTCGTATTCGGGACTGATACGCTTGAGGGATGGCCTCCGCGGGACCGCTCGATCAGCCTCGACTCCGCGAGATCGACGAGCTCTTGGACGCCCGAGAGCTCGACCGAGCCGCGAATGCGCTGATGCAGCTCGGCGACATGGAGCTGTTTCGGCATGCCACCGTCTACCTCACGACGCGACTACTCTTCCTGCGCGGACGCCTCGACGTTCCAGGGGTCGCCCAGCGTCTCGAGGACTTGCTGAAGGAGGTCGCCGATTTCCCCGAAGCGGAGGCGATGCTCGAGGCCGCGCGCTCCGGTGAGTTGAGCGAGTTCGGTACCGCGCGGAAAATCCGCGTTGAGAAACAGGCCAGGCGCAGCGAAGCGGCTCAAGCGCGTAGGGACTCAGACCACCACGCGGTGCTCGCGCAAGCGACCGTGGTGCACCAGGAAGACGACGCTCCAACCACGGATGACCCGGACATCGAGGCGACGGAGACGGATGATGACTTGGACCTCAGTCCCTCCCAGGAGGCTGAGTTCAACCCCGCCGCGCTCAGCCCGAACATCCCCCGCGCTCCCGCCGTTCCCCAGGTCGCGCCGGTGTGGGGCGAACTCGAGCCAGGACCCGGCGACGACAGCACTCAGCCCGCGTGGGTGATCCCGAGCCTGGGCCCGCGCGCACCACGCCTCACGGATTCGCTCCCCGCCCCCGAGGCGCACACCGGGAACTCAACAGTCCCGCCGTTCGAGCAGCTCGGCCCGAAGCTGACGGACGCTGGCATGAGCCCTTCGCTCCACGTCAGCTCCATCCCACCTCCACTGGATCCTGGAAACGGAACGAGCGAACGGCCGCCACCTCTGGGCGCCCTGCACGGCGCACCTCCCCCCCCTAGCGCGCGTCCCTCTGCGGCAGAAGCTGCCCCGCTGTTCCCCGAGGAAACGCCGGAGGCGCCTCTATCACCCGCGCAGGGCGCCAACGAGGCACTGACCTCGAGTCTCAGCGACGGCAGCGTGCGACCCGGCCCACTGCAAGACAGCGGCTCGGTCGACATCCCCCGGGCGCCGGCGATCCCGAACCTGATCCCCAGGGAAATCGAGGACCCGCCTCCACCGACCACCGGTTCGCTCTCCCCGAGCGGCGAGTATCCTGCGATCGACTTCACCGCCTACGATCCGACGCAACGCAAGAGCCAGCTGCCCGCCCGGGCGGGGCTGTACTCGGGTAGCCCGGCTGCGCCCGAGGTCGCCGAGCGGCGCCCCCCCCCGCGCGAGTCGGCGCCTCCGCCGCCGCGGAAATCCGCCCCGCCTACGGCGCTGCGGCGCTCCGAGCCAGCCGAAGACCAACCGACGCGAGACGTCCGCTCGGTGCCACCTCCAGCGGTGGGCACGACACTGTTTCAGCTCGCCAGCTGGCTCGATGAGGGCCACGCCGATCGCGTACTCGACGCGGTGCCCGCTCACGGCAGCGATCCCGACCAACGGATCATGCGCGCACGCGCCTTGATTCAACTGGGTCGCGAGGAAGCTGCAGCCAGCGAGCTCGAGGCGGTAGGCGCATTCCCGCTGCTCGAACCCGAGGTGAGGGCCAGCGTCGCGCGCTTGCTCCTCGAGCTTGGAAAGACGGACCAAGCGCTGCAGCAAGCGGATCTGGCGTACCGCGACGATCCTCAGTCTGACCCAGCGCGCCTCGCGTTGGCGTGGGCCGCGGTGCGGGTCGATCGCCGCCACAACGAACCCATCTGGGTCAAGCGAGCCCACACCGCGCTCACCGCGCTCAGCACGGACAACAACCCGTACCCTGCCCTCACCCTCGCACTGAGAAGTTCGGTGCTCGCCAGCATCGGTGAAGCCGACAAAGCGATCAGCGTAGCCCAACGCGCCCTGGGCCTCGATCCAGACTCTGTCGATGCCGTCGCGGCAATCGCACTCGCGGCGGCCCGCTTGGGACGCGGGCGCGACGCGCAGGAAGCCTGGTGTCGACTGCTAGACCTCGACCACCGTGAAGCGGATGCCCTGAGCGAGACCCTCGGCGCCCTCGGAGTGGCCCTCGACGTCGCCGGGCTAGGTTCTAAGCAAACCGAGCTGCGCTGGGATGACATCGAGCTGCGGGTTGCGCGCGGAGACGCCCACGGCGCTCGAGAAGTGGAGCTGCACGCGAAGCGCCAGCTCGAGCGCTTGATCACCGGGCAACGCCTGGACCTTCAGGTCCTCGGCACGCTCTCCGCGACCTACCTCACCCAGAGTCCCGTGTTCCGGGACTTTGCTCCCTTCGACTTCTCGCTCTGGTCCGTAGGGCGCCTCGACGCTGCGCTGCTGGCGCTGTACGGCCACGATCCCCGACCGCCACTCGACTCCGACGTCTGGCCGCTCGTGCTTCGGGCGGGCACCTACCTGGGCGAGACACTGCGCCAGGCCCACCGCGGACGCTGGAACGGCACGCTCCACGACGCACGCCAGAGCCGGGTTCTGTGCCGCACGGAAACGTTTAGTCCGCTCCAGCTCGTGGAGCAAAGGATCCGGGAAGGCTCCGGTCACAGCCTGGCGCTCGCTCTCAAGAACCGCCTCGCCGACTCCACTTCGCCAGAGTGGCAGCATCGCTTGCCGAGCGCGGTGCTCCCCCCAACGCCGTGGCGTGGCAGCTGGCCAACGGCCAGCGAGGCCGGCAGCGTCTCCGAAGGGCTCAAGAACTCACCCGTTTCCACGTTCTGCGAGCGCCGCGGCAAGGGCCGCCTGGACGGGACGCTCAGCGACTTCAAGCGCCTGGACAGCTACCTCGCGGTGCTCGCCCCGCCTGGCGACGACGTCGGAGATGACTGGAGCCGCCGTGCGTGCGGCATGCTCGGCTGCCACGTCGGCGAAATCCTGCGCGTCGAATACGACGGGCGCTGGCTCGATGAACCAACCACCGGCCCCAACCGTCTTCAACTCGAGCTGCGCGATCGCACGAAGCTCGAGCCACTCAGTGTCGTGCAGAGCCGCCTCGTCAGCGATCGCAAGTTCAGCCTCGAAGAGTGGTGCCAGACGATCGATCTGCAGCAACGCTAGCTTGGAGCGCTCGCCCGCTCTCAAGGGTGGATGTGGACGAGGGTGCCGTCCCGAAGGCTCATCGCTCCGTGCCATTTCGGAGGTACCGGCGGGTCGGTCCACTGGAACAACCAGCGCGCATCCTCGGGAGCCAGGTTGATGCAGCCATGGCTCCGCGGTTTCCCGAAGGAATCATGCCAGTATGCGGCATGAAACGCGTAGCCTTCCTTGAAGTACTGTACGTAGGGTACGTCGCGCAGATCGAACTCGTCGCCCGCTTCGTCACCGCTCATGGTCACGCTGACGTGCTTGGTGTGGATCAGGAACTGCCCCTGCACCGTGGAGTGAGTCTCCTTGGGGTCGCCGAGGCCGTCGGCCCCAGTGGATACCAGCGTCGCGTACACTGCTTCGGTCCCCACGTAGGCCACCAGGGTCTGCTTGAGGATCGACACCTCGATCCAAGTGCGCCCCGGAGTCGCCCAACCGGGGACCTTCTTCATCGGGGAAATCACGGTTAGCGAGTCGTCCTTCACCCAGAAGCCGTCGCGCGTCTCTAGATAGCGACCGCCGCCAAGCTGCACGGACTTGCCGCTCAGCTTCAGCGCCTCCCGGAAACCAATCAGGCGCTCCTGCTTGAGTCCCGTCTTTGGGTCCCCAGCGAAGAGCGCCGCCACTCTCGCGCGGTTGAAAGCTACCGGCAGTCCAACGCCGGTGATGTTGACGCCATGGAACTCACTGGGCCGCACCAGCTTCAGCCGGTCCAAGGGCAGGATCTCCATGTCCGTCGTCAGCCCAAAGCGCCGACCATCGCTCTCGAACAGGCGCAGAAAGGCGAAGCCGCTCTTAGGCAGTGCGCGCCCACTGTACACGGTGCCCGGGCCCCGGGTGCGCCCGGTCAGAGTTGGCGCCTGTTTATTTCCCAGCAGAAATTCAGGAATGTCATCGAAGACCTCGGCGTCCCAGGAGCGCGCGGCGTTCGCCTTGAGCTGCGCCAGGTTTGCTTCGACTCGCAGTTGCTCCTTGGCACTCGGGAGCTTGGTGTAAAACGGAGGCGTCGGGTAGCGCGAGATACCGTAGGCGTACGGTAAACCCTCGCTGCGATCTGGCATCTGGCGCGCCGCGACCGAGACGGGATCTTGGATGTCCGTGGAGGCGGTGTTCCCCACGCACACGTATCCCTGCGGTTCGACCTGATACCAGCCCGCGCGGCAGTCCTTGGCTCGCAAGGTCGGCTCCGCGCTGCGTTTCACCACCGCGCCAGCGCGCAAATAGCCGAGCTTCTTCGAGCGCCAGTTGGGCTCGGAGAAGACATAGGTCTCCTTGCGGACTGCCGTGAGCGCGCGCTCGGGATCGACACCGAAGTCGGGGTGATACGGATGCGCTGCCACCGGACGCAGATCTTCAGCGTCCTCAGGCGCTTCAAGCGCAGGAGTCTCTTCGTCGCCAGCGCTGGTCTCCGGGGCGGGGTCTGACTCGTCCTCTCGATCAGCGGGCCGCAGTGCCACCAGCTCGAGCTCCGCGGGCTGCGGTGGCTCCGGCAGGGGCTCTGCGGCGGCCTTGGGAGCGGGTGGCGGCGTGGTTTCCACGGGCGCAGCGGTCCCTTCCGCCCGGCTGGAAGCGGTTCCATCAAACGGGCAGCTGGTTACGAGCAGGCTGGAGCCCGCAGCAACCAAGCAGCTCAAAGTTCTTAGCCACGGCATGGACTGTTCGGCGCATAACTCGCCCGCTCCGGCCTGGCCCAGTTTCGTAACCTTTGATAAGCCCCCGCCATGCACGAGCCGCTCAGCCTGGACGCCCTCTCCGCCATCGACAGCCACCTCAGCGAAGAAGAGCTGATGATTCGTGCCGCAGTGCGTCGCCTCGTGCGCGAGCGCTACCTACCGCGCGCTGGGGAGCTGTTCGAGAAGGAGGAGTTCCCCAAGGACCTGATCGGCGAGTTCGCCGAGATGGGATTGCTCGGCGCGAGCCTCAAAGGTTACGGCTGCGCTGGGATGAGTTCGGTGCAGTACGGCCTCATCCTGCAAGAACTCGAGTACGGCGTGACAGCGGCTTGCGCTCATTCGTGAGCGTGCAGGGCAGCCTCGCGATGGCCGCGATCCACGCCTACGGCAGCGAGGAGCAGAAGAATAAGTTCCTCCCGGAAATGGCCGCAGGTAAGCTGATCGGTTGCTTCGGGCTCACCGAGCCAGACAGCGGTTCGGACCCTGGTTCGATGAAGACCCGGGCGCGAAAGGATGGAGACCACTACGTGATCTCCGGAACCAAGATGTGGATCACGAACTCACCCTTCGCAGATCTCGCGGTGGTGTGGGCCAAGGTGGATGACGGCGACGCCGCCTCAATCCATGGCTTCATCGTCGAACGCGGGATGCAGGGCTTCGAGACACCGAAGATCCACGGCAAGATGAGCCTCCCTCCAGCGAGACCGGCGAGATCGTCCTGGACGAGTGCCGGGTGCCAGCCGCGAACATGCTGCCGAACAAGCGCGGCCTCGGGGGCCCGCTCGGTTGCTTGACGCAAGCGCGCTTCGGCATTGCCTGGGGCGCGCTTGGCGCCGCCAAGGCCTGCCTGGAGTTGACCATCAGCTACGCTTCGAGAGCGCAAGCAGTTCGACGTACTGATCGCGAGCAAGCAGCTGATCCAGGCGCAGTTCGCCGATATGGGGAGCGAGATCGTCAAGGGCGACATCCTGGCGCTGCACTATGGCCGCATGAAGGACAAGGGCGGGTATCACTCCTGTTCAGGTGAGCTTCTGTGCAAGCGCAACAACGTCGGCGTTTCTTGCTGGAGGTCGCGCGCAAGTGCCGCGGAATTCTGGGCGGAAATGGCATCCTGCTCGAGTACCCCGCGATCCGTCACATGCTGAACCTCGAGAGCGTCTACACCTATGAGGGCACCCACGAGGTCCACACATTGGTGCTCGGTAAGGCGCTCACTGGTTGCAACGCGTTCTGAGCCGTCGCGGTTGAGAACTCAAGCCGCAGCTGGCCAGAGCTAGCGCTCCACCGGGATCGCTAGCTCGAAGAAAGTGGTGCGCGTGGTGAAGCCGAATCGCGTGTACAAGCGCTCCGAGTCGGCGCCGGATTTGGCCAGGATGTACACGGGGCACGGTCCACATTCCTCTCGATACCGCGCAATCGCCGTGCGCAAGAGCGCGCTACAGATCCCGCGCCTACGATGGTCAGCGTGCGTCAGCACGTCCTGAAAGCGCGCTTCATTTTCCCCACGGATCAAACCCAAGGCGCCCACTAGCTTTGCGTCGGCGAAGGCGCCGAGCCACTCACCCTCCCCCCCCTGAACCAACTCTCGGTAGCCTTCGTAGAGCCAGTACGCGCGTTCCGTCGCGAAGAAGCCGCCGTCGTCGTTGATGTTTGCAGTGAGTTCCACTGCTTGACGCCAGTCGCCATCGCCGCTGAACGGGCGGATCTCGATGCTTTCGGGGGGGAGAGCACGAGGCAACGGGGAGCGCCCGTCGAAGCCGAGGCAGTGATTGATGTAGAGCTGACTCGCCTCGTCCAGCGCGCTGAACCAGGCCGGCTGCTCGGTGCTGCGCCCTGTCTCCTCCCAGAGCAGGAACGCGCGATCGCACTCGGTCGATTGCTGCTCCAGGAGCCAGCGGCCGAGCCAGTAGTCCACGCCCCGCTCCGCGGGGGACGCCTCGAGCAACAGCGCATGACCGTAGTTGAAGTCGATGCGCTCCGGCGTGCGCGAAACCATGTAGCCCTGGCGTGCAGCCCAGTGGGTCATGCGGGGCTTGGCGAAGCGCTGGCTCCTGGACGCTGGCCGGTCCGTCGAGGTCACGCGAACTAGTCTGCTACGCGGGCGGGGACTGACCAAGGCCCTTTCCGCGAGGGCGCAGCAGAACAGCCGGTTACCGCAGCAACGGGCTCTTGACGCAAGCGGCGCCGAACGGAAGGGTTAGCCCCCATGCCGCGTCGAGTATCCAGCGAACACCATCACACGCCCGTCGACCCACTGGCCCATCGTGTCACCGGTGCCGAGCGATGACGCGCGTCTTGGTGACCGGAGGCGCCGGATACGTAGGCAGCCACACCGTGCGACACCTGCTCACCGCAGGCCATGAGGTCGTAATCCTCGACGACTTGAGCACCGGACACGCTGAGTCAGTTCCCCAGGGCATCAAGCTCTTGAGGGTCGACTTGCGCGACAGAGTTCAGCTGCGCTCGACGCTGGAGCACGAGCGCTTCGACGCTGTGATGCACTTCGCCGCTCGCTCACTCGTGGGCGAATCGATGCAAAAGCCGTATGAGTACTTGCGGGACAATTTCGGCGGCGCGCTGAACCTGATCGAGTGGTGCGCCGAGCACTCGGTCAGGCGCTTCGTGCTGTCCTCGACGGCGAATCTCTTCGGCAACGCCGGAGAGGAACCGATCGCGGAGCACGACGAGATCGCACCCGGCAGCCCCTACGGTGAATCCAAGTTCCTGATCGAGCGCGCGCTGAGCTGGGCGGAGCGCATTCATGGCCTCCGCTACGCCTGCCTACGCTACTTCAACGCAGCGGGCGCGCTCGAGGACGGTAGCATCGGCGAGCACCACGACCCCGAGACTCACCTCATCCCCATCGTCCTGCAAGTTGCCCTGGGGCAACGGGAGCGGGTGACGGTGTTCGGTGACGACTACCCGACTCGCGATGGCACCTGCATCCGCGACTACATCCACGTGTCGGATCTCGCGGCAGCGCACCTCGCGGCGGTGGAGCGCCTGGGAGACCAAAGCGTCGAACTCAACCTCGGCAACGGCGCTGGCTTCTCGGTGCTCGAAGTGTTGGAGACGGCACGCAAGGTCACTGGCCACGCGATCCCTCACGTGCTGGGGGAGCGGCGCCCCGGCGATCCCGCGACCCTCGTCGCGTGCTCGGATGAAGCGAAGAGGCTCCTCGGGTGGACCCCGAAGTACAACCTCGAGGCAATCGTGAGCCACGCCTGGGCGTGGCACTCGAAGAATCCGCACGGATTCCGTCGGGCATAGTTGACCATGCGCGTCCTGTTCCTTACGGACAAGTTCTCGCACGAGCACCGCAGCGCCGAGTCTCGACACCCCGGCGGCGCCGAGCTGACCGACGCAGCCGCCCTGGAGGCCTGTCCGTTTCCGCTGACGGTGAGCTCCTTCAAAGAACTCGCTCTCGAGCAGCTGGACGCGCATGACGTCCTGCTGCTCGGAAACAGCCAGAGCGCAACACCGCAGCAGCTCGCTGCTGTCGCCCGTAGCGGACGCCACATCCTCTTCGAACACGATCTGCGCATCTGCCGCCTGAACGGCAATTTCCCCTCGGCAATCGATCCGGTGCACCGCCTGTGGGAGCGCTGCTGGTGCCCCCACGACGGACTTCAGGAGATCGTTCGCAGCGCCAGGGGAATGATCTTCCTGACACGGCGCCAGCTGGAGCACTATCGCGCCAATCCGTTTTTCCGATTTGCCGAGGCGCGCATGCGGGTACTGGGATGCTCGCTCTTCAGTCGGCAGTTCTTCGAGCAGTTGCCGACTCCAGCCGAGGCCAATCAGACGCGGCGCCACGGTAGCTGTGCGCTGCACTCCAAGTCCTTCATCAAGGGCACCCGCGAGGCTCTCCAGTACATCGCCGAACGCGGCTGGGAGCCGCGGCTGCTCAAGGACCTTCCACCGGAGGACGTGCTCGCCACGTTCCGCGAAGCCGAGCGCCTGGTTTATTTACCGCGCGGATTAGAACCGGCGGGGCGCATGCCAGTCGAGGCCCGCTTGAATGGTTGCGAGGTCGTGGTCAACGACCACGTGGGAGTCGCCGGTGAGCGCTGGTGGCAAGGGGATCGAGAACAGGCCCTCGGGCACCTAACCGCAGCGCCGGCTGCGTTCTGGCGCTTCGTCGAGGAACTCAACGGCGCCGGACCCGTGGGCGACGACGCGTGGCAAGCCGGACCACAGGAGCGTGCCGCAGCGGCCCTATCGAGGGGGTTTGCGGCCTTGGGTACACGCCAGGCGCCTCGCCTGCCGCTGCTCGGGGCCGCACGAAAATACCAACGATCGTGTGTGATTTACCCTGGTTGGTGAACCGAACGGCGGCAAGGCAACATGGTGTGCACCTTGCACGGATTTTGCTACCACTGGCCAACGTGGAAGTCGAACCCCTACCCCTTCCCGGCGCATTCCTGATCAAGCCCGTGCGTCATGGCGACAGCCGCGGCTTCTTTTCTGAGACGTTCCGAGCCCAGACCTTGCTGGACGCCGGCATCGGAGTGCACTGGGTTCAGGACAATCACGCCAAGTCTCCGGCCCCGGGCACGCTGCGTGGCCTGCATTTTCAGACCGGCGAGCACGCCCAGGCGAAGCTCGTGCGCGTGCCGCGCGGCGCGGTGGTGGACGTAATCGTGGATATCCGCACGGGTTCTCCGACGTTCGGCCAACACCTCGTCGTACCACTGAGCGAGGAGAACTGGTTGCAACTTTACGTGCCGGTCGGCTTCGCCCACGGCTACTGCACGCTCCTCCCAGACACCGAAGTCCAATACAAGGTAAGCACCTATTACCACCCGGAATCAGAGCGAGGCTTGGTGTGGAACGACCCCGACCTGGCGATTGACTGGCACCTGCCAGCTGGCGGCCCGCTGATCGCAGAACGCGATAAGGCGTTTCCCCGCCTCCGCGATCTCGGCAGCTACTTCGAATACCCTGGAGCAACGTCGTGAAGATCCTGGTGACTGGAGGGTCGGGATTCATCGGTTCCGCGCTGATCCGCTATTTGGTGAGCGAGACCACTGCCGAGGTGGTCAATGTGGACAAGCTCACCTACGCGTCCACCCAAGGTTCCGTGGCGTCGGTCGCCGCATCTCCGCGTTATCACTTCGAGCAGGTCGACATCTGTGACGCGGCGGAGGTCGCGCGCGTGTTTGCGCAACACAAACCGGCAGGGGTGATCCACCTCGCCGCGGAATCCCATGTCGATCGCTCAATCGACGCCCCAGGTGAGTTCGTTCAAACCAACGTGGTGGGCACCTTCGTCTTGTTGCAGCAAGCGCTTGGCTACGTCCAGGCGGGCGGCGCCCCGGCGGAGTTCAGGTTTCACCACGTGTCAACCGACGAAGTGTTCGGCTCCCTCGGGCTCGACGGCCCGGCGTTCACCGAGACGAATCCCTACGACCCCAGTTCACCTTACAGCGCCAGCAAGGCTGCGGCGGATCACTTCGTCCGAGCGTGGCACCGCACGTTCGGATTACCCGTCGTCTTGAGCAACTGCTCGAACAACTACGGCCCATATCAGTTTCCCGAGAAGCTGATCCCGTTGATGATCATCAAGGCCGCGGCGAGGGAGCCGCTCCCCGTCTACGGTCGCGGCGAGAACGTGCGCGATTGGCTTCATGTGAACGACCACGCGCGGGCCCTTTGGCGGATCTTTTCTCGAGGCGTGCTTGGAGAGAGCTACAACATCGGAGGCAACAGCGAGCGGTCCAATTTGCAGGTCGTGGAGCGCGTGTGTCAGCTGGTGGACGAGCGTCTTGGTGGAGGTCCTCCCCGGCGCGACCTAATCACCTACGTGAAGGACCGACCTGGTCACGATCTGCGCTACGCGATTGACGCGACCAAAGTGGATCGCGAGCTCGGCTGGACTCCCCAAGAGACGTTCGACTCGGGGCTCGAGCAAACCGTCGACTGGTACCTCGAGAACCGCGAGTGGTGGCAGCCAATCCTGGACGCGAAGTACGCGGGCAACCGCTTGGGTCTGGGGAAAAGCTGATGAGCCCGGGCATCTTGGTCGTCGGAGCCGGCGGCGGCCTGGGACGCGCACTGACAGCAGCCGAGTGGCCCGCCGATGTAAGCGTGCGCGCATTGCCGCGTGGCACCCTGGACATCACGGATGCCGATGCAGTCAACGACGCCATGGCTGGAGCCAGTGTGGTGATCAACGCAGCTGCGTACACGCTGGTCGACGCCGCGGAGGGCCATCGCGAGACCGCCTTCGCCGTGAACGCAGAAGGACCGCGGCAGCTGGCCCTGAGCGCGCGCGAACGAGGAATCCCCCTCATCCATGTCTCCACGGACTACGTGTTCGACGGCGAAGCCACAGGACCTTATCCAGAGGAAGCTCCGGTCGCGCCCCTCGGCGTCTACGGAGCGTCCAAAGCGCTCGGTGAGCAGCACGTGCGCGGCCTG
This sequence comes from Polyangiaceae bacterium, assembly GCA_041389805.1. Lineage (GTDB taxonomy): Bacteria > Myxococcota_A > Polyangia > Polyangiales > Polyangiaceae > JAHBVY01. The sequence goes on along the minus strand of JAWKRD010000026.1, from coordinate 70,996 downwards.
TTGACGAAGCACCTGATCCTGCGCACATCGTGGGTGTTTGGTCCCCACGGAAACAATTTCGTGAGAACGATGGTCAGCTTGATGCGAGAGCGGGACTCGCTCTCCGTGGTCAGCGACCAGCGGGGTTGCCCGACTCCAACGACCGAGCTCGCCCGATGCATCAAGGAGCTAGCGATGCGGTGCCTGAGTTCCGATGTCGCCTGGGGTACCTTCCACCTGGCGGGCTCACCAGCCACCACCTGGTTCGATTTCTCGAGGGCAATCGCCGACGCGCTCCAGCAGCACGGAGTGAAGACTCCGGCGATTCAACCCATCAGCACGGCCGAGTATCCGACGGCAGCGGCGCGCCCCAGGAACTCCGTCCTGGACTGCCGCAAGGCCAAGGGCACGCTCGGGCTGGAGATAGGGCCATGGGCACCGGCCATGCGAGACCTCGTCCAGCACCTCCTCACCGAACCGCGAAAGAACGAAGCATGAAGGGCATCATCCTCGCAGGTGGTAGCGGGACTCGTCTCCATCCGTTGACCCGCAGCGTAAGCAAGCAACTGCTGCCGGTTTACGACAAGCCGATGATCTACTACCCGCTGTCGGTGTTGATGCTCGCTGATATCCGCGAGGTATTGATCATTACCACTCCCCACGACCAAGAGAGCTTCATTCGCTTGCTCGGCGACGGGAGCCAATGGGGTCTGGATATCAGCTATGCTGTCCAACCACGGCCGGAAGGCCTCGCTCAGGCATTCATCATTGGACGTGATTTCGTGGGGTCAGAGCCTTGTGCGCTGATCCTCGGGGATAACCTCTACTACGGCCATGGCTTGACCGATCACCTGGCCCGAGCAACGGCCACCGACCGCGGAGCGACCATCTTCGGCTACCGCGTGCGAGATCCGGAGCGCTATGGTGTTGTGGAGTTCGACAGCCATGGGACGGCCATCAGCATCGAAGAGAAGCCGAAAGCCCCACGCTCGCACTGGGCCGTGACAGGCCTCTACTTCTACGACAACCGCGTGGTCGACATCGCAGCCGCGGTGAGGCCCTCAGCGCGCGGGGAGCTCGAGATCACTTCGGTCAACAACGCGTACCTGGAACTCGGGGATCTTCACGTGGAGAAGCTGGGCCGGGGCTTCGCTTGGCTCGACACCGGCACCCATGACTCGCTGCTCGAAGCGTCGGAGTTCGTGCGCACCGTCGAGAAGCGTCAGGGACAAAAAGTGGCGTGTATCGAGGAAATCGCCTACCGGCGGAAGTACATCGACGCCGAGCAGTTGTTGGCGCTCAAGCGCGAGCTGCCGGCGGACTACGCCGATTACCTGGATCAGGTAGCCCGCGAACCGCAGAGCGTTTGGTAGCGCATGTCCGACCAGCCCAACGTCACCTTGGTGTGCCCTGATCTGAGCACCAACTGCCTTGGTCGTACGCTGCTCCTCGCGGAACTAACGGAGCCTCGGTTCCGCCCGCAGATAGTCGGCTTGCGCCTGGGCAGCAAGATCTGGAGTCCAGCCGTGGGGTCACGTATCCCGATCCGCGAGCTTGCGCTGCGCTCAGTCGCTGGTTGGCCCGCAGCGGTGCGCTGGTTTCGCCGCGTGGCGAAGGACACCCGCGTGGTGGTAACCAAGCCGCTCGCAACGAGCCTCGGACTCGCCCTCTCGAGCGGCGTGCGCCCACCCGAGACGTTGATGGACAACGATGACTGGGAGTTCGGTCTGAGGAGGACTCACGGCCCGCGCACGCCCCTCGCGAAGGCCGCCGAGCTCTTCGATCCCAAGGCGTTCAATGGCTTGGCTTCCACGGCCCTGCTCGAACACAGCTTGGTCAGCTATGACCACCGCACGGTCTCGAATACGTGGCTGCAGCAGCGCTTTGGTGGTGTCGTCTTACCCCACGTTCGCGACACGAGCTGGCTCGATCCGAGCAAGCTCGACCGAGCGGCCCTGCGCGCCCGGTTCGGCTTGGGCGACAAGCAGTGGGTCGGTTTCATTGGCACGCCGCGTTCGCACAAAGGGACCGACGAGCTGGTCGAGGCGGCTCGGCTCGCGGGTCCCAGTGTGGGGGTCTTCATCGCCGGCCTGGACGTGAACGATAAGTACGCAGCCGAGTTCCTCAAGAACGCGAAGCGGCGGCTGGGGGAAGATCGACTGTCGGTCCACGGGCCATTCCCGTTCTCCGAGTTGCCAACCTGGGTGGCCGCGCCCGACATCGTTGCGCTGCCGTCGCGGGATGAGCCGGGAGCCTGGGGACAGATCCCGGCAAAGCTCTTCGACGCGATGGCGATGGCGAAGCCGATTGTCGTGACGGAAGTCAATGACATGGGAAAGATCCTGGGCGATGCGGGGCTACGGGTCCCCCCAGGAGACGTGCAAGCGCTGGCCACTGCGCTCAAACGCTTGACGGAGTCGCCTGATTTAGGGAATCGCCTCGGAGAGGCCGCGAGGGAGCTTGCCGTACGGAACTATAGTTACGAGGCAGGCCGCAGGACGCTCAACGGCCTCCTGGAGAAGGTCGCCACCTTCAGGGCGCGATGAATCAAACCCTCGGTTCCCAAGTCGCTCGTGGAGCGCTGGTGAAGCTCCTGGGGGGGGTCCCGGTCAACATCTTGGCCCTGGTGCTGACGCTGATCGCGGCGCGCATCCTCGTGCCTAGCGAGTACGGGACCTACACGCTGGCAGCTGCCATTTACGGCTTGAGCGACATCCTCACGAACCCGGCCGTCACCACGTATCTGATCCGCAACCCGGACTCCTCGGACCACAGCATCAACGCAGCGTGGACCGCTTCAGTCGTCCGCGGCTTCTTCCTGAGCGCAATCCTCTTCTTCATCGCGCCCTACCTGAGCAGCCTGTTCGACGGGGGACCCAAGGTCACCTTGCTGCTCCGGATCATGAGCACGGCGTTCATCGCTCAAGGTCTGAAGAACCTCCACAGTGTCCGCTTCCATCAGCGACTCGACATGACTCGCGTGCTCCTGGTGGATTCCCTGGGGACTGCGGTCTCGAGCGTCCTTGGCATCGTGCTGCTGTACGTCACCCGGGATGTAGTGGCGCTTGGCGTTGCCGCTGCGGGAGGACCGTGGCTCAACGCCCTTTTCAGCTGGGTGTTCTCCAAGCGCGCGCGGTTCACTTGGGACCTCGAAGAGTGGGGCGCGATTTGGCGCTTCACCCGCTTCTTGCTGCTCAACGGACTGATCCATTACGCGCTCCTCAACTTGGACGATCTCATGGTCGCCAAGCTCTCTGACAAAGCGGCGCTCGGTCTCTACAGCCTCTCCTACGCGATCGTGAACGCCGCGGTGTTGTTCTTCGTCAGACCGCTCGCGGATATCATGTTGCCGACCCTGGCGCGGCTGAAGAACACGCCACAGCGGCTCGCCGAAGCCTGCATCGCCGCGGTCAGCGTGTTCGCGGCGGCGAGCTGGGCCATCACGTCCTATGGCTGGGTGCTCTCCGATGATCTGTTCAACCTGCTGTCGAACCGCACCGAGTGGGCGCAGGCAGCGCCCGTTTTTCGCGCACTGTTGCCCTTCGTGCTCATCCGCGGCGTAAACAATGCACTGGGCGCGCTAGTCCTTGCCGCAGGGCAACCGCGGCAGCTCACTGTGATTTCCGGTGTCCAGTTGGTCCTGATGATACCCATCGGGCTCTTGGGTTACGTGGCGTCTGGCTACCTTGGTCTGATCATCGCAATCACCGTGCTCAACGGTCTCGCGATGCTCGCGCTGACCTGGCTAGCTCCGCGGCTCGCCCCGGTCTCGACCTTCTCGCTGCTGCTGACCATCCTGGCCCCGATGCCAGCAGCGCTGTGCTGCGGTTTCTCCGTCGCAGCGGTCGTGGCTTACATACACAGCCCACTTGGTCGCGTGCTGGTCGGTCTGCTCACGGCGATTCTCGTGTTCTCGGTGACGTGGGAACTCACCTGTCGCACGCGTATCGGGGCGCTGAAATCCGCCGAGTCCTTCGTGTCGCTCTTGCAGCGCATCCGCGCGCGCCGCGCGAGCGCAAGCTCAAGCTAGCAGCGAGACGAATTGATAAGCAGTGTAGCGCCGCAGCACGGGTAGGCGCGAAGTCACTGGGGCGCTGAACTCATTCAGCCAGTGCGGACGCTCAATCACCCGGTGATGCACCCGCCGCTCTCGTTCCTCGAAGCCCGCCCCGCCGAACAACGCCTTGAGGTTTCTTTCCCCGAAGAAACGCAGATGAGTGCGGTCATGAATACCGCGCTCTCGATAGGGCCACTGACCGGAGAGTAGCGCGGAGAAGGTCGATAGGTGGGCGACGTTGGGCAACGACACCACGACCAAGCCGTCGGGCACCAGAAGTCGGATGGTCGCCAGCGCCGTCCAGGGATCCACGAGGTGCTCCAGCACGTCTCCGCACATCACCAGGTCAAAGCGCCGTCCCTCGGCTTCGAGCTTCCCGAGCAGCACCCCAGCGTCACCTTCCAGCACTTCGTCCAGCACCTCGCTCGCGACGCCTGCGCTCTCTGAAGAGTACTCGATGCCCGTAACATGAGCCCCGCGCTGCTTGAGCACGCTGCCCGTTGCCCCGGTGGCACACCCCACGTCCAGTGCGCGCTCGAAGCGTCGCCCGCGCGGCAGGATTTCGAGCATGTCGCTCCGCAAGCCTACGTATGAGGTGTTGTGCGCCATTCAGGGTTCTCCACTAGAAAACTTCTGCACGAAGCTCGCGCAAAAGGTCACCACGCGCTTGTAGTCCTCGATGCGGATGCGCTCGTCGGAGTTGCGGCTCCGACTCATGTCGTCGGGCGCCAGCAGCAGCGGGCGGAAGCGATAGATGTTCGCGCTGAGCGCGCTGTAGTGGCGAGCGTCCGTCGCACCGAGCACCAGCGAAGGCGCAAACACCGACTCGGGGAAGGCACCCTTGACGACCTCTTGGAACTGCTTGAACTCCGGGGCGTCCACGGGGGACACCGGAGGCGCTGGGTACGCCCCTTCGAGCAAGCTCAGCTTGATGCTTGGATCCGCCACCACCTTGGCAGCGTGCGCCTTGAGCGCCTCGAGCGTGTCGCCTGGGCGCAAGCGGTAGTTCGCGAGCGTCGGATGAGCGGGGAGCTGCTTTTGGTCGATTCCGGGCGGAACATCCGTGCTGGTGACCAAAGTGCGGATTAGCGCCTCTGAGCCTTGAGATTGTTTGATGCGATCCTCGAGCAAGCCCGAAAAGAGCCAGCGATTGGCGACGGCCACACGAATCGGGAACGGGAGCTCGCTCGCCAAGTACTCGAACTGATTCACCGCCGGCCCACTGAACTCCGCTGGCATCGGTTGCTCCTCGAGGCGCTTCTGCGCTGCCTCGAGCTTGCTGTCGGCGCCCGCGCCCTCGCTCTGCAAGAGCACGCTCGCCTGGCCCTTCTCCCCGATGCCGACCATGGCGATGGGCGCCGGGATCTCGGGCATGAAGCCCTTCACCACCGCCAGCCCCTCGGTTAATACCACCTGGAATTTGGGTGCTTTCGCGCTGAGCGCTTGCGCCAGCCCACGGGTGCCGACCTCGCCCCCACGCATCTGGTCGTGGCTGAGCGCAACGTAGAGCGTGCGCTTCGGTTTGAACCCGCTACTCGCCAGCTGCTCCAAGGCCTCGAATAGGCCAACCACGAAAGACTTGTCGTCCAGCGTGCCGCGCCCCCAGATCATGTCGTCCCTCACGGCACCCGAGAACGGCTTCTCGGTCCAGGACATCGACGTGCCCGGCTGCACGGTGGCTACATCCATGTGACCCGCGATCACACTCGGCGGGAGGCCCGCGTCGCTCCCTTCCCAGCGGTAGAGCAGGCTGTGCTCCGCGACGACTTCGCGTTGCATCGCCTCGTGCGCCTTGGGAAAGGTACCGCTCAGGTAGTTCGCGAAAGTGCGAAACGCGACCACGTCTTCGCGCCGCAATGCAGATGTGCGAGTCCCGTGTTGGGAGCGCGAGATGGTCTGGATCCGCACGGCGCCCTGAAGGTGGCTGACAGCTTTTTGCCAGTCGATGTCCGGCGTGGGCGTGGCCGCGGTGCTCAGCTGCCGGCTCTTGAACTGCTTGCCACGGTAGAGCAGCGTACCCGCCAGGGCCAGGGTGGCGAACAGAACGACGTGGACGATGTACCGCCACTTGCCCTTCTTCTTTTTGGGTTGCTCGTCGTTCACTGAGCGTCTCCTCCGCCGTCATGCTGCGCTGCCGAGCTGGGAGGCGCTTGGGGCGAAGACATGGCCTGTGCTTTGAGCCTCACCCCCACCAGAAACACTTCCGTGCTAGCGTCGCGGGTCGCGGCTGGGCGCACGACCTTGCAGCTCTCGTAGGCGGCTTGAACCGCCTTCTTCGCCGCGTCGAAGTCCTCACTCATGAAGATCTTCGCCACGAAGTCACTGCCAGGTTTGCCCACCCGCTTGGCGACTTCGAGCGCACCCACCGCAAGCTCGTAGCTCAGGTAGCGATCGCGCACCTTGTCCCCGCTGGTGCGCGGAGCCATGTCACTCAGCACCACGTCATACGGCGCGTGCTCGGCGATCAACGCTGAGTCTGGATCGAGAGCGTCCCCTTGAGCGATGTGCACGTTCGCGCCAAGAGGCTCTTCAATTACTGACAGATCGATGGCCACGACGAGGCCCTTCGGTCCGATCTGCTGCCCTGCGTACTTGCTCCAGGAACCCGGCGCGGCCCCCAGATCCAGCACACGCTTTCCGGGGCCGAGCAGCCGCACGCGCTTCTGAATTTCCTCGAGCTTGTAGACGCTGCGAGCAGGGAAGCCGGCTGCGCGGGCTGCCCGCGTGTGGGGGTCGTTCTGGTAAGGATTTCGCTTCTTTGCCACGGCTTCGTTGCTCGGTTGGTAGCAGTGTGCGTCGCGCAGCTCAAACGCTCAGCGGCGCGTGAGCCACACCGCCTTGGTTGGACCCACACTCTGAGTCGCGTGGGCGCCGCGAGGACCGTTTGCAAACGTGGGCCAAGCGGGACAATCGTGAGGCGTCGGACTCGGGCGCAGTGACTCTAGCTTGCAGCGCGCGTCGAGGGCCGCCTCTTCGAGCCAGCGTTGAAAGCGCTCGGGGCTGGTCTTGCGATGGTTCGTCACTGCGAGCAAGCGACCACCAGGGGTCAAGAGTCGCAGCGCGTCGGCCGCCAGCGCCTTGTAGTCGCGCTGGATGCTGAAGCTCTTCTTGCCGTGAGAGCCGAAGCTCGGCGGATCGAGAATGATCAGCTCGAAGCGCTCCTCACGCTTGATGGATCGCCGCAAGTAGTCGGCGGCGTCAGCCTTGAGCAGTCGCTGGTCTGGCCCAGCGACGCCGTTCAGCGCGAGGTTCTTCTCACCCCAGGCGAGGTAGCGGCCGCTCAAGTCTACGCTGACCGTCTCCCTCGCTCCGCCGACGGCGGCGGCGACCGAAAACGAACACGTGTAGCTGAAGAGGTTCAGGACGCGCAGGCCACGAGCAGAGCCGAGCACCCGCGCGCGGTTGTCGCGCTGGTCGACGAACAAGCCGGTCGAGAGCCCATCTCGGAGGTCGACCAAGAACTTGAGCTGACCCTCCCGCACCTGCAGCTCCGCCGGGGTCGCTTCCCCACGGAACACCTCATTGGGCGCAAGCGCTTGCTGATCGGTCCGCCGCAAGTCGGCCCGTACGCGTTGCTTCAGATACACGCCGGCGAAGCCTCGCTCGAGCAGGTGGTCGGCGATGAACGGCGCCTGCTCCAGTGCCTCCGGGGTGTAGATCGACAGCACGACCCACTTCCCGTACGCATCCGCCGAGAGGCCCGGCAGGCCGTCTCCGTACTCGTGCACCAAGCGGAGCACGTCACACGTGTCTCTGAGCGGCCAGCGCCTGCTGAGCGCGTCATCCAGGCGCCGCGCGAGTTCTTTACCGCGTGGTATCACGGTGAGAGATGCTTCAGTCGGCCCGGCGGGCGCCGATAGAGCCTCGGCGAAGAGCTCTGGCATTGGCGCTTCGGCCTGCAAGTCGAGTGAAGCGAGCCGAAGGCTCTGACAGTGGAGCAGCAGTCGACTAGCGGGCGCGCCACCGTAGAGCGTATCCCCGAGGATCGGGAGCCCACGGCTCGCCAGCTGAACCCGGAGCTGATGTGTGCGCCCCGTCTCCGGACACAGCTCGAGCAACGCGCGCTCCCCGACTCGCTCGAGCACCTTGCAGCGGGTACGCGCCGGCTTGCCGCGAGAGGACACCTCGACTCGCAGCTGCCCGTGGGCCTTCTTGGTGAGCAAGCGATCTTCGAACACCTGGCTGCCACGCTTGCCCAGGATCGGCGACGCGCCGCTCACCACGGCGAGGTAGCGGCGCTCGGAGCGGTGGGCCTCCATCTCCTCGGCGACGGCCTTGTTGAGCTCGGCATCGCGCAGCAGGAACAGCACGCCGCTCGTCCCTTGATCCAACCGCTGGTGCACCGCCAGGTAGCTCGATTCGCCTCGCGCCTGGAGCCAAGCTCCAAGACGCGTCACCAGGTCCTCCGCGAGTTCAACGTTTCCGCCGTGAACCGGCAAGCCGCTCGGCTTGTCTATTACCAGCACGCGGGAGTCGACGTGGAGCATGCGCGCGGCGCGCACCACGGCTCGAGCCAGGGCGTCGCCTCGCCATGCGGAGCGGGGCTGGTCAGTTCAGGGGGAGAGGTCACGCGTTCAACTATCGCGGGTCAGCGGGAGAGCCCTGGTGTTAGCCGCCCAGTTCGACCCGCGCCAGCTCCCAGATTTTGGTCGCAGGGGGTGAGCCCGCGTGGATGGCACCCTCCAAGCGGCGCGAGCGCACCACTTCGAGCGCGGCGCGCGCACCGCTCAGCGCAGCACCCTCCATGTAGCCCTGAAAATCGAGACTGGTGTGCTCTCCGGCGCACTTCAGGCCCCGCACGGGTTCCCCTTCAGCGCCCGCGATGGTCGTGTACTGGCCAACCTTCCACGACGCGTAGCTACCGCGGGTCCAGCGCTGAGTGTTCCAGAGGAAGCGCGTGCGCTGACCATCGTGCGCGGCTTTGGCGCCCGGTATCACCTGGTCGAGCTGCTCCAAGAACTCGGTGGTTGCCGCCTCCAAAGAGAGCTGCCCCATGGCGTCCGAGTGAGCCCCGCCAGTGAAGTTGGTGAGTAGGCCTTTGTCCGTCGCTTGCATGCGGCTCGTATCCCACGTCGACTGATAGCCGAGGTCGCTGTACGTCTCGCCGTTGTTGCGCTGCGCGATCCACATGCGCTGCTCGAAGCCACACATCAGCTTCGCGTTCTTGCCGTAGCCGAGCTCGTCGATCGCGCGGCGCTTCACGGGGGGCAGCGCGACGTCAAGCTTCACGTCCCGGAGCAGCGTGAACGGCAGCGCGAGGATCACCTCGTCGAACACCGCTTCGCGCGTCTGCCCGTCGAAGCTCAGGCGATAAGCCCCGGCTGGCGTCTCCTTGAGGGCCACGAGCGCGTGCCGCGCATGAATCCTCGAGGAATCAAGCTTCGCGACCAAGCCACGCACGAAGGCTTCGTTGCCCTCTTGAGTGTGAAAGCGCTCATCAGAGTCGCCGTAGAGCTTGAACTTCGTGAGCTCTGTGGAAATCATCCAGAGCAGGTTGAGCGCGTTCGATTCATCGCTCTCGAGCCCGAACTCCGTCGTGTACGCAACCGACAGAAAGTCGCGAATCCAGCCGCTGATCCCCTGCTGGCTGAACCACTGATCGATGCTGAGTTTATCCAGGTCCTGAGCGCCGTTCGGGCTCCTGTAGCTGATGTCGCCTTCCGGATCCTTGAGCTGCTCGAGGGACTTTTCGATGGCCGCGGCGACCGGGGCAAACGCCTCGAGGATCTCGGGCTCTCCCAGTGTGGAACCAGCAAAACGGATCTTGAGCCCTAGCTCCTGGGGTCCGCGGTCGTAGTCCAGGAAGCGCAGGTCGAGCTCTTCGCGTAGCGCATGCATCGTCAGGTGACCGGTGTCGATCAGCTCGCCGCCGAGCTCACAGTGCTGCGGCGCGAACGTGCGGCGGTCACTGAAGACTCTACCGCCGACGCGCGCGGCGGCTTCGAACAACTCCGCCTCGATCCCGGCTTCGCGCAGGCGATGTGCCGCGTGAAGTCCCGCGAGGCCGGCGCCCACGATGGCGACGCGAGGGGCTCCTCGCGACGGCGACTTTGGAGCCGGCGCTGCCGGGGAGCGCTTTTCGCCGCAACCGGCGAGGGTTGCGCCGCTCAGGGCGGTGACGCCAGAGAGCCACGCGCGGCGAGACAGCCGATGAGAGCCAGCGGACCATTGCCTCGCGGATTCAAGCTTCGGCTGGCGCGCGAGGGCCCGAAGGAGCGCGGTGTAGAGCGGCGTCTTAGCCATGCCCGGCGAGTGTACGCTGGCTCACAAACGAGGAAAGCCCACCGCGAGCGGTGGGCTTTCCGTGCTTGATTCGCTGCTTGCGCTAGCGAATCAGGCTGCCGGCTCAGGCCTGGGGAACGCCGCCGTTCTTCTTCTTCACGGCGCCACGCACGGTGATCATCGCGCCACGCGCACCGGGGATGCCGCCGCGGATCAACACGAGGCCGTCCTCCGCCAGCACCTTGGCCACCTTCTGGTTCAGGACGCTGACGGTCTTGTTGCCGCCCTGTCCGGGCATCTTCTTGTTCTTGAAGACGCGACCGGGGGTCATGTTGGAACCGATGGAGCCACCGTGACGCTTGTACTCGTGAGCGCCGTGGCTGTTCACCGCACCCTTGAAGTTGTGGCGACGCATGACGCCGCTGAAGCCGCGACCGCGTGAAGTGGACTGGACGTCGACGAACTGCCCCTCGACGAAGATCTCGTCGAGCTTCACTTCGGCCCCCAGCTCGAACTTGGCGGCGTGCTCGGCGCTGCAACGCAGCTCCTTCAGGTGCTTCTTGGCGTCGACGCCGTTCTTCTTGAAGAAGCCTGCCACGGGCTTGGTGGTGTGCTTCTCCTTGAGCTCACCAAAGCCGATGATCAGCGCGTCGTAGCCGTCCTTCTCCTGAGTGCGCTTGCCCACCACGAAGGCGCGGGCTTCAACCACGGTGCAGGGGGTGACGGTTCCGTCCTCAGCAACTAGCTGAGTCATGCCAAGCTTGCGTCCGACGACGCCGGGGTTCGTGTTCATTGAGTGCTCCTTGGGGTTTCGGCCCGTTGCCCACGACCTCGATGAAGCCGTGTGCCGCTACCGTTCCGCTTGCTGAGTGGCAGCTGGCGCCGGTGTGGCGCCGCGGTACGCCGCGCCGAGTGGCGCGGTAGTCTGAGTTGTGGTTTGGTTTGGCTCCCAATGGGGCAAACCGGGACGCGCGGGATAGCCTTGGATCCGGCCCTGGTCAAGGGAAGTCGGTCTCGACCGACGTGCGGAATGAAAAACAAAGCCGCGAAGCTCATTGACTGGCGGCTGCCTCGGTGCATAATCCCGCACCCCAATTCGGGGCGAGCCCTTCGTGCTTGATCAAGCGACCCTTGCTTGAGCGAGCCACGGCTCGAGGGCGAGTCCAAAACTCGCTCTTTTCGGAGCCGCTCTTTTCTCGGAGCCGCACAATTCCGAGCACTTCCAAGCGGTCCTTCCGCTGTGGCAGGGGAGCTCGGGGCCCCGAACACCCTTCGCTGGCTGCCTGATAGCCAATCTGATTTGAGGCGCACCATGTCCGCAACCGTTTCTGCCAAGATTGAAGCCCTTGAGGCGAAGAACCTCCGCACCGACCTGCCTGAGTTTCGCGTCGGTGACACCGTCGCGGTCCACTACCAGATCGTCGAGGGCGACAAGCTCCGCGTCCAGGTGTTCAAGGGCATCGTCATCAAGCGCCACCGCGCTGGCGCGCGCAGCACCTTCACGGTGCGCAAGGTGAGCTTCAACGTGGGCGTGGAGCGTACTTTCATGCTGCACACCCCTCGCCTCGAGAAGATTGAGCTGCTGAGCCAAGGTGTGGTTCGTCGTGCCCGCCTCTTCTACCTCCGCAACCTGCGAGGCAAGGCGGCGCGCGTGCGCGACGTGAAGGATCGCAACACGAAGTAAAGCGCCGCCAAGCGAGCGCTGTTCCGCTGGATTTTCGCTAGCCAGCAAAAGAGCACGCCGGCTCCCTCAGGAGTCGGCGTTTTCGCGTTTGTCGCCCGTCCCGGGACGGCACCCCCAGGCAACTCCGGCGGAGAACCAGTCTCCACGCCAAAACGAGCGTTTGGGGGGGAGGAGCGCGGTTAATGAAGCGCCAGGCAACTCTGCGCTTACAAGCTCCATCGGGGTACTCTGGCGACAGCTGAAAAGGTATGCTGCGCGCGACCTTGCGCCGCCTGCCGGACAATTGGTGGGGACGGGCGCGAACTACGGCTGATCGTGGGCCCCACCCGCGTCTCAGCATCAATCGGAGGTTTCAAGCATGATTCAGTGCCCGCGCTGCGGCCAGAACAACGACGACGCGGCAAAGTTCTGCGCTTCCTGCGCTGCCCCACTGCCCGCTGCGGCCGCACCGCCGCCCGGCGCTCCCCCACCCGGTGGACCGCCCGCAGGCTGGGGACCGCCTCCAGGAGGACCTCCAGGAGCACCTCCGCCCGGCGCGCCGCCAGGGCCTCCGCCTCCAGCGCCCGCTGGCTGGGGTGCGCCGCCAGCGTCTCCCTACGGACCACCGCCGGGTGCGCCGCCGCCTGGGCCCCCACCAGACGCGCCACCTGTGGCTGGTGGCTGGGGACCGCCGGCTGACAATCCCCAGCGGGTGGGTGCACCTGCTGCTGGCCTGAATCCATTCGGCGAAACCATGGCGCCAGAGCTGCAAGGCGGTGGAGCCGCTGCTGAGGCTGGGGTGCGCCGCCGGGCGCTCCTCCGGGCGCGCCACCGATGGGACCGCCAATGGGCGCGCCTCCTCCCGGATACGGACCGCCCGGCGCGCCACCCATGGGACCGCCGATGGGTGGGCCTCCTCCCGGTGCGCCTCCTCCCGGATACGGACCGCCCGACGCACCACCCATGGGTGCGCCTCCTCCCGGATACGGACCGCCCGGCGCACCGCCACCTGGATACGGGCCACCCGGTGCGCCGCCACTGGGTGCGCCGCCACCTGGATACGGGCCGCCAGGCGCACCTCCAGGTGCGCCGCCTCCAGGATACGGACCGCCTGACGCGCCTCCAATGGGTGGTCCGCCACCTGGAGCCGGGCCGCCCGGTGCGCCGCCAATGGGTGCGCCGCCAATGGGTGCGCCGCCAATGGGACCGCCGCCAGGTGCACCTCCTCCCGGATACGGACCGCCCGGCGCGCCGCCAATGGGACCGCCGATGGGCGCGCCTCCTCCCGGATACGGACCACCCGGCGCGCCGCCAATGGCACCGCCAATGGGCCCGGCGGGCGATCCCGCCTTCGCGCCAACCGCGCCCCCGGTTGCGGACGGCGGCTTCGGTGCGCCTCCCGGCGCGCCCGCGCCAGCATACGCGCCACCCCCCCCGGCCCCTGCTGCCGCTCCAGCGCCAGCACCTGCGGCGGATGGTGCGCGGGTGCTCGCAGGCTTCATCGTGAGTTTCGAAGGCAACGAGCTCGGCACATTCTGGCCGCTGTACGCGGGCAAGAACGTGATCGGACGCAAAGATGCCATGGAGGGGTTGGACATCGAGATCGACCACCCGACGACCTCCAGTCGCCACGCCGTCATCACGGCCACGGCTCGCCCCGGTAAGCTCACGCTCGAAGATCCCGGCAGCACCAACGGAACGTATCTCTCCGGCGAGCGGTTGCCGAACAACCAACCTCGGGATCTGAGGGACGGCGACGCTGTCCGCTTCGGCGGCTACAGCTGCACAGTCAAAGTGATCTGAGTGGTTTACGATTGGCCGCTGAGCAGCATGGGACTCAGCGGCCCGTCAGTGCGTCAACGGATAGCAGTTGCAAATGGATAGACTCGGCTTTGGTAGTAGCTCCCGCGGCGTCGGGGCTCGGATATGGGCGTGCTTCGCCTTAGCGATGTGCGTTTGGATGCTTCCAGCGGCCGCAAACGCCGCTCCCGAAGCACACATTTTGCGCATCGATCCTCGGGCCAGCACCGAGAGCGGCGATCCCTTGATCACCATGGTCACCGAGGTCGTGCAGACCAAGCGCGTCGGCGACGCTACCAGCGGCTGCGCCGCCATGACCGGCAACGCGCTGTACGACTGCATGAGCGCCGCGCTGGAGAAGCCAGGCGCACTCTACGAGGTGTTTCCTTTCCCCAAGGATAACGCCATTTTCACGGTCAAGGTCGACGGCGCGGACAGCCTCGGCAAGATCGAGAAGGTCGACCGCTGGGGTGAGCAGCTCAATCAGCCGGGCGTGGGCACGGCGTGGTTGATCATGATCGACGCCGACAAGCGGATGCAAGGCGGCTTCGAGGAGGCGAAGCAAGTCGCCGATCGATTCGTCCAAAGCATGGGCCGCAACGACATCGTCAACGTCATGTTCTTCAATGACCGCGCGGTGTTCAAGGACTCCAAATGGCTATCCGCTGCGGACAAGAGCAAGGCCAGCTCAGTGATTCGCTCGCAGTCCAGTGTGATGCCGAGCTCCGGGCGTAACCGCACGCTGCTCACGCTGATCAAGACCGGAGTCACCGATGCGTTCAAGAACCTGGGCAACGTCGGTGAGACGATTCAAGTACCGATGCACCAAGCGTTGGTGGTGCTTTCCAGCGGCTTTGGCGGAACGGACCCTTCAACCACCGGTCCCGGTGCGCTCCAGCTCCAGCAGTACCTGACCGGTGGACGTTTCCCCGAGGACAACACGGCGCTGCCCAAGATGCCGCTCCCGATTGTGAGCATCTGGTTCCCGCATACGACCTACGACGAGTTCAAGAAGAACTCGATGGAGTTCATGCAGAACCTGGCAAACCCGGAGATCGGCGGACTCTACACGATCATGCGCGGCGGCCAGGGCGGGCGCGCCGACACCATCGTGAAGGCGGTGCGCACCCGCTTCTCCAAGATGTACCTGATCAAGGCGCGACTCTCCTGCGTGGCTACCAGCGTCACGCAGACGTTCAGCCTGGTGTTCAACAACGTCAAGCCGCCGATCCTGGGCGACAACACATTCAAGGACGTGCCGGTCGGCATCGATCCGACCACTTGGCCCCTCGACGTCAACCAGAAGCTGACTCAGGACAACATCGCTCAGGCGGGCGGAGTATATCCAGGCGGAAAATTCAAGGTGTTCGGCAACTTCTGCTGGGGCGGTGATACCAGCCGCGCAGAAGTCTATTTCCTGCCCGCAGGTCAGAACCCACCAGCTGCGCTCGCTGGTGCAAACATCGACCAAGCCAAGAAGGCGCAAACCCAGCTGATTCAGCAAGGCATGCGCGGCAAGGCGATCGAGGCAAACGATACCTACGTGGAGTTCGAAGCTCCCGACAAAGACAAGATCATCCACGGCTCGGGGAGCCAAGCCGTCGCTCGTGTGGTGCTGTTCGACAATCGCGCCAAGCGCACGAGCGGCGTCACCGCGGACACCATCCTCCAGGTGAAGGCCACGAGCAGCGGTCCTTTCCCGATCCTGTACGTTCTGATCGGCTTGTTTGGGCTCACGGTGATCGCGCTGTTGGTGGTGGTCATCGTGCGCAGCGGCGGGAAGAACCGGCGGCCGCCTCCGCCGCCGCCTCCGGCTATGCCACCAGGCGGTGGCTACGGTGGACCAGGCGGCGGCTACGGTGGACCAGGCGGCGGCTACGGTGGCGGTGGTTATCCGCCCCAGGGCGGCGGCTATCCTCCTCAGGGCGGCGGCTACGGTGGTGGTCAGTATGGTGCCGCGCCTGCTGGTCCGGGCGCGGTGCCTGCCGCGCCCCCTATCGCGGCCGCGCCTCCCGCGGTCGCGCCAGCGGCGGCGCTGCCAGGCGCTGTGCCGCCAAACGCGGAGCCACCGCCCTCGATCTCTCATGGGCCGCCGACGCCAGCGGCGGCCCCTCCCGCCTTCGCGGCCGCGGCGCCCGCAGCGGCCGCTCTGCTCCATTGGTGGTCGAGCATCCACCGGATCCGGCAGCACCTGTGGTGAGCCCCGAGTTCATGTTCGGGGCCGAGCCACCCAAGTACGGGGTGACGACCGACGCACCCGCCCGACCCATGAAAGCCCCGCCCGACCCCTACCAGTCGGGCGTTTCTGCATCGAGAGCCACACTCCAAGGGTCACAAGGCGTGTTTACTGTCGTACCAGGAGTGGAGATGCGGGTTGGCCGCGACGGCTCTCAGTGCGCCATCCTGCTCACCGAGCCGCGCGTCAGCGGACTGCACGCCTCAATCAAGATCGAAGACGGAAAGCTGATGCTGCGAGACGACAACAGCAACAACGGCACGTTCCTCAACGGCAACCGCCTCACTCCGGGCAATTGGTCCAGCGTGCGCAACGGTTCACTTCTACGCTTCGGCCCTGCAGAGTTCAGCGTCACCCTGGAGTAGACCATGCGGAGAACCGCGCGCGGCGTGGTGATCGACTTTGCTGAGCTCAGCGACCCGGGTCGGGACCCGAGCAAGCAAACCAATGAAGACTCGAGTGCCTACGCGGAGACACCGCTAGGTCACCTCGCGGTGTTGTGTGATGGCATGGGAGGGCACCTCTCAGGCCAAGAGGCAAGCCGCGCCGCGGTCGACGCGGTCGTGGCGTACGTTGGCCAGTTCGCCGCCGACGGCGACATCCCCGCCGCGCTGCGCGGCGCCGTGCAGGCAGCCGGCCATGCGGTGTTTGCGCTCGGCGAAGGCATGCCCCCGGGCGCGCGTCCAGGATCGACGTGCGTTGCCGCGCTGATACACGCGAGCGGACTCAGCATCGCCCACGTCGGAGACTCACGCTGCTACCTGTTGCGAGACGGATCCATCACGCGCCTCACCCGGGATCACTCGGTGGTCCAGGAGCTGATGGACGCGGGTGTGCTCACCCCCGACGCAGCGGCGCAGCACCCAGACGCCAACCAGATCACCCGCGCCCTCGGAACTCATCGCGATGTCGAGGTAGAACTCAGCGGGCCCTTCTCACTGCGAGCTCGGGATGCGCTGCTGCTGTGTAGCGATGGCCTCACGGACATGGTGAGCGACGCAGAACTGCGAGAGCTGGTGCCCGGCAGCATCGCCAGCGGCCCCGCGGTCACCTGCCAACAACTCGTTGATCTCGCCAATGAGCGCGGCGGCCATGACAACATCTCGGTCCAACTGATCGAAATCGTCGAGGCACCGCTGCATCAACACGCGCCGCTTCCCACGCGCTTCGAGGCTGCGGGAGCGACGCTGCACGCCGAGCCTCCCGCGACGGTGCCAGGAGGCGCTCCCCATGCCGTCTCGCCAACGGTCGGCGCAACTCAGCTGCTCGAGCCGATGGATGTGCCCGCCACCATCAGCGACGACACGCAACCCCGAACGGAGCGCGCGCCCATCACGCTGGTCGACGAGCCCGCGCGCCCCAGCTTGCTGATGCGACGAACCAGCCTGGCTGGACGCAACGTAGTGACCGTGAGCGCTGGACTCGCGGTGTTCATCCTGGTTGCGATCATCGCCTGGTGGCTCATCGGCTCCCACAAACCCGCACCACCCGCGCCCCCCGAGGAGCCGCTGATCGCGCCAGATCCGAGCCATGGCCGCATCCTGGAGCTGGCTCCACAGGCGCTCGATGCTGCGCCAGAAACGCCAGCGCAACCCGAACATCCGGCGTCGGCCGAACCCCCTAGCAAGCGGGACGCGGGAGCCCCAGCGGACGCGATCACACCAGACGCCAGCAGCCCGTAGAGGCGCTCAGAGTATTGTGCGACAGTCCCACGCGCCTTCCCGCGCAAATGCTGCGACCCACTTCACGACCCTTACGCGACCCACGAGAGCGGTGAACTCAAGATGATCCCCGGCTTTGGCAAGCAGACCATCCTTATCGGCAGTGCGCCCCACTGCGAAATTCGACTCGGAGGCCCCGGCGTAGCTCCTGAGCACGCCCGCATCGTTCACCAAGGCGGGGGCCAGCTGGTGTTCGTCGATGGTGGCACCGGGCAGACCAGCGCAAACGGTCAGCCCTTGCAACCCGCCTCCACCGTGCCCTTCGATTTCCGCACGCAATTCGTGGTGGGTCAGGCGGCGCTTCCCAACGCGCACCCCGCCATCGCGCTGATGCTGCTCGACAAGGGGCAACTCGCCCCCACCCCAGGCGAACTGACCGTGGGGCGTGACGCAGCCCGCTGCCACATCGTCGTCCACAACCAGAACGTTTCCGGGAGGCACGCGACCTTCCGCCAGCAACCGTTCACGGTCATGGACCACGGCTCCACGAGCGGAACCTGGATCGGCCAGGAGCGCCTCCCCCCCGAACAATCACGCCCCTTGGATGCGAACGCGCTGGTCGCCATTGGGCCGGTGCCCCTCGCTGCCAGCGTCGTGCAGCAACTCTTGGCAGGTGGCCAGCCCGCTGCGGCGGCCCCAGCAGGCGCAGCAGCAGCTGGAGCATCCGGCGGCTCGGGTCCACGCAAGAAGCACAAGACAGTCATCGGTCAGGTTCAGCTCGGTGGTGCAACGGGCTCCGCCTTCAAGACCATTGGCCGCACCGACGACAACGACATCCCGATCAATCACCCGCAGATCTCCAGCAAGCACGCCTTGCTGCACAAGATCCAGGGCCAGCTCTACTTGGAGGATCGAGGCAGCGCCAACGGCACCTACGTGCGTGGGCAACGCATTCCCCCAGGGCAAAAGGTCCCGGTCCAGAGCGGCGAGAAGGTGTTCATCGGACCCATGCCCCTCCTGATCCAGGAGGAAGCGCAAGAGGTCGCCGTCGTCGTCGAAGACTCCGCACAGTGGGCGGGACGCCCGCTGTACGAAATCGAAGCCTGGGACCTGGTGATTCAAGTCCCCGACCGCGACAACCCGAAGGAGCTCAAGACGCTCCTCGACCACATCAGCTTCAAGGCCATGCCCGGCGACTTGATCGCGCTGATGGGTCCGTCAGGCGCCGGCAAGACCACGCTGCTCTTGACCTTGAACGGCTACTTGCCGCCCACCCATGGTCAGGTGCGGATCAACGGCGAAGATCTGTACGCGATCTACGACGTGCTGCGCGGCTCCATCGGCTACGTGCCCCAGGACGACATCGTCCATCCGGAGCTGACGGTGTGGAGGCCGTGCGCTACAGCGCCAAGTTCCGCCTGCCGCCTGACTTCTCCGAAGACGAAATCGATCGTCGCGTGGACATGACGCTGCGCCAGCTCGGCCTCGACAGCGTCAAGCACCTGCAAATCGGTAAGCCCGAAAAGAAGGTGCTCTCGGGTGGTCAGCGCAAGCGCGTGAACATCGCGATGGAGCTGGTGACCGACCCCATCATCATGTTCCTCGACGAGCCGACGTCAGGTCTCGCCGCAGACGACACCACGGCCTTGGTTCAGCTCCTCGCGGATCTAGCCAAGCAGACCGGCAAGACGATCATCACCACGATCCATCAGCCGGCGAAGGACGAATTCGAGAAGTTCAACCTGACCCTCGTGCTCGGCACCGGTGGCATCCCGATCTTCTACGGCCCCACCAAGCCCGACGCCTACCGCTTCTTCGGCAGCTACCTCGAGCGTCAAGGCCGCACCAACGACATCGACAACCCGCGCGACATGTTTGACATGCTCAACCAGCGGGAAGGGCCGATTCTCCAGCAGCTGGTCGCGCAGAACCCCCACGCCAGCAAACAGGAGGCGCGATCCATTGACGCGCGGGAATGGCACAAGGAGTTCTTCAACCCGCAGAACCCGACCTTTCAGAAGATGTTCTCGGGAAGGCGCGCGGTCGGTAGCGGCTCTCAGCAGCAGCTCTCGCGCACCAGACCCAAGGGCCGAGGCCAGTTTGGCCTCCTGCTGAGTCGCTACTTCAAGGTCAAAGTCAGAGACACCAGCGGCATCGTGATCATGCTGGCCCAGGCGCCGATCATCGGTGTGCTGCTGGCGATGGTGTTCGGCTTCATGCAGGACGCGATCCCCTATTGGTGCCTCGGGGCACTGCAGGAGCTCGGCAAGAAGTTCGGCAGCCTCGGCGGCGGCATCGGCGACACGCTGAACAACATGCAAACCACGCCGGATCACTCCGGCGCCGCGAACTTCCTCGTGGTGAGCGCCGTGTGGTTCGGCACCAGCAACGCCGCGCGTGAAATCGTCAGCGAGCGCGCAGTCTACTTGCGCGAACGCATGGTGAACCTCGGGCTGTTCAACTACGTGTTCTCGAAGTTCTTCCTGCTCAGCATGTTCTGCGTGATCCAGTGCACGGTGCTCTTGGCCATCGTGTTCTTCTCCCTGGGCTTCAACGGCGGCCCCCAAGCGTTCTTCATCGACCTCGGGATCCTGGTCGCGGTGAGTATGAACTCCGTCGCCCTCGGCTTGCTGCTCAGCACCATGGTCGAGAGCGCGGAGGCAGCGATGGCGTTGACTCCGATCGCGCTCATCCCACAGGTCGTGCTCGCAGGTCTCATGGTCCCCATGACCACCAACCCGTACCTCAAGTGGCCGATGTACATCGTGCCCGCGCGCTGGGGCTTCGAAGGCGTGGTGGCTCAGGAGCGCCTGGCCATCGCCACCGATCCGGCGTGGATCATCGACATCAAGAAGCCCGACGCTTCGTCCGTTCCGGACTTCCTGGTGGCTGGCAAATTCCACTGCGCCAAGGCGCAGATCGCCAGCACGACGTTCAACGGCGCCTGGGGCTTCGAGAACTGGGAGCTCACCTGGCTCCCACCCGTCGTGCTCACGGTCATGATGTTCTCGATCCTGATGGTGGTCTTGATCATCTTGAAGCGCCGCGACTCGGTGTGACCGAGAGCCCGCCCTCCAGCCCCGCGACGCGTAGAAACCCTGCGCGTCGCGTGTTGCTGTGGGCATTCGTGATCGGCTTCGCGCTGATCTTCGCCCGTGTGCTCAGCAAGGAACTCGAGGCCTCACGCTACGAAAAGGGCTGCGAAAAAGGCGACATCGAGGCCTGCTTCAATCTGTGCGTCCAGCGCCCGGAGCTGCGCGAGAGCTGCCAAAAGGTCCACAGCGCCTGCGAAACCGGCAATCGCTACGCCTGCGGCGCCGTGCGCTACCTGGAGCGCCACCCGCCCCGCCCCCGCTGGTAGTCGCGGCGTGTTTCCGCGAGGTTTTTCTTTTTTTTTTTGGGGGGGGAGGCGCTACGCACGGTCAGCGCAACTCCCGCACGGAAACGCTCAGACGCCCAAGCTCTGCAAGGTCGACGCGGAGAGCCCGAGCTCCTGCATCGGCACCACCGTGAGCCCCGAAGCGTGCAGCCATTCCACCTCGGGCGCGTCCGCGCTGACACCCCAGCACACCACCGCCCGGACCTTACGTCCCAGGAACTCGCGGGCCCGCGCCCAGACCAAGCTGTCCGCCACCGCCACCTGGGCGCCAAGCTTCATCCCCATCGAGGTGCCCGTACGCCGGCGCGCCGCCGCCTCGAGCCCCACGCGGCGCGCCCAGTCGAACGCTGGACGCTGTGCTGGTGAGGCGCCCAGCGCCTCGACTCGCTGCGCGAAGTGGGCGAGCTCCGTTGGTCCGAGCACCAGCACGCTGGGGTTGATGCGGCCGAGGCAAGCGTCGAGCTCGTTCAACGAGTCGAGCTTCGCGCAAGGCATGTACGACGTCGTGACGCCTGCCAGTGCTCGAGCGTAGAGCCCAACCGCGTGCTCAGCCGGATCGTGCATCGGGAGCACGGGCATCGCGACGTCATCTCCATTGAGTTGCAACGCGCGGGGCAGCGAACGCGCAAACTCCACCAGCTGCTGGTGAGCCACGCGCAAGAACGCTCCGCGATGGTAGAGCAACAACGCGAGCTGCTCGGGCGCAGACTGCTGCACGCCACGACGCTGCATGGCTCCGGAGCGTGAACTCGGCGGGCGGGAACTGCGTGCGCAGTCCTCGAGTTCTCTACCTTTGCCCATCAGGTCACCCAGAGGCAGCACCCCATCCACGCTCGCCGCACCGGCAAAGCCCACCAACTTCTCCAGCGTCGGCAGCGCCGTCTTGAGGGCGCAAACGGTTTCCGCATCCGCACGGCAACCACACACAACGACGCGTACCTCGAGTCCGCGCAGCGTCCGTTCGAGCTCCGCGGCGCCGAGCCCGCTCGGGAGCGCCACCGCGACGGCGCCGGCCGCGAGCACACCGAGATCGGCGATCGTCCACTCGGGACCTTGCTCGGCGATCACCGCTACCTTCGCACCTGGCGGCAAGCCCAACGCCTGCAGCCCCAGCGAGAACAGGCGCACCTGGGTGCTGAACTCGCGATAACTCACGTCCCGCTGACGCGTCGGTCGCTCGAAATACCGGTAAGCAACCCTCTCCGGCTGCTCCTGCGCGCGCTGAAAGAACAGCTCGCAAACACTCTCGAAACGATTCTCCGTCGATGGCAGCTCAAGCGACATAAGGACGATCCTTGGCGTTTCGCGCGGTGCTCACGGGTGTCCACTCTGGGGACGGCTCCCGGCACTCTGTCAGCCGAATAAGCAATGGGTGCGCGCCGCCGAAGCAGCGCGCAGAGGGGATGGAAAGCATCCCCGACTCTCGAGTCCCTTTCAAGCCACGCCGCGCAGGAATGTAAGTCCTGCTCCCGGGTTGAGCGTCAGGCGCTCGAACCCTTCTCCCCGCCGCGGGCTCACACGGAAGCAGCATGACATCGCCCCACACCCGCTTGGCTCCAGGCACCACACCTTGCACCTCAGGAGGCTGCACCTCAGCAGCCCGCACCTCAGCAGCCTGCACCTCAGCTCGCATCCGCAAGCTGCGTGACAGCTCGACGGAAACCTCGGCAGCATTCGAGCGTATACTGGGGGTAATGCGCATCCCTCCGAAGCGTCTCCTTGCTTTGCCTGCCCTCGCTGGGTTGCTCGTGGTCGGCGTGGTCGCCGCTCCGATCGCCCACGCCTCCTCAGAGAAGGGAGGCGCGAGCGACGTCAAACGGCTCACGGACGACAGAAACGCCGTCGTTGCTCCAAGCGCCGTCGTTGCTCGAGACGCAGCCGTTGCTCAAGACGCAGCCGGTAGCAGCTCCCTGAGTCAGCCGGTGAAAGCACAGGGACAGCTCGGGCCCGGTAAAGGCACCGTGTTCATCGGGCTCGAGCCACCCTCAGGCGCCAAGCTCACCGCGGGCTCACCCGTGGTTATCGAAGCTTCCGGTGAAGGACTGAAGTTCCCCAGCAAGCTCAAGACCCAGATGGAACCCGGCAGTCCCGTGGCGCTCCCTGTGGAGGTCGATGAGTCCAGTCCGGGCAAAGCGCAGATCAAGCTGTCGTACTACTGGTGTCACTCTGGCGACTCTGGCCAGTGCGTTCGGGAACACGCGGAGCTTGCTGTCAGCCTGGACCTGACAGGAGACGCTCCCGGCGGTGAAGCATTTTTCAGCTACCGCGCGCGCACGAAGTAGCTCGCTGGCCGCGCGAAGCAGCTACACCGCCTGAGCAACGCGCCCACCTCTCTCCGCTCGTGTAGAGTGCGGGCATGTTCGAGCTTCCTCAAGGCCGCATCACGGGCAAGGCGCTTCGCGCCCTGGTGAAGGCTGTCCGCCACACCCCCGCTCACCGCCTGACCAGCGCAGTCCTCCGCCAACAGCTCGGTATCGAAGACCTGAAGCGACTGCCAGAGGACGCCCGGCTCGCGCTTCCGATGAACTACCTCCCGGTGCGCGCGCGACCGGATCACGGCAGGCCTTCACAGGACCTCCCGTTGCCCGCGGATCAGAAGTGGCCGAACACGACGCAGAGCTACGCGCACGCCCTGCGCGAGGGCCGTATCACTCCGGACGAGCTTTGCGAGCGCGCGTTCGTCGCTGCAAAAGATCTCGCTCGGCGTCAGCCGAGCCTTGGGCCACTGTCGGAGACCGATGAAGACGGCGCACGGGACGCGGCCGCCGCAGCCACCGCTCGTTTCCGCGCGGGAACGCCCCTGAGTGCGCTCGATGGCGTGCCCGTTGCGATCAAGGAAGAGATCGATTTCGCAGGCCTGCCGACGCGCCTTGGGACGGGCTGGATGCCCAAGACTCCCGCCGCCAGCGACTCCACGTGCGTCGCACGGCTACGCAGCGCCGGTGCCTTGCTCCTCGGTCAGACGCCGATGACCGAGTACGGACTCTCCCCGCTAGGTGGCAACGTCCACCGCACGATGCCGCGTAACGCGCACAATCCCGGGCACCTTCCCGGCGGAAGTAGCAGCGGGTCAGGCGTGGTTGTCGCGACGGGAGTCGCGCCAGTCGCGCTCGGCGTCGACGGCGGTGGCTCGATCCGCATCCCTGCCTGCTTCAACGGCGTGTTCGGTCTCAAGCCAACCTTCGGTCTCATCCCAGCCACTGGCCACGGCTCCGCTGGCGGCAGTTCCGTAGTGCACCTCGGCCCCATCGGAGCCTCGAGCTACGACCTGGCTGTGTTCCTCGAGGCAACAGCCGGCAGCGACTGGACGGACACCGCCTCGCTGCCGGCACCCGCGTACAATCAAGGGGAGCTCGTGAGCGCGCTGAGCCGCGGCGTCAGGGGTCTACGCATCGGAGTCATCGAATCCGAATGGGACGCAGCCAGCCATGAAGTCAGCGACGCAGGGCACCGGGCCCTGCGCGCGCTCGAAGCGGCGGGCGCCGAGCTCGTGCAGGTAAAGCTGCCGCTGATCCGCCACGCTGCGGCCATGGGCTACCTCACGATTGGTCTGGAGATCTACACCGCCATGCGCCTCGAACGCGCGGAGCACATGGACGAGCTGGGGCTCGACGTGCAGCTCCTAATGCGTGGCATGGAGGCGTTTGCGTCCGATGACTACCTCGACGCTCAACGCCTCCGCGCGCGGTTGCGCGCGGAAACGGCTAAGCTGCTGTCAGAGGTAGATGTCCTTGCGTTGCCGACCACAGCCGCGACGGCACCTCCGGTGACGGACGCCGAGGCCTCTCAGGGATTCGTAGACCCGCCGGCACTGGAGGATGCTTGCCGGTTTGCGTTCCTTGGGAATCTAACGGGCATCCCTGCTGGCACCGCTCCAGTCGGGCTCGGAGCCAAAGGGCTCCCCATCGGCTTGCAGATCCTCGGCGATGCATACGACGAAGCGTGTGTCCTTGCCGTGCTCGCCGAGCTAGAGCGCTCAGGCGTCGCTCGCGCTGAGCGACCAGCCAGTGGTCTCGACCTGCTAGATCTTTGATCGCACAAAGCACCGACAGCGCCTACTCGAGGCGCTGTCGTGGTGCGTTTCCGCGCTGAAGCAATTCGCGCGGAGGGCAGATCTCAGAGTTCGCCGGCCTTGGCCTTACCAACCCACTTCTGGATCTCTTCCTCGATCACGGCCATCGCCTTGCCCTTGAATGGCTTCAGCAGGAAGGGCACGTCCAGGTCCATTTCGATGGTGCTGTCGTTCACCTCGAGTCCGCCCTGCAAGTTCACGCCCTTGGCGGTGAAGCCAATGTTTGCCTTGCTGTCGGAGACCCAGTTCGCCGTGGGGTTGTACTTGGCGAAGCGCTCCTTGTACGAGTCGAACGCCTTCTTGCAGACCTCGACCGCTTTTTCTTTTCCTAGACCGTGATTTACCGTGTGCTTCATATCGTCTCCGGGGGCGGACCCTAGCACTTGTTCACGCCGCTGCGGGCCCTTTGCCCCTGTTTTTTGCTGCCGGCTGAACCGCGCAGAACCGAAGCGTCGCTCAGTCCTGCAGTCCCTTTGCAACCGGCTGACCAGCTCGACCCAGTCAGCGAGAGCGCTGGATTTTTAGGGGGTTAGGAGCGGTGTGAGACGAACTCGATACACGTCAAGGGTGCGGATCTGCGACGGGTGGGGCCAACTGCCGCCGCGCCGCTTCGCGCCGTGCCTCGCGCGCCGCTTGAGCGACTCTCAAGAGGCCGCGGTCGCGCTCCCAACAGGCCCACTCTTCCCCGCCCCGTGCCTGCCAAACCTGCTCGAAGGTCTCACGCTGCAGCGCGATCTGCCGCTCGAGTCCCGCGAGCAGTGTGTGGGTCACCGAGCT
Source organism: Polyangiaceae bacterium (assembly GCA_041389805.1). Taxonomy (GTDB): domain Bacteria; phylum Myxococcota_A; class Polyangia; order Polyangiales; family Polyangiaceae; genus JAHBVY01. The sequence continues at coordinate 45,150 of JAWKRD010000026.1, read as the reverse complement.
TCGCGCATCCAGCTCTGACGCAGCCCACGCGCCAGCCAGCGCCGCGGACCACGTCTCCTGCCACTCAGCACCGAGCTTGAAGCGGCGCGCCACTCCGAGCAAATACGCGCAAATCGCTAGCTGAACGTGGCAATCCTCTACCGTACGGAAAGGCTTGAGATAGTCAGCGTAGCCATCACCAGGCAACACTTGCTCAGCGGGCACGAGCGCATCGAACAGAAAACCACAGTGGGTGATCTCGGGGCAGAAGGGCGTCGCCCTCGCCGGCAAGCGCTCCACGCCGGGATGTGACGCCGCGACGCGCACCACCGCAAGCTCCGGGCGACCGTCAGCCTGAGTGCCACGAAGGCAAACCACCAGCAGCTCGTCCGCCCATTCACCGAGCGTCGCCCACGTCTTTTCCCCGCGGACACGCAAGCCTGAACCTTCGTCCTCCAGCGTCGTGGCGATCGACCTGGGGTGAGCACCCGCGCGCTCGGTGGCGCAAAAGGCCATGCGCCGTAAACCGTGGGGATCCAGCTCGCCACTCAGGCGCACGAGCGCAGCGCGGAACCCGCCGGCAAACGCCAACCCCAGGCGACCGCTCTCCGCCGCGAGTACCACCGCGCGGGCCCGGGGGTGCTTGAAGTCAGCCCGGAGCGCTTGCTCCCGCGCCCACCAGGAGTCCAAGTCGGCGAGCGCCTGCGGTTCGGAGCGAAGCACCCGCTCGAGGGCAGCGTCGAGTTGTTCCACACAACGCTGATAGCCAGCTCTGCTCACGGCGAAAAGCTCGCTCAGCGCAGCGTCGTGCTGCGCCCTTGCAGGGCGCTCGACAGAGCTGCGCTCAGCAATCGTACGCGGATAACGGCTTGAAAACCGGATACTTCCGCGGCGCCGGCCGCGAACGTAACTCAGAAATGAGTTGCGCTTGTTTCGCGCTGGTTTCACCATGCTCGGACCATGCGTCGTTTGCTTGCTCTCGCCCTGTTGTCCCCCAGCCTGCTGATCGCCTGTAGCGGCGAGGACGCGGAGTCCAGCACTTGCGCTGGCAACGACTGCGCCGGTGCCGCCGGCACCGCGAGCGGCGGTTCCGCGGGGATTTCTGGCGGCGGCTCAGCAGCGGGCGGCAGTGGTGGCTCAGCAGCGGGCGGCAGTGGTGGCAACGGCGGAGCAGCGGGTAGCGCGACCGGTGGCACGGGCGGAACGAGCGGAGGCGCTGCGGGCACGGCCGGCGGCGTTGGGGGCAGCAGCGCTGGGACGGGCGGAGCGACCGGTGGAGTCGGAGGAACAACGGGTGGAACAGGCGGCGCTGCGACCGGCGGCGCCGGAGGAACCACCGCGGGGACAGGCGGCGCTGCAACCGGCGGCGCTGGAGGAACCACCGCGGGGACAGGCGGCGCTGCAACCGGCGGCGCTGGGGGAACCAGCGGCGGAACGGGTGGCAGCGCAACGGGCGGAACCGCTGGCACCTCGACGGGTGGGACTGGCGGTACCGCGGGGAATAGCAGCTGCACGAACTGCGGTCCGGTGAGCGCACTGCGCATCTCGGAGGTGCTGTACGACGCACCGATGGGCGACACGGACCGCGAGTGGCTCGAACTCTACAACGCCGGCTCACAACCAGTGGATCTCGCAGACGCGACGCTTGGCTACGGTGGAACCACCCTGCGTTCAACCACCATCGACTTACCATCGCTGATCATCGACCCGGGCGCGTGCGTCGTGATCGGTGGACCGGATGCTTCGGCGGACATCGGCTCTCCCAACTACGACGTGACGCTGAGCCTGGGTGGCCTGCAAAACGCCACCAGCAACACAGCCGACGGTGTCGCGCTGTTCGCCGGCCCCGCGAGCAGTCTGACCGCGAGCTCGCTGCCATTCGACGTCGTGTTGTACGGCGCGACCAACAGCAACCATCTGCCCTCGCCCGACGGAAGCGTTCCAACCCAGGGCTACGTGGCCGCAAGCGCCGCCGGGGAGAGTCTCTACTCCTCGCTCGCCACACCCAGAGCCGGCGCTTGGGGGATCGCAAGCGTTCCCTCTCCTGGTCGCTGCTTCGGCCTGGTGGCGAGCGATCTGTCGAACGGTGACACTCAGATCTTCAGCGGGCGCCGCCGAGGCCCAGAGGCTGGGGGTCAAACTCTCGGCTTGCGCACCTTCAACGCCATGTCGAGCAACACCACGGTGCTCTTCGGCGCCCAACCCGCGAGCTGTAGCGACGACGCCCAGGGCCTGAGCTGCGTCGTACCCGCCGGCACGGGCACGGTGGACCTGACGCTCCGTCAAGCGAGCGGCGACGTCGTCTATCCCGGCTTCTACAGCTACGAATCCATCGACTACTGCATCCTCCAGTTCCCCAAGGATCACACTGGCAGCGTGGGCAGCACTCAGACGTTCTACGGGCGCGTGTATGAGAGCGGTGTGACCGAAGCGGCCGGAGACTCTGGCGCGCTCGAGGTCGAGTGGGGATATGGTCCGCTCGGCGTCGACCCTGGCCTCGCGCCGAGCGCGTTCACTTGGCTCGGCGCTGCGTTCAACGTTCAGTCCGGCAACGACGATGAGTACTCGATTGACGTGACGCTCCCGGGACCGGCCGACGTGTACGCCCACGTGTTCCGAGTGAGGCCAAACGGCGGCGCGGTCTGGACCTACTGCGACCGCGACGGCACCGTGAACAACGACCCGACAGGCACGAACTTCTTCGATGTAAACCAGGTAGGCCTGCTGGAATCCCAGTGACGGTCGAAGGCCGGCCGAACCGTTGACCAAGGGACTCGATTTGCTGAGCTGACCCGCTCCAGCTCGCGCTCCAGAACCAATCTAGAGCGTTTCTGTCCTCGACCATTCTTCATGACCGCCGCGGCTGGCAAGCGGCGTATGCTCAGAAGTTGGTGAGCGAGTCGACCATTCCATTCGAACAGCTGATTGCCCTCGCGCCGGGCGCGGTGCTGGCGTGCGACGGGGTGCACTGGCAGTCCGCAAACCAGCGGGCACGGGAGCTGTTGGGAGACAGTTGCGCGGCAGGCGCCGCTGTCGCCGAGTGCTTCGTCGTGACCGACGCCTCGGAGGTGAAGGCTTGGCTCCAAGCAGCGCGCCTCACCCCCTCGATCGCCACGCTCACCTGTCGCAACGAGGGGGTCTCGGTGGAGGCCCGGGCGCAGGCCATCGGCCCCGATGTGTTCGCGGTCTTCCTGCGCGACTTGACGCAGCAAGACCTGCTTATGGCACGCCTCAAGGACAGCGAAGACTTCAAAGAACGGGTTCTCGAGATGCACCCGGGCGTGATCTACGTCTTCGACCTGGTCGAGCGGCGGCCAGTGTTCGTGAACCCGCATTTCGCCAAGCTCCTGGGTTACCCCGAGGAACAGAGCGAGGCGCTGATCGCGAACTTCACCGAGCTGCTGCACCCCACCCAGCTCGACGCGCTGCCTGATCAACTCACGCGCTGGGAAAAAGCCAGCGACGACACCGTTTTGGAAACGATTCATCGGGTGCAGGCGGCGTCGGGGAGCTGGCGTTGGTTTCTTGGTCGCGACCGCGTGTTTCGGCGAGACACTGACGGTCGAGTCACCCACATCGTCGGGATCACCACGGATATCACGGACCGCATCCTGGACGAGCAAGCGCTCCGCGCGAGCGAGGCGCGCTTCCGCGCGATCTACGAGAGAGCCGGCATGGGGATCGCGCTGTGTAGCTTGCGCGGCGGAGTCCTGGAGGCGAACGAGGCGCTCGCGGACATGCTAGCGCTGCCGAGCGGAGAGCTGCGCGGCGTGCCGTTGGACGATTTGATCGTTGCGGAAGAACGCCTGGCGCTACGCCAGGGCCTCGATGCGCTGGTCTCGGACTCAACCTATCGCGCAGAGCACCGCCTGGAGCAGCCTTCAGACGTTCCGCGTTGGGCCCAGCTGACGATCACTACAGCCGGCGGTGTGGACGCACCAGGCTACCTGATCGCCATGTTCGAAAACATTACCGCGAGGAAAAATGCGGAGCTGACCCGTGAACTGCGAACCGCGGAGCAGCTGCAATCGCAGAAGCTCGAGAGCCTCGGGCTGCTGGCTGGCGGCATCGCTCACGACTTCAACAACCTACTCCTCGGTATGCTGGGCAACGCTGCGCTCGCGCGTAAGTTCATCAGCTCCGACTCCCCCGCCGCGCGCCACTTGGAGCTGATCGAATCCGCTGCGGTTGCAGCTGGCGACCTGACGACCCAGATGCTCGCCTTCACCGGACGAGGCGAGCTGAACAAGACCACCCTCGCCGTTGGCAACTTGCTGAGGGAAACCGTCGATCTACTCGCAGTGCGGACAGCGGCTGGCAGCGCCACTCGTCCTCAGTTCGTATTCGAGATCGCAGAACGGTTACCCGAAGTGTGGGGAGACGCAGGGCAGCTGCGCCAGGTTTGCATGAATCTGGTCGCCAACGCGACGGATGCACTCCGAGGCAAGCAGGGGCGCATCTTCGTGCGTGCCTTCGCCGAGCAAACTCCGCATCCCGCGGCCAACCACAAGCGCTTTCAGGCAACCATGCCCGACGCACCCCAGGCGGCCGCTCGCAATGGCTACGTATGCCTGGACGTGGAGGACGAAGGCAGCGGCATGAGCGAAGAGACGCTGACTCGAATCTTCGACCCGTTCTTCACCACCAAGCCGGGCGGCAGAGGGCTGGGCTTGGCCTCCGTGCTGGGCATCGTGCGTGCCCATGAAGGGATTATCCACGTAGAAAGCTCGCCGAGCGCCGGGACGCGTTTTCGGGTTTGGCTGCCGGGCTCGAGCGCGCCAAGGGCGGCGGTGCACACAACCGTTCGTGAGCGAGGCGCGGCGCTCTTGATCGATGACGACGAGATGGTTCGCGAAGTCACGAAGAGCATGCTCGAACTCGAGGGTTTCGCGGTGCTCAGCGCCGAGAACGGTACCCGCGGCCTCGCGCTGTTCTCGGAGCACGCGATCGATGTGGTGGTGTTGGACCTGACCATGCCAGATCTCTCGGGTGAGGAGGTCTTCACCCGGCTACGCGAGCGGCGCCCGGAGCTGCCCGTCGTGTTCACGACGGGTTTCACCTCCCACGAGGCGAGCGAGCGCTTGCTGCAGCATCCGCGGGTGACTTTGCTCCACAAGCCGTATCGGTTGCAGGCGCTGAAGGAGCACCTGGATGTCGCCATGGACCCGGGCAGCACGCCCTGAGTCACGAGCAACGAGGCCCGGCCGCTCGCAGTTTCACCTCTCCCCCAAACCCCAGACTCTCGAGCCGAGGGAACCCAGAGTATCCGGCCGCGCGGTGTGTTAGGCTTTCTCGGCACGAGCTGGTCACCAGAGACCAAGAACCGCCCTTGCGTGCACCCGAGCAGGGTGTCGACTTCCGCGACTGACGATGCCCACAGTCCATCACGGCAGAAAAGAGGTCCTGCTGAAGCTGGTCTACTACGGGCCAGGCCTCGGCGGTAAGACGACCAATCTGGAGTACATCCACGCGCACAGTCGACCGGAGTATCGAGGCAAGCTGCTCAGCCTCACCACCGAGAGCGAGCGCACGATCTTCTTCGACTTGCTCCCAGTGCACCTCGGCAAGTTCAAGGGCTACTCGATTCGACTTCACGTGTGCACGGTGCCCGGGCAGATCGCCTACGACGACACGCGGCGCTTGATCCTGCGCAACGTCGACGGCGTGGTGTTCGTCGTGGACAGCCAGGAAGCTGCGCTGGAGGCCAACATCCAGAGCATGCACAACCTCGAGATCAACCTGTCGCGCCAGGGCATGGAGTACGACCGCGTCCCGATGGTGGTGCAGTACAACAAGCGCGACCTAAGCGACATCCTCGAACCTGAGGCGCTACGGCGAACGCTTGGTCTCGACGCAGACCTGATCCAGATCCCAGCCTGCGCGCGGGACGGCAAGGGCGTCTTCGAGACCTTGAAATCCATCGTCAAGGAGTGCCTGAAATTGGTTGGCGACCCCGCGCGGGCCCACGAGGGCCGGACACCATCCATCCTGCCAGGCCGCCGCGCCAGCATGTTCCCCGAGTCCAAGCCATCGGCCCTCACGGACCCGTCCAGCGCCGCTCTACGCCCCCCCGCCGTGCCGCGTGGCGACGCTGGCTCCAGCTGAGAAGCGCTTTTTGGGGTAGAGCGCTGGCAGCTCTTCAAAACGCCTACGCGATCAAACCGCCGGGCCCAACGACCGTAGTCGAGTCGGAAGCCCGTCGACTCATGTCCCCATTGACCCAGACCCGCGTTTTCGCTTGCATGCGCACACATTGGAGCGTGGGGCGGAGTCTTGTCGATGAGCAGCCAGGAGCCGGAAACGAGCGCCCTGGACGCGGCAATGGACCGCTACGCGGCAGGAGAGGACGCGGCGTTCAGCGAGCTGTACACGCCCATCGCCCAGCGGCTGCTGCCCTTTCTGCGTCGCATGTGCGGCTCGCTGGAGCGCGCCGAAGATCTGTTGCAGGAGACCTTCGTGCGCATGCACCGCGCCCGTGGCTCCTTTGGCAAGGGAGCGGCCGTGATGCCGTGGGCCTATGCCATCGCTCGCAACTGCTACATCGACTCCTATCGAGCAAAGAAGAGCCGCCCCAAAGAGGTCTCGCGCAGTCGGGACAGCGACGCGCCTCCCTACCCGGAGCCCCACGCCGGACCGGAAGCGAGTGGAGAAGCCCAGCTCGCTGCATCACAGATGGCAGAGGTAGTGCAGCAGGCCCTGGACGGTATGACACTGGCGCGGCGCGAGGCGTTCGTGCTGGTGCGCTACGAAGGTCACAGTATCCGCGAGGCAGCAGCAATCCTGGGTACGACCGAGGGCGCGGTGAAGCTCCGTGCGTTCCACGCCTACCAGGAAATCCGCACGGCACTAGAACAGGCTGGGCTGATGCCAGCGGGAGGGGCTGACAAGTGACCACCCGTCCTCCTCCCGAGACCCTCGACGACCTGAGCGGCTTCCAGCTGGATCAACTGGCGAACATTCCAGATCCAGTGATCGGAGGTGCACGACTTCCACCGGCGCCGACCGCTCTCGGCGGAGCGCCCACGCGGGCTCAGTTCTGGAGAACGCGGAGCTGGGCGCTGGCCGCCGCTGGGTTGTGGGCCTTTGGGCATCTCGGCGTCCGCGCGGTCAAGGGCAGCTTTCACGGGCTACCCCTGTGGTACTCAGTCTCCTACGTCTGCGTGCCATTCGCACTGGGTAGCGCGCTGGCCTTCCTTGCGCTGCGCCGCGGCCCGCTTGGGCTCGGCACGGGTGCGAGCAAGCTCATTGGCGTGGTCTTGGCCAGCATCGCCACGTTCTGGGCGCTCGCGATGCTGCTGCCTTCGCTGAATCCGATCGCGCCAGAGCCAGCGGGCACCATGAGCTGCATGGGACACACGCTGGCCTGGGTAGCTGGTCCCCTGGTACTGGTCGCGATCGGCGTGCGAGGTTGTTTCCCTGCGGGAGCAATCTGGCGGAGCGCCGGGCTGGGCGCTGCCGCGGGGTTGTTCGCGGGCGCGCTCACCAACTTGCAGTGCTCCGCCGGAGGTCACCTCCACATGATGCTCGGGCACGGTTCGTCCGCAGTGGTCGCGGCGCTCGTGGGCGGCCTGTTGATCGCGAAGCTGTCCCGTGCCTGACCTCGGGGTGCCTCGCCTTCAGCCTAAGTGCGGAACGCATTGTCAGTGGTGTGCGCGCTGTGCGCGGGGTTTTTGTCCTTAACGTCGGGCACCGCATAGGCTTGCCGTGGAGTGAGTCTACGAGCACCTCACACGCGCCTTCGATGGCTTCGCCGGCAGCGTTTCCAAACGTTGCCCGCGCTGTGCCTCACCCTGGGTCTGCTCAGCGGGTGCGCTCACGAAGCGGAGCCAGCGCAGGTGCCAAGCAGCGCTTACCAGGGACCGTGGTCACCACGCGCCTACTACTACGTTCCCGGAGCAGTTGCAGGCCCTGCGGCGCATCCCGGAAGCCCTCCGGGGAATATCCCCACGGCAACGTATCAAGCGACGCAGCTGCCCCCGGCCGAAGGCGTTGAGCCGCCACCGCTGGCTGCGCAAGCGACCCCGGGCGCGCCGCTCAGCCTCCCGCCAACCCCCACGAGTCCGCCGGCGCTGAGCTACTCCGCGCTCTCGCCAGACGCCTGCGGGAAGCAGCTCGCCGTGCGCCAGCTCCCGGTCAAGGCCTACACCCCGAACAAGGCGACCCGGGACGTCGCCCTGCCCGTGCAGCTCAGTGGGCCGCTCAACGGCGTCAGCATCGTGATGAACGGCGCCAGGGCGCCCGGCTCACGCGGGGACTATGACGTGCTGGACTGCCGCTTGGCGCTGAGCCTCGATGACTGGACACGAGAGCTCTCCCGGCGCGGAGTAAGGGTCTTGCGCCACGCAAGCCTCCTGCGACCGGGAGCCGTGATACGCAGCTCCGGGCATCCGAGCCAGCATGCCCTGGGGCTAGCCATCGATGTCGCAAGTCTGGAGCTGCAAGATGGCACTCGCTACGAGATCCAGCGCGACTTCGCGGGCTCGATCGGCGCGCCTGTCTGCACCGAGCAGGCTGATACCGCATCCCGCTGGCTGCGTGGCCTGGTGTGCGATACCCACCAGAGCCGGGTGTTCAACCTGATCCTGACGCCCAACTACAACGCGGATCATCACGACCACGTCCACCTGGACCTGGAGCCGGGCAAGACCTGGTTCAATCTGCACTAGCCTCCGGGCGATTCGAGGCGTCTCCCGCCACCCTGCTGTCAGCAGCACACGTTTCTTAAACAAAGCGCGGCTTGCGTGTCGATTCGCGTGCCCCAGGAACGACGTATGGATGACGCCGTTCAAAGACGGGTCAGTGAGGAGACGACGATGACCGCTACACTACCTGCCCGCGCGCCGCTTGCCCCGGCCCCCACGGAGAGTTGGGGCAGCTTGCTGCGCCAAGTCCTGCGCCCGCTACCCAACGCGGAGGAGACGGAGACCAGCGAAGCAGCGACAGAAGGCGAGCCCAAGAGCCAGCGCCGCGCGCGCACCTCAGTCGCGCCCCTGCAGTGGGGCTGAGCCTGGCGCCCTCTCGCTGAGCCCGCTAAGCAGTGGGGCGTGGAGCGGCTCGTCAACGGAGAGTTGGTGCAGGTGGGCGTGAGCGCCTTGAACGATGATGGTCTGGGGGTAGGCCACGTCGCAGGTGCAGCAGCCGTGATCGGGAACGGCTTGCCGGGGGAAGAGGGCGAAGCCCTGGTCGTGCACCGCGGGCAGAACAAGAGCGTGCTGCGACTGTTCGAAGTGCAGCGGAGTCACGCCCAGCGCGTCGCCCCAGAGTGCCCGCGCTGGACCCCCGCCAGCCCTTGTCGCCTCATGCACGGGAGCGAGACGCTTCAGCTCGAGTTCAAACACGGCCAGGTGCAGCGCGCGCTCGAGGCTCGAGGCCTGAACTGCGAAGTTGCCCCCACCGTATCCGCAGGGCATCAGATTGGCTGGCGCAGCCGTGTGATCTACCTGGCACGGCAGCACCGCGGGCACGCCTTGCTCGGGGCTTATCGCAGAGGCTCCCATCAGGTGCAGGACATGCTCGACTGCCTGCTCCCTGAGCCCGCGCTGCTCCAGATCAGCGAGCACCTGCTGCCGATCCTGCAAGATTTCCGCGGGCTCCTGCCCCACGCCACAGCGGCACTCGACCCAGGGTGCGGCGAACCGCTGCTACTCAACCAGCTACGCGCAAACCTCGGTAGGCCGGTCTCTCCGGCTACCCGCGGCAGCGGCGGTGAGCTCCACTACATCGCGCTGCGGGCCAATGCTGCCGGGGAGTGCATGGTTTGCTTCCTGGGGGATCTAACCAACGAAGTCGCGAACGAGCTCGCTCAGCGCTGTCTGGCGGTGGGCGCCACGAGCGTGTTCGTGGGCCAGAGCGGCCCGGGTGACGCAGTGTTCGGCCCCGAGGCGCCGACCTGGGTGGCTGGCGCGAAGTCGCTGATTGACGAGGTCGACGGGCTACGTTTCGAGCTCCTGCCTCGCACCTTCTTCCAGGTGCACCGCAGCGCGGCCGCTCGACTGCAGCGTGATGCGCTGGAGCATGTGGTGGGCGAGCGCGTGCTCGATGTGTTCTCTGGCGTCGGTGCACTGGCACTCCGGGCGGCTCGCCGAGGTTGCCACGTGACCGCGATCGAGTCCGTACCGGAGTCTCGGGAGCTCGCCTTGAAGAACGCGGAACAGAACGGCCTCGAGCTGTCGTTGGTGGGGAGTGAAGCGGCGGAGGCACTGCAGTCGCTGATCGGAACGAGCTTCGACACGATCCTCGTGAACCCGCCTCGCAAGGGCCTGGGACCTGGCGTGGCGCCGCGTCTGTGCGAGCTCGCGCCGACGCGCATCGTGTACGTCTCGTGCAACCCGAAGAGCCTGGCGCGCGACATCAGTGAGTTGGTAGGCAGCTACCAGCTCACCAGCGTCACGCCCTACGATCTGTTTCCGGCGTCCGAGCACGTGGAGACGCTCGCAGTGCTGGAACGCGCGTGAAGCTACCAGCGCTGTATCGCGGTCGTCTGCTAAAACGCTACAAGCGCTTCCTTGCGGATATCGAGCTAGACAGCGGTGAGTTGATCACGGCTCACTGCGCGAACCCGGGCGCCATGACGGGTCTGGCCGTTCCTGGCAGCGCGGTCTATCTCTCGAAGAGCGATGACCCGAAGCGAAAGCTGGCCTACAGCTGGGAGCTCTGCCGGGTGGGCCGCGGCCTCGTGTGCGTGAACACTGCCCGCGCAAACCCCTTGGCGCACGAGGCGCTGCTCGCGTCGCGGATCACCGAGCTTGCTGGGTTTCTCACGTGCCGAAGAGAAGTGAGCGTCGGGGAGAGCCGCATCGACTTCAGACTCGAGTTTGAAGACGGGCCCTGCTGGGTCGAGGTGAAGAACGTCACCTTGGACCGCGGCGACGGCACGAGCGCCTTCCCGGACTCCGTGACGAAGCGCGGCGCGCGTCACCTGCGAGAGCTCAGCGACCTCAAGCGCCGCGGGGAGCGCGCCGTGTTGCTCTTCTGCAGCAGCCGCAGCGACACGCGACGCGTGATCCCAGCGCGCGACATCGACCCGGCCTACACCGATGCGCTGATCGAGGCGCACGCATCCGGCGTGGAAATTCTGGCCTACGCCGCCCGCATCACCCGGCGCGAACTATCGCTCACCCACCGCGTCCCGGTGGATCTGCGGTGAGCTCAGCAGATCAGGGGATGACCGCCGTCCACCTCCAGCAGGCTGCTGTTGATGTCGTTCGCAACCTCGTGCAGGTCACCAAGCTACTTGAAGACGGCTTCAACGGATTTTTCTTGGGTGAGGTCCAACGTCTGCAGGCTCAACTGCTGGGCCGCCGTTGTTCGCTCGTCCAAGAGCCTCGCGAGGCTACCCCGCCCCGCCCCTTTCCACCTCGAGTTCGCAGCGCGATAGACGTCGTCGCAGCTCATTCTCCGCGGTGAGGTTTGGGCGCTTCGCGCCAGTTCGCTGGCTGTGCTCGTCGCGTGGTTCTGTATGCGACCAAGCGCGGCTACACTGAGGCGCATGGCGAGCTGGTCCGAAGAAGATCTTGCGTCGTTCGCGCCGTGGGAACGCCGCATGCTGCGTTTCGCTGACGCCTTCCAAGGCGATCAGAAGTGGGTCAGCGAGCTTTGGATCTCGACCTTCATGCGCTCGATGCTGTGGTTCTCCGGTGGGCGTCGGTACCGCGTGCGGGGAGAGGAGGTACTGGCGAGTTTCAAGCCGGAGGATCGCGTGCTGTTGGTCGCCAACCATCGCTCATTCTTCGACTTCTTCGTGGTGACCTTCATCAACGTCACTCGCTCGAGTCTGGGTCGCCGCGCGTTCTTCCCGGTTCGCAGCACCTTCTTCTACGAGCACCCGCTGGGTGGCCTCGTGAACTTGTTGATGAGTGGGATGATGATGTACCCGCCGGTGTTTCGTGATCGGAAGCACCTGCGCTTCAACCTGCTCGCGTTGCGGCGGCTGGTGGATGAGCTCAAGGTTCCCGGCACGGTCGTAGGGATCCACCCCGAGGGCACGCGCGGTAAGGGTGCCAATCCCTACGAGCTCTTGCCCGCGCAATTCGGAGTCGGCCGGGTCGCACTGGAAGCCAAGGGCGCTCGCGTGATCCCGATCTTCATCGTGGGTATGTCGAGCAATCTTCCGCTGGAGACCGTACGCAACTGGTTCGCAGCTGACGCGTATCCAATCGACATCGAGTTTGGCCCCGACATCGAGCTGGACGATCTGCGCGCCAAGGCGCTCGGCTCACGCCGCGCGAAGGTCAACGCCGAGCGCGACGCAGCTGAACGCTGCATGACAGCAATCCGCGAACTTGGCGCCCGCGTGCGCGCGCGACGTGTCTCCGAAGAGGGCACCCTCGACGCCACTCAAAGCGCCGCGGAGTAATGCCCTTCGCGCACACGGTGCGTCGCCAGGATGCAGCTCTCGCCGGCAGCTTTGAGTTCGACCCGCGCCTCGAGCTTGCTCGGTTCGGATGGCATCTTGCTGACGCTCAGATGGCTCAGCGTCCAGTTGCCGCCCAGGTGGTCACCGATTCTACGCGGAAATTGATACGCTTGACCCTTGGCTGACAAGGTCGCGAAGACCGGTTCGCCGCGAGCATCGAGCAACACTTCACCGAGTCGGATCCCCTCACACTCGTTTTGCCCCAGCGCGCTCTCCCGCATGGGCCTTGCAAGCTGCCGCGCGGGCCGAACAGCGGGAGCGACCGCGCTCGGCTGAACGAGCTTCGACACGCCGCCTCCGAAAGCCACCAGCTGGGATGTCGCGACGCTCGCGACCAGTACCCAGTGAACTCGCGCAAACCATGCCCGTACGCCGGTTGGCGGTTCCTGCCTGAGTCGTTCTCGGGACGCTGCGACTTCCCCTGTCACCCGCAGCCGGAGGCGCTGGAGCAGACTCTGGCGAACGTCGGCGCGGCCCCGACGCAGGTTCTCTTCGGTGTGTGTCACGCATCAAGACAAAGCGAGGAGCGTGCCAACAGGGAGGCCACTGCATTCCCCGATCCGTCGAGGGTCAGGGAGAGAGACGCTCCGGCGCATCAGCCAGCTTGTCCTGCGCAACCGGCGTGAACTGCCAGAATGACAAACCCGGCGGGGGAGCCCGGCGGCCGGGCGACCACGAGGCCGATTGCAGCCCCAGCGCGCCTTTCCCCACGGCAATCAATAGTAGAAAGTCACCATTCCAACTTCCTGGTTAGTGAAAAATAGGCGCGCGTCTACATGCTATTTATTGCGCGCCCACGCGGACAGGCCGGACACGCGCGCGCTATCCGCGGAGAACAGAACTGCCGCTACCCCGGGGATACAGTAGCAACGGAAGGTCGGATGCTTGGTTGCGCGGGGAAACGACGCAGCGCGACAAAACAAGACGGCCGCCCGATGGGCGGCCGTCTGAGGGTCAGTTGAGGTCAGTGGGTTGGGGACGAAAAGCTTAGACTCACGCCTGGGCCGCGTGGGTCATCCGCGCTCGGGCGAACGCGAAGCCGAATCGCAGAGCGATATCGGCTGGTTGGGCTTCACGCGGTGATGGTCGCAGCACGCATCGAGGACGAGGGCTTGTCCGCAGAGACGCGCGATTCTTGAGCGCCTAGCTCAAGAAGCTTCAGCAGCAGCTCATAGGCTTCGCTCGCCTTGGCGCGGTCGCCGTCCAGCAGCTCAGCGAGCGCCAGTCCGTCGGTCACAGCCATCACGAGAGACGCGATCGTCGCGGTCTCGTCAGCGCTAACTGCGCGAGATTCCAAGACTGCGGCTTCGAGCGTGTCCCTGAGGCGGTTGCGAGTTTCGCCCACGCCAGTCTGGACGTCGCTCTCTCGGCGAGACTCGGCCCAAAACTGCAGACGCATCGCAAAGTCCTCGTTGTCTCCCTGCGCGGCACGGAAGAACGGGCGCAGGAAGCTTCGGAAATCACGGGGCTTGTGCGCGTCCGCCGGCTCGAGAGCTGCTTGAACGCGGGTCAGCAGCTTGCGCTCGGCCAAGGCTTGCACGGCGTTCACTAGCGCTTGCTTATTCTCGAAGTAGTAGTGAACGACACTCTTGCGCATGTTCATCGCGCGGCCGACCTCGGAGACCGTGGTCTCCGCTACGCCGCGATCGGCGATCAGCTTGGCAGTGGCGTTGAGAATGGCCTGAGCGCGGGGACGCGAAGCTCGGCTCTCGGGGACCCCGCGCGTCTTGGGGCGTTGGGTGTTTTCAGGTGCGTCGTGCTCCATGGGGGCCGAGCGTGCACCAGAATCGGAAAGACGGAACACCTGAAGCGAAATCGTTGTGCAGCGTTCCTCTCCCACTGTAACGACCAAAACGGCCTAAGATTCAGATGTCGTGGGATTCCACACGTCTAGCTCGCCAGTCGGACGTTTGACTGAAAAGCTAAAAAAATGATCGGCCTCGCTCCGCCGACCGGCCCTCACTCTCCGAAAGGGGATCTGTGCGCGTGTCACCCCGTGCAGTTCGGTGAGCGGAGTCGTGTCTCCGAGCGGAAAGCTAATGTTCGCTACCTGCATCGCTCGAGCAAGACGCGCCTTTCGCCGATCAAGCATCAAGACACCAAGCCGAAGCGCGCCAAAAACAGCATCCCTGCGGTATTCATGCCGCGAATCCAACCAAACAGCCGTGTCGGACTAGCCTGCGGTTTGCTTCCGTCCGGTCCTTGCGAACTCGCGAGCGACCAAACCAGGGCGTTTCCCCACGAAAATGAAGCGAACTCCAGCTCAGGAGCAGGCAGCTCCCGTCGCCTCCCAGCGCCGACTCCGAACAAAGCAAAGGGGGCCGTGGCCCCCTTCATCTACGTGTTCGGCGTTCAGCTCACTTCACGCGCGTCTCACAGCCAAAGTAGATGTCGACGCTGCCCTCGCCCTGGGACTGCACTGCAGCCTGCGCGTCCGCGCAGGACGCGGGGCACAGCACCACCTGAGTGGGGGCGGTGTCGTTGTCGTAGTACCAGCCGCCGCTCGCGTCGCAGTCGTTCGCGCCGCCGACCTTGAACAGGTCGTTGCTCGTGCTGGGCGTGCTGACCACGACGTTGACTTTCTTGGGATCGAGCTCACCGGTGCTCGGCTCCGGGATGTCCAGCACGCAGTTGATCGTCGCACTCGACTCCACTGCCGTGGCGACAGAGTCGAAGAACGGTCCCCAGGCGCTCGCCCCGTCGCAGATCTTCGCGCGAACGCCGCCGGTACGCGTGACGAGATCGGTGTAGGTTTCGCCAGACTTCGGTGGCTGATCACCACCGGGGTAGCTGCAAATCACGGTCGGATCCGTGGCAGAGCCCCAGCCGTAGATGCCGGTGAACACGTAGTCGTCGAACAAGCCATTCCAGCTTGAATCGAGGATTCCGGGCGGAAGCAAGGAAGAGCTCGACACGCCCGTCGCCCAGCCACCACCACCGGACCAATGCTCGAACTGGTCTGCCGTCAGGCGGGAGTTGTCATCGGTGACGACAACGATGGTGCGCGTCGCTTCGGGGCGGAGCTGCGCGCGCCAATTGCCGTCGGCCGGAGTCTTGGGGCCTCGCGCGTCACCAACTTGATAGTTCGCGGTGTCTCCCAGGGTGCCGAGGAACTGCTCGAGGGGTTGCTCGCTCTTGATGTCGATGGACGACTGGAAGAAGTTCGTGCCGTTACCACAGTTGCTGTCGCCCGCGAGCGGCTGGGGGATGCACACGCCGTAGCGCCCCGCCGTCACCTCGCCAACGCCACGGAGGCTCAGCATGATGACCTTGTAGTCGAGGTCCTTGTTGCCAATGCTGGCGGCGAAATTGTTCAGGCCTGCAGTCACCTGATCGATCGCAGGCGCCATGCTGACGGAGTTGTCGACGACCCAGATGATGTCGACGGGCAGCTTCTCCACCTTCGCCGCTTCTTTCGCAACGGCGCACGCGGCGTCAGGATCGAAACCCCCGCTCCCACCGCCATCGAGACCTCCGTCAAAGCTGCTGCCGCCGTTGGCACCGTTGCCGCTGCTTCCAGCCGCGCCGCCGCTTCCAGCGCTGCCGCCCGCGTTGCTGCCGCCGTTACCGATCCCACTAGAAGTACCAGCTGCTTCACACGCAATCAGCGCGAACGCAGCAAGGCCGAACAAGCGTCCCAAGCTCATCTCGGCCGATTAGCAGCCTCCGTGTCGAGTGTCCACGTCACCCATCCAACATGAGCAAAAAGTTGCAACATCCGCGGGCAAACACGCGGCAGGTAACAAACGGGTGCGCTGCGGTATTGCCGCGCTGATCGCTCAACGTTCCCTGCCCGCGCGCCGCAAGCGCTCAGCAAGACTCAAGCGCCGCCGGTGCCACCTGTCCCAGCGCCACCCGCACCGCCACTGGTTCCACCACTTCCGCCAGCACCACCGCCTCCGGCCCCGCCGGGACCAGCAGTGCCGGGATCGCACGGCTGGGCACCTGCCGCGTGTTCGCAGTGAGGGAACACAGCTTGGGTTGCTGCGCTCACGTGCCACAACCGGCACTGCACGGAGTTGCCCTTGTCGATGCCGCTGTTGAAGCCGCCCAAGTCGGGAAGGCCAGAGCACTCCTGAAGGCAGGCGCCAATCGAGCTGAACGCTTCGGGGCAGACGTCAGCCATCAGCCCGCAATAGCCCTCACAGTTGGTGCCGCAGATCGCCAGCCCGGTCGCGTTCGCGCCACCTGGGCCTGCCGCCGAACAGTGCTCAACGGGTTCACCGCTAGTGCGCGCGTTGATGGCTTGCTGCAGCCGACACGTCATCGTGTTCCCAGTGGGGCCATCGCCCACCGGAATCGCAGCGCATATCGCGAGGCACTGCTCGCGGTTCGGATACTGCAGCAGCTCGCCCGTGCAGTTGGTCAGCACCTCATCGCAGTACTGATTGCACAAATCGCTCGCGCCGCCGCCGGTGCCTCCAGTGGCGCTGCTGCCTCCAGTACCGCCGACCCCGCCGCTGCCACCGTTGTCGAAGCTTGGATCCAGCTTGCGGTCCTCTAGACCAAGCAGATTGCTGCAGGCCACACCGCCGACCAACGCGAAAGCCAGCGCCGCGCCGACACGTTGCCCTACGGAACTATAGGGAAGGCGCGCCATCAGAAGCGTCCTCCCAGGAAGACACCAGCGTGCCCGGGGGCAAGCGCCGGAGCGAGCCGGAGTTCCCCTCCGCGAACGCGCGCCAGCTTCCGTTTGGGATCGTGGGCCGCATCGGAGCCCTCCGATGGCGCCGTGGCGTAGAGCACGATGCCGCCCGCGAGGGCCAACGCGCCCACTCCGAACGCGATTGTCGAGAGGGTCGCGGCATCTTGAGCTTCTTGCCCTAGATCGACACCCTTCTGGTTGCACTGCGTCGGTTCGCCGCTCCGACAGTTGTCGTCGGCCTCGGAGTTCTTCGAGCTCGCCTGCAGTCCGAAGAAGCTGCCGGCGCCAATCCCCAGCAGCCCAACGACTCCAACCACGATGCCGAGCGTGCGCTGCCCGCTGCCGGAGTCGGCGGTGACGCCCGCGTCCGTGCCAGGAGGCGCCGCTGCGGAAGCCGGGGGGCTGACCTCGGGCTTTTGCGGCGGTGGCTCAGCATGAGGTGGCGGCGGTGGCGCATCCTCGAGCGGCGGGACGGCAAACGTGACGTTACCGTTCGCCGGCACTTGCACCTCGGCTTTGTAGTCGAGCTTGCCCGGTGCCTTCACCGTGATCTGATGGGCACCTGGATCCACGGGGATCGCGGTTCCCCAGAGCGCCGTACCGACCTCATCACCATCACGAGAGATCTGCATGCCGTCGACGCGCACGCTCTCGGGAACCTCGACCACCAACTTCGCGAGCTTGCCTTCCAGGCGCTCCGCCCGTCCGCGCGCAATTTTCTCGCGCTTGGCATCGTTGCTCTTGGTCGCGAAAGCCGCTGCCTCACGGAAAGTGGCCCAGGCGCTCGCGGTCTTCCCCGATTGCTCGTAGCACTCTGCGAGGTAGAGCAGCGTGCCCACGCCGGGGTCCAAACGTTGGCTTTCTTCCAGGCTGCGACAGGCGTTCTCGAAGTCTTTCTCCTTGAGCTGCTTCTTGCCCTTGTCGAACAGCGCCTCCGCCGCAGCCTTGTCGGCGGCAGACGATTGCGCTTGCACGCTCGCGCTGACGCAGGTGAGCGCCAGCACGCCAATCATTAGCCGGATGCGTCCCCTCAACATAAACCAAGCCTCATTCGTCGATCCCGATCAGGCACGGCCACCCAGTACGGGTCGCACAATGCCGACCTCACACAAGCAAAGCCGCCTCGGCATTCCAACTATTTTCGGTCTCCGAAACCGCTGATGTCGAGGTCTCCCGCCGGCTTCGGCTTCGTCGTGGCGGTATTGCGCGGCGCCGCCGGTGCGCTCGGCTGCTGCGGCTTCGCGGGGCTTGGCGCCGCCGAGGCCGCTGGTTCGGCCTCGGCGGCTACCGGTTCGCTGGTAGGCCGAGGCTCGACAGGCTGGCTTTCGGCGGTCGGCGCTGGAGCTGTCGAAGGCTCCGGAACCGCAGCTGCGGAAACGACGGAGCCGCCGCTTGCGGACCTTCTGCGGGCTCGCCCGCGACGACGCCGTTGGCCGCCTCGGGAGTGGAGGAGCGCGTCACCATGACTGCCACCAAGCCACCGATCCCCAGCACAACGAGCAGCAGCGCAACCAAGAGCGCAGGGCTACGACTCGATTTCTGCTGGGTGGGCACCGCCGCATAGGAAGCGACGGTTGGAGCCACATCGACTTGGGAGGAGTGCGGAGAACTGGCCCGCGTCTGCTGCACCGAGCGCGGAGTGCCGAGGTGCACGGTGTTCAGCACTCGGGATGCGCGCTCGGCCGAGAGGTGACTCAACGGAGGTCCGAACTGACTGAGTTCGGCACCGAGCTCGGCGACGTTTTCGAAACGCTCGTTGGCGTCCTTCTTCAGGCAGCACTCGATGATGGCCACCAAGCCAGGGGGTAGCTCGGGACGCAACTCGAGCAGGGGCGCGGGCTCGGTGTTGACGATGTTGATACAGATCTCAGGCACCGTTTCCCCCTGGAAAGGTACCTCGTTCGTCAGCAGCTCATACAGTATCGCGCCAAGCGCCCAGATGTCCGTACGCTGGTCGACTTGCTTCGAAGACTGCATCTGCTCGGGCGCCATGTACTGGGGCGAGCCCATCACAGAAGACGTCTTCGTGAGTCGGACGTCCTGATCGGTCACCTTCGAGATGCCAAAGTCCAAGACCTTGATGATCCGCGAGCCGTCAGCCCGCTCAGCCAAGAAGAGATTCGCCGGCTTCAGGTCACGGTGCACGATGCCGGCGGCGTGAGCCTCCGCGAGCGCCTCGCAGGCCTGGAGCACGTACTCGACGGCGCGCTCAACATCCATACGGCCGCTCTTCTCGAGCTCGTCGGCGAGGTCGCGCCCCTCCAGGTACTCCATGACCATGAACGGCGCGCCGGCAGCGTTCACCCCCACGTCGAGCACGCGGCACACGTGTTGGCTCTGGATCCGAACGGCCGCCTTGGCTTCCCGCTGAAAGCGCGCTCCGGCTTCGGGGTGTTGCGCGAACTCCGTAAGCAGGAACTTGATCGCGACCTTCTGATCGAGGACCTGGTGGGTAGCAGCGACCACCACACCCATGCCCCCCACGCCGAGCACGCTATCGACGCGGTACTTGTCCGCGATCACCTCTCCGACCTTTACCGGCGTGCCCGTGCTCATAGTATTCCCCGCCCGACGGGTCCCCGACCCGGTCTGATCATCGCTCTGCTCGTCCGTCCATGCTGTGAGCTTCGCTGACTGATCGATGGACATAGGATGCACATGGATACGGCTTAGACGGTTGCCAAGATCGCCTCGGGTAGCGTTTTGCGAGGTTTAACCGCCTGACTTCCCAACCAGGCTGTAGGGAAATGTCGGCGGAACGACTCTGGCGGCCCCGCACACGAACGCATCAGTCCATCGCGCTCAGTGCGCAAGACGCAAAGCCGGGGCATTGGTTTCAGCTGCACGCGCAAGCGGCCATGCGTTTCGCGCGCCCCACGCGGCCTCCGGTTTACTTCGCCGTCGGGTCCGTGCGAGCGTCCCCCACATGCCACTGGACCAGCACAGGCGCGCCATCATTGGCCTTTCTGCGCTCGGCGCGTGCCTACTGGCGTTGTGCGTCGCCGCGTGTGAGCGACACCCAACGCAGGCTCAGAATCCCGCGCCACCAGCTCCCGCCGATGCTCCCATGCCTGAAGCTTCAAGTGCCAGCGTGCCCGAACCTCCCCCCCCGCCCACGCCCGAGGAACATGCGGCGGCGTTAGCGAAGCGGTTCATCATTCTCGACGGGCACGTCGACGTACCGCACCGCTTGTTCCAGCAAAAAGCAGACGGGAAAACCGTAGCAAACGTCTCCGAGAAGACTGACGAAGGCGACTTCGACTACCCGCGGGCGCGAGCAGGCGGCCTCGACGCGCCGTTCATGAGCATCTATGTCGCGGCGCGCTACGAACACAACGGCGCATACAAGCACGCAGAGGAGTTGATCGACATGGTCGAGAACCTCGCGCGCACACACAGCGACAAGTTCGCGCTGGCCAAGTCGCCAGCAGAGGTTCGCGCTAATTTCCAGGCGGGAAAAATCTCCCTGCCGATGGGCATGGAGAACGGCTCACCAATCGAGGGCAAGCTGAGCAACGTCGAGCACTTTCAGCAGCGAGGCATTCGCTACATCACGCTCGCCCACTCGAAGGACAACCACATCTCCGACTCATCGTACGATGACCGCCACGTCAACAAGGGACTCAGCGCGTTCGGCAAGAAGGTGGTCGCAGAGATGAATCGTGTCGGCATCATGATCGACGTCTCGCACATCTCCGATGACGCGTTCTGGCAGGTGGTAGCCCTCAGCAAAGTACCAGTCATCGCCAGCCACTCGAGCTGTCGTCACTTCACTCCTGACTGGCCGCGCAACATGTCTGACGAGATGATCCAGGCCCTGGGCAAGGCCGGCGGCGTGATTCAGATCAACTTCGGCTCTGGCTTCATCGACGACGAGGCGCGCAAACAGAGCACCAAGCTCTGGAATGTGCTCGGCGGGCAGGCCAAAGCAAAACACCTGGTGCACGGCACGGCAGCCTACTCGGCCTTCGCAGAGGACTTCTGGAAGACGCACCCGATCAAGCGGGCCACGGTGGAACAAGTCGCAGACCACGTCGAGCACGTCGTCAAGCTCGCGGGTATCGATCACGTCGGCATTGGCTCTGACTTCGACGGCGTTGGAGACACTCTGCCGATCGGGCTCGAAGATGCGTCCGCCTACCCGAACCTGATCAAGGTGCTCATCGAGCGCGGCTGGAGCGACGCGGACATCGAGAAGCTGTGCTCAGGAAATGTGCTGCGGGTGTGGCAGCAAACCGAAGACTACGCTGCAGCGCAGCGCAAGCCGCAGTGAGCTAGAGGCGAGGCCGCAGCGGGAGACGCCAGCGCAGCCGGGCCGGGTGCGCTCTCGATTGGGTCCGCGCTGCGACTCAAGACGCTACCAGCCGCCCTCATCATCCGCCGGCTTGGCAGACGCCGCTGGCGCTGCTGCTGCGGGCTTCGCCGGCTCTGCGCTGGCAGCAGGAGCCGCCGGCTTGTCCTTGTCACAAGCCGCGAGCAAAAAGCAGACGGCCAACCCGAACATCACGCGCTTCATAGGCGCATGGGAACACGGCGCCGCTCGCCGACCAAGGCAAAAGCGCACGGCCATGAGAGCGCGCTCACCGTCATACTCGAGGCAGCTCCGTCCACCGCGAACACGTCCACACCCCTTTGGTGGTTCGTGCCTTCGAGGCCCAGGTCCAACGACCCAGCTACTCGCGAGCGGCGACGTGTAGGCGACAAAAGACACCGAAGTGATCCGTTGGCCAAAGGCCAGGCGTACCTGGGGCCTCGCTATTGAAGACGACCCGAGCCTCAATCGGTTCCCCACGGAACTTGCGATCGGGACCACGCACATAGATGTAGTCGATGCGGCGCGGCGGCTCATGAGCGAGGGCAGCGTAGGGATTCCGCGAGTCGAAAGTGTATCCCGGAGCGCCCTCGCTCGAGCGCCGCGACCCGTCACTTCCGGCGAACACCCACGCATCCGTGAAGTAGACGCTGCGTCCGGCGAGCAGCGTGAGCCCCCGCATGAAGCGCATCTCGTCGGAGTCTGGCTCGGCGTTGAAATCGCCCATGACGATCGGCGGGAGGCGCTGGTCGTCTACCGGCGCCAGTCGGAACACATGATCCACCAGGCTCGCGATCTGTTTCTGGCGCACGTCGCTGTGGTGGAGCTTCCAATTTAGATGCGTCACGAACACCGGCAGGAGTCCCTGTGGATGCTGAACCAAGGCGTAGAGCGCGCTCCGCTGCTCCCCGCTGTCGCAATGCGGCAAGGCAAGCCGCGTGTGCTCCAGGATCGGGAAGCGGCTGAGCAGAGCGTTGCCGAACTGCAGGCCACCGCCAAAGTCAGCAGCCTTGGCGTAGGCAGCGTGAAAGCGCAGGCGCGTGTTCAGCTCCGCAAGCTGATCGCCGTCTGGATCTCCGGCGCGCCCCTCGAGCTGCAGCACCTCCTGCAAGCCCAGCAGATCCGGAGCGAGCGCCTCGAGCCCCCGGCGAATCAGCTCGGCGCGGGCAGGCCACGGCCCTGACTTGTTCCAGATATTGAGCGTGATGACCCTGAGTTCACTGTCTCGATCCATTGCGCAGGGAGCCTACAGCAGGCGCGTGGCTGCTAGGATACGCTTCTCGCGAGGAAGTATGAGCCACCACGACGATCAGCATCACCACCACCACGACGGCCATCATCACCACCACGATGATCACCATCACCACGGCGACCAAGAACGAAGAGAGCGGGGCCCAGAAGGCACGGAGTTCCTCGATCTCGAGCCGACCCGCCTGCTCCTCGGCGCGGCGTCTGGGGTCGCGAAGGAGGTCATGATCGACCTGCTGCGAGCCGCGGTGCGACGACGCCTTGAGGAGCGCCTGGGTGCGGAGATCGAGCGCATCGGGTCCGCCGCGGCTGATATCCTGGTCGACGACTTCGAGGCGAACCGACGCATCGAGGCCGTGCTCGAGGAGCGGAGATCCTCACGGAAAGGGCTAGAGGAGCGCCTCGCGGCGAGCCTGCGTGAAGCGCCTCCGCCTGCGCAAGCGGGACCCGACGCACCAACCAGCAGCAAGCCGGCGCGACGCTCGAAGCGGGGACGCTGAGCCCCCTGCCTGGCTGCTCGCGACGCGTCGAACGAGGGGCACGACCGCGCGTGTCGTGCGGGGTGCAGCGGTCGTGATATACGCACGCGGTGACCAGCGCGTCCCGCGCCCTAAACGACGCACCTGGAGCAGGCCCCGCCCCCGATGATGGGCGCGTGGGGCCTGGGCTGGCTCGCGTCTGCATCCTCGCCGCCGCGATCCTGTTTTCGACTGGCGGCGCGGCGATCAAGGCGACCCAGCTCTCGGGGATTCAGGTCGCGAGCTTTCGCTCGTTGGTAGCCGCAGCCGCGCTGCTCCTCTTCCTACCTCGTGCGCGTCGTGGCTATCGCCCGGCGAGCCTGCTGGTGGGCGTCGTGTACGCAGCGTGCATGGTGCTGTTCGTGCTCGCCAACAAGCTCACCACGGCCGCAAACACCATCTTTCTCCAGTCGACTGCCCCGCTCTACGTGTTGGTCGCATCGCCTCTGCTGCTGCGAGAACCCGTGCGGCGGAGCGACCTGATCTTCATCGTCACCATCGCGTGTGGGCTCGGCCTATTTTTCCTTGAGAAAAAACCGCAGGCCAGCGCACCCAATCCCATGCTGGGCAACATCCTCGCGACCGTGAGCGGGGTGTGTTGGGCCGGCACGCTGATGGGGCTACGTGGTCTGAGCGCTCGCAAGGTCGAAGGCCTCACCGCGGTCGTCGCTGGCAACCTGATCGCGGGGCTCGTGTGTCTGCCGTGGGCGTTGAGCTCGAGCTCTGCGTTGCCGCTCGCGGAAACGCACCTCGCGGACTGGCTCGCCGTCGCCTACCTCGGCGCGGTGCAGATCGGTCTCGCGTACTTCTGCCTCACGCTCGGCTTCCGCCACGTGCCCGCGCTGGAGGCTTCCCTCTTGATCTTGCTGGAGCCAAGCCTGAGTCCGGTATGGGCCTACTGGCTCCAGAGCGAAGTGCCGGGTGTGTGGTCCATCGTGGGCGGACTCCTGGTTCTTGGATCGAGCGCCGCCCGTGGCTGGCTTTCGGCTCGCCTCACGCTCGCGCGCAAGCGCGTGGGCAACAGAGGCCAAAGCCCGCCGCCGCCGCTCGTGTGAACTCGCCACTCAGCGCGCGGAAAAAGCCTCACGACGTTCCTCCCCTGGGCGGCCTGCCGCTGCCGGACCACGCAAGCCTTCCAGCAGGGAAAGGCGCGTGATAGATGCTCTAAGATGCGCACAATCGTAGCCAGCGTTTGCGTTTTGGGGGCGGCACTTCTGGCCTGTAAGAGCGAGAGCTCAGGCAGCATCACCGTCAACGGCGCCGCGTTCACCATTTCGGAGTGCCTATCCGGCGAAAGGAACTCACCACCGTTCTCTGGCGTGATGTTCTACGACGGTGGCGGGAACCAAGTTCGCTTCGTGGCTAAGCCCGAAGGCGGCTTCCGCGTGTTCCACTTCAGCACGGGGCAAACCATCGGCACCCTAGTTGGTGAAGACTGCGGCAGCTTCACCATCAGCAAGACGAACACCAAGATCAACAACATCGCGAACGTCGAGGGCACCGTGGCCGCGAACTGCACCGGTGGTGGCCAAGCCATCGTCGCGAACGTCAACTACGCGAAGTGTCACTAGCAGCGCGGCTGCTAGCACGGAGCGTTTCGCCAGCAGCGCGGCGCCCTAGCAGCGCCTTTTCGCCAGCAGCGCTGCGCCGCTGATCGCGCCGGCACCCCATCGGCAAGAGCCGTTGGAACGCGGAACCAGCGACAGTTGCAAGGGGTTCCGCGCCAGATTTCCCGGCGGGTAACGACCTGCTAATCCTTGTGGGATGTCCTTGGACGAATCCCACAAGCTCTTCGCTGAGACCTGCCTGCGCTTTGCGCGCGAACGCATCGCCCCCCACGTCGTGGAGTGGGAGGAGGCGGGTACGTTTCCGCGTGAGCTGTACCAGGAGGCCGCAGAAGCTGGGATTTTGGGGGTGAGTTTCCCCGAGGAATACGGGGGCGGTGGCGGGGACTTGCTGCACGGCTTGATCAGCGTGGAGACGTTGCTCGAAGGCGGTTCGAGCGGTCTACTCGCCAGTATCGGTTCCCTTGGGATCGCCCTCCCCCCCATCCTCAACCTGGGCAGCGAGGAACAAAAACGCCGCTTCCTGCCGCCTGTGTTGCGCGGAGAAAAGATAGCGGCGCTGGGCATCACGGAGCCGGGCACCGGCAGCGACGTCTCTGGCATTCGCACCAAGGCGGTGCGCGACGGGGATCACTACGTGTTGAGTGGCTCGAAGCTGTTCATCACCAGCGGGGTACGAGCGGACTACGTTTCCGTGCTCGCTCGCACAGGTCCCGATCCCCACGGCGGTCTCACGTTCTTCGTCGTGGAGCGCGGCATGCCTGGCTTCAGCGTGAGCCGCGCCCTGAACAAGACGGGGTGGTGGGCTAGCGACACCGCCGAGCTCGCCTTCGACGAAGTGCGGGTGCCGGTCGCCAATCGCATCGGCGACGAAGGCACGGGCTTTCTGGCGATCATGCAGAACTTCCAGAACGAGCGGCTCTCGCTGGCGTTCTACGGTCACGCAACGGCGGAGATTTGCTTGAAGGACGCCATCGCATACGCCAAGGAGCGGCAGGCCTTCGGTAAGCCCCTGGTTGGCTTCCAGGTCACGCGGCACAAGCTCGCTCACATGGCAACGCAGGTGCAAGCCGCAAAGACTTTCAACTGGGACGTCGCGAAGCGCGTTGCCGCGGGGGAATACCTTGTCGGCGAGGTCAGCATGGCGAAGAACTTCGCGTGTCAGGTGGCCCAGGAGGTCTGCTACGAGGCGGTGCAGATCTTCGGCGGGATGGGCTACATGCGCGAGACGCGCGTCGAGCGGCTCTCAAGGGACGCGCGCATTCTACCCATCGGTGGGGGCACGACGGAGATCATGAACGAGATCATCGCAAAGCAGCTGGGCCTCTGAGGGAGTCCTGCATCAGCTGCCTAAACGCATCGGGGTCGAAGCTTTCGCTTCCGCGAAGAAAAGCATCCGCCAACTCTCGCTGCTCCGCCGCGACGTGGTGAAGCGGACCTGCGAGGCCCATCACCAGGTGCTTTCGCCCCTGAGCGATCAAGAAATCACGCTCGGCGAGCAGCACTCCCTGCAACACGAACAGATCGTGGTGGCGCCCCAAGTCCTGCTGCAGGCCCTTCAGTTGCTTGTGGATGCTCGCGTAACCTTCACCGAGCAGCGGCGCCAGGAGCTCCACCGCATAGCGCAGCCGCTTGATATGGATGCGTACCTGATGCAGGTGCTCCCCGGCGACGTCTGCCTTTGCGTCGGGCAGCGACGTGAGCAACGCCTCGGTGCGAGGCTCGAGGGCCGCGCGACCTAGCTCGTCCAGTGGCGCGACGAGCACTGCACGCACCAAGCCCTCCACCAGGTCGTGAAGCCCCTTCTGGATGCGCTCGGGGGAGAGCCGCGACAGCCGCTTGGCCGTTGCCTTGCGCTCGTCCGCGCGATGTTCGTCGACGCGCACCGCGACGTACTCGAGCGCCGCCGCCTCGAGGTGGGAAGCCGCGCGGCCGACCATTTCCGCAAGGTACTGGGAATTGACGTCCCACTCCCGGAGTGCTCCAGCCCCGCGAGTCACCTTGCGCAGCGAGCGTCGCTGGGCCACGTGCTCCGGCACCAGGAAGCCGAGCACCTCCAGCAGGGCACGCAGGCGCCGCGACGCCACCCGCAAGTCATGAATGGCCTCAACCGGGTCGCTCGCGGCGTCGAAATCCCAGTTGCTGAACAGGGCGCCCGCGTGGCGCGCGACGTAGGTGCGCAGGTGGCGCTCGTAGTCGCGGTTCTCAGGGGCAATCAGCACGGAGTCCTCAGGGGTTTGCTTCAAGAGGCCAGCCTTCGACGATGGCGCTTGTGCGTCGGTTTCGTTGACCATCCGCGCGCGAGGTTGAACACCTCTCTCTTGTCGAATATCAGAAGGCAAAGATCGATCCGCCTGAGTTGTGTGACGATTGGTCTAAGACGGTACTACAAATGAGCAACATCGGTGTGGACATGGGGGGCACCCGCATCAAAGCGGGGATCGTCGAGGGCGCGCGCATCCTGCGGAGCGAGACCGTGGACACCAACGCAGGCGCCAGCCCAAGCGACGTGCTCGATGCCGTGGCGCGCGCAGTGCGTGCGCTATCCAGCGGGCCAACCAGCGTCGGTTTCGCGATCCCTGGCGAGGTGGACGGCACCGGTGCGTGCTGGCAGCTGCCAAACGTTCCCGGCTTTGCCGGGGTGAACATCCAGCAAGAGCTCGAGCGCAGAGTCGGCTGCCCAGTCGTGGTCGAGAACGACGCAACCGTGGCGGCCTTGGGTGAAGCGCTTCACGGCTGGGGCGCGGAATACCCCAGCTTTCTCATGGTCACGCTGGGGACGGGCGTGGGCGGTGGCCTGGTGCTCGACGGCAAACTCCGCCGCGGCAGCCACGGCTTCGCTGGAGAGATCGGACACTTGCAAATCGATCGCTCTCCTACCGCCCCGAAGGACGCTGCAGGGCTCGCGGGGACGTTGGAAGCCTACGCAGGCACTCAGGCGCTCCTCGCCAAGTTTCGCGAGCTCGGGGGACGAGGCAGCGAAGTGCTACACATCGCCGAAAGTGCTCGCCGTGGGGAAACGGCTGGATGCAAGACGTTCGAGATGATGGGCGCTGCGCTCGGTGAGGCGCTGAACAGCATCCAGGTCGTGCTCGACCTCGACGCCATCGTGTTCACCGGTGGGATCTCGCGCTCGTTTGATCTGGTCGAGCCGAGCATCCGCCTGGCGATGCGCCAGCGCGCGTACGCGGAGCCACTCGTCAGCGTGCCTCTGCTCGAGTCGAAGCTCGGGGACGCCGCGGGGCTAGTCGGCGCGGCGCACCTGGTCGACGCCTAGATCGCTGCAAACTCCGTGGATTCGGGTTGGGGGCTGGCGAGCCAGGGCGCACACCATTATACCCGCGACCATGCAAGCGATCGTGATCCGCGAGTTTGGTGGCCCCGAAGTGCTCGAGCTGCGGGACGTCGAGACGCCTTCCCCTGGTGAGCGTCAAGTGCGGCTCGCGGTCCACGCCACCGCGCTCAATCGTGCCGACCTGCTCCAGCGCCGCGGCCTGTACCCGCCGCCAAAAGGCGAAACAGATATCTTGGGTCTCGAGTGCTCCGGCGTCGTCGACGCGCTCGGTCCCGGAGTGACGAAGCTGAAACAGGGCGATCGCGTCATGGCGCTCTTGCCCGGCGGTGGCTACGCCGAGCACGTCGTGATCCACGAGGATATGGCGATCCCGATCCCCGGCGGTATGAGCTTCGAAGAAGCCGCCGCAATTCCCGAGGCGTTCCTCACGGCCCAGGAAGGCTTGTTCGGTCTCGGTGGCCTCGAGCCGGGACAAACCGTGCTGGTCCACGCCGCGGCCGGCGGTGTTGGCTCCGCAGGCGTGCAGCTGGCGCACCTCGGGGGAGGCAGAGTGATCGGCACCGCGGGCTCCGACGAAAAGCTCGAGCTGGTGAAGCGCCTGGGCGCGGATCTGTGCGTGAACTACAAGACTCAGGACTTCGCCGAGGAGGCCAAGAAGTTTTCACCCAGCGGCGTGAACCTGGTGCTCGACTTCGTTGGCGGCAGCTACTGGGACAAGCACGCACAGTGCCTCGCCGTCGGTGGACGCTGCGTGGTGATCGGTGTGCTCGGCGGCCCGATGGCGAACGTGAACCTCGCGCTGCTGTTGATGAAGCGCCATCAGATCCTCGGGCTCGTGATGCGCTCGCGACCGCTCGCCGACAAGGTCCGCATCACCCAACAGTTCATCAGCCAGAACCTTCAGCATTTCCCCACGGGTGATCTCAAGCCGGTGCTCGACGAAGTGTTCCCACTCGTGCAGGCTCGGCAGGCTCACGAGCGCATGGAGCAGAACGCCAACTCCGGAAAAATCATCCTCAAGCTGCGCTGATCTCACCACCGCCGCGCTCGTCAGCTCTCGGCGAAGACGCGGGAGAGCGTCAGGTGCAGCTGGCTCTGGATCAGCCGCATCACGCTCTCGAGCTCGCTGCGGGAGAGCTTCAGCTCCGCGATCAACAGCCGGCGCGTGTCGCTCAAGAGCTGTTCGCGCGCCTGGCCCACGCGTCGCGCCGCCGTGGCGCGGTGCACTCCCCTGCCCGCAGCGATCACGTCGATGCTCGAGCCTTGACCGTAGTACGCCCGCAGCACGTTGCGCTGCTCAGGCTCCAGGTTGGCCGCAGCTCGAGTAAAAGCCGCGCGGAATTGTTCCCGGTACAGCTCCTTCAAGTAGGCCAGCTCGGGGTCCTGAGCGTCGCTCCTCACCCCCCCTTGACCCAAGAGCGTCGACTCCGGTTCGACGTGGACGGCGATCGACTCCCGGGGCAGCTCGCGCTGATCGCGCTTCAGGTTGAGCCACGTCCGCGTGACGAGCACGCTCAGCCAGCCGTCGAGCTCACCGCTGCCCGAAAAGTTCGCGAGCTTGCTATCGAGAGGGTCGAAGAGCTTGCCTTCGAGGGCGAACATCAGCGCATCGAGATCAGGACCCGCGCCCCGCGCCGCAACCCGCGCGGCGATGCGTTGCGCGCGCTTGCTCAGGTCCTTCAACGCCCGTGGCTCACCCGCCAGCGCCAAGAACGCGAGGCCCAGATCGGCGAACGCGATCCCCTCGAGCGCGTCCCGCGTTACTCCGGAGCGCAGCAGACGCTCAGCGACGTGTTCGGCGAAATCCTCGGCGCTGGCCTCCAGCTCGGGCCAGGCGGCGCTGCACTCCGCCCAAAAGCCGGCGAGATCCTGCTCCAGCGCCAGATCACGCGGCGCGGCCCGCTCGGGCTCTCCACCGAGGAGCCTTGCAGCCAGAGTGCGAGAAAAGCTCACGGCGCATAGTATAGCCGTCCCCGCATCCCGTGCGGCAAATGCCCCAGGCACCATGTCCTCTGAACTGCCTCACCCCGACCGCTGCCCGGACGAAAACGCCCTCGGCGCCTTCGTCCAAGGAAGTGCGCCTGAGGCGGACCGAAGAGCGATCGAAGCCCACCTCGAGCACTGCGACGAGTGCAGCAGCGTGGTGCAGCTGCTGGGTGAAGCGTTCATCAGTCGGGCCCAGCGCATCGAAGCCGGCCCCGCCAGCGAGCGTGCTGCGCAGAACCTGGAGCCTCAGTCAGGGCACCACCTCGGACGTTACCGTGTGGATCATGGTATCGGCGCCGGCGGCATGGGCCTGGTGTTCTCCGCCTGGGACCCGGCCCTCGAGCGCAACGTGGCCTTGAAGCTACTGCGCCCTGAGCTGGCAGCGACGCCCGAAGCGCGAGATCGCCTGCTCGCGGAAGCACGCGCGGTCGCTTCGTTGAAGCACCCCAACGTGATCCCGGTGTTCGATGTGGGCGCAGCCGACGGACGCGTCTTCATCGCGATGGAACTTGTCGACGGCGTGACCCTCGACCGTTGGCGCGCGCTGACCAAACCAAGCCTCGAGCGCCTGCTCGACGTGTTCCGTCAAGCGGGCTCAGGGCTCGCCGCCGCTCACGCGCAGGGCCTGGTCCATCGCGACTTCAAGCCTCAGAACCTGCTCGTCACCACCGACGAGCGCGTGCTGGTCACCGATTTTGGTCTGGCATTCTCAGCGAACCAGGCGGCTCCGGAGATTGCTGGTACGCCGGCCTACATGGCGCCGGAGCAACGCCAAGGAGCGGCCAGCGCCGCCTCCGACCAGTACAGCTTCGCGCTTTGCCTCGCGGAATCACTCGGGACGACGCTCACACCAGGCTCGGCAGCGCCGGAGCTACCGAGCAGCATCCCGGACTGGCTCAGAGCCGTGCTGCAACGTGCCCTCGCCCACGACCCGGCAGCACGCTATCCCGACATGCCGTCGCTGATAGCCGAGCTCGAAGGGGGCAGCGGCGTCAACGCCAGCGCACACATCACGGCGAACTCGATCCTGCTCGGAGGCTGGTCGCTGTTGCACGTGTTCTGGCTGGTCGTGATCCTCTGGGCCGGAGTCAAGCTATGGCTCGATCCGAGCTTCATCGAGGAACCCAAGGCAGCGGCGAGCGCAGGGTTTCACCCCACGGAAACAGAACAGCCGCGTCAGCTGGAACCAACTCAGCTAGCCGCGTTTCGCCTCGACGCCCTGCCGCCACGCGCCCAGCGCAAAGCCACCCGCCCCGAGGACGACGCCGAGCCGGACGACCCGCTGGGAGACGATCTGCCCGACGAGGCGGACGCTGAGCCCCTCACCCCGAGCGATGGCGCGATCCTGACCTACGCGATCTACTGGGCAACGTGGGTGATGCTCGGCGTGCTCTGGGCACCGCTCAACGCCATCGGTCTGTGGCGACGTAAGCCGTGGGCGCGCGTCTCTACCTTGCTCTACGCGGGCTTCACCGGCTTCTCGATCCTCGGCCTGCCTTACGCGGGCTACGCTATCTACAGCTTGACCCGCCCAGAGGTGAGGCGGCTCTTCGCACAAGTGCAGACCGCGCGTCCTCCCCTGCGCGCTGATTCCGTGGTGAAAGGCCAGGTGCACTTGATGATCAACGCGCTCGTGCAGCTCGGCCTGTGGCTCCTGCACCTCGGACTCTTCTGGCTGAGCCTCGAGTTCCTGCGCTTCGGCAACGAGGACGGCTCTCCGGAGACGCCGCTGATCATCGTGATCGGCCTCGTGATACACGGCCTCGGCATCGCATGGACGCCGCTCAACGCCTGGGGACTCTACAGGCGTGCCACCTGGGCACGTTGGTCGAGCCTCGTCTACGCAACCCTCGTCTCGCTCACGGGCATCGGCTTGCCGTACACGCTCTACGCCTGGGCGAGCCTGAACTTCAGCTCTGTCAAGGCGCGCTTCGCTCACACCTAGCCGCTTGGGCAAATAGCAGAACGCGCGAGGCGCCATGGTTCAACCTGGCGCGCCGCGCGTTTCCGCGTTGAATTGAGAGAGAGAGCTACTTCTTGGCGCTGAACAGCGGGTAGAACTTGTCGGTGTCGATGCTGGTCGCCATCTCGACCTGGGGCTGCCCACTCGCGGCGCCGCTCGCCAGCCCCCCGTAGAGCAGGTTGCCCCGCAGCGCGACGTTCAGCTTCTTCTCTCCGGCTTTCCGCAGCTCACCGCTCAGCTCCACCGCCGCGTCCCAGGCGAGCTTGATCAGCTCCTTGCGAATATCCCCCGAGTACGTGTCCAGGTTCGGCACGCGCACCAGGAGCAGCACGTCGCTCCCCGTCTCCTGGCAGTAGGTCATGAAGTTGCCCTTGGTGGTGGCGGTGTTTTCATCTTCGCCGCCTTCGAAGTTCTCCTTCTCGTCAGCTTTGATCCGCACGGCAAATTGCTTCGCCAGTGCGCTGCAGGCTGCGGTGTTCCCGAAGCCGGCCTCTCCCTCGAACACGTTGAGCTTCGCGTTCGCTTCCTGGAACTCCTTTTCACCGGGCTTTGGCTCTCCCTTGCAGCCAACCAGGCCGAAGAGCGACACCAACACCAGCGCGAACACGAATGACAGACGAATTTGCATGACTTCTTTCCTTTGGTCTTCAGGCGAAACGTGGCCTCAGCGTGAAGACCCGAGGGCCGCTCTCAGGTCGCGATCTTTTTCGCGACCCCGCACGCTTTCGTTGCGACCTCGCGCAGCCTCCGGACAAAGCTCGCAGCAACGCGATCGCGACGATTTTCTTCCCTACGTCGACGCGTGTTTTTTGGGGGGGAGGCGCACCGCAACACACTCGCGCAAGTCGACCGTTACCGCATCGCTCAGCCGAGCACGCGCGCCAGGTGCCTCATCACGGCGCCAACATCCCCCGCAGCCAAGATCTCTTCGCGCTGGCGCTCGTCGATGCGTGACCCGGCGAGGCGCTGACTCCAGCCCTCGATCTCCAGGGCGACGATGGGCTTGTCGAGCTGCCAGGCCATGGCCAGTTCATTCAACGTCCCAGCGCCCCCCGCCACGGCGACCACCGCATCCGCGGTGTTCACGACCAGCGTGTTGCGGGAGTAGCCGAGCCCCGACGGGATCACGATGTCCACGTAGGCGTTCGCCTGCTCGGCGTCGCCGCTCGGAATGATGCCGAGCACGCTGCCTTCGCTGTAGGCCGCTGACTCGTGGGCGCCGCGACTGGCAGCCTCCATCACCCCGGTCATCCCGCCTGTTACCACGCGGTATCCCGCATCGACCAAGGCGCGGCCGAGCTCCCTGGCAAGGGCATACGCCTCCTCGCTGGCTACGCTGTTTCCGACGACTGCGACCACCTTGCGACGCATGGGATCCACTTGTAGCACGCTCCGCTTTGCCCCAGATTGCCCTTCGGCTGGACCAAAGGAGACGTTCGTGAAGGATGCTTGGATTCTCGCACCGCTGCTGGTGCAGGTGCTGTTGACGATTGCCATGTACATCCGCCTCGCGGGAGCGAAGAAGCGAGCTGTCGCAGCCAACGAAGTCAACGAGGCGCGCCGGGCGCTTCACGACGACGCTTGGCCCGACTACGTCATGCAAATCAACAACAACATCCGCAACCAGTTCGAGGTGCCGGTGTTGTTCTACGTCCTGGTCTTCGCGCTGCTCAGCCTGCAGCGGGCTGACCTCGCCGCCCAGGCACTGGCTTGGCTCTTCGCCCTGAGCCGGATCGGTCACGCGCTGGTGCACACCGGGTCGAACTACGTCCCGCTGAGGCGACGCATCTTCACTGTCGGCGTGTTGGTCCTGCTCGCCATGACCGTGCTCACGGCGGTGCGGCTCGCTCAGACCGCGATTCCGTAGGGTCACGCAGAGCCGACGTCAGGTTCCAATGGGCTTGAGTCGAATCAACCCCGGGCCTGGCTTCACCCGCGCCTGACACGCCAGGCGAGAGTTGTCTGGGCCGTCGAGGATCTCGAGCAGCTCGCGCTCTTCGTCGTTGGGCTCTTCGAAGCACTCCATCCCAACGAGCACCTCCACCTGGCAGGTGCCGCAGCTTGCCGAGCGACACGAGAATGGGATCGGAGCCAGCACTTGGTCGCACAGATCGACCAGCTCGCCGCCATCCGGCGCGTCCACTTGCTTGTCGCGGGCCATCCCGACGCCCTGAAACTCAACCTTCGGCACGCGAATCGCTTAGCGAATACAGGAGGGCGCAACAAGTCGCCCCTCAACACAAATACCGCAACCGGTTGCTGGGGTGGGCGATTGGACGCCCATGACTCACACGAAGTTACACCGCACACCGCGTATCCTGGCCCGTTCCGCGCTCTCCGCGCTCGCGCTCATGGCGTGCATTGGGTCCGCACCCTACGCCCTCGCGGCCCAGCCCCCGCCCCAGAACGGGTCTCCTACACTAGTCGACGCATCGACCAGCACGCCCGACCCGGCGGACACGGCTGCAGCTCCCCCTCCGACGGGCGCCCCACCTGGTGGCGACGTCGCGGCCTCTCCAGCGCCGTACGGAAACATCTCGAGTCCCGGTGCCGTGGCCGCGTCTCCCACGACGCAGGACTCTCCCCCGCGAGACCAAGGGGCCGTGGAGACCGCACCTCAGGAGCCCCGCCACGGTCTGGTCCCGTTGCTGCGCGTAGGCTACGTGGTCGGCGGCTCGGGCGACCTCGAGGAAGAGACGCCAGATGGCAAGGCGAAGCTGGAGTACGACGACCTCAGCACAGCAGTGTTCGAGTTCGACCTACTTGGGCATCTGAGCCCTGGGTTGCGCCTCGGCGGCGGAATCATCGCCCTGCCGTCGAGTTCGATCCACCCCAAGGGCGGCTCCGATTTCGACCTGGGGAGCGAAGGCGCCTTGGTCTTCATCGTCGAGGGCATCCTCGATCTTTCTCCGAAGGTCGCACTCACCCTGCGCGGCTACGCGGGGTTCGATGCATTGAACGTCGGCGGGGACTACCAGGACGGTCGCGATGCGGCCTGCGAGGGCGTCAACTGCAGCTGGGACGACCAATTCACGGGCGCCACGGCAGGCCTCGGCATCGGCCTCTTGATCCCCCTCAAGGACGTAAATATCCGGGCGGATTTCATGACTCAGGCCTACTCGGTCTCTGGCACGTTCGCGAGCGTCGGCTCCACGAAGATCGATGACACGTTCAGCGGGTCACGCACGTTCTTGATGGCCGGCCTGGAACTCTAGTCGTCAGGCCGCTCGCTGCTCGAACGAGGCGCTCAGAGCCTGGATCTCTTCCAGGCCCTGAGCCATCGCGTCCTCCAGCATGTCGATGTTGAGCCCTGCCTCGACACACGCCTCTTCGTCCATGCGGCGCTGAAGCTCTCCGATGTCCGAGCCAAAGCCGAGGCTGTGCGCCATGATGGTGGCTGCGTGCACGCAGGTCACCACCCGGCGTTCTTCAAGGTCCTCTACGGACATGGGCGAGTGGTGATAGCGCACGATGTCGGCCAGCACCTCCGGCAGCTCCCACTGGTGGATCACCGCATCGCCGACCACCGCGTGATCGGTGCCGAGCACGTTCTGTTCGGCCTGCAGCATAGCCTCGCCGGCGAGCAAGCGGGTCATGATCTCCTGGCGCCCTTGCTCCAGGAACTCGCTGATCACGAGCTTGCCGCAGTCGTGCAGGAGCCCCGCGGTGAAGACATGTCCGCGAATCGGTAGATCGAGACGCGTCGCGAGTCCATCAGCGAAGATTGCCGTGGCCGCCGAGTGAGACCACATATCTTCCGCGCGGATACCGTAACCGTTGAGTGTGGGCGGCAGCACCTGCTCGAACGCCCCGGCGACGCTGATGTCGTAGATGCGTTTCAACCCCAGCAGGCTCACCGCGTGAGCGACTGAGCTGACCTGCCGCCGCAAGCCGAACGCCGCGGAGTTCGCGACTCGCAGCACCGAAGCCGTGAGCCCCGGGTCGACGCGGATCACCCGCTCGAAATCGTCGGCGCCTGCCAGATCATCGCTGAGCAAGCGCGTGAGTTCGGAGACTGCGGCGGGGAAGGCCGGCAAGCGTTTGATTCGGCCCTGTAGGATCTGCTGAGAAATCGCCATGGCTGTCCTTATGAAGACAGGAACGGCAGACTCAGGTCCGAGCTTTAGCAGTTTTGGTGAGTCCATCGGCGCAGGTGTGCGCCACACTCCGCGCGCCGCTGTGAAACAGCCGGGAAGCTCGATCGGTTCATGGTCAGAGGGGCCGTGAATTATCGCGGGTCGCCGGCGCTCGCTGCCGAATTTGGGTATGGTCGGCGCCCATGTGGTCCTTGTCGCTCGAACCGGAGCCCACGCTGCGCTCCGACACGCCGCCGCCCCAACGCCAAGCCGGGGAGGCGCGGATCCGCGTGCGCCAGGCTGGCGTGTGCGACACCGATCTACAGCTCGCGCGGGGCTACATGGGGTTCAAGGGGGTCCCTGGCCACGAGTTCGTGGGTGAAGTCGTCGAAGCCGACAGTGAGCACCTGGTGGGTCAGCGTGTGGTGGGTGACATCAACGCGGGCTGCGGTGAGTGCGCGGACTGCTTGAGTGAGCACCTGGCAGGCCATCACTGCAGCCGCCGAAGCGTGCTGGGGATTCTCGGTAGGAGCGGAGCGTTCGCCGAGGAGCTGTGTCTGCCGGAGCGCTGCCTGGTGACGGTGCCTGTGGGGGTGAGGGATGAGGCGGCGGTCTTTGCAGAGCCGCTGGCTGCGGCGCTGCACGTGCTCGATGAGTTGCCGCGGGGATTCGGTGCCGCGGACACACTGGCGGCACCTGCCGTGGTGCTCGGCGACGGCAAGCTCGGGCTACTCATCGCCGCGGCGCTCGCCGGCAGTGGGCTCCACGTCGCGCTGATTGGCCACCACGAGAGCAAGCTCGCGATGCTCCCCCAGCTGTGTGAGCCGAGCCGCGTGCGTGGCTACCTCGAGCAAGAGCTGGACCGGGACTCCAAGCTCAGCGAGGCACTCGCTGGTGCGCCCTTGGTGGTGGAAGCCACCGGCTCGGCGACTGCGCTCCAGCGCGCCTTCACGCTGGTGCGGCCACGGGGCACGGTCGTATTGAAGACGACGGTGGCTGACCCGCTGAGCCTCGATCTGGCGCCGGTCGTGATCAACGAGCTCAAGCTCGTAGGCTCCCGCTGCGGGGACATGCGCCGCGCGATCGCGGTGCTCGAGCGCGGTGACGTCGTTCCTCACCCCCTGATCCAGGCTCGCTATCCCTTGCAACAGGCGGACAAGGCCCTGGAGCATGCCGGTCGCAAAGGCGTGCTCAAGGTGCTGATCGAGCATCTGGCTTCCTGAGGCGATACAAACGCGAAAACGGCCACGCTCCGTGAGGAACGCGGCCGCTTTGCTTGACGAATTGAGGCTCAGACGCCTTCGATGATGCCGTTCAGGGTGTTGCTCGGGCGCATCGCCTTGAAGGCCAGGTCGTCGC
This sequence comes from Polyangiaceae bacterium, assembly GCA_041389805.1. GTDB lineage: Bacteria > Myxococcota_A > Polyangia > Polyangiales > Polyangiaceae > JAHBVY01. The sequence continues at coordinate 7,789 of JAWKRD010000026.1, read as the reverse complement.
TGGGCTGATAGTAGCCGCCGATGTCCTGAGCCTTGCCCTGGGCGCCGTTCAGTTCCCCGAGGATCTTTTCCTCGTTGTCCTTGAGAGCCTTGGCAACGGGCGCGAAGCGATCCTTGAGTTCCTTGTCCCCGTCCTGAGCGGCCAGCGCCTCGGCCCAGTACGCCGCGAGGTAGTAGTGGGTGCCGCGGTTGTCGAGCTCGTTGACCTTGCGTGAAGGAGACTTGTTCTCCATCAGGTACTTCGAGTTCGCCACGTCGAGCGTATCCGCGAGGAGCTGAGCCTTGGGGTTCTTGAAGGTGTTCGCCAGGTGCTCGAAGGAGACAGCCAGCGCCAAGAACTCACCCAGGGAGTCCCAGCGCAGGTGACCCTCCTGCTCGAACTGCTGTACGTGCTTCGGAGCCGAACCGCCAGCGCCGGTCTCGAACAAGCCGCCGCCCGCCATCAGCGGCACGATGGACAGCATCTTGGCCGAGGTGCCGAGCTCGAGGATGGGGAACAAATCCGTGAGGTAATCACGCAGCACGTTGCCGGTGACGCTGATGGTGTCCTTGCCGTCCTTGATGCGCTCGAGGGAGTACTTCGTGGCCTCAACCGGGTTCTTGATCAAGATCTCGAGGCCGCTCGTGTCGTGATCCTTCAGGTAGGTCTCGACCTTCTTGATCAGCTCGGCGTCGTGGGCGCGCTGGCTGTCGAGCCAGAACACCGCGGGCGTGTTGCTGGCGCGGGCACGAGTGACCGCGAGCTTCACCCAGTCTTTGACGGGGGCGTCCTTGGTCTGGCAGGCGCGCCAGATGTCTCCAGCCTCGACGTCGTGGCTGAGCAGCTCCTTGCCATCGCCGTCGACCACGCGCACCTTGCCGGCGCTGGCGATCTCGAAGGTCTTGTCGTGGGAGCCGTACTCCTCGGCCTTCTGCGCCATCAGCCCAACGTTGGGCACGGAGCCCATCGTGGTCGGATCGAACGCGCCGTGCTCACGGCAGAAGTCGATCACCGCCTCGTACACACCAGCGTAGCTGCTGTCCGGGATGGTCGCCTTGGTGTCCTGGAGCTTGTCGTCCTTGTTCCACATGCAGCCAGAGCTGCGGATCATCGCCGGCATCGAGGCGTCGACGATCACGTCGCTCGGCACGTGCAGGTTGGTAATTCCCTTATGGGAATTCACCATCGCCAGATCAGGGCCCGCGGCGTAAGCAGCCTGGATGTCGGCCTCGATTTCAGCCTTCTTGTCCGCCGGCAGGCTCTGGATCTTGCTCACCACGTCGCCGAAGCCGTTGTTCGGGTCGACACCCAGCTCCGCAAAGGTGGCCGCGTGCTTCGCAAACACGTCCTTGAAGAACACCTTCACGCAGTGACCAAAGATGATGGGGTCACTGACCTTCATCATCGTCGCCTTCATGTGCAGCGAGAACAACACGCCCGTCTGCTTGGCGTCGGCGATCTGTTCCTCGAGGAACTTGACCAGCGCGGCCTTGCTCAGGCAGGTGCCGTCGATGATCTCGCCAGCCTGGAGCGGGAGCTTCTCCTTCAGCACCGTGACCTTGCCGTCCTTGCCGACGTGCTCGATGCGGGCAGTGGTCGCCGCGGCCAGGGTGACGGAGCGCTCGTTGTGGCAGAAGTCGCCAGCGCTCATCGTCGACACGTGGGACTTGCAGTCCTTGCTCCACTTGCCCATCGAGTGCGGGTTCTTGCGTGCGTACTCCTTGACGGCCTTGGGGGCGCGGCGGTCGCTGTTGCCTTCGCGCAGCACCGGGTTCACGGCGCTGCCCTTGATGCGGTCGTAGCGCGCCTTGGCTTCCTTCTCGTCGTCCGTCTTCGGTTCCGCGGGGTAATTCGGGACGGCGTAGCCGTGGGCTTGCAGCTCGGCGATGCAGGCGTGCATCTGGGGCACCGAGGCGCTGATGTTCGGCAGCTTGATGATGTTCGCCTCGAGGTGCTGGGTCAGCTCGCCGAGCTCCGCCAGCGCGTCAGGCGCCTTCTGCTCGGGCTTCAGCTTCTCGGGGAAAGCCGCCAAGATACGCCCAGCCAGCGAGATGTCTCGCGTCTCCACTTCCACCCCGGCCGCCTTCGCGAACGCCTGGATGATGGGCAACAGCGAGTACGTCGCCAGGGCCGGAGCTTCGTCAGTCTTGGTGTAGATGATCTTCGGTGTCGTCATGGTCTTCGAGACTCGGCGGCGCAGCGCACCCAGTGGCGCGACGCGGGCGAGGACGCTTGACCTAACTCAACCCGCGCGACGCGGCTAGTGCTTGCCGCCCACTCCACGATTGCCTCTCGTTCGCGCCTGATTGGCGCGAATTCTGCGCAATTTGGGCGGGTTTTGGGGGTGAGGAGCGGCGTTTCGCGCGGCGTTTCTGGCTGCGCGCCGACGCTCTACGCAACCGCTCGGGCGTGTCGGCTGCGTCCAGTACCGACGTGCGTCATTGCGGCTCGGCGGCTCGCGCGTTTGCTCCGTCGTGATGTGACCACCACGTGAGTCCCGCGCAGAGTAGGCCGCCAAGCACACAAGCCCGCCCCAGATCATGCGCGACCCCGAAGCCCAGCAGCGCTCGCGCGTCGAACATGGATTCGTGGAAGTTGGTGGTCGCGACATCACACATCTGTACCGTCGCAAACACGAACGGCAGCAATAGAGTCCAAGCGGGAGCACGAAAGCGGCCCACGGCGATGGCGCCGCCGAATGACAGCGCCAGATAGCCCAGCGACTGAGCTCGTGGCAGAGGCGATATTGGCGAAACCAGCATGCCAACTACCGACTGGGTTCCTCCGTGGCTCGCAAACCGCCAAGCAACGGAGATCAGCGCAACGCCGGCGAGCACGCAGAGCCCAGACGCGACCAGACGCTCCGCGATACTCACCCTGCGTGCTTCCATGGCTGTTTAGTCACCGATCATTAGCATTTCGTTGGGTGATCAAGTTCGAGGAATCACCCCGGCTCAGGGCACGGCACAATGTTCGCTTGCACTCCGCGCGCAGCCAATCGCCGCCGCACCCACTCAGCTTCCGCTTGAGTGCCTCGCCAGACCACGCCGGGAACCGCGCGGCTCGCCGCGAGCGCGTCGGGCAGGGAGAGCTCCAGGGTCTCGCGAAGTCCTGAGGCAACGGCGGCGCGCGACGTTTGATCGACGACCTCCACGCCGTACTCACCGCCGTCCTTCAGGAGCGCGTCGCGATACACCGCTGGCGGGAAACCGATGCTGTCCGCCTCGAGGGTCGCGCCGCAGTGCTCGCAGTGCCTGATGCTCTGTGACCAGTAGAGTTGATTGCCTGCGACGGCCTGCCCAAGCTGAACATCGGTCTCCTCACCACAAGCGATACACGGCGCGCGGACGACAGTAAGCACACTCATTGTGGTTCACACTACTCCTCGTCGAGCAACCCGAGGCCATCCGGCTCATTCTCGAGGAACTCGACCCACTCGTTGAACGCTCCCCCGGATTTCGCCTCCTCCAGCATTCAACGCAACTTCGCTGCAATTCGCGCCTTGTCCTTCGCAGACAGTGGTCCAAAATCGAAACCACGTTCTTCAGTTGGTTCACCGCGTAGTCGGGATCGAGAACGTCGTCAGAGCAGTGTTCAAAAAAGCCAGTCAGCACCTCGACTAGGACCTCTACCAAGCGCTGATCGGACTCACTGGGCCCCAACTCGGCTTGGCCATGGGCAAGGCCAAGGCGAGGTGGGAGTGCCCGAAGCACCTGCAACCACTCCGCTCGCTCACTCCGCTCCGCGGCGGCTTCAGCCAGGGTCACGAACTTCGCTCGGACCTGCGCCTGTTGGCTAGGATTGAGCAGCTTGAACGCGTCGCGCACTTGGTCAAGCTGCTGCGCCGCGTGCTTCTCGTCGATCTCGGCCCGACCAGAGTGCGAGGTTGCCAGTCATGTAGACGATGGCCTCGGTCAACGTCTCAACCAACGGTCGCTCTGACACCAGTCACTGGATACACCTGACGCCCACGGCGTCACGGGCGGTCAGTACGGCGCGAGGTGTACGACCCGAGCAAGTCTTCCGGGAACACTGGGCGAGATTGTTCCGCCCACCACCTGGAGCAGAAAGTCCGTCATGCACATTGAGTACTCGACCCATTTTTCGTCACGCGCTGCCCCGATAACAACACTCCACTCACTTGCTCCGGTTCGCCAGAGCAGGAAGTTGCCGTTGTCATCCCTGCCCCAAGGAAGCAGTCCCTGAGGCTCTGGATGAACAGGATGCGGAAGCCCCTCACTCTCTCGGATGTCGCGAAGCGCGGCGAGCATCGACTCTCCCGCGAGACGCAAATCCGTGTGGCTCGATCGCGCATCTGGCGTGAACACGTGAAAGAAATCGATCAACGTTCCGGCACCGAAGAAATCAACGAACAGCTTGTAGTCGTCCGGAAGTTGCAGCCCAAGCTGCGCTTCCACTCCGCTCCAAGCCACGGGAAGCGCGCGACACGGGCCGTGGACGCCTACACGCCTCGCCAGAGAGTGCACGAGCTGCGCCGGTCCGTGTGGCGGTGGCAAGTTCACCCCTCGTCGCCATCAGCGCGCCGCTTGCTCTGCTCCTTGCAGATCTCTTCCTGGCGCTTGGGGCAGCTGATTCTCACGTGGAAATGATCGTCGTGAGCGCTGGAGTTCGCCGGTTGCTTGAGCAGCACCGCGGCCTTGTTCACGTAGCTCTTGAAGCGCCTGTCGTTGCGGGCGAAGTCGAGCAAGCGCTTGCGCAGCGGCGTGGAGACGAACACGTGGCTCAGGCCGGCGCGATTGTCGTCGACCCAGCTCTTGACGAGCAGCCAGTTGCGGTAGTCGTCGAACTGTACGCCGCTGCCATCCTTGGCTTTGCCGTTGCCATCGAAGGCGACCATGCTCTTCGCGTCGATGGGCTTGCCCTTCGCGTCCAGCTGGTAGAACGCCACGTCGGCGTCGCGGCCGCTCTGGTGGCTGGCGTGGCCCGTGAGGAAGCCGCCATTCTTTGCGGAAATGTCTCCGACGAGCAGGCGCGAGCCGTGAGCGGAGCGCCCGATTTGCTTGGCGGTGCGCTTGAGCATCAGGATGAGCGCGGGGTGCCCGTAGGCGCGGCTCGAGTTTCGCACCCGCACATAGCGGCTCGACTTGAGGCGCTTCGCGCGCAGCTGAAAGCCGTCGTTCGGGTGGCCGACGGTGAGCGACATCAGGGAGTACGGCGACTTGCGGAACTTCTCCGGTAGCTTCTTCTCGAGCTCGTCTTGCTTGCTCCCCGCGACGGCAGGCAGGCTCACCGCGAGCGCAGCAAGCACGCTGCAACACATCGCCGCAAACACCACGATGGCTCTGGAACGCCGCACCTCACCCCCAACCCGAGCGCGTGGTCCACGCGCGACGCCCGCTGCTTGATTGGCCACCGGACAAGTAACAGTTTCCGCAGAATGTTTGATCTCGCGCCTCCTCGATTGCGATTGCGATGGATCCCGTAGGCCCCCGCAGTAGCAGTCCTCGTTGGACGTGCAAACGCTCGGCGCATTCTGCAAAAGTCCCAAGCTTTTTGCGCGGTTGATCTAGCATGCGCGCGATGTCGGGCGACGGGGAGGCAGAGGCAGCACAGGCGTATCCGTGGCTGCGTTTGCTACTGGGCCCGCTGATCGCTGCGCTCGCCTATTTCGTGGCTCGCTACGCAGGGCTCGCGAATCCGGCCGCGTTCACCGCGGGCGTGACCGCGTGGTGCGCGCTGTGGTGGGTCACGGAGCCGGTGCCGATCCCGGTGACGAGCCTCTTGCCCTTTGCGCTGTTTCCGTTGTGCGGCGTGCTCGATCACGGCGAGGTCGCCAAGGCCTACGGGCACACGCTGATCTTGCTCTTGCTCGGCGGATTCGTGCTGTCGACGGCGATGGAGAAGAGCGGTGCTCATCGTCGCGTGGCCCTCGGCATGGTGCGCCTGGTCGGCGGGAGGGGACGCCGCCTGGTGCTGGGCTTCATGCTGGCGACGGGGCTCACCAGCATGTGGATCAGCAACACCGCCACGACGCTGATGATGTTGCCCGTCGCGCTGGCGGTGATCGAGCGCGACGAGAGCAATCGCCTCGCGGCGCCGCTGCTGCTCGGCATCGGCTACTCCTCGAGCATCGGTGGCCTCGGCACACCCGTCGGCACACCGCCGAACGTCATCTTCATGGGTGTGTACAAGGAGCTCACCGGCACCGAGGTGAGCTTCGTCGACTGGATGAAGATCGGCGTACCGGTCACGCTGCTGATGATCCCGGCCGCCTGGTTCTTGCTCACCCGTCGCCTCGGGGAAACGGGCACAGTCACGATCCAGAAGCTCGGCCCGTGGCGTAAACCCGAGACACGCGTCTTGATCGTGTTCGCGATCACCGCGCTGCTGTGGATCACTCGCACGGAGCCGGGCGGCGGCTGGGCCGGGCTGATTGGGCAAAAAGGCATCGGCGACGCGACCATCGCGCTGTTCATGTGCATCGTGATGTTCGTATGCCCTGACGGCGAGGGCGGGCAGCTCCTCGACTGGCCCACCGCGAACAAGATCCCGTGGGGCCTCTTGATCTTGTTTGGCGGCGGCATCGCCATCGCCAGCGCCTTCGAGAAGTCGGGGCTCAGCAAGTCGCTGGGCGGCGCGCTCAGCGGGCTCGCGGGGGCGCCGCTCATCTTGACCATCGCGGGCCTGTGCCTCGCGGTGACGTTCCTCACCGAGGTGACGAGCAACACCGCGACCGCCACACTGCTCATGCCGGTGCTCGGTGCAGCGGCGATCGCGGCGAAGATCGACCCGAAGCTCTTGATGGTACCGGCGGCGCTCAGCGCGAGCTGCGCCTTCATGTTGCCCGTCGCGACGGCTCCAAACGCGATCGTGTTCGGCACCGGTCAGGTCAAGGCGTCGCGCATGGCGCGTGAAGGATTGTGGCTGAATTTGGCCGGGGTATTGATCGTCAGCGCCTGTTGCTACTTGCTGCTCAAGTAAAGCGCGACCTTGCGCCACAGCAGCGGCAGAGCGCAGACTCTCGACCCTCGATGATCGTCGTCTTTGGAGCCACGGGATTCACCGGTCGCTTGTGCGTGGAAGCCTTGCAGGAGCTTGGCGTCAAGCCCGTGATCCTCGGAGGCCGCAGTCGCTCGAGCCTTGCTGAGCTGAGCGAACGCACCGGGTACAAGTTTCGCGTGGCTGACGCGACGGACAGCCACAGCCTGCGAGCGCTGGTGCGCGGCGCCCACGTGGTGGTGAGCTGCGCCGGGCCGTTTACGCGCTACGGGGAGCCGGTCGTGAGCGCCGCCTTGCACGCGAAGGCGCACTTCCTCGATACCACGGGCGAGCAGGCCTACATGATGCGCGTCGTGGAGCGCTATCACGGTGCTGCGGTGCTGGCGAAGGTGGCGGTGGTCAACGCCCACGCCTTCGAGTTCGCGCTAGGCAGCTGCGCGGCTTCGATCCTTGCGGAAACACATCCCGAGCTCGACACGCTGCACGTCTTCAATCGAGTTCAGGGGGTGAGGAACATCGCAGCCAGCCGGGGCACGCTCAAATCAGGGCTAGGTGCCTTGGCTGAACCCGGCTACGAGCGCAAACGGGGCGTGCTGGTTCCCCGCGGGGTGTCGCCGTTGCCGCGCCGGGCGCACTTCCCAGACAACGGCGCGACGGAGCTCGCCGTGCCATTTCCGGGAGGCGAAGCCATTCACCTGATCAAGCAGCACCCTCAGCTGAAGAACGTCAGCACCAACTTGGTAGTGCCTAAAGGCCTCGCGGCGCCGCTGATGGCCGCCTGGTCGCTGAAGCACGTCTACAAGCGCGTGTACGAGCGCGGCTTGCTCAAGGACATCGAGGCGCGCATCGA
>JAWKRD010000025.1:0-123726 GCA_041389805.1 Polyangiaceae bacterium | reverse complement strand
AGAACGGGACTTCAAGCGTGAAAACAATACTGATTTCAGGCGGTACCGGGTTTGTCGGTGCGGAACTGGTAACCCAACTGACGGGCCGTGGCGATCGCGTTCTGGTGCTGACTCGAAACAAGACAGCCAAACGCGCCGCCGGGCTGCCCCCCGGTGCCGAACTCGTCGAGTGGGACGCTTACCACGCAGGAGACTGGTTCCGCCACGTGGATGGCTGCGATGCAGTGGTGCACTTGGCTGGCGAGCCGGTGATCGGGACGCGCTGGAACGAGGCATTCAAACGCCGTGTGATGGACAGCCGCGTCGTGCCAGCGAACCTGATCGTGGATGCGATTGAACGCGCACAAGACCGCCCCGGGGTGTTCGTGACCGCCTCGGGTGTTGGCTACTACGGAGACACCCACAGCCCGTGCCCCGAGGATGCTCCAGCTGGAAATGACTTCCTGGCTGGGGTGACCGTGGCCTGGGAAGGCGCCGCCCAGCGCGCGGAGCAATTCGGAGTCCGCGTGGTGCGGGCTCGACTGGGCATCGTGCTGGGGTCCAATGGCGGCGCGCTGGAGCAGATGGTCAAGCCGTTCAAGCTGTTCGCCGGCGGACCCATCGGAAGCGGCGACCAAATCGTGTCGTGGATCCACCTGACTGACTGCGTGCGCATGCTGATGCGGGCAATCGACGACGGCGACCTGAGCGGACCCATCAACGTCACCGCGCCAGAGCCCGTCTCGAACGCTGAGCTGGCTGCCTCGATTGGTAGCGTGTTGCATCGCCCGAGCAGCGTGAACGTGCCTGCTTTCGCGCTGAAGTTGCGCTTCGGGGAAGGCGCCACGCCGCTCCTCACCGGGCAACCCGCGATCCCGCTAGCGATGCAGCAACGCGGCTTCGAGTGGAGCTATCCAAAGCTCGAAGGTGCGCTGCGCGAAGCCCTCGGCTAGTTCCGGGAAGCGGCAGAGCAACGCTTAGGGATGGTGTACAGTCGCGGAGCGCATGCTCCATCTGCCCCTCCGCCGCGTGGCGATCGCCCTGCTCGTGTTGGGTTCCGTCACGGTTGGTGGCGGCTTGGTGTTGTGGCTGGCGACGGGGCGGGTCTACAGCATCGAAGACGCGGTCTACTTCGCGGTGATCACGGTCTCGACCGTCGGCTACGGCGAGCTCCCGCAGATGTCCCCTGCGGCGCGGATCGTCACCAGCTTGCTGATCATCGCAGGCATCGGGGCGATCGCCTTCTTTCAGAGCACCCTCACAGCGCTGTTGGTCGAAGGGGCCATCGGCAAAGCATTTCGAAAGCGCAGAATGGAAAAGCGGATCCAGGCCATGCGGGACCATTTCATCGTCGCAGGTGCTGGACGCACCGGGCGCATGGTGGTGAGCGAGCTGATCAGCTCCGGCGTCGACTTCGTAGTCATCGACTCCGATGAGCATCATATCCAGCGCATCGAGCAGGAGTTCGACGCCAACTTGCTCTACGTGATTGGTGACGCGACGGAGGACCATACGTTGCTCGAGGCGGGGATCACTCACGCCCGCGGTCTCGTCGCCTGCCTGACCAATGACCCGCAGAACCTGTTCGTGACTCTTTCCGCGCGGTCACTCAATGGCCAGGCGCGCATCGTCAGCAAGGTCGTCGAGGGGGAGAACGAGCCCAAGATGCTCAAGGCGGGAGCGAACACCACGGTGAGTCCGAACCAGATCGGCGGCGTGCGTCTTGCCAGCGAGTTGGTGCGCCCCAAGCTCACGCGCTTCCTCGACGAGACCTTGCGTCAGCAGGGTGTGGGCCTGCGCTTCGATGAGGTCGAGATGCCGAGCGAGAGTCCGTTCGTGAACTCGACGCTGTCCCAGATCCCGATTCGACAGCGCACGAACCTGCTCGTGATGGCCCTGAGAGCACCCGACGGCACGCTGAGCTTCAACCCGCGCGCGTCCGAAGCGATTTCCGCGGGGACACAACTGATCGTGATCGGCGGCCCGGAGGACATCGTGATCTTGCGTGAGATGCTCGGCGTCTCGCGGCACACGCATCACGGCTGATTTCGCAGGGGTTTGGGGGGAGGTGCGGCGCACAGTCGCCGCGTCCGCCGGCTACTCCGCACAAAAGCAAGACGACGCAGACCTTTCGGTGTGCGTCGTCTGCAATGGTTGATACCCGAGGGATCTACTGCGCGCCGGGTGCCTTCAGCTCCCAGGTGTAGGTCGCGTTCGCCGGGCGGTTGTCGCCAGGCTGTAGCGCCAGACCTTCGAGAGACGCGACGACGCACTGGCTGACCGGCTCGGGAGCCGTGGTCTGCGCTGCGTCCACCGCTGCACCAGTGATGTTTCCGCTGTCTTCCTCGACACGGAACGTCACCGTCACGGTGCCGGCCGCGTTGGGATCCGTCGAGCGAACCTTGGCCCAGCAGTCAGCGACCGACTGGCCCTTGGTCTCGAGGAGCGCCTTCACGTCCTTCGCGTAGAAATCGTCGCTGCGCGCCGCGCAGCCGGTGGCCGCGCCGACAAGCAACGCAACAAGACCCATTCGAACCGCTAGTGTCATTCAAGTCCCTCTCTCGGTGTCGTCTTTAGCGCCCCTAGAGGCTCCGAGACCTTCCTGCCTTGGGGTGTGGCTGTCAATCGTCCTGTTTACGTTCCGGGCGCTCCGAGCTTCCCACGTGTTCGTGGCGATCCCGCTCGGCGCTCCTCCCCCCAAAAAATTCCAAGGGACTCGCGAAAAAACCGCGCTTCGCTCGGGTTTCGCCCACGTTCATACGCGCGCCGCCGCACCCGGGAGGAACCACGGGCCCCGCCTCAGCCCTGCGGAATTGCTACACATTGTCCCTCGTTCGGGCCCGGCGCGGAGCGTCCTTGGCTAGGCGACCGAGTCGGTCTCTGACGCGTCTTTCGTGTCGCCAGTGTCTCGATCCGGACGTGAGTCGACCACCCGGATGGGACCGGAGTGCGGCCCTTGTTCGGCCTGCCTCGCGAGCAGCTGTGCGCGCTCCCAAGCGCGGTCGCCAGTGATCAAGCGCGCGCCACGCTTGTAGGTCACGTAGCTCCAGAACCACTCCAGCAGCACGATCAGTCGGCGCCGGTAGCCGATCAGATAAATCAGGTGGATGAAGAGCCAGGCTATCCATGCGGTAAAGCCGCTGAGCTTCAGCTTGCCGCTCTGGGCGACTGCGCGGGAGCGCCCGATGGTCGCCATCATGCCCTTGTCGAAGTACTCGAAGGTCTCCCGCGGCTTGTCCTTGAGGTCGCGGCGGATTTGCCGAGCGACGAAGCGTCCCTGCTGCATGGCAACCTGGGCCACGCCTGGCAGTGGGTGTTCGCTTCCGTCGGGAACGAAGTAGGCCATGTCGCCAATCACGCTCACCTCGGGGTGCCCGGGCACGCTGCAGTCGGCGTTCACCTTGACTCGTCCGCCGCGCGCGGTTTCTGAACCGAGACGTTGCGCCAAGCTGCGCGCACACACGCCAGCGCTCCAGACGACGGTGCTCGCCCGGAGCCAGTCGTCTCCGAGCTTGACGCCATGTTCGCTGATGTCGGTGACGCGGGTCGACAGCTTGAGCTCGACGTCCAGATCACGCAGCTGCTTCGCCGCTGCGTCGGCGAGCTTGTCATCGAGGCCGGGCAGTAGGCGATCCGTGGCTTCGATCAAGATGACCCGGGGTTCCTTGCCCGCGATTTCACGGAAGTCATCTGCCAAGACGAAACGGCTCAGCTCGGCGAGCCCGCCAGCCATCTCGACCCCCGTCGGCCCTCCGCCGATCACCACGAACGTCAGGAGGCGCCGTCTCGCGTCGAGGTCGCTCTCGCGCTCGGCGGCTTCGAATGCAAGCAGCACGCGCCGCCGGATCTCAACGGCGTCGTCCAGCGTCTTCAGGCCCAGGGCGTGCCGCGCCCAGGCGTCGTTTCCGAAGAAGTTCGTCTTCGCGCCCGCAGCGACGACCAGGTAGTCGTAGCTGAGGCTGTCTCCGTGATCGAGGTGGAGGCGCTTGTTTCCGAGCTCCACGCGGGTGACCTCTCCCAGCAGCACCCGGCAGTTGGTCTGATGCTTGAGGATGGCTCGAATCGGTGCAGCAATTTCCGCGGGGGAAAGGCCAGCCATCGCGACTTGATACAGGAGCGGCTGAAACAGGTGATGGTTCGAGCGGTCGACGAGGGTGACCTCGACGTCGTCGCCCTTCAGTGCTTTCGCGACCTCGAGACCGCCGAAGCCGCCACCCACGATCACGACGCGCGGACGCTTGTTTTCAGCCATCTTGCTTCTCCGCGCTCGCACGATAGGCGACGCACTGGCGCACGGGGAGCTGGGGGTATTTGCGCAGCTGTGGGTCCGTCTTGCTCGCTTCGCACAGCCAGAACGTGCTGCCTCGCGCCGACTGGATGCTGCGAGCGTGGTCGCAAGACACGCACAGCCCGACGCGAGCCGTGGTTGGGTCGTGGCTCATCGCAAGCGGCACATAGCGCCCCGGATTCGCGCTGCCCAGTCTTTCTTACGGGCCACCCAAGACTTGTGGCGGGTCAGACCAGCGCCGCTTCCACGTCGCGCACGTCTGCCTCGGTGAGCTGCAGCGAACAGGCCCGCGAACTGTCCGAGATGCTCTCCACCCGTCGGGCGCCCGGGATGGGCACGACCATCGGGCTCTTCGCCATCAGCCACGCCAACACCAACCGGTAGACGGTCACTCGGCGCCGCTTCGCCTCTTGACCCAAGCGCCCGAGCCCGAGCTCGGGGGCCTCGCGGGAGCCCCCAAACGGCGAATAGGCCAGAAACGTAATGCGATGCTTGGTGCAGTAGTCGATCACGCCGCTGGTCTCGGCGCTGCGATCGTGGGCGTTGAAGCGGTTCTGTACGCTGGCAATGGGTACGATCGAGCGCGCTTCAGCGATCTGCTGCGTGCTGACGTTGGAGAGGCCGACGTAGCGAGCCTTTCCCTGCTCTACCAGTCGGGCAAGGGCGCCTACGCTGTCGGCGAAAGGGACCCGCGAGTCTGGAGAGTGGAGCTGCAACAGGTCGATGGTCTCGGTCCCGAGCGCCTTGAGGCTCGCCTCTGCCGCCTCGAGCAGTCGCTCAGGGCGCGCGTCGACTCGCCAGGCTCCTCCGGGTCGCACACATCCAACCTTGGTGGCCACGAGCACCTTTTCCGTGCGGCCACGCAGCGCGTCGCGGATCAGCGCCTCGTTGTGGTTGAAGTCTGACTCGTCGAGGCAGTAGGCGTCTGCCGTGTCGATCAGCGTGATGCCTTTGGATAGGGCAGCGTGGATCGTCTCCATCGCGGCTTCACGAGGAGGTCGGCCCTGAATCGACAGCAGCATCCCCCCGAGGCCGATGGCGCTGATGCTCGGTCCGTCGGCCCCGAGCTGGCGGTACTGCATGCGATCGTTCTTGCTCACTGACTCGGCCCCCGTGCTTGCGGCTCGAGCTTGGAAAAACCTGCCGCGAGCAGTGAACCGTCCTGGCGCAGCACTAAGCCTCCGAATCGGCACTTTTCCACGAGGATACCTTCGACGCAGCCGAGGCGTGGGTCCTCGATGCGCACGCTGTCTCCTTCGTCGAGCGCCGCGAAACGCCTCACGCGTTCGGCCAGAGCGCTGAGCTCCGGATCGCTGTCCTCGCTGGGGTGGGCAAGCACCTCTAGCGGCTGGATGCGCGCTTTGTCCGCCTTGCGCACGACGCCCCCTCGAGTGAGCACCAGGCGGTGATCGCCCGACTCGCCGAGGAGGACGCCAACTAGGCTGACCACGGCCGATGTCTCGAGGGCAACCAGTTCGCCAGCATCCTTTGGAGTGGGGGCGCGGCCGCCGAGCTGGGCGCGCAGCTGATCCGCACGTGGCGCCGCGGCCGTCGTTGGGTCGGCGTCAGTCACCGGCAGGCCGAGTACGCGCACCATGTTCCGAGCATAGTCGCCTCGGGGTGCGATCGCGATGAGTTTGGGGAAACCGACTCGCTGCGTAGCTGCATGTCCGTCGCTTCGCCGTGCTCAGCCCAACGGAGTGCGCCAAAAGAAGCCACGTATGTGGCGATCTGCCTGGAACGTGCTGAGGCGTTCGAGGTCGAGAGGAACCCGAAGCAGCCCCGCATGGCCTGAACCTGGGACAGGGATGAACAACCGAGAGGGGTCAACCTGGGTCGGATCGGCGAAGCCCGCGACGCCGCTGGGTGCCAGCCGCGGGAGGCGCGAGTCCACAGCCCAGTCGCTCACCCCCACGTAGCAACCGAACTCATACGCGCGGGCGATCGCCAAGTGCCGCCACATCGTGCGGCTGTAGTCCGGCGTCGGTTTGCGCGAGACCGAGAGCGCTGGGACCAAGACCAGCGATGGTAGCTGCTTGCAGGCCTGGAACAGGTCGGAGAACCAGAAGTCTGCGCACACCAGCACCAGACAGTGCAGCCCGGCGATGGTGCCTTCTCCCAGCGCTTCGCCTGGCTCGACCCAGTGTCGCTCGTCGGCATACGGCCGTAATTTTTCATATTGAAACAGTAGCTGCCCCTGAGGTCCGAAGGCGCCGCCCGTGTTGCGCGCTCGATCGCCGAGCTCCCGGTGCTGACTGCCGCCCACGACGTAGCAGCCCAGGCTCTTGGCCAGCGCTTCCATCCCTCGGAGGTAGGCGTCCGCGCTGCGACTGACTTCGAAGTGCTCTGGCAGCACGAGGATGTCGGAGGCGTCGGGGGGCGGCTGAGCCTCGAACAAGCGCTTCAGCGCTTCGAGGTTTTGATCGGTGCTCTCGAAGCCGAGCTTGGGCTGAGCCAACCAGAGGTGCATGCTCCTCAGTCTAGTGGCGAGTCGGCGATGGCGGCAGCCCCTGTGGGCTGACGTCGCGCTATGCTCGCGGGATGCACTGGGTCTTCGCGTATGGCTCAAACATGGACCTCGGGGACCTCACGAACTGGTTTCAAGCCAAGGGGCTAGGTAAGCCCAGAGTGCTGCACCTGGCGGTGGGCAGTCTGCCGGAGCACCGCTTGGTGTGGAACTACCGTTCGCTCAGCCGAGGCGCCGGGGCGGCCAATGTGGAGATCGCAAGTCAGAGCAGCGTACCCGGCCTGTTGCTGCAGCTCGACGAGGCCACGTTGCTTGCACTGGATCAGAAGGAAGGTCACCCGGAGCGCTACCGGCGTGAGCACCTGATGTGCCGCGTTTGGTCTGGTGAGCCGCGAGATGCCTGGGTGTACCGCGTGCAGCCGGAGTTCAGACAGCCGGGCTTCGTGGCGCCCACGCGAGAATATCGTGATCTGCTGCTGTTTGCGGCACGCAGGCATGGTTTCCCTGCGGATTACGTGGCCGCCCTGGAGTCGCTGGAGCTCGCCGATTGATCAGCTTGCGACCGGGAGCTGCTTCTTGAAGTAGTACTCGACCGTGTCGCTCTGGTCGAACAGTTCCCGCGTCTCTTCGCCCCGCACATAGCCGCGCTTTTCGTAGAAGCGGTGCGCCGGCAAGAATCGGGTGTCACTCCAGAGCTCGATGAAGCTCGCGTCATGTGCGGGGGCGGCGTCCTCCACCAGAGCCACCAGCTTGCCTGCGATGCCGCTCCCGCGCTCGCAGCGTTCGACGTAGAGCTTCTTTAGTTCGATTCCGCGCGGTGTGCGCGCCCGCTTCGGCAGCGGTGTGTACCCGATGCAGCCGATGATGCGACGCTCGCGCTCCGCGATCCAAAACTCGCCGTCCTTCTTGGCAAACTCGGTCTGGATGTGGCGAAGCTCAGGGATTTCGCCGTCCACATCCATCACGCAGCCGGGGTACTCGAAGAATACATTCTGGATCAGACGGATCAGCTGATAGCCATCGGAGTCATGCGCGGGGCGAATCAACACGGACATGGAAGCGACGCGATAGCCTCGGGCAGCGGCGCTGAAAAGTCTATTTGGCGCGCCGCGAGGCAAGGGCCTGGGAGGAAGGTGCGCGATGCCTACTCGAGGACCCAGAAATGCATGCTGGTGAACCAGACCTGGCTCTGTCTCTCCAAGCGGACGCGATGAACGCCAGGGCTGATGTCCGCTGGCAGTCGGATCCAGCTCTCCTCCCACTCGAAGCCTTCGAGCTCGATGTTTCCGATCTCGCGGCCGTCGACTTGGACCTTCAGCGTCAGAGGCCACTCGGCGCCCCCCCGCATCCAGAGCAAGCCACCAGGGCTGAGCTCGAGGTTGAACTCTTCCAGGCTGCGATACGTCCGTCCGCCGTCTGCCTTTGCGCCGCGCACGCGCACCGTGTTGGTGCCCTCGTGGGCAAAGAACAGTTGGTAGTCGTGGGCGGCCTCGCTCTCGAGGTCGCAGACGTCTAGCTCATCGATGAGTTTCCCTGGGGAAGGTGGTGCTGCGCCGGACCCCAGCAGGTCGAAGCGAGTCTCCAGGGCGACCATCTCCGGCGCCCCCAGGATGCTCGCGCCCCACACGCTGCGGCGCGTGAGCTCCAGCCCGGTGATGGCGTCGATGTCGAGCCACGATGGGTAGAGGATCAAGTACGGCGGCAGCACCTTGGCCTTCTCGTAGTGCTCGAAGCGGGGCCCGGGGCCCGCGCGCCAGTAGGTTGCCTCACCTCGAGTCGTGAGGCCGACGAGATCCACGGTTGGATGGTCGCTGAGGTACGCAATCGCGCCGGCGTCGTTCACGCCGATGGCCGCATCTTTCGGCAGTTCTGCTTTCGCCCAGCGCGCCAAGGAGACCTGCTGGCCATGGATCGCCGCGCAGCTGGTGATCAAGTCCTTGAGCGTGCCCGGGACCTCTGCCGCGAGGAAATAGCCGGCCGACGCCGCGAGAGCGACTCCCAGCCAGCCCGCGGCGCCTCGTGCACGGCTCCGCTGGAGCGCGCGCTCGAGCAGGCGCGCTGCGAGCTCAGCGATGGCACCGAGACCGATCAACCAGGCAGCCGCAAAGGGCCAGATGTAGCGCAGCCGGTTGACCAGGAACGTCCAGTAGGCCGTGGGGATCAGCGCACCTGCCGCGACACATAGAATGAGCGCCGTGCGCGCGCGCTTGCGTCCCCCTACCAAACCAACGGCGACTAGACCGACGCACGGCAGCCACCACACGCCGGTCGGGATCATGCCATCGGCCCACACTTCGCCGTTCAGCAGCGTGCGAAAGAACAGCTTGAGGTTGCCTAGCTGTGCGTCCCAAGCCGACGCCCGCGTCGCGTAGGGACTCGTGGACAGCAGCTTCGCCTGGGCGGTCGCGCTCAACATCTGTCCGGTGGCGAGCCAGTTCAAACCTGGCGGGATCACCGGTCCAACGAGCGCAGCGGCGGCGTAGCGTCGAGAGAATCCTCCCCCCACGAAGAAGAGCGTCACGGCGACCATCAGCGCGGCGAGCACTCCCTCGGGGCGTGTAATTGCCGCGCAGAAACTCGTTGCGAGCATTGCCGGCAGGTAGCCGACGGCGCTGCGCTGCTCCCACGCTTCTGCGCAAAGGCGCGCGGTGCGCATCAGCAGCCACGCGAGCGGCAGCACTTCCATGCCGCTGGCGGCGAACCACGTGTGGGGGGAAAACGTGAAGACCAGCAGGCCCGTCACCAGACCGATGCTCGGTCGGAGCAGGCCACGAGTGAGGCGCGCGGTTTCCCACGCCAAGAGTCCGCAACACAGCCAGCCAAGCGCCCACGCCAGGTAGATGAGCTTCAGCTCGTGAAGCCCGAGCAGCCAGCCAACGGAGAGCGCTAGCACCCAACCGAGGCTCGTCGCGCCGGTCGTCGCCGGCGCACCCGGCGAATACACCAGGGGATGGAGGCGCGCGAACGAACGGGCGTAGTTGAAGTGGATGTAGCTGTCGTCGAGGGGAACCGCTGGCTCGCCGACGTCGCTCAGGATCGCGCGACTGACGTAGAGCCCCATCACGGCTGCGATCGCCAGCCACAGCCATGGTCGTTCGATCCACGGCTCGCACCAGCCCTCGAAGCGAGAGCGAGGCGGCGGGGCGCTGAGACGATCGTCAGACACGGCGGACGCGCAGCAAAGCACAGACGCTGACGCGTCACAGCCTCCGAGCGACTGAGGCGCGCCGCGGAGGCTGCGGGGTTCGCGCCGCGAGGCGCGAATCAAGTGAGGTTAAGGAAGCATCACTCGGTGAGAGTGTCTAGGAATCAAGCGGCCGAGCTGCGCGGGAAATCCCAGAGCGCGCGAGGCCAAGGAGCGAGGCCGAGGCGTCGGCCGAGCTGAGGCGCAGTCCGAAGCGAGTCCGGCGGTGAGCGCCAAGCGAACGGCCGAGCTGCGCGGGAAATCAGGCCAGCGCCGGCATCGGCAGGCGGAGTCGCTCGAGAAGCTTTCGCAGCGTACGCATGGGGGATCCTCCAAGGGGTGGCGCCGCGAGCGGCGCAAAATCTGTAAGTAAAACGACCGTTTAGTAAGGAAGCGCTGAGCCTGGCGGGGCTGCAACATACAGGTCGTCCGGCCGTTGTGGGCCGATGTGGGTGCGGTGAGTACTTCAAGGCTCGAGGTTTGGCAAGTCTTCGGTGATTTCGGGCGGCTTGGCTATGTTCCGGGGATGCGAACGCTGGTGGTCGGCTGTGGAGCGATTGGTGGAGTGGTGGCTGGGTCCTTGGCGGGTCTCGGCCTGGACGTGAGCGTGCTGACCACGAACCCGGAGATCGCCAAGGCGCTCCGCGAGCATGGCTTCCGTTTCTGTGGGGAAAATGCTCCGGGGGACGCGAGTATCGCCAAGGAGCAGGTGCTCGAGAGCCTCGAGGGCCACGCAGGGGAGTTTGACGTCGTGCTGCTGGCGACGCAGCCGCCGCAGGTCGAAGACGCGGCACGCTCTGTCGCTCCGTTCCTGAAGCCGACCACGCAGGTCGTCTGCTTTCAGAACGGGCTCTGCGAGGAGCGTATCGCGCCCATCGTCGGAACGGATCGTGTGGTCGGTGCCGTGGTGGCGTGGGGTGCTTCCATGGCCGAGCCCGGAGTCTACGATCGCACCAGTGCGGGCGGCTTCACGCTTGGACGGCTCGACGGCGGGAGCGATGGAAGGCTGGATGAGCTGGCGCGTGCGCTGGAAAGCGTCGGCCCGGTGGTCCTCACCCCCAACCTCGCTGGCGTCCGCTGGAGCAAGCTGGCGATCAACTGCGCCATCAGCAGCTTGGGCACCATCGGCGGCGATCGCCTCGGTGTGTTGATGCGCAAGCGTCATGTGCGGCGGCTCGCGCTCGAGGTGATGACCGAGGTGGTGCGGGTCGCTCAGCATGAGCGCATCGTGCTCGAGAAGGTCAGCGGCACCATCGACCTCGAGTGGATCGCGTTGACTGAGAGCGAAGCCGCGGTGAGCGGCTCACCGTCGCTGGTCGCCAAGCATGGGCTCTTGCTTGCCGTCGGGACGCGTTACCGGCGCTTGCGATCCTCCATGCTCGCGGCCATCGAGCGCGGCCGGCCTCCGGCGGTTGATTTTCTGAACGGGGAAATCGTACGGCGCGGCGCACGAGCTGGGATCCCAGCGCCCATCAACTCCGCAGTGCGAGAGCTGGTGTGGCGCATCGCCCGCGGCGAATCGTCCGCTACGCACGCCACGCTGCGCGCGCTATACGACCAGACAAGGTGACCTCTCTGAATCGAATCGCGCGCTTCGGCGCAGTCTTGTGCACGAGCGCCGCGCTCTTCAGCTGTGTTCAGGGGTGTGATCGCCCTTCCGGAGAGCAGGCGCCCGCCGCGATCGATCTCACCCCGAAGGAAGAGGCGAAAGAACTCCCCAAGCTGGGGGACATCGGCGACTTCAAGCTCACGGACCAAACTGGCAAGGCGGTGACCCGCGACACGCTGAAGGGCGAGCCGTTCATCGCCGCGTTCTTCTTCACGCGCTGTCCGACCGTCTGCCCACGTCTCACGCGCAAGATGCGCGAGGTGCAGAGCGCGGGGAAGGCGCAGAACCTGAAGTTTCGCTTGGTGAGCTTCAGCGTCGATCCTGACAACGACACGCCACAGGCCCTGCGAGACTACGCCGCGAAGAACTCCGTCGACCTCTCCAACTGGGTGTTCCTCACCGGAGACTACGAGGTGGTGAAGAAGACCAGCGTCGACGGCTTCAAGCAGGTTCTCGAGGGTAAAGCGGACCCGAACGCCGACCATTTCGGCATCCTCCACGGCTCCCACCTGGTCTTGGTGGACGGCGAGGCCCAAATCCGGGGATTCTATCGCTCGGAGGACGAGGACGCGGTGAAGCGCCTGCTGTCCGATATCAAGCGTCTCGCTTCGCAGTGAAGTAACGACGCGGGGGCTCGAGCGGTGTCGGGATGGCTCCCAACGCCGAGTCGGGCGCGACCTGAAATCGAAGGCGCTGTACTATGGAGCGCCACTAAATAAGCCTTACGACATAGTTTACAATGGTTTAGTAAACGACGTAACGGTGCGTAACATTTGCCAAATTTTGGCAAGGTTGAATTTGAGGGGTGGGTTTGGAGCCGTATTCGCGCTTTACGCAGTGCGTTGGCGGCGCTAGACCCAGCCCGCGTTTGGGTGGAGGTAAGCAATGGTGTTGGTGCTAATTGCCAAGGAGCGAGAGCCCGAGCCCCGGGTCTCGGCGACCCCGGAGACCGTCAAGCAGATGGTCGGGCTGGGGCTCGAAGTCGAGGTGGAGCGAGGTGCCGGAGCCGGTTCGTTCATCGCGGATACGGCCTTCGAGGCCGCCGGCGCTAAGTTGGTGGATCCAGCGGCGCGCTGGGCCGACGTGGATCTGGTGTTGCGAGTGCGTGGCCCCGAGGGACCGGATGATCCGGGGGTAAAGCAGCTGAAGCCCGGCGCAGGGCTCGTCGCCTTCATCACTCCCCACAAGCACCTGGACCTGGTGCGATTCCTTGCGGAATCGAAGGTGAGCTGCCTCGCGATGGAGCTCGTGCCGCGTATCACTCGCGCCCAGAAGATGGACGCCCTGAGCTCTCAGGCAAACATCGCCGGCTATAAGGCGGTGTTGATGGCCGCGGCGCGCCTGCCGAAGTACTTCCCGCTCTTGATGACCGCGGCAGGTACCGTCAAGCCCGCGCGCGTCGTCGTCATGGGCGCGGGGGTCGCTGGGCTCTCCGCCATCGCAACTGCTCGGCGCCTCGGTGCGGTGGTCGAAGCCAGCGATATCCGCCCCGCCGCCAAAGAGCAGGTGATGAGCCTCGGCGCGAAGTTCATCGAACCTCCCGCTCTCGAGGGTGGGGGTGAGGGTGAAGGCGGATACGCGAAGGAAGTCGGCGCGGACTACCTCAAGCGTCAGCAGGTCGTCGTGGCCGAACACTGCGCCCAAGCCGACGTGGTGATCACCACGGCGCTCGTGCCAGGCAGGCCCGCGCCTGTGCTCCTCACGCGACAGACCGTGGAGAAGATGCGGCCCGGTAGCATCGTGGTCGACCTCGCGGTGGAAGCTGGCGGTAACTGCGAGCTCGCGAAGTCCGGCGAGGACGTCGTCCACAACGGGGTGACGATCCTCGGGGAATCAAACATTCCAGGGACCATGGCGGGCGATGCGAGCCTGCTCTACGCCCGCAACGTCTACGCACTGGTGCACCACCTGGTGAAGGACAAGGCCCTGGTCTACGACCTGGAAGACGAGGTCACCCTGGGCACGCTGCTCACCCACGACGGCGATGTGATCCACGCGGCAACGCGTGATCTGCTGGGCGGCGTTGCAAAGGTGGCCGCCAAGCCCGACCCCGGCGCGGAACAGGCGTCGGAAAACAACGACGACACGGACTCAGAGCAAGCATCTGGGGAGGCTGCGCTATGATGGGACCCCTACTAATCGGCATCTACGTGCTCGTGCTCTCGATCTTCGTGGGCTTCGAGATCATCACCAAGGTGCCGCCGACCTTGCATACCCCGTTGATGAGCGGTGCCAACGCGATCAGCGGTATCACCATCGTGGGAGCGCTCTACGCCGCGAAGACAGCGGAACCGAGCGTCTCGAACATCCTAGGTTGCGTCGCCATCGCGTTCGCCACCATCAACGTGATCGGCGGCTTTCTGGTGACAGATCGCATGCTGGGCATGTTCGGCGGGAAGAAGAACAAATGACCGCCGAGCTCAAGACCCTGATCGTCAACATCGCGTACCTGCTGAGCGCGGTGATGTTCATCTTCGGGCTCAAGCGCCTGACCAAGGTGAGGACCGCGCGCCGCGGAAACGCCATCGCAGCGCTCGCGATGTTCGTGGCCATCGCCGCCACGTTGGTCGACCTGGGCTTCATCGACTATCGCTGGATCCTGATCGGGATCGCAGTAGGTGGCGCAATCGGTGCGGTCGCTGCGATTCGCGTGCCGATGAC
The DNA here is from genome assembly GCA_041389805.1 of Polyangiaceae bacterium. Classification (GTDB taxonomy): domain Bacteria; phylum Myxococcota_A; class Polyangia; order Polyangiales; family Polyangiaceae; genus JAHBVY01. The sequence continues at coordinate 109,538 of JAWKRD010000025.1, read as the reverse complement.
GTCGATGCCCGAGCTCGTGGCCGTGTTCAACGGGTTCGGCGGCGGCGCGTCGACCCTGGTCGCGGTGAGCGTGGTGTGGCTCGATGTGATCGAGCCCGGGAAGCAGGGAACGCTGGCTGCTATCCTGAACAAGGATGGCTCCGGTGGTGCCGTCGCGATCACCATCGCGCTCTCCGTACTCATCGGCGCGGTCACGTTGACCGGGAGCATCGTCGCTTATCTGAAGCTCGCCGAGAAGATCAGCGGCAAGCCCACGCTGCTGCCAGGGCGCCACGCGATCAACGCGCTGCTGGTGCTCGCTTGCCTCGGCGTGAGTGTGTACGTCGGCTTCATCACGCAGACCCCTGCGGAGGCAGAAGTCTGCATGCTGGTGCTGTGTGGCCTCAGCCTGGTGCTTGGCGTCTTGCTGGTGATCCCGATCGGCGGCGCTGACATGCCGGTGGTGATCTCGCTGTTGAACAGCTACTCGGGCGTCGCGGCGAGCGCGACGGGCTTCGTGCTCAACAACAACCTGCTGATCATCTCGGGCGCGATGGTCGGCGCGTCCGGCCTCATCCTCACGAAGATCATGTGCGTGGCGATGAACCGCTCCCTCGCCAACGTCGTCTTCGGCGGCTTCGGCGCCGATGACTCTGGCGGCGGAGGTGGCGGAGGCGAGTACGTCAACGTGACGTCCTGTGGCGCCGAGGAAGCGGCGATGATGCTCGAAGACGCGCGCTCCGTGGTGTTCGTCCCCGGCTACGGCCTGGCTGTGGCCCAGGCTCAGCACGCGGTGCGCGAGCTGGCGAACCTGCTCGAGTCCAAGGGCGTCACCGTCAAGTATGCAATCCACCCTGTCGCCGGGCGCATGCCTGGTCACATGAACGTGCTCCTCGCGGAAGCGGACGTTCCCTACGAGCAGCTGGTGGAGATGGACGACATCAACCCGGAGTTCAAGGACACCGATGTCGCGATCGTGCTCGGCGCCAACGATGTCGTGAACCCCGCCGCCCAGACGGACAAGACCAGCCCGATCTACGGCATGCCGGTGCTCGAGGTGTTCAACGCGCGCACCGTATTCGTGGTCAAGCGCAGCCTCGGCGCCGGGTTCGCCGGGATCAAGAACGAGCTCTTCGAGCGCGACAACACGATGATGCTCTTCGGCGACGCCAAGAAGGTGCTGCAGAGCCTGACCAGCGAGCTGAAGGAGAGCTTCGCCCACGCCGCGTGAAGCTCTTTCAACGGATTTTCACGGCATAGAGACCGAGCGAGGGCCCCACGGCCCCGACCTGGTGCGACGTTCCCTAGGGACCCGTGGCCAGGTCGGGGCTGCCTCATTTCTGCGGCCTGGCTCGGTGCAAGCGTCGCGCTCCTGGAACGTCGTAGAGGGTTGTCCTGCGATGCCCCCCCAGGCCAAGCTTGGCGCGTGTCTGGACTCCTGCACCCGAGCGTCGTGCTCTTCGACATCGACGGCACCCTGGTCTCGCTAGGTGGCGTCGGGCGCGCAGCGATGCAGCGCGCCATGTCTGAGGAGTGGGGCATCCACGATCCTCTGGCCGGGATCTCTTTCGCAGGCGCGACGGACGGGGGAGTGGCGGCGCGGGTCGGTGGTGAGCGACCTCGGGACGGCGTGTGGCGCCGCTACCTCCACTACCTGTCGGGATTGCTCGGGCCAGGCAGGGGCGCACCGCTACCGGGCGTCGTCGCGCTACTCGATGAACTCCATCGAAGAGGCGTGGGCCTTGGCCTGCTCACGGGTAACCTGAGCGGTTCCGCGCGGCTAAAGCTCGAGCACGTGGGGTTGTGGTCCCGTTTCGACCTGGGGTACTGCGCGTTCGCCGAGGATCACGACGATCGCCGCGTGATGGCGGAGCGCGCCGTCGAGCGCTGCGCGGGGGCGTCGGTGATGATCATCGGTGACTCGAGCGCCGACGTGAGTGCTGCGAAGCATGTCGGCGTGCCAGTGCTGATCACCACCACCGGGGTAGAACCGCGTGAGGCGTTGGAGGCGCTCGGGCCGGATCACTTGGTCAGCGACCTGACTGACACCACGACGTTGGTCGACTGGATCGTTACCGCGCTCAGCGCACGCAAGCTGCAGGAACCCGCATGAATCAACTGGAAGAGGCTTCAGGTGTGCCCACCGCTCGAGACGTCGTGCCGACGGACGAGCGCTTTCGATTCAGTCACGTCATTCAGGTGCGTTTCGCTGACACCGACGCTCAAGGTCATGTGTTCTTTGCGAACTATCTGACGTTCTTCGATGAGACCTTGACCGCCTACATGCGAGCTATTGGTTGCCCATGGCAGCGCATGATCGAGCTTGGCGTCGACATCGTGTACGCGGACAGTCGCTGTCAGCATCGCGGGCGCTCCTTCTTCGAAGACCAGCTGCGCGTCCAGGGAAAGATCAGCCACATCGGCAACAGCAGCGTCACGAGTCGCTACCGCGCGTTCCGGGGTGAGAACGAGCTCGTCGCCGAAGGCCAGCTGGTGTGCGTGTGCATCAACCGCGAAACGAAGCAGAAGGTCAGTTGCCCCGAGGAACTACGTGAGGCGGTTCAGCGCTTCGAAGCCGGCGCCTAGTCGCAGTTTGTGTGTGGGGCGTGGGGGGAGGTCAAGCGTATGGCAGGCGAAACTCAGCGGCTCACAGCTAGTCCAGCGCACCTGTTGCGTGAGGCCCTCGGGGATTCTGAGGCTGTCGCGCGCAAGCTGTCCCGCGTCGCGCGCACGGGTCGCCTATGGCTGAACCGGGAAGAGCTGGAGCGCCGTATGGCGTGCCTCGAACGCGCTGGTTACGTCCGCGAGCGTCCGACGCGCGCTCAGTTGGCCTTCGGTGCTCTGGACATGTTGCGCTTCGTGATCGTCCCCGCAGCGCGCGACTACTACGGCTCGCAGGGCATCAATTTTAATTTCCACCAGGTATTGCGCTTCCTTGACGATCCGGTGAGCTTGATGGACCCAACCGGGATCCTCAGCGAGCGAGACACGATTATCGGGCACTTGTTGCAGGTGACGCATTTGAATCCCATCTACGACCTCCAGCTGATGGATATGTGGAGCGACGGGTTGGAGGAACTCGAGCGTCAGGTTGCGGCGATGGTCACCGGTACCCATCCCCGTGCGCGAACGATCGCCGCCGTGATCGAAGATGCTGGCTACCACGAGCGCCTGCTCGGCTACGTGCGACGTTACCGTGCGGATCGCCGCGAGCCCGACCTGCTACGGGAGCAAGCCACGATCCGCGATGATGAGCACTTTGCGGCAGCCGAGCGCACTTTCGCTACACTGCCCGGGTATCTCGAGTACTGCCGGCGTCTGCCCAAGGCGCCGCCGAAGCTCCTCGCTCGGTACCTCAAGGTGCAGCGCTTTCCTCGGGAACTCGAGGTACTCAAGAGCGAGCTTCCGGCTGTGCGCTCACCGGCTTGAGCCAGCCGCGGAACGCCGCGAGGCTGAGCGCTGCAGCCGCCCCAGCTGGCAGCGCAACATACAGCGCCAAGCGATTCAGCAAGAAGGTCAGCGCCAATAGCGCGCTGGTCAGTGCCGTGGCCGCGCTCGGCGCCAGCAAACTCGCGACCACGTTCGTCTCGAACAACTGGCTCGCCAACCAGCGGTCCAAGCCGAAGCTTGAGAGCATCAACGCGAGCCAAGCTGCTAGGCGCTTCACGGGGTCTCCTTTGCCGACGCTTCGAGGAGCGAGTCGATCTGTTGATGCAGAGGCGCGGTGAGCATCGCGAGCATGATGGCGTCTGCCAGCGGTCCACCGGAGACGAAGCTCAGGCGCACACCGCCTGCGGACTCCCGTCTTTCCAGGCCTCCTAGGAGGTCGAACATCGCCATCAAGCTGGTGACGCTTGCGTCGTCACCCGTCGCGCGGCTCGCGCCTACCATGAAGCCGCTCGCGGAGATGCTGTAGCCAAAGACAAGCGGCCCTGAGTCGATGTCCCCATGCCGCTCACTCCGCGGGACCTGGCTTGGGAACTCCTGAAGCAAACCGAAACCAAGCACCGGAGACAGCAGCTGCGCTCGGAGCGCCCGCTGGAGCTCCGCGAATAGCTCGTCGTCCACGTAGTTCAACGCGAAGGCAGCGAAAGCGCTTCCGGATCCCCGCGGTGAACCTGTGCTCTGTGCGTCGGTCTCTTGGGGGGCTGAGTGCTGTAGGAGCAAGCCGCTCGCTTGATCGAGGTAGCGCGCCCTGGCCAAGGTCGCCCAACGCTTGCCGATCTGCATGCGCTGAGCGCTGCGCGCGTCTACCTTCCCCCGAGCGCGATCGACGCGGCCGCGCAGAGCGATACTCGCGACGGCCATTGCATTATCCATGGGGTAATACTCTCCGGGGTAGGTCTCGAGCAACGTGCCAGGGGATGACTCGTACGCAGCCGCCAGTCGGTCCGTGATGCGCTCCCCCAGAGCGTCGTGGCTCGAGCGACTCAGGGCGTAGCGCAGGCTCAGAGCCAGGTTCAGGTAGCCGAGGTAGGCGAGGTGCGCTTCGCCGGAGTCTTCAGCATCCAGGGGGTCGCTCCCCCAGCGGTCGCGGTCGTAGCCGCGGATCTCCCAGCTGGTGATATGAGCCAGTGCGCGGTCGCTGGCGCTCACGCAGCTCGCGCGCGACTCCGGCGACTGCAGCGCGAGCTGCGCGTTGCCGATGGCCGCCATCACGCCTGTCCCGAATGCCCACTCGCCGTCGAACAAGGCAGACCCGGTGCTGAACTTGTCCGGCGCGACGCTCGGCAGCTGGCTATTCACCGAGCGCGCCAGCTCGACCTGACGCTGCTCGCCAGCTTGCCAGCCCGAAGCCTCCGAGCGAAAGGCGCGGCTCGGGACGTTGTGAGCAACGAACCAGCCGCACAAGAGTGCGCAGATCCAGCTGCACCAGCGACTGCGTATCCAGGTCATTGGTCCAGCTTACGCGCGGCGAGCGGCCTTCGCGCCCGAGGTCTCCGGGTCTCCATCGAACCACCCCCATGTCGCCTTTTGAGGCAGACTTGTGACGGTGCGGGGCGGCCCTCGCGCTGACCGCGCCGTCTTGGGGGCCCTGGAGGCCAAGTGTTGCGATGTCGGAACAGGGCCAGGCTCAGCTCAGCCGGCCTACCGCGTCACATTTCGGGTGGAAATGCTGGTCGCTTTCGGTCCATTTCGTGGCGCAAATTGTCCGACTTCACCTCTGGCGCCGTGAGGACGGGGAGGGTCGCGCTGGGCTCCGGACTCCAGCAGGCCTGCCTGGGTGTCAGTTCGCTAACCCTGACTCGCCACAGGGAAACGCAAGTGCTTCTCCAAGTGTCGCTAACACGGGCATCACCCACGAGCCCCGAGCCTGGTGGTTCACTCCGGATGACGCCGTCGTTGGTGTTCAACGAGGGCGTCGATCCCACGCCTCTCCGCGTTGCGTTCGGGGTCCCGCTCGATCTGCGACTTGTGCAGTCTTCGTTTACTGAAACGCGTCCGACTGTGTGGCCGACTGACCGGTGGGGCATATCCAAAAGGTATTTGCGAGCGGACATCGCGGCACCGAGTTGGGCTAGCCTGTAGCGCGTGGAGGACAAGCCGGAGACTGCGCAGCGCCCTCGAGTGCCGAATACCCTCGAGACGCTGCGGCTGGAGCCAGAGCACGCTCAACGGCTCGCGATGGAAAGCACGAGCGACGCGCTCCCGACCAACCCCTTGGGACAGGCGGTGCCACGGCCAGAGGCGCCCGCTGTTGCCCCGGGGAAAGAAGCCTCTGCGTCGCCCGGCTCAACCGCACCAACTTCCGAGTCTCCGACCCGGCGCCCACCACCAGCGACGGAGCGCGGAGCAACATCTCCCACCACCCGTCCGCCGCCTCGACCCCGTGCCACGGCGAACATCCAACCGTCGTCGCAGCGGTCCACGGTGACGCCCAGCGTTTCTCCGCTCCAGCGGTTGCTGGACGGAAACGCTGGGGAGTGGAAGGAGGTCCCGTCGGAATCGAAGATCAGGCTCGAAGATGAGGCCACTCGACCTGATCTGCGTGCGATCCGGCGGCCAATCCGCATCGCACGTGATGGCGGCTTCGACGAAGATCAACCCACCCAGCCCGCACGGCACCTCGGCGGCCGTGGCCCCCGCACGCCGAAGGAGCGCGAGCACGCCGCAGATCCACGCATGCTGCTGGTCGGCTTCCCCGAGGGACTCGAACTAGCGGTCACGGACGGCCTCAAGCGCCAGTCCATTCGGGTCGTGGTTGGGTCGCCTTCGGTGCTGTCTCAGGCGCTGCTCGAGCGAGTGGACTATCTGGTGCTCTTCGGTGATCCCCGAGGTAATGACGTCCAGCGTTTGCTCGGCAGAGTCTCCAAGTTGCACCTGCCTGCACTGAATGGCGTGTTGCTGATCAGCGATGACACGACCCTGGCTGCGCGCGTGCTGGCGCTGCGCCACGGCGCGACCTCGGTGATCCCTCGCTCGGCGAGCGTGGGCCTGCTGGTGGAGCGGATCGCGCATGTCGCCTGGGGTACCGAACTCTCCGACGAACAGGCCTGCGAGCGCGAGGCGACGGTGGAGGAGCTGGTCGGCACGTTCGCCGAGGAGCTCGAGAATCGGCTGCGGGCGCCCGGCGAGTCGAGCGATCCGCGGGGGGCGACACGACTCGTGTTTTCGGCTGCACGCGAGCTGCCCAGGTTGATTGACGACATGGTGCAGCGGGTTGGTGTGGACATCGAGCGCGTCGAGCACTGGGACTACGAACTCTCGGCGCGCGGATCCCGCGCTTGGCTGGACGATGAGACGCAGCCGCTGGGCGGCGCGCGCGTGGCACTACTGGATGACGACGCCATGCGCGCCGACGCCGTGGCTCACGAGCTTCGGGAGCGCGGCGCTCATGTGCTCGTCGTGGGCAGTCAGCTGACCGAGGTGGCCTGGAACCGCCTTGCGCGCTTCGACCCGATGTTGCTGGTGTTCGACTCCGCGCAGGACGCCGGCTGGCGAAGCGCGTTGCAACAGCGTCAAGCTGCGGACCCCAGTCTGCACCAAGCGACGCGCGGGGCGGTGGACTTGAATCTGCTGTGGCAGGTCAGCGAGAGCTTTCCAAATATCGAGCCTGTCACCCGCGAGCTCGCTCGCGTGACTCAGCGGTTGCGCGGCGCGGCGGAGCGTCTGCGCGCCGGCGAGTTGCTCGAGGTGGCTGACCTGGGTATTTCCGTGAGGCATTTATTGCGATATCTCGCGAACGATGCGGGATGTCGTCTGGAACTCCAGGCCGGCGATCGCCGGCTGCGGGTGTGGCTGGCTGACGGCGTGGTGATCGGGGCGACCGAGATCCGCGTGGGCATGGACGAAGAGCGGGTGGGTGAGGGACCCCAGGCGTTGACCGAGCTGCTCGCGTGCCGCCACGCCCAGCTTGGGTTGATGCCTGCGCCGCCTTCATCTGGGCCGCCAAACGTGATCACCCCGGTTGATGTCGCGCTGGGCCAGGCGCTGTCAGAGCTCAGGCTCGGCGTCGGCTTGGCGGTCACACCGGGCGCTTCCGGCTCTCCTACTGCCGCTGGCGCGACTGCCCGAGCTTCCGAGCGGCAGGAGCGGCAGGACGCGCCGGCAGGGCTCTTCGTGCTGCCGGCGGTGCCGGCACGCAGCACGCCCCCTCACCCCCAAACCCAACCACCGCCCAGTGGAGAGCCGTGGGTGCAGCCGAGCAGCGTGTTGCGTCCGCCGATCGATCCCCTGGGGGTGCAGCGCAAGCCAGCGAGTCGTGGGTGGGTGTGGCTGAGCGCGGCTCTACTGAGCGTCGGAGTGGCTGCCGGTGGCAGCTTGTGGTGGCAGCACGCTGGGCGTGTCGCTGAGCCGATGAAAGCCCGAGTCGAGGTCTCGAACCAGCCAATCGCTGCCGTGCGGCAAGACAAGCGAGGCGAAATAGAGCCGTCGTCCACTGCCGCCGCAACGCCCACGCCGCCGCCCAAGGTGGCGAAGCCGGAGCGCGCTGGGCTCGGCTTGACCGAGCAGCTCAGCGAGGCACGTGCGGCGACGTTCAGGGTGCGTGGTCAGTCGGTGCCCGATTGCGGCAGCGTCACACCCGTTGGGACGCCCGGTCAGGCGATCGCCAGGGCGCGCCGCGCCCTGATGTCGGGGAAGCTCGCGGCCGCCACGGATGCCTACTGCGCAGCGCTGGCGCTGCAGCCCGAAGACGCACAGCTCATGACGGAGCTAGCTCGAGTCTTCCTCCAGCGTGGAGCCGGGGAGCAGGCGGTGAAATGGGCGAAGCGCGCGTACGAGCTGGCGCCGAAGACGCTGAATCAAGTCTTGCTGGGGGATGCGCTCGCGCTGGATGGGCGCTACGAGGACGCTCGCCAGGCCTGGAGCGAGGCTTGGAACATCAAGGCGTCGGCGACTCTGGCGGCGATCGCTTCGTCGCATTTCCACACGGCGACTCGCGCGGCCGGTCAGCGTGATTACGCAAAGGCCGAGCGCTTCATGCGACGGGTGATCGTCTTGGATCCCGAGCGCGCGGACGCCCCGCTCGCGCTGGCGAAAGTCTTGCTCGAAGCGAGTCCAAAGCTCCCAGAGCCGCGCTTCAAGGAGGCTCAGGCCTGGGCGCTACGGGCGTTGGCGCTGACCAAGCCGGCCGAAGATCCCGAGGGCTGGAGCCAAGGCTTGGAGGTCCTGAGGGATGCCGCACGCAGCAATCAGCAGCCTGACTTGGCCGCCGCCGCTGCGCGACTCTCCTCCGCGCCCTGACGCGAGCCCGGCGTGAAGCGATCGCGGCGCTGAGGTCCGAAGTCACCGATCGTGGTGCTGGGCCTGGCGAGCTGAGTTGAAACGCTATCAGAGCTTGGCGGCGAGTTCTGCGTAGGCGCTGACGCCGTGTTCGAGTTCGCTATCGAACAAGTACGGCGCCGGCCCAAAGCGCAGCACGTCACCGCGAGAGTCCACGAAAATACCGCGTTCCCGCAAGGCTCGCGTTGCAGCTCCGGCGTGGGGTGTGCGGAGCGCGACGAAGCCGCCGCGGCGCTCGGCATCTGCTGGCGTCAGTAGTGCGGCGCCAAACCCGGCCTCCCGCAAACCATTCATCAGCACGTTCGTCTGATGCAGGCTCAGCTCCCGGAGCCGCCCCACGTCGAGGCTCTGCTGCTCGAAGAAGCGAATCACGCGGGCGGCCCGGTAGTGGCTCACGGGGTCGTACGTGCTGCCTGCGAAGCGGTCCGCCGGGGTCTCTCCGTAGCCGACGCGCGCCGCATCTCGACCCTTGTCCAGGTTCGCGAAGTCGCTGAACCAGCCGGTGAACACCGGGCGCAGCTCGCACTCCTTTGGTACCCGGAGGAAACAACAGCCTTCGCCCCACTGGGCGTACTTGTAGCCGCCTGCTGTGACGAACACGTGCTCGCCCCCGAGCTCACTCAAGCTGAGGGGCATGACCCCGAAGCCGTGATAGGCGTCGACCAACACCTCGACGCCGAGGCGCTTTGCGGCTGCCCCCAGCTCCGCGAGGTTCGAGACCCGCGAAGACGTCTCGAACAAGACGCTCGAGACCAACACCGCAGCGGTGCGCTCATCGAGCGCGGCAATCAGGCGCTCGCTGACACTCTCGAGGGGCGACGCGGCGACACGGACGACTTCGACACCCGCCTCGGCTAGCCGGGCGAGCTGGCGGTGCATGCTGTGAAACTCGCCGCTCGTGGTCACGAGCCGGGGACGCGCCTGCAAGTCGAGCGCCGAGAGGAAACGCGTCACCAGCTCATGGGTGTTCTGTCCGAGCGCTATTTCGTCCGCCGTCGCGCCAACCAGCTGCTTCGCGACGTAGCCTCGAATGGTGGTGGCGCGCTCGAAGGCGGGACCCCACTTGTCGTCGACCAACTTCGCCGCGTCGTCGAACGCTTCGAGCACACCTTCACGAGCCACATCAGGCCAGGCCTGGTGAGAGTGCCCCGTGAGGAGCACCCGCGCGCCACGGTCGCTTCCAAGGAACGCGCTGTAGTGGGGGCGGAGCGTTGCTGGGTCGAGCATCCTTCAGTTGCCCTTCGGCGGCGGAGCCTTGGGAGCGGAGGCCTTGCGCGCCGCTGCGACCTTGCCCAATGTTGCTTCCGCGAGGATAATTACTGCGGGCGGCCAGGCGGAATAGTACTGCACCAGGCCGAGGCCGGCCGGCAGTGCATCCAGTTCGGCGGTGAACGCCCGGCGTACGTCCACGATCGAGGCCAGGGCTGTCCGCGTGTCAGCGCCCAGGTCGACCTCGAACACCGCTTCGATCTGTCGAGCCCACTCCTGGCCGTCGCTCCGCCGATGCAGCTCGAGCTCCGGGTGGGAGCCGCTCAGTTCCGCGAGGAATACTTCGACCAGGTCCGCCAGGGTGGAGGCGACCATGCCAATCACGACCACCGCGGTCTTGGTGCGGCTCGAGGCCTGGGCCCAGGCCGAGGTGGCGGGTGCGAGCTGCATCGAGGAGAAGCCCGTGTGCCCCTCCTGCGCCGCGTCGTAGCCGAAGAGCGCTAGCTGGCCCACGCTGAGCAGGCTCTGGACTTGCGCCGTCAGCGCTACCACCACCTGCTGCTCGTGTGGGCCCAGCACCGCGAGGTGCTGCTTCAAGCGCTTGCCAGCCTCAGCGGAGGTCTGTTCCAGCGCGCTGACCTGCTTGGCTTCGATCTCGTCCATGCAAAGAGGTTAGTCGATGCTGGGCGTGACGCCCATTTCCTTCAGCAAATCATCGGCGTGATCCACCGCATCCATCAGCCACAGGACGTAACGGATGTCCACGTGGATGCTGCGGGTGATGGCGGGCATGAAGAGCCAGTCGCTCGCCATGGCCTCGTAGTTGCCGTCGAAGGCGAGGCCAACCAGTTCGCCCTTGGCGTTCAGCGTGGGGGACCCGGAGTTGCCTCCGGAGATGTCCAAATCCGCGAGGAAGTCGACGGGCAGTGTCCCGAGAGACTTCGAGGCGTATGGACCGAACTTGCCGGCGTCGATGGCCTTGGCGAGGCGCGGCGGCGGATCGAAGGGCTCCTTGCCCGTGATCTTCGCCTTCACCTGGTCGATGGTGGTGAAGGGCTCATAGACCGGTGCGCCGGGTTTCGGCGAATAGCCGCGCACCGTGCCGTAGGTGATGCGCAGGGTGCGGTTCGCGTCGGGCGCGATGGGTGCGTTCTTGAAGGCCTTGAGTGCTGCGAAGTACTTCGGGCCGATCAGCGCCCACGCCCCATCGTGGGCGTAGGTCCGCTGATCCTTGGCCTCCAGATCTTGGCGCAGCACCAGCGCGGCCTGGATCAGTGGATCTCGGTTGGCCTTCAGCTGAGCGGTCGTTGCCTTCTCGAGCAACGCCACGCGGGCCTTGGCGTCACCGAGCTTGGTCTTCTCGAAGACCGCGTCCACCTTCTGCTTCAGCTTCGCCTCGTCGAGCTTGGCGCCCACGAAATAGCCTACGAGCTTTGGTTGCTGCCCCTTTGGAAGCTTTGCCGCGCGGATCAGCGCCTCGTACAGGAGTCGCTGATCGAGGGGCTTGCTGTAGCGCTTGTCGAGGGACTCCATGCCTTGCTTGAGCTGCTTCAGGTCGCGCTCTTGGTAGCCGGGGTCGCGCTCGGCGTCGGGCTTGGGTCGCTCTTCGGCGAGGTGCACGATCTGTTCGGCGGCGCCGAGCAGCGTGGACAAGCGACCGAGCTCAAACAGCGCGACGTCGGTCTCGCGGGACTTCTCGCGGGTCTTTTCCAGCTCTTCGATGCGCTGGAAGACGTCGCCCCACTTCGCTTTGCGTTCCGGGTCTGCCTCGATGAAGGCCTTGAGCGCGGCTTCGTCCTTGGCCTTGAGTTCCGCGGTGCCTCCCTGGGTCAAGCCTTCGAGGGCGCCCTTGGTGTACGTCAGCACGTTGCCGAGACCACGCACCCATGGCGTCGCCTTGAGCGCGGCGTCGGGATCCGACTTGCCGACCTCCTCGAGCACCGGGAGGTAGTGTTCACACAGCGCGATGCGCTTCGGGTAGTACCACTCCACGGCTTCCTTCACCTCGAAGGCCGTCGCCAGGCGCGTCGTGTTCGCGGGGTAGCCAGTCACCATCACGAAGTCGCCCTTCCTGAGCGGCTGCGTGGGGAGCTTCAAGGTGTACTTCGGATGGTACGGGACGTTGTCTTCTGCGTAGTCTGCAGGCTGACCGTCCTTGCCGACGTATGCACGGTAGAAGCCGTAGTCGCCGGTGTGGCGCGGCCAGCGCCAGTTGTCGATCTCCCCCCCAAAATTCCCGATTCCGCGGTGAGGGGCGTACACCAGGCGAATGTCTCGCAGTTCGAGGCGTTCGATGAGTTGGTAGCGGGAGCCTCCAAAGAAGTCCGAGACCTGACAGCGCACGTTGGGCGTCTTCTCTTCGCACGCCTTGACCAGCGCCTTCTCGCGCTTCTCGATCTCGAGGTAACGCTTTGCCGGATCCGCGATCTTGTCCAGGCCCTCGCGCACCTTGTCGGTCACGTCTTCGTAGCGCTGCGTGACGTAGACGCGCGCCGCTGGGCCATTCGAACGCTCTGCCTTGCGCGTTTTCGCGAGGAAACCGTTGTTGACCAGATCGTCCTTGGGCGTCGAGCTGTACTGCAGCGCGCCGGTCACGCAGTGGTGGTTCGTGATGATCAAGCCGTCTGGCGACACGAACGACGCGGAGCACCCGCCGAGGTAAACGACGGCGCCGAGCGGCGGCTCGAAAGGCTTCGTCAATTGCTCCGGTGTGAGCTTGACGCCGAGGCGTTCGAACGCCTGTTGATGCATCGGCTCTGCGAGCTGTCCTGGCAGCCACATGCCGCCCGGATTTTCGAATGTGGGCGCGCTGGGCGGCGGATCTTGAACCACCGGCTCAGGCGGAGTCGGCGAGGGCGGGGGAGAGGGGGTCGCGGCGGGAGAACACGCGGCGGCGAGCCAGGAGCAAACGAAAGCAGTCAGAGATGCGCGTCGCATGGACGCCCCATACCAAAGATCCTTTCGCGAGCGGGAGGCGGGGGAGAGCGGCACTCGCGAAGGCTCGCGCTTTGGGCCAGCCGACTGGTCGCGAGCCCAATCGCGCCTCCACCGGGGCCGAATCACGGGACCGCTGACATTCCTGGGAGTTAGCCGAAACACGCGTTCCGGGAATGCCCGTAGGACTGCATGGTTCTGAGCTGAGCGTTCTCGCACCACGCGCCGCCCAAGGCGTAAGCCCCGAGCGTTTTCTATGGTCTGACGCGCATCCATAACCCCGACTCACGGGATGTTTGGTACTCGTTTGGCCTCTCAAGGAGACACACTGATGAAACGTGATACGCGGCGGTTGCCGCTCCTCAAGCGCAGAACGGCGCTCGCGCTACTTGGTGGCGCGGCCCTGAGCGCGGCAACCTGGACGGGACCGGGGGCTTCGCTTGCCCACGCGGCGACGGCAGCGACGCCTGGCGTCAGCATCCCGGTACAGAAATACACGCTGAAGAACGGCCTCACCGTGCTGATGAGTCCGGATCACAGCTTGCCCGTGGTCGCCGTGGAGGTTCGCTACTTGGTGGGCTCAGCGTACGAAGTGAAGGGCAAGAGCGGCTTTGCTCACCTGTTCGAGCACTTGATGTTCCAGGGCTCGGAGCACTTCGACCACGAGTACTTCGCGCCCTTCGAGCCGATCGGGGGCGTCGTGAACGGCACCACGAACACCGATCGCACGAACTACTTCGAGCGCGTCCCGAGTCAGTACCTGGAGCTCGCGCTGTGGATGGAGTCCGATCGCATGTTCGGTCTGTTGCCGAAGCTCGACCAAGCGAAGCTCGACAACCAGCGCGACGTCGTGAAGAACGAGCGGCGTCAGAGCTACGAGAACCAGCCTTACGGCATGTTCTGGTTCTACCTCTCGGAAGCGATATACCCCGAAGGGCACCCGTATCGTCACCTGACGATCGGCTCCCACGACGACCTGAGCCACGCGTCCCTCGACGACGTGCGGGCGTTCTTCAAGCAGTACTACAACCCCGCCAACGCCGTGCTCACGTTGGTCGGCGACTTCAAGCCGGGGGACGCGAAGAAGCTCGTGGAGAAGTACTTCGACCAGGCGTCGTCGGGCACTCGCTCCACCACGCCCAAGGTCGAGCCGGTGAAGCTCCAGGGCGTCAAGCACCTGAAGTACACCGACGCCGTCGCGACTCCGAAGGTCTACTTCGCGTGGCCGACGCCGGCGCTGTTCGCGGATGGGGACGCGGCGCTGGACGTGCTCGCGAGCGTCCTGAGCGACGGCAAGACGAGCCGCCTCTACAAGCCGCTGGTCTTCGATCAGAAGATCGCCAAGGACGTGAACGCCTACCAGGCTTCGAGTCAGCTCGGCTCGGTGTACGTGGTGGAGGCAACGGCCGCGGACAAGAAGACCACTGCGGACCAGCTCGGCAAGGCGGTGTTCGCCGCGCTGAAGAAGGCCCTCGCGAAGCCACCCACTCAGGACGAGCTCGAGCGCTCCTTGAATGGCTGGAAGAAGAGCTACTACGGCCGGGTGCAGAGCGTGCTGAGCCGCGCGCAGCTACTCAGCGGTTACTACCACTTCACTGGAGATCCCGACTACGTGAGCAAGGACTTGGCGCGTTACACTGCCGTGGGTGCCAAGGAAGTCGAGGCCGCTGCGAAGTTCCTCGACCTCGAGAACTACGTGCGCATCGACATTTCCCCGGGGCCAAAACCCGAGATCAGCGACAGCATGGGGGGTGGGTGAGATGCGACGCAGCTTCCTGAGCCGCCGTATGGCAACAGGTTCCTTGTTCGCCGGGCTGGTCACCGGCAGCCTCCTCTTGGTTGCGTGCGGAAACACGCCGCCGGCAGAGACGCCGACCCCAACTCCGACGCCGCCCACGTCAGGCGTCACCGATGAAGCCCCGCCGGCGCTGGTCAACCGCGCTGCGCTGCCCGAGCCCGGGCCAGCGCCAGAGTGGGGACCGCCGGAGGTCACCGAGCTGCCGCTCTCGAACGGCGCGAAGCTCTGGTACCTCAAGATGGGCAGCACGCCCCTCGTGAGCGTCCAGCTGGTGCTGCCCAACGGCGCCTCCAGCGACCCGGTGGGCAAGGAAGGCCTGACCCAGATCACCACCGACATGCTGGACGAAGGCGCCGGCAAGCTGGACGCGCTGGCGCTCAGTGAAGAGCTGCAACGCCTCGCGACCGACTACGGTGGCCGCGCCGCGACCGACAGCGTGGACCTGGGGATGAGCCTGCTCGCCCCGAACTTCGATGCCTCGATGAAGATCCTCGCGGATATCGTGATGCACCCGAAGCTCAACGCCAAGGACTTCACCCGGCGCAAGGCTCAGCTCATCAGCCAAGCCACCGCCGATGAGAAGGACACGGGTACCGGGCGCATCAACGTCGCTCGCACGGTGCTCTTCGGCAAAGGCTACGGCAGCTACTCACCGACTGGCGATCGCGTCAGCTTGAGCCACATCACGCTGAACGACGTCAAGGCGCATCAGAAGGCGCTCTTCGCGCCTCAAGGGGCGACCTTCATCGTTGTCGGTGGCATCGAGATTGCCCAGGTGAAGCAGGGCCTCGAGGACGCCTTCAAGGACTGGAAGGGCGAGAGCAGCGTCAAGCCGCGCGCCCTCGAGGCTGAGGGCACCACCGGCGGGGTGCACTTCGTCGACTACCCCGGTGCGACGCAGTCGGCGCTCGCTATAGCGGTCCGTGCGGAATCAAACGACACCAAGGACTACTTCCAGTCCGAGGTGTACAACTGGGTGCTGGGTGGCGCCTTCACCTCGCGCCTCAACCTCAACCTGCGCGAGGACAAGGGCTACACCTATGGCGCGCGCAGTAGCTTCGTGCGCTGGAATCAGAGCGGCTTCCTGTGGCTCTCAGCGAAGGTGAAGAGCGAGACGACTCGCGCGAGCATCGACGAGATGCTGAAGGAGGTCGCGGGGCCCTGTGGCGCGCGTCCACTGACCAAGAAGGAGCGAGACGAAGCCGTGAACGGCATGCTGCTCGGCTTCCCTGGACAGTTCGAGAGCGTGAGCGGCACCGCCATGCAGCTCGCCCAGGCGCGCTGGGAGGGTCACGGCCCTGACTGGTTCACCACCTATTTCACCAACATGGACAAGGTCACGCTGCGCGGCGCCGCAGACGTCGCGAAGCGCTACTGCGACCCGAAGCGCTACGTCGTGGTGGTTGCTGGCGACTATGCCAAGGTCGAGCCCACCCTGAAGGGGCTCGATCGAGAGGTCGTGGTCTACGACGCTCTCGGCAACGTGAAGAAGAAGTAGCTTCCTCGCGCTCACCAAGCAAACGAAGGCCACCGGATACGTCCGGTGGCCTTCTCCGATCTTTGGCTAGCGCGCGCTACTTGAAGCGAATGCCCACACCACCCTCGGGGTGCGCAGCGTGTACGTAGTCCAGCGCCTTCGCGTCTCCGGTCAGTTCCGCAAGGAAAAAGGCCGTGGTGTAGCTCTGAGCGATGGCGATGCCATCCGGCACCGGCAGGTACTCGAAGCTCTCGCCCTGACGACCTGAAGAGTGCCGCGTGCCCATCCCGCAGCCCGGAGTGAAGCCGTCGATGCCGCACAAATCCGAGACGGACCAATGCCCAGCGTCATACACCTCCACCTCGAGGGCGCTCACCGTGAGCTTGTCGTAGTTCGTGCGCATGAGTGAGTTGCCGATCTCCTGCACACTGTTGTCCTCTTGGGCGATCAACAGCGCCGTGGGCACCTTGATTTTCGTCATGTCGACGCCCGACAAGATGGGGTTCTCCATGGGTGCCGCGAGGCCGAATACCGCGCGGATACGCGAGTCGTCTTGGGTCAGCTTGCCCACGGTGACGCTACCGAAGCTGTGCCCCAGCGCGCCGATACGTGAGGTGTCGATGTGTCCCTTCAGAGCCTCCGGGAGCGCCTCGCCGGAGCTCAGCTGATCCATCACGAGCTGCAGGTCTGCCTCGCGAACCGCGAGCTGATCGACGGTCAGCGGCTCCTGCGTGTCCTCGGACGCAAAGGGCAACGGGCCGCCGTGGTTCGGCGCCGCGACGGCGAAGCCGTGAGACGCGAGACGGATCGCGAGCGACGCGCCCGACAGGTTGATGCAGCTCACGCAGTGCGAGTAGACGATGAGCGGCCATCCGTTGCCCTGGGGAGCCGCGTCGCGCTCGGCGGGCAGGCTCTGCGTCGGGCAGCCCGCGGGCGCGGCGTTCAGCAGGCTGACGAACGCCGCGCGCTCCGCCTCAGCGACGTAGGTCTCCGCGGCTTCCGGGCCCTGGGCGCTCTTCGCTGCCGGGTACCACAGCTCGACGCTGACGGTGCGCGTGCCGTCACTGACCTCTAGCGTCTGGTGCCCGACTCCAAACGCACCCGGCGACCCATAATCCACGGGGGAATTGTCAGCAGAGGGTTGGTCGTCGCTGCCGCAGCCCGTGATGGTGAGCAACGCGAACAACGCCAAGCCGACAAGGCAGGAAACCGCGCTGCGGTGGGTCGTCGCACGTAAATCCTGTGCCTGGTACGGGGTTGGCGATTGTGCGAAGCTAGTCATCGTCGAATCGTAGGTGAAACGCGGGCATTCGTGGCTCGGCGTTTCGTGCCTGGCGTGTCAAAGTGGTGAGTCTTCAACCAGGAGGAACTGGAACGATGATCTTGAAGTGGCTTTCAGTCGCTGCGCTCGCTGGCGCGGTATTGGCGGTAACTGCGTGTAGCTCGGATGACGAGCCCGCGTCTGGCAAAGGCAAAGAAGCCGACTGCGAGGCGATCATCGAAGCCTGTCACATGAAGGATGACGGGTCGGGTGGGGACATCACCAGCTGCCACGAGACGGCTCACGAGACCTCCGAGGGCACGGACTACAGCTTCTGCACCGCAAACAAGACTCGCTGTGTTGCGTTGTGTGATGCGGCCCCTGACGTCAGCACGGGCGGTTCTGGCACCGGCGGTCACAGCCACGGCGGCGCCGGAGGCGACGCCGGAAGTGGCGGTCACAGCCACGGCGGCGCTGGCGGCGAGAGCCACTCTGGCGGCACTGGGGGCGAGAGCCACGCGGGTGGCGCCGGCGGCACGACCGGGGGCGCTGCGGGTGCAGGCGGCGCGGGCACTGGTGGCCACAGCCATGGCGGGGCCGGCGGCGCCGCTGGTTCCGGCGCCTGAAGACGCAGCCGCTGTTCTCCGCGGAAACGCGCTTGAACGGGTAACGCTCGGGCGCAGAACATGAACCCACCTCCGTAAAGGAGGTGGGTTCATGTGCGTCTAACGTTAGCGACGATTTTCTCAACTTGAGCGCGCGCGTCACGGTGTTGGCGCCAAGGTCGTCAACGGCACGCGAGAGTAAGCGTGAGTCAGTGGCGTGAGGCGTACAGCGCTGCCGTCAGTCATCTGCACACCGGGACGCACGGATCAGGGGCGACGCGGCTGCGAGCTTCGCGCGCTGCGCTGCGGAACCAGCCGCTTTGGGCGGTTTCTTGGTGCACTGCAGCTCAAAGCCTGGGCGTCGGCGGGGGCGCTCGGCGGAACTCCCTCGGCGCGTCGTGCAGTCACGGTGGACGCCTAACGCGATCAGCGATTGCGGCATGAGATTTGGATACTTGCCAAGTGGCGTGCATCACACCACGACTAAGAGGTAACTCCCAATGCCAGAGCCAGGTCGCCATTCCGTTCGAGCGTGTAGCCAGTGTGGGCTTGCACTCGGTGGCGACGCACGCTTCTGCGCAGGTTGTGGGACGGCGACGCTCGCTGAGCGAGCCGGGCGGCGTACCCCGCGCGGGGGTCGACCGGGTCGAGACGTGGAGCAGCAGGTGCTGCGGGCCGCGCGCGAGCTCGTCGACGCTGCCACCGACACGCCAGAGCCGCCTGAAAACCTCGTTCTGCGCGCGGTCAAGCAAGCGCTCGCGGAGCGCCAGCTGGGTACCCCTCAGGCGCTGCCTCCGGGAAATAGAGCGCGGGGGATCGCGCCGACGGCACTCAAGCGTCGCCAGCGAGTGATCCGCATCGCGCTGCTGTGCGCCATGCTGGGGATCTTCCTGGTCAGCGTGCCGCTCGCGGCGAGCGTCCTGAGCTCGGAGCAGCACTTCTTCCGCCTCTCGCGGGACAACGACGAGCAAATCACCGGAGAGCGACGCCTCGAGCTGCGGCGCCTGGCGAAGAAGACCAGCGTGCTGGTCGCGAGTCGTCACCACGCGGGCTCCGGCTTCATCTACCGTCGCTTCGGCGACGTGGTGGTGGTCGTGACCAATGCCCACGTGGTGACGGACGACGAGGGACAGCTGGACGGCACCATTCGCGTGAAGTCGCCAGAGGGCAGCTGGCAACCAGCTTATCCGGTGTGGCTCGAAGAGGATCCTGGTCGCGTCGACATCGCGTTGCTCGCCATCGTGGATACACCGCACGAGCTCGGGCAGGCCGCGGTCGTCGGGCGCCTGGGGCGAGAAGGGCAGTACGTGACGTGCTCCGGCTTTCCGCTGGGTGAAGAGTTCGTGCTCTCGAGCGGCTATGTGCGCAGCAACGATCGCGCTGGCGAAGCCTTCAAGCACGACTGCGTGGCAGAGCGCGGTTCTTCCGGTGGCCCGGTGTTCGATTCCGCGGGGCGCGTCGTTGGCGTGACCACGTACCTGTACATGCCAGGCACCGAGAACGAGCGTGCCGTTGCCCTCGATCTCAGCAAGTACTTCAGCCACACCAAGGTCTCCAACGCGACCATCGACGCCGCGCGTGGCTGGCAGCCGGTTGGGATCTGGGTGGAGAAGGGCACTCGAGTGAGCCTGCTCGCGGAGGGCGAATGGAGCTACGCGCCCTGGCGCAAGAACGCTCAGAGCCGCGGCGTGCATCACCCCGATCTATCGCGTCTGGCGGTGATCCCGGAGCTGCCCTACGCCTCCTTGATTTGCAAGGTTGGCGACAGCACTCCGGTCTCGGTCAACAAGCGCTGGGCAGGTAGCGGCTCCGGCTCCACCGCGGTGAGCGATTTCGCGGCACCCACCACCGGCGAGCTGATGTGCCGCATCAACGACAGCGAGCTCGACGACAACCACGGTGGCCTGACCGTGCTCGCGCTGTCGCGCAATTGAGTCACTTCCGTGAGGATACGCTTCCGCGGGGCGCTCCGTGAGGGGCCCTGGGCAACGTAGAGCGCGATCCGAAGCCCCTGCAGCGTTTGGGGGTGAGGACAGTCGGCCGTACACCGCACCTCACCCAAAAATGCTGACCCGGCTGTGGCTCGAGCCCGAGACGCCTGGCGACCCAGGTTGACAGCGCCTTGCCTGCAGCCTGCAGCTTGGAGCGCGGTGTTCCCATGGTGTTGTGTATTGTGTAAAGTGGCACTTGACACGCGACGGCGGGCGAGTCAGGCTCTGACCATGGAGCCAGCCGCCATGCCCATTGGCCCGTTCAAGCCGTTTCTACAGTTCAAGCGCGACGTTGGGATGATCCTCGGTGGATTCACTGGTCGCACCCCAGCGCCGTTTCATACCCGCTCCGGCAAGCATCGGGTGGGTATCAGTCCACGCCCGTTCGTCGTGCGTGAGGTGATCCGCGAGACGCCCGACGCGGTCACGCTTTGCCTCGAGGATCCAACCGGCGCGCCGGTTTCCTTCGTGCCTGGGCAGTTCTTTACCCTGGTGCTGAGCCTCGGCGGCGAAGAGTTCCGCCGGGCTTACTCCGCGTCCAGCGCCCCCGGCGGTGGCGTGCGCCTCACCGTCAAGCGCGTCGCCGATGGGCGCGTCTCGAGCTACCTGAACGATCACCTCGAAGCTGGCTCGCTGCTCCGCTTGCTCGGGCCGTCCGGCGAGTTCGTGACGCGCGGGACGCCAGAGCTGGTGCTGGTCGCGGGCGGGAGCGGCATCACCCCCATGCGTTCCATCCTCGAGGCGTGTCTCCTCTCTCCGGCGGGTCCGAGGCAGCGCGTTTGCCTGATCTACGGCAACCGCAGCGAGCGCGACGTGATCTTCCAGCGGGAGCTCCAGGCGTGGGCCGAGCGCTTCCCCCGACACTTCCGCTACGTCGAGGTATTGAGCGAGCCTGAAGGTGAGTACGCGGGGCCGCGTAGCCTGCTGACTCGGGACTGTCTCGCCAGCCTGCTGGCGGAGCACGCTCCGGCAGAAGCGGATTTCATGCTGTGCGGTCCAGAAGGCATGCTCGTCGAGGCACGCGCTGCGCTCGCGGCCCACGGTGTGCCCAAAGAGCGCATCCGCGAGGAACGATTCACGCAGCCACACTTGCGCCAGCGCGCGGCGGATCTGCCTCAGGTGGCCCAGCCAGTGAAGCTCCGGCTGGGCAAGGACTCTGCTGCGGCAGAGTTCGAGGTGGCGCCCGGTCGCACGCTACTCGAGGCCGCGCTCGCCGCGGGCGCCGAAGTGCCTATTCCTGCGCGATGGGGCTGCGGCCGCTGCAAGGTCAAGCTCTTGAGCGGCGACGTCGTGATGGATGAGCCAAACTGTTTGAGCGAGGAAGAGCGCCAGCAGGGCTTCGTCTTGGGTTGCGTTGGGCGGCCTCTGGGACCCTGCGAAGTCGAGGTTGAAGTATGAACAGCAGTGAACGCAGCCGCCGCGTGGCGCCCCGTGACTCTCAGCCGCCCAAAGAGGTCGATCGCGAGCGCTACCCCTACCGGATGAAGGATCTGTGTGATCTGACGGGGCTCGAGCGCCAGGTGGTCCACTTCTACATCCAGCAGGGGCTGGTTCCGCCGGGATTCAAGAAGGGGCGCAATATGGCGTTCTACGGTGAAGAGCACCTGGAGCGCATTCAGCTCGTGCGACAGCTGCAGCACGAGCGCTTCCTGCCCTTGAAGGCCATCCGCGCCATCATCGAGGGGCAAGACGACCACTTCACCCCGGAGCAGCGCGTGTTGCTCTCTGCGGTCAAGGCGCGCATCGGAGAGAACCTCGGCGCGAGCGCCGAGGGCCGCCGCACGGTGGACGTGGCGCCGCTCCTGGCGCAGCACCAGGTCAAGCCCCATGAGCTGGCGCAGCTCGCTGAGCTCGGCATGCTCACGACGATGGTAGACAAGGGAGTCACTCGGATCCCGGAAGATGACACTTGGATCCTCGAACTCTGGGGCCAGCTACGCCAAGCCGGCTTCACGTCGGAGCTCGGCTTTGAAGCCAAGGATCTGGCGCCGTTCGAGAGCGCCATCGAACAGCTGTTTCAGGCGGAAAAGACCCTGCTCGCCGAACGGCTCAGCGCCCTACCGCCGGACCAAGTCGCGCAGCTCGTGATGCGTGCGCTGCCGTTGATCACCACCTTCATGACTCGTTCCCACGAGGTAAAGATCCGCAACTTCTTCTCGGCCATGGGCTGAGATCCACACCAACACATCAGAGCGGCCGAACCAGCCCGGCCCCGAGCTTTGCCACTCTCCACTGCCCCCCACAGCACCGCGAAAGAAGATTCATCATGCAAGCCCCGCAAAAGCTAGTGAACCTCCTGCCCAGCTCCATGCGCTCTCAGGTCGACTCCTGGTTCGAGACCCTGGAAATCTTCACAGAGATCCGCGACCCCCGCGTGTTGCGCGCCCTTGGACCCGCCGGTGTGCGCGGCCTGCTGCTCAAGCGCGGCAAGCAAGGCACGCCCACGGAGATGCCCGCGAAGCACAGCGCCTACTTCGACTGGACCTATCCCTCGGATCAGCCCGAGATGGCGGAGCTCTATCGCCGCGCAAAGATCGGACAGTGGAACGCCGACTCGGATCTGCCGTGGCACATCGACGTGGACCCACTGAATCCCGAGGTGCCGC
Source organism: Polyangiaceae bacterium (assembly GCA_041389805.1). GTDB lineage: Bacteria > Myxococcota_A > Polyangia > Polyangiales > Polyangiaceae > JAHBVY01. Next base: position 86,954 of record JAWKRD010000025.1, on the reverse strand, counting down.
TGCTGCCGGAGAATTTCATCGACTTCAGCGGACTCGAGGCGAAGGGCATTCGCTTGAGCGCCGAGGAGAAGCTCAAGCTGCGCTACTCGCTGTGCTCCTGGATGCTGAGCCAGTTTCTGCACGGGGAGCAGGGCGCGCTCTTTGCCGCTGCTCAGGTGACCGAGGCGGTGCAGTTCTTCGACGGCAAGCTGTATGGCGCGACCCAGGTGATGGACGAGGGTCGCCACGTCGAGGCGTTCAGCCGCTACCTCGACGAGAAGCTCAACCGCCTCTACCAGATCAACGACAACCTGTTCGTGATCGTGGACTCGCTGATGGGCGACTCGCGCTGGGACATGAAGTTCCTCGGCATGCAGATCATGGTTGAAGGTTTGGCGCTCGGCGCGTTCAGCACGCTGTACCAAGAGACTCAGGAGCCGCTCTTGAAGTACCTCCTGCGCATGGTGATCCAGGATGAGGCGCGGCACGTTCACTACGGCGTGGTGGCGTTGCGTGAACACATCAACCACCACCTGAGCGAGAGCGAGCGCCAGGAACGTGAAGACTGGGCCTACGAGGTTGCGCTGTTGATGCGCAATCGCTTCATGGCCTACGAAGTCTATGACGAGTGGTTCGAGGGGCGCATCAGCCGTGCAGAGTGGCGCGAGTTCGTGATGGCGGCGCCTGGCATGCAACGTTTCCGCAGGGTGATGTTCAGCCGCCTGGTGCCGAACCTACGCGAGATCGGGTTGCTCAGCCCGCGCATCATGCCGCACTACGAGCGCGTCGGGTTGGCCCAGTATTTCAACGGTGCCTCTGCCGACGAGCTGAGCGCTGAGCAGCTGATCTCGGATCTGGACGCTGACTCGCCAGAGCCCGCGCTCGCTGCGGAGTGAGCTAGTCGCGTTGGATTGACCGCCAAGGACGCCAAAGCTGCTTGGCGGTCAGTCTCGGCGTAGACGCAGCATCCACTCCGCGGTGACGCGGGCGTCCTGATCGGCGCTGCCAGACAGAGCGCTCACCACGCCGTCGAAGTCTGGTCGCGCCTTGTCCTGGGTCAGCTTGGCTTTGCCCTCGAGGCGCTCGATGGGCATCTCGAAAGCGATGATGCCCTTGAGCATCGCGTCCAAGCGACCTTCGGGCAGCGCGTCCGGCGACCAGCCGCCTTCGGCTGGTTCGTAGCGCGCGGATAGCTGCTGCAGGACGCGGCGCTTGTCGTCCGCGGAGTGCAGGATGCGCGGGGTGCCGTATGCATGCACCGCCACATAATTCCATGTGGGAACTAGGTCGTCGCGCTGGTACCAGCGCGGGGACACGTAGGCGTGGGGACCGCTGAACACGGCTAGCGCTGGTCCGGCCTCCAGCACCGCGCAGTGCGGGTTCGGTGCCGCGAGGTGACCGTAGAGCGTGCCCCTCTCCCCCCGATCCCGATCCAAATAGAGAGGTACGTGGGAGGCGAGGGGTTCCGGATGGCCCGCCTCTGACGACTGCGAGCTGACGAGGGTCGCGAAGCTCTCGCGCTCCAGGAACTCGTAGCAGAGTTCCGGAGCGGGCATGTCGAAGCGGGCCGGGCGATACATCAGACCTCGAGGTAGGTGTCTTCCATTACCTTTGCGGTTTGTTCCTTGCGGAACTGCTTCAGGCGCTCGCGGATCTCCGGGTGAGTGTTACCCATGAAGCCGGCTGCGAGCAGAGCGGCGTTGATGGCGCCTGCTTTGCCGATGGCGAGGGTGCCAACGGGCACGCCAGCGGGCATCATCACCGTGGACAGCAGGGCGTCCAGGCCGTTCAAGGCCCAGCCACTCATGGGCACGCCCAGGACGGGTACGATGGTCTTGCCAGCGAGCACACCAGCGAGGTGCGCTGCGCCTCCGGCGGCTGCGATGATGACTTCGATTCCGCGGCCCTCGGCGGAGCTCGCGTACTCGAAGGCGACTTCCGGGCTGCGGTGCGCGGAAATGACCCGCGCTTCGCACGGGATCTCCAGCTTCTTGAGCGTGTCGGTCGCGTGCTGCATGACGCTCCAGTCGCTCTTCGAACCCATCACCACGGCTACCAACGGCTTGTTTTCGGACATCGGGATCTCCATGAAGTGAGCGCCCCCGAGCTGAGAATTTTTGGGGGAGGGGGCGGCGGTTGGGGCGTCCCTAACACGCTCAGCCGCCGCGCGAACCGCAGAAATTACCTAACGGCACTTTCAGTGAGCGGAGGGGCCGTCAGCGCAAGTCCTTGCGTCGGGTGAAAGCCGGCTCCAGGTGTGACGAATCTGCTATGAGTTCGCGGGCTCGGCCCGGCGATCGCCAGGAAATCGCGCGTGCTCACGCCCGTCCGGCGAACGCTCACGGGCTTTTTCTCTGCGCACGAGCTAGCGGTTAATCGAGGACTGGAACGTGACGGCTTGGTTTGGTCTGCGGAGTTCGGAGGCACGCAATGCGTGGAAAGCCTTCGTCACCCTTGCGGGCATGATGGCGGGCCACGCGATGCTGGAGACGGCACGTGACACGCTGTTTCTGAGCCGTGTCTCGGCGGAGCGCCTGCCGTGGGCGTACCTGATGATCGCCGGCCTCGCGTTGATCCTCACCAAGGCGAATCGCTGGGTGCTCAAGCGGGTGAGCCTGGGCCGCGCCCTGACCCTCAGCCTGCTGTTCGGTGTCGCCGTCAACGTCGGGTTCTACTTCGAGCGAGCCGCGAATCCGCTGCTGTTGTCCTTTGCGCTGTATGTCTGGACGGGGCTGTTCGCGACCGTTGCCGTCGTGCAGTTCTGGCTGCTGCAGGCCGAAGCGCTCGACGTGGAGCAGGCAAAGCGCTCGTTCGCGTTCATCGGTGCTGGCGGTCTGGTTGGGGCGGTGGTTGGGTCATCGCTTGCCGGGCTGCTGCTCATGCGCTTCGAGCCCAGCGTTCTGATCCTCGGCTCGGCTGGGCTGCTGGGGGTCACGGCGTGCTTGCCGCGCGCGCGCGCGGCGCCTGCGGGGCGCATCGGCGAGCCGCGCGCTGCGACAGTCGTGCGACGGCGGGGCGGGAACATGCGGCTCATCCAGCGAGACCGCTACCTGTTCAGGCTCTTCAGCTTGGGCCTGGTCGCGACGCTGGTGGTGACCGGCGTCGACTACCTGTTCAAGGCGAGCTTGTCGGAGACCGTACCGGCGGCGCGACTGGGATCGGCCTTCGCGCTCTTCTACACGCTGACCAACGCGCTGGCGCTGGTGGTGCAGTTCGCGCTGGCGCCTCGCATTCTGCGCTCCCTGGGGGTGACGAGGGCGCTCCTGATCTTGCCGCTCTTGTTGTGCCTTGGGTCGGTTGGATTTCTGGCGCTTGCGGGGATTGTCCCGGTGCTGGTCCTCAAGGGCGCGGACTCCGCGCTGCGCTTCTCGGTGCACAAGACGAGCACGGAGATCTTGTTCCTGCCCCTGAAGTCGTCGGTCCGCGAACGCTTCAAGGGCGTGGCCGAGGCGCTGGGTCAGCGCGGTGGTCAAGCCCTGGCCTCGGTTGGTATCCTCGCGGCAACGGCGGCGGGGGCCTCGCTCCAGCAGACTGCCTACGCCGTGCTCGGGTTATCGGTGCTGTGGGTGGTCAGCGTGGTGGGGCTGCGCCCGCTCTATGTGGAGCGCTTCAGGTCTAACCTGCGGGCGGCCTCCATCGACACCAACGTTCAGGTGCAGGAACTCGAGCTGCACTCACTAGAGGCGCTGCTGGCGTCTCTGAGCAGTGCGGACGACAACGAAGTGATCGGCGCCCTCGACATGTTCGCCGACTACGGGAAGACGAACCTGATCCCAGCGCTGATTCTCTACCACCCCTCGGTAGAGGTCGTGATCCGCGCGTTCGAGCTTTTCACGGTTGAGCACCGCGCGGACGTCGAGCGCCTCACGCACAGGCTCCTGAGGCACGAGAATCCGCCTATCCGCGCGGCAGCGTTACGCTACCTGTGCGCGACCGGAGTCGACGCGAACACCCTGCGGGACTTCCTGGAAGATCGGGACGCAGAGGTGCGCGTCACGGCGATCGTGGAGCTGGTGGCTCACGGCTACGCAGACGCTTCGGAGTCTACCTCGGTGCTGACGCGGATCATCGCTGGCGGTTCTCCGGAGATGCGCCTCGCCCTGGCGCGGAGCTCGCGCCACTTACCGGCGGATCGCTTCGCCTGGGTGGTGGATGAGTTGAGTCGGATCAACGAGAAGGGGCTCGCGGCTGAGCTGGCTCGAGCCATCGCGCTCACTCCGGACCTGGCGCACATTCCGACCTTGATTCGACTGGTGGGTGAGCGAACCGCGCGGGAGTCCGCGCGCGACGCGCTGCTCGCCCTGGGAGAGCCCGCGCTCGAAGCACTGGGACAGGCCGTCTTCGACACCCAGCTGAACGTGGCCGTTCGCCGCCACTTGCCGCGCACGATCAGCCGCTTTGGCGGCCAGGCGTCGGTCGAGCTTCTGCTCAAGTTCTTGGACGTCGAGCAAGACGAGCGGGTGGTGTTCAAGATCTTGCGCGGGCTCGGGCGCCTGCGCGCGAGTGATCCGTCGCTGCTGGTAGATCGCGTGTTGTTGCTGCGCCACGCGCGCGACGAGCTTGACCGCGCGCAAGAGCTCCTCGCGGCGAAGCTCGTGTTGCTGCGCGGTTGCCCGCAGCTCGTGCGCGACAAGGGCACGACGATGGAACTTCTAGTGGCGCTGCTGGGAGATGCTCACATCAGCGCCAGCGAGCGGCTCTTCCGTGTGCTGCACGCGATCTACCCGCAGCACGAGCTCGGTACGGTGTACGCCGCGCTCAACTCCGGCAACGCGCGTCTCCGTGCCGAAAGCCGAGAGCTGCTAGACAACATCTTGCCCAACGATCTACGTGGGCCGATCCAGGCGCTCATGGATGAAGGCAGCGACTCGGAGCGCGTGCGGCGCATGACGGCGCTGCGAGCCTCGCCTCGGGCAGCCTACCTGGAGGAGCTCGGGAGCGAGCCGTCGGAAGAGGTCGCAGAGCGGGTAGTGAGCCGGCTCCTGTTCGAGCTGATGGAGGATCGCAACGACGCTATCCGGCGGGTCGCGGCGCACGCGGCGTCGGAGATCGGCATCGACGAGCCGCTCAGCGTTCGCCAGCCGCAACGAGCGACAGAGCCGAGCGCCTTCGATGACCTGTTGCGCGGCGCGGTGCGCTTGTTGAGTGGAGGAGTGCCGAGTGCGAGCTGAACTACAGCCGAGCCAGCAGGTGGAGCGCATCATCGCGCTGCGCCGCTTCCCTGGCTTCGTGAACCTGCGACCAAGCGAGATTGCGGCGATAGCCGCGTTTACTCAGGAGCAGTTGTTTCCTTCGGGAACTGCGCTCACCAAGCCTGGGCGCCCGGTGCAGTCGATATTCTTCATCGTCGAAGGCCAGGTCAACTACTACGAAGACGGTGAGTTCGTGCGGCAGTGGGGACCGCACGATGTGATCGGTGGCATGGCCGCGATGACGCAGGACCCAGCGGGGCAACACTTCGTAGCTGCAGACGACGTGATCGTGTTCGAGGTGGCCTACGAAGACATGCTGGATGTGTTCGAGGACCACTTTGGGATCTTGGTCGCGGTGCTCGGGGGCATGTCTCGCGGGATGCTCCAGGCGCGTCGCGAACTCGGTCTCGATGGTGGCTACGAGCCGCCTGTCAATCCCGAGACACCACCGCACTCGCTGCCGCGCCTGACACTGGTCGAGAAGATCCTCTTCCTGCGCAATCTCCAGGATATGGGTCGCCACGAGGTCGAGGTGATGGCGGAGCTGGCGCGGGGAGCGACCGAGTGGCGCTACGACGCCGGAACTTCACTTTGGAGCGCCGGCGACAGCTCGGACTACTACCTGTTCATCATCGCTGGCTGTGTGAGGGGAGACGTACCCGCGGAGCCTGCGGGCGATCAAGGCGCCGCGCGGCCGGCGCAACGTATCCGCCTCGGAGCCAATAGCCCAATCGGAATCATGGATGCGCTCGCGGGCGTCCCGCGCTGGTACACGGCGGTGGCCGAGACCGACGTGGTCGTGCTGCGAGTCGAAGTGGGTGATCTGATCGATATCCTCGAGGATCACACGGAGCTCGCGGTGAACATGCTGCGGGGCCTCTCTGCCAGCGTACTGGAGCTACGGCGTCGCATAGGCCAGAAGGCTCGGGAGAGCTTGCGAGCGCCCGCAGCCTGACCTCCCCCAAGAAAGACCGTGGGGAGTCTCCGCGGGCCTAGCCCGAGTGTGACTGGCGCGAGCCGAGGATCGACGTGATCTTGGTCGCCAGCATGTCTACGGCGACGCGATTCAGGCCGCCTTCAGGAAAGATCACGTGGGCGTAGCGCTTACTGGGCTCCACGAACTCGAGGTGCATCGGGCGCACGGTCTCGAGGTACTGACGCATCACCGACTCGAGGGTGCGTCCCCGCTCGACGATGTCGCGGTTGATGCGCCGCGCGAGGCGGATATCGGCGTCGGTGTCGACGAAGACTCGGATGTCCATCAGCTCTCTGAGGGGCGCATCCGCGAGGATCAAGATGCCGTCGACCACGATCACCTCGTGGGGCTCGATCGTGTTGCACTCGCTCTTGCGCGTGTGTGTCTTGAAGTCGTAGATCGGAGCCTGAATGGCTTGCCCTGCCCGTAGCATCGCGAGGTGTTCGCTCATCAGCTCGGTTTCGAGAGCGTCCGGGTGGTCGTAGTTGATGCGCTCGCGCTCCTCAGCACTGACGCCGCTGCGATCGCGGTAGTACCAGTCGTGCTGGAGCACCACGACGGAGCTGTTGCCGTGTAGGCGCTGGATCTCGCGCACCACGGTGCTCTTTCCGGAGCCCGAGCCTCCCGCCACGCCGATCACGATCGGAGCCTTGTCAGCCATCCGCGGACCATTGCGCTTTTTGTTCGCGGCGCCTAGCGGGATCGCGGCGCTAGCGGGGTTCGCAGCGCTGGCTTGCGGCTACTTCTTTGAGAGCGATCGCAGGCGAATCAGCCGAAAGGCCGCATTGACCTGGCTGACCAGCGCCTCGTCGTTGCCCTTGTCCGTGAAGCTTCCGTCGAAGCCCATGGAGCGGCCCTTACCAACCAGGTCCGCGTCGGAGGTGTAGAGGTAGAACAGCGGCGCCGAGCCTGCGCTCTTGGCCGCGTTACGCAATGAGGCGAGCACCTCGCCACCGTCGATCCCGGGCATGTGGTAGTCGATGATGACCAGCTGGCAGCTGCGCAGATGGCGCGCGGTGCCCACGGTTTGATTCGTGGTGATCACCTCGTACCCGGCGTCGCTCAACACGGCCTGTGCGCGCGCGAGCACGGCTTGGCTGTCGTCGATGAGTAGGATGCGTTGGGTATCTGCCATGGGTCGCTCGTTCGCGTGCTCTGGCCGCTAGCGTGGGCGCCTTCTTTTCGCTGGCGGGTGTTCGACGCGACAGCGACTCCCCCGAGTCAACGCGCCATCGGAGATAATATCACTTCGATTCCGGAAGCGACGCCTTCGTCTCGCCTTTCGATGATTCGCGCGTCGTAGCCGATCTTTCTGAGCTCGGTGCGCACGGCGCTCAGCCCCATACCGAAACCAGCGAGATCCGTTCCGTCATGGAGCGAGCTTCGAGTGGACCCGCTGGTGTTTCCCTCGCTTGTTGCCGCCGGCTTGGTCGTGATTCCCGCGGTGAAAGCGGCTTCCTCGGCGTTCGTTGGCGCTTGGTGCGCGACTATCGCCGCTGCCTTCTCGAGCGCTGTCTGTTCGAGCGCTGCCTTCTCGAGCGCTGCGTTTTGCGCTGCCTTTTCCAGCGCCTCGTGATCCAGTCCGCGACCATCGTCGATCACGCGGATGGTGGGTCCAACCCGGTCGTCCTCTTCCGCTGCCAAACGGATACGCGCTGGGATGGGTTTGCCAAGGCGCTCACGGTCCTCGAGCACCTCCACGCCGTGAGCCACTGCGTTTCTGACCAGGTGGGTCAACACGCCGCTCAGCACACGGGCAAGGCGCGGCGGAATCGGCACGTCTCTGCCGTCGACGTCCACAGCGACGCGCTTGTTCTCTCGCGCGGCCCAGCGCGGCGCAGAGTCGACCAAGGACAGCGCGCTCTCGCCGAATGGCCGCGAGCCGAGCAGCTCGACGACGCGGGCGATCTCTTGAGCGTTGCCAGTTGGCTTGCCGTGGGGAATCAATTCGCTCAGCCGCGACAGATCGGCGCGGCGCACGGTGACCTGGTCCAGGATGGCGGGACCGATTGGAGACGCCTCCACCAGCATGCGTTCGGCTTCGCCGACCGACTCCGTGGCCTTGCTGATCAGCGGTTCGAGGCGCTTCCGCACGCTCTCGGCGGCCAGCTTCTCGCCCTCGCGGAGTCGTCCGCGGAACTTCGCAAGCTCGTCCTCTAGGGTGGCGGCGCTCTTCTCCAGCGCCATCAAGTCGAAGGCGCGCGCCTCACCTTTGATGGTGTGCGCCCAGCGGAAGAGCTCTTCGTTTTGCTCGGTTGCGTAGTCTCCACTCAAGCCTGCGATCGCTTTCGTGCAATCGGTGAGGCGTTCGCGGGCACCATCGAGCACCTGGACCAAGAGCTGGCCACCACCCGCAACGAGCTTGCGCATCGCCGCGATTTGCCGCTGATGCTCCTCTTTGTTTTCGCGCACCGCGCGCTCGAGCCGGCGCTTGTCTGTCTCGTCGGTGGCTAGCAGCATCACGCGGCGGACCTCTCCGTCTTCGACGATCGGGCGGAAGTCCAGCCGCAAGACGCGTTCCTCGCGGGAGCCGCGGCCGATGGTCGTCTCCTGGGGAGCGAGCGCGCCAACCTCCTCCCAGGCGTCCACGGGCACTGTGAAGGCGACTTCGAGCCACTCCTCGAACGCCTCGCGTTCGACACGCGAGGTTCCTTCGGGAAATAAGAGATCGACGACGGGCTGGCCGCTCACGAACTCGCCGAAGACCGCCGCGGCCTTCTTGCTCTGCACCTGTCCAACCCGGCCTCCGCTGTCGAAAACCAGGATGGCCTCACCCATGTGATCCAGGAGCTGTTGGAGGCGGTGGTTGAGCGCTTCCAGGCGTGACTCGCGGTCCGCGATCGCCACCGCCATCGAGTTGAACGCAGCGGCGAGCCGGCCGACTTCGTCGTGGGCTCGCACCTCGACCTCGGCTTCACGCCCCTTTTGCACGTCCGCGATGCCGCGACTCAAGCGCCCCAGTGGTGAGACGACTTGCACGCGCACCAGGCCGAGCACCACCACCGCCAGCAGCGCTGCCATGCCCAGCGCGTACAGCATGATGCTGGTCCGCGTGCGTTCGTACTGGGCGTTCTCCGGCTCGAGCGTGAAGTGGATGGTCAGATTACCGATCTGTTCGCCGCCCGGCCGCGTGAGCGGGTGGGTGATGACGATGCGATCATTCAGCACCTCGACCTGGCGTGACTTGCTAGGCGCCGTGGTCTGCGTGTTGGACTTACCCAGCTCGGCGACCGGCTTTTCGTTGCCCTCGGTCCAGACGGCCGCGTAGACGATGTCCTGGTTGCTCCCCAGGTTCTTGACCTCGCCTTTCAGTTCTTCTTCGTCGCCGAAGTCAGCCGCGGCTGAGACCGTCGCTGCAAACAGGTCGACCACCATGTTCGCCGCGGTGCGTTTTTGCTCGATCAGCTGAGCTCGGGCGCGCCCGCTGAGTTCGCTCACGACGAACAGCGACGCCAGCGTGAGCACCAAGACGACCATCAGGCTCAGCTTCGCGCCGATGGAGAAGAAACGACCGGAGAGCGCAGGCGCTGGGATCTCCACCGCCGAACGTCTGCCGCTTTGGGGAGGCGCGTTCATCGTTTGGGTGTGCCGTTGCTGAGCGGGACTCGAGTCAGCCTCCAATGGTCGTTCAAGGCACCTCGCGCTGCAAGTCGTGCGCGTTCCACCCAATGCTCGGCCTGCTCCCGGGTATGTTGTGTGCGTGACTGCTGTCGCTCAATGCTCTTGGGCATCGCCGGCGTGCCGTGACGGCCGCCGCCAACCGTGGTTGTAAGGACTTCACATGACCCCCGCCGAATCTGTCGTACGTGGGCGCCTCGATGGCCTGCTGACGAGCGCGCTCGTCGTGCTCGTGGTTGGTTGCGCGGCCAGCGCCCCAGCCTTGAAGCCTGCCAGCGCCCCGAAGACCAAGACTGCCGAGCCTGCGCCGGTCGTCGCCGGCCGTGGCCTGCCGCCGCTGACCGACGAGGAGAAGGCGCTCAGCGTCTCGCTGAGGCAAGACGTGGAGAAGATCACCGCGCTCACCTGTCCGAAGCCTCCGCCGGGCAAGACCAAGACGTGCGGTCGCAACTCCGACGCGGTGTGGGAGTTGGCGGAAGTCTCCGACTGGCTAAGTGCGCAGTTCGAACAGGCTGGCTACCAGGTGAATCGACACGGCATCGAGCTCGACGGTACGACCGTGATGAACCTCGAGGTCGAGGTGCCCGGCGGGCTAGCGGGGGGCGAGCTCGTCGTTGTCGGAGCCCACTACGACGCAGTGACCGGCAGCCCGGGTGCTGACGACAACGCGAGCGGAGTCGCCGGGGTGCTGGCCCTGGCCAGGAGCTTCAACGGTCGGCGCCATCAGCGCACGCTGCGCTTCGTGCTGTTCGTGAACGAAGAGCCGCCGCATTTCCAGACGCCGACCATGGGCAGCTTTGCGTACGCCAAAGAACTCAGCGAGTCGGGGCGGAATGTGCGTGCGATGTTGAGCCTGGAGTCGATCGGTTACTACTCCGATGCTGCCAAGAGTCAGCATTTCCCGACGGCAAAATTGGCCCAAGCTCACTCGCCGGTCGGCGACTTCGTTGCCGTGCTAGGTGATCGCACTTCGGCGGACCTGGTCAACGCGACCGCGAATCTACTTGGAAAGCACGGCACGCTGCCAGTAGAGCGGGAAGTCATGCCCGTGGACGCACCGGGTGTCGACTGGTCGGATCACTGGTCCTTCTGGCAGTTCGGGTTCCCTGCGGCAATGGTAACGGACACCGCGCTGTTCCGGAATCCGAACTATCACAAGGCGTCGGACACCGCGGATACCCTGGATTATGAGCGCATGGCGCGTGTGGTCTCCGGGGTCGACGCCGCGCTCGTCGACCTGGCCGGCGGACCGTACCTGTAGCGCTAGTCCTCAGGTGGCGTGTCCAGGGCGCGTCGAGCTACATCGAAGCTGAAGCCGCGCCGAGCCAGGGCGGCGAGGTCTTTGTCCCTGCGGGCCGCCTCCGGGTTCCTCGCTCGACCAAAGCCGCCCGACTTGCTACGCCCAAATCCCTTCTTGCCTCGCGCCCTGCCAGCGCCAGCTTCTCCTTCATCCCGGCCGTCGGTCTTCTTGGGGGTGAGGCGCGCTGGCTCCTGCCAGTCACCTTCCGGGGGTACATCGGCTGAGCTTGTTGCCCTGCGGTAATATCCGAGGCGCCGTTTCTTCACGTACGCCAGAGCCGCATCGAACTCCGAGTCTCCGGGGGCGTCTTCGGCTTCCTGACTCAGGAGTTGAGCCACCAGGTCCTCGGAAACGCCTTTGGTCAGCAGCTTGAGCCGGGCGGCGCGCGTCGACACGCCGCGGCGGCGGAGGCCGGAGAGCAGGTTGGCGCCAAACCGCCGGTCGTTGAGCAGGCCGGACTCCTGATAACGCTCGAGCAGCGTTTCGATTTCGCGCTTGGCAGCTTCCGCGTCGACGGGCTCGCTGCTCCGTTGACGCGCGCGGCGGATGCGCTCCCTCAGCACACGGCGCAGGTTCGCGACGCTGGTGTCAAAGCGCTCGAGGTACGCGAGGGCCGCGCGCTCCAGTCCTGCTCGAGAGACGTCGGGCGCTCGCTGGCGTCTCGCTTCGGGGCGGTCCGCCTCGCCGCGTTCAGTCATGCTGGTGTGGTGCCAGACTGGTCCTGGCCTCGCAAGGCTCAGCGACTGTGGCGATCCAGGTACGGGCTCTCCTCGACGTCTCCCAGGTGCCGCGCTACCAGCGCCCGCACCTCCGCTTTGAGTCGCGCTCGGGTTTTCAGGTCGCGGAAGCGCTGGATTGGGAGTTCCCGCGCGATCAGCTTGGCGAGGCGGATCCGCAGCACGTCGGCCCGGGTGAGGCTGCCGATCTCGGGGCGCTCGGCGTCTTCTTCGTCCCAACCGGCTCGCTCTCGCTCGGCCCAGTTGGCGCCAGCGGCCTGGGTCAGCGCCAGCTCCACCGCCTGACGCACGCGCTCCGCCAGTTCGTCGCGGCGCCATGTCCACGTCGGTGTCCAGCGCTTCGATCAACTCCAAGACGTCTTGCCTGCGCTGCCTGGGTCCACTGGTCGCTTCCTATAGCCGCGTCCACTTCGGGGCCAAAGGCGTGAAGGGTGAGCTTAATTCTAAGAGTTTCTTTCGCTCAAAGCCAACGGCTAAATGCCGCGGGAAAAGGACCGAAGCGCTTCGGCGCTTCGCTCACCCCAAGGCGCGCCTGATGCTGCCTTTGCTGGTTGCGTTTGTCGGGCCGGTTGCAAATACGGGGGGTGACCCAAGACAAGCAGCAGAAGATCGTCGCTGCCCGGATGAAGTCGCCACAGCAAGAAGCCCAGATGGCGCGCACACTTCCAGCGTCAGCGACGACCGCCTCAGGGAAGCGGTGCTGCGAACCGCCATGGGATGCCCAAGCTTCCACCTCGGGCAAGTCGAGACGGCGAAGTGGCCCGTGCTGGACCTGGGATCCATCCGGACGTGACCTGAGAAGACTGGCAGCTGACCATCGACGGGGAGTGCGGGAAATGCCGGATCAGTCTTGGATTCGACCAGCTGCCGAGCTTGAGCAGGTCAACGACGTGAGTGACTTCACTGCGTGACCACTTGGTCTCGCATGGACGCCTTGGCGTGGCGTGCGTTTCGGATCTGATGGCGCTGGTGGAGCCAACGCCAGATGCCGCCTTCGTGATGTGTCACGCCTACGATGGCTACACGACGAACGTGTCCCTGCATGAGGCGCTCAAGCCCGACGTGCTGTTGGTCTACGAAGCAGACGGCGGCCCGTTGCCCAAGGAGCACGGGGGACCGGTGCGAATGATCACGCCCCAGCTCTACGCCTGGAAGGGTGCCAAGTGGATTCGGCGCATCGAGCTGATGTCAGAGGACCGTTTGGGCTTCTGGGAACAGCGGGGTTACTCGTCTACAGCGCACCCCTGGCGCAACGACCGCTACTCCTGAGTTAGGGCCCGCGAACGGGGAACTCAAGCGTCCTCGCGCCCGATCCACTTGCTGCGGCGGTCTCAGCCGCGATCATCGATCGACTTCCCCGTTCGCGGGCCCTTAGTCTGCGGGTCGATGCCGTAGGGCGCCCGGGATAACTCATGCACCAAGAGATCGTCTTCATAGGTCTATTCGCCGTCGCCAGCATGGTGGCCGTCGCGGCTCGGCGTTTTCGTGTGCCGTACACGGTCGCGCTGGTCGTTGCGGGGCTCCTTCTTGGTACCGCTCACGGCTTCGAGCCGCCGCACCTGACCAAAGAGCTGCTGTACGCCATCTTCCTGCCAGGGCTCCTCTTCGAGGCGGCTTTCCACCTGGATTTTAAGAAGTTCTGGTACAACAAGCTTGCGATTCACGCGCTCGCCGTACCGGGTCTGATGGTCGCGATCGCGCTGACGGCGCTGATCTTGACGCCGGTGGCCGCGGGCCTGGGCTTGGTCGACCACTTCAGCATCGTACATGGCTTGGTGTTCGCGTCGCTCATCGCCGCCACGGATCCGATCGCGGTGGTGAGTCTCTTCAAGTCTCTCGGCGCGCCCAAGCGCCTCGCGGTGCTCGTGGAGGGGGAGAGCTTGCTGAACGACGGCACCGCGGTCGTGATTTTCAGCATGGTGCTCGCGGTCGCCAACGGCGGGCACTTCTCGGCTGGTCACGCTGCGTCGCAGTTCGTCGCCGTGGTCGGGATGGGGACGCTGATCGGTGCGGGCATCGGCTATGCGGTGTCGAAGGCTATCCAGCGGGTCGACGACGCGATGGTCGAGATCACGTTGACCACGGTCGCGGCGTACGGTGCGTTTGCCCTCGCGGAGCAGTTCCACTACTCGGGCGTCATCGCGACCGTGGTTGCCGGAATGCTGTGTGGAAATTACGGCGCGAGTACCGGGATGAGCCCGAGCACGCGGGTGGCGGTGGAGAGCTTCTGGGAGTACCTCGCGTTCGCGCTGAACTCGTTCGTGTTCCTGCTGCTGGGCCTCGAAGTGGAGCTTCAGAGCCTGCTCAGGTATTGGCAGGTGATCTTGATCGCGTTCCTCGCGGTGACTGCGGGGCGGGCGGTGGTGATCTTTGCTGTCAGCGGCCTCTTGCGTTTCACCAGGGAGCGGCTCCCCTGGAGCTGGTCGACGGTGATCACCTGGGGAGGTCTGCGCGGCGCGCTCTCCATGGTGCTCGTGCTCAGCTTGCGGCCAGATTTTCCGCACCGCGAGCTACTCGTGAACATGACGTTTGGCGTCGTGTTGATCTCGATCATCTTGCAGGGGCTCTCCATGGGACCGCTGCTGCGGCGTTTGTCGATCGTCTCGCCGAGCCATGATCGTCACGAATACGAGACGCGCCGCGGGGCACTGATGGCCGCGACCGCAGGCCTCAGGTCCCTCGAGCACTTGGTGCAGTCCCGCCAGGTGCACGGCGACGCCGTCACTCAGCTGAAGGAAAGCTACGAAGCGCGCGTCGCTGAAGCCGAGCGATCGCTCGGCGAGCTGCACCTGGCGAAGGAGGCGGTGCTCGCAGAAGAGTACGAGAGCGCAAAGCGACACGCCTTGCTGGTGGAGCGAACCGAGCTCAGCCAGGGCCTCCAGCGTGGGGTGCTCAGTGAGGAAGCCTATGACCGCCTGGTGCGCAACGTCGACGCTGCGCTGCTGGAGCTCGAGCTTGGCAGTCACTGGGCGGATCCTGCGGAGCCACCCGGGCGCGCCTCACCCCCAAAAGATCCCGAGTCGGAGGTGGCGGATGACGCCGAGGCTGAGGCGCCTGACGCGGCTAGCGATGACGACTGACGACAGCGAGGAACGCGTCGCCGTAGCGTTCCACCTTGGTGGGGCCGAAGCCGTGCACTTCTTCGAGTTCCGCATGGTTTCGCGGACGGATGTACGCGAGCTCCCGCAGGCTGCGATCGGACGCCACCACGTAAGGCGGAACCCCCGCCTCGCGGGAGATCTCCAGGCGCACCGTGCGCAGCTCCTCGAACAGCTCGGCTAGCTCTGGATCGATGCGTTCCGCGGCCTTGCTCTTGGGTTTGCTGCCGGACCCCGAACTGCCACCTCCGCGGCCCTCCGGCGGTGGCAGGCTGATCCGCGGCGCTTGCTTGCCAGTCATCACTCGATGGCCTTCACGCGTGAGCAGCAAGAGCGGCCGATCGCCGCCCGAGAAGCTCGCCCAGCCGGCGGTGATGCAGCGCTGGAGTAGCCGGGTGAGCCAGCGCTCGGGGTGCTCCGACAAGATGCCGAAGGTCGTCACGCGATCTAGCCCGGAGCCCGCGAGGCGCTTGTCCGATTTTCCGCGGAGCAAATTGACGGCGGCGCCGAGTCCGAACTTGCCGTGGACACGTGCGACGGCAGACAGCGCCTTGCGTACGATCAACGCTCGCTCGACAGAGCCCGTGGAGTCTTCCTCATCCAGGCTGACGCACACGTCGCAGCGACCGCAGCCAGTGAGATCGCTGTCGTCAGTGCCGAAGTAGCGCAGGATGGCGTCGTGACGGCAGCTTCCGCCCTCGGCCCAGCGCATCAGCTCGAGAAACAACCCCCACTTGTGTTCGACGACCCGCGGATCCGGCTCTCGATCCTCGATCGGCATCTCGAGCAAGCGGCGCCGCATCGGGAAGTCCTGGGAAGAGCTCAAGAGCAGACCAAAGGCCGGATCTCCATCACGCCCCGCACGGCCGACCTCCTGGTAGTAGGCCTCGACGGAGCCTGGCGGAGAGAGATGTACGACGCAGCGCACGTCTGAACGGTCGATACCCATGCCGAAGGCATTGGTCGCGGCCACGACCTCGAGCTCTCCCGAGGAGAAGCGCGCTTGCACCGTGTCTCGCTCTTCGCCATCCATTCCCGCGTGGTAACCCGCGGCCTTCCAGCCCTGCTGGCGGAGTCGAGCTGCTTCTTCATCGGTTCCGCGACGCGTGGGACAGTACACAATCGCGCTTCCGCGGCCGCTGCCTGGGCTGCCCAGCGCCTCCCTGAGTTGCGCGTCCACCGCGCGACCTCGCTCGGACTTGCTTTGGGCCTCCTGGGCACGCAGCACCAAGTTCGGCCGGGCAAAGCCGCGCACCAGCTGGGGTGTGCTCGCCGGCAGGCCGAGGCGGCTCAGGATTTCGTCGCGGACGACGGGCGTGGCAGTCGCCGTGCACGCCAACACCCGGGCGCTCGAGAGCCGCCGCACCAGTTCGCCGACTCGCAAATATTCTGGGCGGAAATCGTGGCCCCATTCGGAGATGCAGTGCGCCTCGTCGACAGCCAAGAGTGGACACTCGATGCGATCCAGGAGGCTCTGGAACCCACCGAACACGAGGCGCTCCGGGGCGACGTACACCAGCTTGTAGCGCCCGGCGGCGATGTCTGCGAGGCGTCTGTCGCGCTCGGCGTTGTCGAGGGTGGAAGCCAGATACGTCGCGGCGACGCCGCGCTGCTCGAGGGCGCTGACTTGGTCCTGCATCAGCGCAATCAGCGGCGAGACCACGATGCTCGTGCCAGGCAAGAGCAGCGCTGGCAGCTGGTAGATCAGGCTCTTCCCGCCGCCCGTGGGCGCGACCAGCAGCAGGCGTCGGCGCTCGAGCAGCGTGCGGATGGCTTCAGCCTGGCCCGGGCGAAACGCACCGTAGCCTAGCTCTTCCAGGCAGCGCTCCAGCTCCTCCTCGCTGGGCGACGGCTCCCCAAGCGGGGAGGGATGCTCGGTAGCCGGCGCCTCGTTCATCCAAGCCCTATACGCAAGCCACGGGCGCCCCGAAAGGTCAGAGCGGCTCAAGCCTTGGCTGGGGGTGCCGTTCCCGGGCTCTGATGGCGGAAAATGAACGAGCGTTGTCTGCTCGCGTGCTCGAACTCGAAGGTGCGCTGAGCGCCCAGCACGAGGCGATGGAGAGCCTACGCTGGGCACGGGCGCAGCTGGAGCGCGTCTTGCAGAAGGTGAGCCGGGAGCGCGACGAGGCGCGGGCTATGGTCGGCGAGCTGCAGCGAGCGCTCGAGCAGCGGGGGCAACAGCAGCCCGCCGTCATGGGGCCCCGCCAGCACAACCAGCCCACGATTCGAGTGCTTCCGCTGGTGTCGAGGGCAGCCCACGAAAACGCCGTACCCACACTGCCGGCTCCACCCCGCGAGCGCGCCCCGAGCGTCACCGAAGCTGAGCGACGCGAGCGCGTCGCAGACTCCGGGACTTACTCGCTGCTCGACGTGTCCGCGGAGCAAGTCGTGCCTCGCAGGCGACGTCGCATCGCCCGCTGACAGCCAGTCTTCGGACGGGCTCACTCCGCGGCGAAGATTCGTTCCCGCTCGCGCTCACGCTCGCGTCGATTGAGCGTTTCCGCGCGGCTCTCTGCGAGTTCCAGACGACCCATGCGGTCGAACTGGTCGACGTTCTTGTTGAGCACCAGCTGGAAACACGCCGCGCTGCCTTGCTCGGCGACCAGGCTGCTCCAGGCGAGGAAGAAGCTCCAGATGCGGTACCAACGCTCGCCGTAGCGAGCGACCACGGCCGTCCGATTCTGCTCCCAGTTCTTCGCCCAGGCACGGATCGTCAGCACGTAGTGCGGGCTCAAGTTCTCGAGCAGCTGGCACTCGAAACCAGCCTTCTCCGTTGCTTTGAGCATCGAAGCTGGAGGCAACGAGGCGTCCGCACCAGGGAAGATGTACTTGTTCATGAACAAGCCCCAGATCAGATCCTCCGGGTGCAGCCCGCGCCGCAAGCCGGTCCACTGCAGGAGCAACATGCCGTCGTCTTCGAGCAGCTCATACAAGCGCTCGAAGAAAGACGAGAGGTTCTTGACTCCGACGTGCTCGACCATCTCGAGGCAGGTGATGCGATCGAAGCGCTGATCCTCGATGTCGCGGTAGTCGGCGCAGACCGCGCGAGCATGCGGGCTGAGTCCGAGGCGCGCGAGTCGCGTGTTTGCGTGCTCCGTTTCCTTTTCCGCAAGGCTAACACCGGTAGCGTCCACGCCGTAGTGCTCCGCGGCGTGCGCGAGCAAGGACCCCCACCCGCTGCCCACATCCAGGAGCTTCATCCCCGGCTCCAGACCGAGCTTCTGGCAGACACGGTCGAGCTTCGCCCACTGGGCGCTGTCCAGGGACTCGCCACTCTGCGAGAAGAACGCGCAGGTGTACGCCATGCGTTCGCCGAGGAAGCTCTCGAAGAAGTCGTTCCCGCGGTCGTAGTGCTCGCGGACGATGCGCTGATCTCGCGCCTTGGAGTGGATGCTCACCTCGGGGACGAAGTTCGTCACCGCCCACTTCAGGTGGTCTTGGGTGAGGGAGTACTTCACGAAGAGATGGCGCTGCCTGAGCAGGGTCGTCAGATCCGTCTTCAGTTCGAGCGCTCCGTCGAAGTACGCCTCGTACAGCGTGGACATCGGGATGGGCGCGGAAGCGAACTTCTGAGCGAGCTTCTCGTCTTTGAACTCCAAGTAGTCCGTCAGGCTCGCGTGTTTCGGATCTGGCATCAGTCGTTTCCCTCACTGCAAGACGACGAGTCCCGCCCGTCGCCCCTGCTGAGGAGTAGCCTGGCGCAGCCGCAGTGAATCAGGCAAGTGCGCAGTCGCTTGCGCTCCGTGGGGATCCCGTAGGGAAACCCGGCATGCGCAGCTGGTTACGCAGGGCAACGCCAAGTGGATCAACCAGCAAGCAGTGATGACGCCGCGCGTCCATGGAGCTGACACGCTGCACCACGTTGAGTGTGGGCGGACGTGTTGGCACTCAGAGGCGCTGAGCTGGCTCAGCGCCGCTCGCGTCGTCAGAGCGGGAGCGCGATGGCCTTCTGCATGCTGCTCGTTAGCATCTGGGGAGCGGCTGCAGCGTAGAAGAACGGGTAGCGGGGGTGACCGCTGGTGATCGCGGCATCAAAGCTGCCTTTGCGGTCGAAGAAGAAGACTCGCGGTACGTACTTGCCGTGGGCCGCGAGGGGCGGCGTGTTGAGCCACTCGCTTGGCTCATCGGCATTTTGACGCACCATGACGAGGTCCTTGGCCAGCCGCTCGATCTCGGGTTGCCGGAATACTTGCGCGAGCTCTTTGCAGCGCGGACACCAGTCCGCGTAGACGACTACGCACAGCGGTTTTTTTTCTGATTTGGCCTTCGCCAAGCCTGCCTCGTAGCTGAGCCAATCGATGTTGCCCGCCCACTCGATGCCAGCGCTGGGCTTCTTCGTCGTGGGAGGGGGAACTGCTTCGCGACGGTAGCTGCGGTCCGCTGTGCGGTAGGAGTTTCTGGCGCTGTGTTCCGCGCAGGCTCCTTGCGTGGCGTGGTACCGCTCTCACACGCTCCGAGTAGCAGGGCGTACACAATCACGCCGCACGTCAGTGCGCCAGACCAACCACGAAGCGATGGGTCATTGCCTCGAGGAAACACTACGATGCAGTGCCCGTCTGCAGGAAGTGGCTGCGCTCACGGATGGTGGTCCAGCGACGGAAGATCTCCAGCGTGGACGGGTCCGACTGGTGCAGCTTCGTGAACAGGTAGTCCTGGATCCCCTTGTGTACCTGGCAGATCGCGTTCTCGCGCGTGCGCCCCTGAATCGAACCGTGAGTCGTGTAGTTGTTCTCGGGCTTGATGCCGCAGTAGGTGTTGTACGTGCAGTTCACGCAGTCGGGCTGGGCGTCCAGGTTCGAAGCGATGAGCGCCGCGCGCACCGTCTCGTGGGTCATCAGTTCGCGGTACTTCGCCGTGTCCACATGACCCAAGAGGAAGGTGTCGTCACCCATCTCGTGGAGCATGCGTCCTTCGTCGCTGATGAAGACGTTGCCATCGTAGTTGTAGGCGATGCCACCGACGCCGGCCCCCGACGGATTGCGGATGTCGAGGAAGTTCGGATCGTCGCCCGTGAGGATCTTGGTGAGGAAAATCGACGCGAAGCGCTCCAGGACCTGCGTGCCCTGCTTGTTGAGCTCGATGATGTAGTCGACGGCGGAGCGGTAGAACTCCTCGTAGCGCTTGCGCTCGTATTCGATGGTCTTCTGGGTCTTGTCGGCGAACCCGAACGGATCCACGGGGCGCAGGAAGATCGAGCGACAGCCCAGGTTGACGTAGGTGTCGATGATTTCCTTGGGGATATCCAAGGCTGCGCGTGTCGTGGTGAGGAGCGCCTCGACGTGGTAGAGCACTGGGTCCAGGCCGAGCTCGATGTAGCGCTTGTTGATGCGCTCGATCCAGTTGGCGGCCAGCTGATAGGCGTTGCCGGTGGTCAGGATGCGCTGCTTGTTGTGCAGCTTCTCTGGGCCGTCGATGCTCGTGCAGATCTGCACCTTGTGCTTGATCAGGTAGTCGAGCTTCTCCTCGGTCATCAACGCGAGGTTACTGACCATCGTGAACTCGAGCTCTTTGCCGTACGCACGGTTCTTCTCGATGGCGTACTCGATGATGTGTTGGACGATCGGAAAGTTCGCCAGCGGCTCACCGCCTTGGAACTCGATGGTGATGCGCGGGGCCGTGCTCTGCAGCGCGAGGTTCACCGACTTCTCCGCGTAGTCACGGCTCATGTCGGTCTCGACCTGGTCCATGTTCGCGCGGCTCGCGTGGCAGTAGACACACGTCTCGTTGCAGCGCAGCGTCACCACCATGATGTGAAGGATCGGCCCGTAGTTCAGGAAGCGGCGCCGGTAGCGCAAGCGCTCTCGTAGCTGCTCAACATCGACCTGATCTCGGATGAAGTTCTTCTCCGCGAGTCGCGCTTGGAGCTCAGGCGATAGGTCTCCTCCATAGAGACTTCGAAACTCTTCGCGACTCACGAACGTCCAGTCGCCGAAGTAACTCGTGAGCAGCACCGCGCCGTCCACCTCGCGAAAGCGAAAGGGCACGAGTTTGCCGGGGCTTTTCGGCCCCTTGCCAATTCCACTGAGCAGCATGTTCATCAGGTCCCTCGCTTGCATGCTTAGCACGACCCGTGGAGTTGCGGCGCGCACTTCGGGCCCTATAAAGCGTGGAATTGTTCTTACTTACATTGGTTCCAGAGGCTCTGAGTGAGCTCCCCCGGCGACTGCAGCCGACGCCCGAGGTGCGCCGAAATTCACACCTTGTGGGGCTCGATTCACGGGCTCGTGAATCACAGGAAGCGCGCAGCAATCCCTGCCAGGGCGCCAGCTACGAGGTCGTCTGCCATGATGCCCACACCGGCGGGTTGGAGCTTCTCGGCGCGCGAGACGGGGCCCGGCTTGGTGATGTCGAACGCGCGAAACAGCAGCCAGGCCAAGACCTGGGTGCGCACCGAGCGAGTGCGCACCAAGCCCATCGCAATCAACACACCCGCCACCTCATCGATCACCACGCGCTGTGGATCTTCTTCCTCGCGAATCACCGCGACGCGGTGAGCCGCCCAGGTGCCTACTGCGGTCACCCCAACCACCGCCAGCGCATGGGGCAGCGGTGGGAGCGTCCGCAACAGCAAGTGGAGCGGAACTCCGCCGAGCGAGCCCACGGTGCCTGGAGCCTTCGGAGCGAGCCCGCAGCCGAACCAGGTGGCGAGCACTTCGGCGACGCGATCGGAATTCATGGGCTGGACCATAGCAGCTCGCGGGTCTGGCGGAGTGCCGGATCGCAACGCCGAGGGGCCCAGGCATGAGCACCGCCAGCGCCTCGCTGCCCAGCGGCTTCGCCGCGAGGATCCGGGCTCTGTGGGGCCCGTGGTGGCCCCTGCCTCTGCTCGTGTTCCCTAGCTACTCGCTGATCATGCTGGCGATCGGTGATCTGCGCCCCGAGCACGTTGGGCTCAGCATCGTCGTGTGGATCCTTGCGGTAATAGGGCCCCGCAGCAAGCGCTTCCTGGTCGACATCTCGCCCTATTTCGTCGTGGCGCTCGGTTACGATCTGGTGCGCTACGCGCGGCCCGTCTTCGTCTCGGCGGACCGCGTGCTTGGATGTCAGCTGCGTCAGGCGGAAGTCTCGCTTTTCGGCTTCGGTACCGGACACACGCCGGGTGACTGGCTACAGGGGCACCACCTGCCCGCGCTCGATGTGTTCTTCGCGGTGCCCTACACGATCTTCATCTACGTCGCGTTCATCTACGCGGCGTACCTGTACTTCGTGGATCGCCAGCGCATGCGCCGCTTCTTGTGGGCCTTCGCCATCGCGAACTACATCTCGTTCACGCTTTGGATGATCGTGCCTGCGGCCCCACCTTGGTACCTGCGGGGGGCCGGGTGTCACATCGACATGGCCGCCGTGCCCAGCGCCGCGGGTCTCCTGCGCGTGGATACGCTGCTCGGGATCGACTATTTCCAGACCTTCTACTCGCGCGCAGCTTCCGTGTACGGCGCCATGCCGTCGATGCACTGCGCCTATCCTGTGCTTGGTTTGTTCTCCGCGTGGAAATATACGGGCTGGAAGACGCGCCCGTTGCACATCTTCTACGCACTGTGGATGTTTTGCGCGGCAATCTATCTGGATCACCACTGGGTGCTGGACGCGCTAGCCGGTTGGGCGGTCGCTGGGCTCGCGGTGTTCCTGGCTGGTCGGCTGACGGCGCGCTTCGCTGTGCAGGATACCGACGTGGGGGATGCCGACGTTTCGGAGCAGCTCGAGGTACGACATGAACACGCCTGAAGCAGAGCCCATGGGCGCCGCGCGCTACGTGCGATGGTTGTTGAAGCAGCGTTGGTGGGTGATGTTCGGCTTGCTGGCGCTGGCAGTGGTGGGTGGCTACCGCACGGCGAAGACCTACGGCGCCTTGCGGAGCGACATCGAGGAGCTGCTCCCGGAGTCAGCCCCCGCTGTCGCCGCCTTGAAGGAAGCCCGCGCGCGCCTGCCTGGACTCAGGCACCTCGGCGTCGTCGTGGACACCGGCGGGCCGCAGAACACCGAGGCGGCCAAGCGCTTCCTCGACGACCTGGCCGCGCGCATCGACAAGTATCCCAAGGACGAAGTCGCGGCGGTGCGGGTCGACGTCAAGCGCGAGAGGAGGTTCGGCGAGACCTACGTGCTTCAGCTGATGGATGCGAAGGACGTCAAGCGCCTCACCACGGCGGTGGAGGAGCGGCGCGACTGGGAGGCATCGCACGCCATTGGCACCAACCTGCTGGACGCAGACGAGGACCCACCACCGAAGATCCCGGTGGATGAGCTGAAGCAGAAGTACGAGGCCCGCTACGGAAAGTCCGAGCCTTTCCCCGAGGATCGCTTCATCGCCAAGGACGGCCACACCCAGGTGCTGGTGGTCCAGGCGGCCTCGAACGAGACCACCTACGAGAGTGATCGCGCCCTCTTGAGCAAGGTTCAGGCGGACATCAAGGACCTCGGCTTTCCGCAGAGCTACGCGCCTGACATGCGGGTGGGCTTTGCGGCGGACGTGCCGACGCGGGTCGAAGAAATGGAGGGGCTGTTCCGCGATCTTTCCCTGAGCGGCCTGCTGGTCACGGCGTTGGTGCTCGGATCGATCGTGTGGTTCTTCCGCAGCTTCCGCGCGCTGGTGATCCTGGGAGTCCCGCTCACGTTCGGTACCTTCTACGCGTTTGGCCTGGTTGCGCTGCCGCCCTTGTCCATCACCTACCTGAACAGCAACACGGCGTTCCTGGGCAGCATAGTGGTTGGCAACGGCATCAACTCCGGGATCATTCTACTCGCGCGTTACCGTGAGGATCGAGGGCGGGGGTTAGGGGTGGAGGCGGCCGTGGCGCAGGCGGTCGCGCAGACGTGGCGGCCGACGCTCGCTGCCGCACTCGCCGCGTCGGCGGCCTACGGCTCGCTGATCCTCACGGATTTCCGCGGCTTCAACCAGTTCGGCTGGATTGGCGGCTTTGGGATGATCCTGTGCTGGGTGGCTACGTACCTGGCGGCGCCGGTGCTGATCGTCGCGCTGGGAGCCAGCATCCGTCCGCCGGAGACGCAAGCGCGTGGACTCGCCGACCGGCTCGGCGACGTGGTGTTGCGCCACTCACGCTGGGTGTTCGCGGTCACGCTGGGGCTCAGCGTGCTCGGAGGCGCGAGCTTGGTCCAGCGCGCAGATGACTGGCTCGAAACCGATCTGACGAAGCTCAGGCGCCGCGACTCATGGGAGAATGGCGAGCGCTACTGGGGCAAGCGCATGGATGCGACGTTGCATCGCTACCTGACGCCGACTGTGGTGATGGCGCACTCCCCAGAGCAGGCAAGAGAGATCGAGCGCCGCGTACGCGAGCTGCAACAGACGGATCGCGCCGGAGGGCTGATTGGCAGCGTGCGTAGCATCGCTCAGGTGCTGCCCCCCGAGCGTGAAGCTGCCTTGAAGGAAGCGCAGCACTTACGGGAGGTCCTCACCCCCAAACTCCAAGGCAAGTTGAAGGGCGATGAAAAGGCGTTGGTCGAGCGCGCGTTGAGCCCGCAGGCTTTGAAGTCCCTCAGCGCTGGCGACGTGCCTCCGGTGTTGACGGCTGGCTTGCGCGAACACGACGGACGCCTCGATCGGAACGTGTTGGTCTTTCCCAAGGTTGGTGCCGGCACCTGGGACGCCGAACGCATGCAGGCGTTCACCCAGGACTTGCGCGGCGTCGCCCGAGACGTGGACCCGGAAGCTCAGGTCGGTGGTGGGATCTTGCTGTCCAGCGACATCATTACCGCGATGAAACGCGACGGACCGCGCGCTACTGCCGTCGCGCTCGGGGTGGTGCTGTTGATCTGTATCATCGCGTTCCGCAGCTTGCGTTTGAGCGCGCTCGCGGTGGTGAGCCTGAGCGTCGGTGTGCTCTTGATGCTGGGTGCCATGGCGATCACGCACCAGAAGCTGAACTTCTCGAACTTCGTCGCGCTGCCCATCACGTTTGGGATCGCAGCGGACTACTCCATCAACGTGCTCAAGCGTTTTCAGTTCGAGGGCAACAAGCCGCTGCTCGATCGCGTGCGTGGGGCGGTGTCTCACACCGGTGGCGCGGTCGCGCTGTGTTCCGTGACGACCATCATCGGCTTTGGTTCGCTGCTCGTCGCTCAGAACCAGGCGCTGTTCTCATTCGGGCTGTTCGCGGTGGCCGGAGAGATCGCGTGTCTCGCAACGGCCGTGCTGTCCCTGCCCAGCGCGATCGCGTGGCTCGGAACCCGGCGCGCCACATCCCGCGCTGTTGAAGCCTGATCGTCGCCGTCCGCGTCCCGCGTGGACGGCGGCGGCGCGTCCGGTCTATCGTCTGCGACCATGAAGTGGTTGCGCGCGCCGGAGCTCGGCATCGGTTTGGTCGGCATCTCCCTGCTCTTGACCGTCGGCTGCAAGAAGGACGAACCCGACCCCAACGGGACGACGACGCAGCCCGCCGTCAGCACCACCGCCGCTGCGCCTGCGAGCGCGGCCGACGAAGCGCCGACGGACATCACTCCGCCCAAGGCGGAGGAAGGCTCCGTGTGCCAGGTCGAGAAAGAGAAGAGCTGGGGCAAGTGGGTGAACCAGCGCACGGGTCTGACGCCGACCGAGCTGCCGAACTCCAAGTGGGCGCTCGGCGTGGCCTTTGGTTACACCCCCGCCGTGCTGACAGTGAATCCTGACGGAAACGCAACTCTGAAGCGCATCACGCCTCAGGACGGGTCGAAGGTAGGGCGCAAGATCGACTCCAAGAAAGAGCGCCGCGACCTGCAGCGGGTGACGCCGATCGTCCTGGATGGCAACACCCAGGCTTACGCAGACTACCGCGACAAGCTGAGCGACGACATGCGACGCATCGCCTGTGGTCCGGCGGACAGCGACAAGGACTTGCTGGTGTTCGACGGGAAGCCCGTGCTCGACAAGCTCAAGGACGAACAGAAGGACAAGCCGGAGCCGGCCAAGCCTGCGGTCGCCGAAGCCCCCGAACCGAGCGCAGCCCCGAGCGCCAGCGCTGGCGCCGCCCTGTCGCCAGAAGCAGCGAAGCGCCTGAGCCTGGGACGCCTGAAGCTCGCGCCGGGGCTGATCGGCAAGTCGAAGGTCGAGGCACCGAGTGAGTCAGGGGAAAAGTTGCGGGAGGTGCGCGACTGCCGCAGCTTCGTGGACCAGCGAAAGCAAGAGGTGTGGGGTGTCGCTTCGGAGCTCGTCGGCGAGCCCAAGGACGGTGACTACAGCTGGGAGATGCGCTTCTACGTGCTCACACCCGGTGGTGCGCAGGTGCGCATCATGACCAGCAAGCTCGGCAAGGACCCGAAGAAGCTCTACACCCTCGAGGCCCCTGTTGCCGCGCGGATGGGAGACGACTACGTGCTCGCGGCGCGCTACCAAGGCGCGCTCTACGCCTGGCACCTGAACTCGGCCTTCAAGCCGAAGGGCGCCGTCAAGCGCTACGGCGGCGGCTACCCGAGCCTCGTGCGCTTCGCCAGCGACGGCGACGACACTCGCCTGTTCACTTCGCAGCAGGTGACCAAGGACGACTGGCGCCTCGCGTCGCTGCGCCTGACGGGAGGGCTGCCGGCGAGTCTTTCGAAGCTCGAGTGGGGCGACGAGTCCCGCGCTGAGCCGAGCTTCGCTCGCTCCGGGAGCCAGCGCTGGATGGCCTATCACCAGGGTGACCGCCGCAAGGCACAGGTCATGGTGCAAGCGGTGGATGGCGACTTGAACGCCCAGGGCAAGGCCTTCGCGGCGACGGCCGAAGGCGATGAAGTCTACGAGAGCCTGCTGCTTCCGCTGAGCGACGGAAAGCTCTACCTGGTGATGCTCAAGAAGCCGAAGGATCAGAGCGCGCCGGAGCTGGTGAGCCAGGTGCTCAGCTGCAAGTCCCCGAGCTGAAGGCTCGGGGCAGGGTGCGCCTCGAAAGTGATCCGATCGACGTGGCACGGGGTGGGGCAGGGTTGCGCCCGCCGGGCCCGCACTTTACAAGCAGTCACTCACTGACTCCGGGTCAGTAGCCCGGTTTCGCCGGGTACGTGACCTCGGGTGAAGTGCTGGCTCAGGAGTGCGGACATGGGTGTTCAAGAACGGCGAAAGCGCGAGCGGAGCGAGCGCCGTGAGCAGATCTTGGAAGCCGCGGAGCGGGTCTTCCTCGAACGCGGCCTGAGCGGGGCCACGATGGACGAAGTGGCGTCCCGTGCGGAGCTGAGCAAGGGCACGCTCTACCTGTACTTCAAGAGCAAAGACGAGCTCTACCTGGCGACGGCCAATCGCCAGCTGGCGGAGATGGTGAGCCGCTTCGAGGCCGCGTTGGAAGCTGGAGGTACTGGGATTGAGATGCTCGAGCGCCTGGTGCGCGTGCAGCTCGAGTACGCCATCGAGAACCCGGATCACGCGCGCTTCAGCACCACCTGGCTCAACACGACCTATCGCCTCGACGCTGACAGCCCGAGCTTTGACGAGTACCGCACTTCCATTGCCAAGCTATTTCTATGCGGCAATGAAGCGATCGAGCTTGGAAAGCGTGACGGCACCGTTCGGGTGCCGGGAGAGCCCTTCGAGCTCTTGGTGCAGCTCTGGGGGTCCATGGTTGGTGTGACGCTGCTCTGGGTCAACGCCGCGGAGGTCGTCCGCCGGCTTCCGTGGGACCTCGACATGGATCACCTGATGCACAGCTACTGTGATTTGATCCTGTCCGCTATCCGCGGGGAGACAAAACAATGAGCGTTGCGAAGACAGCGGCGCGGGCCCTGCTCGCGCTCCTTACTTTGAGCCTTGGGCTCGGCATCGGCGGCGCGTTAGTCGCCACGCGCAAGGGCCCAGAGAAGGTCGACCGCCCCGAGCACGCTGTCTTGGTGGAGACCCGCCCAATCGAGCGCGGAAATAGCAGTCTCGATGTGAGTGCGTTCGGCGCGGTGGTCCCTGCGAAAGAGGTCGTCGTGATGCCGGAGGTTGCGGGGCGTGTGCGCTGGCAGCACAAGGACTTGGTTCCCGGCGGTCGAATCAAGGCGGGCGAGACCTTGCTGCGCATCGACGCGACCTCCTACGCGCTGCAGGTTCAGGCGCAAGCAGCGAGCCTCGAGCAAGCCAGGCAGCAGCTGGCGCTCGAGCAGAGCCGTAAGCGCATCGCTGAGTCCGAGTGGCAGATCATCGGAGAAGACGCCAACGCTACTCCAGAGGGACGCGCCGTCGCCCTGCGGGAACCTCAGCTCAAGGTCGCCGAAGCCTCGGTCAAGGCTGCAAAATCCGCACAGAATCTCGCGCGAGTGAACCTCGGGCGTACGACGCTGAAGGTTCCGTTCAACGCCTTCGTGCGGCAAGAGTCGGTGGACGTCGGACAGCTCGTCGGTCCCCAGACGGTGCTGGCGACACTGGTCGGTACGGATCACTTCTGGGTCCAGGTGTCCGTCCCCCTCGACAAGCTGAGCCGTATCCGGATCCCGGGCGTCAATGCGGAGGCTGGGCACGGCTCAAAGGCGACGGTGATCCAGCGCATGGGGGAGCAGCGCGTCGAACGCGAGGGCGAAGTCGTGCGCCTGATGGGCGACCTGGACCCAGCGGGGCGCATGGCGCGCGTGCTGGTTCAGATCCCCGACCCGTTGGCCCTCGGCGGGGCCGAGGGCGCCGTGAAGGCGATTCCCGAGGGAAAGCCCGCGGCCGAGTCGGAGCAGTTGCCGCTGTTGCTTGGCGCCTACGTGCAGGTGCGGATTGACGGCGGCGAGCTGACGGACGTGGTGAAGCTGCCACGCACTGCGCTTCGTCCGCATCCCGACACGGGTACGCCGCGAGTGTTCGTCTTCGGCCCGGACGCGCGCCTCGTGATTCACGAGGTCCAGGTGGTCTGGGGAGCCGCAGAGCACGTCTTCGTTCGCGGACCTCTGAACAGCGGCGACGAAGTCGTGGTGAGCCGCGTGCCCGCGGCGCTCGCTGGGATGAAGCTGCAGAAGCTGAACGCGGAAGGCAGTGCCGCGACCACGAGCGGTGCTCAGCCCGCGTCCAGTAGTGGAGCCGCCAAGTGAGTGATCGCCGGACACCGGTAGACGACGCGTTCGCGAACGAAGCGGCGGAGCCCTCGCGTTCGAGTCAGGCGTCGTCGCCAGATGCAGGCGGGCCCGCTTCGCGCCGCAAGCACGAAGCGCGCAAGCCGAGCCGCAAGGGGCCGCTCGCCTGGATGGCGTCGAACCCGGTTGCCGCGAATCTCTTGATGCTGGTCCTGGTCGTTGGCGGCTTGCTGAGTTCGTGCAGCATCAAGCAGGAGATCTTTCCAGAGTTCGAGATGGAGATCGTCGTGGTCTCCGTGGCCTACCCGGGCGCATCTCCCGCCGAGGTGGAGCAGGGCGTGGTGCTCGCGGCGGAGGAGTCGATTCGCCAGATCGAGGGCGTGAAGGAGATGCGCTCCACCGCGAGCGAAGGCTACGCGACCATCGTCGTCGAGCTGATGAGCGGCTCCGACCCCAACCGCGGCTTGCAAGACGTCAAGAGCGCCGTGGATCGGGTGACTTCATTCCCGGTGGAAATTGAACGGCCGGTGGTCAGCCTGGCGGTGAATCGCTACGAAGTCGTCAGCTTGGTCGTTTATGGCGACCAGGACGAGCGCGTGCTCCGGGATCAAGCGGAGCGCATCCGGGATGAGCTGCTGGCTGACAGCCGCATCACCGTGGTGGACTTGTTCGGCATCCGCCCGTTGGAAATCAGCGTGGACGTGCCCCAGGCCGAGCTTCGGCGCTACGGCTTGACCCTCGAGCAGGTGAGCCAGATCGTGCGCGCCAACTCGGTGGAGGTGCCTGGTGGTGGCGTAAAGACACCGGCTGGCGAAGTCTTGGTTCGCACCAACGAGCGGCGCACGACGGGTCTAGAGTTCGAGGATATCCCACTGGTCAGTCGGCCTGATGGGACGCAGGTGCGCCTACGAGACATCGCGAGGGTGCGCGACGGCTTCGCCGACACGGACCAAAAAGCCTTCTATCAGGGCAAGCGCGCCGTGATGGTGAAGGTGTTCCGGGTAGGCGACGAGACGCCGCTCGAGATTTCCGCCGCGGTGAAGGAGTACCTTGCGGCCAACCAGAAGACGCTACCTCCGGGGGTGGAGCAGGCGATCTGGGGGGACTTCTCCGAGTTCTACAGCGACCGCATCGACCTCTTGAAGCGCAACGCGGTGTTCGGGCTGTTCTTGGTGGTGTTCGTGCTCGGGCTGTTCCTGGAGATCCGCCTCGCGCTGTGGGTCACGCTCGGGATCCCGGTGTCGTTCCTCGGGTCGATGCTGTTCCTGCCGATGGTGGACGCGTCGATCAACATGATCTCGCTGTTCGCGTTCATCGTTACCCTGGGGATCGTTGTCGATGATGCCATCGTCGTTGGAGAGGCGGTGCACAAGCGGCGCTCCGAGGGTCAGGCACCCATCGACGCAGCGATCGGCGGCGTGCGCGAGGTCGCGATGCCGGTGAGCTTCGCGATCATGACGACGCTGGTTGCCTTCGCACCCATGCTCTTCGTGCCGGGGCCTCCCGGGAAGTTCTTCCGCCTGATCCCGATCGTCGTGATCGGGGTCCTGTGCATCTCTTGGGTCGAGTCGCTCTTCGTCTTGCCCGCGCACCTCAGCCACTCGAAGCCGCCGTCGACTCGGGGACCGCTCGGTCTGCTGAACCGCGGGCAGCAGCGCTTCAGTCAGTTCGTGGAGCGCATGATCGACGTCACCTACGTGCCAGTGCTGGTGTTTGCCGTGCGGCGCCGCTACCTGACTCTGTGCGCGAGCTTGGCGATCTTCTTCGTGACTCTCGGCCTCATCATCGGCGGTCACGTCGACTTCAACTTCCTGCCGAAGACCGAAGGCGACATCGTGGTCGCGAGCTTGCAGATGCCCTTCGGCGTCGATGCTCGGGAGACGGAACGCTACACGCAGCAGATCGTCCAGGCCGGGCAGCAGGTGCTCGAAGAGCTGGGCGGTGAAGCCAAGTTCAGCCGAGGCGTGTTCAGCCAGAGTGGCGCCTCCGGCACCTTCGAAGGCGGCATGAACGGTCCAGGTGGCGGTGGCGGTAGCCACCTGTCGGAGGTCGCGTTCTTCCTCGTGCCGCTGTCCGATCGCAGCTTCACCTCCAAGGAGTTCTCGTCGAAGTGGCGTGAACGCGTGGGTCAGATCCCGGGCATGGAGAAGCTGAAGTTCATCTACTCGAACGGCGCTCAAGCCGGTGCTGCCGTGCACATCGAGCTCAGCCATCGCGACATTCACGTGCTGGAGTCCGCCGCCAGCGAGCTTGCTGGCAAGATCGGTGAGAACGCCGGCGTCATCGACATCGATGATGGCTTCCAGGCCGGAAAACCTCAGCTCGACTTCCGGCTCAAGCCGGTGGCTCACTCCCTCGGCCTCACGACGACCGACGTCGCGCGCCAGGTGCGTAGCTCGTTCTTTGGCAGCGAGGCGTCACGCTTTCAGCGCGGTCGCGATGAGGTGCGGGTCTATGTGCGCTTGCCGCGTGAGGAG
Source organism: Polyangiaceae bacterium (assembly GCA_041389805.1). Classification (GTDB taxonomy): domain Bacteria; phylum Myxococcota_A; class Polyangia; order Polyangiales; family Polyangiaceae; genus JAHBVY01. The sequence continues at coordinate 55,645 of JAWKRD010000025.1, read as the reverse complement.
CGTCGCAGTGAGTTCGACATCGAGAGCTTGATGTTGCGTACGTCAGCGGGAGGTGAGCTCCCGCTGTGGGCTGCGGCGGACGTCGATCGTGGCAGCGCCTACACCGCGATCACCCGCACCGATGGCCGCCGCGTCGTGAACGTCACCGCTGACGTGGAGGAAGGGGTGACGACGGGCACCAAGGTGACTCAAGAGCTCGAGCAGAACGCGCTGCCAGACCTCTTGAAGCGCTACCCTGGCCTCAGCTACAGCCTAGGCGGTGAGCAGCAGAGCCAGCAGGAGACGCTCGGTTCCTTGGGGAAAGGCTTCTTGTTTGCGTTGTTCGGGATCTATGCGTTGCTCGCGATGGCGTTCCGCTCCTACGTCCAGCCGCTGATCATCATGGCGGTGATCCCGTTCGGGCTGGTTGGCGCGGTGCTCGGCCACATCGGCATGGGCTATGAGATGAGCTTGATGAGCATGATGGGCGTGGTGGCCCTGAGCGGCGTCGTGGTGAACGACTCGCTGATCCTGATCGCCGCCGTCAACGAGTTCCGCGCCGAGGGCACCGAGAACTTCCAGGCCATCATCGACGGCGGGGCTCGGCGTTTCCGTCCCATCATCCTGACGTCGCTGACCACGTTCTTCGGCTTGATTCCGATGATCGCCGAGACCAGCGCTCAGGCGCGCTTCATGATTCCGATGGCCATCTCGCTCGGCTTCGGCGTGCTGTTTGCCACCGTGCTCACGCTGGTGCTGGTACCCGCGCTGTATCAGATCGTGCTCGACGTGAAGGGCTTCTTCCGCTGGGTGTTCTCCAGCGACGAAGTGCTGCAACCTGGCGAGTGAGCGGCTACTGCAGCTCGCACTTCACGGGGATGGCTACCGGTACGCCTTCCGCTACATGATTTCCGTCGGGATTCAGCCACGGGCCCATGGGGACCCAGCGCACCTTGGCGTTTTGCAGCTTGCCGACGAATTTCAGCTCGCAGTGAGCGATGAAGCGCGCGAGGCGATCTTGATTGCGGCTGTGGGGCGGCTCTTCGTGGAGGCGCTGTGCCACGTGGGGGTCCGCCCACAGGCCACCCACCAGAATCAGCTCGTTGTTCGGCGTACGGTACGGCTGAATCACGTCCCGCTTGTTGTCGTCGAGAGGTTGCCCAGGCTGGGTCGGCCACGGGCGACGCTCGTCAACGAAACCGCAGTGGTAGCCCTCGAACTGCTGCGCTCCCGCGCAGTAGAGCTTGCTGTAGTCCGCGGTGATGAGGGTGAGGCTCACCGGAAGCGTCTTGCCGACTTCCCACTGCGCCGCAGGGGTACTCGGTCGGTTCGTTTGAGGTGGATTCGCTTCGAAGACCTTTCGGACGCCCTCGTAGGCGATGTCCGCCGTCTTGTCGCCAATGCAGGAACCCGGCAGCACGATGATCAACAAGATCGCCAAACCGAAGACGATGTACATGAGTCGCCCACCCAGGGGCACCAACGGTTCGGTAACGGGAGTGCGCGTGCCGGGTGCGCCAGGGCGCTTCTTCTTGCTTGAGGGTCCCTTGGACGGCCGCGGCCTGGGGCGGCTGAACCCGCCGCCTTTGGCGCTCGAGCTCTCGGTACGCGAAGAAGAAGTCATGTCGTCGGGGTAAATAGCCGACGATTCCCGCTTTCCCAAGCACTCTTCCCGGATCTGAGTGGGGCCTGGACGCAAGCAGCAAATCCCGCGTAACTGTTCAAGATCAGGCCGATTCTGCCCGACCTTCCAGGGCAAGTAAGCGACGCCACCCGACGGAAATGCGGAGCTTCGTGCTCCGCGCGCGCCCCCCAATTGGCTAACCTCCGGCGTTCGATGTCTGTGCGGCCTGTCGCAGAAACCACGCCGCTCCCAGTCTCGAAGGGGGCGATCGAGGCGTCACAAGCGCCGTCCCTGATCCGATGGGTTGGGCGCGGCTACTCGTGGAAGAGCCTGATCACGCTGTCGCTGATCGTCCTCGTCGGCAGCAGCGTGGGTTACTCGTGGAGCGATTTGGTGGATGCCAACGGCGTCGACGCGCTGCTGCTCGGCACCTGGATCTGGATGACGCTGATGCTGTGCTGGCGAGTCTCACCGCGCTGGGATCTGCTGTTGCTCATCAGCGGCCTGGCGGGTGGTGGCATCATCGAGTGGTGGGGGACGACGACTCAGCTCTGGACCTACTTCACTCGCGAGCGCCCACCGCTCTGGATCCTCCCCGCGTGGCCCATTGCGGCGATCAGCATCGACCGCATGGCGCTCTTCTACAGTGCCGCGTGGCAACGCGTTGAGCTGCGGCGGGGCGCTACTCCGGAGCGAACGTTCCGCGCGATCTACTGGGTCTGCCTGCCGAGCTTCGTCGCGGGCATGACGTGGTTCCTGTGGCCAGCGATCGACAAGCCCGCTTCTTGGGCGGTGGTCGCCATCATGCTCACGGTGACGCTCACGCCCAAAGATCCTCGCGGAGACGTGATGCTGTTCCTGGCGGGAACGAGCCTGGGTGTCTTCCTAGAGTACTGGGGTACGAGCCGGCAGTGCTGGACGTACTACACTCATCAGGTGCCGCCGCCGATCGCGGTGGTCGCCCATGGGTTCGCCGCGCTCGCCTTCAATCGCGTCGCTCAAGCCGTCGCACGCCGCTTGAACGTGAGCGCACCGAGTCTCGAGCCGCCCGCGCTGCCCGAAGTGGGCGCGCTCGAGGTGCTCCCTGGCTCCGCTTCGGCGGAGTAGTCGCAGTCGCCTACTCGCAGTTCGGGAACAGCCGCTGAAGCATCACGTTCTTCAGTACTTCGTGGCCGAGCTTGCCGAAGTGGAGACCGTCTTTGAACGGCTTCATGTACTTCTCACACAGCTTCTCCGGGTCGCCACAGCTCAGCAGCGGGAAGGCATCGATGACGTGATCGATGCGCCCGCCTTCTTCCCCGCGGATCCAAGCGTTGACAGACTTGGTGGCGGCCATGCGCTCCTCATTGAAGTAGCGCTTGAAGCCGCCCCACGGAGTGATGGTCAAGGCCACCACTTGCATTCCAGCTTTGCGACCACGCTCGTACATGTAGCTCAGGTCGCGCTCGATGAGCTTCGGGGTGCGCCCTGCGGTCTTGTCGCTGTACACGTCGTTGACGCCGCCGAAGACGATCAAGTGCGTGTACTTTGGGTTACCACTCTGCAGTACGTCGCGGTCGAAGCGCCGACGCATTTGATTGACCATGTTGCCGCCGACGCCGAAGTTGTCCCAGCGGCTCTTGGGGCAGGTGTCTCGCAGCTGACGCATGTAGGCGTGGGCGTACGAGCGCTCGTCAGTGAGCGAGTCCCCGATCGCAGCGACCACGTAGCGTTGCGGCTTGCTTGGCTTGGAGGGAGGGGCACTGCTCGGCGCAGCGCTCGGAGCCGGCGCGGCCGAAGGTGCCGCCGACGGAGTAGCGGAGCTAGTCCGCCGGATCTGGGTTTGGGGGTGAGGCGCGCCGGGCGTGGCGGTGGGGTCCTGCTCCACTGCCGGTCCCGCGTTCGCCCAATGCACGACGAACAGCGCCGCCACCGCCAGCCCCCCGAGTGAGGCGTAGCTCTGCAGGCGTTCCTTCTGCGCGCTGCCGGCCATGGTCTGGATTCATAGCACGCTTGGGGCTTGGGGCAGGTGAGGCTCTGGTGGGCCTTGCCAGCGCCTTGCTTGCCTGGCTTCGGGGATGCCCTGTAGGTTCGGCTGCCGATGAGCAGCGTGGTCGAGATCTACCAGCGGACGAAGAAGGTCCCTGACCTGTTCTGGAACCGCTTCGTGTGCAGGCCCGTCGCCGCGGTCGTGGTGAAGCTCCTCGAGCGCACTCCGGTGACGCCCAACCAGGTGACCCTCGCTGCGTTCGGTGTGGCGTGCGTGGCGACGGCGGTGCTCACGCTGTGGCCTGGGTACTGGGGTTTGTTGGCTGGCGTCGTGATCTACGAGGCGAGCTATGTCTTGGACTGTGCGGACGGCATGCTCGCGCGGCTGCGAGGCATCGCTTCTAAACAGGGCCATCTGCTTGATTTCCTCATGGATGAAATCAAGGCCTTCATGATCCTGGGGGCGGTAGGCGTGCGGCTCTACATGGAGGGTAAGCAGCCGCTCTTCTTGTTGCTCACCGTTGGTGGGCTCGTCGTGCTCGCGACGGGGATCGCTGTCACGACATTTCAGCGCCGGCCGGAGATCGCCGGTGACCCAGCGCAGGCTCCATCAGGGCCCGCCAAGTCGAAGTCGCTGGTGCAGCAGCTGATCGGGATCCCGATGGGGGTGGCGAAGCTGCTCGTCCACTACCCGTCTTACATTTGGATCGCTGGCGCAGCGGGACGCATCGATCTCTATTTCTACCCGTACCTGGTGGTCAACGCGCTCTACGCCGCGAAGTCCATCGCCTGGCTCGGTTTCCGTTTCGGACGTTTCCGCGCGGACTGAAGGGCGTGTCGCTCGTGCCTCTCGAGCGCGAGTCACTCAAAGTCGCTAGGGTAGACTTCGAGTTTTCCGAGCCCTAGACCGTAGCGCGAGTCGAGGAACTCGAGGGTGCGCGCCAACACGGGGCCGAGGGGTGCGCTGGGCGTCAGCGCCGTCGGGTCGAAGCTCAGGCTCATGCGCGCACCCGCGGGCGCGGGGCCTAGCTCGAGGGTGCAGTCGGGGGCTTCTCCTTCGCGGGCGAAGCGCACCTCGGGTTCGCGCAGCACCACGCGGCCGATGCGCCCCTCATGAGAGCCGAGCAAGGGCAGCCCCGCGCCGCTCGCGCGCTCCTTGTCGGCGCTCTCCAGCACTTCCGCTTCAATCTCTGCGGGGTCGAGCGCGGCGTCATCTCCCGCGATGACCGCGAAGTTGAGCAACAACAGCGGATAGCCGAGCACCTTCTCCATTTGCATCAGCGCGGCGCCGAAGCGGGGGTTGAGCTCCGTTGGCCAAAAGCCTGTGCGGTTCAGCACGCCGTCGATGGTGAAGGCGCCTCGGTAGCCACAGCGCCGCTTCAAGAGCTCCCCCACGTTGCGCGCCGCGCTGCGCATCTCTTCGCGCAGGGTCTGGGGCGGATCCCAGACGGTGGCCGCCGAGGCGTACAGGAACTCGCCTTCGGGGTGGCCAGCGGCGCGGCGTAGCACCAGCATTTCCGCAGGGCGAAACACGGCCACGGGCTTCTGTGGATCCGAGAACACGATGCCGTGGATGCTGCAGGGCACGCCCTCGATGAAGGGAGTCATGCGCACCTGGTCGGCTTGGTTGGTGAAGAATGCGTGCAGTCTCTCGAGATCCCCTGGCTGGCGTGCCCAGCGCGTGAACGAAGCGCCGCCGTGCCAGCCGCGACTGTTGTCGGCAGCCACAACACACCCTCTCCCCCGATCCAAGCTCGAGAAGGCCGCGGAGAGTGCCTCGAGAGTGACGGGCAGAGTTTGCGCCTCGGGGTGCTGTAGCCCGGCGCTCAGCCAGAGCTCCGTGGCGAGGAGCTTGTCCTCCAGCGCCTGCCACTCCGGTCGTCGGTCGCCGTAACAGGGGCGCCCGGCAACAGGTTGCCCGGAGGAAAAGAACGCTCGCAGCACGCCGGCGCTTGCGTCGGGGTCGAAGGCCTGGACCCGTGCGACTGCTGGCGCGGGCAGAGCGTCAATCAGCGCTTCGCTCTCGCGGATCCCGCCCATCATGGTCTCGGCGGGAAGCGCTCCGAGCGTGAGCTGAACGACCGCCTCCGATGCCAGCGGCCCAGTACCTCGGGAGGCGCCGATCGCCATCACCTGATCGGCGCCGAGTTCACGCAGGACCTCACAGAGCCTCCCGGCGCTGACGAGGTTATCCGAGGCGACGATCCAGCGCCGACTTGCGTAGACGTGACGAAGAGCTTGGAGCGTGTTCACCGCCCCGAGGTTAGCAGCAGCAACGCTCGATGCGCGCTCATGCGAGCTCGGGGCGGGTAGCCTTCACCGGCTTAGAAGATGTAGCTCGCGCCGCAGGTGAAGCCGGCGTCGATGGTGGTAAAGGACTGCGCGTCCGGGTTCACTGCCGGGGCTCCCGCGGGGCGAGCCTCGTCCTTCTCTTTCGCGGAGCCGAAGTACATCAGCGCCTCAGGACGCGCGAAGAGGTTGAAGCGCGAGCTCGGATAAAACACCAAGCCAATGCCGGCGCGGCCCACGCCACCGCTCAGCGAGGAGCGGATCACCAGATCCGGGCCGGCGCCGGTGATGTCGGGTGTCGTCACTTCACGGCTGCCCGCGAAGTAGCCGCCGCCGAGCAACGGCGCGATGAACATACCGCCGCCCAGGCTCACGTTGTAGCTCACGGAGAGCGTGCCCAGGAAGCCAACGTCGCTCGCCTTCGCGGTCTCGACATCGCCCACCTTCGAAGACGCGCTCTTGTAGAAGCCGCCCAGGTGCAAGCCGAGGTTCAGGTTGTCGATCAGGAAGTAGCGAAACACTGGCGCGCCGATCAGCGCGAGGTTGCTGGTTGACGTGTCGTCTGCGTCACCTTCGCCGTTCTTGTTGCTATCCGAGTGGAAAACCAACTGCGTCTCGAGGCTCAGCTCCTTCACGCCTTTGGATACGCGGGTGATCTTCCCGACGGAGTTGCCCCCGGGGGCCAGCGTGTCGGCGGATGCGTTGCTCGCGCTGAGCAGAGTGAACGCTGCTGCTCCAAGGCCGGCTGCGAGCACAGCGCCGCGGAGCGTCGTCTTCATTCCCATGTGATGATGTCCCCTTGAAAGTAGTAGTAAGCCTGGTCGAACGACCAGCGGGGGCACGGCTATCACGCGTGGAGTGACCAAGCAACGCAGCGTTTGGCTCGCTTCTCTATCCACATGCGAAGTCCTTGTCTCCGTGTGGGAATGTGTTGACGCACCGGCTGGCGAGCCGGCGTGATTGGCCGGCGTTTCGTCAGATGCCTCAGCGCATCGCGGATTGCGCGGCGTGAAGCTGTTGCTACACACCGAGAGGTGGACTCTTGATTCCACACGGGTATGCGAGCGCAGCTCATGAAATCACGCTAGCGCGCTGCGAGGGTCAGCGCGCTAGCGGCGCGCGATTTCCTCGGCCGCCTTGCGGTCGATCTCGCTGAACGCCTGGATCACGCGATCCATCATGTCGAAATGGCGCGAGGCAGTGACGAGGCCGGTCATGCTCTTGACCGGAGGCGCGTTGGAGAGCTCGATGCTCTCCGGCTCGAGGTTGCCTTCGATCGCGCCCGGACGCGCTCCGCCTTCGACCTTGAGGTAGCAGTCGCCTTCCTTCACTAGCCCGGGCGTCTGCTCGAGGTCCACGACCAGCAGGCGCTGGCCGCTGTCTTCGCCGTTCACGAGGATGGCGCCGTCTTTTCCGACGCGGACGTCGCTGGCGCTCGGGTCGACGCGCAGAGGCTCTCGTGTGGTGCTGAGGAAGGCGTCTCCGCGCGAAGACACGATCTGCCCGGAAGCGTCGATCTTCAGGTTACCGGCGCGGGTGTACATCTCGCCGCTCGCCGTGCGCACGGCGAAGAAGCCCTTGCCATTGATCGACACATCCATTGGATTGCCGGTGTACTTCAGCTGACCGACGGTCATGTCCGGGGCGACGCCGTCGACGCGGGTCATGCGCACGGTCGCGTTGGGCTTGCCGACCTGGGCGCGGTCCAGCACCTCGCGGAACAGCGCCTGATCGGCGCGGAAACCCGGCGTCATGGCGTTGGCGGCGTTGTTCGCGATGACGTCCACCATCGTGATTTGCGCTGTTGCGCCGGATGCTGCTGCCCAGATGCCGTGACTCATGTTCGCCTCGTCCTTTTGCAACGGGGATGCCATGAACCGGCTCGGCGTGCGGTGCCGCCTCCCCCCCAACAAAAGACCGAAAAAATGCGCCACGAGAGCCTATTCACGGACCCAGCTGGGTCGCGCCCTGGGCTCGGTCGGCTGTCAGGCTGCTGGCGGGCGAGGGGTCGGAACCCGCGACTTGCGTCACTCGCTTGGCGTGTCTTCGGCGGCGTGAGGAGCGTGATGCGGTGCTGGATCGATGCCCAGCTCGTGGCGGAAGTGTTCAACGATCGGTTGCTCGTAGAGCAAGTTCGGGTCGCTCGGCAGGGGGCGAGTGTCCGGTGTGGGCGCGAACAGCTGTTGCAGGGTTGGCGCGTTGAGGAAGCGAGCACGGCCTGAGCTGAGTAGCGTTGGATCGCTCTCGGGGATCTCGAGCTCCCGCTTCCCAGCCAGGATGAAGCTCAGCTCGCCCATCAGCGGGATCCCCACGCGGTACTCCAACAGGTTGAGGCCGCTCGCGCGCAGCGTGCTGACGACGCTGCCGTAGCTCTCCGGCGCCGCGAACGCAGACGGTGCGGAAACCACCAGGGTGCCATCCTCAGTGAGGAGCTCCGCCAGGCGCTCGAAGAAGTAGCGCGTGTAGAGCTTGCCGTATTCGTAGCTCAACGGAGCAGGCAGGTCGGCGATGATCACGTCATAGGCGTCGGTCTCGTTCGTCACCCACGGGGCGATCTCCGCGATCTCGAGCTGCACCCGGCGATCTTCCAGAGCGTGATCGCTGGCGGTCGCGAGCCACGTGGACTGCTTGGCGAGGTTCGGGAGTGCTGGATCGTCGACGACCACGCGCAGACTCTCCACGTCTGCGAAGCGCAGCACCTCGCGCTCGGCGAGGCCCGTGCCGCCGTGGAGCAGCAGTACTTGGCTAGCACCTGGGGTTGCCAGCATGGCGGGCTGCACGAGCGCCTCCATGTGGCGGTAGCCATCGATCTGCGTGCGCTTGAGCTGCCCGTCGACGAACAATAGGAAGGCGTCCTGGGAGCTCGTGACGACCACCTCAGCTCGCTCGCCGCGGGCGCTGTAGATTAGTTCCCCGGGGAAATCGTTCAAGCGCGCTGCTGGCAGCCGATACTCAGCCACCGCCAGCCCCACCCCGCCGAGCAGCAAGCACAGCTGCGCCGATCGCACCAGCGTGCGTTCGAGGAGGCTCCTCTTGACTGCGACCAAGAACAGCTGCTGATGCACTCCCCAGGCTGCCAAGCTCGCTACAGAGAGCAGCATCGAGAGCACGTGCCCGGAGCGCAGGTTGCCAATCATGGCTGCGCCTGCGGCGGCAAAACCCAGAGCCAGCACCAGGCCGAGCATGCGGAACGGCTCGAGTAGCAACCCGAACGCGCTCAAGTTGCGCGTCGCGCGCCCAAACAAGCGGAGCGCGGCGCGGAACGCGAGCATGCTCGCGAGCCCCAACAGGGCTGGCAAGATCAGCGCTGCGCCCAGACCCACGCCGGGGTGGATGAAGCCTGCGGCGAAGCTGGGTGCGCTGAAGTTGAGCGCCCAGGCGGCGACCAACGTCGAACCAGCGAGCAGCTCCAAGGGCCGCGCGAAGCTCCGACGCCAGGCGAGCCAGCCGAGGCTGCTCCCCGCGAGGTAGCTCCAGATCAGCGTCTGCCTGCCTGGGCCGTAGCCGGGGCTGAAGTAGGCGTCGGCTTGACGGATCACCAACTCGTGAAACGCGGCGGCCAGACCCAAGGCGAACAGCAACCAGTAGCCAAGCAGTGCGCTCTCGGCGCTCAGCCGTTTCCGTGGGGAAGCTGTGCCCGCGCTTGTCGGTTTGCCCCCCGCTCCACTCGCTGGCTGAGCGCCTGGTTCGGCGTCGGATGCGGGGTTACTTGCCGCCAACGAAGACGCCGCCGCCGCTGGTGGTGCTGCCACTGCTGTAGCCACCACCGCCACCACCGCCACCGCAGGCGCCGCAGGCGCCGATCATGCAGATGAACAGGATCACGCCCACCACGATGAGCAGCACCATGGTCTGGCCGCAGCCGCCGCCAGAGCCGCCGCCACTCGCACCAGCGTAGTTCGCGCCGCCGCCACCGCCGGGGAAGTACGCGCCGGGGCCGTCCACTGGCAGGTTGAAACCCTGAGCCAGCACAGGCCACGCGATGGGCTGTGCGAAGCTCCACTGGACCTCGCCGTCGGCCATCTCTCGGCTGAGGACGTCACCGCCATCGACGAAGTCATCCGCTCGGGTCGACTCGCCGATCTCGCACTTCCAGTACACCTCGCCGAGCACGTACTCGACGCTGGCGGAGCCCCAGTCGCGGTTCTGGAAGACGCGACCACCCCAGCTGACCATGTTGGGCATCTGGGAGATATCGATCTCGGCGATGTTGACCGGGGTGATCCACGACCAGCCGTTCTCCGGATCCTTCACCAGCCAGCGGAAGCCGATGCCCTGGCTCCAGAGCAAGTACTCCTCCCAGGAGAAGTGCTCGTCATCGTAGTAGCAACCGCGGCGCAGGTAGGCGATGCACATGTACTGCACGCCGTCGAAGGTGCCCTGCTGCCCGATGGGAATATCGGGCTGCTGCATCGCCGCTTCCTGCTGCGCCACGATTTGCCGCGAGGCAATGTCGCTGATGGTGTAGCAGTACGGGCAGGCCATGCGCTCGGCGCGGCCTTGCATGAGCTTCGGGACCTCACCACCGCAGTTCGGGCACTGCATGGTGTCGGTCTTGACCTCTTTGGTGTGGCGCTCCCCCAGCTGCTGCGCCTGCATCTGGCTCTCGGGGAACACGTAGCCGATGAACACCGTGTAAGGGCCGCTGTTGTCCCCGTAGTCGATGGTGGCGAACGCGTTTTGCTGCCCGTAGAGGTCGACGTAGTGTCGAACGAATCCCGGCGGAAACGCCTCCGGGAGCTCGCCCTCGGCGGAGACGATGGTGCCTTCCTTGACCTCGGCGACGCGGAAGAACTGATTGCCGAGCTGGATGTCCTGCTCGAGCTGCAGCGTCGAGATCGGCGGAACCGCGAGGCCTGCCACCTGCTGCGTGACGTACCAGTGACCCTGAGCGAAGGCGAGCCAGCCCCAGGACTGACCGTAGTCGAAGGAGACGTAGAACTCGTCCCACGGGCCCTTGCCGTGGTCGAGCTGAACGCGACCCAGCACCTCGAACGGGCGAGTGGCGAGGGTGCCCTGATCGCCCACGGCGATGAGGCACGGAGTGTTCGCCATGTCGGCGACCTTGCCCAGGTTCTGCAGACCACGATCCGTGCGCAGCACGGTGGCTTGGCAGTAGGGACAGACCTTAGCGATGGACGAGCCGAGACCGAATTCAATCGGAGCACCACAGCCCGGGCATTGACCTTGCGCGACAGCCATTTCTTCTCTGGGTAGAGCGCTCCCCCCAACCTCCGGAGCGAGCTTGCAGCCGTGGACTCTACCAGCCTTTGCCGGGTCCGTGTCACCCCTTGGCTGCGGGGTCAGCGGGACCCGAATTTTCCGCGGTTTTTCTCGGCTCCACTCACGGGCTAGCTGAGACCGCGACCACGATCTGGAAGATGACGATCGCGAGGAAGAAGACCCAGCTCGCGATCACGCAGCCCATTGCGAAGCGGTTCAGGGTCAGCGCGAGTTTGGGTTCCTGCTCGCGCTTGACGAGCGCGACGATCGAGAGCGCGATGGGGATCACCGCCAGGATGCCGCAGCCGCAGATGAAGGACAGGATGGACAGCACCAGCCACACGATGCAGCGGGTCTGACTCGGACCCTCGCCCTGGGCTTGGGGGGGAGGGAAGTCGCCCCCAGGAACTGGGGGCAGATACGGGTTCATTGGTTGCATGGTTCAACATTTGTGGCGGGACGTCGGGCGACCGGAGCCCGAAGAATCCGCGCGGCAACGTGTTAGTGCGACGCGGCCAGCACGATATTCAACACGATGCTGACGAGTAGGAGCACCCAGCCGGTGATGACACAGCCAATCGCAATGCGATTCAGGAGCAGCGCAAGCTTGGGATCCTGTTCGCGCTTGACGAGCGCGACGATCGACAACCCAACGGGGATGACGAAGAAGATCCCGCAGCCGCAGATCGTCAGGCACGACAGCACGAGCCACACGATGCAGCGGGTCTGACTCGGACCGTCCCCTTGACTCTGGGCTTGGGGGGGAGGGAAGTCGCCCCCAGGAACTGGGGGCAGATACGGGTTCATGCCTTGAGTGTGCGCAAGCATTGCTCGCAACACAAGGTCGATGTGGTCGAACCAGATCCGTGCGGCAGCAGGAGCATCAACCCCGCATCAACAAGTCGACCGGAACCTCGATGTCAGACAATCCCGCGGGGGCCACGACTTCGCCCGGGTGAAAGACCCTGCATGACTGGTACGCCCCCGAGACGGGGTCCCTGTGTACCTCCACGACCTGGTCGACGAGATTCACAATCAGTACTCCGGCACCACACTCCGCGTACAGCTTGGCCTTCACCCGGTGATCCATCGCAAGCAGGGTGTGCGCCACCTCGATCACGAGGACCGGGTGCGCCAGGTGAATCCTGACCATCGCTGAGAGGCGCGATGGCGAGGTCCGGTTCGGGTTGGGACTCATCCGATGCGGCGATCGGCATCTGGATGCGGATCCGCATCCGCCCCAGCTTGACCACGAACAGCTCGTTGGGCAGCTCGAGGGCCGTGCAGTGCGGCGCGCCCCACCGGACTCATCGGAATCAGCTGCCCGTAGAGCAGCTCGACCCGCTCCTCTTGGAACGCACCGAGCTCAGCCAGCTGGTTGAACTCCGCGCGCCGGAGCGGGCGGATGGGTTGACCCTGCAACATTTCCAACTGAGACACCTCCGCCAACATAGCATGAGCCCCGGGGACGGTCGTTAGCCAGGCTCGGTTTCGCGAGGAGGAGTGGCCGGCTAGAACAACTAGCCTATCGGTACCCTGACAACAATCTCCGCTCCCCCGCTAGCCGGCGCCTCAATACTCAGCTCCGCGTGGATCACCGCACAGCGTTCGCGAATACTGACGAGCCCCAGGCCCTGCGCCGACTGGATGTCAAGCGCTCGCCGTCGTTGACGACGCTGAACTCAAGAGCGTCCCCGTCCCGGCTGACGGACACGCTGATCAGCTCGCCACCGCCTGCGTGTACCCAGGCGTTCTTGAGCGCCTCTTGAGCGATACGAAACAGGTGCAGCTCTGCGTCGCGACTCAGCAGGCCGTCGACATCGCGGATCTCCACGCGCCACAGCAGGCCTCGCGCTCCTGAGAAATCATTTCTCGACCAGGCCGCTGCGGCGGCTCAGCGAGCCCCGCGATCCAGCGCTCCGGATGCAACCCGTGGCTGATGCTGCGTTTCCTGGTCGCCACTGAATCAGTCGGCCCGCGCTCGGCTCATGTGCTGCCCCACGGATCCGACCGACGTCTGCGCTGGCTTCCACCAGCGCCTTCGCACCGCTCAAGAGCTGACCCAACCGTCGTGCGGTCCCTCGCCACATGGCCGCTCGGCGTCGGTAGCTTCCATCATCTTTAATCAACCCCAAGGCGCCCTGGGCGAGCGCACGTCGCGCTCGGCGCGCACACTGCGCGCCTCCTCCACCAGCACTCGCCTTCTCCGCGCAGCAGCCGCACGCGATAAGCCAGCGCAAAGGACCTTTCTCGAGCCCACACCGAACTGGCAGGCGCGAACTCCGTCCCAGGTGTTGTACAGCAGCACACCAAAGTAGCGCATCACGTACGCCGAGCTGCTGGGCAGCAACGCAAACCCGCCATCAGGTAGATCGGAGCCAGCGGGTGCCGCTTCTTCCACCACAGCCAGAACCCTGAGAAAGCACCTGCGTCAAGAAGCCCGTCAGCTGACTCAGCCCTGCGCAGGCTATCGCCGAAGCACGACCGTCGCTGAGCAGCACGGTGATGGCGCCAATCAGCGGGGAGATGGCGTGTACCTGAGCGCCCGATCCAGACGAGGCGCGACCGTTCATGTTAAAAACAGCAGCCGGAAGAAGCCGGTGACGCCGATGATGATCATCCAGTGCACGATCACCGTCGTCAGCTCCCAGCGCCGCGCGATGAACTCGCCGAAGCCGACCGCGAAGGCACCTCCCCGATGCGCATTGCGCGCGAAGAAGAACAGCGTCAGGCCGACGTGGATGACGTAATAACCGTAAAGCCGCATCCCGCAGGGGCGCACAGCACCAGGTTGTAGAACAGCGGCGCGAGCAGCGTGCCGTAGAACCCCCGTGCGCTGGCTGGACGAGCGAGTAGCTCGGAGTCGAAGCATCGTGGTCGTACCCTCGGTCACCGCCTGCAGGCGCCCGCGATATTTGAGATAGAGCACCGCGGGCGTGTCTCGAGGCAACTCAAGCTCGATGGTCAGGCCACGGCGCGGGTACTGCGTCGGCGCGTGACGCGAGAACAGCTCGAGGTGCTGAAAGGTCCGCCCGCGTCTGCCTTCGGGTCTGAAGTGCAAGTGGACCGATGTAGTCCGGCATCGGAGTGGGAGCTGCCAGAAGCGCCACTGCCGCACGGCGGTGCGATTCACTAGCTCGACGCGCACCCACGCGGCCTTCCATTTGAAGTCGAGGCGTGGGCGCTCGTTCTGAACCGCGGTGTAGTCACCCGCGGCAAACGCCGCGCGCGCGGCATCGAAGTCCAGCGTGTCCTCTGGATCGGGCAAGAGCCACATGCCGCTGCCAAGTGGGTAGCTGCGGTTTACATCGGTGAGCTCCACTTGGTGCCCAGCTGAGGCCGCCTGGACTCGTCCGCACCAGAGCACTCCCGCTGCCGCCAGCAGGACACCCAGCGCGACCGCGCGCCGCGTCGAAACCAGCTCGCAAGCCAGCAAGGCGCTCAGCAGTCGGCGGAAGGCGCAGAACACTGGCAGCACACTAGCCCCGGTCGGGCCACGTTGTCGCCCCGCCGCTTCTCTGCCAGGCTTGGGTGATGGAGTACCTGCCCGACAACGACGGCATCAAGGCGGTGGTTAGGCGCTTTGGTGGCCTGGTTCACGAGCTTGGAGACGAACTCGGGGAGCGCCCGCTGGTGCTGCCGACGGGCAAGTACTTCCCCGATGAGTTCACGCCGAACACCAGGGGCGCGCGGCGCTTGCTCCGCCGTATGCAGCACCACGCCGGCCTCGACGATGTGCCGATCACCCTCGAGGTGGTGGGTGAGACCGAAGAGAGCGGCGGCAGCTGCGGCACGGGCGGCTGCGGTAGCGGCGCGTGCAGCACTCAAGAGGCACCCGAGAAGCTGCAGCGCTTGGTTCCCCAGGGAGATGGTTGGCTGCTGAGGCTGTTGGCCGCTGAGCTGAAGCACCCGGTCCAGCTCACCACCAATCTCGCCATCGCCCTCGGCCACGTGTTCTTGTTCGAGACTGCCGAGGAGGGCACTTCGCCGGCAGAGCTGTCGGTCAACGCAGAGTTCGCCGCGGTTGGCCTGGGCTTTGGGGTGCTCTTGATGGAAGGCGCGTACGTCTACTCCAAGAGCTGCGGCGGGCCCCAAGTCGCCAAGCTCACGAACCTCGCGCTAGGCGAGCTGGCGATCGCCACGGCGCTGTTCGCCAGCTGGCGGGGGAAGAGCCTGCGTGGCGCACTGCGGGAGCTCTCGACCACACAAACGGCGGTGCTCAAGGAGGCCGAAGCAATCGTCTCCTCGAACACTCGCCTGGGCGAGCTACTCAAGAGCGCGCCGGAAGCGCTGGCCAATGGCAACTTCGAGCTCAAGGACTCCAAGCCCTGGCTGATGCGTCTGTTCGACCGCAAAGGTTCCGACAAGGAACCAGAGACCCTCGAGGAAATGGAAGCCTACGCGGCGCGCATGGGCGCGCGCTCGGCCCAGCGGGGGAAGACACGGGATCCCAAGCGGGACGAGCTCCGCGCGCTGGTGGAAGAAGCCCTCGCCGAAGAGGGCTGAGCACCGAGAGTTCAGCGTGACCGAGATCTTGGACCTATCGGAAGAGTTCCAGAGAAGCGAACTCTCCAGGTTTCAGGGGTTCCTCGAGGAAATGGTGGAGCGATTGGTGGTTAGTCAGAACTCGATGGAGTTCACGATCGCTTCCGCTTCTGACAGCTCCTCCGCCGATGGCTCGCCGTCTTCGCGGATGAAGACGTAGCTAACGAAAGCAATGTCCGAGCCATTCGAGAGCATCCACAACGAGCACGCCACATCGGAGTCCCAGCACCGACCACGAACAGACATCCGCGTCGCGCGTGAGTGTTCGGTGAGCGCTTTTGATTGCAACCCATGGCGAGCGATCCGTGCGCTCAACAGCTCTCGCAAGTCGGCGAGGGTCATGTTCGGCGCCTCACCCGAGGCATAGCGTGCGACGCTGAACTGCAGTGAGCCAACCCCTTGCTCCCTAACCAGGGTAGGAGGCAGGTCTTCGCCATCCTGTGTCCCGTCACGCCAGGTAGCTGGCAGCTTCAGCTTCAGCGTGGCGAACTCGAACGCTTCCGACATGGCTTCACTCCGCTCGCTGCACGCGCGTTGGGTTGAGGTGCGGTCCGACGATGGCGCGGCCGTTGCGCACACAGGGGGTGCCGGTGACCACGACGGTAGCGCCGACCAGCGGAGTCAGATCCTCTGGAATGCCGTAGCTGAGCACCCAGCGCTTGTCGGCAGTTTGTAGAAATAGCCCCTCAACCCGGTGGCCCAGATCCTGGCGCTCCAGCTTCCCGCGGACTTCCATCGAAGCGCCGGTCGCCTCGCACAGCTCGTCCGGGGTGACCTCGATGGCATCCGCTGGAGCCTCGGACTTGGGTGTGGCTCGAGGCGCGTGCTCCCGCGCTTCCGGTCCCGCCGGCTGAGCTTCTCCCTGCGGAAAATTAGCGGGAGTCGCTTGGCCTGGCGTGCTCGAGCCACCGCACGCTAGCAGCAACAGAGCTGCCGCCGACCACTGAATGTCCGCGGGTTTCATCCCTCGGGAGTATGGATCATCAACCTGGTTCGAACGAAGCCTTCGATTAGTTGAGATGGCTTTGACAACGCCAACGAGGGACCCTGCTGTCCATGCGTGGGCTTGCTTGGGGAGTGATGGCGTGGATCCTGGTGGCCTGCGGCTCCGATCCGCAGCCCGGTGGCGGGAGCGGTGCGGCGGGCGCTGGAGGCAGTGGCGGCGCTGGAGTCAGTGGCGGTGCTGGAGTCAGTGGCGGTGCTGGAGGCAGTGGCGGTGCTGGAGGCAGTGGCGGAGGCACTGCGGGGTCCGGCGGCCCGGCGACGGGCGGCTCGGCGACGGGCGGCGCTGGCGGCACTGCCGGTGGCGACTTGCTGTTCAGTGACGACTTCGACACTGAGCGACCGGAGTGGCAGTTCGACGCCGGCGATCCCGAAGCAACCTACGTCTACCAGGATGGTGAGCTGGTCGTCACCGGCGGGTCTGCCCAGGCGTTCGCGTGGCTCTCGGTGCCGGAAGAGTGGGGCACTGACTATCAGGTGGATGTGCGGTTCCGTATCGAGAGCGGCATGGTGGGTGGCGCCGTGGTGCGCGCCCAGGACACCGACGTCGTCAATGCGTACAACTGCAATCTCCGCGAGGATCTGGATCAGCTGCGCGCGGCCCGCCACAGCATGCGAAACTACTTGACCATTGGTGCCCAGGACTCTCCCGTGGACCTTCACACGAGCTACTCCATCAGCGGTCGCGTCTCCGGAGACAGACTCCACTGCAGCCAGGCAGGTGGACCCGGCTTCGACGCGACGAATATCCCCAGGGATACGAAAGCCGTGGGGCTCTTCGTGTATCGAGGGACGGTTCACTTCGAGTCGTTCAGCGTGCGGCGCTGAGACGTCGCGAACCGAGCGTGCTCAGGCGGACCCTCACCCCCTAGACCCTTGAGGACGGGCGCGTCGAGGTACGGCGTGTCGAGTTGGCTAGCGCTTCGGCTGCAGCGTTTTGTTGCGCCAGGCGGCGGGTTCGCCAGACGCCCAACATCGCGAACACCAGGACGAGCTCCACGAAGAGTTGATTGATGTACACGGCGTTGACGGGGGTCGTCAGGCTCGCGACGATACCTAGAATCACGCCAAGGGCTGCGACCCAGCGCGCTGCGGGGACGGGGGAGCCCACCGCGATCATCGGGGCGCAGAGCGCGATCAGCTCGAGTGGCGCTGTCGACTCGAGACCCAGGTTCGAGCCGCAAATCCGTACGGCAAAGTAGCCGACCATGCTGGCGAGGAGCAGGTAGCGAAAGCGCCGATTCACTTCGGTGTTTCCCAGGCGCCGCCATCCGATCAGCGTCAGCACCCCGACGATGGAAGCGGGGATGTCGCCGTTGTCGAGTCTGAGCACGCCAAAGACCCGCTGGTTCGCCACGGCCTCGCGATTCAACGCCACGCTCAGGTTGACCGCGGTCAAACCGATGAACATCAGGATCATGAGCGTGCTGCGAGGCGCCCTTCCCACGGTTGGATCCTGGTCGCGCTCCAGGCTCTCGAGGCGTGCTTGCTTGCGCTGGCGATCCGCGATCTGTTCAGCCAGCAGCTGGCTCAGCTCCGCGGGGGCGCTCGAGCCCATGCGTTCGAGCTCCAGGATCAGCGTCTCGGCGCCCTGGATGTTCGCCCTCGAGAGCTCGAACTCCAGCATGCTGGTGACCAGGCGAAGCAAACCGTGTTTCGCGCGCTCGAGGCTCGGCCAGAGCTCCAGCGCCTGAGTCAGGCCGAAGCGTGCCTCGTGGTAGTGGCGTACGATCTCTGCCTCGTCAGGTGTTTCCTCGTGGATCAGAGCTTCGAATTCTTCAAGGCGTTGCTCCGCGCTGTCCACCAGGGCGTGGGCGTCCCGCTGTTCGAGGAAATCCACGATGGCTTGCGAGAGCTCCTGGGCGCTCTGATAGCGCTGGTCTGGGAGCCTGGCACACGCGCGATTGCAGATCTCTCCGAGCTCGCGCGGCACGTCCTCGGGGTACTGGTACGGCTGACTCGCCAGCGCTTGCGAGAAGCACACGCCCAGCGTTGCGCCGGTGTGCCGCGGCTTCCCGGTCAAGATCTCGTGCAGGCAGGCGCCGAGCAGGTAGATGTCGCTGCGCCGATCGACGCCCTCACCCAGCACCATCTCTGGCGCCATGTAGACCGGCGTGCCAAAGGTGGCGGAAGCGTCGTCCGGGGTCGCCTCGGAGAGTCGCAGCGCGATGCCCCAGTCAAGTACATAGACCTCGCCGAAGTCGCCCAACATCACGTTGGTTGGCTTGATATCCCTGTGGATAATGTCCCGGCTGTGTGCGAAGCCAACGGCGTTGCACACCTGGACCAGCAAGCGCAAGTGCTTGGCGAGCGCGCTCGTGCCAAGTCCGTGTTCCCCACGATCCTGCTTGAGCACCTCGGACCAGGTGGCCCCTTGCACGCGCTTCATCACCACCAGCGGGCCATGTTCGGGATCGAGCCCGACGGCGTGGACCGGCAAGATGTTCGGGTGCTCGAGGCTGCCTGTGACGCGTGCTTCGTCGAGCAGCGAGTGCACGTGGCGAGTGTCGGCGGAGGGGCGGCGCAGGCGCTTGACGGCCACTTCTCGCTCGAGCGCCGGCTGGTGCGCTAGCTCCACGACGCCCATTCCACCTTCACCCAGCGTCCCGAGGGCAACCAGATCGGCCGAGTCAAAGTGCGCTTCGCTCGGTGGCTCGCGGGTCAGTGCGAGGGGGCGAAGCGGGCGCATCAACGACTGAGCCCGACCTCCGCTCTTGTGCCGAGGGGAACGACCGAGTGACGAGTACGGGTTCGCCTCCTTCTCCAGCCGCGCGAGCGTGCGAGCGACTTGTTCTTCGATCCGCCTCTGGGACGAGTCGCTCGCCGCCGCGACGATCGAGTGAGCGCGGGATTGACAGGAAGCGTCGGTTCGAGCCCGTGTGAGCTGGCAGGGCAGAGCCGAGAGCCGGCGCGTCGACCGCCGTCGGCGGAGGTCATCGTCCCCGGTGTCTGAGAGCGCTTCAGTCACTGGCCGTGAGCGTCACCCCGACGGCCGTCAAGGCGCAAGAGCCCCGAAATCAAAACACGAAGCTGCCGCGCTCATCTTCATGAATCCCGAGTTCTGGGCGAGGGGAACAATGCGAGGTTTCCGGGAATTGTTCATCAAACAGTAGAGGAAGAACATGTTGGCCAGAGGTCGTTCTCGGGATCTTGACGCCCATCGCGGTAATGCTGAAACGAAACAGCGGGCCACCCTCGACGCCGTAGTACCAGGCTTCGGCATACGAACCATGCCGACCGCGCCGCGCAGTCCGAAGAAGTAGCCGTCTGCCGCCGTGGTCGATGCCTGCCCGCTGCATGCCGTCAAACCACCATGTCTTCAGGCAAGCTCTGACCAGCCGATGCCGCGATGGTGGCTCGTGAAGGAACGGCTCGGGTTCCCAGGCGCCAGCGACTGGCCCGTCGAACTTCAGATCTTGTATTGCTCGAAGTGTGCGGTTGCGAAGTTCAGGCTCTGAGACTTCTCTCGTCCACCTGCAGATCCGCAGGCACGTTGGAGGGCGCCACACCCTGGTACTTCAGCGCCTCGCAAACATCGTGGAACCGATGGTCTCCGCGGCATCACCACAGCCAGTCGATCCGAGAGCCTGCCTTGAGGTAGGGACGATCGGGAAGCTGTCCTTCTGATCTTCGAGGCCTTGTTGCACCGTGTCCTGGCCTCTGGTAGACCGAGCCAAGGAAGGTCGCCGGGTGGTGCTCGGAGAGGTTCGTGTAGAGCCCCTTCAGGCGTGTACGCTGCGGAATGCTGCCTACCTCGGGGCTGTCGAGCTGTGCCCCGAGCATCGCGTCCGAACGTCAGCGACAGATCGTCGCGTTCGAAGCGTCGCTTGAAGAAGCCGATCAGCGAGCGGGATGAAGGCTCAGCGCATAGAAGGGCTGGCCACGCGCTCGTTGGCCTTGTCTGACGCGAACTGATGGGTGGTGGTGCTGCCAGCGAAGTACAGCAGGCGCGCCAAAGTTGGCGCCGCCGCCGAATGCGCCACCGGAGAGATCGATCATGCACTTGCGCCAGATCCCGCGTCGGAACTCTCAGTGCCGCAGGGATATATGCTGACGGTGTAGTGTGCGGCGCCGCTGCTGCCGTTCAAGGACAGCTCAGGTAACAGGTGTTGCTCGACGAGCGCGGCGGCATAAACACGCTGGAGTTGGTGTTGATGGCGCCGTACATCAAGTTGTGGGCGACGGTGCCGCGGATGATCTTGTCGTCGCCGCTACACACACCTCTGCGTGTGCGTGGTTGGTGATGCCCGCACGAACTAACCAGCGCAGAGCAAGCGAGCCAGCGCTTCATGGCGTCGCCTCCTGCTCGGGCAGGATGGGCTGGCAGGTTGGCGTCGAATCCGAAACTCCCGCGCGATGCCAAAGTCGATGCAGCGTTTGCTATCGAGATCCGCGAAGCAGGTGTCCAGGTCGCCTTGCTTCGCGCTGATGTTGCAGGTGTGATCCGTGCCGAGATCCGCCGCAATCAGCTGGTAGAGGGCGTTCGCCGGCTCCGTGCGGCACGCGGACTCGAACACGGCCAAGCGAAAGACCAGGTCGGCGCAGATCGGGGTCGCGGTGATCGAGTTGGCCCCCGGGATTGGCTCGCCGTCCTTGCGCAAGAGGATCTGGCTGCAGCCGTTCGCCGAGAGGTAGCCGTTCAGGTCGTCGCCCTTGCTCGCAACTTCCTTACAGTCGAGTGCGTTGATGTTGTACGCGCAGCGGAATGCGTCCTGGCTCAGCTCACTGACGCTGCACAGATATTCGTCCACGAAGCGCTCGTAGAGTGCGTTCGCGTGGTCGGCGTCCCCGTTGCACGCCTGGTTACGGCTGGCGATGGCAAAGCCAGCCTGCCTGCAGGGTTCGTCTCGCTCCAGCTCGTAGCTGCCCTGGCAACTGCTCACGCTCAGCGTGACGCCAATCAGCGCGATGAACGCCCCCGGAACGCTGCGTCTGGAAACAGCGCGTTTCCGCGCGGGTTTGGGGGTGAGGGCGCGTTTCAAGGCTGCCTCCGCCGAAGTAGCAGAGCCAGGGCGCAGAGCGGCGCGAGGGCGATCAGCTCGCGGCTGCGCCGGCGCTCCGGCGCGACAGGCGCAGTCATGGGGTGTGGCCGCATCAAAGCATGGGGTCCAGAGTGGCTCGCCGGCTGACATGCCGCGGGAGAGCCGGCGCAACAGGCGCCAGCTACGCAGGAGCCGGAGAGGCAGTCAGTGCTGTCGCTACAAGGCGAACCGGCCGGCAGAGCCGCGGACTCCAGGCAGGTCGTGTCAAAGCCGCTACAGCCAAGCGCGCAGGCAGCGTCCGGCGCACCCTTCGGCACTGGCGTGCAGTCTCCGTCGCGGGTGGCCCCTCGCGCGACGCTGCACACCCCGCACACGTCGCACGCTTGCTGGCAGCACACCCCGTCGACGCAGCTGAGTCCGGCGCACGTCGAGTCGTCGACGCAGCTGCCGCCCCGTGTCGTGCACTCTGAGTCGTTGCAGGGTACGCCGTCGACGCACCCGCTCGCGTCGTCGCAGGTGTCCGGACAGTCCGGGTTCACGCCGTCACAGAGGTAGCTTCCGCAGCTCTCACCGGGCTCCGCGGCGCCCGTCAGGATGACGCAGCTGCCAGCGTCGCAAGCGTTGCAGTCGCCGGGGCAGTCCTTGTCGGTGGTGCACCGACTCTCACATTGCCCTACGGAATCGCACGTCGTGGCGCAGCTGTCGGCATCGGGGCCGTCGATGACGGGCGTACACACGCCCGGATTCGTCGGGTCACCGCAGGTCTCGCAGCTGCCACACGCCGCCGCCTCGCAGCAGGTCCCATCGACGCAGAAGCCGCTATCGCAGTCGGAGCCACTAGCGCAACTATCGAAGTCGAGCACCAACTCCCAGGTGTCTCCGAGGGGGTTCGTATCTCCCTGCGGTACCGTTGCCCCGGTGCTGCCGCCGAACAGCACGGCGACGTCGCGCCCGGAGTCGTAGCTGAACGCGAAGTAGCTGCGTGCTTCGGGGCTGACCGAAACGGCGAGCTCAGTCCAGGTATCAGGGAACTCGACCTGCCAGAGCTCGGCGTTGGGCTGCGCCGCGTCCCGGCCTCCGAACATCAAGCCAAGGCCCCGCGCGGCGTCGTACAGGAAGCCGTGTCCGAACCGCGCGCTGGGGCGCGAGCCCGCGCCTAGATCCGTCCAGGTGTTGCCGCTGATCACCCAGTAGTCGGCGAGCGCCTGGCAGCTCTCGGTCATGCGGCACGGGCGGCCGCCAAACAGGTAACTCCTGTCGCCTACGGGATCCCAGACGAGCTTCGCGTCCCGCCGCGCGCCGGGTTTTTGCGCGGGGTTCGAGTACGTCCAGGAGCCGCCGGGAGTCCTGGTGCCCGTGAAGTCACGCACGGTCGATGTGATGTCGTCGCCCCCGAAGCTCAGCATGCGGGGCGAGGCGCCGTTTTCGTAGACGAGCGCGCGCGCCGCGAGGCTGAAGCCAGGCAGCATATCCGTGGGGATCCAATCAGAGCCATCCCAATAGTGGGAGGCATTCGCCGGCGTGTTGGTGTAGCTGCCTCCGACGACGTTCACCCCGCCGAGCGCGTAGTCGAACGCGGCGTCGTTGTAGACCCGCCCTGCGGTCGGCGTCGACGTGCGCTCGGTCCAGTCGACGCCGTCCCACTCCCAGGTGTCGCTCAGGATCCCACAGCTGCCGGCAGCGCAGCCCCAGCCGCCATAGAGAATGCTGACGTTGCGCGTGGGGTCGTACGCGAACGCCGCACCGGTGCGCGCTGGTGGGGAGTGGCTCGGTTCGCGCTCGACCCAGCGCCTGACGGGCGTGATGCGTCGCTCGAGCAATGGGGCCGCCTGCGTGACGGGTTGCTCGCTTAGCTTGCTCGCACCAGACGTAGCGCGGTCACCGCACCCGGCAGGCAGCGTCAGCGCGACCGCGAGAGTGGCTGGGAGCAGACGCTTCACGATCCCGTGAGCATCTCAAGCAGTGCTCTCGCCAGCTATCCCCCGACCTGGGGAGGCATGGTCGCTACTTGTAGCCGCGTCGCTCGCGCTCGAGCTCGGCCAGGCGTGCGATGACGCCGCGTGCGACGATCTCGAGCACCTTGCGCACGACCTCGCCGCGCTTGGCCTTGGAGCCGCCGAACGACAGGTGGCTCTTGGCGCGTTTGCCCTTGGGCAAGCGACCGATCGCCGTGCAGGTGACGCGCACCAGATCGCCCTGGGTCTCGATATCGAGCTTGGTGACGGCGAAGCGATACTCGATCCGATTGCCCGTCCCGGCGCCCCACTCGACGCGGCGAACCTCGCGTTTCAGCGCCTTGCGTAAGTGCTTCTTGTAGACCCACCAGCCCTGAATCTCGTGCGGAAAATCTAGGCGATCGAGCACGACGTCGGGCCGGCCTTTCGGCAGCTCTCGCTTCTCGACGGGAACGGCTGCGCTCTGAGCGCTTGCCTGCGGCACTGCTCCGCACAGCACCGCAAGGCAGACCCAGAGAGCCGCCCAGCGGTTGTAGAATCGCATACGCCGTGCCTAACCCCCGAGCCTGGATCGGGCCAAGAAGCTCGCAGGCAACCCGCGCCGCGCTCAGGCACTATTTCTGCGCAGAACCCCCACGATTCGAGGGAGTTGCGGGGTTGACGCAACGCAGCTATAGGCTCATCCAGTCAGCCGCGCTTGCGTTCATGCAGCGCCGGTCGGCTGGAGCAACCCATGAAGATCGAGGCGTCGGGGACGGAGACGGATGTGGACGTCGCGGTCATCGGCGGCGGTGTGAATGGGACAGGGGTCGCTCGCGACTGCGCCCTCCGCGGCCTCCGAGTAGCCCTGTTCGAGCGCAATGACCTGGCGTTTGGAGCCAGCGGTAACTCGAGCGGGATGATCCACGGTGGCCCGCGCTACCTGACATACGACCCCGACGTGACCTACACGTCGTGCCTCGACTCGGGTCACATCCAGCGCATCGCGCCCCACCTACTCTTTCGCATCCCCTTCCTGACGCCGGTCCACGCGGGACCGCTCGCGCGGCCGACGCTCGAGGGCTATGACGCGTTCTTCGCGCTGTACGACAAGTACCAGCCGCTGAAGCGGGGCAAGCCCCATGTGCGTCTCAACGCCAAGGAGATCCTCGAGCTCGAGCCGGGACTCAAGGGTGACATCTTTGGTGGCATCACGTTCGACGAGTGGGGGATCGACGGCGCCCGGCTGTGCGTCGGAAACGCGATCGATGCCATCGAAAATGGCGCTTCCGTGCGGCTGCACACTACCGTGACCCAGATCCTCCTGCGGGATGACGGCCGCGTGCGTGGCGTCGCGTATCGCAACCGCGAGACCGGTGAACAGGGCGTGTGCACGGCACGCCTGGTCATCAACGCCACCGGCGCCTGGGCACCGATCACGGCCACGCTGGGCGGCCTCGAGGCCAAGACGGCTCGCGTGCGCCCCGGCAAGGGCATCCACGTGATGTTCGATCGCCGCCTGACGAACTATGCCATCGTCGCTCAGGCGATCGATAGCCGTCAGGTGTTCCTCGAGCCCTGGCAAAATCTCACCATCATCGGCACCACGGATGATGACTACTACGGTGACCTCGACAACGTGGTCGCTACCGCGGATGAGGTGCGGTACCTGGTTCAAGCCGTCGCACGGGTGTTCCCCTCGATCCGTGAAGCTCGCGCGATCGGCACCTACGCCGGAGTGCGACCCACGCTGTACGCGTGGGGGCCGAACGAGGATGGCCTCAGCCGTGAGCATGAGATCGTCGACCACGCGAAGGACGGCGCTCGCGGTCTGTACTCGATGATTGGCGGCAAACTCGCGAGCTACCGGATTTTCTCTGAGGAAATGACCGATGTGGTGGCCGCCGAGCTCGGAAACTCGAGGCCGTGCCGCACCCACAGCGCAGCGCTCCCCGGCGGCGACGAGGAGCTGAACCCGCTGGGCCTAGCGAAACGCTACGAGCTCGAGCCCGTGACCGCCGTGCGTCTAGAGTATCGCCACGGCTCGCGCAGCGTGCGCATTCTGGAGCGCATGAAGCGTGACGCGCGGCAGTCGGCCATCGTCTGCCCCTGTGAACCGGTCACCGAGGCTGAAGTGCGCTACGCGGTGGAGAAGGAGCTGGCCACGAGCGTAGAGGACGTTTCTCGCCGTACCCGGCTCGGCCTTGGCGCATGCGGTGGCATGCGCTGTGCGGCGCAGTGTGGGCGCATCGTCGCCGAACTCACGGATCGCTCTCCGGCGGAGGGGCAAGCCATGGCGGCGCATTTCCTCGAGGTCTCAGCCAAGCGCCGCCTGTCTGTGCTCGGCCCCGAGCAAGCACGCCAGGAAGCCCTGGCGCTAGCTGCGCAGCGCGCGCAAGTTGGGGGCACGCGGTGAGTCAAGTGCTCGTGATCGGAGCCGGCGTGGCAGGCGTCGCTGCGGCTTGGGCGGCGCGAAGCAACGGTGCGGACGTGGTGGTCGTCGCGGATCGCGCTGGTGCGAGCGAGCTGACCAGTGGCGCCTGCGACCTTCGCAGCTGGGAGGGCCCTGGGGCTTCGACCTGCGCGTTGCCCCACGGATTGACCCAGTTTTGGCGGGCCGCCGATCTCGGCGTGCTGCCTGACGTCGGCTCGCTGGTTGTGACCCGACAGGGATTCATCCGACCCGCGCGGGGCGTGTTGACGGGCATCCTCGACCTGCGCCGTCTCGCCGGGCGTGAGATCGGCGTACCCGACCTGGAGCGCGCCGACTGGGACGGAATCGGGCTCTGCAAGGCGCTGGCGCGGTTCCCCGAGGTAAAGGAACTGCAGATCCGGTTCCTCCCGATACGCTTGCCTGTGCTGCGAGAGCGCTTCGAGGAGCGCTGCAGCGGTGCTGAGCTGGCCGGCGTGCACGACGACTCCTCCCGGGTGGAGTGGCTCACTGAGAAGCTGAGCCGGCATGGGGTCGAAGGTTGGCTGCTTGGTCCCTGGCTGGGACTGGAGCACCCGGCGACTCCCAGCATCGAGGGCCGGCTTGGGATCCCTGTGGGTGAGACACTCAGCGATGTGGGTGACGCTGCCGGAGGTCGCCTTGCGCGAGCGCTCGAGCGCTTCCTTGACGTGCTCGGCGTGAAGCGGGTGATCGGCCGTGTGGAGCGCGTGGCGCGAGGCGGACGGCGTTGGGGAGTCGAGCTCGCCGGTGGAGCTGACTTCGCGAAATTGAGCGCTGACCGACTCGTGGTGGCGTGTGGCGGGCTCGCAGCGGGGGGGTTGGTGGCGAAGCGCTCCTTCAAGGGGCAGGCGGGAGGTGCCCGCTTGAGCCTGGGGTTCGAGAGCGATGGGTTTTCGCTCGGGCTCGACGGGCACGACTTGGACGCCATGTCGAGCCTGCACGGTCTCGACTTCGAGCACCTCGGGCGGGGACTGCTCGAGCGGGCGGGGCTAGCTGCGGGCGCCAGAGACAAGACGGCGAAAGAAGACCCAGCTAGCGTTCCCACGCGGATATGCGCTGCCGGGCTGTCGGCACCGAGCGCATTTGCGGCGGGTGATGTGCTGGCAGGTTTGGAGCGCACCCTGCTGGCTGCGGCGTATTCGGGCGTCTGCGCGGGCACGGCAGCTTCCGGCTGAGGCTTCGGCGCGAGGGGTTGAACGGCTCGGCCCACGCGGGCTACCCTGCTTGGCTATGGCCGTACGCGCGTGGGGATACGCGGCGCTGAGTCTCGGGGTGGCGCTTGCTGCCTGTGATGACGAGGGCGCCAAGAAGAATCCGACCGGCACTGGAGGCACTGGGACTGGAGATGGTGGGCTCGCCGCCGCCGGAGGAACCGGAAACGCTGGTACAGGAGCGACCGCGGGTAGCGCCGGGATGGCCAGCGGCGGTGTTGGGGGAGCGGGCGGCGCAGCAGGCTCAGCCGGCGCAGCAGGTTCGGGCGGCGCAGCAGGTTCGGGCGGCGCAGCAGGTTCGGGCGGCGCAGCAGGTTCGGGCGGCGCAGCAGGTTCGGGCGGCGCAGCAGGCTCGAGCGGCGCAGCAGGTTCGGGCGGCGCAGCGGGTTCGGGCGGTGCCAGCGGGGCGAGTTCCGGGGGAGCCGGGGCGACGGCTGGCTCAGCGGGCTCGAGTGGAGCTGGGGGAGCTGCGGGTAGCGGCGGAACCACCGCTGGGACTGGCGAACGGTGGCGCGCTGGCGTGCCCGCTAAACACGCCCGTGGGCACGCCCAATCCGGGTTCGATCCCGGCGCCTTCGCTCTACTATTCGATGAATCCTGCGGACATTGACACGTCCGGCGCTTCCCCGAGGATACTGAATCGAGGCAGCCAGTGGTCTCGACTCCCATGTCGTCTCGGGTACCGGACCCAGGTACCTGGGGTGGCATCGGGAGCCGTGCATTGGGCTGCGGCGGACCTCACCCACCCTCAGCGGAAATGACGCCCAGGTCTCAAGACCAGCGCAATCTCCCTCAGCCTCTGGGTGCGTGTCGACAGCCTGCCAACCGGGCGCCAGATGGTGTTCAACTTGGGGAACGGCGAGCGGGCCTAGAACGTCGGCTCGTGGACGGGCATCGGGATTCAAATCCGTCCCGAAGGCGCGAACTTCTTCGTCGAGGGCGGACCCAAGAACAACGGCGCAGCCAACGAAGTCAGTGTGCTTTACGACTGCGTCGCGCTGACGTGCTGGAATCACTTCGCGGGTGTTCGACCCAAGTGTGCCTGAGCTCCGAATGTATCGCGACGGGTTGTTGGTGAAGACCACCCCCGACGAGCTACTGAGCTTACCTACGGCAACGTGGGAGTCGTGATGGGGCGCCACCGTTTTACTACAATCGCTACCTGACGCCGACGTCGATGAAGTTGCCGTGTGGAATCAAGTCTTGTCAGACGCTGCGATCCTCGAGGTGTACCGTGCTGGCTTCACGGGACGCTCGATCCCGACGGCGCTCGCGCAGTAGCTTGACCGTGTCGACGGTGCCGCTGTGGTCTTGGGGTGAGACAAGGTCGGCGCCACACGAGAGCTATTCCGAGCGTGGCCTGATTTCGGAGCGGAGTCCGAGGCTGGAAACCCCGGCGCGTAGCGGCGTGGGTTCAGGTCGGGCGATCGATTCAGCGCTGCTTTCGAGCTACGCTCGCGTACGTGCGTGAAGGGAACGGCTCCGAAGCTGGTCTGGTGGAACCGCTGATCAAGGGACTGGCGTTCAACTCCGTGATCGAAGCGGTGCGTTCGCTGCGCGGGGAAGGAGGCGTCGAAGAGTTGTTCGGCGCACCGCCAAGAGGGCTAGCGGTACGCCTCAAGCAACAGGAGGTGTTGGTTCTGGCTGGTACCCCGTGGCGACGTACTGCGAGTTGATGGCCGGTGTGCGACGCATGGCGAGGCATCTCTCGGGGAGAGGTCGGCGCTGTATCCATGAAGTGGATCTGACCCTCGATTCACTGCTTGTTGCTGCGCATGCTCGCCGGCGACCTTGATGTCGATCCACAGCGCATGTTTCCTCGCCATTTTACCATGGGAAGAAGAGACCGCGGAGAAGGGGGATCGCCACCTGCGGGCGCGCTACTCTGGATGCAAAGGCTGGAGCCGGGACATGTGGGTCGAGCAGTTTGCTGGCGCGGAGTGCTTTCTGCAGCCTGCGGGCGCAAAGGCCGTGACATTCTCGGCTCATTGCTCGGGGAGACGGCGACACCGAGGCGGTGGTCGAAGCGCGCTGGGGCTAGCGGCTCGCACCCGGGCTTGCGACCAGAGCGCCACGCATCGAGGTTCGTGGCCTGGCGTTGCAGTCGTGCGGCGAATCGGCTAACCCGAGAGCCCGAAGGGCGCTAAGCCGGCGCAAAGCGGCCGCCCGCGAGTCGGAGCGGCCGAGAGCAGACCATCGAGATTTTGGATGGATAACATCCAACCTTTCGACTTTTCCGATGCCTTCCCCGGGCGCACACTCCCGGGCAGATCGCTCCTACCAAAGGATCCCTGAATACATGGCCAATCAGTCGCTGGACTCGTTTTCCACCAAGAGTGAGTTCGAAGTGGGCGGGAAGAAGCTCGCGTACTTCAGCCTCCCGAAGTTCGCCGCCTCCTCGGGCGTCGACATCACGAAGCTGCCTTTCTCGCTGAAGATCTTGCTCGAGAACTTGCTGCGTCACGAAGACGGCAAGGCGGTCACCAAGGCCGACGTGCTCGGGCTCGCAAACTGGGATCCCAGCGCTGCGCCCAACACCGAGATCGCTTTTCACCCCGCGCGTGTCGTGCTCCAGGACTTCACCGGCGTGCCCGCCGTAGTCGACTTGGCGGCGATGCGCGACGCCATGGCGGACATGGGCGGCGACGCTGCCAAGATCAACCCGCTGTTCCCGTCGGAGCTGGTGATCGATCACTCGGTGCAGATCGACTACTTCGGCAACAACCAAGCGTTGAGCCTGAACACCAAGCTCGAGTACCAGCGCAACGGTGAGCGCTACCAGCTCCTGCGCTGGGGCCAGACGGCGTTCAACAACTTCGAGGTAGTTCCTCCGGGAACCGGCATCGTGCACCAGGTCAACCCGGAGTACCTCGCGCGCGTCGTCTTCGATCAAGATGGGCTCGCGCGTGTTCCGACAGCCTCGTGGGCACCGACAGCCACACCACGATGATCAACGGTATTGGGGTGCTCGTGGGGCGTCGGCGGCATCGAGGCTGAAGCCGCCATGCTGGGACAGCCGATCAACCTGCTGGTACCCAACGTGATCGGCTTCAAGCTGCACGGCAAGTTGCCGGAGGGAGCCACGGCGACGGACCTCGTGCTGACCATCACGCGCATGCTGCGTGACAAGGGCGTCGTCGCGAAGTTCGTCGAGTTCTACGGCGAAGGCCTGGACAGTTTGCCGCTCGCGGACCGCGCGACCATCAGCAACATGAGCCCCGAGTTTGGCTCGACGTGCGCGATATTCCCCATCGACGCCCAGACCGTCGACTACGTGCGCTTCACTGCGCCTGAGGAGACTGCCAAGCGTATCGAGGCGTACGCCAAGGCCCAGGGCTTCTATCGCACCGCGGAGACTCCGGATCCGACGTTCACCGACACGCTCCAGCTGGACCTCGCCACGGTCAAGCCGACGATCAGCGGTCCAAAGCGCCCCCAAGACAAGGTGCTGCTCGAGGACGCGGCGAAGGCCTGGGAGAAGACGCTCGAAGACTTGCTCGTCGCGAGCAAGCAGGACGTGTCAGCCAAGTCGAAGCAGGTCTCCGTTTCTCTGGATGGCGAGACCTTCGATCTTGGGCACGGCGACGTCGTGATCGCCGCGATCACCAGCTGCACGAACACCTCTAACCCGTCGGTCATGATGGGAGCGGGCTTGCTGGCACGCAACGCGGCGGCGAAGGGTTTGATGGTCAAGCCCTGGGTGAAGACCAGCCTCGCGCCCGGTTCCCGCGTCGTCACTCGCCACCAAGCCAAGTCCGGCATGCTCAATGAGCTGGAGAAGCTGAAGTTCAATGTAGTCGGCTACGGCTGCACCACCTGCATCGGCACAGCGGTCCGCTGCCCGAGCCGGTCAGCGCCGGAATCAAGGAAGGCAACCTGGTCGCCGTCAGCGTGCTGAGCGGAAACCGCAACTTCGAGGGGCGCATCAACCCTGACGTGCGCGCCAACTACTTGGCGAGTCCGCCGCTCGTGGTGGCCTACGCCTTGGCCGGCCGCATGAGCTTCGATTTCGCCAAGGATCCGCTCGGAAAAGACCAGGACGGCAACGACGTCTTCCTCAAGGACATCTGGCCGTCGCCGGCGGAGGTGCAGAAGGTGCTCGCGGCGAGCTTGGATCGCGAGATGTTCTCGGGAGAGTACGCTCACGTGTTCGAAGGCGACGAGAGCTGGCGTGGGATTCAGATCCCCGACGGCAATCGTTTCGGTTGGGACCCCGACAGCACCTACGTGCGTCGCCCGACCTTCTTCGACGGCCTTCTCCAAGGAGCCAGCGCCGGTCAGCAATATCAGCGGCGCTCGCGTGCTCGCGATGCTCGGCGACTCCGTGACGACCGACCACATCTCGCCCGCTGGATCCATTGCCGAGAACTCGCCTGCCGGGAAGTACCTCAAGGAGCACGGCGTGCAAAAGCAAGACTTCAACTCCTACGGCTCACGTCGCGGCAACCACGAGGTCATGGTGCGTGGCACGTTCGCGAACATCCGCCTGCGCAATCAGCTCGCGCCAGGCACGGAAGGTGGCTGGACACGCCACCTACCCGACGGCGAGCAGCTCAGCATCTTCGATGCCGCGGAGAAGTACCGCGCGGAAAAGGTGCCGTTGATCGTCCTGGCGGGGAAGGAGTACGGTTCGGGGTCCAGCCGCGACTGGGCTGCCAAGGGCACGTTCATGCTCGGCATCCGCGCCGTCATCGCCGAGAGCTACGAGCGTATTCATCGCTCGAATCTGATCGGTATGGGCGTGCTGCCGCTCGAGTTCATCAACGGCCAGAACCGCGAGTCCCCGGGGCTCACCGGCGAAGAAGTCTACGAGATCATCGGCGTGGCCAACGACCTCAAGCCAGGAAAGCGGCTCAAGGTCACGGCTCTTCGCGACGACGGAAGCAACGTTGACTTCGAGACGCTGACTCGCATCGACACGCTGGTGGAGCTCGACTACTACCGCCACGGCGGCATCCTGCAGTACGTGCTGCGCCAGCTCGCAACCTGATATCCGTACGGATTCAAAATGCAGAGGCCCCGGGCGTCAGCTCGGGGCCTTGCTTTTTTAGGGGGGAGGTCAGCCGTCTACTTCTTCAGCACTCCCTTGACCACCTGGTAGCCGATCGACAATGCGAGGTCGGAGCCGCCAGTAGGATTCTTGGGGATCTTCCGCGCGACGCCCAGGTGCGTTTCCGAGAGGTCTTCTTCGCCGTCGGTTTTCGGCTTCTCGTCTTTCTTCTTTGGAGCGCTACCTGGCGGGCCTTCAGCTGGCAGGTGGTTTTCCAGATCGCTCTCCCGGATCACGCCGAAGCTCGTGTCACGCGCGTATGCCGCTTCCACCAGGACATCGGGTTGAATGCCCTTTGCCTGAATCGCGAAGCCGCTCGGGGTGTAGTAGCGCATGGTGGTCAGGCGCAGCCCAGCGCCGCCTGGCAGATCGAGAATGGACTGCACGCTGCCTTTGCCGAACGTCGGTGCGCCGATGATCTTTGCTCGCTGTTGGTCCTTGAGCGCACCTGCGACCAGCTCTGCGGCGCTGGCCGAGTATTCGTTGACGAGCACGACCATTGGGCCTGACTTCAGGGCGCCACCAGGCTTCGCGCTTACCTCGTCGACTACCTTGCCGCGGTGCCGTGTGGAATAGATCACGCCGGAGGTCAGGAATTCGTCAGCGACGGCGCTGCACTCATCGACCAAGCCGCCGGGGTTGTTGCGCAGGTCCAAGATGGTGCCCTTGAGCGGACCACCAGCCTCCTTGCGCAGCTTGCCGATCGCCTCGAGCAGCTCGGCGTGGGTGCCGCTCTGGAAGGCTTTGATGCGCAGGTAGGCTACGTTTCCGTCCAGCAGCTGGGAGGCGACGCTGGTGACCTGGATCACCTCGCGGGTGAGCTTGAAGTTCAGGAGCTTGCTGACGCCGCGACGCTTGATGGTCAGCGTGATGATGCTGCCGGGCTTGCCGCGCATACGCTTGACGAGGTCGTCGGTGGGCTTGCCGCGGACGTTCTCCCCGTCGATCGCGACTATCTTGTCTCCGGATTGCACCCCAGCCCTTTCCGCGGGGGAACCTTCGATCGGCGCGATCACCGTGACCTGCTCGTCGCGTAGGTCGACCTCTACGCCGACCCCGCCAAAGCGACCCTCCGTATCGGACTGAAAAAGGCTGTAGTCCTGGGCCGGTAGGTACGAAGAGTGCGGATCCAATTCCGCGACCATGCCTTTGATCGAACTCCAGAGCCGTGTGCGATCTACCGGCTCGACGTATTCGTTTTCGATCAGCACCAGCACCCGCGCCAACTGACCCAGGAAGGCATACGGGCTCTCTTGCGCCGCGACGGGTTTGGCGAGTGCGGTGTGCGCTCCGCCAGTCACGGCGCCACCGGCGAACGCGACGGCTACCAAACCGCCGATCTGCAGCCAGCGGCTCGCGCGGCGTGCGCGGTGTGCGCGGCGCGGAGCAACGTTGCTCCCTGAGCCCGTCGTGAGTCGGTTCGAACTCTGGGTTAGTGATCCCGAGGCGACTTCGGGCAATGCGGCGCGGTAGGGCTGGTCGGCGCGGTAGGGCATAGTTGCCATTTCCTTACTCCAACCCCCACACAGCCGCATCTGATGCGGGTCGGCGCCTTACGCTGCGCTCCTGCGCGCTCGGCCTACGCCGGCGCTCCTCGTCTGACCGCGACCGCCTGCGATCCTCCAAGGAAGACCGCGCCCCACACTAGCCTTCACAGACCACATCATGCGCTGCATCATTTCTGCATTTCAGGCGAACCAACGGGCCGAACCGGCCGTCGGCCAGAACCTGATTGATTACGAGGGCCTCTAGGTGATACGAAAGGAAATCTCGGGTGCTGAGGCTCGAGATGCGAGTTCAAGTCCGCACCACCTGGGTGCGAGCTGGAACATCCTGTGTTTGTTGGGTCGCCTCCTGGGGCGACCTGTCCAGAGCGGGTGGCGCTGGACGGTGCGGTTCGGGGTGCGTGGTGTTCCTCGAGTCGACTCTGGTATCGCACAGCTCGGGTTCGGTCGCCGGACCTGGGACCCGGTAGCCAGAAGTAGGTCGCCCGAACGCTATTCGATTGATAAACCAATCCCCGGTTCACCACTGGCCTGGCTCGGCCCGGTCACCTTGGCTGGACTGGATGGGTGCGAAGGGGCAAACTTATGGTCGACCAGACGTTGAAGGGTTGAAGCGATGAGCGAGAACAACTCCAAGGGCAGCGACAAGAGAAAGCAGAGTCTGTACTTTCCTGAAGCGATGCTTCAGGAGATCAAGGATGAGGCCGCCCGCCTCGACCGGTCGCTGTCCTGGATTGTCCAGCGGTCGAAGCTCGCGCGACCTCGATCAAGAAGATCCCGAGCGTGAATGACATCGGTGACGACGACGCTGGCAGCGAATGATGGCGGCCGATTCTGCTGGCCTCCGCATCGCCTGAGGCTCGGCGGCGCGGTGGCGGTTGCAGTCGCGCGACCGACTATCGCCGTAGCGGAGAACTGAGGACTGCGCTTGCTGACGCCAGTAGGCCGGAATGCTGTGAGCGCGATGGAAGAGGCGTTTGCGTTAGCCGAGGACGGGACGCGGCTCTACGTGCGTCAGCGTCGAGGAGAGTCCGACACGACCGTTGTGCTTTGCGACGGCATCGTTTGCGACGGGTTCATCTACAAGTACTTGTGGGACGATATCGCGCATCCGTTTTCGGTCGCGCATTGGCACTACCGCGGGCACGGGCGCAGCGAGCTTCCAAAGGATCCGGAGCGATTTCCGTAGCGGACTTCGCAGCTGATCTGGGTGCGGTCAGCCCGGAGATCCGCCTGTGGTCTTGGTAGGGCACTCGTACGGCGCCCAGGTGTGTTTGGAGGCGTATCGACAGCGCCCGCAAGGCGTCAAGGCGTTGGTGCTCATGTGCGGCACGTTCGGGCGTGTCACCCACACCTTCAAGGGCAGCGATCTGCTGGCGTCGGTGTTGCCCAAGTTGATCGACTTCGTCGTCGATCACCCCAAGCTCGCGCGCGCACTTTGGTCGCGGGTCCTGCCTTCGCGTGGCTCTCCGGGTCGCGTGATGACCGGAGAAATCGATGGGAGCGCGATTCGCGTCGAGGACATCGAGCCGTACTTCGCCCACGTAGCCCACGTCGACTTTCCGATGTTCCTCCGCATGCTCCAGCTCGCGGGTGAGCACTCGGCTGAGGACCTCTTGCCCGACGTGCACGCACCAACGCTCGTGATCGCCGGGGACCGTGACACCTTCACCCCTGCTGAGCTGTCGGAAACCATGAGCCATCTGATCCCAGAAGCGGAGCTCCTGGTCGTCCCTGGCGGCACTCACGTGACGCCGCTCGAGCACCATGAGCTCATCGACATGCGGATTGCTAAATTCCTCGAGGAACATGGCGTGCGCTGACAGCGCGGGTAGCTGGTGCCGCGCGCCAGCCAACCTCACAGCGTGTTAGAGTTGCCTCGTGAAGCCGGATCCTGATTTGGTTGGTGAGTTGCTGGGCCTCTTCGCGCACGACCTTCGAAACCCGCTGTCAGCGCTTCAGAGCAACGCGAGCTACCTGGAGTCGACGCCCGGCCTCGACCAGGACAGCCTCGAGGCAATCGCCGATTTGTTGGTCGCATGCGACGGGCTGGCTCACATCATCGACAACCTCGATGTCTTCAGCCGCTCGCTGAAGGATGCCGAAGAGAGCAGCGGACGGCGTTTCACCACGGCAACTCTGATCCGCGAGGTCGGTGAGAAGAGCCAACGTCTGTCTCAGAGCCACGGCGTGCCGCTGGCCATCGAGGTGCCTGAAGACGTTGGCAGGGTGGAGCTGGGAACATCAGGAGATGGCCCGGTGCGGGCCCTGGGGAACCTGATCGCCAACTCGTTGCAGCACGCGCCGAGTGGCTCGACGGTGAAGGTTTCCGCTGCGCAGCGGGGTGCCGAGGTCCTCGTCTCCGTTGTCGATCAGGGGACGCGTATCGAGCCGAGCGCCTCGGCCGAGGCTTTCTCCTTGCGTGGCCAAATCAGCGTCAAAGCCCGGGCATGGGTCGCTACGGGCGCGGACTAGGGCTCTTCGCGGCTGCTTCTTCGGCTGCGGCCGCGGGTGCTCGTGTCGAGATCGGCGACGGGCCTGGCAACCATTTCGTCTTGGTCTGTCCTGCCGCCGACCAGTAGCCCGAGACTCAGCAGGCGGTTGAAAGACACCCTGCCAATCGACAACGATCCTGCTAGGGCTGCAGGATCACGACATCGTCCGGATTCCGAAACAGGATCTTTCCCGTTTCCCCGGGGCAACCCCAGCAGCTCGAGAAATGAAGTCGCACGCGGATTGAGTCGGAGTAAGCGAGCGCGACCGGGCCGGGCTCGTCGTACATGATGAAGCTGGAAGCCAGCTCGTACTGCTTCTCATCGACCAAGCGATACGCCAGCACGAAGCTCGTATCCTTACCGCTGCGCGCCGTGACTACCAGGTAATTGGAACCCGCGACGGGATTCCAGTCCAGCGCGGCCACCGTGAAGCCAAAGCCTTTCCTGTCTCCAGGGCCACGGCTGACCACCGTGTGCGCCGCCTCCGGCTCGCTAAAAAACACTAGGTCCTTTGCGAGACCCTTGGTGCGCTCGTCGGCGAGCAAGAGCTTCGTCAGTTCATCGCCCTTGAGCTCACGTTTCTTGAAAGGGTCACCGGCTTTCGGTTCAGGCACCACGGCGGCATTGGGCGCTCCCTTGCAGCAGCGGAAGCCAATCTCCTCGCTTTGGGTGTCCGGCTTCTCGGCTCTTCGCGTGGCGCAGCGATGAAGCGTGTCAGATTCCTTGCGGAAAGCACCACGGAGGATCGCGTCGCGCTGCCCCCGCCTCGGGGTTCTTGTCGCTGGCTGTCCATTCCTTGAGGTTTGCGCCCAGACCCAGCACACCCAGAGCAGACGCGCACTTACGAGGTTCGTCAGCGCACGCTGGATCCCAGGTGTTTCCCGTGGCGAAGCGGTTCGAGTCGGGGCCCTTGCAGGCGCGCTCCCATTCGAGCTCGGTGCACAGCCGTGCGCCGTCCTTCGCGCACAGCTTCTGGGCTTCGTCGCGAGAGACGCCGGTGAGCGGCTGCTTCTCCGGATCATTGGGGTACGGCAGCCGGTCCATCGAAAACGCGCCAAGCTCGAGCTGATAGCTACGCGGTTCGAGCTCCGGATCGCGGCCAGGTTCACCAGGCCGGCTGCCGGCGCTGAAGCTGCCGGCGGGTATGTCTACGCGCTCCCCGGCTAGCGGGGCCACGACGGCAGGCCGTGCTGGTGCGGCGCTCGCGCTGGCGGTCGCGCTAGCGACCCCGTCGCTTGGCGTGCCGCTCTCGGCCTTGTTGCAGGCGGGCACCAGCAGGGCGCAGTAGACTCCGCTGATCAGGCTGCAAGCCAAGAGTTTCGACACGGCGGGAGGTTGGTTGCTGTGGTTGCGATTTTCAAGCGTTCGAGGCAAAAACCGGTGAGAAACGTCGTTGAGCAGTCAGGAGCGAAATGCTGAGCTTTGCTGAGCAGCAGATAGGTAGGTTGCAGGAAGGGGTGTTTCGTCGCGCCTCACCCCCAAACCAGTCTGCGGGGGCTGTTGAGCGGACTCACACGGCAGTCGACTGGGCCCCGCTGCTCGCAGCTGCGCTGGCGAATCCAGTCGGTGAGCCGTTTCCTGATGCGCGCCGCATCGTGGTGGTGATCTCGGATCGCACGCGGGACGAGCCCCGCGCTGAGTTCCTCGCCGCGATCGAGCGCCGCTTCCCTCGGGCGGAGCTCTGCGTGTTGATCGCGAGTGGCACCCACGGCCCGGATCCCGGCGCGCTGCCCCGCGAGTTTGCGCACCTCTCAGCGCGGGCGCACGACGCTGGTGAGCTAGGAATGCTGGTGCGATTGGGGGAGACCGAGCGCGGAACTCCCGTGCGGGTCGCGCGTGAGCTGGCGGACGCGGAGCTGGTGTTTTGCACGGGGCGGATTCGACCTCACTACTTCGCAGGCTACTCCGGAGGGGTGAAGGGGGTGTTCCCTGGGCTGGCTTTCCGTGAGGATATTCTCAAGAACCATCTGCTGAAGGCGGAGCCGGGCGCCCGCTTGGGTTCCCTCGATGACAACCCCTGTCGTGCCGATATGGAGCAAGCGGCGCTCCTGCTTGGCGCGCGCCTGTGTGTGCTGAACGTGCTGGCTGATGTCGATGGGAGGCCCGTGAGCGCAGTTGCCGGGCACCCGGTGGATGCTCACCGCGCGCTCTGCGCCGAGGCTCGCGCCGTGTTTAGCGTTCCGCTGGAACCTGCTCGCGTACTGGTTCTCGCCGACCAACCGCCGCTGACTAGCTCACTCTACCAGGCCTCCAAGATGTTGGCGGTTGCTGAGCTTGGGGTGTTGCCGGGAGGAACTGTGATCCTGGTCGCGGAGTGTAACGAGGGGACGGGGCCGCTGGAGCGGGTCAACTCCGGCATCTTCGAGCTCGGGCTACGTCCACGGCTGCCGAGTGGCGTGGACGTTAGGTTGGTGTCGGAGCTGCCTGAGTCTGTCGTGAGTCAGACGTACGCCGGGTTTGCGCCGAACTTGAAGTCGGAGTTTGCGCGACTGCAGGTCACGGAATCGGAACCCGCGTCGCTGGTCTGGCGCGCTGGGGAGTGCGTCCCCGAGCGAATTCAGTCGCCTGACGGCCCGACTAGATCCAGCCGCGCTGCGTTATAGTGCGAGCACGGGGGAAAGCGGCGCGGTTCGCGACGCGCGTTTCAATGAGGGCGCGTGGAATGTTCCAGCGTTGCCAGCTGGAGGCCCGCGTCGGAGCTCCAATCAGCGACAGCGCCCCAAAAAAGCGCTGCCTTCCTCGAGGTCAGCGCCGCATCACGTTGCTCTCGCGCAGAACTCTCACTACCTTTACCGCCCCCTCGACATCCGGAGCGCGATGACCCAACGCAGCATACGCATCACCGGCAGGATTCTGCAGCTCACCGAAGATCAGGATTTGCTCAAGCAGCAACTCGCTGGTGAAGACTTGCAGTTCGATCCAGAGCGCAAGCTGATCGATAACATTTCCACAGACGAAATTACACCCGGTTGGGTCTGCTACTACTTCGACGAGACCCTCGCGAACTACAGCTTGGTCGGCCTGCGTGGCGGGGTGATCCAGAAGGACGATCTGAAGGGCGGCGGCTTCGGCGTGATCGTCAGCGGCAAGTCCAAGGGCTGCGGGAGCTCTCGCGAGACCGCGCCTTACTCCGAGCTGAAGGCCGGCGTGCAGCTGGTGATCGCGGAGAGCATCGAGAAGATCTACGGGCAGAACTGCCAGAACATAGGTCTGCTGACCTCGACCGACTTCTCGCTGCTCGAGCGCGTCCAGCGCGGTGAAGACATCCCGATCTCCGAGTTCACGAAGGGGCTCGACCCCATCAGTGCTCAGATCGTCGAGTACGGCGGGCTGTTCGCCTACAACCGCGCGCGCATGGCAGGCGAAATCGCGCCGCCCGCGGTGTCGACGGCAGCGCGCCCGATGACGCTGTGCGAGAAGATCATCGCGCGCCACGCCATCGCGGATGCGAAGACGGGGCAGCTCGGTGTGCCCGCGGTCAAGCCGGGGGACGCGCTGTTCGTGCGGACCGACGTGCGCTTCAGCCACGAATACGTGACACCCATGGCCGACTCGCTTTTCCGTGCGGGATTTGGTCAGGCCGCGGAAGTGAGCGAACCCGAGTCCGTGTTCGCGTTCCGCGATCACCTGACGTTCCTCGAGCTGGTGATGCCCGAGCAGCACAAGCAGATGGGACTCGCTGAGCAGGCGCAGTCCTTGAAGACCGTGCAGGAAGGCTTCACGAAGCGCCACGGCATTCGCCTCTACGGCGAGGTGGAGCGCGGTGGACGCACCGTGGGCAGCGAAGCGATCTGCCACAACAAGGTGATCGAAGAGCTCGCACTGCCCGGCGATCTGGTTGCCGGGACGGACTCTCACACCTGCATGGCTGGCGCGCTCGGCTGTTTCGCGTTTGGCGTCGGTAGCACTGATATGGCGAACGCCTGGTTCACCCGCGATGTGCGCGTGAAGGTGCCTGAGACGGTGCGCTTCGTGCTCCACGGCAAGCTGAAGCCAGGGGTGTGCGCCAAGGACGTGATGCTTCACATCCTGAGCCTGGAGCACTTCAAGTCGGGTCGCGGCATCGGTCAGGTCCTCGAATTTGGGGGTGAGGGGATCTCCAGCATGTCCCTGGACGAGCGCTCGACGTTGACCAACATGGCGGTCGAGGCGGGCAGCTTCACCGGGATCATCGCGGCTGACGACGTTGTGCTGGATTACCTTGTGGAAATGCGTGGGGCGAAGCGCGAGCAGCTCTTGGAGCGGGTGCTCACCCCCGATCCCGACGCGAGCTACGCGGCTGTCTACGACATCCAGCTCGACGCGATTGGTCCCATGGTGGCGACGCCTGGTGACCCGCGAAACGGTATCCCGCTTGGAGAGCTCAAAGACCAGGTGGTGGTCAACATCGCCTACGGCGGGTCCTGCACTGGTGGCAAGAAGGCCGACATGGACATGTACGCCAGCGTGTTGAGCCAAGCGCTCGGGCGCGGCCTCAAGGTGGCGGACGGCGTGCAGCTCTACATCCAGTTTGGCTCGCAGCACATCCGCCAGTACGCCGAAGATCGCGGCTACATCGACATCTTCGAACGCGCGGGGGCAACCCTGGTCGATCCGTCCTGCGGAGCATGTATCCGCGCGGGTCCCGGTGTGTCTTCAGATCCGGGGCAGATCACGGTTTCGGCGATCAATCGCAACTTCCCTGGCCGCAGCGGACCGGGCAAGGTGTACCTGGCAAGTCCACTCGTGGTTGCAGCGAGCGCGGTCGCAGGTCACATCGTCGCGCCTGAAGTCTGAAGCCCATGAGTGATTCAAAAGAAGACCCGAGCCCGTCCGCTTACGCGGTGGCTCCGGAGATGCGCGTCGCCCTCGGTTATCGTCTCTACGATGCCGAGGGCGAGCTGGTCGAAGCCAGCGGTGAAGACGACAGCTTCGAGGTGCTGTTCGGCCTCGGCCAGCTGAGTCCGGAGCTAGAGCAGCTCCTCGAAGGGGCGCGCGTCGGTCAGGTACGGAGTATCGAACTCAGCGCGACTCGGGCCTTTGGCCTGCGCGATCCAGATCGGGTCATCGAGGTGGACCGCACAGAACTCCCAGAGGACGTCCAGGTCGGTGACGAACTGTGCGCGGAGACCGACGCTGGCGAGCCGGTGGTGCTGCGGGTGCTCGAGCTCGAGCCGGAGTTTGCCGTGCTCGACTCAAACCACCCGCTGGCTGACCAGAGCGTGCGCCTGGAGCTGGTGATCGAGGATGTTTGGCCGGCGACGAGCCAGGAAATCGCCGCGGCCGCGGCGCTTTTGGTCGAGGCGGACGGACCGCTCATCGACCCGTCGAGCTTGTTGCGGCGCTAGTCCAGGCGGGCCCAGGGCGGTGAGCCAGGGGCAAAAGCGCGAGAGCGGCGCCCAGGCGCTGGCCCCGCGCTTGCAAGTCGCCAGGGAATTGTTAATTGTTCGCGCCCCGACCACCCCTGCGAAGTGCTCGAGTGGGGGACGTGGCCGAACCGGCTCGCCTTCGTCTTGCGAAGCGAGCGGTGGGTTTCTGTTTCGTGTTTTCGCGTCCTCGGGAGGACGCGCTGTAGGAGTCGCCGAATGACCGATATCGACATGCTCAAGCTAGACGTCCGCGTGCGTGAACGCCTTTTCCGCAAGGGCCAGCTGGCGAGCACGGAAGTGGATTCCCACCTGGCGACGTTGAGCGACGTGGAGGCGAACTGTGAAGCGGTGAGCATCCCGCAACCCGCTCTCGCTCCTCGCGACGAAGAGGAGCGCGCCCAAGAGCGTGAAGCCGCTCAAGCCGCGCGCGCGGCCGCCGCCGCACAGGCAGCTCCCGCTCCCGCACCAGCATTCGTACGTCCCGCCGCGCCTCCGTTCGGTGCGCCCGTGATGGACGACGCGTTCGGACCTTCGGACCCGGTGCCCGCGGTGGCTGCGCCAGCGCCGGCTCCCGCTCCAGTCTTTGCACCGCCGAGCCCCGCTCCCGTGGCGGCTCCTGCGCCAGCTGCTCCGGTCGAAGCGGCGCCAGCCGTGGCACCGGCCGCGGTGGTCGCCGCGCCAGCCCCGGCCGCGCCCGTCGAAGCGGCTCCAGCTGAAGCGGCTCCAGCTGTCCCGGCGCCCGCTGCGCCCGCCGAAGCGGCCCCTGCTGTCGAAGCGGCGCCTGCTGTGGAAGCGGCGCCTGCTGTGGAAGCGGCGCCGCCTGTGGAAGCGGCTCCGGTCGCTCCCGTTGCCTCGCCGGTCGTTGAAGCGGCGCCCGCGGCGCCTGTCGAGGAGGCCGCCGAGCGCGTCGCCCCAGAAACCGCGCCGGACGCAGCGGCCAGCGCTGCGGACCCTGAAGTCGACGGAGACTGGGAGTGAGCGGCGCCTCCGAGGGCACGGAAGATCTTCCGGCGATCGATTTCGCTACTTTCGTGCTCTCGTTGAGCCACTCAGCGCTGGTTCATCTGGGGGACGCAGAGGATCCGTCCACCGGGCGGCGTGAGCGCAACTTGCCGATGGCTCGCCAGACCATCGACTTGCTCGGGTTGCTTCAAGACAAGACGCGCGGCAACCTGGACGGCGGTGAAGAACGAGTTTTGGAGCAGGCGCTCATCGACCTTCGATTGCGCTTCGTCGAAGTTTCGAAACAAGGCTGAGCGCGCCTCCCGGTTACCTCTGATGAGCAAACTCAAACTGCAGCGTCTCCGGGGGTTCGCGCTGCTACTTGGGGTGAGCCTCGGCGCGCTCGCCTGCGGCAACAAGAGCGGCACCTCGGCCGCGCCAAGCGCCAGTGTTGCCGCGAGCGCCGCTCCGCTGCCGACGGCGCTTCCTGCGAGCAGTGTCGTATTGCCGTCCGGAATCGCCGCACCTGCGACCTTCGCCGATATCGCCGCAAAGGCCGACCCGGCGGTGGTGTTCGTGAAGACCTTGCAGGAGTCCCGCGGCTCACGTCGGATGGTGGGGCAAGGCCTCGGGTCTGGCTTCGTCTATGACCCGGCTGGCCTGATCCTCACCAACAACCACGTCGTAGCCAACGCCGCGGACATCCAGGTGACCTTCGCCCAGGACGGTCGAGAGATGAAGGCTAGGGTCGTCGGGCGGGATCCGCCGACGGACATCGCGGTGTTGAGGGTGGACGCGAAGGGCCTGTCGGCGTTGCCGCTCGGTGACTCCGACAAGACCCGAGTGGGCGACTGGGTGCTGGCCATCGGGAACCCATTCGGTCTCTCGCACACCGTTTCCGCGGGGATTGTGTCTGCGAAGGGACGCACCCGCGACGACGTGAAGGGGCTCGATTCTTCCGGTTATTACAACTTCCTGCAGACAGACGCCTCGATCAATCCTGGCAACTCTGGTGGTCCATTGCTGGATTCTGCAGGTCAGGTCGTGGGCATCAACACCGCGATTCGTGCCAGAGCCAACAACATCGGTTTCGCGATCCCAATCAACATGGTGCGCGAACTGGTGCCGCGTCTGCTCAAGGACGGGCGTGTGAACCGCTCCGCGATTGGCATCGTCGTCGCGTCGGTGACCGCAGAAGACGTCTCACGACTGAGCCTAGGCGGACGCGCCGGGGCCCTGGTGCGTGAGGTCAAGGCAGGGAGCGCTGGTGACCGCGCTGGGCTGGCTGACGACGACGTGATCCTGGAGTTCGACGGTAAGCCGATTGCAGGCCCCGAGCGGCTGCGTTGGCTCGCGAGCGTTGCCGGGGTGGGGTCCGTCGTGTCCCTCAAGGTCGCGCGCGGCAAGCGGCAGTTCGACCTGAAACTCACGCTCGGCGAA
The DNA here is from genome assembly GCA_041389805.1 of Polyangiaceae bacterium. Taxonomy (GTDB): domain Bacteria; phylum Myxococcota_A; class Polyangia; order Polyangiales; family Polyangiaceae; genus JAHBVY01. The sequence continues at coordinate 11,656 of JAWKRD010000025.1, read as the reverse complement.
CTCCCGAATCAGGCCGAGCCCGAGCCTGAGCCAGATTTCTTCGATATGCCGTAGACTTAACGCCTGTGGGCGGGGCGACATCCAGCGGGAGTGAAAGGGGAGGCTGTCGGCGCAGTTTCGTATCTGTATGAGTGATGCCTCCCCCGACTCCCCCCACACACCCAACTGTTCCGCCCAGCGGCGGAGCAGCCCAGCCCCGTGGTCGTCCCGAATCGCCACACAACCCATCCCGGACCTCGAGTGGGAAATCGACGGTGGGACCCCGTGATCGGAGTGTCATGGGGGTGAATAGGGGTGCGCGGAAGGCGTCCAACCGTGAGGCTCGCCAAGCCGAAGCGGAATACGATCGTGGCCTTATCGAACGCGCGCAAAAAGGAGACCGGGACGCATTTCGGGAGCTGGTGCAGCGGCACGAACGCCGCGCATTTGCGATCGCGCTCGGTCTGGTGCGGGATGAGAACGACGCTCGTGAAGTCGTCCAGGAGGCGTTCCTTCGAGTTCACCGCGGGCTCGCCAAGTTTCACGGTGGGTCGAGCTTCTTTACCTGGCTCTACCGCATCGTCACGAATCTCTCGATTGATCTCATGCGCAAGCCGGCGCGCCGCGAGCAAGAGCTTACGGATCGCCACGAGATGGCCGATGATTTCGACTCACCATTTATGGCGCGCATCGACGGGGCGGACCCCCTCGATGTGGTGCGCCGCAAGGAAATCGCCCAGCGTATCCAAGTCGCGTTGGACGCCCTACCGCCCTATCACCGGCACGTCATCGTCATGCGCGAGGTCGAGGGCATGAGCTACGAGGAAATGGCAGAAGCCATGCAAGTCTCCAAGGGCACGATCATGAGCCGCTTGTTTCACGCTCGTCAGAAGCTGCAGCGCGCGCTCAGCGACTGCTACTCCGAGCAGCTTGGCAAGCCAGCGGAGGCGCAGCCCCGCCGGGCTCGCAAGGAAGAGGGGGCGTCGTGAGCGGGCGTAAGTCGCTATCCCATCGGGACTTGATGCTGCTCCACGACGGAGAGCTGGATGGGGACGCCGAAGCTCAGATACTCGAGGCGCTGGACGCCGATCTGGAGGCGCAGGCGCAGCTCGCCGGGTTGGAACAGCTCGGCGACTTCCTGCGGGAGGCGCACGGCACGGCCGTTGAGCCGGACTTCACCTCGATAGCCGATAGTGTGATGGAGCGCTTGGACGAACCCGCGCTGCGATCGACGGGTTCGAAGCGAGTGCCAGCGCCGGTACAGCGAGAGCGTGGCTGGGTCGTGGCGGTTGGTGTGACCCTGGCGGCCGCGGCAGCTGGCATCCTGTGGCTCAAGAGTTCGCATCCGGTGGAGCCCGTGCCGCCCGTCGCCAGTCTCGCGCGGCCCGCCGTCCCCCAAGCGCCGAGTACTCCAGGCCCGAAACCCGTCGCGGAAGAGGAACCGGTTGCGATCGTCTCGGTGGACTTTGGAGGCAGCGACGGGACGATTTTCGTCGTGGGTGACGAGTCGACGCCCGTGGTTTGGCTCGCTGATGATGCCGTTCCCGCTGGGGACGCTAAGATGGGCCCACTATGATCCGCTTGGCTTCCAAATGCCGCGCTGAGCCGCGACGCGCTGTGGTGATCGGCGTCGCTCTCGCCGCCTGCTTGAGCCTGAGTTCCGTCGCGATTGCCGCTGACGGCCCAGCGACTGCTGCCCTCACTCCGCTCGATGACAAGCCCGAGAAGAAGCCGGAAGAAGCGAAAGCCAAGTACTCCACGGAAGTGCTGGTGCTCCACGCGACCAACTCCGGAAAGGGTATCGACAAGCGCATCGGAGAGATGCCGCAGCTAAAGAAGCCACCGTTCAGCTCGTACGATAGCTACGAACTGCTGGTGAAGCAGTCGCTGCCGCTGATCAAGGGGCACCCAGAGACGATGGAGCTGCCGAACAAGCGCGTTCTCCGCACGGAACTGCTTGAAGAGCTGCCGAAGGGCTACCTCAAGCTGGGTGCTGCCATCAACCAGCCCGGAGGCAAGGACTTCCTGCCTCTCTTGGAGGTCAAGGCCAAGGCTGGGCAGTCGTTCATCGTTGCGGGACAGAGCTACAAGGGTGGCATCCTAGTACTCGTGATTCGCGTCGTGGAAAACAAGCCTGAGGCAAAGAAGGACTGACGGCCTCTACGTCCGGTGGTGCCCGCGAGGAGCACGTTTCCTCGGGGTAGCGTGGGCCTCAGGCGCCTCACTCCAACGGCTGCGGCGCAAGCGGCCCAGTCAAGGCTCAGCCGCGTTCCTGGTCGTCGCTCGACTTGTCGAGGTCGAGGATGCGCGCGCCACCCACGTAGCTCTTGGTTTCGTAGCGGGTGATCTTGCCAATTTTACGCACGATCTCCGCCATGCGTTCGGCCTCTGTGATGATCACGCCAGCGGCGTTGTAGAGCTGCCCCCCGCGGTCCAGGTGGCGGCGCAGGAGCTCTGCATACCCAATGACCGACGTCAGCGGCTGATTCAGTTCGTGCGCAGCGGTGCCCGCCAGCTCGGCGACGATGGACTGGCGCTCGCGCACTCGGAGCTCCTCTTGGGCCCGGGTGAGCCTGGCTTCCATGCGCAGCCGCTCGCGGATGTCCGTGAAGATCCCGACGCTTCCGACGGGCTCTCCGTTCTCCAGAATCAACGCGGCGGACAGCTTGACCTGGATGGTCTCGCCTGTGCGACTGAGCATATCCACGCGGTAATCTTCGAGGAGGCCCGCGCCGCCGTGCTCCGACCCGCGGATCTTCCTCATCACCTCTTGCGCGACGCCCTGAGGGTAGAAGATCTGCACGTTGGCCTTGCCGATGATGTCCTCGGGGGAGTAGCCGAAGACTCTGGACGCCGCGCGATTGAAGAGCAGCACCTTTCCGCTGAGGTCAGCTGAAACGATCGCGTCCACGGAGCTGTCGATCACGCGCTCCAGGAACTCCTTGGTCTGGCGCAGCTCGCGAGCTGTCAGGCGCTCCTGGGTGACATCGCGAAACGTGAACAGGATCGCGTCGTCTTCGTGCATCACGGCGCTGAAGTTCGCAGAGAGCGTGAGGGGACCGCGGTGTTTCGTCTCAAGTTCCAGATCTACTCCCAACGGGTAGACACCTTGCTCGAAGCCGCGGATCAGCCGCTTGGTGCGCTCGGCCTCGCGGGCGGTGAGCAGTGAGCCGAGGCTACTCTGCGCGAGTTCCGTCTCGGAGAAGCCGGTGATTTCTCGGGCACGTGTGTTGGCGAACAAGACTCTTCCGCGACGGTCGGTGACCACCATGCCGTCCGCGGCGCTCTCGAAGAAGTCGGCGTAACGCTGGAAGAGCTGGACCCGACGCTCCGCTTCGACTCTGGCAAAGGTGCTCTGCTCGGTCTCATCCCGCAGCGACTGCAGGATGCGTGCGTTGCGTAGCGCGATCGCCGTTGCGTTGGCGACGATGGTCACGAGCTCGAGGTCGTTCTGAATGGTTGCGCCTTTTTCCCGCGACCGCAGGAACATCACGCCCAGGGTGCGGCCCTCATGCAGGATCGGGACGAGCGCCAGGCTCGCGAAGCTCAGCGGTGTTTCCTCGCGGCGCACCACGTCGAGCAGCGGGTGTTCGCTCGCGTCAGCGATCACCAGGTTCTTGCCGGTGCTCAGCACCTTGCGGATCTCCGGGTACTTATCCAGGGAAATTGGCAAGTCGCGCAGCTGCTGATCGTCGCTCGTCGCCACGACGAAGCCGACGCGCTCATCCCCGGCGAGCACGATCGAGCAACGATCGACTTTTGCCACTTGCGCCAGGCGTTCCACGACGGTGAACAGGATGTCTCGGATGTCGAGGCTCGAAGCGAGGGCTTGAGTCAGCTCGAGCACCATCTGTGCGCCGTGTTCTCGTTGACTGAGCTTTTCCACGTAGTCACGCATGCGCAGTTGCCCGCGGATACGGCTCACCAACTCGGCGGAGCGGAATGGCTTGTGGATGTAGTCGTCGGCGCCAGACGCGAAGATGCGTCGAATGTCATCGTCCGAGTCCAGACCGGTGAGCACCACGATCGGAAGTTCGCTGAGGCGCAGCTCGTCACGCACGACCCGCAGCACCTCGTAGCCATCGGGGTCGGGCATCAACAGATCGAGCAGCATCAACGCGGGGCGCTGCTCGCGGAGCCAGGCGATCGCCGCGTCACCGTCCGGTAGCGCAACCGTCTTCAACCCGGCGCGATCAAGCGTCTGGGTGAGCACGTGGCGGCTGACGGCGTCGTCATCCACCACCAGGATCACGCCGTCGGAGGACACTGTGGAAATTTAGGCTGGATCGTCCCGCTTGCGCAAACTGGCTGCAGCGATGCCTGAGATTGCTCCCTCACCCCCAAACCTGAGAGAGGCGGCGAGAGGATGTACGGAGGCGAAGCCCGCGGCGTGGTTTGAGTAGCGCGCGGGTTTGGGGAGTCGCGTGGTGATTGGCGACTTGGGCCAGAAGAGTGTTGCGTTCCGGGTGGGATGTGGCAGAGCATCGCGCGCGTTGCCGGCCTGCCGTGCATCGTTCGTAGCCTGTTCCTTCGCGCCCGTCTCCAATGACCCGCGCGGTCCTGTCGTCCTTCCCACGAATTGGGTGGAGCGTCCCTGCGGAGCGACTTCGGCGACCACGGAGTAGGTCGACAGCAGCCCGCCCGGTCTGATTGGCGGGTGTCTATTGGGCCGTCGAAGTGGACCGATTCGTGCGCCCCGAGGCTGCCGCTGGAGAAGCGGGCAGCGCTTACGCCATGCCAAGTCGACCGCGTCGCTTACCGCTGTTCGCTGATTTATCTGCTTTAGCCCGCCTGTTTGAGTTCCGGACGGTGTCCCGCTGGGTCGGCCTGGGCCTGCTCGTGGGCATTATCGCCGGGCTCACCGCGGCACTGTTCTACTTCTGCATGGATTGGCTGAAGTCGTTCGTGCTCACGGACCTGGCCAACTACCACCCGCTGGAGCCTGCCGGTGAGAAGCCGATTGGTCATCACGTGGCCAACGGCGACGTGCGGCGCTGGCTGCTGGTCTTGGCGCCTGCGATTGGCGGCCTCATCAGCGGCGTGCTCGTGTTCACCTTCGCGCCCGAAGCGGAGGGCCACGGCACCGATGCGCTGATCGACTCGTTCCACCACAAGCGGGGCAAGATTCGCGGTCGCATCCCGCTGATCAAGGGCCTCGCCTCGATCGCTCTGATCGGCACTGGTGGTAGCGCAGGTCGCGAGGGGCCGATCGCTCAAGTCGCTGCGGGCATTGCGTCGTTGTTGGGGCGCTTGATGAAGCTGTCGGTGAAGGAGCGCCGGCTCTTGATCCTCGCAGGTGCGGCGGGCGGCATCGGCGCCATCTTCCGTACTCCGCTTGGCGCGGCGTTGTTCGTCGTGGAGTGTCTGTACAGCGACGACTTCGAGGTGGAGGGCCTCGTGCCCACCGTCCTCGCCTCGGTGGTCGCGTACTCCGTGTTCACGATGATCTTCGGCGAGGGGAAGATGTTCGCCGTTGAGCCGGCGTACGCGTTCAAGCCGATCCAGCTGCCTCTGTTTCTGGTGATGGCGGTCGGCGCCGCGCTGATCGGCGTGCTCTACATCAAGGTCTTCTACGGGATGCGGGACAAGGTGTTCCATCCCTTGAGGGTGCCCAACTGGAGCAAGCCGATGATCGGCGGCTTGGCGGTTGGACTGCTCTCGCTGGTTGCTCCCCAGGCGCTGGGAGCAGGCTATGGCTGGCTACAGGAAGCGCTGCTCAACACCCACGGAGCGCTGCCGGTGGGTTGGTGGGGTGCGCTCGCGTTCTTGGGCATCGCGCTGTTGAAGGTGCTGACCACGTCCCTCAGCGTGAACTCGGGCGGCTCGGGCGGTGTGTTCGGACCGTCGGTGGTGATCGGCGGCATGGTGGGCGGGGCCTTCGGCCTCGCGTTTCACCAGATGTTTCCCACAGTGGTCACTCAGCCTGGCGCCTTCGTGATCGTGGGCATGGCGTGCTTCGTGGGGGGCGTAGCTCACGCTCCGATCAGCACGTTGGTCATGGCGAGTGAGATGACCGGCTCCTACGAGTTGCTCGTCCCCATCATGTTGGCCGAGGTGGTGACCGTGACACTGATGCGCCGCTTCACCTTGTACGAGAAGCAAGTGCCTTCGCGTCGCGACTCTCCCGCGCACGCAGGTGACTACGTGATGGACGTGCTGGACGAGCAGCGCGTCGCCGAGGTTTACAACCAGCAACTGGCAGTCCACCCGGTGAACGCCTCGACGTCTCTCGAGGGTATCCTGCGCAAGGCTTCGGAGAGTCGTGGTGCGGTTTTCCCTGTGGTTAATGAACAGGGAGAGGTCACCGGCATCATCACACTGGACGTGCTGCGTGAGTACTTCTTCGATGAAGAAATGGGCGCGCTGGCGATCGCGGCGGACTTCGCTCAGCCTCACGCCTGGGTGCATCCCGACGACACGTTGAGCGCTGCTCTGGAGCGCTTCGCAGAGACCGGGTACCCGCAGTTGCCAGTATGCAACCACGGCGAGCCGAACAAGATCTTGGGGCTGTTGGGCTACGACGATGTGCTGCACGCATACAGCCGCGCCATCGTGAAGCGCCGCCTGGAGCCGGACGAGCCTGCGAGCGAGGCCTTTGCCAGTCCTGCGCCTCTGGCGCCTCCGATGGGCTCGGACGACGCCCACTCCAAGGCCTAGCAGTCGACGCTCTTCGATTTCCGCGGAGAATCTCAGGTGCCGCCGCGCTAGGGATACGCCTCAGCCGGTGAGGTCAATCCTCTGGTGGATCGTCCGGGCTTAGGGGGCGCATCGGCTGAGTGTCTCGCGGCCAGCTCACGTTGCTGGTCGCCGGTACCTCGCTCGATGTGGGCTGCACCGGTTCGTAACCGGTGGGCGGCAGCGGAGCCGTTGCCGGGGGTACATCTGATGCGACGTGTGCCGTTGCCGCGCTGACGGACAGCGGCTGCATCCGCTCCGTCTGGCGCGGCATGGCGGCGCCTGCGGGCATCGGGATGCGACTCTCCGGTTCGTCGTCGTCCACTGCGGGGAGCGCCCGCTTGATGATGGGGAAACCAACGGCGAAGACCAGGATGGTGGTGAAGACGCAGGCGAACACCAGCACCGGTAGACCTTCGGTGCCCTTCACGCCAGCGGACATCGGCAGGGTCGCGAGTACGCCAGCGGCCATTCCTCGGGGCATGGCTACGGCCGCCATGCGCTTCTCGGCTGGACTGAACTTGCTGCCCAACGTGCCCAAGAACACCGCAGGGATACGTGCGGCGAACAGGACCAAGCCAAGGAACACGCCAAACACAATCAGGCCCCACGGCGGACCAAGCATCGCTCCGATGAAGACGAAGAAGAACGACTTGATCATGAACGCCATCTGACGATGGAACCCGCGCACTTCGGTGTCGAGCTCAGCCGGTTCGGCGAGGCCGATCTTCGAGGAGATCGAGCCGGCGTTGCCCAAGATGATTGCTACCGTGAGGATGCCCAGCGCCGCGCTGCCCTCGGCGTGATCGATCACCACGTACAGGACGAGCAGCGCAGCCAGGGTGATCGGGTACGCATGCTCGCTTCCGCGCAGAAAACGCAGCAGCAGCAACCAGACCAGTCCCGCGACGCCGCCGATGGCCAGGCCGATGCCGAAGGACTTGAGTAGGGAGATCGCCGGCGCAGCGGCGCCGCCCGCACCCTTGAGTAGCAGGTCGATGATCGCTGCTGTGCCGACCACACAGAACGCGTCGGTGAGCGCGCTCTCGATGTTGACCAGATTCGCCAGGGGCGCGGGTAGTCGCGCCTGAGCCATGGCCGGCATGATGATGATGGAACTCGACCCGCCCAGAATGGCGCCGAGCAACAGTCCGTGGGTCCAGCTCCAGCTCTCGGGGAGCAGCCCGAAGGGCCAGCGCCCCAGCATGCTCAGCGCCGCGACGACCAACGTGGCGAACAGGAAGCTCAACACCGCCAGCAAACTGGAACGGGGCGCGGCCTTGCCGATCTCTCCGAGGCGAAGCTTGCTCCCGCCTTCGAACAGCACGACCACCAAGGTGATCGCAGCGAAGAACGGCGCAACACTGGCGAGCATCTCACGCGTCAGCAGCCCGCTGATGGGTCCGAGGACGATGCCAGCCAGGATGAGCCAAATCACGTCCGGGATGTTCGTGCGCTGAAAGATCAGCTCGCCGACCGCGCCAATGGCGAAGATGCCAGCGACTGCCAGCAGGAAGAGCGCAACCGGATCCATCGCCCGACTCTAACCCGCTTTCTGCGTCAGGAAAGCACGACGCGCGGCTCGAGCTCGCCGCTCGGCTCACTCGACGTCAGCCGCAGGTACCGCCAGGCTGACAGCGCTCGCCGGGGCCACAGGTCGTGGCGCCGCAGTGGCACACGTTCGAGCTACACGTTCCAGGAGAGCCGGCGTTGCAGCTTGCATCGCCGTTGCAGACGCAAGAGCTGCTGGCGCAGTTGAAGCCGGGGGGGCACGAGTGGCCACAAGCACCGCAGCTCGTGGCGTCGCTGCTGAGGTTCTTGCAGCCGGCTTCACAGCACGTCTGGCCGCTCCCACAGCCACTGCCGCCATTGCACGAGCAAGTGCTCTGCCCGCTGTTGTTGATGCAGCGTTCGCCTGGTTTGCAGACCTGATCAGGGCCGATCCGTGAACACTCGCAGATCCCCGAGGAGCAGGTCGCGTTGCCGCCAGCGTTGCAGTCACCGTTGGAGTCGCAGCCGCAGGTGTTCGAGCCGCAAACGAATCCACTCACGCAGCCTTCGCCGCACGCGCCGCAGGAAGAAGTGTTCGCGGATACGTTCGTCTCGCAGCCGTCGTCGGCTCCGTTTGGCGGCTGAGCACAGTTTCCGTAGCCGACGTCACAGGTCGAGTTGCAGACACCAAAGCTGCACGACTTGCTGAGCACGTGGTCGCCCGAGCAACCGCGGCCGCACGCACCGCAGTTGCGAGTGTCTGTGAGGGTGTCGATCTCACAGCCGTCATCGGCGCTGGGCGCGGCCGGCTGAGTGCAGTTGCCCCGGCCCGTGGAACACGGGGAGTTGCAGAGCCCGCCGCTACAGCTCGTGCTGCTCGTCCCGCTGGTTGAACAGGGGCGCCCGCAAGCGCCGCAGTTCTGCGTGTCCGACGCCAGGATGCTCTCGCAGCCGTTGTCATTGGCGGGCGCGGCGGGCTGGGAGCAGTTGCCGAAACCAGCCCCGCAGGTCGAGTTGCACAAGCCTGCGTTGCAGCTGCGGGTTGTGGTGTTGGCGTAGGAGCACGCGCGTCCACACGCGCCGCAGTTGTCAGCGTTGGTGTTCAGGTTGGCTTCGCAGCCGTCGTCCGTCACTGCGCCGGGTGGCTGTAGGCAGTTGCCGAAACCTGTCTGGCAAGTCGAGGTGCAGCTGCCGCCGGAGCACATGCGCGTGGCGACGTTCGTTCCGCTGCAGGCGCGTCCGCAGGTGCCGCAGTTGTCGAGGTTCGTTGAGAGCTCGACCTCGCAACCATCGTCCGGGGCGGGCGCAGCCGGGCGATTGCAGTTGCCTTTCGTGCCCGTGCAGGTGGACGTGCATAGACCCGCGTTGCACAGCAGCGTCTGCACTCCGGACGTCGAACACGTGCGGCCGCAGCCGCCGCAGTTGAGCGCGTCAGTGGACGTTGAAACCTCGCAGCCGTTGTCAGCAGCGGGAGCGGTTGGAGTCGTGCAGTCGCCGAAGCCTGAGTTGCAAATGGGAGCACACGTTCCACCCATGCAGAGACGAGTCTGCGCGTTCACTGAGGAGCACGCTCGATTGCATACGCCGCAGTTGTCCGGGCTCGTGTTGAGGTTCGTCTCGCACCCGTTGTCCGGGCTGGGAGCGGCAGGGCTACTGCAGTCGCCCATGCCGGAGGAACACGACGGGGCGCAGACCCCGTTGGAACACGCTCGAGTCGCGACTCCCGAGCTGGAGCAGGCGCGTCCGCAAGTGCCGCAGTTGTCCGGATCCGTCTTGAGGTTCCGTTCGCAGCCGTTATCGGGGTTGTTATCGCAGTCTGCGAAACCGGGGTTGCAGCTCAGGACCTTGCACTCACCGGCGATGCACGTGCCTGTGGCGTTCGTCGGCGCGCACGCGTTGTCGCAAAAGCCGCAGTCGGAGAGCGAAGTCTGGGTGTTCGTGTTGCAGCCGGTACCGTCACAGTCGGCGAAACCCGTGGGGCAAGCCGAGAGCTCACAGCTTCCGGTCTTGCAAGTCCAGTTCCCGGAGGAAGCGAAGCAGTCGTTGACGCAGCTGCCGCAAGCTCGCGGGTCGGAGTCCGTGTTGGTGTCGCAGCCGGTTGATGGATCGTTGTCGCAGTTGGTGTAGCCCGCGTCACAGCCGTCGATCTCGCACTGCGAGTTCTCGCAGCGGGCGCTTGCGTGGGGCAGGGCACAGCCGCGGTCACACGCACCGCAGTTGCTCACGTCACTGGTTAGATTGATTTCGCAGCCGTCCCCCGCGTCGGTGTTGCAATCAGCGAACCCAGTATCACAGGTGTTGATAGTGCAGGCGCCAGCGGAGCACGCCGCCGTGGCGTTCGGGACTCCACAAGGATCGCACCCAGTAGCCGTGCACCCGTAGGCTGGGTCGTCGGCAGCAACGCATTCTCCGCCGCACGCCTTGAAGCCGGATTCGCAGGCGCCGGTGCCGCCAGTGCCTGCCATCCCGGCGCTGCCTGAAGCGCCGCCGCTGCCAGCAGCCCCCGCGTTGCCCCCGCTCGCACTGCCGGCGCTTCCTCCGGCGGCTCCGGCGCTGCTTCCGGCTGCGCCCCCTTGACCAGAGCCGCCCGTGGCTCCGGCATCTGCGTCGACATAGAACGAGTCGAAGTCCTGGGTGCACGCGCCCACGCTGGCGAAGCCGATAGCTGCCGCCGCGAGTCCAAGTCGGCTCGAAGCCTTCAGCCACGCGCGCATCAGAAGCTCCCCTCGTAGCCCACGAAGCCGGGACTCACGGTCACACGCCGCGCAAGCCGCAGTGCTGCGTGACGAGGGCGCCTACCAGAAGACTGAGCGGAGGTACCTGACTGTTGATCCATGAAGTAGAGCACTGCGGCAGCCCCGAGCCCCACGAGGCCGACTCCAAGTCCGATGTTCGCGATGGTTTGTTCGCGCTTGCCGCGGTCGATCAGATCAGCACTTCCAGCTGGGCAAGCATTGTCCACGCAGTCGCTCTCCAGCTGGGAGTGGGTGGATTGGCTCATCAAGCCGGCGACGCCGAAGGTGATCAACCCCACACCTCCCACACCGGCTGCGATGTAGCTGAACTCGCGGTAAGGCGGCTTGTCTCCGCGGGGATCTGAACTGTGGTCAGCGGCGACTTCTGGTGCCGGGTCATTGGCAGCCGCAGACGACTGCGGCCCGCCCTTCCCGGCGGTTTCCCAGGGGACAATGTTCGCTGGGCCTTCCTCGGCGCTGGTTAGGTCGAGTGCCACGGTCTTTGCATCCCCCACCTGGATCTGCACCGGGCGCCACGCTCGTCTGCCGCCTGGGAGGCGGGCGACGACGTGAACCAGGCCTGGTTTCACTGCAACGCCGCGCCACAGCGTTTGCGGAACCTTGCGTTGTCCGACCCACACCTCGAGGGCGGTCCCGCCGCTCACCTCAATGCTGATTGATGCAACCTTGGAGCGTAGATCTCGGAGTTCGGCTTCGGCGCTCTCAGCGGTGCCCGCGTACTTTGGAATTCGCTCCGCGAGATGAGCCGCGTCCCG